>JAJFJA010000001.1 GCA_021774445.1 Alphaproteobacteria bacterium
CTGAAGGTCGGGGCGCGGATGATCAATGCGCGGGCCGAGACGGTAGCGACACGAACGGCGTTCCGCGAAGCTTACCGGCACCGACGCTGTCTGGTGCCGGCGGACGGCTTCTATGAGTGGCAGAAGCAGACGGACGGCAGCAAGCAGGCCTATTGGATCACCCTGGCCGATCGGCGGCCGTTTGCCTTTGCCGGGTTGTGGGAGCGTTGGCGCGGGCCGGACCGGGAGGTGGTGGAAACCTGCACGATCATCACCACGACCGCGAACGCCCTGCTTGCCCCGATCCATCAGCGGATGCCGGTGATCCTCGATCCGGCCGACTTTGAACTATGGTTGGATTTGGCGCGGGGCGACGGCGCGGTGGGTGGTTTGCTCAAGCCTTTCGACGAAGGACGTATGCGGACGACCCCAGTGTCGCCACGGGTGAACAGCGTGGCCCATGACGATGCCGCCTGTATTGCCGAGGTGGAGGTGGCGCCGGTAGCCCGCGAGAAGACGCCGGCTCAGGGCAGGCTGTTTTAACGAACGGAGACCAGCGAAATGAGAATCCTGGCGGGGTCGAGCGGCTATAGCTACAAGCCGTGGAAAGGGCCGTTCTATCCGGACGATATGGCGAATGGGGACATGCTGTCCTATTACGGCGCGCGGCTGCCGACGGTGGAGATCAACAATACTTTCTATCGCCTGCCGAAGTCCGAAGTGGTCGCCAACTGGGGCGAGCAGGTGCCGGCGGGCTTTCGCTTCACCCTGAAGGCTTCGCGGCGGATTACCCATCTCAAGCGCCTCAACGAGGTGGAAGAACCGCTGGGCTATTTCGTCAAGAACGCGGCGGTTTTGGGAGACAAGTTGGGCTCGTTGTTATTCCAGTTGCCGCCGAAGCTGGGCAAGAACATGGAGCGGCTGGAACGATTCCTGGCGGCGTTGCCAGAAGGGCCGCGGGTGGCGATGGAGTTTCGCAACGAGACCTGGTTCGACGATGAGGTCTATGAAGCGCTACGCGGTCGCAATGTGGCGTTGGTGGTGATGGATGCCGGCGGCGAGGACGCGGCGACACCGATGGTGGCGACGGCGGATTGGGGTTATCTGCGCTTGCGCGGGCCCGACTATGACGACGCCATGCTGGGCGCGTGGTTGAGCCGGATCGGCGACCAGGGCTGGTCGGACGCGCTGGTATATTTCAAGCATGAGGACAAGGGGGCGGCGCCGCGTTTGGCCCTGCGGCTGTTGGAACTGGCGGCCGTCGGCTAGCGGCGACAGCGTGTCGGCGCCGGTGAATTCGAGCGAGATCGCGATATGGATTGCTTCGCTGGCGCTCACAATGACGGTATTGAACGCGGCGCCGGTATGTCGACGGGGCTAGCGATCTAACGCGGCCTACGCGAATACCTGGCCGAAGCGGTTGGCGATGAAGTCGTTGTGGTTGGCTTGCTCTTGCCGCACGAAGCCGGCTTGGGGCAGATGTCCGGTGCGCAACAGCTCGACCATGGCGCAGAGGCCGGCGGCCGTGGTCAGTTGGATGGCGCTATAGAGGCGGCCGCTGATCTCGCGGCTATAGACCTTGCGGGCGACGCTCTCCTGAGTGAGTAAGCCCTCGCGGTGGCCGGTGACAGTGGCGAATACCAGTACCACGTCTTGGGTGGTGATGGGGACCGCGGCCTCCAGCACTTCCTTGAAGATGGCGCGGCGCTCGCCGAGGCGGAGATCGCGGACGAGGAAGCGCGCGAGTTCGCGGTGGCCGGGGTAACGCACGGTCTTGTAGTTCAGGCTAGTGACCTGATTATCGAGGGTTTCGCATAAGGTGCCGAGGCCGCCGGAGGTGTTGAAACATTCGTAGGTGATGCCGTCGAGGCTGAAGGTCTCGAGACCGTCCAGGGCGAGGGCGCTTTGACGTTCGCCATCGTGGATGATCTCGCAAGGGTTGCAGTACTCGTTGATGAGGCCGTCGGTGGACCAGGTGAGATTATATTTAAGGTCGTTGGTGGGAAATTGCGGCAGGGCGCCGACGCGCATATGGACCTCGCGCAGGCTGTCGAATTTCTTGGTCAAATCATGGGCGACGATTTGGATGTAGCCAGGTGCGAGACCGCAATGGGGCACAAAGGCAACGGCGGCATCGTCGGCAACGGCCCGGACCTCGCGGGAGGTTTCGACATCCTCGGTGAGATCGAAATAGTGGGTGTCAGTGCGACAGGCGGCGCGGGCGACGCCGGCGTTGAGATAATAAGGCAGGGCGCTGACGACGATGTCGCGGTTCGCCATGGCGCCGGCAAGGGCATCCTCGTCGCTGACATCCAACACGGTGCGCGCCACGTCCGGCTGGTGGATGCGGTCAAGCGACGGTTCATCCCGATCGGCGACGGTGATCTGATAGTCGCCGGTTTCGTGCAGCAGATCGGTGATGGCGCCACCGATCTTACCGACGCCGAGGAGCAGGAGCTTGGTTGGTTGAGTCATGATCGCCTGGCGGGCCTATGGAAGGTCGAACAGTAGCAGTTCCGACGGCGCGTTGGCAGTGACGGCTATGGTCTCATCTGCGGTAAGTGCCGCGCCATCGCCGCTAGTCAAGATCGCTTCGCCAAGGTTGACCGAACCTTGGGTTAGCTGAATCCAGGCGCGTCGTCCCGGCGCCATGTCGTGTGCCGCGTGTTGACCTGGATCCAATAGGGCGGTGTAAAGCGCGACATCCTGGTGGATGGTTACCGAGCCGTCACGGCCGTCCGACGAGGCGATCAGGCGGAGGCCGTCGGACTGGCCGGGCGCGGGTATCGGGCGCTGTTCATAACCGGGGGCGAGGCCTCGCCGGTTGGGCTCGATCCAGATCTGTAAGAAATGCACCGGGTCGACGGTCGAGTGGTTGTATTCGCTGTGCATGATGCCGGTGCCGGCGGACATACGCTGGATCTCGCCAGGGCGGATGATCGAGCCGTTGCCGAGATTGTCGCGGTGCTCGAGGGCGCCCTCCAGCACGTAGGAAATGATCTCCATATCCCGGTGGCCATGGGTGTCGAAACCGCGGCCCGGCTGCACCCGGTCTTCGTTGATGACACGCAGGGGACCGAAGCCCATGAAGTCGGGATCATGATAGGTGCCAAACGAAAAACTGTGCCGGCTATCGAGCCAGCCGAAGTTCGCCCGGCCACGGTCATCGGCGCGGCGAATAGACGGCATTGGAGTCCCTTTCTGTGCGGTCGGCCGCTGCTTCAGGTAGTCCTTTTTGCGGCGCTTGGGAATAGCCGTTGCGTCGTGCTTGATCGGCCGGCCGGCGAAACGCACAATCCGCCTCATATTCCCGCCACGACCAACCCTCACCGGAGCCTTAGCCTGACCATGGTACAGATATCAGAAGACTTGTTCGCGGCATTGCGGGCACTGGATACACCGACCGTCTGCAACGCTCTGGAAGCGCTCGACCAAGACTATCGGACCACCGGCTTCACCAGCGAACCGCTCGTCTGCACACGGTCGGAGCAAATGCCGATGGTGGGTTATGCGCGGACGGCGACGATCCGGGCGAGGACGCCGCCGCCAGGTACCGCCGCGGAGGTTCGCGATTTGCGTATCGCCTACTACCGGTATGTGGAGCAGGCACCACGGCCGACAATCGCGGTTCTTCAGGATTTGGACCCAAAGCCGGGGTTCGGTGCCTTTTGGGGGGAAGTGCAGACCACCGTGCATATGGCGCTTGGGTGTCAGGGATTGGTTACCAACGGGTCGGTGCGCGACTTGGACATGGCGGCGCCGGGTTTTCAAATGCTCGCCGGCAGCGTCGGCCCAAGCCATGCCTGGGTGCATTTGGAAGAGATCGAAACCACCGTGACGGTGGCCGACATGACGGTGCGTAGCGGCGACCTGATCCATGCCGACCGCCATGGCGCGGTGGTTATTCCCGATCGTCTGGTCGACAAGGTACCGGAAATGGCCGGGGTACTGATGCGGCGTGAGGCGGTGCTGCTGCAACGGGCTCGCTTGCCCGGGTTCAACGCCGAGGCTATTGCCGAGGCTTTGGCGACGGCGGACGACATTCACTAGGCAGGACACTAAGCAGGAAGCCGACCGCGGTTCATCCCGCGGCCGGCAATGTTGGCGCTACTCTTCGTGAACGTCGAAGTTGAAGGGGCCTTCGGCGGTGAAGAAGAAACGACAGGGGGTGTCGGAAACACAGGCGGTAGCGTGTATCGAATCGGCCGGCACGTACCAATAAGACCCAACTTCCAACTGGGCGGGATTGTCGGCGTCGACATCCTTGAACGGGTTGGTCATGACCCCCTCCAGAACCACGCCGTGATAGGACTGGCTGTGGGTGTGGAACGGTGTCTGGAAGTTGGCGATGAAGGTACCGAAGGTGCCGTGGGCGCCGGTGGCTCGATCGCCCCAGGCGGTGCCAAACTGAATCGCTTCGTTGACCGGCTCGTAGGTGACCTCACTGCTCGGTTTGGCGACCGGGGCCGCCGCATCGAACGCGGCATCCTGAGCCATGGCCGACGTCGCGGTAACGGCGCCCGCCAGGGCGACGGCCAAGGCCGGGAATCGGAGGGGTAGAAATCTCATATCTGCTCCTTGTCGGTTCGGCGCGATCCGAATTGAGCGCGACCACGCCTTTTTGATAAGCCAGGCCGCCGCGACGCTGAATGACCGAAAGTCCAGATCTCTTGCTCTTGCGTCCAAACCAGGACGAGAGACTGGAAAATGGTGTATAGAGACTGTGCTCTCGCGGCGCGGTAGACGGACCAGGATAGGGAGGCCGAGGATGGATGGATCGCAGCGGGATGCGCTCAGCGACGTGCTGCGGCTCATCAGGCTGAGAAGCCAGATCTATTTTCTGCGCGATTTCAGTGCCCCGTGGGGGATGCAGATGGACGATGCCCCGGTCGGCCAGTTCCATCTGGTCGTGCGTGGGCAATGCTGGCTGGAGGCGGTGGGCGAGCAAAGAATGCTGGGCAGCGGCGATGTGGTGCTGTTCCCACTGGGCGACGCCCATCGGATGACCGACCAGCCGAGTGGCGAAGCGGTTCCTGGGCCGCAAGTGATGGCGGCGATCCAAGCCGGCGAGCCGATATTCGAAGACGGTGCCGTCAGCACGACTTTGCTGTGCGGGCATTTTGAGTTCGACCGCGACCTACGCCATCCGCTGTTGCAGGCGCTGCCGCGTTTGATCCACAGCAAGGGCATGGCGCGGCGTAATCCGGGTTGGCTGGACAGTGTTACCGGGGTGCTGGTCAGCGAGACCGGATCCGGGGCCCCGGGCGCCGACGTGGTGGTCAATCGTTTGGCCGAGGTGCTGTTTATCCAAGTGTTACGGGATTACCTGCTGGAAGATCGGCCGGATCACGGTTTCCTGGCGGCGCTGCATGATCCGCGGTTGTGCCAGGCGTTAAGCTGCATCCATAGATCGGTGCAAGGGGATCTCACGCTGGCCGAGATTGCCAGGGCCGCTGGGATGTCGCGCTCCAACTTGGCGAGTCGATTCAAGGCGGTTATGGGGGTCACGCCGATGGGTTATTTGATCCAATGGCGACTGCTGCAGGCGAGTGAGTTGCTGAGGACCTCGGAGGATCCGGTGGCAACCATTGCGGGCCGGGTCGGCTATGCTTCGGAAGCGGCTTTCAGCCGGGCCTTCAAGCGGTTGTTCGCCCAGAGCCCGAGCCTATTTCGAGCCGGGCAGGACGCGGCGGCGGGGGCGGACTGATAACGGTGGTGGGCGCGGCTGGGATTGAACCAGCGACCTCTCGCATGTGAAACGAGCGCTCTACCGCTGAGCTACGCGCCCCCTATTCGGGTGTGGCGTGGTCTTAGGGGGCGTCCCGGTGGCTGTCAAGGTGGTGGGCGTCGGCGTTTTTCTGCCATAATCCCGGGTCATAAGTCGGGTTCGGGTCGGCGGTGCTAGTTCCTGCGGTGTTGTTGTGGGAGGGGGGCGCAGATCATGCGAAAGCAACGATATCTGCTGGTGGGCTTTGCGGTGCTCGTGTTCGGCGGCGCCGCCGCGGCTCGAGCTCAGGACCGGCAAGGGTTTTCGCTGACCTACGATGCCTATGTGAGCGGTGTCAAAGCGCTGACCCTGCAGTTCGATTTGGCCGTCGACGATCCAGGTGGAACCGCGGTCGATGACGGCGCGGCGGACTACCAGGCGGCGGTTGAAATAGAGACCTCAGGGTTGGTCTCGGCCTTTGTGGATTGGCGATTGGAGGCGACGAGCGACGGTCGGTTGGCGGACGATGGGGCCAAGCCGACGCGTTATCGCACGGCGAACTTTCGCGGCGACGAAGCGCGGTCGGTGGTGATCGACTACGGAGAGGACGGGCCGCGAGACGTGCGTAGTCAACCGGCGATAGCCGACGAGGACCGGGAGGCGGTGCCGGTCGCCGAGATTGCCGGCACAATCGATCCGATGAGTGCGCTGACCCAGGCGCTGATGCTGGCGAAAGACGGCACGGTGTGCCCGACATTCGTGCGGATCTTCGATGGCCGGCGGCGCTACGATCTACACACGGAACCGTTGGGACGGAAGGTCTTCGACGGCAGTCGGGTGGCACCCTATGAGGGGCCGGCGCTCGGTTGCGGCATTCGTCTGGAGCGGATTGCGGGTTTCAAGCCATTCGAGGGCCGTGAGGACCATGCGATGTCATCGGACATCGAAATGTGGATGTCGGCGGTCCTGGGTGATGACGTCTGGGTGCCGGTTCGGGTGGTATTTCGCGGCGAGCGCGGCCTCATGATCGTGCATCTGAAGAAGGCGGAACTTGACGATGGCACGGTCGTTTTCGGCGACCGATAGCTGCCGGCAATAGCGCGTTACGCGACCGCCTTCGACGGCGTCGGCAGATTTGCGGGCAGCGTGGCGAAGTCGTCGAGCAACAAGTCGGCCGCCATCTCCTCGAGCGGTCCGCGATGGTAGCCGTATGACATGACGACGACAGGGATGTCCGCGGCGCGGGCAGCGGCAACATCATTCTCACTATCGCCGACCATGATGGCTTGGTCCGCGGTCGCATCGAGGACGGCCAAGGTCGACAACAGATGGTCCGGATCCGGCTTGCGGACCGCGAAACTGTCGCCGCCGGAAGCCGTCTCGAAATAGCTGTCGAGGCCAAGGCACTGCAGTACGGATGTCGTGGCCGCGTGCGGTTTATTGGTGCAGACGGCAAGACGCCAACCGGCCCAACGTAAGGCGCGGAGAGTCTGCGGCACGTTGGGGTACGGCTTGGTTTCAACGGCTAAGCGGGCATCATAGGCGCGGAGATAGCGATCACGGTACAAAGTGAGGGCCGAGGCGTGCAGCGGCACGCCGACGGCGGTAAAGGCGCGTTGAACCAGCCGGGTGGCGCCGTCGCCGATGAAAGACCTGGTTTGCTCCAAGGTGATCGTCGGTAAGCTGGCCTGCCGAAGGACGTCGTTCAGGGCGAACCGAATATCGGGCGCGCTGTCGATCAATGTGCCGTCAAGATCGAAGAGAATAACCGAGCGCCGGTTGCCGCCGATTGACATGAGTCCTGTGGCTCCCACCCTACAATGCAAGAGTCATCGCGTGTCCGAGCCGATGCTGTCAAACGATTCGATCTTTCAGCCGGACCAAGACGAAACAATCGGCAGTAATTCGTGACTGGAGGCGCCTCGGCGGCTGTGGCAGTTTTGCGCGATCACCCCAACGTGAAGCTGACTAAAGAGATGTCCGAGATGCCGTTCGCAGCCGTCGTTCTCGCCGCCGGTATGGGTACACGAATGAACTCGCGTATACCCAAGGTGCTGCATCCCTTGGCCGGTCAGCCGGTCATCCGTCATCTGCTCGCGACCCTCGATGGGTTGGCGCCAGCGGCCGGCGTGGTCGTGGTCGGTCCGGATATGGAGGCCGTTGCCGAGGCGGTGGCGCCGTGGCGTACCGTCACGCAGACTCAGCGCCTGGGGACGGGGGATGCGGTAAAGGCGGCGCGGGACGCGTTGGAGGGATTCGGCGGCACTGTGCTGATCCTGTATGGCGATAGCCCGCTGGTCTCGGCCGACATCGTGCAGCGCATGTTGGCGGCGCGGCAGGGCGAACAGGCGGTGGTCGTGCTGGGGTTCCGACCGCAGGACACGGCTGCCTATGGACGGCTCATCGTGGCGGCGGACGGGTCCCTGGAAGCGATCGTCGAGTTCAAAGAAGCAGACGAGGCACAGCGTGAAATAACCCTGTGCAACTCGGGATTCATGGCGGTGGATGGGCAGTGGCTGTTCACGCTGCTCGATAAGATCGGCAACGACAATGCGAAGGGCGAATATTATCTGACGGATCTGGTGGCGTTGGCGCGCGGCGAGGGCCTGACGTGCGGTTTCGTCGAAGGTGCCGAGGCGGAGTTGTTGGGGATCGACTCCCGGGCCGACTTGGCGGCGGCGGAACAGCTGGTTCAGCAAGGGTTGCGAGACAGAGCGATGGCGGGTGGCGCGACCCTAATCGACCCCGGCACCGTGTGGTTCAGTCACGACACGCAGTTGGGCCGTGATGTCGTGGTGCATCCGAACGTCGTCTTTGGCCCCGGTGTGACGATCGCCGATGATGTGGAGATCAAGGCGTTCAGCCATCTGGAAGGCACGACGGTGGCGTCCGGTGCCGCGGTCGGACCGTTCGTGCGGTTGCGCCCGGGGGCGCAAATCGGCCCGCGGTCGAAGGTGGGCAATTTCGTCGAGATCAAGAACGCGGTGCTTGGCGACGGGGTAAAAGCCGGCCATCTCAGCTATCTCGGCGATGGCGACATCGGGGCCGGGACGAATATCGGGGCGGGCACGATCTTCTGCAACTATGACGGTTACGACAAGGCGCGAACGACCATTGGCGAAGGCGCGTTCATCGGCTCGAATTCGGCGTTGGTGGCCCCGGTGACGATCGGCGACGGCGCCATCGTCGGGGCGGGCAGTACGGTGACCGGCGACGTGCCGGCTAATGCGCTGGCCCTTGGCCGCGGTCGGCAAGTGGTCAAAGAGGGCCGGGCAACCGTTTTCAGGGCCGGCAAAAAACCCAAGGAATAGAATCCGATGTGCGGCATTATTGGCATTCTCGGTAAAGAGCCGGCGGCGCCGTTACTGGTGGACGGGCTACGGCGGCTGGAATATCGCGGTTATGATTCCGCCGGCATCGCCACGCTAATCAACGGGCGTATCGACCGGCGACGGGCGGAAGGCAAGCTCGGCAATCTGGCGGCGAAGCTGGAGGCGGAACCGCTCGAGGGAAATATCGGCATCGGTCATACCCGATGGGCAACCCATGGGGTGCCGAACGAAATCAACGCGCATCCCCACGCCACAGCGCGTGTCGCGGTCGTGCATAACGGCATTATCGAGAACTATCAGGCGCTGCGGGCCGAGCTGGCGCAAAAAGGCCATGACTTCACCACGGAGACTGATACCGAGGTGGTGACGGTATTGATCACCGACTATCTGGCGCAGGGGATGACGCCGCAGGACGCGGTCAGCCGCAGTCTGGGGCAACTGGAGGGCGCATTTGCCCTGGCGATCATTTTTGCCGGCGAGCATGACCTGATGATCGGCGCGCGCCGGGGTAGCCCCTTGGCGGTCGGTTATGGCGACGGCGAGATGTTTCTGGGCTCGGACGCGTTAGCGCTGGCGCCGTTGACGAAGAGGATCTGCTACCTCGAGGAAGGCGACTGGGTCGAGATCGGACGCGACCATGCGGTGGTCTATGACTGCGACGGCGCGGTCGCCGCGCGGGAAATTCGCCTCACCGAGGCCTCCGGGGCCCTGATCGGCAAGGGTAATTTCCGGCATTTCATGCAAAAGGAGATTTTCGAACAGCCGGCGGTCGTGGGCGACACGCTGCGGGCTTTCGTCAATCCGGTAACACGCAATGTCTCCCTGCCGACGATGCCGTTCGATTTGGCCGTGGTACCGCGGGTGACGATCGTCGCGTGCGGGACGGCGAGTTATGCCGGCCATGTGGCGAAATATTGGCTGGAGCAACTGGCGCTGCTGCCGGTGGAGTTGGATATCGCGTCGGAGTTCCGTTACCGCGAGGCGCCGATGCCAGCGGGAGGCGTGGCGCTGTTCGTCAGCCAGTCGGGCGAGACAGCAGATACTCTGGCCGCCTTGCGATATTGCCGGGAGCAAGAGCAGCATATTGTCAGCGTGGTCAATGTGCCCGAAAGCACCATCGCGCGGGAGACCGACGTGGTGATGCCGACTCTGGCCGGCCCGGAGATCGGTGTCGCCTCAACGAAGGCTTTTACCACCCAGCTCACCGTGCTGGCCTGCTTCGCGATTGCCGCGGCACGGGCGCGAGAGGCGATCGACGAGGCGCGCGGGGCCGAACTGGTCGGGGCGCTGACCGAGGTGCCGTCGCGGATGGCCGAGGTGCTCAATCATGACGAGCGGATACGGCAGATCGCGCGGGAAATCTCGGAAGCGCGGGATGTCCTCTATTTGGGGCGCGGTACGGCTTATCCTTTGGCGCTCGAGGGGGCGCTGAAGCTCAAGGAGATTTCCTATATCCATGCCGAGGGCTATGCGGCCGGGGAAATGAAGCATGGCCCGATTGCGCTGATCGACGAGACCGTGCCGGTCATCGTGTTGGCGCCGAGCGACCGCTGGTTCGACAAGACCATGTCGAATGTGCAGGAAGTGATCGCGCGCGGCGGTAAGGTGATCTTCCTGTCCGACGAGGCGGGACAGGCGAAGCTGGGGGCGACAGCCTTCGCGCATATTACGATGCCCAGCGTCGACCCGTTCGTCGCGCCCTTGCTCTATTCGATACCCGTGCAGCTGTTGGCCTATCACACCGCGGTTGTGAAAGGTACGGACGTTGACCAGCCGCGCAACCTGGCCAAAAGTGTGACGGTTGAATAGTCCCGGTTCTTCCTTGGCCAATTTATTGGAGTAAGGCATGGATTTTGTTGTATCGCGTGGGGAAGACGCGAAATTCGACGACGGGCTGCGGCAGTTTTTCGCCTATCGCGACTTGGCGGTGGCGGCCGCCAGCGACGGACGTTTCGGCGCCCATGTGATCCGGGCCGTTGCCGGTGGACAGGCCACGGGCGAATGGCATTATCACATGTTGGATTTCCAGCTGGTCTATGTGTTGCGGGGCTGGGTCAAGTTTGAATATGACGGGCAGGGTGAGTTTACCTTCACCGCAGGAGACTCAGTGCTGCAGCCACCGGAAATCCGCCACCGCGAGACCGCCCACTCCGACGATGTGGAAATACTGGAGATCACCAGCCCGGCGGCGTTCGAGACGGTGGCTGCGACATAGCGGCGACTGGCTTATGTGGCGCCGATGAGTATTCTCTATGGCCAGGATATTTCTTCCGCCTTTGCCGACGCTAGGAGACGCCGATCATGCTGAATCCAAAAGGCCCGAACGGGATTGATCTACAAGACCCCAGCCTGTTCCGGCAGCAATGCTATGTGGGCGGGCAATGGGTTGACGCCGATAACGGCGCCACGATCGAGGTCCATAATCCGGCGACCGCCGAGGTGCTGGGCACGGTGCCAAAACTCGGTGCGGCGGAGACGAAACGGGCCATCGAGGCGGCGAACGGCGCGTGGGCCGGATGGCGGGCCAAAACCGCCAAGGAGCGCGCGGCGGTGCTGCGCCGGTGGTACGAACTGATGATGGAAAATCAGCATGATTTAGGGGTGCTGATGACCGCCGAACAAGGTAAGCCGCTGGCCGAGGCGAAGGGCGAGATCGCCTATGGCGCGTCTTTCCTCGAATGGTTCGCCGAAGAAGGCAAGCGCATCTACGGCGATACGGTGCCGACTTATGCCAATGACCGGCGGGTCCTGGTCCTGCGGGAGCCGGTCGGGGTCTGCGGCGTCATCACGCCGTGGAACTTCCCGGCGGCGATGATCACGCGCAAAGCCGGCCCGGGGCTTGCGGTGGGCTGCACCTTTGTCGTGAAGCCGGCGACGGCGACGCCTTTCTCGGCGCTGGCCCTGGCGGTTCTGGCGGAACGGGCCGGGCTGCCGAAGGGGGTGTTGAACATTCTCACCGGTGGCTCAGGCGATATCGGCGGCGAACTGACCGGCAACCCGCTGGTGCGCAAGCTCAGCTTCACGGGATCGACCGAGGTCGGGAAGATCTTGATGAAACAATGCGCCGGCACGGTGAAAAAAGTTTCTATGGAGCTGGGCGGCAACGCGCCGTTCCTGGTGTTCGACGATGCCGATTTGGACGCGGCCGTCGAAGGCGCTTTGGCGTCGAAATTTCGTAATACCGGTCAGACTTGCGTTTGCGCCAACCGAATTTATGTGCAGGCGGGTGTCTATGACGCGTTCGCCGAGAAACTCGTGGCGGCGGTTGGTGGCCTAAATGTTGGCAACGGCCTAGACGAGGGCAACACTCAGGGACCGTTGATCGACATGGCGTCGGTGGAGAAGGTCGAAGATCATATTGCCGATGCGGTGGAGAAAGGCGCGGTTGTCCGCGCCGGCGGCAAGCGGCATGCGTTGGGCCAGAGCTTCTTCGAGCCGACCATCGTGACCGGTGCCACCAGCGATATGAAGGTCGCCCGTGAGGAGACCTTCGGGCCGTTGGCGCCGTTGTTCCGGTTCGAGACGGAGGAAGAAGCGATCCGTCTCGCCAACGACACGGAGTTTGGTTTGGCGGCCTATTTCTATACCCGTGACGTGGGCCGTGTCTGGCGTGTGGGCGAAGCTTTGGAGTATGGCCTGGTCGGCGTCAATGCCGGGGTGATCGCGACCGAAGTGGCGCCGTTCGGCGGTTACAAGGAATCCGGCGTCGGGCGCGAAGGATCGAAATATGGCGTCGACGATTATCTGGAGCTGAAATATCTGTGCATGGCCGGTATCGACCGCTGACCCTGATTTTGGGAGTCCGATCAGTCGGCTAGCAGGATATCCTTAACGGCCTGGATGAGGATGGCGACGTCCTCCGGGCCGGTCGCCCAGTTGTCGAAGGCCGCCCGGATGGCGGCGTTGCCGTCCCATTGGGTGCCGGTGGTGAAGGCGCGGCCGTCGGCCTGCATGTCGGTCACGGCCTGCCGATTACGCGCATCAAGGTCGGCTTGCGGTGCGTCGGCGGCCAAGCGAAAGCAGACGATGTTGAAGCGGGAACTGCCGAGCAGCTCGAGGCGTGGTTCGGCGGCGACCCAATCGGCGAAGGCATTGGCATTGTCGAGGCAACGTTCGACGATTTCGCGATAGCCGGTGCGGCCGAGGGATTTGAGCGCGCACCAGGCCGCGAGGGCGCGAAACCGCCGCGAGAATTCAGGGACATGGCTGTGGGGGTCCCAGCGGCCATCTTGCGGGGCGATATAGGCCGCGGTCGCGGACATGGCCTGGCGTAAGATTTCGCCATCGCGAACGAAGGCGAAACCGCTGTCATAGGGGACGTTCAGCCACTTGTGAGCGTCCGAGGCGACGGAATCCGCCGCCGCGATGCCTTGCACCAGATGGCGGCTGCGTGGGCTGATCGCCGCGAACAGGCCGAAAGCGCCATCGACATGGAGCCAGACCCCGGGGGCATGATGCCGGCACAGGGCGGCGATTTGGCCGAGATCATCAAAAGCGCCGGTGTTCACTTCGCCGGCGTTGCCGACCACGATGACCGGGGCGTCAATGGCCGCCAGCGCGGCGGCTAGGGCCGCAGTATCGACAGCGCCGCCTGGGGCCGGGACGGTCTGTACGCTGTTACGGCCCAGACCGAGCATGGCGAGAGCCTTGCGGGCGCTGGCGTGGATTTCCGTACTCGACAGCACATGAATGGGCGGGTGGCCGCCAAGACCGGTGTCGGCCGGATCGAAACCAAGCCGGCCGCCGACCCATTGACGGCCGGCGGCGAGACCTACCAAGTTGGCCATGGTGGCGCCTGACGTCATACCGCCGGCCCATGAGGCGGGGAGCCGGAACAGCTCCTTGAGCCAGCGCAGCACGGCTTGTTCGGTATGGGAGGCGGCGGGGCTGCTGAGCCACATGACGGCATTCTGATCGAGCGCCGACGCGAGCCAATCGCCGGCCAGGGCGGCAGGCGTGGCGCCGCCATTGACGAGGCCGAAGAAACGCGGCCCCGGAGAGGCGACGATGCCGGGCTCGGCGCGGGAGAACCAGTCACAGATCGCCGCGTCGGCCGCGCAGCCGGTTTCCGGCAGCGGTTCGTCCAGGGCGCGGGCCATGTCGTCCGGTGTCACCGGGTAACTCACCGGCCGGTCGGGTAGGCCGGCGATATAGTCGGTGGAGATGGCCAAGGCCCGGCGCAGGGCGGCATCAAAGCTGGCGAAAGGGCTTTCGTCTGGCATGGTCGCTCACGCAGGTGTGTCCGGCTTTTTTCATACTGTTTCGCAGCCGGTGGGGCCAGCCGTTTGCCCAAGCGGTCGCGGGAGCCTAAGTAGTGGCGTGTTTTCCAGGGAGCTTTTGCATGGCCGAGTTCGACTATGATCTGTTTGTGATAGGCGCGGGCTCCGGCGGGGTCCGGGCAAGCCGCATGGCGGCGTC
>JAJFJA010000002.1 GCA_021774445.1 Alphaproteobacteria bacterium
CCGACGGGTGATACGGCGGCGCCGCCGGCAGAGACACAGGTTGCCGCATTGCCGAGCCAGACGACACCGCCATTGCCGGATCCGCCGACGGCACCGGCGGCGGCCGAACCAGGCGCAAACCTTGCCGCGCTGACGGTCGAACCAACGGCGCCAGCGACCGACGCCGCACCGATCATCGACGCCGACTTACGAGCGGTCATCGAATTCGCGGCACGCTCGTCGCGGGATTTCGAGGCCGGCCTGGTGGCCTATGATCAACAAGACTATGCGGTGGCCTTGCAGCTATGGCAGGGGCTTGCCGAACAGGGACACGGCTCGGCGCAATTCAATATTGGCGTGATGTATCTGCGCGGCGAGGGGGTGCCGCCAGACGCGGCGCGTGCCGCGGACGTGTTTCGGACCTTGGCGACCCAGAGCGACCAGGAGGCGCAATACGTCCTGGCGGCGATGCATGCCAACGGGCTGGGCGTAACAAAGGACCCGCGAGAGGCCGCGCAATGGTTCCAGCGCGCCGCTGAATTGGGCTATGTGCCGGCGCAAGCCAGCCTTGGGGTCAGCTATTACGAAGGACGCGGCGTGCCGCACGACCTATCGCAGGCGGTATCTTGGTACCGCAAGGCGGCGGAATCCCCAGCGGCGCAGATCAACTACGATACGACGCTGCGCGATGATCTCGACCCAGCCCTGGTCGATCGTGGGCAGGTCCCGGTGAAGTGGTTCAAACGGTTGCTGCGATTCGGCGACGAAGCGGTATTCGAGGCCGGTTTGAGCGCCTATCGGCAAGAGAATTTCAGCGTCGCCTTCGATAAATGGCGGCCGCTGGCGGAATCGGGAGACCCGCGGGCGCAAAGCAAGATCGGTCTGTTGTATCAACTTGGGCGCGGTATCGCCCGCGACCGCCAGCAGGCGGCTGAATGGCTTCGCGCCGCCGCCGAGCAGGATGAAGCCGAGGCGCAATATTTGTTGGGCCTGGCCTTTGCCAGGGGCCACGGGGTGGCCCAGGACGACGCCGAGGCGGCCAGATGGCTGCGCCAGGCCGCCGGCCAAGACTTCGCTCTGGCGCAGGCCAAACTCGGCCTCCGGGTGCTGCGGGGCGACGGCGTCGAGCAGGATACCGAGGCAGGGCTGAGCCGGCTGAGATCGGCGGCGGAGGCCGGCGTCGGCGAGGCGCAGCTCAATCTCGGCCTGATCTATCTGAGCGGCGATGCCATCGATCGCGACGCCCGGCGCGCCGCCGAATGGCTAACCCGGGCGGCGGAGACCGGCGAGCCGGTCGCGCAATATAATCTCGGGGTGCTCTACGCCAACGGCGATGGGGTGGCGGGTGACCTGCAGCAGGCCATAAGCTGGCTACGTAAAGCCGCCGAGGCGGGTTATGGGCCGGCGCAATTCGGTCTCGGATTGATGTTCAGCGGTCAGGGAGGAACGACGGATTACGCCCAGGCACATCGTTGGTTTAGCGCCGCGGCAAGTCAGCAGGGACTCGCCGACTTGGCGGTGCGCGGATCGGCGATGCAGTAGGCCGCCCGAAACGCTGCTCAAAATGCATGAGGCCGCTTCACTACCTGCGAAGCGGCCCCAAGCGTCCAAGGACGCTGGCGCGGGGGAACATGCGCCGCCGAGCAGTGTGGGAGAAAGCCGCTAAGGAATGGTTGACGCCGATGGCGAGATAGAGGGCCCGAATAGGCCGTTCGGCATAGCGGCACCGTGATCGGGATTAGGTCAAAATCGGCTAAGTTACTACGTTTTTTCCACCCCTAAAGTTAAGTGACAACCCTAAAGTGCCGCCCATTCGATGGGTATTCGCCAGAGGTTGTGATGACGACCCAAAGTTGCCTCAAGCAGATCAGCCGAGCCATGGGGATGGCCGGATGGGGGTTTATCTATGCGGCGACCTTCGCCGTCGCGTGTGAATTCTTCGTTTCCATCAAAGCCGCCCGCTATGTGATGTTTCCGCTCGCCGAAGGATGGCACGCGGTGCACGCGGCGAGCCTAAGCGGCTTCCAGAATCTTGCCGCGGCGTGGCTGCCGTCCGTGATAACCGGGCCGCTGTTCGACCTGCTGCTCGCGTGGCCGGCCTGGGTGCTGCTCGGGGGTCTGGGCCTTGTGCTGCTGGGTCTCGGAAGGCCGGCTTCCGGAAACGCCCCGCAGCAGGGCAGCCTGCGCCGGCTGAGTATGCAGGATCTGGCCTGGCGCGGACCGGGCGCCCCCTGAGGCATTATGCCGCAAGGGTCGCGGGCGGGCTGACCCGCCTCAACTGAAGCGCTGGCCTTCGTCCCGGCGATAGCCGGCGAGCGCGGCCATGGCGAACAGACCCGTATAGCCGATAAGCCAGAGCCAGCTGGCGGGCGGCCATGGTTGGTCCAAAGCGGCGGCCCAGGTGAGTTCGGCAAAGTGCCGGGTCGGCGTCAGTTGCGAAATTTCAGCGACGATGCGGGGCAAGCGGTCGGGTGGCTGCCAGAGGCCGCCGACAAAGGACAGCGGCAGATAAAGCAGATTGGCCATGGGAATGGCCGCCCGTGGCGTCACCCAATAGCCGAGGGCGATGCCGAAAAAACCGAAGGGTATGGCGCCGGCAAGAAACGCTACGGGCAGGCGTAACGCGGCTTGGAGGGTGAACGACGCGTCCGCGAACGCCACCGCGGCAATGGCGATCAAACCAATCGACGTCCCGGCAAAAACCATTGCGGTGAGGATCTGGGCGCCGAATCTGGGTAGTGGCCCGGCCGGCAGGGTCCGCAAATAGTCCTCCCAGGCGCTTTCGCGATACTGGGCGATGCCGACGCCGAACTGAAAAAACACCACGCCGAAGACCGCAAACGTCGCGAAAGAGGCGAACAACAGGTTGGCGGTCTCGACCCGGCTGGCATTGGGAATGCCGAAAAAAGCAAATAACATCAGCGGCAGGATGAGGGTCGGGAAGAGATAGCCCGGCAGCCGGATGAGTTCGACCAGGGCCGCCCGCCAATGCGCCAGCAGCAGTCTCATGGCCGATTGCCGGTGAGATTGAGAATGGCCTCTTCCAAGGTGGCCGGCCGGACCCGCAAATCAACGAAAGGGGCCCGCGAGGCGACGAGATCGCGGACCAGCCGATCGGCGTCCCGGGTGAACAAGGTGATCGTGGTGCCAGCCTGGCTCAGGTGCTCGATACCTGGCAGATCGGGGACAGACGGCGCCTGAAAACTAACCTGCGCCAAGGCCACTCTGGCCTTGATGGCGGCGACACTATCGATGGCCGAGAGGCGACCATTGTCGATCAGGGCGACACGGTCGGCCAGGGCCTCGACCTCCTCGAGATAATGGGTGGTCAGCAGCAGGGTGCCGCCGCGTTCGACGAAGCGCCGGGCGGCGTGCCAAAGACCGCGACGGGCCGCGGCGTCCAATCCGGTGGTCGGTTCGTCGAGCACGACGAATTCCGGGTCGCCGGCGAACGCGAGGGCGACGGAGAGGCGGCGGCGCTGGCCGCCGCTCAGGCCCCCGGTCTGGCGTTCGGCGAGATCGGTCAACCCAAACTCCTCCAGCACTGCCGCGGTCCGGCGTGGTCGCGGATAGTGGGCGCGGATAAGGTCGATGACCTCGGCAACCCGCAATGTCCGCGGGAAATCGCTGCCTTGCGGGGTGACCCCCAGCCGCGCCCGGGCGCCGGGCCGGCGCGGGTCCTGGCCAAAGAGGCGCGCCACCCCCTGATCAGGCCGGCGTTGGCCGATCAGAATGCTGATCGTGGTCGTCTTGCCGGCACCGTTCGGCCCCAGCAAGCCCAATACCTCCCCCGCCGGGAGTTCGAGATCGAGGTTGTCGACGGCCAGTTTGGCGCCAAAGCGCTTGTGGATCCCGACGAGCTGAGCAACAGGTTGCGCCATCGGATGCGCATAGCACCCCCAAGATGCCAGTGCCAGCAGGCCGGGCGCTGCCGGGCGTTCGGAGACTTGCCGAAAAGACGCGGGTCGGTATGCTTTGGCAGGTTGTTGACACGGTCCCGGTCTGTCATTGCCGGGAGGCCGCAGGCCGACGCGGCAATCCAGGAGATGCTCGCGGTATTTCTGGATCGCCGCGGCCGTTGCGCGGCCTCGCGATGACGAAAAAGGGGCCGTCAACGCCAGCTTGAGGATTTCAGTCCCGACGATTTGGCCGGTAGGTGAGAATGACGTTTACGACGCGACCGGAGATCTTGGGCACGTTCGGGGTTGTCACCTCGACCCATTGGCTGGCCAGCGCCGCCGGCATGGCGATTCTGGAAAAGGGTGGCAATGCGTTCGATGCCGCGGTCGCGACCGGTCTGGCGCTGCAAGTGGTGGAACCGCACCTCAACGGCCTCGGGGGCGAGGTCCCGATCCTGCTCTATGACCGGCAGGCGGACGACGTTCGGGTGCTTTGCGGCCAGGGAACGGCACCGGCGGGCGCCACCATCGATCACTACCGCAGCGAAGGGTTGAGTATCGTCCCGGGCACCGGGCTGCTGGCCGCGGTGGTCCCGGGCGCGTTCGACGCCTGGATGTGCCTGCTGCGCGATTACGGCACGATGCGGCTGGCCGAGGTTTTGGCACCGGCCATCGGCTATGCCGGCGACGGTTACCCGCTATTGCCACGGGTGGCGCAAACCATCGACGAGATGAAGGACTTCTTCATTGGGCACTGGCCGACATCCGCGGCGACCTATCTGAGCGGCGGCGAGGCGCCGGCGGCACGATCGTTGTTCCGCAATCCGGTGCTGGCGCAGACCTACCAACGGATCGTCAGGGAAGCGGAAAGCGTATCGCCTGACCGGGACCGCCAGATCGCGGCGGCGCAGGATCAGTTCTATCGCGGCTTCGTGGCCGAAAGCATCGATGCGTTCGGGCGCGGCGAAGCGGTGATGGATTGCTCGGGAGCCCGCCATAGGGGCGTGCTGAGCGGGGATGACATGGCCGGCTGGGGGGCCACCTACGAGGCGCCGCTGGCCTATGACTATCACAATCACACGGTCTACAAGACCGGGCCCTGGGGTCAGGGTCCGGTCTTTCTACAGCAGTTGGCGCTGCTGTCCGGTTTCGACATCGATAGCATGGACCCGACCGGGCCGGACTTCGTGCATACGGTGGCCGAGTGCGCAAAGCTCGCCTTCGCGGACCGGGAGGCCTATTACGGCGACCCGAACTTTTCAGACGTGCCGATTGAGACGTTGCTCAGCACGGCCTACAACACCGAGCGCCGCAAGCTGGTGGCCACGGAGGCCTCACGGGTCTTGCGTCCCGGCCAGCCTGACGGTTTGACGCCACGATTCGGCGGGCCGTTGGCGCCGGTCCCGGCCGCGCGCCCCGGCAGCGGTGGCGGAGAGCCGACCTTTTCGCCAATCCAGACCGGCGACACCTGCCATTTGGATGTCATAGACCGGCACGGCAACATGGTGGCGGCGACGCCGAGCGGCGGCTGGCTGCAAAGTTCGCCGGTGATCCCGGAGCTTGGATTCTGTCTGTCGACGCGGGCGCAAATGTTCTGGCTGGAACCCGATCTGCCGACCAGCCTGGGCCCCGGGCGACGGCCGCGAACAACACTGACGCCGTCAATGGCACGTCGCGACGGCAAGCCTTACCTCGCCTTCGGTACGCCGGGCGGAGATCAGCAGGATCAATGGACGCTGATCATGTTCCTGCGGCATGTGCATCAGGGGATGAACCTGCAGGCGGCAATCGACGCGCCGTTGTTCCATACCGAACATTTTCGCTCGTCCTTCTATCCACGCGATGAAAAGCTGGGGCTGCTGCATATCGAAGAGAGCTTTCCGGCGGAAACACTCGAGGCGCTGCGAGCCCGTGGTCATGCGGTAAATCCGGCGGCACCGTGGAGCATCGGCCGGGTCTGCGCGGCCGCTCAGGACGGCACGCTGCTGCGCGCGGCGGCGACCCCGAGGCTGATGCAAGCCTACGCCGTGGGCCGATAAAGGCATGGCACACGCGGTGCAAGCCGCCGATGTTCTGGCGGCGCGCAACCGTATCGACCCTTGGGTCCAGCGGACACCGCTGGTGCGCTCAGAAAGCTTATCGTCGCTGTGTCAGCGCGACGTCCGGTTGAAGCTGGAGTCGGTGCAGGAAACCGGCTCGTTCAAATTGCGCGGCGCCTTCAATCGCCTGCTGACCCTGAGCGAGGACGAGAAGGCCCGCGGCGTGGTCACGGTCTCGACCGGCAATCATGGTCGGGCGCTGGCTTTCGCGGCGAGCAGACTGGGAATCAGGGCCGTGGTTTGCCTGACATCGCTGGTGCCGGAGAACAAGGTGGCGGCGATCGGCGATCTGGGGGCCGAGGTCCGCATCGCCGGCGCCGACCAGGACATCGCCGAGGCGGCGGTGGAGCAACTGGCAAAAGAGCAAGGTTTGGTCGTCGTCTCACCCTTCGACGATCCGGAAATCATCGCCGGCCAAGGGACTATCGGCCTGGAACTGCTGGAACAGCAGCCGGACGTGACCGACGTGATCGCGCCGCTTTCCGGCGGCGGGCTGATCAGCGGGATCGCCTTGGCGATGAAGGCGGCACGGCCGGCGGTAAGGATCATCGGGGTGTCGATGGACCGTGGCCCGGCGATGGTCTTGAGCCAGCAGGCCGGCAAACCCATGCCCGTGGAAGAACTGCTGTCGCTGGCGGACTCGCTGACCGGCAGCATCGGCCTGGCGAACCGCCATACGTTCGGGCTGGTGCGCGACCTGGTCGACGAGATGGTGCTGGTGAGCGAAGCGGAAATCGCCGCAGCGCTGCGGCATGCCTATGGTCAGGAACGCCTGATCCTCGAAGGTGGCGCTGCGGTGGGCATCGCCGCGCTGTTGGCCCGGCGCATCGCCCTGGGCGACGGCCCGATTGCCGTGGTCTTGAGCGGGCGTAATGTGAATATTGCGATGCTCAGCGCCTTGATCGGCGACCCCGCGGCGGCGAACGAGGGCTGACCAGGGCGCGCCCTCATTCGTCATCTTGGCCGGCCAGCCCGCCGCCATGTCCGCTTTCGGGACTTTCCGGGCCTCGCAGCGCGGTTCAGGAGGTCGCAGAATAGCCAAGAGGCGACACGCCTCAAGCCGACGAGCACGTCTGTTTGGGGTGGAGCGGATGACCCCTCGCGCAAATCGGATGGATTCCACCTGGCACCGCGAGTAGTGTTCTCGCTATGGGAGAACACATGGTGCATAGGCTTGCCGCAGTGTTAGCCGCCGATATGGTGGGATACAGCCGGCTGATGGAGATCGACGAGCTGGGAACGCTGGCGCGGCTCCGGACCCATCGCATCGAGCTGATCGACCCTGCCATCGCCAAGAACCACGGCAAGATCATCAAAACAACCGGCGACGGTTTGCTGGTCGAGTTCCAAAGCGTCGCCGACGCGGTGCGGTGCGCCGTCGAGGTTCAGGAGAGGATGGCGCGGCGCAACGCCGATGTCGCCGAGGATCGGCAGATCCAGTTCCGTATCGGCATCAATCTCGGCGACATAATTTTCCAGGACAACGACATCTTCGGCGACGGCGTCAACATCGCGGCGCGCCTCGAACAGCTCGCCGAGATCGGTGGCATCTGCGTGACATCGGCGGTGCACGATCAGGTTACCGACCGGCTCGACGTCGCCTTCGAAGATCTGGGCGAGAAGTCCCTAAAGAACATCAGCCGCGCGGTTCGGGTTTACCGCGTGGCACTGGATGCGCCACCCCGGGCCGGTGGCGCGAAAGACCAGCCAGCCACACCGACCCGCGCCGTGGTTAAACCCTCCGTCGCGGTTCTCCCCTTCGCCAACATGAGCGGCGACCCGGAGCAGGAGTTCTTCGTCGACGGACTGACCGAGGACATTCTTACCGAACTCGCGCGCCGTCACGAGCTGTTCGTCATTTCGCGTAATTCTACCTTCGTCTATAAGGGCCAGGCGGTGAACGTCCGCGAGGTCGCGCAAAAGCTGGGCGCGCAATACCTGGTCGAGGGCAGCGTGCGCCGGTCGGGGGACCGCTTGCGGATCACGGTCCAGCTGATCGATACCGCGAACGACTCCCATATCTGGGCCGAGAAGTACGACCGCAAGCTCGACGACGTCTTCGCGATTCAGGACGAAGTGACGACGGCGATCGTTGCCACCCTGCCTGGCCGGGTCGAGGCAGCCCAACATGACCAGCTGGCTCGCAAGAAGCCCTCCAGCATGGCAGCCTACGAATGCTTGCTCGCAGCAAAAGTACTGCACCATCGCAGCACCCGAGAGGACAACGCCAAGGCGCTAGAGCTGGCCGACCGAGCGCTGGAGCTCGACCCCGAATACGCGCATGCGCATGCCTGGCGCGGCTGTATCTTGGGCCAAGCCTGGGGTTATGGCTGGTGTGGCGACCAAGATATTGCCTTCGCGGAAGCGTCTTCCGCGGTCAATAAGGCGCTCGCCCTCGACGACTACGACGCTGACGTTCACCGCATTCTCGCCGCAGTCAACATCGCCCGCGACGAGCTGAACCGCGCACGCTACCACCAGGAGCGAGCGTTGGCGCTGAACCCGAACTACGACCTGGTCGTAGTTCAGATGGGAGAGCTGCTGACGTGGCTGGGCCGCCCGCAAGACGGGATCGAGTGGGTCAAAAAGGCCATGCGGCTGAACCCGCACCATCCGGCGCGATTCTGGAGCCACCTCGGCAAGGCGCATTTCGCGGCCCGGCAATATGGCGAGGCGGTTGAGGCCTTCATGCATCTCTCGGCCATGGACGTAATGCAGCACGCCTTTGTCGCCGCTTGTTATGGCTCGCTCGGCGACGGCACGGCGGCGGCGGCGCATGTATCCCGAATACGGGAACTGGAGCCGGAGTTTAACTTGGAGAGATTTCTCGCGACCATGCACTACGCGAACGAAGCTGACCTCGAGTATCTTCGCGAGGGCTTGTCGAAGGCAGGGATAGGAGATTAGCTAAGCGCCGCGTCGCGCACCTCCGGTTATCCGAATGGCGTGATGCAGCAGAGTCCCGCCGGATCCGCCACCTCAGCTGGGAAGTCCTTCAGTCTCGGCAGGCCGTCTTTCATCCGCGGAACCGAGTCCGCGTCCTAGTCGAGGGCGCGTCGGTGACACAGCAGGCCATAGATGTCGGAGGGAATGACCTTGGGCTCACGCAACAGCTCATTGATGGTGAAGAGGCGCATGTCGGCGCCTTCACACTGGACCATGCGCCCCCGATCCGCCGCGGTGATCGGCAGAACGTAGAACTGCTTGCCTCGGACCAAGGCCGGATCGACGGGCGAGCGGTAGAGCATGTCGGTAAAGGGCGTGAAACCCTCGGGGACGATCGACAACTCCTCCTCGATCTCGCGGCGAAAGGCTTCATCCAAACTCTCGCCCGGGTCAGCAGCGCCGCCGAAGCAGCCCCAGCAACCGGGAAAGACGATGGTGGGAATGTCGTCGCGGAGCTGCATCAGGTAGCGGCCGTCCTCGGCAAGGAGAATGCCGGTGACGTTGACGATTTCCAAAGTCGGGCTGGTGAGGCCGAAGCCATCGTGCATACAAAAACTCCGCTACCGGATCGGTGTGGCCGAGGCATTGGTACCGGCTGGCGTTGAGTCGCCGCAAGGGAGGTACCGCGGGCCAGTGCGAACGGGCGGCGACTAACGCGCCGGAAACGGGCGGCGAACACGCAAGGCGACCGCGGCGTTGGCGGTGGCCTGGGCCAGCCATCTGTGGGCAACCGCATAATCGGCGCGGGCGCCGACAAAGGACAAGCCGACAGCGAACTGGGCTTCGGGAAGGCCCTGGCTCGCCGCGGCCGTGAGCCATTCTCGTGCCTGACGCGGATCGGGCGACACGCCCTCGCCGCTGGCATACATCAAGGCCAAGTCATATTGTGCCACCGGCACGCCGGCCTCAGCAGACAGGCGCAAAAGCGCTGCGGCGTCCGCAGGCCCGCCGGTGGCGACGGCGCCGCTGAGCCATAGAACGGCCAAATTGTAAGCAGCCTGAGGATGGTCGCGGGCCGCGGCGGCGGCGAACAACTCCGCGGCGGCGACAGCGTCCGACGGCGTGCCGGTTTGTGCGTATTTTACGCCAAGGCGGTACTGGGCTTCGGTGTCGCCGAGTTCTGCCGCATGCGAGAGCAAGGCGACGGCACCGTCCGGGTCGGCAGGCAAGCCCAAGCCGCGATCGAGCATGATCGCGAGCGTCGTGACGGCCTCCGGCATATCCTGATCGGCAAGCGGGCCAAGCTTGGTAAGGGCAGTGTCGTAGTCCGCCGCAGCGTAGGCCGCCAGAGCGTCGGCCAAGGCGCCAGCGTCCGCGTCGAGCCACCGACTCAGCCACCGTGGCGCGGCAGAGAGCCGCTTGGTCGGGCGGCGCGGAAGCGTGTCCTCAATGAGCTCAAGAATATAGGGCTGGTCGGCCAAACCGTGGCCCGCCGCGGCGCGGCGATACCATTGCAAGGCGAGCGACAGATCGCGGTCGACGCCGCGGCCCTCGTAGTGCTGGACGCCGACACTGGCCTGGGCCCACGGATAACCAAGGTCGGCGGCGCGGCGGACCCAGGCGAGGGCATCGTTATGGCGGCCCGCCAGTTGCGCCACAACCGCCAGCTTGAACTGAGCGTCAGCGTCGCCGCGGCCCGCCAGAGGAAGCAACCATTCCGTCGCCGCGGCGAAATCCTGCGGCACCCCATCACCGCGGGCGTAGAGGGCGGCAACGTTGTGGCGGGCCAGGTCGCTGCCGGCGCCGGCGGCTTCCTGCCATAGCCGTAGCGCCCGGGCGGTGTCGCCGGTCGCATAAGCCTGCCAAGCGGTGCTGAGCTGCGGTGTGGGTGGCCCGACGCTGGCCAAGGCGGTCGGCGCGGGCAAGCCGTCGGGCTTCGGCGGAACCTCTGCCGCCGCGGCTGCGCCCGGACGGGGCGGCGGTGCCGGCTTCGGTCGCGGTAGCCCGGCAACCGCCGCCGCGCTTTCAACGACCGGCGAGGCGAGCAGTCCCTGCAGTCTACTGCCGGCCACGGGGTGGCCCTGATCGGCAGCGCGGCGCAGCCAATAAGCCGCCGACTCCGGATCGTTTGGCACACCCCGGCCGTCGGCATACATAACGCCTAGGTTGTATTGCGCCGTTACATGGCCTTGAACCGCCGCCTTCTCGTACCAGCGCGCGGCGGCGGCCAGATCCTGCTCGACCCCGAGGCCGGCAGAATATATTTCGCCGACGTTGCGCTGGGCGCTGGCGTTGCCGGCATTGGCGAGGGGTAACCATTCGGCCAGGGCCGCCGCGTAATCGCCGCGGATATAGGCGGCAAAACCGGTGCTGTAATCGGCGCCGGCGGCGCGGACGAGTGCCGCAAGAAGTACAACTGAAAAGACAAGAACTCTCATGAAGCGATCTACCAACGCGGGACAAGGCCATGCAATTGTGCGAGCGGGGTAGATGTCGCATTGGTATCGGACACCTGGAACAGGCGCGCGCCGCGGCAAAGGGTTGGGCGGCAACTATTCGGGGTTAGCGGCCCGAACAACAGGTCCGGAAGTACTAGACTTAAAACTATTCCTCATTTGGAGAGACCAACACCGCCAACTTATGGTTGCGACTAAGCGCATACCGTATGGCGGCCGGGAAGCCTGGTAGCGGAAGATGAAACTAACTGCATGAAGACCCCTAAATGAAGCGACTCGCTCTTGCACTACCCATGGTCATCGCCTTCGGCGGCCCGGCCATGGCCGATTTTGGCAGCGGATTCAGTGCCTACAACCGTGGCGACTTCGCGACCGCCTTGCAGGAATGGCAACCGCTGGCGAAGCGTGGCGACGCGTCCGCGCAGAGCAATATGGGGTTGATCTATGAACGCGGGTTGGGCGTCGCCGCCGATCAGGCGGCGGCGTTCGCCTGGTATGGCAAAGCGGCGCGGCAAGGCAACGCCGTTGCGCAATACAATCTGGGCCGGTACCTCGAACAGGGAAGGGGTGCCAGGCGAGACTTCGGCAGGGCGCGAAAGTGGTATGAACGGGCGGCCGAACAGGGCGTCGCGGATGCGCAATATGGCCTCGGTCTCATGTATGAGCTTGGTCGCGGGGTGCCGGAGGACGCCACCGAAGCGGTACGTTGGTACCGCTTGGCCGCCGAGCAGGGGCACCCGCGGGCCCAGACAAATCTGGGTGCCAAATATCAACGCGGTCATGGGGTGGCGCAGGACTTCGCCACGGCGCTGGCGTGGTACCGCAAGGCGGCGGCGCAAGATATCGCGGATGCGCAATACAATCTTGGTCTGATGTACGACAGCGGCGAGGGGGTCGCGCAGGACCATGCGGAGGCGGCGCGACTCTATCGCCTTGCCGCCGATCAGGGCACGCCGGAGGCGCAGACTAATCTAGGCTACAAGTATGAGCGAGGCGAAGGCGTGCTGGGGGATGTCGCCGAAGCGGCACGGTGGTATCTGCGGGCCGCAAAACAGGGTACGGCACAGGCGCAAAACAACCTCGCGGTGCTTTACGAACGTGGCGCCGGCGTGCCACAGGACATGGCGGCAGCGGTAGATTGGTACCGACAGGCCGCCGCGCAGGGCCATAACGGCGCCAAGCGCAGCTTGGCGGCACTCACCGGCGGCGCGGTGGCGCTTGACGAAAGCCACGCCGTTGTCGGCAAGGGGCCGATTGGGGGTCCACAGGCTCTAGGCCTGGAGGGCCCAGCGGGCAGGAACCGCGCGTGGGTTGGCAGGGTCAGCCCGGAGCCCGAAGTGGCACTGTTGCGCGTCGCCACGGTGACGTTTGATCCAGGCGTGAATGATGGCTTGCCCGGGCGGGCTGAAACCCCGGTGGCGCGCGTGCAACTCGCGCAGGCGACGATTGGCGCAAGCAAGCAAGACGACCCGCTGGCGCGGATCCTGCTCGACCTCAAGCGACCGAGCCCCGAGCCGAACGAAGGCAGCGTGACGCCGGTTGAGGGCGCCGAGGAAAAGGCCGTTACCGGGACCGCCCCGAGACCCGCGGCGGACGCCCAGCAAACTGCGGCCCCCAAACTGCCGGCCAACGCGGAGGCCGATTACGCGGTCGGTTTTGCCGCCTATGTCCGCGGTAACTACGACAACGCCCTGCGGACCTGGCAGCCTCTGGCTGATCTCGGCCATGCCGGCGCGCAGCGCAACCTCGGCGTGATGTATGAGAAGGGGCGCGGCGTCGGCCAGGATCTGACCCTGGCGGCACGATGGTACCGGGCGGCGGCCGAGCAAGGGCAGACGAGCGCACAGTATAATCTGGCGTTGATGTATGCGAACGGGCGGGGTGTGCCCCGCGTGCCGGCGGAGGCGGCCAGGTGGTTCCGTGCCGCCGCGGAGCAGAATAATGCCCGGGCGCAGTTCGACCTGGCCGGCTTGTACGAGCTCGGCGAAGGTGTGGCACCGGATATCGCCGAAGCCGCGAACTGGCTCAAGCGTGCGGCCGATCAGGGCCTGCCCGAGGCGCAGTTCAAACTCGGCCAGCTTTACCGTGCCGGGCGTGGGGTCGCCAGAGACGAGACCGAGGCCCGACGATTGCTCGGACTTGCCGCCCAGCAAGGTTTCAATGGCGGCACGCCAGCGCCGGCACGCGAGCCAACAACGACGGCCGGGGCAGGCGAGACCGAGGCGTTGAACCGGGATAGCTTGGCCCGAGCCAGTGCCAGTGGTGCGCCGCGGGCCCTATTCGCGCGACCTGCGGCGGTGCCGGTGGAAGAACCGGCCGAGGCTGCCGCGGACGTCGGCAGCGTCGACGTTGGGCGTTTCGCGCTGAGCGACGCGCTCGTGGTCCCCGAGGTTGAGGTCTCCGAGGTTGTGGTGCCCGAAGTTGAGGTCTCCGAGGCCGGGGTCCCCGAGGCTGGCCCGAGCCTCGAGGCCGCGTTTGCCGATCCCGGCGTCGCGCCGGAGCCGCCGGCGCGCGCGGCGCCGCCGGCACGGGATGCGCTGCCGACAACGGACGACCTTGGCGCCGACGATCTCGAAGACGTGGCGATAAGCGATGTCTCGCCGAATGTCGTGACGGTGGCGCGGGGGGCGGGGTCGATAAGCCAGGCCGTCGTACCGGCGCCGCCGGTGGCGACGGCACCGACCGAGCCGGAAGAGGCGCACGACCTGCTGCCCGGCGGCGTGCGTGGTACGGATCCGTTCGGCCGGCCGTTGCCAAAACCGGCGGCGCCACGGCGCACGGTCGAGGTGCCGCCGGCGCCGGAAACAACCCCACTGGTCGAGGCGCCGCGGCGCCAACCCGAGCCAGCGACTGCGGGTTTGGTGCTGCAACGACCGGCGCCGGAAAGCGACGCGCCACGCCAAGCCGCCGTGGTGGCGCCAGATCGTGACGATCTCGAGGTTACGGCAAAACCGGCTAGCGGGCCGGCAGCGGCAAAAGCGGAGTCCGATACGCCTGCGGAAGGCGGTATCGATCTGGCCTCAGTGGTCAATCGGCCGGTGGAGAGTGGCGACGTCGAAGCCTTCCAGATCGGCCTGGACGCCTATGCCAGAGGCTCGTACGACGCGGCCCTGGCAGCCTGGCAGGTGTTGGCCGATGGCGGCGATGCGCGGGCGCTGTTCGGCGTCGGCCTGCTCTATCACAACGGCTTCGGCGTGGTGCAGGATCATGCACAAGCGGCGCGGCTGTTCCGCCAGGCGGCGGATCAAGGCTATGCCGAGGCGCAATATAATCTCAGCCTGCTCTACACGCGAGGCCTGGGCGTCCGACAGGACTATGGCGAGGCGGTAAGATGGGTGCGGCGAGCGACCGACGAGGGCATCGCTGCCGAACCGGCGAAGCTGAGCCTGTTCTATCATGTCGGCAAGGACCTGCCGGCGCCGAAGCGTGGCGTCGCCGCCTTGGTGCAGCGCCTGCTGTCCTTCGGGTCCAGGCGTCCGGCGCAGTATCAAAAAGGTCTTTCAGCCTACCACAGCGGAGACTATGCCACGGCATTGGCCTTGTGGCGGCCGCTGGCCGAACGCGGGATGGGGGAGGCCCAATTCGCCTTGGCCACAGCCTATGCCCTGGGACGTGGGGTGCCGCAGAACGAACTGACAGCCGTGGAATGGTTGTCTGCCGCGGCCGAGCGCGGGACCGCCGATGCACAGTATAATCTCGGGGTGCGCTACGCCCTCGGCGAAGGAGTCCCGGAAGACGGCGCGGCGGCGGTCGCGTGGTATTCGCGCGCCGCGGCGCAGGACGTTCCGGAAGCGCAGCATAATTTAGGCATCGCCAACGCCCAAGGCGACGGTGTCGAGCAGAATGAAAGGGCTGCCCTATCCTGGTTCAGGCGGGCCGCCGAGGGCGGCATTGCAGAGGGCATGTACAATGTCGGGGTGATGTACGCCAACGGCCTGGGCACGGCAAAAAACCTGGAGGAAGCGGCCGATTGGTACGGCCGGGCAGCCGAGGAAGGCTCAGCCGAAGCACAGCTTAGCCTGGGTATCCTTTATGTCAGGGGACTTGGCGTCGAGCAAAGTTACGAGAAGGCCGCTACCTGGTTCCGCAGAGCGGCGGAGCAAGGCGTGGCCGCGGCCCAATTCAATGTCGGCGTGATGTATGAGTTCGGCAACGGCCTGCTCGAGGACCAGGAACGGGCGCATTTGTGGTTCACGATCGCCGCTCAGCAGGGCTTCACAAAAGCACAGGAACGCCGGGCGCTGTTGGCGCTGCGGATGACCGAGGCCCAACTCGCCCGTGCCGAGGAGATGTCGCTGCGCCTGCGTTCCACGCAATAAGGACCCGCCGTGGCGGCGCCAAGTTGCGCCCACGCTTGCGAGTGGTTATTAATTGGCAACGTGAACACTTAACCGGTGGATCCAAAATGTCGACGCTTGACCTGCTGTTGACCCGGCGTTCGGTCGTCGCCCGAATGATGACGGAGCCGGGCCCCGACGATCAGGTGTTGGAACAAATCCTACGAGCCGCCATGCGCGTGCCGGATCACGGGCGGCTGTGCCCCTGGCGCTTCATCGTCATTCGCGGGGCGGCGAGAGAGAACCTCGGAGACGTGCTGGCGGCGGCGACTTTGGTCGCTGACCCGAGCTGCAATGAGCGGCGGTTGGACCTGGAACGCAGCCGCTTCACCCGCGCCCCGGTCGTGGTCTGCGTGGTGTCACGGATCGTCGAAGGCAAGATCCCGGAATGGGAACAGATCCTATCGTCAGGTGCGGCATGCCAGAACATGCTGGTTGCCGCCCATACCAGCGGCTATGTCGCGCAATGGATTACCGAGTGGTACGCCTATGACCCGGATGTAAAACGGGCGCTGGGTCTCGAACCGAACGACCGGATATCCGGTTTTGTCTATCTGGGCAGCGCCCTGGAGCCGCCGGCCGAACGCGAACGGCCGGTCTATGCCGATGTCGTGCACACCCTGCCGGCGGGTCTGCATCTGAGTGGCGAGGATCGACGCCGCTTGGCCATCCCCGATCCGGACTGAGGGCCGGCGGTCCAGAGCCGGCCACACTCCTGCCAAATGTTGTCAGTAGTGACCAGGTGCCCACATTGTTGGGGCGGGTGGTGCAAGATAGTGTGACCGCCGAGGATCAGCGGGTTAGTGCACAGGTTTGGCGTCAGGCGGGTTGGGATACGACGGCAGCATGATCGACGTCAGGCAGCATTTCGTGGAGCAGGCGGCACATTGCGCGGAAGTCGGGTCGCCGTTCACGGCGGCGGTGCTGCGTGCGGCCTGGGATCAGCTCGACCGCAATACGGCCCTGGGCCGCCGGGTCCTCGATTGGGGCGGCGATCCGAGGGCCGACGCGCTGGCGCTGCGCGTCGCCGGCGGGCTGCATGCCCTGGCGTTAAGCGGCGACGCCCCGGCGCTGTCCGCAGCGTATCCGGGCGGTGCCTATGGCGGCGACGAGGCGCACTTGGCAGGCGCCATCAAGCAAGGACTGCGCGATCACGGGCCGGCGCTCGAAGACACCCTCGACAGCCCGCCGCAGACCAGCGAAGTGGCGCGGTCGGCGGTTCTCGCGGCCGGATTCCTCGCGGTTGGCGCGCTGACCGAGCGGCCGCTGGCCTTACTGGAGATCGGCGCCAGCGCCGGCCTGAATCTGCTGTGGGATCAATACCGCTACGATCTGGGCGGTGTGCCTTGGGGCGATGCGACGGCGAAACTGCGACTGAGCCCGACTTGGCAGGGTCCGCCACCGCCGCTGGGACCGGTGCGCGTCGTCGGCCGCGCCGGGTGCGACCACAATCCGATCGACCTGCGTAGTGCCGCCGGCCGGCGCCGGGTGCGATCGTATATCTGGCCGGATCAGGCGGCGCGGATGGCCCGGCTGGAGGCTGCCATAGAGGTGGTGGCGCAGTCCGACCTGGTGCTCAGCAAAGCGGACGCGGTCGATTGGCTGACGGCGCGGCTGGCGGAGCGGCCGGAGAATGCCGCGACCGTGCTGTTCCATTCGGTGGTTTGGCAATATCTGTCTACCGACAGCAAGACCCAACTGCGCGAGCTGTTGGAGCAGGCGGGACAAGCCAGCGACACAGCGGCCCCCCTGGCCTGGTTGCGCATGGAGCGCGATACGGCGGCGGCGGCAACAGAGCTGCGGTTGACGCTGTGGCCAGGCGGTGCGGACCGACTGTTGGCACGGGCGGATTTTCACGGCGGCTGGATCGATTGGTACGGCACCGCATGCGCCTAATGTCCGGTTTTGCCGCCGTGGCGCGTCTAGGTCATGCAAGCGTCAACGAAGCTGGAGGAATGTAGCGATGGCCGAGAGTTTCAAGGGGTTTTCGGATGAATTCTTCGAATTCTTCTCCGAACTGACCCAAAATAACAACCGCGAGTGGTTCCAGGCCAATAAGCCGCGGTACCAAGAAGCGGTGCTGGGGCAACTGTCCGCCTTCGTCTCGGCAATCCAGCCGCGATTGGAGAAAATCTCGCCGCATATCGTGGCCGACCCGCGTCCGGTCGGCGGTTCGATCTTCCGGATCTACCGGGATTTGAGGTTCGCCAAGGGCGGTAACCCATACAAGGAGCATGGGGCCTGCCAGTTCCGTCATGCGGCCGGCAAAGATGCCCATGCCCCGGGCTTTTACGTGCATCTGGAGCCGACGAAGATCTTTTTCGGCGGCGGCGTCTGGGTGCCGCCGGCGCCGGTGCTCAAGCAGATCCGTGAGCGGATCGCCGCGAAGCCGGACGCGTGGACCGAAATCGTCGGCGACAAGAAGCTGAAGAAGCAGTTCGGGGCAGTCAGCGGCGATAGCCTGACCAGGCCGCCGCGGGGATTCGATGCCGACCACCCGCATATCGAAGACATCAAACGCAAGAGCTTCTTCCTGATGCGGCAAGAGACGGCGGCGGCGGCACAATCGGCCAAATTCGTGCATGAAGTCGAGGCGACATTTCGGGCCGCCTCACCGTTCATGAGCTTCTTGTGCACAGCGATCGGGCAACCGTATTAGGTGCGGCGTCGGCGTGGCTAGACGGCCTTGCTGTGCCGTCCGGTTCGTCTATCCAGATAAGCGTCAAAGGCGGCCGCAATACTGCGCAGGAAACGCCGCCCCTGGGGCAGGACCGTGACCCGGCGGCCGGTGCGTGACAATAGGCCGTCGGCGGCCATGGCATCCAAGGCCGCCAGGGCGTCGTCGAGGGCGTCCAACGGGCGTCCGTGGCCGGCACAGAGCGCCTCGAGGTCAACGGTCCGGCCGCACATGACGTCGTTTATGGCGTCACGGCGCAGCCGGTCATCGGCGGTAAGAACGACAGCTCGAGAAACCGGCAGGACGCCGGCCCACACCGCACTCTCATAGGCGGCGATGTCGGTGATGTTCTGGACATGGCCATTGGGCACGCGGCCAATGGCCGAGGCGCCAAAACCAAGCAAAACAGCCGCCTGGTCGGTGGTGTAGCCCTGAAAATTGCGATTTAGGGTATGGCCGCGAGCCGCCGCGGCCAGGGGATCATCGGGATGGGCAAAATGATCGAAGCCAATTTCGACATACCCGCGCGCTTCGAGAGCGTGGCTGATGGCGGCTGCTTGGGCGAAACGCGCCTCGGCATCGGGCAGCTCGGCCGTTTCGATCATACGCTGATGCTTTTTGAACCAAGGCACATGGGCGTAACCGAAAACCGACAACCGCTGCGGCTCGAGATCGGCGGCCGCGTCGGCGGTGCGGACGACGCTGGCGACGGTCTGGCCCGGCAGACCGTAAATGAGATCGAAGCTCAGTGCGGCGATGCCGGCGGCGCGCAGATCGTCGGCGGCCCGGGCCACCAGGGCGTACGGCTGGTGACGGTTGATCTTGGCTTGGACGGCCGGATTGAAGTCCTGAACACCAAGGCTGGCGCGATTGATGCCGAGGGACGCGAGATGGCGAGCAAGATCCGGCGTCAACGTGCGCGGGTCGATCTCTATGGCGCGCTCACCGTCGGCAGCGAAGGTGAACCCAGCGCCGGCAGCGGCCATAATCCGGTCCATTTCGCCGCCCTGCAGATAAGTCGGCGTGCCGCCGCCGAAGTGAAGATGTTTCACCGGACCTGTCTCAGAGCCGATCGCGGCGGCGGCGAGGGCGATCTCCGCCACCAATGCATCGACATAACGCGCGGCCCGGGCATAGTCGTTCGGGACCGTGGTGTGGCAGCCGCAATACCAGCAAAGCTGCTGGCAAAACGGGATGTGCACGTAGAGAGACAGCTCGAGGTCGGCTGTCAGGCCGGCCAATTGCGCCCGATAGACACGATCATCCGCAACCGGCTGGAAATGGGGCGCCGTCGGGTAGCTGGTATAGCGCGGGACGTTGGCCGTGGCGTATTTGAGATGGTGGGGCTGCATGGATACGATTTCTACAGTCCGTCGCGGAGATCCACATTGATCCGGGTCAACTTGCCGCCGGGTGCGGCGCGGACCTCCGGAAAGCACTCGGGAGGCCCGCGCCGCCATCGGTCGGGATGCCGCAAAATTGATTACAACCGGGCGGACCCCGATGAAGCGGCGAGATCGGCGCCTGCGGTCGAGTATGGGGCGGACGGAATGCGGTTTATTCAAGCGGTGAACACGTCAAACGGCGGCGGTGGCGCCCGGACCGGGCGGCCGCCGCAGGGCTGGCAGTAGCGGCATGGAATCACCTGAGAAATGGGGCTAGCCGCCATTTTCTGTTTGCCTCGGCGGCGATCGTTGCCTATTTCCCTTGATGGGTTACCAATTTGTCAGCGCGTAAGTTGGCTGTCGCGACGTCGCCTAGCCTCTAAGCTGCCACAATCGAGTTAACTCAACACCGGAGATGCCTGAGCGGGATCTTCACAATCTTGTCTAAGGAGTGGCACATGGCTACGGGTACAGTTAAATGGTTCGATGCGACAAAAGGTTATGGCTTCATTACACCGGACGATGGTTCGCGCGACGCATTCGTGCATATCTCGGCGGTTGAGCGCGCCGGGCTGAGCACCCTGCGAGAGGGTCAAAAGCTCGATTTCGAGCTGGTCCCGGGCCGCAACGGGAAATCGTCCGCCGAGAGCCTACAGGTCCTCGACTAGACCGTTACCGACAATTTTAAGTTACGCTGTCGGGCCCCAGTGGCCCGATAGTTCTTGGTGCCGCCTAGGCCACCTGAGGCGAGTGTGACGGCCGATCCTGCGGCGCGGCAGGCTTAGCTTCCGAGACGATCGGGGCCGCCAAGGCAATCTGGGTCAAGACCAGGGTGGGCACATCCGTGTTGTTGCCGCGCACCGCAGATATGGTCTCGGTCACGTGGCGGATGCTGCCGTCTTTCGCAAGCATGCGGATAACATGGCGATGTTGCTTGGCCTTGCCGTCGATGACGGATTGGAGGCCCTTAATCGCACCCGGCCGATCGTGCCGGTGAATTCGGTTCATCCATTCTTCAAGCTGATCGCCAACCTCATCGGGGCGGTAGCCGAGTAACCGCTTCCAGCGGTCCGATATGTTTACGGTGTCGGCGCCATACTCCCAAAAGATAACGCCGGCATCGCTGTTGCGCAGGGCGGCGCGGGTGTGCAGCAATTGTCTGTCGAGCTCGGCAAGGCGCCGGCGATGACCGGCCCAGCGGGCGCGAAAGGCCAGCAGAAACAGCAGCAGCGTCGCGGCGACCGGCACCGCAATGGCCAGGGCGCGGGTCGCGACCAAACCGACCATGCCCCAGCCAAAGCGCGGGATCGAGGCGGATACCACAACCAGCGGCCACCCGCCGACGGCGCCATAGGCGAAAATACGCTCCGGACCAGCGTCCATCAGTCGGGCGCGAAAACTGCGAACCTCCGCGGGCAGTAGGGTCCGGTAGGATTGCGGCAAGGCGGCAAGCACGGTTCCGTCGGTCACCGCGATCTTGGTGAATGGCTCGCCCTCCGTGACCAGAATATCGCCGCCGACGGTGGCGAGCAGCCGCCCGCTGACGTCTCGGCCGTGGTTTTGCGGCACCGCCAAACGCAGGGCGTCGGCAGACACCAGGAGAACCACCGACACCAGACGGCCGGCGCCGTCGGTGGCGCGGCGTTGGATCGCAATGATCCCGGCGCTGCCGGCCATCGGCCGGGGGCGATGAATGATGATTTCGCCGCTGCCCTTGCCGCTAAGGTCGGGCTGATCGGGGAACAGCGCCGAAAATGGTGGGAACGCCCCGGCTGCGGCACCCTTACGGGCGATGACCTCGCCACTGGCGTCGCGAATTTCGCCACCGAGGATCAGATCATGGCGCAGGGCGCCCGCCAACGGCGCCGCCAAACCGTTGTCGACGCCACTGAACCGTAATTCGGTGGTGACGAGGCGCTCGACCAAGAAATCCAAGGCCGCCCCGACGGCGGCCAAATCGGACGCGATGCGGCCGATGCCAGTGGTGGTCGCCGCCTCGGCTTGTTGGGTCAAATGAGCGGTATGGTCCCGCTGCACCCCCGCGGCGGCGACCAGCAAACTGAGGACAAAGCCGGCCGCCATAAAGGCGGCGACGACCGAATACCGCCGCAGCGCCAGGACACCGCGCGGGCGCCAGGCGATGGGACCGGGTGTTGCCGGGGCGGGCAGAAGGGATTTAGCCACCGAAGATCTCCGCCCGGCGCACGCGCTCGGCCAAGGCGCCGCCGAGCTCATCGGCCAGGTCGCGCAACTTCGGCTGCTTGTTCGCACCGGTGAGACTGAGATACAGACCGTCGGCATAGTCCTGGCGCGGGTCGGTGCGATAGAGCCATTCGAACAGCGTCTCCGACGCCTTGAAGTCGCCACGGCGGAAGCGTGACCAAGCCTCCAACGCCAGGGCATCGACGGCATAGTCGGGGGAGGCCTGGGCGCGTTGGGCATAGGCAATGCTGTCGTCATACCGACGCTGCGTGTAGGCTTGATCGGCAAGCCGAATGTTGATCTCGGCGACCAGCGGTTCCGCCATCGGTGCCGGCAGATCGGCGGCGCTACGTTCGGCGGCGCCGAGGCGATCGAGAGCCAGATAGGTGCGCACCAGGCCGAGGGTCGCGCCGTCGCCGGCGCCGAGTTCGGCGGCGGCGGCGAATGCCGACAGCGCCGGTTCGGCGCGCCCGCTTTGCAGCAAGGCCCAGCCTTCTACGATCACCAGGCCAGAGTCGGCGGCGCCTAGGCTACGGGCCGACGCGACTTCCGTCAGGGCTTGGTCGAATTCCCCGGCGGCGAGCGCCGCGGCCGCAAGATCGGTATGTATTCTTTGCCGCAGGGGCCGGGCACGCGGGTCCTGGTCGAGATACTCGTCGACAACAGCGGCGGCATCGGCCGGACGTTTCCGCCGCAACAAGGTGTTGGCCAGACCTTCGGCGGCGGCGGGGTCGGCCGTCCATTGCACGACGGTGCGGAACCACTCTTCAGCCTGGGCCAGCCGTCCGGTGCGGAAACTGGACCAGCCGAGGCTGACCGCGGTTGCCGCATCCCGGCGCGCCAGCACTGCAGACGCGATGGCTGCCTCGTCCGGAGCGGCCAGATTGGCGGTAAGGCGCGCCGCATTGAGGCGATATTCAAGGCCCTCAAAGCGCTGATCGGCGGCGGCGCTGCGGTCGTGCGGGCGTTCAAGCAGGAGCAGATCAGCCATCGTGGCGGACGGCAATTGCGCGAAAGCGCGCTCAAGGGCGGTCAACCGGTCCGCCTCATTGGCGCAGGCGCCGACGACCCCCTCGTACAGGGCGGTGAGTTCGGCGGTGCGGCCGAGGCCATGATAAGCATCGGCCACGGGCCAGAAATTGTAGGCGCGCGCGCAGGATACCGCGCCGGGCTGCCGGTCGGCCACGGCGATAACACGGGGCCAATCCCGGGCCGACGCGGCCTGTTTGAGGTCGGCCTCGGCTTGCAGCAGAGTCACCAGCGCGATCGCGCGATCGGCGTCAGGCCAGGATGTGCCAGAGGCCTGCAGCTCAGCATGGAGCTGGCGCGCGCGCACGAGATCGCCACGGGCCACGGCGGCCCAGAAGGGCCGATCGTCAATGGCGACGGCGGCGGTTTCAGGTCGCGGCTGCGGCACCGGTAAGGCCGGCAGCGGGTCGGGCTCCAAGGGCCGCGGCGTCCGCGCCAACAAGCGTACACGGGCCGGCAGCGGGATCACGCGGCCGGCCGACGGCAGGCGGACGACAGTCGCGCGACCATCGCTGGCCGGTGGCGCCGCCACCGCTGCCTGGCTTAGCAAAAACACCGCGAGGGCGGCGGTCAAATGAACGGACGGTCGCGCGATCATCGGCGGGACTCGCGCCACGCCGTCTTGGCCAATAACAGCAAGCTGGCGGAATAGTAGTCCTGCTCCGCATCGAGGGGCGGCAGGGAGATCGGATCACCGGTCATCGTTGCATCGACCAAGGCGGCAACCGCCTTGATGCCGGGCGAGGCGTCATAGTCGGCCTGCTCGCCGGATTGCAGGTCGGTCCAAGGCGGCAGGCGGTCGGTGCCGGCAAACGAGCCCCAATAGCGGGCGAAGTCGCCGACCCGATCATGGCCGGCCCAGATCAGATAGAGCGGGATGCGGACGGCCTCGTAACCGAAACGGGCGTCGAAACCCTGGGCCAAACGGGGCGCACCATCGACGCCGATTTCGAGCCAATCCGGCGGCAATTGAGACGATCCGAAGCGCGCTTCGGCGATGAGCGCGAGGGCGGATTGCGCGAGAGCCGGCCATATCGGCGCGGGATCGACCTCAGCCAAGGCCGCATAAGCCGGCAGCACGAAATAGGACGGGTTGACAACGATCCGCTCGGGAAACTCGAAACCGACGCTGCCGGGCAAGAGAATGTCATGCCGGCCGGCGTTGCGCAGCAGAGCTTGGCGTATGCTGCGGGCAAGGGCTCGGGCGGCATCGCCATAGGCCGCCTCTTTCCAGGTGCGGGCGGCGCGGGCCAGGGCCCAGGCAATGAACAAGTCGCCATCGGTCGCATTATTGCGATCGTCGATATGGCCAGGCAGATCCGGCGTCCAGCGCCAAACATGGAGCAGATCGTCGCGTTGCTGGAGATTGGTGCTGGTCCATTGCCAGATCAAATCGAACGCCGCGCGGTCATCATGGGCAACCGCCAGCAGCATGGCGAACCCCTGCCCTTCACTGTGGCTGATGCCGCCATTGCCGGTATCGACGATACGGCCATCCTCGGTCATGAAGCGCTGCTTGTAGAGTTGCCAATCCTGTGCGGTCTCGTCCTCTTGGGAGCAGGCGACAAGCAACAGCAGCAGCGCGGCGAGAGCCGCCCGCAAGGCATGCGGCCTAAAGCGCATCGGTCCGCAGGCGGCGGCGGTGGACCTGCTTGATCAAAATCCAGGTGATCAGCGTCAGGGCGGCGAGGAGGGCGCCAACGATGATCAATCCGTGCAGCGGATCGGCGCCGGCGAAATAAGTGACACGCTGGGAAAGGCCGGCTTCGCCGATCGCGAAACGCGCGCCGATACGGCGGGTCGACATGGTGTCGGGCGCGTCGGTCCACAGCGCGACATCGCCGCGCAGCTGGGACCAATAGGGTGGGGTTACCAAGAGGCCGGCGAGAACGGCGAGCCGTTGCGGCGTCTTGGCGGTGAGCACGATCGCGGTGCGCCCCGGATCATCCGGGCGCTCGAAAGACTGCAAGACCCCGACGCCGCCCAAATCACTGGTTTGGACGATGCGCTGAACCGCAACCTCACGAGCCTCGTCGCCCCGCCCAAGCAAGCCATCGAGCAGGCTGCCAAGTATGGTAACGCCGCCGACCTTCGGTGCGGCCGGCGTCTCAACCTGGACCAGGCGATTGGGCACATCGTGACGTTCGCCCAAGGCGATCGGCGCCGCCGCCAGGAGGCGCTCGTCGACGCGATCGACCGGGCCGACCACAAGAAGATGACCACGGTGCTTCGCGGTGCCGGTTTCGACGACCAGGTCGATGATCGGGTGACCGGCAGTTTGAGCGAGCTTGGCGAGCAAGGTCCAACCGGCGACGGCGGTGGCGCTGTCGGTGGCGGCGAATTGCATTACCAGTCCGCCGGCGCTGCCGACGGCGGGAAATGCGGTATCCGCCAACAGGTTAAGGTCCGGCTGCTCGGCCAGATGAGCGGCCGGCGGCATGCGCAGACCGGAATCCTCGAAGACCGAGATGACGAGATTCTCGTCCTGGTTCAGCGTGCACTCGCCGGTAACGGACGGCACCAGAACGGCCTCCAACGTCAACTGGTTGCGCCCGGGCTTGAAACTGCGCAAGGGCACGGCAAGACGATAATCGCGAAAGGCGAGACCATTGACCTCGCTGAGATGGATGGCACGCTCGAAGATGTCATTGACGTAGAGGTTGAGGACAGAGTCACCGCGCATCCCGGCGCCGTAGGCGAAATGCAAATTGAACTCCACCTCGGCGGTCTCGTTGGCATAGAGATCCGGCGGCAGCACCATAGCCATCGCCAGCTGATGTGGACCGCGGCCGCGAAATGTCGAGCGGCCGACGCCGAGATCGGCAAAGCGGTAGTACTGATCCTCCTGAACGTTGACGCGACCAAAGAAGGCCGCGCCCTGGGGAATCGCGAGTTCATGAATGATCGCGCGCGGGGCGTCGGTGAACGGAAAATCCATGATCGCGAGAGCGGTCGCGGCGCGGGTGACTTCGTCGGCGGTGGTCCCGGAAACGATGAGGATGAAGCGCGTCGGGTCACTATCGAGAGGGAAAATGCCGGTATAAGCACCGGTGATGTTGTCCGCCTCGGCGCCGATCAGCGGCGCGAGTTGTTCCCGCGTGCCGATCAGGACTTGGTCGCGGTTGGCCAGGGACGCTTGTGCCAGATTGGGGAAGCGCCAGCCGCGCCAACTCGCCTCGGCGGCACTTTCGCGAGAGGCGGCACGGGCCGCCGCATGGGAGAATTGCGGCGCCACAAAATCCAAATGCATGGCGGTGGCTTGGGCGATCATGGCGCCCCATAACAGCTTGTCCGCATCCAGCGCGAGGCCGGGGGTGAGGATGTTGAGGCGGCGCGTGCCGCCGATGGCCGGGCTAATGAGGTCATCAAGCTGATTAAGGCGCGGCTCGAGGGGCAAATAGCGCAAATCAAGCAAGAGTTCGGACCGGTCGGCGTCGATGGTGGTCCACAGCTCCGAGGCGCCGCTATCCTCACAGCTATTCAAAGCATGCTGGGCGGCGCGGAAGGAGAATCGGTTGAAACCGGGTTCGAGGCGGTCGGCCGGTAACTCGATCTCGGCGAAGGCCGCCGGTTGCTCTCGGCTGAGGGGCAACTGAGCGACGACGGCATCATTGACGCGGATCTGAAGCTGCGAGCGGTCGGGCAGTAGGGCAATGGAGTTTTCGAAACGAACCTGTAGGCGCGCGCGATCGACGGCGACACGGCTCGAGAGGGGAACGAAGATCTGTTCCTCCGCCGCGGCCGACTGCAGCTCAATGGGGCCGGGTTCCGGTTGGAAATTACGCAACGGCAGTGCCGCACGGGTGGGCACCGCCACACCTGTCAAGGCGCTGTCCTGGGCCGCGGCCGGGGCGGCGAGGGAAAGTAAGAGGATCGCGGTAACGGGAAAAAACTTATGCATAACGACTGTCAGCTTGCTTTCGGAGTCAGGAGGGTTGCGATATGGACGAGGCCGCCGCGGAAACCGTGGGCGGTCAGCGTCATGACCTGGTGGATGACGTTGTTGCTGGCTGTGCGGCGCGATTGAAAAGCCTGCCAAGACCGGCTGCGACCATGCATGGCGTTGACGATAACCGCCAGTTCCTGGACATTCTCGGACTGGAAGCGCAGGCGGATCTCTTGTTGATCACCGGCTGACGCACGGACACCGGCGATCTCCACCGGAACAGACGGCTGAGCGCCGAGACCGCCGCCGACGAAACTGACGTGCGCGGTCTCACCAGGCTGAGTCGAGACCGCGTGTTCAGCGCACATCCGCGCGCCGCCGATGGAAAGGTCTTCGACGCGGCCGAGGGCGACGCCGGCTTTGAGAGTCAGGACAGCGCGCATACCTTCGGTCGCGACGCGTGGCGCGGACCGGCGCTGGCGGCGCTCGAGCAAGATGCCGAGGGCGGCGACCATCAACAGCAGATTGAACAGGTTCCAAAGCAGAACAACGACGGTCAGATCACGATTGAGCGGGAAATGATAGTAGCGATAGAAGCCACCGGCGACGCCGAGCAGCATGAGGCCGATGACGACGTAAAAGGGTGTGGCGAGGGTCGAGATGAAGTCGTCTTCGAGATGATCGCCCTTGGGAGTGACGATGAAGGTCGGGCTGCGCGGGCTGCGCAGAACCTTAATGATGGCGCCAAGACAGGAGAAGGACAGCATCAACTCATAGAGTTCCGATACGAACTGCCAGCGCACGCGGCCATACATGAAATTCGAGGCGGCGACGATGCCGATGATGTGCGGCACGGTGTAGAATGCCACTTGGCCTAAATTGGCTTTGTAGATCGCCAGGCCGAACAGCAGATAAGCCAATGGTGCGAGTAGGAAGACCAGACGCGCGAACGGAAAGAACCAAAACAAGCTGGCACTAAGGTAGCCGAGGCGTTGCCGGATGGTCAGGCCGCGGTGGAATAGCGGGTTCTTCAGCAGGAAGATCTGCACCATGCCCTGGGTCCAGCGGCTGCGCTGGGTGATGAAGGCGGACAGGCTCTCGGGGGCCAGCCCGGCGACCATGGGGCGATTGACATAGACGCTGTCATAACCGCGGGCATGCAAAGCCAGCGCCGTTTCGGCATCCTCGGTGATGGTCTCGCCGGTGACGCCGCCGATCTCGTCGAGATAACAGCGGCGCAGGACGGCAGCCGAGCCACAAAAGAATGAGGCATTCCAAGTGTCGAGACCGCGCTGGATGACGCGGTAGAACATCTCATTCTCGCTGGGCATCACCTCAAATAGGCCGAGATTTCTTTCGATGGGATCGGGGTTGATGAAAAAGTGAGGCGTCTGCACCAAGAACAGCTTGGGGTTTTCCATGAACCAGACCACGGTCCGCTCGAGGATGTCCCGGGTCGGCACGTGATCGGCGTCGAGAATCAGGATCAGGTCGCCGTCGATATGTTCCAAGGCGGCGTTGATGTTGCCGGCCTTGGCGCTTTCATTGCGTTCGCGGGCTAAATAACTGGCGCCGGTGCGGTTGCACAAGGCGCGCAAATCCTTGCGTCGCTGCTCCGCGGCCTGGGCTTTCACCGGGTCGGGATCCTGCCGTTTCTGATCGGTCGCGCCGTCGTCCAACAAATAGATGCGGAGTTTTTCCGCGGGATAGCGGATGGCCGCCGCCGCCAGCAGCGTGGTCTCGAGGAGCGCGGGATCCTCATTGTAGGACGGCACGAGAATGTCGACGGTCGGAAGCGGATCAGGGTCGACCGGGATGACCTTCTCGGGCCGGTCGAGGGGCCGGATGCTGACGAACACGCCGAGCAGAAATATGGTGAAACCGTAGAGTTCCGCCGTATACAACGTCACCGATCCGAGGAAGCTGAAGGGATCGTCGAACGCCAGCGTGTTGAAGGTGCGCCAAAAGAAATACCGGCCGCTGATGAACAGGGCGAGCATCAACACCGCGATGCGGCCATAACCCCGCGGCGCGAAGGTCCGCAGAGCGAACAGCGAAACTAGGGCGACACCGGCCAGGATCGCTTGGGAAATCAAGTCGAGAGGCTGGGCCGCGACGAGGAACAACAGTCCGGCGAGCATCACCCAAAGGGCGCGAAGGAACAGGGATTCGGCTTTGCTGCCGTCAAATGCAGTTGCCGTCGCGCCGGCGCGATCGATAGCCATCCCCAACTAGCCCTGACCCATTCATTCTGTAAGTGCCCGTGTGACTAGATTGATAGCGTTGCGATGGTTAACAGGTCGCTAACGAATCACGCTATCCGCCGCCGTCACGGGCCATACCCGCCCACCGCGCCACATAGTCGGAGAGACCCGGCAGCACCGGGGCAGCGATGCGATCCAGGGCCAAAGCCGGGGCCGGGCGCCGGCGCCAGCGCCACAACAGACCGGCGCCAAGGCTGGTGCCCTCGACCGCTAACGAGATTGTGACCTCTTGATCCGGCCGCAAGGCGGCGATGAGTTCGGCATAGAGGCGGTTCCTGGCGAGGCCGCCATCGATGATGATCCGGTTGCGCGAGCCGATATGCTCAATCGAGGCGGACGACATCAGAGCGCAATAAAGCGTGGCCAAGGCGATCCGCCGGCCGGTGGTTTCGGGCGGCGGGCCGACGATGCGGCCCGTGCCGCCGGTACCGGGAATCGGGCCGCCGAGATCGGTGAAAGACGGCAGGGCCATGGTGCCGACGGCGATCAGCGCGGCGACGTCGGACAATTGCGGCTGAAGGGACGGTGCGGACGTGCCGGCGATGGCGGCGAACTCGCGGCCGGCGATGAAACGGCTACAAGCGACGGCGCTGCCCCGGCAATCGGTATTGACGACAGTGTCGCCGACTCCGGTGAGTTCCGCGATCGGCTTGGCCGCGTTAAAGGCAATGAGCCAGGTGCCCGTCGACATGAGGGTGAAATCGTCCAAACCCGCCGCGAGATAACGCAGATAGTTGGCATTGCTGTCATGGATGCCGCAGAGCACCGTGGTGTTGGGGCGCAGTCCGGTGACACGGACCAGTTCCGGCGTTACCGGGCCGAGGATGTCCCAGGCATGGCGCGTTGGCGGGAACAGGTGGCGCCAGCCCTGGCGCCGCACCAGGGACGAATAGTCCTGCCGGCGCGGATCCCAGAGATGGGTCTGGGCGCCGAGGGACGTATTCTCCGTCGCCAGCACGCCGGACAGGCGCCAGGCCCAATATTGCGGATGAAAAAGGAGATGGCGGGCACGGCGGAACTGGTCCGGATAGTGCTGCTGTTGCCAGAATAATTGCCGCCCGAGGGTCAGGCCCGCAGGATTGGTGGGCGCATACACTTCGGCATAGGGCGGGGCGAGCCGAGCGTAAGCCGCCCCGACGGCCGGTGGCGGCTCGGCCTCATAATCCATGACCGGCAAAGCGAGACCATCGTCGGTCACCAACGCGGCGGTGGAGCCATAGCTGGTGGGGATGATCGCGGCGAGCGCATGATCGGCGGCAGCCGCACGCAGGGCACCGCAGAGCCAATCCCATACATGCGCGGTATCGAGGTGGAGATAGGGCGGCGCCGGTGCCGGGTGGTTCGGCGCGGTATGGGCATCGAGGATCGCGCCGTCCTCATCGACCACCAAGAGGCGGAGGTTGGTCTTGCCGAAATCAACAATGGCTGCCCGGTCGGCCACAGTGCTCGCTCGGTTGACTACGAATGGTGGGTGGTGAGTCTAGCGCCAGGCGCCGGCGACGGCGAGCCATGTGCTCGGATCGCCTCGGCGGCGGCGGCGGACGTGAATTGTCAGGGCGATGGAACGCCCCTAAACTCGGGCCATAACCCGCAACTCGTGGAAGTATCGTCATGAGCAGTTATGACTCGGAGAAGGTGGCGCAGATCCACCGCGAACTGCATAGTCACCTGCCGTCGGAGTCGGCGCTGCGGGTGAAAGCGCTGGAAAGCCTGCTGGTGGAAAAGGGTCTGCTGGACCCCGCCACGGTGGATGGCTGGGTCGAGTTCTATGCCGAAAAGGTCGGGCCCAAGCGTGGCGCGCAAGTGGTGGCGCGGGCTTGGCGCGACCCCGACTTCAAGGCGCGGTTGCTGGCCGACGGTACCGAGGCCGTGAAAGAATTCGGCTTCGATGGGCCGGCCCACGCCCATCTTCGGGTGATCGAGAATACGGCGACGACGCATAATCTCGTCGTTTGCACGCTGTGCTCCTGCTACCCGCACTCGATTCTCGGGATTCCGCCAAACTGGTACAAGTCAGCGGAATACCGGGCCCGGGCGGTGCGGGATCCGCGCGGGGTGTTGGCGGAGTTCGGGGTGGCGCTGGACGACAGTGTGGAAGTGCGGGTTTGGGACAGTACATCGGAGGTGCGCTTCATGGTGCTACCGGAGCGGCCTGGTGACACGGATGATCTCGACGAAGCCGGGTTGGCGGCGTTGGTGACGCGCAACGCGATGGTGGGTACGGACCGAGATCTGACACCGGCAACCGGGACGGCCAGCTAATGGACGGGCCGCATGATTTGGGCGGCCGGCAGGGCTTTGGCCCCGTCGCCGTCGGAGAAGTCGAAGAGAGTTTTCATAGTGCCTGGGAAGCCCGGATGTGGGGCATCGCCAGGGCGCTGACGCGACCGGCAGGTTGGAATATCGATTGGTGGCGGCACGGCCGAGAGTTGATCGATCCGGCGGATTACCTGACCCGGCCCTATTACGACCAATGGATGCAGACCTATACGGCGCTGCTGATCGACTCGGACGTGTTCTCGGTCGGTGAGCTGGCTGCCGCCGCGACGGCGCCGGCACCATCGGGCAGCGGTGGCGAGCCGGTCGACGTCGCGGCGCTGGGCGGGTCGACCCGGTTCGACCGCGATATCGCCACGGCCGCGCGCTTCGCGATCGGCGATGCGGTGCGCGCGAATACCCTGGGGACGGCAGGGCATACCCGGCTGCCGGGTTATGTCCGGGGCCGTGCCGGGGTGATCGACCACAGTTACGGCGCGCATGTGCTGCCGGATGCGAGCGCGCGGGGCGAGGAACGGGCGGAGCCGCTGTACTCGGTTAAATTCGCCGCCGATACATTGTGGCCGGAAGCGAAGGGCCGCAAGGCCGGGGACCGGCGCGAGTGGGTCTATGTGGATCTCTGGGAGAGCTATCTTGAGCGCGCCTGAGGAAGATCGCCTGGGGCCGCTGGCGCGGCGCGACGGCGAGCCGGTGTTCGACGAGCCCTGGCAGGCACAAGTGCTCGGCTTGGCCTTCTCGCTGGTGGATAAGGGTCTGATTAACGCCGGGGAGTGGTCCGAAACGCTGGGTGCCACCCTGCGCGCGGCGGCGGATGACGGGGCGCCGGACAATGCCGCGACCTACTATGACGCGGTGCTGGCGACACTGGAAAAACTCACCGCCGCGACCGGCGCCCTGACAGCGGATGCCATGGCCGACCGTCGGGAAGCCTGGCGCCAAGCCTATCTCGACACACCCCACGGTCAGCCGGTAGAGCTGTAAGCGCCCAACGGTCCATTATGTCCCAAGTGGACTCGGGGCGTGCGAATCCGCACAGCCAACCACCACCGGCGCCTCTCCGCCGCCTAACGGTCGGTGGACTTGCCGCCGGCGACGGTGATTACGGTGATAATAATGAGACCGGTCATGACCAGGCGGATGCCGGCGCCGAGGCCGAAGGTGTTGAGCATGGTCACCAGTAGGAACATGAACAACGCCGCGCCCCACAGACCGGGGATGTTGGCGAAGCCGCCGGCCACGGAGGTGCCGCCGATGACGACCACCGCGATGGAGGCGAGCAGAAACTCGGCGCCCATATTCAACGATGCACCGCCGGAGAAGCCGGACAATACAAACCCGCACAGCCCGGCCAAGGTGGCACACATCACGTAGGTCACAAAGCGGGTGAAATCGACGGCGATGCCAGAGAGTTTGGCGGCCCGGGCGTTCTGGCCGATGGCGATCACCGAGCGGCCGTAGACCGTCTTGTGCAAAACCACGGTCATGACGAGCGCCAGGATCACCGTGCAGATGGCCAGGATCGGAAAGCCGGCGATGCGCGCGGTGGTAAAATCAGCCAAACTCGGCGGCGGCTTGATCTTGATGCCGCGGCCATAGGCGATGGCGGCGGACTGGAAAACGAAACTCGATGACAACGTGGCGATGATCGGCGGAATCCGCATCAGCCGGATCAAGCCGTAATTGAACACGCCGATCGCGGCGCCACAGGCCAAGGCGATCAGCAAACCGACGACGATCATGGAGTCCTGGGTCGCCATGATCTTCATCGACGCGGCGCCGGCGAAGGTCATGGTCGCCGGAATGGACAAGTCGACATTGCCGGGACCGAGGGTGATGACATACATCTGGCCGATGCCGACGATCACCGAGAAGGTGCCGAAGGCCAAGGCGGCGCTGAGAATTTCGCCGCCGCCCTGACCCTTGGTGAAGATAATGGTGGCCAGCCAAACCAAAAAAGCGGCGGCGAACGCCCACAACCAGGGCCGCTCCAACAAGCGGGTCGCGAGCCGCGCGGCAGTGCGGGCGGCGGCCATCAGCGGCGCGCCTCGGCGCGGTTGATGACGGCGCGAAAGGCCAGAACGACGATCAGGATGCCGCCCTGGGCGCCGATCTGCCAGTCCGGCGGCAGGCGAAGAAAAGTCAAGAAAGAGGCCGCCAAGGTCAGCGTCATGGCGCCGATCACAGCGCCAATGGGTGAAATCCGGCCGCCGACGAACTCGCCACCGCCGAGGATGACCCCGGCGATGGAAAGCAAGGTGTAGCGCAAAGCGATATTGGCGTCGGCTGAGGTGGTGAGGCCGATCAGGGAGAGCCCCGACAGCATGCCGAAAAAACCGGCCAAGGCGAACATGGTGACCTTGGTGCGCAGCAATGACCAGCCGGCGCGGGCGACGGACCGCGGGTTGCCGCCGGCGCCGCGCAAAACGGTGCCGTAAGCCGAACGCATAAGGCCAAAATGGACGATGACGCCGACCGCGACCGCCGCATAGATGGTGAACGGCAAGAACGGCGTCTTAAGGGTCATGATGGCGCGGATCCAGCCAGGTACCGTGCCGCCGGGTGTCGGCAAGACGAGCAGCGCCATGCCGAGCCAAACAAAGGACATGCCCAATGTGACGACGATCGACGGCAAGTTGCGCAGGTGGATCAAGGCGCCAAGGGCGGCATAAATAAGGATACATCCGAGCAGGGCGGCAACGCCGAGCAGCGGCGTCTCATTCAACCAAGTCGCGCCGATGGCGGCGACCAGCCCGACATAAGAACCAATACCAAGATCGAGATCATTGACGGTGATGATGCACATCTGGGCGATGGTGGCGAAGGCAATCGGCAGCGCCAGATTGAGCAGCAAATTGAGCCCGAAATAGCTCATGGTGCGCGGCTGCAACTGGAAGATCGCCAACAGCAGGACGGTCAGAGAAAGCGCCGGCAACGCGTTGCGCAGGAAGCGCGGCGAGAGCAGGGTCGCGATCACTACGCCGCCTCGAACGACGAATGGAGGAGCTTCTCTTCGGTCATTTCGTCGCGCGCCAGGTCGGCGACGATGCCGCCGTCGCGGAACACATAGACGTGGTCGCAGTGCTTCAACTCGTCCATCTCGGTGGTATACCAGACGAAGGTGCGGCCGTTGGCGGCCTCGTCACGAATGATGCCATAGACCTCCTGCTTGGTACCGACATCGACGCCGCGCATGGGGTCGTCCATCAACACAATCTCGGCGTCCGAGGCCAGGGCGCGGGCGAACAACGCCTTCTGCTGATTGCCGCCGGACAGAGACAGGATGTTGTTGTTCACGTCGGGCGTGCGGATACCGATACGCTGCTGCCAGCGCCGCGCCATTTCCTGCTCCGCGTCAGCATCGATCAAGGCATGGTGCAGCATGTGGCGAATGGACCGAATGGTAATATTGCCGGCGATGGACCAGAGCGGGAAGATGCCATCGGTCTGGCGATCGCCGGCGACCAACGATACGGGCCCATCGACTTGGAGGCTAGCGGATGCCTTGCGGCGCGCCGAGTGCAACTGGATCAGCATGTCGGTTTGGCCGTGTCCGGCGAGCCCGGCAAGACCAACGATTTCGCCGGCATGAGCGACCAGCTCCGGGCCCGTGGTCCGGCCGGCCGGGCGGGCCCGGACCTTGGGGCTACCGCCGCGGCGCTTGGATGTGAACCCATCACCGTCCGCCACCCCGCCCTCGGCGACGCTGCCCATGGCCGAGACAAGGCTGTCGCGGGTGAAATCGGCGGCCGGGCGAACGTCGACGACGGCACCATCGCGCAAGACCACGATGCGGTCGGCGGTCGACAAGACCTCGCCCAGAAGATGGGAAATAAGAATGCAAGCGCCGCCCGCGGCGACATGGTGTCGAACAAAGGCGAGCAGTTGTTCAGCGACAACCGAATCGAGCGACGATGTGGGTTCATCGAGGATGACCAGGTCGGCAGGCGCCTCGGTGACCGTGAAGGCGCGGGCGATTTCGACCATCTGACGTTTGGCAATGGACAAATCGCCGACAATCTCGCGGCTGGCGATGCCATGGCCGGGGAAAACCTCGTCGAGCTTGCGGGCAATCAGTTCGGCGGCGCGGCGGCGCCAGCCAAAGCCCTTCAGAGCGGGGTGCATGACTCGGGCGTTTTCGGCGACAGTGAGATTGGGACAGAGCGACAGCTCCTGGAAGACACAGCGAACGCCTTGCTGTTTGGCGGCGGCCACCGTGTATCCGGCGGTGCTGTCGACACCGCGCACCGTAATACTGCCCTGGTCGGGACCAAAGATGCCGGCCAGGACATTCATAAGAGTCGATTTGCCGGCCCCGTTGTGGCCGACGAGGCCAAGACATTCACCGGGGGCTACCGACAGGTCGACCCCGGTAAGCGCACGGACGGCGCCGAAATGTTTTTCGACGCCGTCCAGCCGAACGATAGAACGATCTGCTTCAGACATTCTCCAGGCAACTCAACTCATCTGAGTTCGAACAATGTCTGAACCCTCATTTAGCGAGCGGCATTCACCACTGCCTGCGCGTCCTCAAGAGTATACTCAACATTGGCGACGCCGCCGACCTCGGTGTTGGCCAGGTTTTCCTCAAGATTATCCTGGTCGATACGCAAGAACGGCACCGTCAGGTCCTTGGGAATGTCCTGACCATCGAGGATTTGCTGTGCGACCCACATGGCCAAGGTCGAAACGCCGGGGGCAATGGAGACCGACATGGTCTCATAACCGCTGGCGTCCTTTTGCTCTTTCCACCAGGTCAGCTCGTCATGGCGGTTGCCCATGATGATCAACGGAATCGGTCGGCCGGCCGCTTTGAAGGCCTGCGCCGCGCCGAAGCCGTCACCGCCCTGGGTGACAACGGCGGTGATCTCCGGCAGCGACGGCAGGATGCCGGCCACAGCCTTCTGCGACACGTCCTGGGCCCAATCGCCATGTACCGACCCAACGACCTCAAAGCCCGAGGTCTCGGCCACACCCTCGTGAATACCAGCGCTGATTTCGTCATCGACGAAGACGCCGGCGAGGCCGCGGATTTCCAACAAGGCGCCGCCATTGGGCACTTTCTCGGACAGGTAGAGAACCTCATCCTTGCCCATCTGTTTAAAGTCGACGGCGATTCTCCAGGCACAGGGCTCGGTGACGATACCGTCAAACGAGACCACGGTGATACCGGCGTCACAGGCTTCCTTGACCGCGCCATTCAGGGCGTCCGGCGAGGCCGCGTTAATGACGATGGCGTCGTAGCCCTGCAGAATCAGATTTTGGATCTGCGCGGCCTGTTCGGTGACCTGGTTCTCGGCAGTGGTAAAGGCATCCGCGGCGGCAATAACGCCGTCGGCAACGGCTTGGTCACCGACCTTGCCCCAGCTCTTGAGCATCGCCTGGCGCCAAGAATTACCGGCGTAGTTATTGGAAAGTGCAATCCTCTTGTCGGCGGTATCGGCAATCGCCGCCGTTGCTGGCAGAGCCAAGCCGACCGCCAATACGGCCGTGGTCAGAACCTTACTCATCGTCTCCTCCAGTGCTTTTCATCATATTATATGTGTTGTCGATGTTATGTCGAATGCCGACACTAAGCAAGATGCCAGGAACGGGAAAACCGTCGTTACGACGCTGTTTCGGTCGGCCGAAGGCTCGTTCTTGAACGCCCGCCGGCGCGGCGTCAGCGCCTGGCCTCATAGCGCGGCTATCGGGGCGCGGTTATCGCGGCGGACCAGGGCGACTTGACATGTGCCATGCCGACATTGCGGCCAGTATTCGCGTCGTGCAACACCGCGGACGGGTTGGAGAATTGGATCGGGTAAAGGACATCCGCAACCCGCGTCACCGAGAAATGCCGCGACAGGGCGTCGACATATTCCGTTGGGAGCCTGGTGCTGCACACCACGGACTGTGGGCTCACGTCGATGCGAGGCCAATGAAAGGCCTGCTGCAGAGACATGGCGCTGTCCAGGACGTAGGAGGCAAGCTGGGTCACCGCGGGGACGATCTGGCGGCCGCCGGAGGCGCCGATCGCAAAGAGGGGTGCATCCTGCCGGGTGGCGATGATCGGATTCATGTTGGCGAGTGGGCGAACGCCGTGAGCGATGCTGTTGGGATGCCCGGGCCGCGGGTCGAACCACATCATGCCGTTGTTCATTAGGATACCGGTTCGCGGCAGCACGATCTTGGAACCGAAACGTGACAGCAGGGTATTCGTCAGCGACACCATATTGCCTTCGGCGTCGATGATGCTGGTGTGGGTCGTGCAGCTCTGCGGGGCCGCGGCCTGGTCGTGGCCAAAGTTCGCCAAGCGCGCGGCCAAAGCGGCGTGCAGGGCCTGTGCCTGAGCCAGCACGGTCTGGGGATTGAGTGCCTGGCCGGGCGGCAAGGTGTCGCGCAGACTTGCCATGGCTGCGGTGAATGTCGGGCCGCCGCTGAGCCCCGGCATGGCGTATAGCCTGGCATCGCGATAATCCAGGGTCAGCGGCTCGACAAGTCTGGCCTGGTAGGCGGCCAAATCGGCCGCGTCGAGCGGTGAACCACCGGCCTGCAAGTCGGCTATGAGGTCGGCGGCGACCTGGCCCTCGTAGAATTCGCGGGGTCCGTGCTCAGCCAAACGCCGTAGTGTCACCGGCAACCCACCCATCGGCAGATAACTGCCGCGACCAGACCCATCGCTGCATCTGGGCGGGCTGCCTTGGGGCAAGAAAATTTCTCGCGTGGCCGGAAAGCGCGCGAGGTCGCCGGCATCGAGGGCGATGCAAAGCACGGTATACCAATCGACGAGCAGACCTTGCTCGGCCAGAGCAATCGCCGGCCGCATAAGGTCGCCCCAGGACAGGCGGGCAAATTTCTCATGGGCGAGACCAAGGCCGGCAACCGTGCCGGGAACGCAGATCGAGGGGTAACCGAGCAAGTTGCGATCGTCGAGGACGCGGGGCCAGTGGAACCAGTCCGCCGACCAATCGCCGACCATGGGGTAGTCGGTGGGATCTAGGTGCCGGGGTGAGACCGTACCGAAGTCGACGGCGAAAACGCGCTTGTCCGCGGCCCGGTAGATCAGCATGAAGCCGCAGCCACCGATGCCGCTGAGCCAGGGCTCGGCAACCCCGAGGGCAAATGCGGTGGCTATCCCGGCATCAACGGCGTTGCCACCGTGCGCCAAAATATCGGCGCCGGCCCGGGCGGCGAGCCAATTCTGCGCGGCGACCATCCCGCCCGAGGCGGTGACGGCGGATTTGCTGACGTCCCAATGCGGCGGTCCGGCGGTATCCGGGATGCCCGAAGACACCGGCTAACCAGTGCCGCAAACGGTCGGGCCACGCCGGCTGTCCGGACGGCCGACGCAGCCGTCGGGCCGAGCCATGACCGGTGGCCGCGCGTGCAACCGCGATCGTTTCCGAGTCCGGCAGAGGCCGCCCAAGCCCCGCACCGACGGGAAGATCGCGATATCAGCGATGCCGCATTCGGAGCCCATAGTGAAATCCCGATCCGCTAGCCGCGTTGCCAGTCTCCGCACGGGAGCCGATCAATGGCGGATCGCCATGCGGTCGGCACCGAACAAATGCATGCGCTGGTCGGCGAAGCGCAAGCCGACGGTCTCCCCGGGTTTCGCCTTGACGTTACCCGGCGCACGGACCGTCAGCGTACCGACCCCGTCGATGGTGGC
>JAJFJA010000011.1 GCA_021774445.1 Alphaproteobacteria bacterium
CAAGGGGCTGGGCATCGGCGCCGACGATTATCTCACCAAGCCTTTTGACAAGCGCGAGCTCATCGCCCGGGTCCAGGCCATCGTCCGCCGTTCCAAGGGTCACTCCGATTCCATCATCCGCACCGACAAGCTGACCGTGAACCTCGATGCCCGCACCGTTGAGGTCGCCGGCACCCCGGTTCATCTCACCGGCAAGGAGTATGGCATCCTCGAGCTGCTGTCTTTGCGCAAGGGCACCACCCTGACCAAGGACATGTTCCTCAACCATCTCTATGGCGGCATGGACGAGCCCGAACTCAAGATCATCGACGTTTTCGTCTGTAAGCTGCGCAAAAAGCTCGCCAATGCCTCGCCGGATGGCCTCAATTATATCGAGACCGTTTGGGGCCGTGGTTACGTCCTCCGCAACGCCCCCGAAACCCCCCAGGTCGCGGCAAAAACCGGCACGCTCGCCGCAGCCTAGGACGCCGCCCGCTTGCGGGCCCGCCCCCCGGACTTGGCGACCCGCAACGTAATCAGGGCGACTTCGCCGCGCGTATTGAACCGCACCGGCAGCCCGGACACCCCGGCACCCGCGCTGGTGTACCCGATCATCGCGCCGTGCCGCCATACACCCCGGGCATAACGCCGAAATCGGGTCAGATGGGTAAAGATCGGCACCCCACCCGGCAGGCTGACTTGGCCGCCATGGGTATGGCCGGCAAGATACAGACTGACGCCGCAATCCGCCGCCACATCCGCCAGCTCCGCTGAGTGCACCAACGCAATCTTGCAACCCTCGGGCGCCGCCGCCAGGGCCTCTCGTGCCATGTCGGTATAAAAATAATGCACGTCGTCGGTGCCGATGATGTGCAGTTCGGCACCATCCTGCCGCACGCTGCAGGTCTCGTTTACCAGGAACCTCACCCCCAGCCGTTCGAATTCATCCACCGTCTCGGCCCGGTCATGATTGCCGAGGATCGCCAAGACGCCATGTTTGCTCGATATCGCCTGCAAAACCACCTGCATGTCGGGCAGGATCCGCGCGACCGGGGCCGTGACTTGGTCGCAATAGTCCCCGGTCAACACGCACAGATCGGCGGCAACCGGTTCGATCAGCCGGCAAATCGCCTCGCGCAGGCCGGGCAACGCATCCAGATGCAGGTCGCTAAGTTGCATCACGCGAAAACCGTCGAAAGCCGTCGGCAAGTTCGGAATCTCGATCGTCATTTCATTCAGCCTGATCGCCAGCGCATTTCTGCGCCCCCGTTCGAACAGGCCGATGGCGCGCAGCACCACCCCGAAGATTTCCACCAGCACGTTGAACAGCACGAGGTAGCGGCGGCGATAGACCCGAACCGGCGTATGCTTCGCCTTGCCTTGTTCGAGCGCCCCCCGCCGCTCTCGCCAATCCCGCCTCGACGCGGAATCAGTATTCGTCTCCTTAAGCGTATGCATCATTCTAGTAATCTTGATCCTTCCGCGCGGCCCGGCGCAACTATTCGGAGGCGCTCTGTTTCCGAACTGCCAGGCAATCAGATACCCGTGAAAGACAAGGCGGCATACAGCGCAATAGGGGCTGTGACACTTTTATCACGAGCATAGACAAACGTTGCATAGCTGCCACCGGAGTGTTGCGAAACCAATGAATCCGGGGTCTTATGCATCAAGGCTTCGTCGGAGAAGGCTAAGCGACCGCGGTTCTCTTGCGGCGTGGCGACGGGGTTATAGAGAGGGAAACGTGGACGGAAGTCCGGATCTGGAGGTTACAACACCATGAAGAAGGCCCTTCTAGCTAGTACTGCGTTGGCCGGCGCTTCGCTGCTCGCGACCTCTGCTGTCGCAGGCACACCGACGGTTGGCGACAACCTGGAAGTATCCATCTCGGGTACTGTTCGCTTTACCGTCGCGGCCGGTGACGCCGATATCGACACCAACAGCCGTGGTTACAGCTTCACCACTGATGAATCCGAAGTAGCATTCAACGCGAAGGCCACATCGGATGCCGGCATTGATTATGGTCTCTCGATTGAGATCCAGACTCAGCCGAACGACACCCAGAACGCTGACGAGGCTTGGGTATTCCTTGCCGGTGACTTTGGCCGTGTTGAGCTCGGTGATCAGGATGGTGCGGCGGATCGTGTGTTCGTTGACGGTGCCGACGTTATGGTCGGTCGCGGCGGCTTCGACGGCCCGACCGGTCGCCATTTCAACTTCGGTGCTGCGGCTCGCACCGGCCCGGGTACCAACGTAACGGGTGATGCGCCGAAGGCCATCTACTTCACCCCGCGCGTGGCTGGTTTCCAGGCCGGCGTGTCCTGGACACCGGATAGCGGTGCGATCGGTAGTAATATCACGACCGATTCCGCCGGCAGCACCAACTCTGAGAACATCGTCTCTTTCGGCGCCAACTACTCCCAGACCTTCAGTGACGTCACTGTGACGATCGCTGGTTTCGGGGAATTTGGTGACGCCGAGGACGAGGCGGTCAGAGAAGACACCGAGATCTTCGGCGTCGGCGCGAAAGTCGACTTCGCCGGTTTCTCGGTCGGCGGCGGTTACGTCGACTTTGGTGATACCAATATTACCAAGGCCAATGCGCTGGCTGGTGCTGACGCAGGCGGTTGGTGGGATGTTGCCGCATCCTACAAGACCGGCCCGTGGGCGGTGTCCGCAGGCGCGTTCTTTGGCCAAAACGACAACACCACCGGTAATGGTGAGAGTGAGGTCGACATCTACTCGATCAGCTTCACTTACAACTTCGCACCTGGCCTCGACATCAAGGGTGACTACAACTTCATCGATGTCGATAACGCCGGTACCGCGACGGACAACGAAGGCTCGACTGCTGTTCTTTCGGTACAAGCATCCTTCTAACACCCGTACGGTTGCAGTTATCAGGGCGGTGGCTTCGGCCACCGCCCTTTTCTTTTGTGCGGACCCGTCCTCGTCTAACGGACGACACCCGTAATTTTCCCTGGCACAACGCGTTCACCCTGACCATAATCCGGCCATGCAAAGCCATCACTTAGTCCTGTCTGCGGTCGGTCTGCTGCTGCTCTCCGCGTGCGGCAATGTACCGGTCGAATCGGTCAAACCGGAGCCGCTGACCACCGAAGAAGCCCGCGATCGCAGCGGTGGTAAGATCTTCGGCGAAGATTTCCTGACCTTTACCCCCGGTAGGTCGAGCCGCAATGAAGGCGGTGGCAGCGCCGGCATCGGGGTCAATGGCTTCCTGTGGCGCGCCTCTTTGGACGCCCTTGCTTTCATGCCCCTCGCGTCGGCTGACCCCTTCGGCGGTGTCATTATCTCCGATTGGTACAGCCCGCCGGAAAGTCCAAGCGAGCGCTTCAAGATAACGGTGTTCATTCTCGGCACGGCGCTGCGCTCCGACGGCATTCGCGCCGGGGTCTTCAAACAGGTCCGGGATGGCGATGGGTCCTGGATCGACGCAGCGGTTGATGACGGCACGACGACACGCCTCGAAGATGCGATCCTTACCGGGGCCCGGCAACTACGCATTGCCAGCGCTCAATAAGCGTTACCGGGCCTCCTAACCGAGTCGAACTCGTATTCCCAAGCCTCTGACAGGCATAAGATAATCGGCGCACCCATGGCCCGCTACAACCCCAAGACCACCGAGCAGAAATGGCGGGCCCGCTGGGACGAGCAGCAGGCATTTGCGGCCACCGAAGATCCGGCGCGACCAAAATATTACGTTCTCGAAATGTTTCCGTACCCGTCAGGCCGGATCCACATGGGCCATGTGCGCAACTACGCCCTCGGCGATTTGGTTGCCCGCTACAAACGGGCCCGCGGATTTAACGTGCTTCACCCCATGGGGTGGGATGCATTTGGATTACCGGCCGAGAATGCTGCCAAGGAAAAACAGGTGCACCCGGCGGAGTGGACCTACCGCAATATCGACGCCATGCGCTCGCAGCTCAAATCCATGGGCCTGTCGATCGACTGGAGCCGCGAGATCGCCACCTGCCATCCCGAGTATTATGTCCACGAGCAGAAGATCTTCCTCGATTTTCTTGCCGCAGATCTCGCCTATCGCCGCGAGGAGTGGGTCAATTGGGATCCGGTCGACCATACCGTGCTCGCCAATGAACAAGTCATCGACGGCAAGGGTTGGCGCTCCGGTGCCCCCATCGAGCGCCGCAAGCTAGCGCAATGGTTCCTGCGTATCACCGCCTACAATGACGATCTGCTCGCCGGCCTCGAACGACTGACGCGTTGGCCGCGCAAGGTCAGGCTCATGCAGGAGAATTGGATCGGCCGCTCTGAAGGCGCCTATGTTGAATTCGCTGTCGTCGGCCGCGGCGACGACAGCTTGCGGGTCTATACCACGCGCCCGGACACGCTTTTTGGCGCCAGTTTCTGCGCCTTGGCGCCGGACCATCCCCTGGCGGAAGAATTGGCCAGGACGCAGGCTGATCTCACGGCCTTTATCGCCGAGTGCCGCCGGCTGGGCACCAGTGAAGAGGCCATCGAACGGGCCGAGAAGAAAGGCATCGACACCGGCCTACGCGTTCTCCATCCGTTCGATCCGAATATCACCCTCCCCGTCTATATCGCCAATTTTGTCCTGATGGGCTACGGCACCGGCGCCATCTTTGGCTGCCCAGCCCATGACCAGCGCGATTTGGAATTCGCCCGCGCCTATGATTTGCCGGTCCGGCCGGTCGTCATCCCCGAAGGTGCGGCGCCGGCCGACTTTGTTATTACCGACGCCCCTTATATTGGCGACGGCCGCCTGGCGAACTCCCAGTTCCTCGACGGCCTAAGTGTTACGGAAGCGAAACAAGCCATCATCGACCGCTTGCAAGCGACCAATTCCGGCATTGGCGCGGTCAACTACCGACTGCGCGATTGGGGCGTTTCGCGCCAGCGCTACTGGGGCTGCCCTATCCCGATCATCCATTGTCCCAGTTGTGGCGCCGTTCCCGTGCCGCAGAACGACCTGCCGGTAACTTTACCTGAAGACGTGGATTTCACCCGTCACGGCAATCCGCTCGAGCATCATCCCACATGGAAACACGTGGCCTGTCCGACCTGCGGGAAGGCGGCCGAGCGCGACACCGACACCTTCGACACTTTCATCGACTCGTCTTGGTATTTCGCGCGGTTTTGCGCCCCCCGCGCGGCAACGCCGGTCGATCGGGACGCGGTCGCCTATTGGCTGCCCGTCGACCAGTATATTGGCGGCGTCGAGCACGCCATCCTTCATCTCCTCTACTCCCGTTTCTATATGCGCGCCATGCAGCGCTGCGGTTATTTGGATCTGGACGAACCTTTCGCCGGTCTGTTCACCCAAGGCATGATCAACCATGCGACATTCGCCGATGACGCCGGCGAGTGGATCGAGCCCGTCGATGTCGCTCGCGAACCTGACGGCAGCTTCCGCCATATCGGCGATGGCCGCGCCGTCACCATCGGCCGCGTTGAAAAGATGTCGAAGTCCAAGAAGAACGTCGTGGATCCCTCCGACGTCATCGAGTCTTACGGCGCCGACACCGCGCGCTGGTTCATTCTATCCGACAGCCCGCCTGACCGCGATATGGAGTGGACCGATGACGGTGTTCAGGGCGCGTTCCGCCATGTCAATCGTGTGGCTCGGCTGGTCGACACGGCTCTCGACCGGTTGCCGCCGCCCCAATCGCCGCCCCCCGCCGTGTTTTCCGATCCGGCCCTGGCGTTACGACGGAACGTTCATAAAACCATCGGCGCCATAACCGAGGATATCGAGGACTTCCACTTCAACCGTGCGGTCGCCCGCATCTACGAACTGACCAACGTCATCGCCGGATTTACGACGGCGCAGGATGACCCCGGCGACGCTTGGGCCCGGCGTGAGGCGTTGGAGGTTCTCGCGCGGCTGATTGCGCCCATGACGCCCCATCTTGCGGAAGAAATGTGGGAGCGCCTCGGCCACCGCCGGATGTTGGTCGACACCGCTTGGCCCGAAATCGACCCCACTCTGCTGGCTGAGGACGAAGTGACCGTCGCCGTCCAGGTTAACGGCAAACTGCGCGGCACGCTGACCCTGCCCAAAGACACCGGGCGCGAGACCCTGGAACAGGCCGCCCGTCAACTGCCGAACGTTATTCGCAGCCTCGGTGACCGCCCATTGAAACGGGCCATAGTCGTCCCCAATCGCCTGGTGAACCTCGTTGTCTAGCCGCCGACATCGACGAGTGGCACTGGCGGCTATATGCCTGCTTCTGGCACTTCAGGCCTGCGGCTTCCGGCCCTTATACGCCGAGCGCGCCGACGCGCCCGCGACGACGCAAGAACTTGCCGCGATTGAAATCGGACGTATTCGCGACCGCACCGGCCAACTGTTGCGGAACGAACTTTTGGATCGGATGAATCCCAAGAATCTCGCCGTCCGGCGCGAGTACAACCTTAGCGTTGAACTCAGCGAATCGCGGCAGAATCTCGCCGTCCGTCGCGATGACACCGCGACTTTAGCCAACTTGGTCCTGACCGCCGCCTATTCCTTGACCCGTCAAGATGGCGAAGAGGTTCTGGCGGGTATCGTGCGTTCTTTCAATAGTTATGACATCTCGCGGTCCGATTTCGCGACCATCGCCGCCGAAACCGACGCCCGGGCCCGCGCCGCCCGCGACCTCGCCGACGATATCACCATTCGAGTCGCCGTCTTCCTGGCTGACTTGGAGGAGCCGAGATAACATTGCCCCGTGAAAATTGCCGCCAATAAAGTCGATGGCTTCCTCAAGCATCCCAGTCCGGACACCAAGGCGTTCTTGGTCTACGGACCGGATACCGGCCTGGTCCAGGAACGCATCGCAACGCTCCTGCACACCGTCTTGCCGCCGACGCCCGACCCTTTCGCCCTTGCTGAGCTTTCCGCCGACCGCCTCCGCAGCGACCCGGCCCGTCTAAGCGACGAATTAGCGGCTCTGACCTTCACCGGCAGCCGCAAGGTCGTGTTGCTGCGCGATGCCGGCGACGAACTCGCAACCTTGTGTGGCGAACTGTTCGATCAATGGCCCGGCGACGGCCTGCTCCTGGTATCAGCAGGCAACCTCGCCGGCCGGTCCAAGTTGCGCCGAGTCTTCGAGAGCGCCGCGGCCGCCGCGGCGCTGCCCTGTTATGCCGACGAGGGAGACAGCCTACGCCGGCTCGTCGAGTCGGTCTTGGCGGAACATCGGGTACGAGCCGATCGCGAGGCGTTGTCCTACTTGACCGACCATCTCGGCAGCGACCGCGCCGTAACCCGGGCCGAGCTTGAGAAAGTCGCCCTCTACGCCGGTCCCGGATCCGAGATCGACGTCGACGACGCCATCGCCTGTATCGGCGACAGTGCCGCACACACCCAAGACGATCTGGTCCTCGCGGTCGCCTCCGGCGACTATGGCGGGTTAGAGCTAAATCTGGCGAGGCTGTGGCAGGAGAACACCGCCGCCGTAACCATCATTCGCAGTGTCCAACGCCATGCACACCGACTTTTGCGCGCCTCCGCGGCACTGGACTCCGGTATCAGCGCCGAGGCCGCCATGAAAAAGCTGCAACCTCCGGTGTTCTGGAAACACCAAAGCACTTTCTTGGCCCAATTGCGACTGTGGTCGGTGCCGCGTCTGATCGCCGCTCTGGACCTACTGACGGCAGCCGAGCTTCAGGTTAAGACGACCGGAATGCCCGAGCGCGCCGCCTGCAGCCGCGCCCTGCTCGCAACCGCTCAGCTCGCCCGCCGCCGCGACGCCACGTGAGCATTAGTCGTCGGCGATTCTCACCGCGATGATGGTGATGAGTCTTCCGATGCCGGCCTGCCCATGCGGACACCTTTTTTCGCGTAAGCGAAGCAATCCGGCGGACGCCGCCTGCCGACGCACCCCAACTTGGCACGCTGCGCCCGCCAGCACGGCGCGAAATCAGAGCTCTTCGCCGACAACAAAGCACGAAGTAATCCCTGGCCTTTCCCGCAACCCCGGTTACCGCCCTCAGGTCGAGACCGTATCGGCGGTGGCGATCCCGTCGTCCGACCGATCGCCGGCGTCGTCGGCAATCCCTGGGTCGGCAACCTTCGGGTCGGCATCGTCGTGCGGCACCACGAGTTCCGCCAGGATCGCGTCATCCCCACCGTTATCCGCCCCGCCGTCATCGGCGCCACCGCTAACGGCCACATTGTCTTCGGTCACGGCAGTTATATTGCCGCCATCAATCGCCGCCCGGTTCCCATGACCCGCCAGGCCGCCTTGATTCAACCGATGCAGCACATCATCGAGTTGTTCCAGGGTCTTGTAGGCAATCGTTAAAGTTCCGCCGCCGCCACTAAACCGAATATTGACGCGCAGCCCCAAGAGTGTCGAAAGCTCCTCTTCAAGCGCAACCGTATCGGCATCCTTCTGCGGTGCCATTTGTGCCGGCCTGTCACCAGATTTCGCCTTCTGCGCCAATCGTTCCGCTTGGCGAACATTTAGACCACGACGAACGATTTGTTGCGCGAGGGTTTCCGGATCTTCTGCGCTGACAAGGGCCCGGGCATGACCCGCCGTCAAGTCTCCCTGATCGACCATCAACTTGACCGCCTCGGGCAGCGCCAATAATCGTAACGTGTTCGCCACATGGCTGCGGCTCTTACCGACGGTCCGCGCCAACGCGTCTTGCGTATGTGAAAACTCGTCCATTAACCGCCGATAGCCCTCCGCCTCCTCAAGCGGCGTTAGGCTCTCACGTTGAATATTCTCGATCAGCGCGATTTCGAGCGTATCTTGGTCCGATAAATCCTTGATAATCACCGGCACTTCGAACAGCTGTGCCTGCTGTGCCGCCCGCCAGCGCCGCTCACCGGCAACAATCTCGAACCGATTGGCGGCCGTGGGATGTCGGCGCACCAGAATGGGCTGCAGGATGCCCTTTTCCTTAACCGAGGACACCAAAGCGGCCATATCGTCCTGATTAAAGCGCCGCCGAGGCTGAAACTCGCTCGGTTCAAGGAACTCTATGGGCACAGATTTGGAGTCACGAACCTTATCCAGGTCCGCATAATCCTCTCCCTCATCGCCGAGCAAGGCCGAAAGGCCGCGCCCGAGACGGCTGGACCCATCCTCGCTCATACTCTTAGCGCCTCCAGTCGCTGCGTGCGCTGCCGTTCCCGGCGCAGCAATTCGCCGGCCAACTTGATATAGGCCTGCGCGCCTTGACAGCGTGTATCATACACCAAGATCGGCTTGCCATGCGAGGGGGCTTCCGAGACCCGCACATTACGCGGGATAACGGTGCGATAGACCTTGTCTCCGAAAAAGCCTCTCACGTCGTTTTCTACGGAGCCACACAACTTGTTGCGTCTATCATACATGGTCAATACTAGACCTTGTATCTCGAGCGACGCATTGAAGGCACGCGTGATACGTTGAAGGGTCCGCATTAGGTGGCTCAGGCCTTCCAAGGCGAAGAACTCACACTGCACCGGCACCATTACGGCATTCGCCGCGACCAGCGCGTTGAGCGTCAGCAGGCCAAGGGCCGGCGGGCAATCAATGAGGACATAGTCATATTGCCCAAGCCGGCCATCAAGCGCCGCCCTAAGTCGATACTCGCGTTGGCCCTCATTGACCAGCTCCAGCTCGGCCCCCACCAGGTCGACCGACGCCGGCACGATATCCAACCCGGGAATATCGGTTTCCACCACGACATCGGCGATCGTCGCACCCTCGATCAACAAGGAATAAGAGCCGCCACGAGTTCGCTGCATCCGGTCAAGTCCAAGGCCGGTGCTCGCATTGCCCTGCGGGTCTAGATCGATGATCAGGACCCGTTCGTCGCAGGCCGCCAGCGCAGTCGCCAAGTTAATTGCGGTGGTCGTCTTGCCGACACCGCCTTTTTGGTTCGCAACGGCAATGACTCGGGCCTTCCTGAAGGGATAACCAACACTAGCAAGGGTCGTCTCGGTCGCGAGGTCTGGCACGGGATAAGGCTCCTATCCGCAATATCGCTGCTGAGTCGTCAGTGCGACTCCGAAACGAATCAACGTTCATATGCCAGATTTCGCGAGTCGCGGTCAATTCCTGTTCGTTAGAGCGACCTCGATGAAGCAGACACGTCCCCCCGGGCTTTAGGAGCATTTGCGCGAGTTCGAGCAGCTTCGGCAACGCCGCCACGGCACGTGCGGTGACAACATCGGCGCTGAAATCGGCCAGGGATTCCGCTCTTACGGCGTGAATTGACACCGGTGTTTCCGTCAACCGTGCCGCTTCGCGCAAAAAGACGGCCTTCTTTTGATCGGAGTCGACGAGATGTACATCCGGTACACCAAGAATTGCCAAAACAAGGCCAGGGAAACCGGCGCCGCTGCCAATATCGACAAGTGTATGCGTCTTCGGTGGAAGCAGCGGAATAATTTGCGCCGAGTCGAGGAAATGCCGATGCCAGATATGTTCTACTGTCGAGGGTCCAATGAGGTTTACCCGTGCTTGCCAAGACTTCAGCAAGCCCTCATACAGCGCCAGTCGGTCGAGCGTTTCACGTGAAACAATATCTCCCATTGCCGCCGCAAACATCGCCGCACCAACGGAGGTCGGGTCTCTTCCCATCGCGCACCTTTGGCTTTGTTTCACGTGAATCAGCCGGACCCATGTCGGGGCACAGATATACGAACGAGATATGTTCAGGCGTTTCCGGCGTACCCAAATCGGGCTATGTTCATTTTGGGACAGGCCGGGAACCGACTGATAGACCAGTCCGACCCGGCAAAACCCACCCAACGTTTCACGTGAATCATTCGGCCAGCTCGGGTTCGCGCCGCACATAGCGCAGCAACACATTGATAGCCGAAGGCGTTACCCCGGAAAGCCGCGCGGCCTGCCCGATGGTCCTTGGCCGCCCCGCGTCCAGGACCGTCCGCACTTCTTTGGACAAGCCCGGAAGCTGCTGATAGTCAATCGCCGCACCAATTTCCAGCGTCTCATCCCGACGATAGGCCCGGACATCCGCCTCCTGACGCCTGAGATATCCCTCATACAGCATATCGGCCGACACCGTTTCCAGTATCCAAGGCGGCAGGGCATCCACAAACGGCGCCGCCCGTGCCAGGGCGCGCCGCCCGGCCTCCCCCTCGCGCAAGATCTCCAATCCGGATTTCGGCCCAGATCCACTGGCCCCCACACCCTCACCATCGTCCTGCGCGCCACCCGGGACCACCACCGCCACCAGGTCCGCCCGTACCCGAGAAAGCATCTCGCTGCGCGCCTCGAAAACCCCACGCCGGGCATCACCAATACAACCGACCTCCAAGCCCCGGGGGGTCAAACGCCGATCCGCATTATCGGCACGCAGCAGCAAGCGATACTCCGCCCGAGAGGTGAACATTCGGTACGGCTCCACAACCCCCTTATTCACGAGATCATCGACGAGCACGCCGATATAGGCATCCGCCCGGTCGAGATAGAACGGCGCTGATCCCCGACAAGCCAGCGCGGCATTGATCCCGGCATAGAGGCCCTGCGCCGCCGCTTCTTCATACCCGGTGGTGCCGTTTATCTGACCCGCTAAGTACAGGCCCGGCATCGCCAGAAGCCCCAGGTCCGACCCCAGCGCCCTCGGATCAACAAAATCATACTCGACCGCATATCCCGGTTGGACAATCCGCACCTGCGCCAATCCCGGGATCAAGCGCACAAACGCCTCTTGCACGTGCACCGGCATCGCCGTCGATATTCCGTTCGGATAGACCAAATCACTGTCAAGACCTTCCGGCTCCAGAAATATCTGATGACTATCACGATCCCCGAACCGAACGACTTTATCTTCCAACGACGGACAGTACCGCGGTCCGACACCATCGATCAGCCCACTATACATCGGGGACAGTCGCAAATTTTCTTGAATAACCGCATGGACGGCCGCATTAGTACGGGTCAGGAAGCACGACACCTGCGGGTTGTCGATAGACGCTGTCATGGCCGAAAATGGCGTCGGCGGCACCTCCCCCGACTGGGCCTCCAACCCTTCATAGACGATGCTATCCCGATGCAGTCGCGGCGGCGTCCCGGTCTTTAACCGCCCCATGGGCAGACCCAAGCTCCGCAACCGCTGCGCCAACGCGATCGCCGACCCCGACCCGACCCGGCCACCAACTGAAACATCCGACCCGACATACATCCGACCGTCAAGGAAGGTACCCGTGGTCAGGACCACGGCCCGTCCGTGCAGGACCTCGCCGGAACCCAAAACGACGCACAAAAATCCATCGCCCTGCCGCGGCCTAATATCCTCCACCTCCCCTTCGAGCAGCGATAAGCCCGCCTGAGCCCGCAGAATGCCCTGCACCGCCCCACGATAGAGTTTGCGGTCGGCCTGTGCCCTCGGCCCCCGAACTGCCGGCCCCTTACTCATATTCAGTGTTTTGAAGTGAATACCCGCCCGGTCCGCCGCCAAACCCATCACCCCGTCCAAGGCATCGATCTCGCGAACGAGATGGCCTTTCCCCACGCCACCAATGGCGGGATTACAGGACATCGTTCCGATCGTATCGACCCGGTGGGTAACCAAAGCCACGGCACAGCCCATGCGCGCGGCGGCCGCCGCCGCCTCGCATCCCGCATGCCCGCCGCCAATGACAATGACCTCGTATCGGTCCTTCATCGAATACCGCCAAATCCAACGACACAATGTTTCACGTGAAACTCACTACTTCCCAATACAAAAATCCCGGAACACAATGTCGAGCAGATCCTCAACGTCAACCACACCCAATATCCGCCCCAGCGTCCGCACCGCAAGGCGAACTTCTTCGGCCACCAGGTCAGCCTGCCGAAGCCCCTCGACCCGTGCCAAACAGCCGTGACAGTCGGTCAATGCGTCCCGGTGCCGCGCCCGCGTCAGCCGGACACTATTTTCAGCCGGCTCGGTATAGTTAAGACCCGCGACAACCCGCCGCTGCAGGACATCAAGGCCATCCCCTGTCAGGGCCGACAAAGCCACGACCCCGGGCCCAATCCCCGAACCTGAAGCCGCGGCGGTCCCAAGGTCCATCTTATTGGCCACAACAATCGTGCCAGGACCGGCCAACCCGGCGACAGCGTCAGCACCCCTTGGGTCCGACCCGTCAAACACCACGATCCGGAGATCACTTTGGGCGCCGTGGGCACGGGCACGCCGAACCCCCTCTTGTTCGATATCGTCCGCACTCTCGCGCAAGCCGGCAGTATCGGCAAACGTCACCGGCAGGCCGTC
>JAJFJA010000012.1 GCA_021774445.1 Alphaproteobacteria bacterium
AAGAGGGGTTTGCTAATAACGTCGCTAAGGTACGATGGGAGAAAATTCAACCGCATTCAGGCAACTGATAAACCAAGATCAACTAGGGAGAAGGCCGGTGGTCAAACGCAAGGAACAGGAACATTTGCTGCAGCAAGCCGCTCGTCGGCAGTTGCTGTGGGGACAGATCGACAGGCGAGAGTTCCTCTCACGCAGTATGGTCGCGGGCCTCGGCCTGGCGGGCGTTGGCGTGGCGGCAAAATACGGCGTCGGCACGGCCCTCGCGCAGGATCGTCCGTTGACGCCAACTTTCTATGACTGGATTGGAAACCTTCATCCCGGCATCCCCGAAGTCAACGCGCGCTTCCCTGGCATCAATTACCAAATCGCCCCGGTGCAAGGTTTCGGTATCGAACGGTTCGTCGCTGAGTCCAAGAAGAACGAGAGCACATGGGACGTCTATGTTGGCCAGACGCCGTTCGTCGAAATGACTTCGTTGGTCGAGGCCGACGTCATCGAACCCTGGGACAACTACATCCCGGCCGAAGTGCTCGACGATCTGATCCCCTCCATTCGCGAGGAGTGCTCCATAAATGGCAAGCTGTACAGCTGGCCCTTCTTTTTGGATGTGATCGGCACGGGCTGGCATTCGGGTGTCACAACCAAGGCCGGACTACCAGACGCCGCACCGGCGACCTGGGACGACTACCTGGCCAGCGCCAAGACGGTCGTCGATTCCGGCGCCGCGCCCTTTGGCGCGACGTTCGACGCCCATGGCTGGCGCTCACTCGCACCCTTTACCCACAGCATGAGCAGCGACGTTTACACGTCCGAGGGGCTGTTCGATTTCACCAGCGAAGCCGCGGTCGAGGCCTTGATGCTGATGAAAAAGATCATGGCCATGTCGCATCCCGACATCCTGCTCGCGGGCGGCTCCGACGCCGGTGTTAATGGCACGCCGGACGAAATCGCCTTCGCCGCCCAACGCGTCGGCTACTACAATAAATACTTCAACGCACCGCTACGCATGGCCCAATTCTGGGATGAGCCGACTCAACTGCATCTGGGTCCGCTGCCGAAATTCGCTGGCGGAGAGGGCTCGACAGTATTCTGGACCACCGGTTGTGCGCTGTTCAAACACGGGCAGAACAAGGAACAGGCTGCCGAATATATCCAAGCCCTTACCTACGACCAGCAGATTTGGCAGGACTCGATCGCCGGAACCGAAACCGGACAACCGGGGCAGTTGCCGCCCTACAAGTCGATCTACGCCGGTTGGGACGCAAACAAACCTGACTGGATGCTCGACTTTGTGGGCCTGGTTCGCGGCCAACTCGATGGGGCTAAGGCGATCACCAACCATCTGTTTGGCCTCTCGCAGTTCCAAATCGGCCAACCGGTCTGGGAGACCTATCTCACCGGCCAGGAATCCGATCCGCGCGTCGCTTTGCAGAACGTCGTGGATGCGGTGAAGGCCGAGATGGATCGCGGCTAACAGCGCGTGTTCCTTCCGGGAACGCGGTCGCACTGAAACGTCCCTGGCCCGCGGCGCGCTAGCGCTGCGGGCCGGTTGCGGTAGGGTGAACACCACGCATGCCACCACTGCAGTCGTCAGTTCGGACGCCTTATCTTCGATTGGATTTCAACGCCTGGGTTTTCCTCATACCGACGCTGATATTCTTCGTCGGCTATCAGGTCTACCCCATTTTTCGCGTGGTCTGGATAAGCTTCACCGATTTCGAGTTCCTGAGCAAAGAGCCCGCAAATTGGGTTGGCTTCAACAACTATATTACGGCGTTCAACGACCCGCTGCTGTGGGCCAGTCTCGGCCGCGCGGCGCTGTTCACGGCGATGTTTCTGCCCGGCACGATCATCTTCCCCTTGCTCCTCGCCATCCTCGTCGACCGAGTCCAACATCCACGACTGGCGACTTTCTATCGGGTGGTGCTCCTCATCCCGGCACTCATCCCCAGCACGCTCGTGTTCGTGCTGTGGAAGTGGATGTATAATTACCAAGTGGGCCCCATCAACTACCTCCTAGTGGAGGTGTTTGAACTCTTCACATTTCAGAACGCGCCACAGTGGCTCGGCGGGACTGATTTGACCCTGCCGTCGATCGCGATCATGGAGGTGTGGTGGGGCTTGGGCTATCACTCCATCTTTTTCCTCGCCGGACTGGCGGCGATCCCCAAGGACATGGTGGAAGCAGCTCGCCTCGACGGAGCCAATGAATGGAACGTGTTCTGGCACGTAACCTTGCCGCGCCTTGCGCCCATTATGATGATTCTTGTGGTCTTGCGCTTCGGTACCTCGATGGCGGTGATCGACGAGTATCTAATCTTCGGCGGCTTTAACCGGGCGTCGCCGACATACACCTGGACCATCTTCATGTACGACCAGGCGTTCAACCTTGGCCTTTGGCGGCAGGGCTTCGCAGCGGCCATCGGCATGATCGGCGCCGTGGTGATGGTGTTTTTCGTCGCCATTCTGCTCTACATCTTCCGCCCTAGGGGTTGACGACGCCATGTCCATCCAAGCCGCCCTTCCCACCCCGTACACACCAACGCAGACATGGTTCGCGCGGCATCGCAGTGTGATCATTCGCCATGGGGTCATCAATGTATTCATGGTGATCATCTTGGCGCCCCTGGCTTGGGTTCTGATGCTATCCATCAAATCCTTACCCGATTCAATGCGCGGCCAGCTGTGGCCCCGAAAATTCGACTTTACCCATTACAACTACGTGATCGACAAAATTGACACTCTGTCCAACAACCTGTTCAACAGCATCTATGTGACCGGCGCGACGGTTTTCATAACCACCTTCTGCGCCGTGCTTGCCGGCTACGCCCTGGTTCATCTGAAAACGCGCGGCAACGTCGTCATCTTCACCGCGTTGCTGCTTTCTCTCTATTTTCCGACCCGGGTGGTCGCGATTATCTCCATCTATGAGATTCAGGATTTCATGGGCCTGATCAACAGTACCAGCGGCCTCATCCTGCCTTACATCACGCTAAATCTTGCCGTCAGTGTGCTGATCATGCGCGCCGTTTTCCAACTTGTACCGCATGAGGTGATGGAGTCCGCACGGCTCGACGGTGCCGGGCCTTGGCGCACTCTTTGGTTCATCGGTTTGCCCTTGGTGAGGAATGGTCTGGTGGTGGTGTTCATCGTCAATTTCGTCACCGCCTGGGGCGAGTTCCTACTCGGCTCGACGCTGACCAATGATCAGGAAGTGCGCACCATGCCGGTCGTTCTCGCCGCCGCGCAGGGCGGCATGGGACAGTGGGCGTGGCCGCGCATTGCGGCGGTCTATGTCATTGTCGTCACGCCGGGCCTCGTCGCCTTCACATTTGCCCAGAAGCTGTTCTTCAAGGGGCTGACGGAAGGGGTGGTGAAAGGTTGACACCACCCTGCGGTGCGTCTCATTACCGCGGTGCCGACGGCGCTAGTGTCGCACGATGCAGGGAATCTGGAGGCATCGTCTTCCGCGGCACAAACCTCCAGGGGATGCCATGCGGCTCTATTCGAACCACTTCTCGCCGAACTGCCGTAAGGTCCATGGGGCCATCGCTGACATTGGTCTGACGGTGGACCAGCAAACCGTCGATCTGCGCTAAGGCGAACAAAAAAACCCGAGTTCCGAGAACTGCACCCGAACCTGCCGGGTTGGAAGATCTCTACCGCCCAGACGATATCCACGAAGTTGCCTGCATGGCCCATGTCCGGCGCAAGTTCGTTGATGTTCATAGGTCCCGAGGTTCTGCGGCGGCTTTCCGGCCTCAACTCACCCTGTGTTGGGCAACCAGGACACGGGGATAGATGACCCAAATCGGCCAGCGCAGATACCTCAAAGACAGGAAGGCGCTCCCGAGAGAACGCCTTCCAACTTAGATGCTAGGACGACGGCATCGCCATTTTGATGGTCACTTCGCCTGAGTCATCATGGACAAACCGCTGCGTCTCGACGAAGCCGTAACGGTCGTAGAAACGCCTCCCTATCGCATTCTTCTCGAAGACCTCAACACACAAAGGACCGTGCAGAGCCACAGCATGGTCTGCCAGTGCTTTGCCAAACCCTCGCCCATGAAAGGACGGTTCAAGAAACAGTCCGCCGATCTCATCCCCGACAAGCGCAATGAAGCCGAGCGGCGTTTCATTCTCTTCCAGAACCCACGTCTCCGCGTTCGGAAGGTAGATGTTACGCATATCTTGAGCTACTTGCGCCACGAAGTCGTCTGCCAGAAACGAATGTGCGAATGCATTCGCTTTTTGCCAGATTTGGACAAGGGCATCAGTATCTTCAGTTCGATACTTTCTAATCATTGTTTTGAGTAACTTTCATATCCCTGCCTCTGACGAATTGTCAGGGCACTTTGCTAAGATTTGGGCAGACAAGCGAACAGGGCCGCGGAGCGGCTTCGTCTGTATTGCGCTCGATTAGATGGCAATCGCGCCATCCGCACTTAGTGGGACATAAAATCTCCAGTTTGTCGGCGATCCTCTAGCACGGTCCAGCAACTTGTCGAAGACCAAAAGAACTGATGGCCGCTTCTGGCACTTCGCCGCCATCTCTGCCCGATCAGAACATGGGTGACTATCGGTGGGAGGCCGGCCGCTTATGATAATCGGCGCCCAACGTCCCAGGCTGCGAGCATTTTCGGGTGAGGCTTTCGCAGGCGTTGTGGAGCGCCGCCGGCGCCTACTTGAGGACGCGAAGCAGCTCAATCAGTGCAGTGACGTCGGGCGCGCAGAGCAGCGTTTGGACGCAAACTACGGCGTCGTCCGTGGCATCGTCTTCTTCAGTGAGGTGTTCAACCTTGGATGGCTTCGGCGTGACCTGGGGCAAGCCGGTGCAGCGTTGCTCGGCCAGCGCCAGCATGTGCTGACTGACGTCGAACGCCGACGACACCACCAGCCTTGTCACCCGATGCCAGGAGGCCGACGCACGGACCAGGCGCAGGGTCGCGTGTTCGAGCTGTCGACCGGTCACAAGGAGCGGCTTGAAAAGCGGAGTCGGCGCCGGCCTCGCGTTACATCGCCGCCAGGCTCTGCTTCACCATCGAGTGCAGGTCCGACCCGCCCGATCCCGGCATCATCACACGTCACCCGCGCAGATCGCTCAGGCCTCCGGCGCCGGCGGATCAGTGTAGGTCGCGTCTGACCCATTTTTGACACCCGGCCGACGCTATCTCCGCGTTTCCCGGTTCGGTAGAATTCACTAGAAAGTTCGGCGGCTCCAACGACTTGAGAGGCGGCCTTACAGTGGGCTTGAACGGCCGACATCCGGAACAATCCGCACTAGCCCAGCCGGCCGCGCCGGCGACGGGAACGGATGTGGCTATGCGCGCGCCGCGTTACGGCCCGCCGGCCGGCGCCGACATGCTGGATCTGCGCGGGTTCCTTGGCGTCCTGCGGCGGGCGAAATATCTCATCGCCGGCATTACCATGATCGCCACGGTGGCCACCGCGCTGATTTCCAAGCAGATCACGCCCCTGTTCGTCGCCCAGGCGACTATTGTCATCGAGCCCGACAGCCGCAACATCGTCGACATCGCCAAGGTCGATGAGGGTATCTTGTCCACCGACAGCGAGACCTTGGAGACCGAGGCCAGCATCATCGCGTCGCGTGAGATCGCCCGTTTGGCCGTCGCCCGCCTCGATCTGATATCCGATCCGGCGTGGAACCCGACCTTGCCGCCGGTCGAGGATGTCGCCATCGACGAGTCGGCGTCGTTGGTGCCGCCGCCCTGGGCCGGCCAGGCGTTGCCCTGGGAGTCGCCGGCCATCCAGCGGCAGCTCGCCAGCTTCTCCGGCTATTGGCAGCAGATCCAGGCCTTGCTCGAGGCCTGGGGCCTGGCCGAAATCCTCGGCCTCGAGCCCGCCCGAGACGTCCCCCTCGACATTCCGCCCGAGGCGCTCGAAATCCAACTCGTCCGTGACTATATCGGTGGTCTCTCGGTCGGTACCCAGCGCGACAGCCGCGTTATTGAAGTCCAGTATGTCTCGCCCGATCCGTTCTTCGCCGCCGCCGCCGCCAACACCACCGCGACGCTTTATATCGAGGGGCAGAGCTCGGCCAAGGGCGTCGCCACCAGCCAGGCCGCGGTGTGGCTCGAGCGCCAGGTCCGCGAGACCCAGGCCCGTTTCCTCACCGCCGACCGCGAACTCGAGGAGTTCCGCCGCAGCTCCGGTCTCACCACCATCGGCGGCACGGTCTTGCCGGCCCAGCAGCTCGCCCAGTTCAGCACCGAGCTCAGCCGCGCCCGCACCGAACTCGCCGAGGCCACCGCCCGCCATGAGCAGGTCCAGCAGCTCCTGACCGTCGACCCCGAGCATATCGTCACCGCCGCCGCCGTGCTCAACTCGTCCCTGGTCGAGTCCCTGCGGGTGCAGGAGGTCGATCTCAATCGCCGCCTCGCGGAACTGCGCTCGCAATATCGCGACGGTCACCCCAAGCTGATCTTCGCCACCGCCGAGCTCGCCGATCTGCGCCTTGGCATCGCCGGTGAGATCGACAAGATCGCCGCTAATTTGCAGAACGAGCGCGACATCATCCGCGCCCGCGTCGGCGCCCTGGAGACCGAGGTCAGCGGTTTGCAGGGCACTCTCAACAAACTCAGCGCCGCCGAGGTCACCCTGCGGTCCCTGGAGAGCGAGGCCGACGCCGGCCGCACCCTGTTCCAGACCTTGCTGCAGCGTCTTAAGGAAACCGGCGTTCAGGACGGCGGCTTGCAGGCCCCCGACGCCCAGATCCTCGATCTCGCCGTCGTCCCGCTCAACCCGTTCTTTCCGCGCAAGAAGGTCATGGTGATCCTCGCCTTCTGCGCCGCCTTCGCGCTCAGCATCTTGTTCGCCGTGCTGCGCGAGTTCATGCATCCCGGCTTCCGCAGTCTCGCCCAGACCGAGCAGGAGACCGGCATGCCCACCCTCGGCATGATCCCCAACACCCCGAACGGCACCCTGCTCGGCTGCCGCCTGCCGCCGTTCCGCCATCTCGGCAGCAAGCGCGGTTACATCTATGGCGAGGCCATCCGCACCTTGCGCACCAATCTGATGCTGTCGACCCCGGGCGGCGCGCCGCGCACCGTGATGGTGGCGTCGTCGGTGCCCAATGAGGGCAAGACCTCCGTCGTCTTGTCCATGGCCGCCCAGTTCGCCGAGACCGGCCGCCGCTGCATTGTCGTCGACACCGATTTGCGCAATCCCAATGTCGGCCGTTATTTGCGCGGTTTACAGCCGCTGGAGGGCCTGGCCGACTACCTCAAGGGCCATGCCGAGCTCGAGGATATCATCGCCGAGGACCGCCAGACCGGCGTTTGTTTCATCGCCGCCGGCGCGACCGTCGCCCAGCCCCCGGACTTGCTCAACGGCCCCCGCATGGCGTCCTTGCTGCGCCGCCTGAAAG
>JAJFJA010000013.1 GCA_021774445.1 Alphaproteobacteria bacterium
GGTGGCCCGGCCGCTCGGACGCGATGGTCAAGCCATGCAGTTGCCGTGACAGACCAACCGCATAGTCGCAGATATCGATCATCTCTTGGACTTCGCCGAGGCCCTCTTGCAAAATCTTGCCGGCTTCGAGGGTTACCAGCCGCCCTAGCGCCTCCTTGTTGGTCCGCAGCGCCTCGCCGAACAATCGGATCAATTCGCCACGCCGCGGCGCCGGCACCAGCCGCCACTCATCGAACGCGGCCCGGGCGCGACCGATCTTATCGTCGACCGTCGCCGCGTCGTCGACGGCAATCCGGGCAATTTCGCTGCCGTCTATCGGTGTGTAGACGGGCAAGTCCCCCGCCCTCAGCCGACCGCGTTCCAGGCCAACATCCGCCAATATCTGCTCAACATCCATCCACGCTTCCCCGCATCTGGTGTCCTGGCAAGGCGGCAGTCTCTAACCGCGGCGGCGTTTGTCCAGCCGCTCTTTCAACCCGGCCGCGAACCGCGCCGGGTCTTTGAGCGGATCGGCCTCCCGGGCCGCCTCGCCGACATCGTCGCGCACCGCCCGGACCACTGGCTCCACCCGCCGTCCCAGCGCCTTGGCGCGCGGCTTCACCTCATGCTCCAGAAGATCAGCCGCCTTCGTCCGCACTCGCGGATCCGCCGCCAGCCGGGCGGCCGCACGCCAGATAAGCCCGCGTATCATCGCCATCTCCCTACTCGGTGGCCGCGCCGATTATCATGGCCGGCCAGTACCGCACACAAGGGTTATTCCGCCGCCGCGGCAGATCCCTGGCAAGCCACCCGGCCGCCGCCGCTACTTTGCCCAAGACGTTAGCGGCGAGCTCTATGTACTTGATCTTGGCCGCGGTCGCATCCACACCGTCAAACAATAGGCCTGGCCCATCCGACCATAAATCTGCCGGCCCCTCGGCCCGATCCCCAATCGCGCACGCACCCGACAGTTGCTTTATAGTTGAAGGAATGGAAGGATTTCACCAACCAATAGTCAGAGCAACAAACTACTCAGGGAGATCTGAATGAAGCGCCAGTCAGGAGTCCTCAAAGCGGGCCTGCTCGCCGCCGCCGCGACCCTCGCCACCCTCGGCCTAAGCCAACCGAGTCTGGCACAGGACAAAGTCACTCTCCGCATGTCCACTTGGCTCCCGGAGGGCCATCACCTCTCGCAATCCCTGTTGGCCTGGTCGGCGCAGATCGACGAGGCGTCAGGGGGCTCGCTGGTAATTTCCTTCGACGGCGGCGCGCTCGCCAAGCCGCCGGGACAGTATGACGTCGCCAGGGACGGCATCGCCGACATGGCCTATCCGGTGCTCGGATATACGCCCGGCCGGTTCACCATCATGCGTGGTACTGAGTTACCTTTCCTATCGCCCAGCGCCGAGGTCGGCAGCCAGGCCGCCTGGGATTGGTATCAGCGTAATGTCGGCACTAAGGAGTTCCCCGACACCACCCTGATTACCGCGTGGGTTCACGGCCCCGGCCAGCTTCATACCAAGGACGAGGTCACCAAGCTTGATGACCTCGACGGCGTGAAATTACGGGTCGGCGGCGGCGGTGTCGCTATGTCCGAGGCTCTCGGCGCTGTTCCTGTCGCCATGTCGGCGCCGGATTCACACGAAGCACTGCTGCGCGGCACTGCCGACGGCACGCTGTTCCCTTGGGAAGCCATCGCGGGCTTCAAGTTGACGGATCTTGTCAAATATCACCTGGAGGTCCCCGGTGGCCTCTACGCCACGCCCTTCGCCCTGGTGATGAACACGGCAAAATTCGACAAACTGTCGCCCGAGCACCAGGCCATCTTGCGTGAATATGGCGGTCTAGCCGGCGCCAAATTCATCGGCCGTCGCTGGGACGAGGCGGACCAAAAGGGCCGCGCCGAAGCCGAGGCCAACGGCAACACCATCCAGACCCTGTCTCCCGACGAAGTCGAACTTTGGCGCGAGAAAGTGTCGTTCATGGCCGACGAATGGATCGAAAAAGCCGATAAGGAGGGCTGGGACGGCGCCGCCCTGTTGAGCGATCTCAGGACGACGATCGAAAAGTATGCCGCCACGAACTGACTGCCACGTCCGCTAGGATGCTGTCGCAGATCGACGCTGCAACCAGACGAGCCAGTCGCTGGCTCGTCTGGTTGGGTGCCGTTGTCCTGGCGGTCATGACCCTAATGACCTTCGTCGATGTCGTTGGCCGCTACGCGTTCAACAGTCCCATCGTCGGCGCCGTCGAAACCACCGAGCTCTTCATGGGCATCATCGTCTATCTCGGCATGGCCATGACGACCCATTCCCGGGGCCACATATCCGTTGACCTGCTGACCACGAATATCGGGCCGGGACCCCGCCTCGTCTTGGCCGTGTTTGCGGATCTGGTCAGCACGGTCTTCGTGTTTTTCCTGTCTTGGGAGCTTTGGCGCGTCGCCCGGCGCACCTTCGACAACAATCTCGTCACCCAAATATGGGAGGTCCCCGTCTACCCCGCCGCTTTTGTCATGGCCGCCGCCAGCAGCGTCATGGTCTTCGTTCTCATTTGCCAGCTCTTGGCGAGAACCGGCCGCCTTGTTGGTGCCGACGCCGGTGATGCCTGACCACCCTGAACCTCATAATTAGGGCCATATGGATCCCCTAACGATCGGTGTCTTAGCTTTTCTTGCCATGCTCGTCCTGCTGGTGGTCGGCGTTCCCATCGGTTTCGCCATGGGAATTGCCGGTTTCTCCGGCACCGCATTTATTATCGGCGTGCAACCAGCCATGCGCCTGCTCGGGCGGACCGCGTTCGAGTCCGCGGTCACCAGCAGTCTCAGCATCATTCCGCTTTTCGTTCTGATGGGCATCTTTGCCAGCAACTCGGGGCTCAGCCGTGAGCTCTACGGCGCGTTCAATACCTGGCTTGGCCATCGTCGTGGCGGCTTGGCGCTCGCCACCATCGGCGGCTGCAGCGCTTTCGCCGCCATTTGCGGTTCCAGCATTGCCACCGCCGCGACCATGAGCCAGGTCGCGATGCCCGAAATGCGGCGCCACAACTATGACGATCGCCTCGCCACCGGCGCCATCGCGGCCGGCGGAACCATCGGCATCCTGATCCCGCCCAGCGTCATCCTGGCGCTTTATGGCATTCTCACCGAGACCAACATCGGTGATCTTTTCCTCGCCGGTATCATACCCGGGGTCATCACCGTTTTTGGCTTCATGGCCACCATCTCCATCGTCACCCGTCTGCGGCCGGAACTCGGCGCGCGCGGACCACAGACCTCCGCCATGCAAAAACTCCTGGCATTCAAGGATGTTTGGGGCATGGTCTCCTTGTTCACTTTGGTCATCGGCGGCATCTATCTCGGTGTCTTTACGCCGACCGAAGCGGCCGGCGTCGGCGCGGTCGGCGCCTTCCTGTTGGCCCTGTTGCGCCGCCGCATGACCCTGCGGCTGTTGGTGTCCAGCTTGATGGAAACCGTGCGGACCACGGCCATGCTCTTCACCATCCTCATCGGCGCCATTACGCTGAACAACCTGCTGGTGCTGTCGAACATGGCATCCGCCATGTCCGGCTGGATCACCGGCCTCGCCCTGCCGGCCGTACTGGTCATGGCGATCATCCTGCTGCTCTACATCCTTATGGGCGCCATCCTCGACGCCCTGGCGATGGTGCTGCTGACGGTGCCGATCTTCTTTCCCATCGTCCTAAATTTGGGGTTCGATCCAATCTGGTTCGGTGTCATTGTCGTCATGGTCGCCGAACTTGGTTTGATTACCCCACCGATCGGCATGAACGTCTTCATCATCAAGGGCATGGTAAGCGACGTGCCGCTCGCCAAAATCTACACCGGTGTGCTGCCTTTCTGCGTCGCCCAGATCATTTTGATCGCCCTGATGTTCGCCTTCCCGACCATCATCACTTGGCTGCCCACCACCGCCGGCTGACCTTCTCCACACGCGGATATCAACATATCTTGATATCGCCCCCATGAACGCTACCAAATCTAGTGACAAAGACTACTTATCGGTGTAGGGGCGTGTGTCCATGCAAGGAGGCGAATGATGAGTCGCCATCACGCAAAACCACGGACGCCGCGACTTCGTCTTATCTTTCTGTCGCTCGTGCTCAGCGCGTTCATTGGCCAGGCCGCCATGCCTGTCTCGGCCGCAGCGGAAGCGCTGCTGATGCCAAGGTCTCAGCTAGTCGAAATGCTCGACCGCCGATATCGCGAGCGGCCCCTCGCCAACGGCCTCGATAGTGGCGGTGGGCTGATCGAGATATTCGCATCGCCCGGCGGCGCAACCTGGACCATGGTCCGGACATCACCGAAAGGGTTGAGCCGGATCATCGGCACCGGAGAGAACTGGGACGAGCGATTGCCGCGACGGACGGATAGGCTGCTTTAGCGCCCGGCGGCGGGAACGATGGGCTGCGACCCATCCGCCGCCCAGTCGAGCAGTAACTGCTCGGCCGCGGCGATCTGTCGGTCGCTCATCCGCCGCACCAACTGATCGCGCGATGCCTTGGCCTCTTCATGGCCTTGCGCCGCCGCCAGGCTGAACCACAAATGCGCTTGCTTGTAATCCCTCGGCCCGGCGAGACCGTTGGCGAAGATCACACCGAGATTATTTTGCGCGTCCGCGACACCTTGTTCGGCCGCCCGGGTAAACCACGCCGCAGCCAGCGTAAGGTCGGCCTCCACCCCCTGCCCGGTACTATAGCGGTAGCCAAGACTGTTCTGCGCGCCGGCATGGCCCAAATCGGCGGCCCGCCGCAGCCAGCTAAGCACCTTCTTGGGGTCGGCCTCCGTACCGAGTCCTTGCTCGATCATGATCGCCAAACGGAACTGCGCATCCGCCAGATCCTGTTCGGCCGCCTCTTCGAACCACCGTACGGCGGCAATGGGATCGGGCGCGCCGCCATTCACGCCCTCACCGCGGGCATAGAGGATCGCCAGGTTGTTTTGCGCCTTGGCTTCACCTTGTTCCGCTGCCCGGCGGTACCATTGCGCGGCAACTTCCACGTCGCGCGTCACACCCAGCCCGTTCGCATGCAGATAGCCTAGATTATTCTGGGCTTTCGCCAGCCCCTGCTGAGCCGCCCGCCCGTACCATACGGCCGCTTCGGCATAGTCGCGCGCGACCCCAAGGCCGTTGCTATACATAAAGCCGTAAAAATATTGTGCCGTGGCGTTGCCCTCATCGGCCAACTCCCGCCACGCCTCAAGCGCCCGCTGGTAATCGCCGGCATTGAACGCCGCCAGCCCGTCGTCATAACCCGCCATCGCCGGCTGACCCAGCAACGCTACCAACACGACGGCTGCGCGAAATATCTTCATCGCCGGAAATCTTGGAGATTTCTCACGAGTCGTACAATGGCAAATCTGCGGCAAATCTGGGCCGCTCGGCCGCGCCGCCCAAAGTGTTAGTGCGAATGCCCATTCTACTTCGGCGCAATCACCCACTTACTATTGCGCTGCTTGTCCCCAATGACGGCAGCACGCGGACTTTTTCGGTTCGTGGGCAAGCCGGCTGGTGACAGGCATCATCGCATCGACACTTTTGCCGGGGCCTGGCCCCGGTTTTTTTGTCGTATCCCCATACCGCCAACCCTGGACGACTCACGGCAGGAAAGCCTAAACCGGCTCAGTCCACTGGCCTTGGGAGATCCGGCGGTTGCAGCTAGACCGCATGTTGGCACCGTTCCGTATCGACTGGAACAACTGCACGTCCGCCCAATGGGACCGCATGCTTGGCGCTTGCAAGCAGCCGACCTTGCCGCAATCGCGCGTCTACGCCTTGGCCCACGCCGAGACCGCCGGCGGCCGCGCGGATTTTGGCCTCATCTATTTCCACGACAAGCCGATCGGGCTGGTCCAAGTCCAGATCACGCCCTTCCTGAAATATTTCTCCATCTGTCGCATCCTCCGCGGACCCCTCTGGGTCCACGCGGAAATCCCTGGTGAGATGCTGAAGCTCGTGCTGCGTCTAATCCGCCGCCGTTACCGCACGCGCCATGGCCGCTTCTTGGTCTTTCATCCTGAATTACCCGACACGCCGGCAAACCGCCGCAATCTCCGTCACACCGGCTTTGTCCGGCGCCAGCGCGGTTACGCCTCCATCTGGCTCGACCTCACGCCCTCCGAGGCCGAACTGCGCCAGGCGCTGAAACCCAACTGGCGCAACAAACTCCGTCAGGCCGAGCGCCATGGCGTGACGATTACCGCCGATGACTCTCCCAAACATCTCGACTGGCTGCTTGAGCGCTATGCCCAGGACCGCGCCGAACGCGGCTACACCGGCCCCTCGCCCGCCATGATCCGGGCCCTGCTTCGCCACGGCGCCGGCAACCGCACGATCCGCACCCTGATCGCCTCCCACGCAGGCAAGCGGATCGCCGGCATTCTCCTGGTCTGCCATGGGCGTTCCGCGACTTATTTCGTCGGCTATAGCGGCTCCGAAGGACGCCGTTTACGCGCCCACAACCTGCTGCTTTGGCACGCCGCTTGCCAGCTCAAGCGGGAGGGCATGTTGTGGTTCGACCTCGGTGGCATCAACGACGCCGGCGCCGCCGGCGTCGCCCGCTTCAAGGAGGGGCTGGGCGGCGAGCCCTTCGCTCTTGTCGGCGTCTACGCCTGACCCCGGTCGCACCTATCGGCGCCGTTATTTGGCCGCCGCCGCGGCTCAGGTTATGCTGGCCGTCCGTCAGATTTGAGGGCCACCATGACCACCATTCAGGGCTATCACGCCCATGTCTATTACCAGGCGGAGACCAAGGCCAAAGCCGAGGCCCTGCGTGCCGGGATCGACCGCGAGTTCGACACCACCCTCGGCCGCTGGCACGACCGCCCCGTCGGCCCCCATCCCCAATGGAGTTATCAGGTCGCCTTTCCGACCGAATTGTTCGGTCGGTTGATCCCCTGGCTTGCCCTAAACCGGGACGGCCTGACCATTTTCGTCCATCCCTTGACCGGCGACGACATCGCCGACCACAGCGCCTTCGCCATGTGGCTGGGCGCCAGCGACACCGTAAACCTTGACGCCCTGCGTTGAGCCGATTGATGGCGCCACGCGACGACAGCGCCACCTTACCGCCAAACCAGGCGCTCGCCTCGCCCCATAAGTGGCCGCTGGTCGGGGAACATGCGCCGCGGCCCTCGCCCGCACCCTGGAGCCTGACGATCGACGGGCTGGTCGACCATCCTCGCACCTGGTCGCTTGCCGAACTCCGCGCCCTGCCGCAGCGGGACTTCACGACCGACATCCACTGCGTGACCCGCTGGTCGAAGTTGGGCATGAGATTCTCCGGCCTGCCCTTGGCCGATTTGCTCGCCGCGTGTGGCCCCGTGCCGGCCGCACGTTTCGCCTCTTTCACCGCCCGCAGCGCCCGTGATCACAGTACGTCGCTGCCACTAGCCGACGCCCTGGAACTCGGCGCCTTCATCGCCTTCACCGCAAACGGCGCTGAGTTGGCGGTCAAGCACGGCGGTCCCATGCGCACGATCGTGCCGGGGCGCTACTTCTACAAAAGCCTCAAATGGCTCGAACGCATCGAGCTCCTGCCCCAGGACCGTCTCGGCTGGTGGGAAGATCACGCTGGCTACCACAACAACGCCGACCCGGTTTACGAACAGCGTTATGTCTCGCGCCAACATGACCGCCGCGCGATCATGGCTATGATCCAGCGTCGCGACCTTTCCGGCCAGGACCTGCTTGGTCTGCAGGCGCCGGGCATCAGCCTCGGCGGGCTTAACGCCGTCGGCGCGCTGTTGCGCGATGCCGACTTCCGCGGCGCCCTGCTGAACGCGGCCAATTTCACCCAGGCCAATTTGTCGAACGCCCATTTCGACCGCGCCGACCTCCGCGACGCCAGCTTTCGCGACGCCGACCTCGAGGGGTCGAGTTTCCTCGGCGCCGACCTCCGTGGCACGGATTTTTCCGGCGCCAGCTTATTCGGCGCAACGTTCTGCCCGGAGCCCGCCGAAACGGAGGCCAAACCGGCGCGCCATGATCACACCACCCGCTTTCAGCCCGATCAGTTGGAGGCCCTCACCGAACGCCAAATCAACTTCCTAACGAGCCGCCTTTAGGCCTGGCGGGTCAGACCTATCCCTTGGCGGTAAACCCAAGGTTACGGCGACCAACCGATAACGCATCGATCCCCGCTCAGTCCCGGTAGTGCATACCAGAAAGTGCACAACCGGCCGGCGGTTCGCGCAAAAGGATGTTTCGCTTAGGCGCCACTGCGGTCATAATTCGCCGCAACACCGACTGGCCGACATCGGACTCACACATGTCCGTGCCAGCGAAGATGAACCCAAACGACCCAATCATTGGGGAGGATCAATACAAATGAGAAACCGTATCACCGGTATCGCGACTGGCGTGGCGCTCTCTGCCGTCGCTGGTTTCGCCGTGCTCGCCAATCCGGCCAGCCCGGCCCACGCCAAGACGCTTGTTTACTGTTCCGAGGCCAACCCCGAGGGTTTCAATCCGGCCCTGTTTACCGCCGGCACGACCTTCGACGCCAGCTCTCGCCAGATCTACAACCGCCTTGTCGAGTTCGAACGCGGCGAGACCACCCTGATTCCGGCGTTGGCCGAATCTTGGGAGACTTCTGAGGACGGCTTGACCTACACCTTCAAGCTCCGCCCTGGCGTGAAGTTTCACAGTACCGACAACTTTACCCCGACCCGCGACTTCAACGCCGACGACGTGATCTTCACGTTTGATCGCCAGCGGCTCGAAGACCATCCGTTCTTCAATGTGTCCGGCGGGTCTTATGAGTATTTCAACGGCATGGGCATGGGGTCGCTGATCTCCAGCATCGAGAAAGTCGATGACATGACGGTGCGCTTCCAGCTGAGCAAGCCGGAAGCGCCGTTTATCGCCAATTTGGCGATGGACTTCGCCTCGGTTTTGTCGGCCGAGTATGGCGACACCATGCTGGCCGCCGGCACGCCTGAGAAGGTCGACCTCGACCCAGTCGGCACCGGCCCGTTCCAACTTGTCGCGTTCCAGCGTGACGCGGTCATTCGCTACAAGGCCAACGACGACTATTTCCTCGGCCGGGCCCCGATCGATGACCTGGTCTTTGCCATCACGCCGGATCCCTCCGTGCGTTTCGCCAAATTGCAGGCTGGCGAATGCCAGGTCATGCCGTTCCCGAATCCGGCTGACCTGGACGCCATGCGGGCCGACCCGAACATCAACCTGATGGAGAAGGAAGGCCTGAACGTCGGCTACCTCGCCTTCAACACCCAGCGTGAGCCTTACACGGACACCCGTGTGCGCCAGGCGCTGACTATGGCGATCAACAAAGAGGCCATCCTCGACGCCGTGTTCCAGGGCGCCGGCGTATCGGCCAAGAACCCGATCCCGCCGACGATCTGGTCCTATAACGACGCCATCACCGACTACGACTACGATCCGGACGCCGCCAAGGCGCTGCTTGCCGAAGCCGGCTTCCCGGATGGCTTCAAGACCAATGTATGGGCCATGCCCGTGCAGCGCCCATACAACCCGAATGCCCGCCGCATGGCGGAGATCATTCAGGCCGACTGGGCCGAGATCGGCGTTGAGGCGGAGATCGTCAGCTTCGAGTGGGGCGAGTATCTCAAGCGCTCGAAGGACGGTGAGCACGACACCGTGCTGCTCGGCTGGACCGGTGACAATGGCGATCCGGACAACTTCCTGGCGGTTCTCCTCGGCTGCGATGCCGTCGGCGGCTCCAACCGCGCGCAGTGGTGTCACCAGCCCTTCGAGGATCTCATCCAAGCCGCCAAGGTGACCTCCGACCCGAGCGAACGGACCCGGCTGTACGAGGATGCCCAGGTCGTGTTCAAACAGGAAGCGCCATGGGCCACGATCGCTCATTCACGCGTGTTTGAGCCCATTCGCAAGGAAGTGAAGAACTACAAGATTGACCCGTTTGGCGGTCACATCTTCTACGGCGTCGACCTTGAAGGTTAAGGTTTGACGGCGTGAAATAACGGGGCGGACGGAAGTGAGCGCTTCTGTCCGCCCCAATTTTTACTCCGCGCTATAATAACCATTCATGTCCGCCTTTATTGTCAGACGGCTATTGCTGATTATCCCGACCTTCATCGGGGTCAGCCTTCTCGCATTCACCCTCATTCACCTCATTCCCGGCGACCCGATCGATTTGATCGCCGGCGAACGCAGTGTCAGCGACGAGCGCCGCGCCGCCCTTGAGATCCAGTTCGGCCTCGATAAATCTCTACCTGAGCAATATTTGGTCTATATGACCAACGTCCTCCGTGGCGATCTTGGTCAATCCATCGTCACCCGCACCGGCGTGCTCGGCGAGTTCTTTGCGCGTTTTCCGGCGACCATCGAGCTGTCGATCCTGGCCATGCTGTTCGCCATAGTCGTCGGCTTGCCCCTCGGCATTCTCGCCGGCGTTCGCCGTGGCTCTACAGTCGATCACGTCACCATGGGCGTCGCTCTGACCGGCTACTCCATGCCCATTTTCTGGTGGGCCCTGCTGCTGATCTTTCTGTCTTCGGTCACTCTCGGCTGGACCCCGGTCTCCGGCCGCATATCCCTGCTCTATTTCTTTGACCAGGTCACCGGCTTCATGCTCATCGATGCCCTGTTGTCGGGGCAACGCGGCGCCTTCGCGTCGGCCCTGCATCATCTCGTCTTGCCGGCGATCGTGCTGGGCACGATCCCCTTGGCCGTCATCGCCCGCATGACGCGCTCGGCGATGATCGAGGTCTTGAGCGACGACTACATCCGCACGGCCCGCGCCAAGGGTGTCTCCCCGTTCGGCGTCGTCGGCATTCATGCCTTGCGCAACGCCTTGATCCCGGTCGTCACGGTCATTGGTTTACAGGTCGGCATTCTGCTAGCCGGGGCCATTCTGACGGAGACCATCTTCGCTTGGCCTGGGATCGGCAAGTGGATGGTCGATTCCATTACCCGCCGCGACTACCCGGTCATCCAAGGCGGCATCCTGCTGATTGCCAGTACCGTCATCCTGGTCAATCTCACGGTTGACGTGCTGTACGGTGTCATTAATCCGAGGATTCGTCATGCCGATTAAAGGCTCCGGGACCGACAGCGCATGACCGTGGCGGAACAAGCGCCGGCACAGGCAGCGCCGATGCCGCCCGAACGTGGGGCAGAGGCGCCACCGCACCCGCTACGCGAATTCTGGAGTAGCTTCAGCGCCAATCGTGGCGCCCTTGGCGGATTGATCGTCATCATCGCCCTGGTCTTCATCGCTTTACTCGCCGACAAGATCGCCCCACACGCACCGACCGACCAATTTCGTGACGCGCTGCTAACGCCGCCGGCCTGGCAGGACGGCGGCAGCACCCGGTTCCTCCTCGGCACCGACCCCGTTGGCCGCGATATACTGTCCCGCCTTATCCATGGCACGCGCTTCTCGCTGATGATCGGCGTCGTCGTCGTCACCCTATCACTGTCGGTCGGGGTTTTCCTCGGGATGCTCGCCGGCTATTTTCGCGGCATCATCGACAACCTGATCATGCGGGTCGTCGACGTCATGATGGCCCTGCCCAGCCTCCTGCTGGCCTTAGCCGTCGTCGCCATCCTCGGCCCCGGTCTGGTCAACGCCATGCTGGCCATCGCCATTGTCGTGCTGCCGCAATATGTCCGCATCACCCGCGCCGCCGTGATGAATGAGGTGTCGCGGGAATATGTTACTGCCTCGCGCGTCAGCGGTGCTGGCGTCGCTAGGCTAATGTTCATAACCATATTGCCCAACGCCCTGGCGCCCCTCATTGTCCAGGCCACCCTAGGCTTCTCCACCGCCATCCTCGACGCCGCCGCCCTCGGCTTCCTCGGCCTCGGCGCCCAACCGCCGACACCCGAATGGGGCACGATGTTGGCCGACGCCCGCGAATTCATTCGTCGCGCGTGGTGGGTCATGACCTTCCCGGGCGTCGCGATTCTGATCACCGTGCTAGCCTTCAATCTCATGGGCGACGGACTGCGCGACGCCCTCGATCCCCGCCTCAAAACGTGAATATCTTGCGACGTAACAGGGGTCGAGCCGGTGCTTGAGATCGAGGATCTGACCGTCGAATTCGGTACTGTGGCCAGACCGTTCCGCGCTGTGGACACGGTAAGTTTCGGCGTCGCGGAGGGCGAGGTAGTCGGCATCGTCGGCGAATCCGGATCGGGCAAAAGCGTTTCGTCACTCGCCGTGATGGGACTTGTCGACTATCCCGGCCGGGTCTCCGCCACCCGCATCGGTTTTGCCGGCAACGACCTTAAGGCGTTGTCGAATCGCGAACGGCGGCACATCGTCGGCAAGGATATCGCCATGATATTCCAAGAGCCGATGACCAGCCTCAACCCTTGTTACACCGTCGGCTTTCAGATCATGGAGGCGCTACGCATCCACATCGGCGGCACCCGTCGCAGCCGCCGCGAGCGCACCGTCGAATTGCTCGCCCAGGTTGGCATTCCCGATCCCGGCGCCCGCATATCGAATTTCCCCCATCAACTTTCCGGCGGCATGAACCAGCGCGTGATGATCGCCATGGCCATCGCCTGCAATCCACGCCTGCTGATCGCCGACGAACCCACCACCGCGCTCGATGTCACGATCCAAGCCCAGATCATGGAGCTGCTGATTAGTTTGCAGCGCGAACACGGCATGGCCCTGCTGCTTATTACCCACGATCTGGCCGTGGTCGCCGAAGTCGCCCAGCGCGTCGTCATCATGTATGCCGGCCAAGTCGTCGAGACCGGCCCGATTCCGGAGATCTTCCAGTCACCGCGCCATCCCTATACTGCCGCCTTGCTCGATGCATTGCCGGAGCGGGCCAAGGCCCATGAGCCCCTCAACACCATCCCCGGTGTCGTACCGGGACCGTTCGACCGACCCCAGGGCTGTCTGTTGAGTCCACGCTGTCGTTTCGCCACCGACCATTGTCACGCGACCCAGCCGGCATTCGGCGGCACCCCGGACCGTCGCGTGCGCTGTCACACACCGCTTGGCCACGACGGGTTGCCGACATGAGCGAGGCGGCGGAGCTTGCCGGCGACGCCCCTCTGCTGGAGGGCCGGGATCTCAAGCGCCACTATCGTGTCGGCCGGGGCGCTTTTCGGGGCACCGCGCTCGTCCGCGCCCTGGACGGCGTTTCCTTCCGCGTACATGAACGCCAAACGTTGGCCGTGGTCGGGGAGTCCGGCTGTGGTAAGTCGACTCTGGCACGACTGATCACCATGATCGAGCCGCCGACCGCCGGCACCCTGCATCTCACCGGCCTTGATCTCGCCACCATTACCAAGGACCAAAAACGCCCGGCCCGCCGAGCCGTACAGATGATTTTCCAGAACCCCTTCGGGTCCCTAAATCCGCGCAAGAAGATCGGTACGATTATCGCCGAACCCCTGCTTATCAACGCCAAACTCACCCCGGCCGAGCGCGATGAACGGGTCCGCTGGATGATGGCCAAGGTCGGCCTGCGGCCCGAGCATCACGATCGCTATCCTCACATGTTCTCCGGCGGCCAGCGCCAGCGCGTCGCCATTGCCCGGGCGCTCATTCTGCGGCCGAAAGTGGTCGTGTGCGACGAGCCGGTCTCGGCGTTGGATGTGTCGATTCAAGCCCAGGTTCTGAATTTGCTGCTCGAATTACAGGACGAATTCGGCCTTGCCTATGTCTTCATCTCGCACGACCTCAGCGTCGTCCGCCATATCGCCGATGAAGTGATGGTCATGTATCTCGGCCGCGCCGTGGAACAGGGCACCCGAGACGAGATATTCGGCGGCCACCAACATCCCTACACCCGCGCCTTGCTGGCCAGCACGCCTCATCTCGATCCGGCATCCCGCCGTGAACGCATTGTGCTGACCGGTGAGTTGCCGTCGCCCCTCGACCCACCGGCCGGCTGCGCCTTTCACACCCGCTGCCCCTACGCTGTCGACCTGTGCCAACAACAACGGCCCGAGTTGTCGCCCAAATCGGGCCATTTGTCAGTCGCCTGCCACCGCGCCGACGAACTAGTCGCAGAGTTCCGCTAATCGGCATTGACCTGATAGGCCTCATATCCGAACCATGACAACCACACCGCAGATATTGGTCGAGACGCGGCAAGCGCCGGCCCGCGTTGCCGACCGCCTCCGCAACGCCGACGACGTCATCCGACTGGCCGCTCTGCTGCGCCGCGCCGATCCTCCTTTTGCCATGACCGTCGCCCGCGGCAGTTCCGACCATGCGGCCAATTTTGCCCGCTATCTCCTGGAAACCGGACTGGGCTTAGTCACCGCCTCGGCGGCCCCATCGGTAGTTACCGCTTATCGGGCGGAGTTGCGCACCGCCGGCGCCTTCGTACTCGCCCTTTCCCAATCCGGTGCCAGCCCCGACATCCTGGAGGTGACGCGGCAGTCCCGCGCCGCCGGCGCTATGACCGCCGCAATCGTCAACGCACCGGACTCGCCTCTCGCCGAAATGGTCGAACATCCCATCCCCATTGCGGCCGGTCCCGAAACCGCAATCGCGGCGACCAAAACCTTCATCGGGACGATCACCCTGGCGGCATTGCTGCTCGCCCACTGGCGCCAGGACCGAGATCTGCTGCAAGCCTTCGCCGCCCTGCCCGACCGCCTGGCCGAGGCTGCCGAGGCCGATTGGTCTGCGGCCCTGCCGGACTTGAATGCCGCCGACAGCACGTTCGTCGTCGCCCGCGGCCGCACCTATCCGATCGCCCAGGAAGCCGCCTTGAAACTAAAGGAAGTCTGCGCTCTTCACGCCGAACCCTTCAGCAGCGCTGAGGTTCAACACGGACCCATGTCCCTCGTCGCGCCGGGCTATCCGATGCTCATCCTCGCCACCGAGGATGAAACCCTGACGGGCCTGACGGCCTTGGCCGCGGCGATGCGGGACAAGGGCGCCCGCATCCTGCTCGCCGCCCATGACGAAAATGCCTTAACGAAGGCCGACATTCCCCTGCCGCTGCCGGCGCCGCTGCATCCGGTGCTCGACCCAATTGTCGCCATTCAAGCCTTCTACCCCTTCGTCACCGGCCTGGCGCAAGCGCGCGGCTTCGACCCCGACGCCCCGCGGCACTTGCGCAAAGTCACCCAGACCACCTGACCGCAGCGCAACTTGCTCTTGACCCCTGTTCGAGGTCGTGTTTAACATACTCAACAATTAACGAGTATGTTAAATGCAAGAAGCCCTTAGCACCACGTTCCTCGCCCTTTCCGCCCCCACCCGGCGCGCCATTCTTGCCCGGCTGGCGACCGGCGACGCCACCGTCGGCGAACTCGCCGAACCCTTTGACATCTCGCTGCCGGCCATCTCACGCCACCTCAAAGTGCTGGAAGACGCCAAGCTGATCACGCGCGAACGCCGCGCCCAGCAGCGTCTATGCCGGCTGCGGCCGGAAAACCTACAGCCCGCCTGGGACTGGATGTCCCAGTACCGCCAATTCTGGCAGGAGAGCTTCAGCGCTCTCGACAAGTATCTCGAGGAGACCCAAGACCATGCCGAGTGAAAGTCGCTCCACCGCCGAATCCACTGCTGTCGGCGCCGAAATCCTGCATCTCAGACATGTTTTTGGCGCGCCGCCCCGGCGGGTTTTTGCCGCCTTTACCGACCCCCAGATCCTCGCCAATTGGTTTGGTCCGAAGGCCACCAAGACCGAAATCATCGAGCTCGATCTCCGGGTCGGCGGCAACTACCGCTTTGCCATGCATATGCCCGATGGCGGCACCGCTGGACTTTCCGGCACCTATATCGAGATCACCCCGCCCGAGCGGCTGATCTTTTCTTGGAGCTGGGCTGAGGGAATCACCCAAGACAGCGAAGTAACCCTCGAATTTCAAGACCACGAAATTGGCACGGAGCTCGTTCTTACCCATCGCAAACTGCCTAACATTGAACAGCGAGACCTGCATGGCAGTGGTTGGAGCAGCTCATTTGAAAGCCTCACGGACCTACTCGAAGGAGGAAAATAGCCATGCCGAACATCACCATCTACGGACCGCCGCAAAGCACCTATACCCGCACCGCCCGCATGACATGCGTCGAAAAAGGTGCGGACTATGACCTGCAGCCCATTGAGTTCGGCAGTCCCGAACTGCTCGCTATGCACCCATTCGGCAAAGTGCCAGCGATGCGCCACGGCAATTTCACGCTCTATGAGACCGGTGCCATCTGCCGTTATGTCGATCGGGCGCTCCCCGGCCCCTCGCTGTTGCCTGAAGACGGCGAACGGCGGGCTCTGGTCGACCAGTGGATCAGCGCCGTGTCCGACTATTTTTATACGGATATGATTCACGGTTGGGTCCTGCAATATGTCTTCGCCCGCGGCCCGGAAGGCCAGCCCGACATGGCTGTTATCAAGCCGTCCGTGGACAAGAGCCGCAGTCATCTCGAGGCGTTGAACGCGGCTTATGACGGCCGTGATTTCGTCGTCGGCGACAGCCTCACCCTAGCGGACCTGTATGTCGCCCCGATCATGACTTACGTCCACGGTATGCCGGAGGGGCCGACGGTTCTCGAAGGGCTGACCAACATCCACCACGCCGGCGAAGCGATGATGGCACGCGCCAGCTACAAGCAAACCCTACCGCCGCCACCGCCCGGGCAAGCGGCCGCCTGACGAAGCGCGAACTCGAGGACATAACATGACGAACACCCAACGATTCCCCGGCGAGTCCGACGCCTATCGGGCCGCCCGCGACGCGTTGCTCACGGCCGAAATCGACCTGCGCCGGCGCGTCGAGGCGGTCGCGGCCATGCGGCGCAACCTGCCGCCCGGCGGCCCAATCAAAGAGAACTATGTCTTCGACGAGGGCGCGGCCGACCTGACCGACCGCGACACCGTCGTGCAAACCCGCTTCTCCGACCTCTTCGCGCCCGGCAAGGATAGTTTGATTGTCTACAGCTTCATGTACGGCACATCCGGCGACCCCTGCCCAATGTGCACGGCGTTGCTCGACAGCCTCAACGCCAACGCGCCTTTTGTCACCCAACGGGTCAATCTGGCAGTTGTCGCCAAGGCGCCGATTCAGAAGATCAGGGACTTCGCCCACCAAAGAGGCTGGGAGAACCTGCGGCTGCTCTCATCCGGCAATAACGGTTACAACACCGATTACTCGGCCGAGACCCCCGATGGCCGGCAGATCCCGCCGCTAAACATCTTCTATAAGAGCGCCGCCGGCATTCACCACACTTACAACGCCGAACTGCTCTATGCCGACAGCGACCCGGATCAGCATCCCCGCCACGCCGATCCCATTTGGCCGCTGTGGAATTTGTTCGACTTGACGCCGGAAGGACGGGGCAGCGACTGGTTCCCCCAAATAACCTAACCCGGACCCTCTGCATGCACGCCTGACGCCGGCGCCGGATCACCGACGCCGGCGTCCTTTTTATCTCGCCGCCACCAACATTTTGTTCACCGTCTTCCTGTATCGATCGTCGGACAAATGGCCACAGCCAGGAGCCGGCCGTTCTGCTACGGTCCGGTTCGATATTCATCCCCGAACCATGGCCCCATGAACCCTGAACTCAGCTATCCGCTCGCCAGCAAGCCGGACCCCGCCGCCACGCTGGAAGTCGTCCCGGGTGTCCATTGGATCCGCATGCCGCTGCCTTTCGCCCTCGACCACATCAATTTGTGGCTGCTGGAGGATGGCGACGCTTGGACCATAGTCGACACCGGGCTTAACACCGAAACCACAAAGGGCCTCTGGCAGCACTTGTTCGACGAGCGTTTCGCGGGCCGTCCGGTCCGCCGTATGATTGTTACCCATTTTCATCCCGATCACGCCGGGCTGGCCGGCTGGTTAAGCGAGACCCTGGGGGTCGAGTTGTGGATGACCCAGGCCGAATGGCTGCATGCCCGCATGATCCAGAGCGACACCGGGGACGCCGCGATTGCCGCCCTCGTCTCGTCCTTTCGGCGCGCCGGCTGCGCAAGTGACTTTCTCAACCATATCAATGCCCAGGGTATCGCTTATGCCGAGCGAACCAGCCCACTGCCCCGGGCTTACCATCGGCTGCGCGACCGCGACACCGTCACCATCAACGGCGACATATGGCGCGTCATCGTCGGCACGGGCCACGCCCCTGAACATGCCTGTCTTTATTGTGAAACCCGCGACCTATTGATCTCCGGCGACCAAGTCATACCGCGCATTTCGCCGAATGTCGGGGTCTACCACTGGGAACCGGAAGCCAACCCCCTTGCCGACTTTCTGGCCACTATCGATCGCCTCCTCGAATTGCCGGCCCGGACCCTCGTGCTGCCGTCTCACAACGAGCCCTTTCATGGCCTGCACACCCGCCTGCGACAGCTCGCGGCTCACCATCAGGCCCGCCTCGACGACTTGCACGCCGACATGGCGTCTCCGAAGACCGCGATGACCTTGGCGCGGACCCTGTTCAGACGCCCGCTGGACGAGCATCAGACCGGATTCGCCATTGCCGAAACGCTTGCCCATCTGCACCTACTGCGCGCGCGCGGCCAAATCCGCCGCGACCAGGATGCGGACGGCATCCATCTTTATGCCCGGGCGCCATAGACCCATCCCAAACGGTCAAGCGCGGCGGATGCCCTCGCTGAAATGAGTTCCCAGCACCACGGACCAGCCTTCATCATAGTTCGAGCGCATGGTCTCGGCCCGGTCGGCGAATATCTCGAATCCCCGGTGCTCAAGCGTCACCTGGGTTGTGCCCTTGTCCAGCGCCGTGAAGGTCACTGAAATCTCGGTCTCCCGCACCCCCGGGTGAGCGGGATGCCAGCTATGCACGAGCCGGTGCGGCGGCTCCCAGGCCAGGACCGTCCCCCACAAATGTTCCACACCCGACGTGGTGCGCTCGAACACCCGCCCGCCGACGCGGCCTTCGATGGCGCACAGGACGGCGTCTTCCCCGCCCACCGAATGACTGGCAAGCGGCCACCAATCCGCCATATGTTCCGTATAGAACGAAAACGTTCGCTCCAACGGACGCTTCACCTCGATCGTCAGCCGCACCGGAGCAATCGTTTGGCTCGTGCTCATGACCTCTCATCCTCCCGTTCGATCGCCGTCTTAAAGTCGCCGAGAACCTGCGACCATGTTTCTTCGAGATAACGCCGCAGGGCATCGAGCCCTGCCGGCTCGACATCGTAAAAGTTCCGCCGCCCGACCCGCCGCTCACGCACCAGTCCCGCCTTCCGCAACACTCTTAGATGTTGTGAGACCGCCGGTCGGCTGACCGGCAACGCCGCCGCCAGTTCTCCCACCGGCGTCGGGCCGGTACGTAAATGCTCGAACACCTTGCGTCGGGTCG
>JAJFJA010000014.1 GCA_021774445.1 Alphaproteobacteria bacterium
AGGAGCCCGCCGGGGAGCCTGTTGAGCCAATATGAGAGGGCCGTGTACATCCGTTCGGTGGCGCCGCTCCGCAGTAGTATTTCCCCAAGCAGAATGTAAAGGGGGATGGCGACGAGGATGAAATTTTCGAGTGTCCCCCACATCAGGTTACCGAATGTGAGGACGGTCGGGAGCCCGGCGAAGAGTGCTGCGCCAAGGGTCGCAGTGGCGAACATCGCCACGGCGACCGGCAGCCCGAGAAACATCAGCCCAAGCATGATGACGAACCCGATGGCGATAGGCTCGAGCCCAATCATGGCCGGGCTTCCTCGTTCGCATCTTCCTGGTGTGCGACGACACCAAAATACTCGTTCACGGCGTCGGGCCGCCGCGCCAGTAGATAGACAGCCCAGATCGCCAACACCGACGCGGTGAGTGCGAAAAGGACGAGCCCCGCAAACCAAATCGACTGCGGAATCCACAAGGGCGTCGCGAGAGGCGAGTTAGCGACGCTTCCGTACTCCAATGTCTCGAAGAATGCCGCACCCCCGCGCCACGCCATGAAAACCGCGAAAACCGCCATCGATAGCGCCGCAAGCACATTGAGCATGCGTTGCGTGCTTTGCCCAAGGCGGACGACGAATATGTCGATACGCGTGTGCGCCCGCCGGAGCATGGTATAGGAAAACCCGATTGCTCCTAGGATCGCCAGGATATAACCGCCGATCTCGTCGACCCCTTGGAGCGAAAAGCCAAATAGCTTACGGGCCACCACCTCGAAGCCGACGAGCAAGGACAGGAAAAGAAGGAGGTAGCCGCATAGGAGTGCTCCGATGCGGCTTACCTCTTCGCCCCCTTTAAGAAACCAACGCCCCACGGCGGAGGCTCCTCCGCAAGATCCGGTGCCGGCCCGCCGACGCCCGCTTGCGCGGGACCGACCTGGGGTGCTTATCCCCGGTCACTGGATCTTGAAGCCGCGAGCGTCGCCCACCGTCTCGTTCCAGATATTTGAGCACTCGGGATAGACAGAATCGCACTTCTGCGCCCAGGTCGGCAGGACCACAGCGCTCACGGCGTCCTTGATCTTGGCCTCGTCGGTCGCGGAGACCGCGACGAGTTCCATGTTGTACTTGGTGTGCTTCCCCGAACAAGGCTCACGACCGGTGTTACAATTGATCGCGTCCTGGTTGAGAGAAATCGCCGCATCCCAGAGCTGGTTCTCTAACCCGCCGAACTCCTCTTCGAGGACCGCCTTCTCGGCATCGTTGAACTCGTTCCACTTGTCGAGATTGATGATATGGGCTTGCACGGCACCCGCCACTGAAATCGGTAGCTGGTTGGTGGTGACCTCGGGCCACTTGCCGCCATTACCCGATGTCGGCGACGTCACGCCGCAGCTTGCGACCCCGCGCTGGAGCGCCGGGTAGACCTCGCTGAATTGCAGGGTAACCGGCGTGGCGCCCAAGAATTTGAGCAGCTCCGACATCGAGGGGGTGAAGCTGCGGATTTTCAGCCCCTTGAGATCGTCCAAACTGTCAATCGCCGCGTTGCAGTAAAATACTTGCGTGCCGAACGGCCACAACGCCAGCGCCTTGGCGTTGAACTTCTCTGCTAAACGCTCGTTGAAGGCATCCCGGTACGCGTTCACGGCGACACGAAGGTCAGCCATGTTGGTCGATACGCCGATAAGGTCGAGGCCCTCGAAGAACGGCTCGTCCCGCGAGGCCGCGCCGACCTGCACCGACATCATATCGAATGTCCCCGACTTCACGAGACGGAAGCCGTCCGCGGCCTTGACGTTCAGAATCTGCATTTCGCGGTAATCGACGGTGAGGTCGAGATTGGGGTTCGCCTTAAGGCCCTCGACGAAGGCGATCTCCAAAGGCGACTTCGGATCGGTGCCAGCGAACTGTGTGACAAAGCGCAGATTTACCGGTTCGGCGCTGGCCAGACCGGCCGACATCGCCGCTCCGGCGACAGCCGCCGCAACGATTCCTTGCAGTGATCTCATGGCGAAATCCTCCTCTCCATATTGCGCGGCTTCTGAACCTCCGCATGCGTCGACGAATGTGCCCGCGCATCCCGGTCTTCCGGTTTTTTTTCGAATGTCGACTGCGGTCGGGCCGGACGGCCCCGAAACCGGACCCACCCTGGGGAAATCACCCCAGATTCGGGCCGGTTCTCGTCCCTTTCCGATTGGTGATTCGAATTATTTTGAAATCATGGTACAGGCCGCATGGGGCAGGTCAACAGAATAATCGTCGCCCTATTCGCCCCCTGCGGGGCTTGCACGCGTCGGGTCGCCCGCCCGTCGGCATGGCGCACTTGCAGGCCGGAAAATCTAATTAGGCAATGATATTCTTGCCCGCGAGATCATTCGACTGTGGTGAAAAGCCGCCCCCAGCGCTCGACACGGGCAGGATCGACGCCGGCCAGCTTGAGTGACTTCCAAACCACGACGGAGATCGAATCGTAGAGGGGAATCCCAGTTTCCTTCTCGAACTGCTCGGCCAGCGGTGCACCGCGCAGGTTGGTGCATAACGTGGTAATCGCTTGTGGCCGGGCCGCCGCCGTCTCGGCCAGCATGCCTCGGATAGTATCTTCGGACACCTCGGAAAAATTGAAGTTGACCTTCTCACCCACATGCCGCTCGGCCACGCATTCGATGCCGGCAGCACGATAGTTTTCTAGTATGGCAGCCTGGATTTCATCCGCGTAGGGTGTCACCAGCCCCAACCGCTCGACCCCCGTGACCCGCAGGATCTCGTTGAGGGCCAAAATTGAGCTGGTGGTGGGAATTCCCGTCTCCTGGCTGATGCGATGGCACAGCCGTTCATCGGTTTCAAAACCCAGCCAGCTTGCCGAAGTGCCGTTCCAGGCGATGACGTCCACCCGGGCGTCGGCCAGAAGGGACGCCGCCGCCATGACGGGTGCTTCATCGAACTGGCCCAGGGCTTGCTCAGTCATCGATATTTCTGTCACTCGGAAGCGCCCGAAATGGGCCGATACCTCCGCCAAGCCCGCAACCATGGCGCCGGTTATAGGTTCCAGCACGGTGTTCGAAGACGGAGTCAACATCCCAAGGAGAACGCGATTGCTCATGATAGACCTTGGCCTTAGGCCGGGGGCGCCCATTATAGACCGAGACAGTGTCGGGGGAAATGAACGCGGGCCTGGTGAGTGCCCCACGCCCGCATTCTATGGCACTCCCATCGTCTCAGCCGCCGACACGTTCTCCGCTTGTCGCCGAAAATAGGTGCAGCCGGTCGCGGCTCAGGGCCAGCGCCACGGTCGCCCCTTCGGCAAATCGGTGTAGAAAACGCTCTTCGAACACGCCCTTGAACTCGGCGCCGGCGGCCCGCAGGGTGACGATACCCCGTGCCCCGAGAAGCTCGACAAACTCGGCGGTAAAATCCACGCTCATCGCGGCTTGGTAGGCGGTTAGCTCGTCCGGGAAATACAGGTCGTCCGGCCGAAACCCGAGGATGACGGCATCGCCACTAGCCAGCTTTGTCGGGTGCGCGACAGGGCCAATACTGGTCTCAAGCCCATCGACGCCGACCCGGCCATCGACAAAATTCATCGCCGGACTGCCGATGAATCCCGCGACCATCCGGCTGTTGGGCTTGAAGTATATCTCCGACGGCGTGCCAATCTGTTCGATCTGACCGCCGTTCATCACCACAATTCGGTTGGCCATTGTCATGGCTTCTTCCTGATCGTGGGTAACGTAAATCGTTGTCGCGTCCAGGCTGCGGTGCAGCCGCAGCAACTCGGTGCGCATTTCCACACGCAGTTTCGTATCCAGGTTGCTCAACGGTTCATCGAAAAGAAACAGGTTGGGCTCCCGCACGATCGCCCGGCCAATCGCCACGCGCTGCTGCTGGCCGCCCGACAGTTCCTTTGGCCGCCGCGCCAGCAAATCTGCGATATTCAGCATCGCCGCGGCCTCGTTTACCCGCGCTGAAATCTCCGCGCGCGGCATTTTCTTGGCCTTCAGCCCAAACCCCATATTCTGCGCGATGGTCATGTTGGGATAGAGCGCGTAATTCTGAAAGACCATGGCAATGTTCCGGTCGCGTGGTTCCAGATCGGTGACGTTTCGATCACCGATCCAGATCTCACCCTCGCTGACCGGCTCCAACCCGGCAAGCATGCGTAGCGTGGTGGATTTTCCGCAGCCCGATGGGCCGAGCAGCACCGTGAACTCGCGCGATTCCACGGTCAGGTTTATGCCCTTGAGGACCTCTGTCAGTCCAAAGCTCTTGCGCAGGTTTTTCAGTTGAACACCGGACATCCCGACACCTTCAGAATTTGACGGCACCGCCGCCGAGACTGCGGACCAGATGCTTTTGGATGAAAAAGGAGATGATCAGAATCGGCACCACCGCCACCAGAATCGCCACCGCCATTTTCCCCATATCAATGCCGCGGAACGTCCAGAAACCCGCAATCGCCACCGGCAGCGTTCTGCTTTCCCCGCCGGTCAGGATCAGCGCATAGAACATGTCGTTCCAGGACAGTACGAATCCGAACACGGCCGCGGCGGCGAGCCCCGGCCGCACAACCGGCAGGATGACTTTGTAGAACGCTTGAAACTGCGTGTAGCCATCGATCATCGCCTGTTCCTCGAGTTCACGCGGGATCTCGTCGAAAAACCCAATCAGGAACCAGGTAACGACCGGCACGACGAAAGTCAGATGAGCCAGCACGACCGCGGCCAATGTATCGATCAGTCCCAGCCGGAACAGCACCAGAAAGAGCGGCAGGATCAAGATCGCCGGCGGCATCATTTCCGCCGCCAGAACCGAAAACCGAGTCCCCGAGCCCGTCTTGAAGCGCGAGAAGGAATAGGCGGCGGGGCAGCCGGTCACCAGCGCGATGATGACCGTTGCCACCGAAACGACGAAGCTGTTGATGATGTTCTTGGGCACGTCTGATTCGAGCAGCACATCGTGCCAATTCGCCGCCGTGGGCGGGAACATCCACACATTGGGTTCCGTTACCAACTCGGGCGGCTTGATCGATGCCAGGAAAATCCACAGAAACGGAAAAAGTACGATGGCGATCGCCAGGGCGACGACGAACTCTATCGCCACAAGCGTCAGCCGCCGCCTAGACAGAAGTCCATCCTGCGTCGGCGCTGTCATCGCCGCCTCATCGCTGTGTAGAGGACGATGACCAAGAACATCAGGATACCGATCAGCACATAGGCCATCGCCGCGGCTTCGCCCAATCGGAAAAACCGGAACCCGGTTTTGTAGATGTGAAACAGAATCGTTTCCGTGGCATCGCCCGGGCCTCCTCGGGTGATCGCCCAGACATATTCGAAGACCTTGAAGGCATCCAGTGCACGAATGATCAGCGCGACAAGAATGACCGGCCTTAGCAGCGGCAGCGTCAAGTTCCAAAACGTTATCCAGGCCGACGCACCGTCGACCCTCGCCGCCTCGAACGGGTCTTTGGGCAACGCTTCCAGCCCTGCGAGGAACATCAACAGCATGAACGGCGTCCATTGCCAGGCATCGATCAGCATCAGGCTGAACAGTGCCAGGCGTTCGTCGAACCACGCGATCTCCACCCCGATGGTCGCTAGGTAGTAGGGGATGACACCCAGTTCGGAGTTGAGCAGAAATCTGAACATCAGCCCGACGGCAATGGGCGTAATGAACATCGGTGCCAGCAGCACGGCACGCGCGAAATTCTGAAACCGGACGAGTCTTTGCAGTAGCAATGCCAGGCCAAGGCCCAGCACCAGTTCTATGGACACCGCCCCGGCGACGAATGTCATGGTATTTACCAGGGCCCGCCCAAAGGGCGCGTCGCTAAGGATGAAGGCGTAATTTTCGACGCCTCTGAAGCGGACGTCTTGAAGCCGTGTCAGACGATAATCATGGAAGGAAATCCACGCTGAAAAGACAAGCGGATAGGCCATGATCACGGTCATGGCCGCGGCTAGCGGGAGTATCAATCGAAAGCGTAAATGCACGACCGCCTGCCGTTGCCCAGGGAAACACGCGGCCAGCGAGATCGCTGGCCGCGCTCCGTCATCCGAATGTCCGTGGCGAGTTTACCGCGCTCTTTCGACACCCTTCGCCGCATCGTCAAGTGCCTGCTGTACCGACTTCTGTCCGGAAACAGCGGCACTGAGTTCCGTGCCGACGATGTCGATCAATTCCTCCGCACTGGTGCCCGAGGATAGCGGTGCCGCATCCTCCAGAATGCCGAGCAAGGTTTTGTAGTAGTCTTCTCCGAAGCCCTTTTCCCAGACTTCCGGGTCCGAAATGATGCTTGTCCGCACCGGCGCCCCACCGGCGATAACCCGGTCCTTTGCCACCGCCTTACTGGTGATCCAGGAAATGTATTTCCAGGCTTCATCCTTGTCGTCGACATTGGCCGGGATCGACCAGGACCAGCTACCCAGAACGGCTTTGCCGCCGGGAACTTCATTCAAGGTGAATTTTCCCGCGAGGTCGCCCGACATGCCGCCCTTGGCATTGAGCGCGGGTAGCATCCAATTATAGCTCAGCATGGTGGCGGCCCGCCCCGAGGCGACGGCCCGCAATGCCTCATCGAACCCCCAATTTACCGAGCCCTCGGGTGCCGAAGTATTGAACGCATCGATATACATCTCCAGCGCCTTCACGGCTTCTGGGCTGTTGATGGTGATATCGCCGTCGGCGTTGAACAATTCTCCGCCCGTCGCATAGAGCCAATTCTTCCATTCCTCCATGACCTTGTAGCCCTTCTGCGGCTGCATGGCGGCGCCATAGAAGTCATCGTTGGTCAGTTTCTTGACGACATCCACATAGTCATCGAGTGTCGTCGGCACGGCGATACCTTGCTCGTCGAATATGTCCTGGCGAACGATCAGACCAAGCGCGTAATTGTAATACGGCACGCCATAGGTCGACCCTTCGACAACGCCGATATCGCGCAGCGGCCCGACAAAGTCCTCGAAGTCATAGCCGCTGTCGGCGGCGATGAAGTCGTCCAACGGCGTCAGGAACCCCGCCTTGGCGAACTCCTCCATCCATGGGTTATCGACGATGATCACGTTATAGGTCGCCGAGGAAGCCAGCGCCGAAGTCAGGATCTTGTCGCGCATGGCGTCGAATGGCATGGCGTCGAAGGTCACTTCTATGCCCGGATTCTCGGCGGCGAATTTCTCCGTCAACACCCTGACGACGTCGTAGTCCGGCACTTCTTCGATAATGATGTTCAGACTACCGGCCAGGCTCGACCCGCTGACCATCGCGCTCGCCGCGCCGGCGAACAGCGCCGTAGCCAACCATTTCTGCGTTCTCATTTTCTTCCCTTTCTAGTGCTGGTGATTGTTTTCGTTATTGCATGCGGTCAGGCATGAATTTCATCGGGCGTCGCACCCAAACAAAGTTCGATTTTCATGGCAGCCTCCCCTGATAGACAGGGGCAAGCTGCTCGTAGCTGGCGCGGAAACGTGCGTAGCCCGCGTCATACAACGCGCCGCGCGCGCTATTTGGCTCGACCCGCTCGCCCAGACTGACGAAGCGTTCGGGTCCGGCCCAGTCGTCACTCAGTCCCACACCCATCACCGCCATCCAGGCGGCGCCCAGGCATGACCCCGGATGCCCATCGAGCAATTGCACCGGCTCTTGCAATATGTCCGACACGATCTGCATCCATAAGCGCGACTGCGCGCCGCCGTCGGAGGCAAGGTAGCGCGTTGTTGGATGCCCCATATCGTTGAACACCGCCACATGGTGCCGAAAGGCGTAGCCGAACCCTTCCAACAAGGCCCGCCACACATGCGCCAGCCGATGGTTCAGGCTCAACCCGGTGATGGTGCCGCGCGCCTGCGCATCATGCAGCGGCGTCTTTTCGCCAAGAAAGTAGGGAATGACCTGAACGCCCTCGGCACCCGCGCCAATCTCCGCTGCGAGATTGTCGAGGTGGGCATGGATCGTCAGCCCCTGGCTTTGCGCTGCCGGCATTTCGCCATAAGCGAAATGATCGGCAAACCAGTTGAGCGCCGACCCGCCCGAAGCCATACAACCGTTAGGCATGTAAAGGCCCGGCACCAAATGGTAATCCAGGAACATGCGCCGGTCGGGCGTGACCTTGTCCGTGGCGATTAGAATGTCGGTCGAACCACCGAATTTCAGCAACACGTCGCCTGATTTGGTTATTCCCGCCGCATAGGCCGATGCGATATGGTCCGCGGCCCCGCCAACCACCGCGGTCCCCTCCATCAGGCCAAGCGCCTTTGCCGCCTGCCTCGTCAACCCGCCCGAAACCTCGTGCGACGCGATGACCGGAGGGATCGCCGACCGCGGCACATGGGCAAGCTCGATAAGCGCGCTCGACAATTCATTTTCCTGCACGGCCAGGAAACCCGCCTCAAGTGCCCAATTCTGGTCGACGGCGCGGCGTCCCGTCAGGCGCCAGTTGATATAGTCATAGGAGCCCAACACGGTCGCAATTTGCGCGAAAACCTCGGGTTCATGCTTCTCGATCCAACGGAGTTTGGCCGAGACCAATTGCTGATTGATGCCGTTGCCGGCAATCGAGACGAAATCCGCTTCGGAGATTTCCGCCAGCAGATCGGCCACTTCCTCGCCGCACCTGCCGTCCGATTGCTGAATGGCGGGCCGCAGCACCCGTCCGTCTCCGTCCAGCAGCACCACTGCCGGCAGCATACCGGTCACGCCGATCCCCTGGATCTCTTGCGCTGTTATGGCCGCCTCTTTGAGTAATTCCGGAACGATGGCACAGACATTGACCCACCATTCCTCCGGATCCTCCTCCGCCCATCCCGGTTGTGGCGAATGCAACGCGACCGGTCGCGATGCCAACGCCAGCACCTCGCCGGGTGGCCGGATGAGGATCCCGATCGTCGACGTGGTGCCGATATCGATGCCGACGGCACAGGTCACTGGCGGCACCTATCGTAAGGCGTTGACGACATCCATAAACCTCTTGACGCGATCACCGTCGACAGGGTTCCAAGTATCGCCATCCACCTTGAAATGGGTGCCGATAACGCAACCCTGGGCAACCGCCATCACCTCTTCCACATTGCTAAGATTGACGCCTGTATTGGCAAATACCGGCACTTCGGTCACCGCCTCGGCAACCTTGCGAAGGTCTGAGGCATCGGCCGGCTGTCCCGTGATCGGCCCGGAAACGAGAATGGCGTCCGCCATCGACGAGAAGACCGCGCTCTTGGCCCGCAACTCGATTGGCCTTTGGTCCAGCGGATGCGCGAATTCGGCGTTGATATTGAACAGGAACTTCATGCCCGGCTGACCAAGATTACGGCGCAGGCGTGCCGGTGTCGCGCAGTCGGGCGCCCAAACACCCATGTCCGAGGCGAATACGCCGGTGAAGATCTCGCGCACGAAGGCGGCGCCTGTCGCCGCTGCAATAGCGACCGAGGCAGTGGGGTCCCATAGATAGTTGACCCCGAACGGCAACCGCAGAGCCGCCTTTGCCGCGCAAACAACGGCGGTCATAGCGGCCAGGCTCTCCGGCGTTGCCTGCATCAGGTACGGCCTGTCGTTTTCGTTGCCGAACATGATGGCGTCGACGCCGCCCGCTTGCAGTCCGACGATATCGCCAACGACATCATCGACCAGCTTGTTCATGCCGCCGTCGGCATCGTAGAGCGGCGAGCCCGGCAGCGCCCCGATATGGGCCATGGCGATCACCGCTTTCGATTTATCGCCGAGGAAATCGAAAATCATTGTGTCTCCTTGGGTCGAGGATCTTCGTCGGCGACGAGAATATCCACCCGTGCCGCCTTGAGTTGAGCGCCGAGATGGCCTGTCGGCAATCGATCCGTGACCAGCAGATCAAGCGCTTGCAGCGCGCAGATCTTGACCACCGACATGCTGTTGAATTTGGAACTGTCTACGAGCGCGACCTTCTTGTGCGAGCGCGCGACGAGGATTTGCTTGATCTCCGTATCTTCAAGCGAATAGTCGTAAATCCCATCGTCGGCCATGCTGGCGGCACCAATGAACGCCCAATCAAAGCGGAAGCTCTCAAGCTGCTTCTGAGTAATAGAGCCGATGATCGAGGGTTCGGAGCCGCGAATTTCCCCACCTGGCAGATACACACGCGGCGCGCCCGTCGACAGCAATAGCGCGATCTTCAGGCTGTTTGTGAACACCCGCACATCCGTGTCCATCAGCGCCTGAGCCAGACACAGCGTCGTCGAGCCAATATCGATGGCGACGGTCTGGTTCGTCGATATCAAGCTTGCGGCCAGCCGGCCAATCTTGATCTTTGCCGCATGGTTACGCTGGATGCGCTCGTCGAGCCCGGGCTCAACCAGGTCGACTCGTCGTATCTTACTGCCCGAGACGGAAATTGCCCCGCCATGGGCGCGGATGACCGCGCCCTGACTAGCCAGGAGATCCAGATCCCGCCGGATAGTCATTTCCGATACGCCCAGCGCGCCGCCAAGTTCCGAGATTGAGATGAACCCGGCGGCCCCCAGCCTCTCGACGATCGACTTCTGCCGCTCGCCTGCAGAAATACGCGCCCGGGGGGCACGCGCACCATCGTCGCTGCGAGCAGCTTTCATAAGCGACACTCCAAATACGAAGTGATATTCTGCACAAAATAGTGTTCTATTTCAATCAGATTTGTTACCAATCGAACATAGCTTTCGCGATCCGTGGGGACCAGGAGTGGACTATGAGAGACCAGATCGTCCTGATTACCGGCGCGGCCAACGGCATAGGACGCGCTTCGGCCCAAGCTTTTTCCGCCAAGGGCGCCCGCGTCGTCGTCACTGATATCGATGAAGCGGGCGCCCGGTCTGTGGCTGCGGAAATCGGTGCGGGGGCGCTGGCCTACCGGCTCGACGTAACCGACCGGCAATCCATAGAGTCCGCCTTTACGGCAGCGGCAGCCGCCATCGGCCCCATTTCCATCGTCCACGCCAATGCCGGCGTCTCAAATATGAAACGCGCTGTCGATCTCAGCGAGGACGACTGGGATTTCAATTTCAACATCAACGCAAAAGGCGTCTTTCTCACCAATCAGACCGCGGTTCGCCATTTCCAGAAAAACAATATCGCCGGGGCCATCGTCAACACCGCTTCGCTCGCCGCTAAGGTCGGCGCCCCTTTCCTGGCCCATTACTCGGCCAGTAAGTTCGCTGTTCTCGGTTGGACCCAGGCGCTGGCCCGCGAAGTCGCGCCGCAAGGCATTCGCGTCAACGCCGTCTGTCCGGGGTTTGTCCAGACCCTCATGCAGGAGCGGGAATTGGCATGGGAGGCCGAGCTCACCCGGTCCACACCCGCCGCGGTTCGTCAGTCCTATATCGACCAGACTCCCCTCGGCCGGATCGAAACGCCCGAGGATGTCGCCGACGTGGTTGTTTTTCTGGCCTCGGACGCGGCGCGCTTCATGACCGGACAGGGAATCAATGTGACCGGCGGCGTCTACATGACCTAACCGAGGTAACTGACTATCCGGCGTGAGGGGACGTGAAGGTTATGCGGATATTAACCATCGCGAACTAGTGGTGGGCGTGGCTAAGCTCGCAATTCCGGGGACCATGTGACCTGCTCGAGAATGCCTGACGGCAAGATCCTCATATTCATGCAGCACGGCCGCAGCGCCGGCAACGCGCTCTGCGCGATCCTGCAAGAAGAGTTCGGCGACGAGAATTTTTTCAAGCTTGGCGCCTACGATAACATAACCAAAGACCATTCGGATTTCCTAGCCGCCGCCGGCGCAAACCGGCACCAAGTCTATGGCGGCCATTTCTGCTACGGCATCCACCGCCACCTGGCAGCCGCCGCCGACTACATCACGACCCTAAGGGAACCTGTCGAGCGCGCACTCTCCAACTATGAAGCGTGGGGACGCGGCCGTGGTTACACCATCGACCAATGGCTGGATCACGACTACGACTCCAACGATGGCATGGTCAAACGGCACATTGGCGTCGGCGAAAACGACGGTCAGCCATACGACTATCTGCAGGATCGGGTGCTCGACGAAGATCTCGCGATAACGGAGGCCCATCTGCAGCAAGCGATCGCGGCCATCGAGCGCGATTTCGCACTCGTGCTCTTGCATAGCCATCTCATTGAAAGCACGGTCATGCTGCAGCGGCACTATCGCACGCGCCCGCTTTTTTCTATTCGCCGGCAGTTCCACAACCACCTGCTGCATCCAATCCGGGTCGAAAATTATCCGTCCCGAGTTATCGATAAAATCCATGAGAAGAATCGTTTCGACCGAATACTTTACGAAGAGTTTCGTAAGCGCTTCCTGAAACAGCTTGCGGCGCTGCCTGACGATTTCCATGAGGAAGTCCGGATCATGAAAATGCTCACAACGATCCTCTCGGAGCGCGGCGTCCAAATGATGGACGAGCAGCAAATTCTCGATCGCCTGACCGCCGGCCTCAACCAACTTCTCCAAGTCGGCCGCACCGCCGACGCGGTTCAGGTACTACGGCGCCTCACGGTAAAGGATTGTATGGATCGGAGCTTCTGTCTCAAGGCCATCGAGATCATCAAGCAAATCGGTTCACCGGAAGATCTCGCCACCGAAGCCGCGATATATCAGGCGCGCTTCGGTCAAGACCCCGCACTACAAGCCTTAGTCGCGTAGCCGAATCACGCGACTTGTGGAAACTGGCCGATTTCAGCGTTGCACATATAGCCGTAATTGGACGCCAGGAAAGCCCGCCAATCCGCCGGCGCCGGGATAATCCCCACCGACATCAGCACACGCTTGCCATGCGTCGGTGGAATACCCTTGTGCAGTACCTGCCCAGGCGAGAACGCCGCGGCCTCACCTCGTTCCGGACTGAGACGTTCAGGCACGAACCCAATCCCATGAAGGCGCGCCAGTTCGGTCAAGTCCGCAACGCGCTGGGGCCTTGGGCAATACACATATCCAGCCCGACGAAAGTGGGCCGTCGTCGCCATATCCAGGAACTCGGTCGCACCGTCATGCTCGTCCCGGCCTGTCAGGTAGACCAGCAGTTTCACATACGGTGTCGGCGCGACATCGCAGTGCCAGTTGAAGGAAAGGCCTTCAGGTCGGGTGAGCACATCATCGGTTACCGGCGTCGATACACTGAAATCGACAAACAACACGCCGTACAGACAATTGAAGAAGCGGCGCAACGCCGTGTCCAGCGGTCCGGCAAACATCTCTTCGAACAGCGTGTCGACCTCAGCCCGACTCAGGTCTTTTGGACTCAAAGCGCCGCCACCTTGATCTATGCGATCGACCAGCGTTGCACTCGTCGCTGCCGACAAGACCGGAATTCGGGCAAAGCCATTGCGCGAAAGCGGGTCGAGCGCCCCGAGGTCGCCCCGCCGAGCTTTATCCATACAGGCGAGGTGGTGGCGTTTGTACCCGAGCTCGATATCATAACGAAAGGTAATCGCCTCGGCTGCAAGCGGATCGTATTCCAATGCCTCGTCGCCACAGCGCTCGAAGGCCGTCGCAGCTCGCACACTCATGCCTATAACTCCAGTCCGGCAATCGAAAAAGCACTTTGGCCCGACATGGTTAATAGATTATTAGCGATTATCTCATAGCACTGACCGTTCCGCCGGTCCGCGCCTTTAGGAGGTCTTATGAGCACATCCTGGGATGTCCAACAGGTCGTCGTTGATACCGGCGCCCTTGAGAGAGAGCGTCCGATTCTCGACAAATACGCCGACGATAAGAAAGCCGGCTATGTCCGCTACTATGCTGAACGCCAAGACCACATTATGCGGGCCCAACCTCTCCTATGGGAGCAGGTCGACAAGAGTTTTCAGTTCCAGTACCTCAAGACCCACGGCTTGAAGCCCGAGCACCGTTTCCTGGAATATGGCTGCGGCACCGCGTCGGCTGGCAAGCACATCATCGATTACCTACAGCCCCAGAAATATGTCGGCGTGGACATTTCGGCGGAGTCCATTCGTATCGGTTGGATGATTCTTGCCAAATACGAACTCTTCAAGAAAGGTCCGGTGCTGCACGTTATCCCCGCTGGCGATCTGGCACCGCTGAAAGGGCTGACATTCGATACCATTTGGGCGCAATCCGTATTCACCCATTGCCCGCCCGACATCGTCAAACAGATCTTCAACAACCTGAAACCTCACATTAGCGAGGGTGGATGTTTCTACGCCACCATCAGCCGCATTGAAGAAGGCATCGTGCAGAAGCAGTTCCACGATTGGTATTACACCCTGGAATTCTTCGACAGCGCCGCGCCCGAATGTGGTTACGACTACGAGGTAATGGAGGACTGGGTGCACCCCGCCGACTACCTCGCCAAGGGGTTTTCCAAGGACACCTTGTTGCGCTTCACGCCGCGTTAGGCTGGCAGCCATGGCACAGGCCGAGACCTATGGCGCGCCGCCGCGGGACAAGACCCTGATCTTCCTGCAGCATGGTCGCACCGCCGGCAACGCCACCATCAGCGTGTTCGAGGACGAGTTCGGCCCCAGTGGTTTGTTCAAGATCGGCATTCGCGGCGACGTTACCAAGACCTATCAAGATTTCCGCAAAGCCGCGGCGGCCGACGACTATCGCCTCTACATGGGTCATTTCTATTTTGGCATCCATCGGCACATCGCCGGCCCAAGTGAGTATTTCACCACCCTGCGCAACCCGGTGGAACGCGTGCTATCCAACTATGAAGCATGGGGCTCTTGCCAGGGGCTGAGCCTGCGCGACTGGCTGGCGATCGACTACGAATCAAACAATGGGATGGTCAAGCGCCTTTGCGGCATCGGCGAACTTGACGGCGCGCCATACGACTACATCCGCGACGCAACCTGCGACAACAATATCGACGCGACTTTGGCAGACCTGGACCAAGCCGCCGCCAACATCGAAGCCCACATTCCGCTAGTACTCATCCATGGCCGGTTCGAACAAAACATGTTGCTGTTGCAGCGGCGCTACGGAACCGGGCCGCTCTTTTCTCTGAATCGGCAACGCCAGAACCACTCCGTGATCCCGATCAGTCAGGACGCATACGACCCAGCGATTATCGACGAGATAAGACGCCGCAATGAACTCGACATCCAACTCTATGAGAAATTCCGGCACGCCTATGACGCGACGGTGTCGGATCTGGACGACGCATTCTTTGAGGAGCTGCGGCATATGGAAATGATCGCCCGGGTCGTCAGTCAACGCGGCATCCAACATATGCGCGACGAGGATGTACTGCAGCGCCTGACCGTCGCCGCCAACCAGCTCCTTGAAGCAGGCAAAGTCCAAGAGGTCATCGAGATACTCCGCCGCTTCAGTCGCAAGGGCAACGTCAGCGCGTCCTTCTGCCAGAATGTGCTGAACTTCTTCAGTCTTCAGGGCAGTCCGGACGATATCGCCAGCGAGGTCGATAATTACCGCCGCCGTTTTGGACAAGACGATTTCCTCGCCGCCTACACCCGGGATACCGGTCTTGCGCTGCCGGCGTAATCGTCAACAAACCAGCGATCTCTGACCATGCGTCGCATCGGTGTCGTAACGGTCGCTCGCTCGGACTTCGGCATCTATCGGCCGATCCTCAGAGCGATTCAGCAAGATCCGGCGCTCGATTTGCTGCTGTTCGTGACCGGCATGCATCTCAACTTGGAACACGGTTTGACCGTGCGCGAAATCGAGGCGGAGGATTTTCCTATCGCCGAGCGTATCGAAGTACCCATGGACGGCGACTCACCGCTTGCCGTCGCCCGGGCTATGGGCAACGGAACCGCCGGCATGGCTCAGGCCTTGGCCAGACATCCACCGGACATTCTGCTTGTGCTCGGCGATCGTTTCGAGATGCATGCCGCGGCCTTGGCCACCCTGCCCTTCAACATCCCCCTCGCCCACATCCATGGCGGTGAGCTGACGCTCGGCGCTATGGACGACGCGTTGCGGCATTCCTTGACCAAACTGAGTCACCTGCATTTCGCCGCTGCGGAAGCCTATGCGCAACGCCTGCGTCAAATGGGCGAAGAGCCCTGGCGGGTTACCGTGTCCGGCGCCCCCGGGTTGGACAACCTTACGACCCTGGCCCCGCTCGATCCCGACGAGATCACCCGCCGCTTCGGCATTTTTCTCGATCCCGCGCCCCTACTGGTAACCCTGCACCCAGAGACCCGCAGCGGCATTGCGGCTCAGGAACTCGCTGAAACCACGTTGAGCGCAATTGCCGAGGCCGGTTACCCCAGTGTCTTCACGCAACCCAACGCTGATCCGGGCAGCCAGGCGATCACGGCCGAAATTGGCCGATTCATCGCCAGCCACGACAATGCCTGGATGATCGAAAACATGGGAACGGCCAGCTATTTCGCCCTAATGAGAGCCGCCGCCGTCATGGTCGGCAACTCTTCCAGCGGTATCATCGAAGCGGCCAGTTTCGCCCTTCCGGTCGTCAACATAGGCACCCGCCAGGACGGACGCCTGCGCGCCGCCAACGTAATCGACGTCCCGGTCGAGCCCACCGCGATTGCCAACGCCATCCGCCGCGCCGCCGCACCGCAGTTCCGCGCCCCCCTGTCCGGCCTGCAAAATCCCTATGGCGACGGTCGCGCAACCGGTCGCATCATCGACCGTTTACGCTCCATCACCCTCGGCGAGCAGCTTATCACCAAGCGCTTCCATGATTTCCCGGCCGCCTCATGAGCACGTATGCAGAGCAACGCCCTGTCGTCCTAATTGGCGGTGGTGGGCATGCCAAGGTCATCTTGGATATCGCCGGTCTCACCGGCCGAACTGTCGCCGGCATTCTCAGTGCAAACAGCGACAATGTGCTGCCGATCGCCGACCTCGGTAGCGATGATCGCCTGCGCGAGCCGGCGTTCGTCGCCGCTCACGACTTTCTTATTGCTGTGGGAAACCCCCAAACGCGACGCCGGATCGCCACCACACTGGCCGAACATGGCGCCAGGCTAACGACCATGATCCACCCCGCGACCACCGTCGCCACAGACGTCGTGATCGGCGGTGGGACGGCACTGGCGGCTGGGGCGATCGTCAACCCGGGCACCGTGATCGGCCAGCACTGCATCCTCAACACCGCGGCCAGCGTCGACCATGACTGCGAGATCGCCGACGGCGTGCTTATCGGCCCCGGCGCCCGGCTCTGCGGCGGTGTCGAGTGTCGTGAGGGCGTGCTTATCGGCGCCGGCGCCGTCGTTACCGAGGGACATGTCGTCGGCACCGGTGCCGTCGTCGGCGCCGGTGCCACGGTGGTCTCGGACATTCCACCGGGAGTAACCGTTGTCGGCACGCCCGCCCAGGCAATCTGACGGCGTTTGCCCACCGGAAAACCCCCGCGAAACGACTTGTTAATCATGAATCTCGGTTAACCGCTTATTAATCTTGACCGAACAAACTGCAATTGTTGGAACAACCGTGGTGAAGAGTCGTGCCGCTCAAACTGAGCCTGACCAAGGGCGAGAAGCTGGTCGTCAATGGCGCCGTGATCAAGAATGACGGTCTGGATGCCAGTCTCGTTTTTGAGAACCAGGCCCATATCCTCCGTCAGAAGGACATCTTGTCCTCTGCTGAGGCTAACACGCCCGCGTCGCGCGCATATCTGTCGTTGCAATGCGCCTATATGTTTCCGGAGAACAACTCGGTTCATTTACGCGATTACAATCGGTTGATCACTGATTTTGCCGCGGCGGTGCCAAGTGCCCTGCCGATCATCGAGCGCTTGATCGACAAGTCCAACGCCAGCGAGCTCTATCACGCCCTAAAGATCTGCCGCGAGTTGATCGATTACGAGCACGAGATCCTGTCGTATGCCGCAGAATAGCAACGCGTCCGCGAGTTACCGACAGCCAGGCAGAACCGGCAGCTCGCCTCAGGAGACCGAGGGACGCGCGCTGATGGAAGCCGCGCGCCGCATATCCAACGCCCAGAAAGACGGCGATCCCGCCGCCATAATCGAATGTATCCGTCTCAACTGGCGGCTTTGGACCATTTTTCAAGCCGAGTTGACGGCGCCCGAATGTGCTGTGCCGCCGGAGATTAGGCAGAACATGCTTAATCTATGCAACTTCATCGACAAGAGAACGGTGGAGATCTTGGCTGACCCCAAGCCCGCCCTGCTGACGGTCCTGGTGAACATCAACCGCAACGTTGCCGCCGGCCTGCTCGAGTCCGCGCAAGGCAGCCAGGCCGCGCCTCCCAGCGAGCCCACCCCACCTGCCGGCGGCGGCATATCCGCCTAAACACGCCCCACAGACCTTCTATCCGGACGCGGCCTTTTGTGCCGCGTTTTGTTTTTTCGCGGCCCGCCAGAATCCGGCCGGCAAGTTCTGCCGTACCGCTCGGAAAGCCTTGCCGATCAATCGCCGGTCGGATCAGCGCCGTGCGACCGGCAACACTAAAAAACCGAGGCGTGCAGCCAACCTTCCCAGTTGGCCCAATGCTTGCGTATACCGACGCGTCGCAAAATCGCGGCAGTCGCAGGATGCGCATTGAATGGAAGTTTCTGCTCTAGATCGAGCCACCACCGCTAAGCCTACGCCCAGCGCGCCCCTAGCCGGCGCCGGGGTCGATCTTTTCGGTCAAATGTTGGACAGTCTGGCGCCTGTCACCGAACCCCATGCCGCCGAATATCCGGCCGACGACGATATCGCTCCCGAAGAAACCGTGGAACGCGATACCACCGAGCCGGAGCGAAGCACGGCCGACAAAAATCCCGCGGAGCTCGCTTTCCTCGGGCAGCAGCGGCAAATCCGAGCCACCTTCGGGGCGCGTAGCGGCGACACCGATACGCCGACTCTCGGCACCACCGAAATCGCGCTTCCCCAGAGTGACGGTACGGAGCGATCTGCCACGCCGGCAAACGCTGCGGTGGCCGGGCCGACGGGCACCGATACGACACCGCTGGACATCGATGCGACCGAGACGGTCATCATCGCCGCCCAATCGCCCGTACCAGCGGCCGCCGTTCAAGCAGCGAATCCGTTGTCCCAGCGCGCCGCAACTCAAACCGACAAGCAACAGTCGCAGCAGGGCCCGGTCACCGATCCATCTATGTCGACCGAGGGTCAGACCAGCCTGCGCGCCGGCCGCGACGAGGCCATGGCGCAAGGCAATGGCCAGTTCCAAGCCTCAGGCGCCGACAAGACTTCGTCCGGGACTCCTGCCGCCGGCGATGAGCAGCCCGCACAAACCGCACAGAATGCCGAACGCCCGACAGTCAACGGAGAGTCCCCACAGCAGACCGCCCGGCCGGAAGCGCCGAGCCTGAACCTCCCCAAGGTACCGGCACCAACCCCCACCACCGCGCCGGCCCCCATTGTGGCCGCCAGCACCCCCACGACGAATATCCCGCTCGATCAAACCAGCCAGCTGACCGCCGGCGCCCGCAGCGGCGATATCCAATCCGTCACCGCCGCGAGCCGGCCTGCCGCCAATCAGGCCGCCACGCCACAGCGATCACAGCCCGCCGCACAAATTGCCGTCCACATTCGCAACGGTCTGAAGGCCAGCGCCGATAGCATCCATGTGCGCCTGCAGCCGGCGGAGCTTGGCCGCGTCGAAGTGCGCATGCAGATCGATGGCGACAAGAACGTTCAAGCCGTTATCACTGTCGAGAAAAGCGAAACCCTGGATTTCCTCGAGCGTGACTCGCGTGTCTTGCAACGCGCCCTCGAGGATGCCGGTTTCAAGACCGACCGGGACAGCTTTACTTTCCAGCATCAGTCCACCCCCGACCCCGGCGACCGCCCTCAGAATGAACGCCAGTTCGCGGGCGCAACCAACGGCGACTCTGCGGATGGTCCCGCCGATGCCGAAGGGTCCCCTATCGCCAATAGCCGGTCATCCCATGACGGCCTAGTTGATATCGAGGTCTAGATCACATCATGACAGATATTTCCGCCCTTACTGGCTCGTCGAGCGAAACCACGACCGCAAAACGCTCATTGGCCGACAGCTTCGACACTTTTCTCACCATGCTGACCACTCAGCTTGAGAACCAGGATCCCCTTTCGCCTTTGGACTCGACCGAATTCACCAATCAGATCGTGCAGTTCAGCGGCCTCGAGCAGCAGATCGCGTCCAATGAAAAGCTCGACAACCTGTTCTCGGCCAGCAAGGCGGTCGAGGCCGCAACAGCGGTGCAATACCTCGGCAAGACCGTCGAGATCATCAGGAACGTCGCCTTCCTCAACGAAGGCAGCGCCACCATTTCTTATGCCCTTCCCGGCGCTGCGTCGGAGGCGTCCGTCACCATCCACGATCAGTCCGGCAATGTCGTGCGCACGTTGGATGCCAAAACCACCGCCGGGCGCACCGATCTGACGTGGGATGGCAAGGACGGTCAAGGCATCCAGATGGACGACGGTACCTACACCATCGTCGTTTCCGCCAAGAACCAAAACGGCAATGCCATCGAGGACATTTCGGCCTTCGCCCGCGGCACGGCGAAAGAAATCATCAATGACGGCGGCGAGACTTTCGTAGTCGTCAACGACGTTCCGGTCCTGCTGGGCGACGTGAAATCGATCACGCCGGCCGCCAGCTAACCCAAAGTCACGCGACGTGTCAGGAGGACACAAATGAGTATCTATGGTGCGATGTTTTCGGGCGTGTCGGCGCTCAATGCCCACAGCAACACGATGGGCATGATCTCCGACAACATCTCGAACCTGAACACGATCGGCTACAAGCATACCAACGCCCGTTTCTCGACCCTGGTAACCGCCTCCTCCCTGGCCACCAAATACGCGCCGGGCGGCGTGCGGTCCCAACCCTTCCAGGTCGTCGATCGCCAGGGGCTGCTACAGGCTTCTCAGAACCCCACCGACATTGCCATCACCGGCAACGGTTTCTTGGTGGTCAACGAGGCGGCGGTTCCAGGATCGGGAGACCGTTTCCTCTACACCCGCGCCGGTCAATTCTCCGTCGACAACCAGGGCTACTTGGTCAACAACGGCGGCCATTATCTGCAAGGCTGGGGCACCCTGCCGGACGGCTCCTATGATGTCGATCAGAACGGCGTCACCGACCCCAGCAATCCTGACCCGACGAGTCTCACCAGTCTTCAGGCTATCCAGGTCAGCAGCCTAACCAGCACGGCGACCCCGACCTCCACTGCCCAGATCGGCCTGAACCTACCCGCCACCGCCGCGGCCGGTGCGACCCAGACCATGACCGTGAAGATCTTCGACTCTCTTGGCATCGCCCACAACGTGGCCCTGCAGTGGGCGAAAACCGTCGTGTCTCCGGCGACCTGGACCCTAGCGGCGACAGGCATTACCAGGGCTGACAACGGCGCCGCCTCGACCACACTGGGTTTTCCGGTAAACGTCGATACGGTGGTTTTCGGCGGTAACGGCACCCCGGCATCTTTCACGCCGACCGCTCTCTCGGTCCCCGCCGCCAACTGGGTTACCGGCGCCACCACCAGTAGCATTGCCTTTAATCTGGGCACCGTTAACCAAGCTGACGGTGTGACCCAGTTCGCCGGTGATTTTACATTGTCGTTCATTAATCAGAACGGCGTCCCCATAGGCCGCTTCCAGTCCGTCGAAATCGGCGAAAACGGCCTCGTGACGGCGTTGTTCGACAATGGTGGCCGCCGCGCCATCTATCGCCTGCCTATCGCCACCTTCCCGGCACCGAACGCCCTGTCGCCGGTCAGCGGCAATGCCTGGTCCGAATCGGCCGGCGCCGGCAACCATTTCTTGAACGAGGCGGGCACCTCCTCGGCCGGCAAACTCTCTCCCTCGAGCCTGGAATCTTCGACCGTCGACCTCGGTGAAGAGTTCACTAACATGATCATCACCCAACGCGCCTACACAGCGAGCACCCGGATCATTACAACCGCCGATGAAATGCTTGAGGAACTTGTCAGAATCAAGCGATAGTATACTGATAATTAACGGAAAAAGCGCCCTGGCCTCGGCTGGAGCGTTTCTATGAGATGCCCCCCCGATTTAGGGCTTTCTTAAGTCAAGGGGGGCTACCTTTGCATTTCCTCTGAGCTCTCACGTTCAGGCAGAAAGTGGGATTATGATTCATCATTACGGCAGCGACCGGCAGGACGCCGCGCTTGCGCGGCCCAAAGACCGGCCCCTGACCATCAAAGACCTCCCCCCGCCAGGCACTACGCGCTGGGTAGTGAGACGTAAGGCAGCCGTCGTCATGGGCGTCCGCCAAGGCGTGATCTCCCTCGAAGAGGCGTGCAGCCGCTACACCCTCTCGGTGGAGGAGTTTTTGTCATGGCAGCGCCTCATCGAGGAGCATGGCGAACGTGGGCTTCGTGTCACCAGACTCAAAGAATATCGCCCCACGACGGCAGCTGACTGACGCCGCTCCAGGAGTCTCCGCGCGCCTCTCGTCCGATAGGGAAAATTTTACCCACTTGCTCGGCAAATTTTGCCGGCTTTTTAACGCCTTGTTCACTGCCAACCTCGTAGCGTCAACGCGATGCCAGCCGCAGGACGCGGCCCGGCGCATAGGCCCTTACGAGAGTTCTGCAGAGTGAATGCATTAACGCAAACCCTGCGCCATCTGGGCCCTGTACGGCTCGCGACAATGGCCGCCGTCGCAGTCGGACTAGTGGGTTTTTTCATCTTCTTCACATCGCGGCTGACGACGCCCGCGTTAACCCTTTTATATTCCGATCTGGCACTCGACGACTCCGGTCAGATCGTCAGCCGTCTTGAGGGCCTGAACGTCCCTTTCGAGCTTCGCGGCGACGGCTCTCAGATTTATGTGCCCGTGGACCAGGTCCTGCGCTTGCGCATGAATATGGCGGCCGAGGGCCTGCCCAACGGCGGCTCTGTCGGCTACGAGCTATTCGACCAATCGGAGGGCCTCGGCAGCACCAGTTTCGTCCAACAGCTTAACCATGTGCGGGCGCTGGAGGGTGAGCTTTCGCGCACCATTACCTCCCTCTCCCGCGTCCAGACTGCCCGCGTCCACTTGGTTCTCCCCAAACGGGAGGTTTTCAGTCGCGACCGCCAGGAACCGACGGCATCCATTATCGTTAAGCTTCGCGGCGGCAGTCTCCAGGCCAACCAGATCCTGGCTATTCAACATCTCGTTGCCACCGCCGTACCGTCATTGGACCCCAACCGCATATCGATCGTCGACTCGCGCGGCAATCTGCTCGCCCGCGGCGGCGACACCGACAATGGCAGTCTCTCGGCCCTGAATGCGGAGGAAATGCGCGCCAACTTTGAGGCGCGCCTGGCCCGCACGGTCGAGCGCTTGCTGGAGCGGTCGGTCGGGCCTGGCGGTGTCCGCGCCGAAGTATCGGCCGAGATCGACTTCGATCGCCTAACCACCAATGAAGAGATCTACGACCCCGACGGCCAGGTCGTGCGCTCGACCCAGACGGTCGAGGAGGGCGAGTCCTCATCCGATACCGCCCAGGCCCAGGAAGGTGTCTCCGTCGCCAACAACCTCCCGACTGCCGGCGGCGGCGATGAATCCGAATCGCGCAGTTCCTCCGCGGCCAACCGCGCCGAGGAGACGGTCAATTTCGAGATCTCGAGAACGCTGCGCACCTTGGTGCGGGAAACCGGCGTTGTCCACCGCCTCTCTGTCGCCGTCCTGGTCAACGGCACCGTCGATGAGGAAGGCACCTATGCCGCGCGCTCGGAGGAGGAGCTGGAGCAATTCGTCTCCCTGGTACGCTCGGCGATCGGCTATGACGAAGTCCGCGGCGACGTCGTCGAGGTCGTCAATCTTCGTTTCATTGAGCCCGACATCGATCTCGAGGTCATTGAAGAAACCAGCCTGTTCGGCTTCTCGAAACAGGACATATTCCGCATCGTTGAAATGCTCGTCCTGGGTGTCGTCGCCATCCTCATTATCCTCATGGTGGTCCGTCCGGTTGTGAAGCGTATCCTCGAGGCCGCGCCGGCGCCTGGCGCCGCCGCGGGGGCCCAAAACCTCCTCACCCATAGCGGCGAGGCAGCCGCCCAGCTCACCCCGGCAGCACCGGGTGAGGGGATCGAAGGCGCCGACTCCCCGCAGATGCAGCTACCGCCACAGCAGGCCGACAACGCTCTTGAGGAGATGATCAACATCTCCAGTGTCGAGGGCCGGGTTCGCGCCTCGTCCATAAACCGCGTTGCTGAGATCGTCGACAATCATCCCGATGAGACGGTCTCCATCCTCCGCGGCTGGATGCTCCAAGAAACCTAGGCTGAGGTAACCGGACCTTATCATGCGTATGCGCGACGATTTCCGTAGCCTGAGTGGCGCCGAAAAGGCCGCCATGATGATGCTATCCGTCGGCGAGGACAGCGCCGCCAAGCTGTTCGAGCGGATGGACGACGAGGAGATCCGTGAGCTTTCTCAGACCATGGCCAACCTCGGCACCATGAGTTCTGACATCGTCGAAAAGCTGTTCATGGAATTCGTTCAGCAAATCTCCACGACCGGCACCCTGACCGGCTCGTTCGACAGCACCGAACGGCTGCTGAACAAGGTGCTGGGCGATGAGCGTGTCGACGCGATCATGGAGGAAATCCGTGGTCCTGCCGGCCGCACGATGTGGGACAAACTGGCCAATGTGAACGAAGAGGTCCTGGCCAATTTCCTCAAGAACGAGTACCCACAAACCGTCGCCGTCGTCTTGTCGAAGGTGCGGCCGGACCATGCCGCACGCGTCCTCACTTCGCTCCCGGAATCCTTCGCCATGGAAGTTGTCATGCGCATGTTGCGCATGGAAGCCGTGCAGAAGGACGTACTCGACGATATCGAGCGCACGCTGCGCAACGAGTTCATGAGCAATCTCGCCCGCACCAGTCGCCGCGATGCCCACGAAACGATGGCGGACATCTTCAACAGCTTCGACCGCAACACCGAGGGCAGATTCTTAGCCTCCTTGGAGGAACGCAATCGGGAGGCCGCCGAGAAGATCAAGTCGTTGATGTTCACCTTCGACGACTTGAAGAAGCTCGACCCGTCCGGCGTGCAGACATTGCTGCGCGGCATTGAGAAGGAAAAACTTGCCATCGCCTTGAAGGGCGCCTCCGAAGAACTCCGCGATCTATTCTTCTCCAACATGTCGGAGCGTGCGGGCAAAATCCTCCGCGAGGACATGGAAGCCCTTGGACCGGTGCGCCTCAAGGATGTCGACGAATCTCAGTCCTACATCGTCAACATCGCCAAGGACTTGGCCGGCAAGGGCGAGATCATGTTGTCCGATAACAAGGGCGACGACGAGTTGATCTATTAGCCATGGCACAAACAAGCAAATACAACTTCGGTCAATCGTTCGACCCTGGCGCCTCGGAAGAAGAGCTTCGGGCGACACCGAAATACACCGACGACGACCTATCGGCCGCCCGTCAGCAGGGCCATGACGAAGGTCACGCTGCCGGCCTTGCGGCCGCACTGGCAAGCGAGGAACACCGCCTGGTCGAGCTGTTGACCGCCGTGGCCGATCAAGCCGCGGGCCTCGTCGCGGAGTTTGATCAGCATGTCGCCGCCCACGCCGATCGCACCCAGGAATTGGGCCTGCTGGTCTGTCGCAAGATTCTGCCGACCATGGCCGAACGCTACGGTCTTACCGAAATCGAAGGCCTGATCGGCGAGTGCCTAAACAATCTGCAAGACGAACCCCGCGTCGTTGTGCGTGTCGACAATATGACTCTCCCGATGTTGCAGGAACGCATCGAACGGATTTCAACCGCCGCGGGCAGTTTCGATGGCAATGTCGTGTTACTGGCCGATGACGAGTTGGCCAGCACTGATTGCAAGGTCCTTTGGGCCGACGGCGGTGCCGACCGTGACATCGATAAACTGATGACGGAAATCGACGCCGTCATCGACCGCCACCTGACAAGTTCAAACCCCTCAGCAACCCGAGAACCCAGCGACGCAGTCCCCAGCGCGGCAGACCCGGCCGCACCTGCGTCAAGTTTAGGAGCGACCAATGGCTGACGATCAGGAAGAAGATCTCGAGCTTACCGAGCTTGAGGCCGAAGCCCCGATGGATGATCAAGAACCGTCGGCGGAAGCCCCGCCGGCCGAGGCTGCGGCGCCCGAGGTAGAGGAAAGCCTGGAAGAGCGGTCTCAGCGCATCGCCGGCGAGCTCGAAGCGGTCTACGATATTCCCGTGCAGGTCTCCGCCGTCCTCGGCAAGTGCTCCATGCAGGTCAGCCAGCTGCTCAAGCTCGGGCGCGGCGCCGTGGTAGAACTCGATCGCCGAGTTGGTGAAGCCATCGACATCTACGTCAACAACCGCCTTGTCGCCCGCGGCGAGGTTGTGGTCGTCGACGAGCGGCTTGGCGTGACGATGACTGAGATCATCAAGAGTGATCGGACCTAGCGATGGCAATCGAGGGCAAGGCGGACGCGCGAGCCGGGATCGACAGGGGCGCCTCGGCGGCCCCTCTGCCGGCCGGCGACCGGCCCGGCCCGGCGCGCAATAAGGTCGGCCGATCCAGTCGTCTGCGCGAGTTCGACACCGCCACCATACTGGGTCTCGCCGGCGCCTTCACCTTGATTGCCGCCGCCATCTCGATGGGCGGTTCATGGGGCGCCTTTGTCGACATCCCAGCCATGTTCATCGTTGTCGGCGGCACCTTTGCGGTCACCACGATCAGCTTCGACCTGGCCGATGTCGCGCGGGCTCAGCATATCGTTCTGAAGAGCATCGCCCGGCCCGTCCGCAACCCTGCCGTCGCCGTCATCGAAGTTCTCCAAATCGCCGAGCGCTGCCGGCGTGAAGGTCTCCTTGAACTGCACCGCGAGTTGGCCGACCGAGGGACGGACGCCTTCCTGCTGCGCGGCCTTGAACTGGCCGCCGACGGTATGCCCGGCACGGAAATGGAGCGCATCATGCGCAAGGAGATGAACGCCGTTGTCGAGCGCCACGCTCAAGGGGCCGACGTCTTGCACCGCGCCGCCGAGGTCGCCCCGGCCATGGGCCTCATCGGCACCCTGGTCGGTCTCGTGCAAATGCTCGGGAACCTTGAGGACCCGTCGACGATCGGGCCTTCCATGGCCGTCGCGCTGTTGACGACGTTCTACGGTGCCATCCTCGCCAACACGGTCTTTGCCCCGCTTGCCGGCAAACTTGAACGACGCACGGTCGACGAGACCCTGTTGAATGAAATCTACCTGTCCGCCAGCGCCTCGATAGGGCGTCAAGAGAACCCGCGCCGGCTTGAGCTGCTGCTCAACACGTTACTGCCGCCGGCCAAGCGGGTCACATACTTCACGTAGAAGCCGTCATAGAAAAGAGAGAAAAAGATGCGTTTGCTGATCATCGGACGACTTGGCGGCCATATTTCTATCGCCAGCAAGATCGCCATCACCCGTGGCGCCAAGGTCAACCAGGTCGACGATATCAATAGCGGCCTGAACGCCCTGCGCGCCGGCCAGGGCGCTGAGATGGTCATGGCTGACATTGCGCTGGACATCCGGCATCTCGTCAACAGCCTGAGTCAGGAGCGCATCAACGTTCCGGTTGTCGCCTGCGGCCTTGAGAATGATGCCGAGGCCGCCGTCCAGGCCATTCGGGCCGGCGCCAAGGAATACATCCCGCTGCCGCCCGACCCTGACCTGATCGCCGCCGTCCTCGAAGCCGTCGCCGAGGAAAGTGACGATCTGATCTGCCAGGACCCGGCCATGACCGACGTCCTCGCCCTCGCCGACCGCGTCGCCCCAGCCGACGCGAGTATCCTCATCACCGGCGAGTCCGGCACGGGCAAGGAACTCATAGCGCGCTATGTTCACCGCAAATCGCGGCGCGCCAGCAAACGGTTTGTTTCGGTAAATTGTGCGGCGATCCCGGAGAATCTCCTTGAGTCTGAACTGTTCGGTCACGAGAAGGGCGCCTTCACCGGTGCCGTCGCCCGGCGTATCGGCCGTTTCGAAGAGGCCACTGGCGGCACCCTGCTGCTGGACGAAATCTCCGAGATGGATCCCCGGCTGCAAGCCAAGCTACTGCGGGCCATTCAAGAGCGCGAGATCTCCCGCGTCGGCAGTAACGAGACCATCAAGATCGACATCCGCCTGATCGCGACGTCGAACCGCAATCTTGCCGAACAGGTCGCCGCCGGTACCTTCCGCGAGGACCTGCTTTTCCGCATCAACGTGGTCGACCTCAAAGTACCGCCCTTGCGCCAACGTCGTCGCGACATCCTGCCCCTGTCGCAACATTTCACCGCCAAATACGCCCGCGCCAACGGCCTCCCGAACATGAGCATCGAGGACGGCGCGCAGGAAATCTTGCTCGCCCATCATTGGCGGGGCAATGTGCGCGAGCTCGAAAACACCATGCATCGCGCCGTCTTGTTCGCCCAAAACGGCGTTGTTGGCGCCGATGCCATCATGCTCACCAGCATCGGCACGGCAGCGGATGATGCTGGTTTCAACGCTGACCGGGACCCTACGGCAACCGCGCAAGAGGACGCCGATACCGCCGGCCTCGTCGGCCGCACCGTCGCCGAGGTCGAGCGCGACCTGATTATCGGCACCTTGGGTCATTGCCTTGGCAATCGCACCCACGCTGCCAACATCCTCGGCATCTCGATCCGCACTTTACGCAACAAACTCAAGGCCTATGCCGATCAGGGCGTCGCCGTTCCCTTGCCTAGGGACAGCGACCGGCTGACAGCTTAGTCCCGTTGACGCGCCGACAGCCATGAGCGATACCACCGATCCCGGCGGGACCGAAGTCGTCGCCCGGCCCAATACGATGCCGGCCGACGCGATGCCGGCTGACGCCGCCACCGGCCTAACCGCCGCGGGGGGTCAGGCCGGTGCGGATCCGTTCGCCGGCCTCACCGCGTTGCTGCGCCGCGGCGACATCACCCTCGCCCTCGGGGTCGTGGCAATCCTCGCCATGTTGATCCTGCCGGTGCCGCGCTGGTTACTCGATTTCAGCCTCGCCATTTCCATTACGTTTTCCGTCTTGATCTTGATGACGGCGATGTTCATCAAGTCGCCTTTGGAATTCAGTTCGTTCCCGACCATCCTGCTGATCGCGACGATGTTGCGGTTGTCCCTCAACTTGGCGTCCACCCGCCTCATCCTGGCCAATGGCCATGAGGGTCCGGGCGCCGCCGGGCAGGTCATCCAGGCCTTCGGCAATTTCGTCATGGGCGGCAACTTCGTCATCGGTATTATCGCCTTCGCCATTCTGGTCATCGTCAACTTCATCGTCATTACCAAGGGCTCCGGGCGCATCGCCGAGGTCGCCGCCCGTTTCAGCCTCGACAGTTTGCCCGGCAAGCAAATGGCCATCGACGCCGACCTGTCGTCTGGCTTGATCGATGAATCCACGGCCCGCAGCCGCCGCAGTAATCTTGAAGAAGAGAGCAGTTTCTTCGGGGCCATGGACGGCGCCGCCAAATTCGTCCGCGGCGACGCGGTGGCCGGTCTGCTGATCACCTTCATCAATGTCGTCGGCGGCATCATCATCGGCGTCGCGCAGATGGACATGAGCTTTCTCAACGCCGCCCACAGCTATACCCTGCTGACTGTCGGCGACGGTCTGGTGACGCAGATCCCTGCCCTCATCGTCTCCATCGCGTCTGGTCTGCTGGTCTCCAAAGCGGCGGTTGCCGGCACCGCCGACAAGGCGCTTTTCGGACAGCTCAGCGGCTATCCCCGGGCGCTCGGGCTTTCGTCCTTCCTGATGCTCTCCCTGGCTCTGCTGCCCGGCATCCCTTTTCTGCCCTTCTTTACCCTAGCCGCGGCTTCGGGGTCCTTGGCGTGGTTCGCTTCGAAACGCGATCGAAACAGCGAAAAGGCCGAAAGCGACGCCAACATGGTACCGGCAGCTCCGGTCGCCGAAGAACCGATCGCGCAGTCCTTGCACATCGACCATGTACGGCTTGAACTGGGCTACGGGCTGCTGCCCCTGATCAACGGACAGGGCGGCCAGCGCCTGACCGATCAGATCAAGGCGCTGCGCCGGCAACTGGCGCAAGAGATCGGCTTCGTCCTGCCATCCGTGCGCATCCAGGATAACCTGCAACTCCCCGCCAACGCTTATGTCTTGCGCATCAAGGAGATCGAAGCCGGACAGGGCGAATTGCGTCCCACCATGCTGCTGGTCATGGATCCGCGCGGCGAGAAGATGGCTCTGCCCGGCGAAGAAACCGTCGAGCCGACCTTTGGCTTGCCGGCCATGTGGTGCGAGGAGTCAGCACGGGAAGAGGCCCTGTTCCGCGGCTACACCGTCGTCGACCCGCAAACGGTGATCACCACGCATTTGACCGAGATCATCAAGGACAACATGGCCGAGTTGCTATCTTATGCGGAAACCCAAAAGCTGATCGATGAGCTCGGCGAGGACCAGCAGAAGCTGATCAGCGACATCATTCCCACTCAAATTTCTCTCGGCGGCATTCAACGCACCTTGCAGAATCTCCTGGCCGAGCGGATCTCCATCCGCGATCTGCCGACCATTCTGGAAGGCATTTCCGAAGCCTGCGGCTTCTCGCGCAATGTCAATGTCATAACCGAACACGTGCGCGGCCGCTTGGCGCGGCAAATCACCAGTTCGCAGGTCAACGTCGAGGGCTTCGTGCCGATCGTCACGCTTTCACCGCAGTGGGAACAGGCCTTCGTCGAATCGCTCACCGGCGACGGCGAGGAACGCCAACTGTCGATGGCGCCCAGCCATCTCCAGGAATTCATTTCCTCGGTCCGCCAGAACTTCGAGCACCATGCCATGATGGGCGAGACACCGGTCCTGCTGACCAGCCCAATCATCCGGCCCTATGTGCGATCGATCATAGAACGCTTTCGGCCGGCGACGGTGGTGCTATCGCAAAACGAGATCTTCGCGAAGGCCAAGATCAAAACACTCGGTCAGGTCTGAGGCATGGGGATGTTGCACATAACCCGCGGGCAGACAACGAACGCGCAAGGACGGCGGGGTTGAACGTGGCATGCACCTGAGAAGCTTCACGGCCCGAAACATGCCCGAGGCAATGGCCAAGGTCCGCGCCGCCTTGGGCAAGGACGCGGTGATCCTTTCGACCGAGGACGAGTTCGGCGTCGGCATTCGAGTCACCGCCGCCGTCGAAGAAGAGGCCGAAACATCAAACCTTGCAATGGCGCCCGATGCCTTCGAGGCCGTCGACGCCATCGCCGCGGCGCTCGACTATCACAACGTCCCACGCCACCTGACCGAGCGGCTTGTCAATTCCGCCTCGATCCTGCCGGCCGACGACTGGTGTCTGGCCTTGGCCGGCGCGATCGACGAGGCATTGAGCTTCGCGCCACTGCCCACCAAAATGTCCACACGTCCGCTCGTCCTGTTCGGTGTCAACGGCGCCGGCAAGACCTCCACCGCCGCCAAGCTCTGTGCCGGCGCGCGCCTCGCCGGCCGCGGCGGCAGCCTCATTACCATGGATGCCGACAAGACCGGTGGTCTGGCACAAGTCAGCGCCTTTGCCGAAGCCCTCGGCGCCCGGCTCGATCGGGCCCGGGACGGCAAAGAACTGGCCAAGGCCATCGGCAACAGCCCGTCGGACCATTTGATCGTCGTAGATACCATGGGTGTCAGCCCCTTCGAGGCGAATGACATGCGTCAGCTCAAGGCCGCAGTCGCAGATCTCGACATCGAGGCCGCCCTGGTCTTGCCCGCTGGCAGCGACGCCGTGGAATCGGCCGAGACAGCGATTGCCTTCGCCGAAGCCGGCGCAACCTGTCTGATTCCCACTCGCCTGGACGCCGCCCGGCGCATGGGTGGGTTTATCAACGCCGCTCACGCCGCCGGCCTGGCCATGATGGGAGCCGGAAACTCGCCCAACATCGGCGCCGGCTTGCTGCCGCTCAATGCCGTTGTTCTGGCACGCCTGATCGTGCCGGAAAAACTGCACTGGAGCGCCCATAGCGGCGACGCTGCAGACCCACAAAGCCTACGAACGGGGCACGGATAAATGACCGATACTTCCCTTGTGCGGGACCAGCCCATGTCGCCGGTTTGCGCCAACATGATCGCCGTCGCCTCGGGCAAGGGCGGGGTCGGTAAAACCTGGATGTCGATTACCCTGGCGCAGGCCTTGGCGCGCCTGGGGCAACGCGTCCTGCTTTTCGACGGCGATCTCGGATTGGCCAACGTCGATGTACAGCTTGGCCTGCAAGCCAAACAGGACCTGAGTGGTGTCCTCGCCGGCCGCTACGCGCTGAATGACGCCATAATTCGGCATGACGAGGGCGGCTTCGATGTCATCGCGGGGCGTTCCGGTTCGGGTGGACTGGCAAACATACCGGCGGCGCGGCTTGCAAAGCTGCTGGCGGAACTGAACGACGAGGCGCGCAAGTACGACAGCGTCGTCCTTGATCTCGGCGCCGGCATCGAACGCACCGTGCGCCAACTGGCGGCCCAAGCCGGGTGTTGCCTGATCGTCACCTCGGACGAGCCGACAGCGCTGACCGATGCCTATGCCTTCATGAAGTTGTCCTACATGCACAAACCCGACAGCGACTTGCGGGTGGTCGTCAACATGGCAAGCAGCCGTATCGAAGGTGAACGCACCTACACGACACTGCGCAAGGCCTGTGAGAACTTTCTCAAGGTCTCGCCGCAACTGGCCGGCATCGTCGGCCGCGACGATAAAGTCAAAAACGCCATTCGCCATCAAAGCCCGATCTTGACCCGATACCCTACCAGCTTGGCGGCCGAGGATGTCACCAAACTGGCCCGCAACCTAATGGAGAGTCATAGGTTTCCTATGGCGACGTGAGCCCACACACGTTAGAAGGCCGGCGCGCCGCGCCGGAAAGCAAACCCTGGCCATGAGCGAAGTCACAGCCACGCCTCCGACGACGACGACGCCGACGACGGCGGCGCAACCCGTGAGCCTGTTGGGCACTATCAGCGACCCGCCAGGTGAGATCACGCGCCTTGCCATCGGTCACCTGCTGCGCGGAGTGGTATCCGGTCACGATGCGAATGGCCGGCTATTGGTGCGAACCGACTACGGCATGCTTGCCGTGACGACTCAAAGTGCAACACCGTACAGCGGCGAAGTCGTGCTGCAGATCCGCAGTGCCGGCGCCCGCCTGCAGGTGTTGATCCTGCAGGCCGCGGCCGCCGACGGCCAGGCCAAGGCAATGGCAACCGAACCACCCAGCGACGTCCTAGCCCGTGGGCAGAACGTCCGCGCCGTACTGCAAGCGGCGCCTTCTGGGACCAGCGGCTTGCCTTTGTCCGTTGCCCAACTGCCGGTCGGCAGCCAGCTGCAAGTGCGAGTCGTATCCGCCGCCGCGCCATCGCCGGCCGCGAGCCTGTTTTCGGCCAATCCTCTCCCAGCCAATCCTCTCCCAGCCAATCCTCTCCGGGGCAGCCCAATCGCGGCGGGTCAATCTCAGACCGCTGCCCCAAAGCCCGGCCTCTCCGCAAGCGGCCATACCCCGATAACTCAGGGCACCGCTGGGCAATACCAGGCGGGCAGCCTTGCCCCACAGCCCGCCAGTACAACCGGCGCCGCCGCCGTCCCAGCCCTAACCCAACAGCCAAGCGGCACGGCCGGCCGCGCTGTCGCCATCGCCATCCAGGGGCTCGGGCAACAAGCCGCGGCGGCAGTCGCCAATCAGACCGCGGCGGCACCGGCTACCAATCCTTTGGCGCCCGCGACAAACATGCCAAAAACCACGGGCCCGGCGGCACTGCTGCGGTCGACGGCGGTGTCCGGCTCGGCCACCGCAGCGCAGGCCAGCCAAAACATCGGCCGTGACGTAGGCCATGACACCGGGCGCATTGGAGCACACTTGCCGCCGCAAGTCCGGCCACTGCAAGGTCCCTTGCCGCAACCGGCCATCTCGCAGGGTTCTGCCGAGGGGGCATCGCCCCTTTTCCGCTTCACCGGCATGGTCAGCACCGTCAGCCACGCGGGGTACCCTGTCGTGCAAACACCCCTTGGAACCCTGACTCTTGAATTGAGAATGCCGCTACCGCCCGGCAGTTCGGTTGTGCTCGAGTTGGCAACTGGTGGCCTGCCGAAAGCGGCCCTGTCCCAGGGTCCTCAAAGCCATTGGCCGGCCCTGGAGGAATGGCTGGCCCAGGCTCAGGCCGCGGGCGTCGACAAGGCCGCGGCGGCAGCCCAACTGTTGCCGCAAGCCGGGCCGAAACTGGCATCCACGATGCTGCTGTTCATGTCCGTGTTGCGCGGCGGCGAGGTCGGCAATTGGTTGCGCCCGCAGCTCACACAGCTGCAGGTCGGCAGTCGCGGCGAATTGGCCTCGCGCCTGGGCCGCGATATCGGCCGAATGACCCGGCAAGTCGACAGCGGTGGCAGCGAATGGCGTCTGTTCCTGCTGCCTTTTCTCGACAATGGCGAACTCGAGCCGCTGCGTTTCTTTCTGCGCGATCACGGCGACGAAGCGGCGTCGGAGGGTGACGATAAACGGCGCGAAGACGCGACCCGTTTCGTCATCGAGATCGAATTCTCAAAGCTCGGCGGCCTGCAGATCGACGGGCTTTTGCATCACAAACAGTTCGATTTGATCCTGCGCAGCGAGCGCCCGCTGCCACAGACCATGCGCCAACACATCACCGGCATTTTTCAGGCCGCCAACGAGGCCGCCGGCCTTGGCGGCCGGATCACCTTCGAAACGCCAAGAGCGTGGCACTTCCTGGCGGTTGAGGACGGCGATCCCGATGCCCACGCTGGACTCGTAGTCTAGAAAGATTTTCGCCACTCTCCGCGGCAAATTCTAAGGCGCGACTAGGCGCAGCATTTCGTTACCGCCCTTTTGAAACTCGTAAGCGACCACCTGTCGGGTCGCGTCATACCCCTTGGCGGCAAGTTCGCGCAATTCAGGCGCCAGATGCCGGGATGGCCGGCCATCGAGGTCAAGCAGGGGAAAAATGCGGACCGTGCCTACTCGGCCACAGCGGCCTTGCGTCGGTGTATCTCGATCCCCTGTTGATCCAAGTCGAACTGCTCCCGCACGGCGCGTTTCTGGCTTTCTCGGCGTTCGTGCGTTTGCAGCGCCGTTTCGTATTGCTTGACCGTTTGGAAGGCCTCCTGGAGCTCGTCGCGGATTTCTTCGATCGATCGCTCGATCTCGGCGATCGAGACCGTCATCTTGCGTTGACGCTCCAGCGAAGCGGCAACGAATGCCGGATAGATGTAGCCGCCTTCCAAGGAATTGCCGGCGAATTCTCTCTCGCGCTCCACGTCGCGCCGCAACTCATCCATTTCATTCTGCATTCCGTCGCGCAATCCTTCCAAGACGGCAAGATTTCGACGTTTCTCGTCAACGCTCCAGCGGTGCAAACGCACCATGTTCTTCAATATGCTCAACTTCGAATTACCCCTATTAATGACGGTTGGCACCGCCCTTCCCTATGGCCCTAAAATACGTCCGTCGGGCTGGGACCGCTTCCCGGGTGACCAGCATCCGGGTCGCCGGCGTCCGGTAACTCGATGACATTCAAGCCAAGGGCCGCGGCCATACGCTCACGTCGCACGGTTGGTGGCGTGGCGGATGTCTCGAGCTGCGGCGGCATGGCGTCTTCGCTGCTGCTGTTATCCGCAGGCTGCGCCGCTGTGTCGGTCGCCATGACAATCGTGGTTTGCTCGACGACCGGTGATTTTTGCGGACCGATTTCGGCACCGTTCTCGTGCGATCCGCTTAGCGCAACCGGATCCACGGTCTTGTTGTCGGATGGCGCACCATCGGCCGACTCCTGCACCGCCAGCGAAACGGGGACGGGCTCCCATGGCATGCCGAGGATCTGCGACAAGCCCTGATAGCAGCTTGTCAGACCGGCGCACTCGTCGCGCCGCTGCGAAAGGAACGCCTCGAGTAGCGGGTAATAATGTATGGCCTCGTCGATGCCGGGATCGCTTCCGGCCTTGTAGGCACCGATACGGATCAATTCGGCCATGTCTTCATAGGTCGAGAGCAGTTGCCGCGCTCGACCGACAAGCTGAGATTCGCTCTCGCTGTTGCAGGCCGGCATGGTGCGCGAAATGCTGCGCAAGATGTTGATCGCGGGGTAGCGGTTGCGTTCAGCAATAGCGCGTTCCATGACGACGTGCCCGTCGAGAATCCCGCGCACCGCGTCGGCGATCGGTTCGTTGTGATCGTCACCTTCGACCAGAACGGTGAACAACCCAGTTATCGACCCTGTGTCGACACCGGGGCCGGCGCGTTCAAGAAGCCGCGGTAGTTCGGCGAAAACCGACGGCGTATAGCCTTTCGATGCCGGCGGTTCTCCCGCCGAAAGGCCGATCTCTCGCATCGCCATGGCAAATCGAGTGACCGAGTCCATAAGGCAGAGCACATCGTTATCTTGATCGCGAAAGTACTCAGCCAACGCCAAGGTCAAATGCGCCGCCTGCCGGCGCATTAGAGGAGGTTCATCCGAGGTCGCGACAACGACGATAGAGCGCGCCAGACCTTCTTCACCAAGATCGTCTTCAAGCCACTCTTGCACTTCGCGGCCACGCTCACCGATCAATCCGATGACGTTGATGTCCGAAGAGGTGAAACGCGCCAGCATAGACAGCAAGACCGACTTGCCGACACCCGAGCCAGCGAAGATCCCCATGCGTTGGCCATTGCAACAAGTCAGGAACGAGTTCATCGCCCGAACACCAAGATCGATTTTGCCGCCAACACGTTGTCGGTTGTGGGCCGGCGGCGGCGGCGCCTGCAATCGATAGGGCAAGGGGCCAATCGGCAAGGGCCCCTTGCCGTCGATGGGTTCGGCCAGGGCATTGACGACGCGACCCAGCCAACCCTCGGCGGGATGCACCACGGGTGACTTGTCCGCCACCTCGGCCTTGCAGCCGAGGCCAATGCCCTCCAACGAGCCGAACGCCAGTAGCTGCGCTCGGCCCTGACGGAACCCTACGACCTCGCAGAGCACGCGGCGCCCGTCGCGTGCTACAACACCGCATCGCGCTCCGATCGAGAGCATTCTGTCGAGGCCGGCAACCTCGACAACCATTCCAAGTACCCCGGCCACGCGGCCGTACAGGTGATAGTCAGGCAATTGCTTGATTTGACTGGCAAGATTGGTTACCGCGCTGGCCATTAGGTGCCGGTCCCGTGTCGTAGTTGTTAACTAAGCGGCGAACAGCAAGTGTGGCCAAAGCTGTTTAAGTTTAAGTAAAGCCGTGGCAAGGCGAGGCAGACAAAAGTGGGCCAGGGGACGCTTGACCGGCTCGGGATACGCATTCCATAAAGGATTTCTTAACGAAGGTTCCCCAAAATGGTTAACGTTCGATATTGGGTAGTGCAAAGGGTTTCAGGATAACGCCATGAGAGTTCTTCTTGTCGAGGACGATACCGCGACCGCGCAAGGTATCGAGATGATGTTAAGGTCGGAGGGCTACGTCTGCGACACAACCGATATGGGCGAAGACGGTCTTGAGATCGGAAAGCTCTACGACTACGACATCATCGTATTGGATCTAATGCTGCCGGATATTGACGGTTACGAAGTCCTGCGCCGGCTACGCGCCGCGCGGGTTCAAACGCCGATCCTTATCCTGTCGGGCCTCAGCGGCCTTGACGATAAGATCAAGGGACTGGGCGTCGGGGCCGACGACTACCTGACAAAACCGTTCGACAAACGCGAGCTGATCGCCCGCATTCAAGCCATCGTGCGCCGCTCGAAAGGCCACTCAGACAGCATCATCGCCACAGGCAAGCTGACCGTGAACCTTGACACCCGCACCGTCGAGGTCGATTCCCAACCGCTTCACTTGACCGGCAAGGAATACGGCATTTTGGAGCTGTTATCGCTGCGCAAGGGCACGACGCTGACCAAGGAGATGTTTCTAAATCACCTCTACGGCGGCATGGACGAGCCCGAGCTCAAGATCATCGACGTTTTCGTCTGCAAGCTGCGCAAGAAACTGGCCGCGGCGACCGGCGGTGACAACTACATCGAAACCGTCTGGGGGCGCGGCTACGTGTTGCGCGATCCCGTTCCGACTGAAGATACCGTCGAGACGAAACAGGCGGCGGCCGGCTGACATTACACGGCGTCGAGCTCGATTAGAGGCTCATCCGCGCTTCGTCGACACGACAATGGCCCGCAAGCGACGATCCTTTGGGTCACCGCTTGCGGGCTTTTTCGTTGCGCGCCAAACGTTGCCGCGGAGATAAGAAAAACCCGCATCCCAAAGGAGGGACGCGGGTTCTAACGTCTATCAATTCGCCACTGTGATGTCACTTGCCGCTAAGCCATAGGCGTATCCACCCAAGTCGGTCAGCTCGCCTTTTGAGCCGCAATCGGGTCACTCTGTGGCGTCAGTCCATAGATCCCGCGCTGGCCGGGAATCAGTTTGAAGCTGTCGGAAATACCCAACACTGTCTCGGCACCGCCGAGGAGAAGGAAGCCGTCCTCGGGCATCATCTTCGCCATGCCGTCAAGCACCTTGGCTTTGGTCGGCTGATCGAAGTAGATCAGCACGTTGCGGCAGTAGATGACGTCGAAACGCCCCAGGGCGCCCAGGTCGGAAAGCAGATTAAAGGGCCGGAAGTTGATCATCCCGCGCAGTTTTTCGTCGATCTGCCACTTGTCGCCGTCCTGTTTGAAATACTTTACCAGGTAGCTGATTGGCAGGCCGCGCTGTACCTCGAACTGCGAATAGACACCCTGCTTGGCCTTGGTCAGGATCTCGGTGGAGAGATCAGTAGCCAGGATCTCGACGTTCCAGCCAGCCAGTTGGGCCTTCGCCTCGCTGAGCAGCATCGCCAGGGTGTAGGGCTCTTGGCCACTCGAGCAGGCGGCGCTCCAGATGCGGATCTTTTTTGTCGAGGATCGATTCTGCAGCAGGTGTGGCAGAATCATCTCCTTGAACTGGGTGAATGGCTTTTGGTCGCGGAAGAAGAAAGACTCGTTCGTCGTCATCGCCTCGGTGACATCGTTGAGGAGCTTCTCGTTCCCGCTGGCACGAACGGCGGCCACCAACTCGTCAAATCCCTTGAACTCCCACTTGCGGGCAACCGGGTTCAACCGGCTCTCCAACAAGTAAGCCTTTTCCTGGGTCAGGACGAGCCCAGATCGCTTGTAGAGCAACTGGGATATGAATTCAAAATCTTTGACGTTCATGCTGCAGCCTTCAATACGAGCTTGCGCACGTAGGGCCCAATCTCGGTAAGTGGCAAAATTGCGGAACAGAGACCCGCTGTCGCTACGGCCCCGGGCATGCCCCAAACGACGGACGTGGCTTCATCCTGAGCGATAACCGTACCTCCGGCCTCGGTGACCTCCGTGGCCCCCTTGCAGCCATCCGACCCCATACCGGTCAATATGACGGTCAGAATTCGCGCCCCATAGATCTTCGCGATGCTGCGAAGCAGCGGATCTACTGAAGGCCGGCAAAAATTCTCGGCCGGTTCCTGGTTCAATCGAATGACATTGCCGTCACTCCGCGCCTCGACGTACATGTGATATCCACCGGGTGCCAAATAGATACCGCCGGCCTCGATGGGTGCGCCGTCCTTGCCTTCGACGCAGGGCCTCTTGACGACGCGCGTGATGTGCTCAGCCAAGAGTGTAGTGAAGGTCGGCGGCATGTGCTGCGTAATGACGATCGGCAAGCTGACGCTTGGCGCGAGGTTTCCGAGAACCTCGAACAACGCCTGCGGTCCGCCGGTCGAGCTGCCGACAGCAATTATCGACGGTGGGGTGATCGGTGCCGAACGTAGGCTGATGTTCTTTTCGAGCTTCGGCTTGTCGGCTGCCGGCGTGGGCGTGGACGCCGCCGCACGCGGCTGTGCGGTCTTAACGCCTTCGCGGCGGGCCACGGCGGCCAGGCTACTGATTTTCTCGGTCAGCTCACGCTTGAATTCGGCGGCGGAATTCAGTTCGCTGCCGCTGCTCGGCTTGGTGAGATAATCCTTGGCGCCGGCCTGCAATGCCCGCAGGCTGATTTCCGCGTTCTTGCGCGTGAGCGTCGAGGCGATGATGACTTGTAGGCCCGGCTGCTTCTCGATCAGCAGGGGAAGCGCGGTCAAGCCGTCCATGACGGGCATTTCGATGTCGAGAACCACGACCTCGATATCCTTGCGATCGAGCTCGGACAACGCCAATTTGCCGTTGCACGCTGTCGCCACGACATCGATGTCGGGGTCAAGTTCCAAGGTTCGGGCCAGCAAACCGCGTATCACCGCGGAATCGTCGACAACCATCACACGGTACGGCGCACCGCGTTGGTCACCCGTGGTGGCGCTGCGACCAGCCACAGTCATCAGATTAAACCAACCTGGGAAAATTTCGATTCGATGATATCGCTGTCGAACGGCTTCATGATGTATTCGTTGGCGCCGGCTTCGATCGCCTGTTGAATGTGCGCCATGTCATTTTCGGTTGTGCAGAACACCACGATCGGCTGCTGCACCGCCGGCAAGGCGCGCAATTCAACAAGGAATTCCAGCCCACTCATTACCGGCATGTTCCAGTCGAGCAACACGGCATCCGGCATTTCGCGCTGACAGGCCTCGAGAGCTTGCTGACCATCCTCAGCTTCAATGATCGCGAAATTCAGGCCCTCGAGTATCTTTCGAGCGACCATCCGGACGACTTTGGAGTCATCGACTACCAGGCAGGACTTCATATCTTGGAACTCCGTCAGGTTCCTGTTTTTTGAACGACCGGCGGAGGCAAACATCCTCCGCCAGCGACTAGTCCGGCAACAGTGCCGGGGCGTGCTTAGGCAACCTGCTCACGATCGTAATCGAGCAGGCGATCGACATCGAGAACCACAAGCAACTTACCGTCGAGACGATAAATTCCGGCGGAGTATTCGCGGAACTTTGGATCCAGGGTCGGCGGATTGCGCTCGAAGGAACCTTCCTTCAGGCCCAGAACCTCGCCGACGGAATCCACCATCAAACTGTAGAGCTCGCCATAGTGCTCGGCGACAATGCTCATGGATTTGCCGTGCTTCGCGGCCTTAAGCCCAAGACGCAGGCGCACGTCGATCGCGGTCACGATGCGGCCGCGCAGGTTAAGCGAGCCAGCGATCTCGGGTGGCGCCAAGGGAATCGGGGTGATCTGGTGCCACGACAAGACATCCTGTACCCGCAAGACCGGAATGCCAAAGAGCTGTCCGGCAATCACGAAAGTGACGTAATCCTCGGTTTCCGAGAAAACGTCGTTGACGCCATGGGTTTCGATTTGATTAGTCATGCCGCACCTCGCAGATCGGCTAGGGTGTCATGGAGCGTAGTCAGCAAGGCATCACGATCGGTTTTCGCGACATAGTCCTTGAAACCAACGTCGCGGCCGCGCGCCAGATCGCTCGGAGACGCAAAGGCCGAAAGCGCCACCAGGGGCACATCCTTCCAGCGCGAGTCCTCACGGATCTTTTCGGCGAACTCGAAACCGTTCATACCCGGCATCTCGATGTCCGACACGATGATGTCAAAATCAACTCCGGATTCGTGCAGTTCCAGCGCGGCATCCGCCGATTCGACTGTCTTCACGTCATAGCCGG
>JAJFJA010000015.1 GCA_021774445.1 Alphaproteobacteria bacterium
GCTCGTCAAGATCTGATGCGGCTGGTTGGACTGCTTTTGGCGGACGGCCAATTGCGGCCGGTCGAGGTTCCCGAGGATTTGCTGGCCGGATTGCCGGGTGGATCATCCGCGGACGTACGAACGGACGAAAATAGCGCGGCACCGGATCTACCGGCCGACCTGCGCATCCGATCAATGCTGCTGTTCCGAGAAGGTAACGATGGGGATCGGGCGGAGGCCCTGTTTCTGCTCCGGGATGCGGCATCCCTCGGCGATCGGGAAGCCATGATGCTTCTCGGGCGGTTAGCACTGGAAGAAGCGAACACGCTTTCACGGCTGTCCGGTGATCTGCGTGAGGAGGCCATCATTCGCGCGGACGAGGGCGCATCTTGGCTTCAGCGCCTGGTCACAGTCGGGCCGCACGAAGGGGCCTACTTCGCAATATTCAGCCATTTTTACGGCATCGGCGCCGAACGAGATCTTTCGAGGGCCGGCAAGCTTATCGACTTGGTCAAGGGCCCCGATGCGCCGGCGCGTCGCCAATCTGCAGGGGAGCTGTTGGAGGAAGCCACCGGGGATGGGAACGCCAGGCCGAATATCGTCTATCTGCAGCTAGCGCTGGCCCGATTGGGCTATGACGCCGGCAGCGCAGACGGATTGCTGGGTGCGAAGACGGAAAAGGCTATCGCCGCGTTCGCCAGCGATCGCGGGCTCGCGAGTGACTTGGACGTTGCCGAGGTCATCGGCTTGCTGGTGCAAAGGGAAAGATGGCAAGCAGCCCGCGCGCGCAATCTTGAGCTTGAGAGCGCGCCGCAAGGTCATGTGTTGTGGGACCCGGATCCGCTAACCTTCGGGTGGGACGCGGCCTATGCGTTTTAGGCAACGATGCGGGCTCGTTCTCGCCATCGCAACCGCACTGTACCAAACTTCAGCGTGGGCCGGTCCAGCCGTCGAACAATTGATAAGTCTGGCCGAAGCTCCAGCGGACAGCGTCACTCCGCCTGAGTGGGAAAAGGCCTGGCTGGAGGCGGCTCGGGAGGCCTTCTCGCCGCTGTTCGAAAATACGGATGACTGGGTGGTCGGATCCAATTTCCGGGACGACGGCGGCCGGCAGATCAGCATAGAAGTCTATCCGCCGGGTTATTGGACAAATCCAGATAAGAGCCTGCTCCTGTCAATTCAGATCGGTGGCGATGTGTCCGAGCACCTCGCGGGTCATTCGGCGGTTCTCGAGCCAACTGAATTCGGTTGGTTCTGGGTCCGCACCGAAGAGATGGATGGCCGAACGGTCGCAGTGAACAATATGGCGGAGGAGGCGATAGAAAGCCTGGCGTGGCAAATTGACGGTGCGGTCTTCGAGGTACGCCACGCGACCGACGTCCGCGGCTTTGCACGAAGTGTCATGCAACGCGTGGCAAGTATTGGGCTTTCTGGGGTATTCGGCCCGGCCTCGCCAACCGTTGCGGAGCGCTCGTCACCTGCGCAAACCGCGCCCACCGATTCTGATCATGCTGTCACGGCCGATGGCGCGGCGAGCCCCAGCGATGAACCGCTTTCCCTTGAGGTCGTGGTCTCCGTAGTGCGCACGGACGAACGAGGCGCGATTTACGACGCGATACTGGCAGGAGAGCCGTATCCGCAATCCGGTGACCTGGTCCAAGTTCCGGGTATGGATACCGTGGGATGGGTCGAGGATGTTGGTTTCTCCACGGTCGCCATTCGGTTCCTAAACGACCTCGAGCCCGGCGCGCTGAGGCTGCTCATACGCAGCAAACGGCCGCGCACGAGACCTCAATTCGTGCTCGATGAGGCTTTACTTGAGGCTGCCGCATCGGGATCGAAGTCGGCTGTGCGGACCGCGCTCGGCAACGGTGCCGAGATCTCGGCACTCAATTCGGAAGGGCGTTCGGCGCTTCATCTGGCGGTCGAAAACAGTGATGCGGCCGTCGTAGAGATGCTCCTTGAGCAAGGTGCGCTTCCAAATCAGGAAGGCCTTTATGGTGCCACACCGCTCAGGCTGGCGGTCGAACGCGGATCGATCGACGTGCTGGAGTTATTGCTTCGGGCTGGCGCCGACGTCGGCCAGATTCCGTCGCATGGGAGTACCCAGACCTCGGACCGCCCGGACGGAAATTTCTATGATTCAACAGCGTTGGCGTATAGCACCGTAAAAATTCAGGATGCGGCGGTTGCCGTTCTGCTTGGGGCCGGGGCCGATCCTAACGCGTCAGACCGTTTCGGGCTAACCGCCTTGCATCTAGCGCAGGAACGCTCGACCGCCAAATTGCTGCTCGATGCCGGCGCCGACCCCAATGCCAAAGCACACGGCATCGGTGGTATGACGCCGCTCCACGCCGTCACCGGTCAGTACGGTGATCCGGCCCTGAGCGCCCTGTTGCTGGCGAGGGGTGCCGATGCAGAGGCGCTGGTGATGAACATGCCAGATGGTGGCGATTTCGAGCAAGCCACACCTCTGCTGCTTGCGGCAATCAGCCGGGACTCTGGGCTTGTCGACCTGTTTCTGGCCGTCGGCGCCGATCCCAATGCCAAGCTTGGCAATGGGGACTCGCTTTGGGACATTCTGACCGAAGAATATGATGGCTACGCGACGGCCGTTGCGCAGCGTCCTGGGGAACGGTGGTGGCTGCAGGCTGAATTCTCAGCGCGGCTCCAATCACGCCTGTTCTTCAATTTGTTGGAGGAGGATCCGCAGACAGCGGCCGAGGTGCTCAACGACTACAGAGAGGCTGGATGGCAACCGCGCTTCGAGCACCCATCTTTCTCGACCGTTCTGCAGGCCCTGGTAGAAGACGATCGCGGGGATTTACTCGAGCGGGTTCTCGATCTGGGCCTCAATCCCCGAACCATGCGCACTGCATCTCTCGGTGATCGGTCGGTCTTTGAGCTTGCCGTATCCGCCTGCAACGATCGCCTGATCGACCTTCTATTGGGATACCGCGCCGATCCGGGCCAAACGGACACGGATGGCGAGCCGATTCTTACCAGCGCGAATTGTAGCGACGACCTGCGCAATAAACTCCGATCGGTCGGCGCACGCCACCAACTGGCGAAAGACCAATATCTCGAGGGTTATCTGGCGTTCGAAGATCGCGATTACGATGGCGCGCGTATCGTACTTGCGGCGCCGCAGGCTGCGCTGCAACCGAAGGCCAAGAGCCTGCTGGCTATCATGGCCCTCAATGGCTGGGGCGGGGAAGCCAACCCGGATGAGGCCCTGGCGTTGTTGACGCAAGCCGCCTCGCTGAATGAGCCGCTGGCTCTGCGCCTACTTGGTTCCGGGCAACAGCGTGGCCTGTTCGGAACACGGGACTTTGCCGCTGCAGAGGCAACCTACCGTAAATTGTCGGCTCAGTCGTCCGCCTGGGGAGACATGTCATTGGCCATGCTCTGGGCGGACCCCCATCATCCGGATTCGCAACTCGTCGAGTTTCGCAGGAAGGATGCTTTGGCGATCGCCCGCAGCGTTTATCGGTTGGCGCCCACGCGCACGGCATCGCTGTTTGGCTATGGTTACGTGCGCGCCGCGTTGGGAGAGCCGGTGAGGGGGCTTTCCGATATGCGCACGGCCGTCGCGATCTGGGGTGAGGAGGCCAACGCCGCGCACCATCTGGCATTAGGCGACGCCTATCACCGTGTCGGTCTGCTGCAAGAGGCGCTCGATTCGTGGCAGGCAGCGCTCACCCGCGCCGTCTCGCCATGGGAACGAAACTACCTGACAGGACGTTTGGCCGAGGTACAGCCATGATGTTTTTCCGCTTTGTCGCAATCCTAGCCTTTGCCCTGCTGATTCAGCCGAGCAGCGGCCTTGCCCAAACAGCCCAGGACAATGTCGACGCATTCCGCCGCGCCGTCGAAAGTCAAACGCTGCTCGGTGTGCCTGACGACTGGTATGACGCTCAAGGGGGCCCGGACTCCCCTGGGTTCCGAGCGGTTTCCAATCAATTCGCAAGCCAAGGCTACGTAGGGTTCTTCGAGGGAAACGCCAGTGGGGCTCAACTCCGGCTTTCCAGTAACCCCTCCGGCGGATCAAGCCTCGAATGCAAGGGAAACGATCTGCTGATCCAGATTTCCAGATTGACGCAACCATTGGAATCCGTCGTCGAGATCGTTCGTGACAATGCGAAGGTTGGCGACAGCGTCGTCTTGACTTTTCCCTATTACGTTGTCGAGACCGGAACGGGGATTGGCGCATACAGCCTTACATTGAGCAGTCAAACGGGATTTGACAGCACATGGTTGGCGCACGGCGTCATCCTGTGGGTCGGGCGTTATCAACTGGGTGTCACCATCGACCCAAAAACCCCCGATGATGAGCGTTGTCCCAGTCTGCAGGCAGATTGGAGTCAAGACTTTTCCTCTCCTGAAGAGGTGAGATCGGTCGTCGAAACAATCGCCAGAAGCATCGCCGCGCGATTGGACGGGGAAGAGTCCGAAGGGGATCCTCTCGAAATCGGCGAGGTCCGGGTTCTTGACGCCAACCCCTTCTATCTCGAAGACAAGGACTTCGCGCAATGGGACGCCGCGTCCTTCGCCAAGATCACCGGCACCGCCAGAAGTGGCTTCCTAGCGGACGGTGCCTCAAAACTCGCCGTCGTCGTCAACATGGCCGAGCCCGCCACTATCTCTCTATCCATTGCAACCGCGGATGGAGTGATTGAAGGCGCGATCGGCCGCGCCGGTTATCAGGCGGTGTCATCTGCCGCCACCGTCGAGGTGGAGGAGGATCTTCACGTTGCCGCATTCCTGGTCCGGGCGCCCGAATACATTGGCGTTGCCGCCGGCGGACAACGACAAATCGCCATTGCCATCGCGGCCGAAGCAGATGCTTCCGGCGAAACGAATGACGCGGCGCCACGCGCGACCTCGACAACAGCGGCGCTCGCGCTCCAACGACCGCCCGTGGTGTTGGTTCACGGCACCTACTCAGACCCGTCGGTTTGGACGCGGAACGGGCTGCAACAGTCGAACATGAAGGCGACCTTGGAAGCAGCGGGCCGCAAAGTGTTCTTGGTCGACTACAGCCTCAGTAACGGTTATCGCAGCCGACTAAATAGCGGATTTGGCGATAACAAAATGGTCGTGTGGGACGACGCGGCACACAATGGCGAAGGCGGTTCCAACGGTATTCGTACGGCTCTCGAGGCCATGCGCGATCCCAACGGAAGCAATATCGCGGCCACTCGGGTTGATGTGGTGGGGCACAGTTTAGGCGGTCTTCTGCCGCGCATTTATGCCTCCTCCTCCATCTCTGGTCCGGAAGTACCCGACGGCTGGCGCTATCGCCGGCCCGAGAACTTCAGACAAGGCGACATCCGGCGTCTTGTGACCCTCTGTAGCCCTCATCACGGCAGCGACCTGAGTCAACTGTTACAGTACTTCGCCATCCAGCAGTTGGATGACGGCAAATCCGTATCCCAGTGGCTCGCTGAAAAAGGCGTCGCGCTCAAGATCGGTGTGATCGAAGGGCTTTTGGGACAAGCTGCTATCGACCAGATCCCTGACCGCGGCGACCGGCAAAGCCTTCCCGAAGGTTCGAGGCTACCACAGATCGGGAGCACCGATATTGCCGCCCACGCCGTCTCTTGCATTGCCCGTCAGCGCAATACGCTTGAGGACTACGACGGCGAGTACATGGATACCGTCTTGAGTCTGGCCGAGCTATTCTTTTGGTTTCCCGGCATGGCGTCGGACTTTTTCGAGGCGCGTGGCCAAGAAGAAGATGTTGAAACTCTGATGGATGCCATTGTCGCAGTTGGCTCGCGGTCGTTTCTTTATGGCGACGAAAGCGGCGCAATTCCATTGCGCGAGAAAAACCTTATCGGGCGTATGCTGCGGGCCGCTATTTTCGGTCATGTGCCGGACGATGGAACCGTTCGTTTGACCAGTCAGTGGGGCGGTCTGAAGGTTGCGAACCGGACGGAGGTTGCCGGGATTCTGCACGGACACGCGCCCGAATACGGACCCATCCAAGAACGCGTCGTCGCACTCTTGAATGGCGATGGTTCTTCTTTCGCTGCGGGTTTTCCGCCCGCCGGCATGGTATTGGACAACCGGAACCGAACTGTCGCAGGACAAAACAAAGCGCAGCGATTGGCGGCCATCGATCGATCCAATCTCGTACCGTCGCATGCCGAAGCACTTTCCCGTGTTGCAGGCCGCGAGGATGTCATTATTCTCACGCGCCCGGTCAACGAGGCCTCGACGGCATTGATTGCCGCAGGACAAGCGACCAAGGGAATGCACGTTAAGGGTAAATCTTCGAGCTGGGGACCGCACATCGGGCTCATCGCCGTCGACCAAGCGTTTAGCAAGATGGCAGGGTCAGGGGATATGGCGGAAATCTCGCACTTCAACTGCGAAGTCGTCAAAACCGTTGGGAAGAACATCGCTAACCGCAGGTCTTTCGAAGTAAACGTCGAAGGCAAGGACTTTCAGGTTCGCAAGTTGGCCGCAGCCTCGTCAGGACCATTCGAGGGCTTTCAATGCGATAACGAACAGGCCTTCGCCGACAACTTGGCGCGACGTTTGCCGGCTGGTTTACCTGCCATCTACTTGCGTAGTGACGAAGGCGAATATTTCAATTGGCCAAACCTTTCCTCGGTCACGCCCGAAGCCGCAAACGATAACAACACATTGCCGCTTCAAGTCCTCAGCGATGCCACCAGCAACTTGTTGTTAACCGCGGACTATGACCTCCTGGCGATTGGCAGCAAAAGAGAACCGGCCCCGCTGTTAGACGATCCGGAGCGCGGCAACATTGCCCAGTGGCAGATCGCACTTGTTGATGAGATCAACGGCGCCGTGCAAGCGACGGGCTATTTTGGAGGAAATGTCGTCCATCACGGGCCGGAGAATCAATTCACGAAATCGCCTGGCCCTGACTATCCCATAGTCGCCTTTGAACCCTCCGGCCGAATTGTCTCATTGGAAGAAGGTCCGGAGGGTTTCGCGGACTTATTCTTGAAGCGTTATTTCTTCCAGAAGGTCAGGGTTGGGTGGAATCTCTGGCCCAACCGGCGCTGGAACTGGGAATTGGAGGGCACCGATGAATTCCAACCCTTTTCCATGCTGCTGGGATGGCCGGATGCCAATGGCCCGATTTTGGATGAAGAGTCCGACGACGGTGACGCGCCAGGAGAGTGACATTATTAGGCGCTGTTGAGGCATCGTTAGACCAATCGAATTGAGGCCATCGAAACGGCGTTAACCCTTCACGGGCTCTGTCATGCGTCACCCCTGGTCCGTTCGGCACCCGCCCGCGGTGTAGAGTTGACACGCCGGTCATAATCTATTATTCTATTAATTAATGGAATACGGGATAATATCAGGCGGCCATGCGAAGAAAGCGCTGTTCGCGCAGTTCGCAACGGTCGCCAAGGCGATGAGCCACGGTAACCGCCTTGAGCTGTTGGAGTTTCTGGCGCAGGGAGAGCGCAGTGTGGAGGTCTTGGCCCGATTGACGGGGCTTACCATCGGCAACGCTTCCCAGCACCTCCAACACTTGCGGCGGTCGGGTCTGGTTACAGCCCGCAAGTCGGGCCAATACGTCCTTTACCGGCTCGCCGACGAAGGCGTGGTCATACTGCTGGGGGCGCTGCGCAGCGTGGCCGAGAAGAACCTCGCGGAAGTGGAGAAGCTGGTCTCCGGCTATTTCCGCTCGAAGGATAGTTTCGAACCCGTATCGTCGGAGGAACTGCTCCAACGCACGGGCAAAGGGCTGGTCACTGTCCTCGATGTCCGGCCGCCAGAGGAATTTGCTGCCGGCCATCTACCCGACGCCGTCAACATCCCGCTGAAGGAACTGAAACGCCGGATGGCAGAACTGCCAAAGGGCCTAGAGGTGGTCGCATATTGTCGCGGGCCCTACTGCGTATTGGCTTTCGAGGCGGTCGCAGAGTTGCGTGCCCAGGGTTTCACCGCGCGGCGGCTGGAGAACGGCCTGCCGGAATGGAAACTCGCCGGTCTACCGGTGGAAAGTGGCGGCGCCGATGCCTGATCGCTGGCGCCACATGCGTTGCCGCCGGCTCTGACAGCAGTCGATCGCGCCGTCCGGCGGGCAGCTAGGGAAAGGCAAGCGGATGGATAACGAGCGTGGTGGCGCCATAGTCGGTTTTGCCGCCGGCCATCCCAAGATCGTCACCTGGGTAATGGTGCTCTCGACGTTGGTTCTGTTCGCGCTGGCCGGCTTGCCGACCCTATGGCCTGGCAGCGCCAACGTTCTGAACGAGGTGAGGATCGATACCGACCCGGAGAATATGCTGTCGCCGGACACCCCGGTGCGGGTCTTTCACAACGCTAAGAAGCAACAGTTTTCGCTCTATGACATGGTCGTCGTCGGCATCGTCAATGAGACCAATCCCGATGGCGTTTTTAACGTCGAGTCCCTGGGGCGGATCTTCGACCTTACCGAATTCGCCCGCACCCTGAATTGGCCGAACCCGGAGGACCCGGCGCGCCGAATCGGCGTCGTCGAGGCCGATATGTTGGCCCCCTCCGCCGTCGATAATATCGAGCAGGCCGGCCTTGGCGCAGTCAGCTTCGACTGGTTGATGCCGGCGCCGCCGCAGACACGCGAAGACGCGCTCGCCGTACGCGACCGGGCGCGTAATATTCCGCTGTTCGACGGCACGCTGATCAGCGAGGACGGCAAGGCGCTCAGCCTCTACCTGCCGCTCACCAGCAAGGATCTCAGTTACCGAGTGCGTGGGGCGCTGCTCGACAAGGTTGAGGGCTGGGGGAAAACCGACGATACCGTCTACATCACCGGACTGCCGGTTGCCGAAGATACGTTCGGGGTGGAAATGTTCATCCAGATGGCGATTTCCGCGCCGTTGGCGATGGTTGTCATCTTCCTGGTGATGTGGTGGTTTTTCCGTAACATCCGGCTCATTCTGGCGCCGATGATCGTAGCCATGGTGGCGGCCGGAAGCACGATGGCACTGCTCGTGGTTACCGGCAATACGATCCACATCATGAGCTCGATGATCCCGATCTTCATCATGCCCATCGCGGTGCTGGATGCGGTGCATATCCTCTCGGAATTCTACGACCGCTACCCGCGGACGCGGGACCGACGGCGTACGGTGGCCGAGGTCATGAAGCATCTGTTCAAGCCGATGCTGTTCACCTCGCTGACAACGGCAGTTGGTTTCGCGTCGCTGGCCCTTACGCCGATTCCACCGGTTCAGGTTTTCGGCGTGTTCGTGGCCCTTGGCGTGTTGCTTGCCTGGTTCTGGACCATCACCTTTGTGCCCGCTTTCATCATTTTCACGCCGGAGGAGAAGCTCGCCAGTTTCGGCCATGGCGTCGCCGGGTCGCAACGGGATAACGCAACGGCCATGAGCCGGGGGCTCGCACGGCTTGGTACGACCATGTATCGACGGGCCAGGTTGGTGCTGGCGCTGGCCGTCGTGGTGATTGTGGTGGCAGCCTTCGGCATTGCGCAGATCAACATTAACGACAACCCGGTCAAGTGGTTCCAGTCGTCCCATCCCATCCGTGTCGCCGACCGCGTCCTCAACGAGCATTTCGGCGGCACTTATATGGCCTACTTGTCGCTGGAAGCGCCACAGAACGAAGAGGTGCTGGCCGGCTACCTGGACGGCTTCCAGGACCGCCTGACGGCGCGGCGCCAAGACCTGCTCGACGAAGGCATGTCCGAAACCGCCGCGGTGTTCGACGGACTGCGCGATATCGTCGACGATCAAGTACCAAACGTCGACACCAAAGCGGCCCTGCTGTTGGCGGTGGGAAGCATCGTCGAGCAACGCGCGGAGGAGGCCGCGGCGGAGCAATTCGTGGCTTGGGACGAGGCGCTGCTGTTCCTCGATTCAGAGCGCCAACGCGACGAAGTCTTCAAACAACCGGAGACCTTGCGCTATATCGCCAGGCTGCAGGAGGAACTGCGCGCCACCGGTGTGGTCGGCAAATCCAATTCGCTCACCGACATCGTCAAGACCGTCCACCGCGAGCTGCTGCTTGGCGAAGCCGAGCAGTTCCGGATCCCCGACGCCGCCAACGCCGTCGCGCAAACGCTGCTTACTTATCAGAGCGGCCACCGGCCCGAGGACCTGTGGCACTTCGTGACGCCGGACTACCGCGCGGCGAGCATTTGGGTGCAATTGAAAAGCGGCGACAACCAGGACATGAGTAGGGTAGTGCAGGCGATCGACGATTTCGTCGCCGCCGACCCGCCGCCCTTTCAGTTGGAGGCGCGTTGGTTCGGCCTGACCTACATCAATGTGATCTGGCAACAGGAAATGGTGAGCGGCATGCTGAAGGCTCTGCTGGGAAGCTTCCTGGTGGTGCTGGTGATGATGACCGTGCTGTTCCGCTCGGTGTCGTGGGGGCTGTTGAGCATGGTTCCGCTGAGTGTGACCATCGGCATGATCTACGGTCTGGTCGGCCTGATCGGCAAGGACTACGACATGCCCATCGCTGTGCTCAGCGCCCTCAGCCTCGGGCTTGCGGTGGACTACGCGATCCATTTCCTGTCCCGCGTCCGCGCCGCCCACGCGCGAGAGGGTGGCTGGCAGCAGGCGCTGGATTCCGTTTTCGGCGAACCGGCGCGGGCGATTGCACGCAATGCCATCGTTCTCGGCGTCGGCTTCCTGCCGCTGCTTGCCGCGCCTTTGCTGCCATACAAGACAGTGGGGATTTTCATCGCCGCTATCCTGTTGACCGCCGGCTTCGGTACGCTGCTGATTCTGCCGGCCCTCGTGACCGTACTGCGGCGATGGCTGTTTTCGGACCCCGGTCGCGGCGAGCGTGCCGACCGTCATGGGGCGAGCCTACCGGCGCAATAGGAGGAGAGTGACTGCGATGATTTCAGTTGTGAAGTTAGGGTTGAGTGCGCTTATCGCCGGGGCGGCGCTGTTGGGGCCGCTGGTCACCGGTGCCGGGGCGGCCCAGGACGTTCCGTCCGTCGATGAGATCGTCAACCGGGCCAATCTCATGTCCTACTTCCAGGCGCGCGATGGCCGGGCGCAGGTGGACATGGAGATCAAGGATAGCCAGGGCCGGGTGCGTACGCGGCGGATGACGATTCTGCGGCGCGATTTGCCGGAGACTGACGGTTTGGAGAATGGCGCCTATCGCGGGCAACAGAAATACTACGTTTACTTCCAGCGCCCCGCCGATGTCAGCAAGATGGCCTTGGTGGTGTGGCAGAATGAAGATCGCGACGACGACCGATGGCTGTATTTGCCGGCCCTCGATCTGGTGAAACGGATCGCCGCCAGCGACCAGCGTACCAGCTTTGCCGGTTCAGACTTCTTCTATGAGGATGTCTCCGGGCGTAGCATCGATGCCGATGTGCACGAATTGATGGATGTGTCCGAGAATTTCTACGTGCTGCGGAGTCAACCGAAGGCGTCAGAAGCGGTGGAGTTTGCCTACTACGAGACTTTTATTCACAAGACATCCTTTCTGCCGGTCCAGACCGCATATTACGACGAAGGCGGAGTTAAGTACCGTGTCTACACGGCGTTAGAGGTGCAGACAGTCCAGGGTTATCCCACGGTCACCAGCGCCCGTATGGAGAACCTCGCGACCGGTAGTACAACGACCTTGAACTACAGCGATGTCGGTTACGATGTGGAACTGCCGGAGAATATATTCACGGAGCGCTTTCTGCGGCGGGCGCCCGTGAAATATTTGCGCTAGGACAAGGGGGTCGATCCCATATGTCGGCGGTCCGGCTCTTCCTGATGGCGGGATATCTGGTTAGCGCCGCTGCGATAACCAGCGTGTGGGCGGCCGAACCGGCCATACCACCGGGGCTGCAACCGAAGAGTACCTCGCCGCAGCTTCCGGCCGGCCTGGGCGACGATGGGCCGGATCTGCCGTCGGGCCTGGAAGGTGGCGGGCCGTCTTTACCCTTGGGATTGACCGTGGATGGCGAGCCTGAGGCGCCTGACGCTGAAGACATCGCGGTACCACGGTCCTTGCGGATTTCCGGATTTGTGGAGGGGCGTGCCGGCGTGCGGGTATATGAAACTACGCATGAACGACGGACGGCGCTCGCCGAGACGCGGCTGCAGCTCGAGGTCGACAAGGACCTGCCGGGAGTCTCGCTGCGCGGCACCGCCGATCTGCTTTACGATGCGCTTGCCGACAACCAGGCGATAGATCTGGAAACCGGAGACGGTTTCGTCGACTTGCGCGAGGCCAGCGCGACATTCTCGCCCACCGACTTCGCCGACGCCAAGGTCGGCCGGCAGATCCTGACCTGGGGAACCGGCGACCTCGTGTTCATCAACGATCTCTTTCCCAAGGACTGGAATTCGTTCTTGCTCGGGCGTGACGAGGACTATCTGAAGGCCCCCTCGGACGCCGCCAAGTTCTCAGCCTTCAGCGACCTTGCCAACCTGGATGTCGTCTACACACCGAGCTTCGACGCCGACCGCTTCATCGACGGCCGGCGGGTATCCTTCTTCAGTTCGGGGCTCGGGCGCATCTCTGGGCGGGATGCCATTACGCAGGTGGATCGGCCCGACGATTGGTTTCAGGACGATGAGTGGGCCCTGAGGCTATATCGAAATTTCGGAGCCTACGAAGGCGCCCTTTATGGCTATGACGGGTTTTGGAAAAGCCCTGCTGGATCAGATCCAGCGAGCGGACGGGCCACCTTTCCGCGGCTTTCGGTCGTCGGTAGCAGCCTGCGCGGACCGCTCGGTAAGGGCATCGGCAATCTGGAGATTGGCTACTACGGTTCACGCGATGACCGTGCCGGCAGCGACCCCAACATACGTAACGACGAAGTCCGGCTATTGCTGGGCTATGAGCAAGAGATCGCGAAGAACATTACGCTTGGCGTGCAGTATTATCTCGAGCGCATGCTCGACTATGACGACTACCTGAACACGCTTCCGGCCAGTACACCAAGGCGCGACGAAAACCGCCATGTGCTGACCCAACGGCTGACCTGGCTGACGCTGAACCAGAACCTGGAGTGGTCCTTGTTCGCCTTCGTCTCGCCGTCGGATGCGGATGTCTACGTGCGACCGCGGGTGAAGTACAAGGTCAACGATAACCTGTCCGTCGAAGCCGGCGGTAATATTTTCGTCGGCCGAGCCGATCATACCTTCTTCGGCCAGTTCGAAGACAACAGCAACGCGTACGTCGCTCTGCGATACGGCTTCTGAGAACGGATTCTCGGGTAATGTCATCTATGGACGCGCGCAGGCAATAAGCACGTGCCAACGCATGTCGTGATCATTGCTACCAGAAAAGTATCGCGAATCTGCCCAAGGCAACGCTGACAAAACCGCAGTGCCGTCGTCGGCATAATCGCCGCCGAAATTGGTGTGGTCACGGTACTGTTGAGATGCAAAAGTCTGCGATCAGTCCGGTCCGCGCGATGTACAAGATATCATGCGGTCGCCCTCATGGCCTCTCGCGCGGCGGCGCGTACGGCCGGATCCTCATACTTATCCGCAGCAAGTTCTGTAATCCGGCGGCGGCCAGGCAGGTCAGATTTGTCGGCTCCGGTGCAAGACAATTCCCGCGATTTGCGCTCGCAGTCCCACAATGCCTCGACCAGTAGTTCCTGTACCATGGGGGCCGATGCGTACGGTAGCAGTGCCTTCACGACGAGCCGCCGGGCATAAGAATATGGTACCTGTCGGTAAGCCGCAGCGAAAAAAGGCAGTGACTCGCGGGCGCCGATAGTTGTCAGTCCTTCGATGACCGAGGTCAGAGCGTACATGTCACCGTCAGTGAGAGCGGCCGTTCCGGCGTCTTCCAACATGGTCCTATCGGCTGTCGTGGCGTGCCGCGCCAGGATGGCGTGCCCCGCAACTTGGAGCGGCCAGTTTTCGCCGAACCACTTCCTGGCGCGTGGGAGTGTGGTCTCCGGCGGTAACTCCTCAAGGTATCGCAGATAACCAATGCGTCGCCGGGCGGGTGTATTGAGCGCATTTGGTTGCTGTGATTCGGCACGGAGGAAAGCTTCGGCTTCGTCCATGAAATCCGGGCAATGGCGGAGGCCCAGCAATACCATCGCGGTCCAAAACTGGTCCGGCGATTCGGCCTGCGCCAGTTCGAACAGCAGGGCCGTGGTTTCGTCGTCGCGCCGAGCATCGAGCATCTTGACGATTGGTGGACACATGCGGGGTGACGTCGCCCGTGCCATGAGTTCGGCGGAAGACATCGACGGGTCCAGCGATGGCGGGTCGGGCGTCTGAATGCGCGGCGCGACCCAGCCAAGCGGGCCCGATGCCGGACGCGGTGGATCAGAACGGGTGCTGCTGCCGTCGATCACGAACCGCAACGCCGGCACGGCAGCCGCCCAGGTATCCCAAGGCGCCGCGACGACACGCGCCGCATCAGCCAGATCGTCAGCCGGCACCTTCTGCACCAGTTTGCTGATCACCGCGGGCGTTACCTTTGCCCCGATCAGCTCCGGACCACCCGCCGCTTCGAGGGCATCCAAACAGGCACGCCACCGCCTGCCGCCGGCAATGGCTTCTATGAGGATATCGCCAGCCTGCTCCGAGCGCCGGCGAGCCATCTCGGCAAGGACGCCGATCAGCAGCCAGAGATCGCGATCCTCCGGTCCGTTGTCGTCATCAAGGAGGCGTTCCCGAAGCGGCGAAAGATCACCGCCCAGGGTAATGAGTAGGCCGGCATAGTATGATTCGCGCTCGTCGATCTGCCGGTCCCACCTCGGATCATCCAGCACACATGCGAGGACGTCGGCGACGGCATCACTGCCAGAGCGGAGCGCGGCAAAGTAGCCGGCGCCACGGCCAAGCCGCAGGAGCCGCAATCGATCCGGGCCGCTCGTCGCTGAGCCGGCTATCATCATGTCGTCCTATGGCAACAGTGCATCCTTGCCCGTAACGATGCACCCCTTCGGAGCGGCCGTAAACCGTGCCGTGAAACGCTGATTTAGGCGCCGTGAGAAGGGCAATCGTTGCCATCAAATCCAGCAAGACCGTGTCCGCCCTTAAGCCTTTGTTGGGCCCGGTTCACTGCCGTTTTAGACGTGCAATAGGCTCGAACCCACCAAGGCGGTTGGGACCGAAGTCAAGCGAAGCTGCGGTTTGTGCGATTTATTGCTATTGATGGGCGCTAATGGTTAGAGTCGGGCCCCAGCATCGCGGCTGCCCGAGACTGCGCGGAATGGATAGCGTTGCCGCAATGTATGAGAGACGAATAAGCGCAGCAGGCGTTCACGGAGGAAGAGACCCATGAAAGAGAGATTTCTAGGCGGGGTGGTCATAGCGGTGACCATGGCCGCGGCGCTGCTGGCCTCGGTAGGAGCCCAGGCGGCGAAGGAGACCCTAGTCGTCGACCTTGTCAACGAGCCGGCGACGCTCGATCCCCATAGACAATGGAATCCGGACAGTTACTACGCCTACCGGAACATTTACGACAACATGGTAACGCGTGATTCCGCGGGTAACATCGTCCCGCAAGTCGCGACATCCTGGCAGGCGATTAGCGATTCCGTCGTTGAATTCAAGATACGCGATGATATCCGTTTCCACGATGGCACACCGCTTACGGTGGAAGACGTAGTGTTTTCAGTCAAACGGATTATCAATCCAGACTTCAAGAGCCCGCAGCTCGGCCAATTCAACCAGATCACCGATGCCGAAAAGGTCGATGATTCCACTGTACGACTCACGACTAATGGACCGTATCCGCCCTTGCTGGCGCAACTGGTGAAGTTGAGCATCGTCTCCCAGGCGTACACAGAAAGCGTCGGCGACGAAGGGCTCAACCGCAACCCGATGGGAAGCGGACCCTACAAATTCGTCGAGTGGCGATCAGGCGTGAAGGTCAGCGTTGAGGCCAATCAAGACTACTGGCGCGGCGCGCCGCCATTTGCCAAAGCCGAGTTCCGAACGGTCCCTGATGCGTCGACACGCATTGCGGATCTACGCACCGGTAAGGCGGATATCGCGGTCAGCCTGAACGCAGACCAGGCGGCGGAGTTGGCCAGTGAATCCAGTCTCCAGGTTCTGAGCACGCCGACCGAGCGGGTCGCCTATTTGATGATGAACACTCTGTCCGGTCCGACAGCAGATATTCGCGTGCGCCAGGCCATCGCGCATGCGGTGGACCGCAAACTCATCATCGACGCGTTACTCGGCGGCTATTCAAAACCGGTCAATGAATTGTTGACGCCGGCACATTTTGGATATGGCGGCGACTCACAGGGATATCCATTCGATCCGGAAAAGGCTAAGGAACTGCTGGCCGAGGCTGGGCTCAGTGGCGGTGTCGAAGTGGAGATGATCACGGCTCCGCCTTTCGATCAGCGTATTGTGCAGGCGATCCAACAGCAGCTTAGCGACGTTGGCATCACCATGAACATTGCGATGAGCGATATGCGCACGTTTCTTCAGCGGCGCCGCGGCTCCCCCGACGAGTTCGGCAATCTCGTTTTTGGTCGCTGGTCATGTGCGTGCCAAGACGCCGATGGCGTGCTGTTCCCAATGTTTCACACTGACAGTATTTGGTCGAAATACAGCAACACCGACCTAGACAAATTGCTCGAGGCGGCGCGGACGTCGCTTGATGAGGCCGAGCGGATGAAGAATTATGCCGAGGCAAACACACTCATTCAGGCTGAAGCACCATCCATCGCGCTCTACCAGGCCGCCGCGATTTACGGTGCTCGTAAGGAGCTCAGTTGGCAGCCGACCCCGAATGAAAGCCTCTTCATTATCGATATGGCGTGGCAGGAATAGGGCCCTGTAAGTTTTTTCCTGACCCCGCCGTCATCGGCGCGGGTTGATTACGGACCGATACGGTTGCACCCTGCCACGATTGCGGCAGGGTGCAACCGTATCGCCGCGACTCACCATGGGCCATGCGCAATTTTCTGATCAAGCGGTTACTACAGGGCGGGTTCGCAATCTGGGGTGTGATCACGATCGTCTTCGGGATCCTTTTTCTTGCCGGCGATCCGACCTTACTTCTGGTCCCCGAAGGCGCGACACAAGAAGACATAGATCTGCTTCGGCATCAATTCGGCTTTGATCGCCCATTTATTGTTCAATACTGGGACTATCTGTTGGGCGTGCTGCGTTTCGATCTGGGCCAGTCATTCGTCCAAAATATCCCGGTCGTGCAGATCATTGGTCCACGCGTACCTTTCACATTATACTTGGCCGGAGCGTCGCTACTCGTCGCCGTTGGCGTAGGCCTGCCGGTCGGCGTGATTACCGCGGTGGCTCGGGATACCGTGACCGAACGGATCTTGATGCCGATTGTCCTGGTCGGTCAAAGTATGCCGACGTTCTGGAGCGGCATTCTGCTGATCCTGCTGTTTGCGGTGACGTTGAGAATACTCCCGTCGTCGGGTGCCGAAAGTCTTTCGTCGATTATCATGCCAGCGATTTCCCTCGGCGCTCTGTCTATGGCGACATTTGCGCGGATTACGCGGACAAGCGTCATCGACGAGATGAGCAAGGACTATGTTCGATCGGCAAGGGCCAAGGGGATCGCGGTGCGGGCGGTCATTCTTCGCCATGTCCTACGCAACGCATCGCTTCCCGTCATCACGGTGGCGGCGCTGGAACTTGCCAACCTTCTCGCTGGTGCGGTGATCGTCGAGACCGTCTTCGCCTGGCCAGGGCTGGGTCTACTTGCCGTGCAATCGATCGAGGCCAGGGATTTTTTTGTCGTGCAGGCGATAGTGCTCTTGGGTTCGATCATCTATGTGGTGCTGAATCTTGCGGCGGACATTCTCTATAGCGCTGTCGACCCACGCATCAAACTGCATGCGGGCACGGCATGAGCGACGGCGCCGGTGCGGAACGGCAGGTGCCGCGGCCGCAGACCCGCAGGTCGGTGTTATCGGCGATGCGTGGCCGTCGCGTGTTGCCGTTCATGGGCATTATCACGGTATTTGTCCTCGTTGCCGTGCTCGCGCCATGGATCGTTCCGTTCGACCCCGCCGATCAGGATTTACTGGCGCGCCTGAAACCGCCGGGGTCAAATGTACGCGGGACGTTGTATTTGCTGGGTACGGATGAACTGGGACGGGATGTCTTCAGCCGGGTGATATTCGGCGCGCGGATCTCCTTGTTCGTGGCGTTTCTGTCCGTATGCGTGTCGACAGTAGTCGGCACATGGCTGGGCTTGGTCGCCGGTTTCTATCGGGGTGCGGCTGAGATCGTAATCATGCGCAGCGTCGACGTCGTGTTATCTATTCCGGCCCTGTTGCTGGCTATCATCACTGTTGCGGTGCTTGGGCCGGGGTTGCAGAATCTCATACTGGTGCTTGGTTTTACCCGTTGGCCGCGATATGCGCGGGTCGCCTATGGCCAGACCCTGAGCGTGGCGAACATGCCGTTCGTCCGGGCCTCTCAATATGTCGGCGCCAGGAACGGCCGGATCTTGTTGCGGCATATCCTGCCGAACATCGCCGGGCCGATAATCGTCGTCGCGACTCTCGAATTCGGGTTGATGATTCTGTTCGAGGCCGGGTTGTCGTTTCTGGGGCTGGGCGTGCAGCCACCGACACCGAGCTGGGGATCGATCATGAGTGTCGGCCGCAATTATCTCGGTACGGCCTGGTGGATCGCCACGATTCCAGGCCTGTGCCTGTTCCTTCTCGTCCTGTCCGTCAATCTGGTGGGTGACGATCTGCGCGATCGTTTCGACCCGCGTTCTCGCAAGAGGTGACTTGTTATGCCTGACGATTTCACCGGTACCAAGGTCGTGCTCACAGGTGCTTGCGGCGTATTCGGGCGGCGCATAGCGGCGGCGTTCGCGCAGAACGGGGCGCTCCTTTGCCTGTCGGATATGAGCGAGGGTGCGCTGCGAGATCTGCGGGACCAGCTTAGCTCGGCCTCCGGCGAGCATCTTGTTCACGAGACGGAACTCTGCGATGCCGATTCGATAAATCGTCTGACCGACCTTGTGGAGCAGAGGTGGGGCGCACCGGACATCGTCATCAATAATGCGGCGGTCTACCCCAGCGGACTCTTGCTGGACATCGATACGGTCGAGTGGGATCGCATCATGGACACCAATCTGCGCGCGCCCTACCTGATATCACGCAGTATGGCGCGCCTGATGGTCAAAAGCGGCAGCAAAGGAAACATTGTTAATATCTCGTCCGGCGCGGCGAGGAACCTCCGAGCCAGTGTCGTGCCCTACTGCGTTTCGAAGAGTGCGCTCGACCGGTTGAGCCGTGGCCTGGCCTTGGAGCTGGCGCCGCACGGTATTCGCGTGAATGTGGTTGAGCCCGGTTTTGCCCCGGGAAGCACCGCAAGTCCGCTGCCAAAAGAGCATGTCGAAAAAGTGCTAAAGGGCATCCCGCTTGGCCGCCCCTCGGGGCCCGATGACGCGCCCAACGCTATTATGTATCTGTGCTCGGAGCGAGCGAGCTATATCACCGGCGCCACGCTCAGTGTCGATGGCGGCAACTCGATCGGTAGCAGCGTCGTCTTCCAAAAGGAGGGGGAGGGGCGCGAAAATGGCGCGTGACACCCGGACATATGCGTGGCCGGCCGGCAAACGCTGCGCCGTGGTTTTCTCCGCCGATGTCGACGCGGAGAGCCCATATCTGTGGGCCAACCGTGGTCAACCGATCGGCACCATGGGTCAGCTCGAGTTACGGCGGTTCGGGCCTCGCGTCGGCCTGCATCGGCTGCTCGAGTTGCTCGATCGGTTCGAAGTCAAAGGCAGCTTCTACGTGCCGGGGATCGTGGCGGAGACCTACACGTCCATCCTGCCTGAACTCGTCGAACGCGGGCATGAAGTGGGCCTACACGGCTATCACCACGAGGCCGTGCATCAGATCAGCGAGGCCGAGAATGCCGCCATACTCGATCGCTGTCTCGAAGTCTTTCGGAGGCAAGTGGGTCATGCAACCTATGGCTACCGCTCGCCGGCCTGGGAGCTGACACCCGAAGTCCATCGGCTGCTACGGGCACGGGGGTTGGCTTACGACAGCTCTCTCATGGGATATGACCACCCGTATTCGATTGAGGGGATGGCGGAAATTCCGGTGCAATGGCTGACGGACGACGCGATCTATTTTCGCTTTTTCGGCAGCGGTAATGATGCATGGCATCCGGCGAACCCTCGCGCCGTCTTGGAAAGCTGGATCGAGGAGTTCGAGGGTATCCGGCAGTTCGGTGGTCTGTTCATGATTACCGTGCATCCATGGATCTCCGGCCGCGCGCAACGCATCCGCATGCTGCAGGCGCTGCTCGACCATATCGCGCAGTATGACGATGTGTGGTGGACGACGGCCGCGGAGGTGGCGGCCTATCACGTCTCGTCTGAAAATGCGGCTGTTTTCGAAGAGCCGATGCGTCTCGTCGACACGAATTTCTAGCGCACGCACTCGAGCCAAGGACATGGCAATGGGACCGCCCAACGAACATTGGCAGATCCGCAAGTCTGCCCTCGCCTGCATCAGAGGGGTCGTCGCCGCGCAGATTTTTTCCGTCGGCGGCAATGCCGTTGTGGACCCAACCGTAGCGACTGGTTTCACGCTGCATATGGCCATGCCGATATGTCCCTGGACGATGGTTGCGCAGGGCGAATGACTGAGAATACGACGCCACTGTTGCGGGCAGCCGATCTTACCGTAGCGGTAGACGGAACATCATTGGTCGACGGCGTCCGATTTGACGTGGCCGCAGGGGAAATCATGGCCCTGGTCGGCGAGAGCGGCTGTGGCAAGAGCATGACCGCGCTTGCACTGATGCGACTGCTCCCGAATGGTGTTTCGATCGTCGACGGCGAGGTGTTTCTAGCTGGCCGAAATCTCACGCAATTGAGCGAAGCCGAGATGGAGGCCGTTCGGGGCAACGACATCTCGATGATTTTCCAGGAACCGGTGGCGGCGCTAAATCCGCTGATGACGGTCGGCGATCAAGTTGTCGAGTCCCTGCATGCGCACCAAGGCCTGGCGCGTCGCGAGGCGATGGAGCATGTGCTGGACATGTTTCAGTTGGTCGGAATTGCCGATCCGCGGGACCGAATGAGGCAATATCCGTTCGAGCTGTCGGGCGGCATGTGCCAGAGAGTGATGATTGCGTCCGCGCTGATCTGCGGTCCCTCCGTGTTGATCGCGGACGAGCCGACGACGGCGCTGGATGTCACGATCCAGGCGCAGATTCTGAAGCTCATCAAGGAGATGTGCGCCGACCGGCAAACCGGGGTGGTTCTGATCACCCACGACATAGGGGTCGTCGCGGACACGGCCGACCGGGTTGCCGTTATGTATGCCGGGCGGATCGTCGAGACGGGTAGCGTATTTGAAATATTCGCGGCACCCCGCCATCCCTACACGCAATTGCTGCTCAAGAGCGTGCCGCGCCTGGATGATAAAAAGAAGCAGCGCCTCCATGTTATTGATGGTGTGGTGCCTGATCCGCAGCATTGGCCAACAGGTTGTCGGTTCCACGCGCGTTGTCCATTTGTCAGCGAGCAGTGCCGGCGTGACCGGCCGCCGCTGGACGAGGTGGCCGCCGACCATATGGTTGCGTGCTGGCACCAGGCCGAACTCGCCGAGGCGGGGTGACAGCCATGAACAAGAACACGGGCGCCTTGCTGGACGTCGCCGGTCTGCAGGTCCTTTATCCGATCCGAGGGGGGCTGTTCGGTCGCCCGGTCGGCCATGTCCGGGCCGTTGAGGATGTCAGTATTCGGATCGATGCGGGCGAGACGTTCGGGCTGGCCGGTGAGAGTGGTTGCGGCAAGACGACCGTCGGCATGGCAATTCTGCAGATGGTTAGGCCTACCGGTGGCCGCGTTGCATTCGAGGGGACCGACTTAACGAGCCTGGCGACGGGCGCGCTGCGGCAGATTCGGCGCGATATGCAGATTGTCTTCCAGGATCCGTATTCGTCGTTAAACCCGAGACTAACCGTAGGAGAGAGCGTTGGGGAACCACTGCTGGTACATGGCGTTGCCCGTGGGCACGACCTAAAGAGGAAAGTCGGCGACCTGATGGAGATCGTCGGGCTGCAGCCTTCGTATGCCTCACGCTATCCACACGAATTTTCCGGTGGACAACGACAACGTATCGTCATCGCCCGGGCGCTCGCTCTGCGGCCAAAGCTGATCGTCTGTGACGAACCGGTCTCAGCGCTCGACGTATCGGTGCAATCGCAAATCCTCAATCTGCTGAACGATCTACAACAGGATTTCGGCCTGGCCTACCTGTTCATTTCCCACGATCTGTCCGTTCTTAAGAATGTCAGCGACAGGGTTGGTGTCATGTATCTGGGCCGGCTGGTGGAACTGGCCGAGACGGCCGCGCTGTACGAGCGGACGTTGCACCCCTATACCGAAGCGCTTATGAGCGCGATTCCGCTACCAGACCCGGTTCGCCAACGCGCCCGCACCCAAGTGATCCTGTCCGGTGAGATCCCGAGCCCATCAAATCCGCCTACCGGCTGTCCGTTCCATACCCGCTGTCCGATCGCGCAAGCGGTTTGCCGAGAAAAGCTGCCGGCGCTGGAGGAGAAGCGGCCCGGCCATCTCGCGGCCTGCCATTTGCGCGACTAACCGATGGGCGGCGGCTCGCGCGGTTGTCTTCAGGCCGCAAACTGCAGCGCAAGCGAGGGTGCGGTGAAGATGGATATCACGAGATCGCTCCGGGGACACTTACCGGTCGGCGGCCGTAGTGATGAGAAGCGAGTCTGACAATACCTCGCCGCCGGACTCGGCTAGTCGACTGGCTTGGGCGGCCAGGTCAACGAGATAGATCTCGGCCGCCTCGACCGTCTCCCGCGGTTGCGGGAACAGCCGCTCCGGAACGACAAACGCGGTGAGCATTTCACGGCCGAATGGTGGCCCGACCCGCAGGGTCAGTCCGGTGCTACCATCGCCAAAGCGCAGTTGTCCATCGGGCTCGGTCTGGCTGGGCAAGTCGCCGGCTAGCGGCAGGATATGGACCACCTGCCCATCAAGTTGATAATAATCGACATAGAGATAGCCCGACACCGGGGGCAACGCGATATCGACCGCCACTATTTCTCCATCGGCGTACTCCGCCTTTCCGGCCGCCGCCGTCATGGTCAATTGGTCAGGCTGGCGAAAACGGGCGACAACGGCGGCTGCCGCGCAAACCGGCCGACCGACCGCTTGCAGTGCATTTTCGAATCGCTGGCCAGGCAGCGTCTCCGCCAACTCGGCGACCAGATCCTGTGCATCGTGGCCGTCTTGAATAATGCCCTCAAGCTGCCAGCTGTCGGTACCTAGCCCGACAATCTGAACATCGGAGCATGGATGCGCTCGCAACGCATCGCGCACGACTTCCGGCGTCGGCCGGGTCGGTGGCCCAGGCGCTGGGATCACGTTGGTAGGTGCGTCAGGAGTGGGGGCTGGGGCGTTATCAGGCAGCCGCGCTTCTTCCGACGGCCATTCGCCCACCAAAGCTTCTGCCTGGGAGATCTCCGCCTCGCTCATCTTTTCGACAAAGGATTGGATGAATTGGCTCGCCGCCTCGGTCTCCAAGGACCGGTCGGCAATCCGCAGCCAGCGATAGGCCTGGACCAGATCCTGCGTTAGACCCAGACCCACCGAATAGCGCATGCCAAGCTGAAATTGCGCTTCCGCCATCCCACCCTCAGCCGCCTTGCGGTACCAGTCGGTTGCCGCTGCCATATCACGCGGCACCGCGCCGCCGCTGAGCAATTCGCCCAGGAGGAATTGCGCTCGGGTATTGCCGGCCTCAGCTTCAGGTCGTAGCAGTGCCAATGCTTCTTCTGCGTTACCAGCTTCGAAGGCGGCAATGCCGGCCTGCAGATCCGCCCTCGCGGGCGCTGCGACCCATAGGCCGACCGCAAAGACCACACTTACCAGCTGGAGCAGCCGCAAAATCACTTTACTCCTTGCCCGCATTATTCAATCCGGCGCCGGCTCGGGGTGCCATCGCGGCGGCGGTCGTGCGCTGCCGCGATCCCCAGCAGCGACGTTACCACAACGGCCACCGGTGCCAAATTGACTGGCATGGGTTCTGGAATACGTCGGCACTGCGTCCCGAGTTCTCGACGGAAAAAGCCAGGCGCTATAACGCCCAGCCCTTTGCGTCTGTTCGTGGTCGATTGAGAGGGCGCTAGTTCCCGGCTTCGGTCACGAGAAAGCTGAAATCGCTGCGCAGCGCAGCGCCATGGCCGGCCTCACGAGCCGCGTTGAGCGCCGCGCGCAGCGCCCCTAGATATTCCTGTGCCGGCTCGATTTGCGGTCGCACCTCGTCAAACAACGCCATCGGTGATGACAATATCATCACCATCTCGGTGCCGAAGGGCGGCTCCACCCGATAGCGCTGCACCCCTTGGCCCAGGATCAGTCGCGCGCCGGCATCCAGTTGTCCCGGTTGGCCGTCGGCGGTCGGCGACAAATGTACGACGTTGCCGTCTTGTTGCACGAAATCCACATAGACGAAACTCGCGGCATCTGCCGGGGCGGTGGCTTCGATTACCATGTTTTCGCCTTGCCGGTAGGCGCGACCGTGGTTAAAGGGCCGTACGGTCGGCCCAACCCCAGGATCGCTATCCAGCAACGTGAAACCACGTAGAATCTCCGCCGCTTCGCAGTGCGGCCAGGCATAGACATCCGCCTGGTTCGCAATCTCCGCGACCTGACCGAAATTCGCCAGGTCGAGGCTCAGTCGGTCCAGATCGCCGGCGCTCGATACATGGCCCGTCACGATCAGTTGGGAGCTTTCCTCCAGCGTCGCCGATAGGGCAGCGCATTCGAACTGGCCCAACACCGCCGCTAAGCCCGCGAGGCCCGACCCTGCCGCACCTGCTGTGCCGCTGCGATCATCGCTATCGATGACGTCGATGTTGCGGGTACGCATCACCGTCACATCGTTGCCTAGTTTCTCCACCTCCTGATTGAGGCGATCATTCTCGGCCAAAATCGTCGAATAATCCGGCGCCACGCCGAGATTCAAGTAAGGCGTAAGTCCTTGACCGGCGAACAGGCCGACCACCACGCTCGCCGCCAGGGCAACGCCGACGCCAGGCGACTGCAAAATCCGCCGGACAATGTTACGCGACGGGAACCTGACAACGTTGGCGCCTAGGTCGGCTTCTTGCTCAGACGCGTTGTCGGCGCCCGGCAAGGAAATCTGCCGTGACATCGCCAGCACGGCGTCATCGGACGCGTCCCAGTCGATCGGCGTCTTGGTTTTGTCATAGAGCTTGAGCAGCAGGCGGTCCGCCTCGCTCAGCTCCTCATCGAGAATATCTTGATCCTTAGCCATGGCAGTAATGCCTATCTCTGGATGCTATGGAACATGAGTGTCAGCCATTAACCATCGGTAAAAACCAGTTTTTTGAGATGAGCGCGCGCGTATCGCAGCCGGGTTTTAACGGTCTCGCGCTTGGTATCCATAGCCACGGCGATGTCGTCGTATGACATCTCGCCTTCGACATACATGAGCAAGGTTTGCTTCTGTTCCGCCGACAACCGCTCGATACCGTCGAGTACGATTCTTAGCTTCTCCTTGTCCCCAAGCAGTTGCTCCGGGTTGTAGACATTCTGCGGTTCATATGCGGTCGCGGCGCCACCCACAGCGACCTCTTCGTCGAACTCGACAACGGTGATGTCCTTATGCTTCCGGTACCAGTCGATAAGGTGGTTGCGGCCGAGCCTGAACAGGTAGGTGGTGAACTTGGCTTCCGCCGTGTATTGCCCGTTCTCGCAAGCCCGCAACAGCTTCATCCAAACCTCCTGCGCGAGTTCCGCGCCGACGCCATCGGAGCCGCACTGGCGGCTTAGAAAACGGCGCAGACTCTCGCGTCGCCGCCGATAGACCACGTCGAACGATGCTCTGTCGCCAGCCAAGAAGGCGCGCATGAGCTCTTCGTCCGCCAAGGTCTCTTGCGACACTTGATCAGGCATACTCACGTAGCCCAAGGCAGAGGGGGGTTACCGCACGCTGCATTTTTTTGTCGGGCCCCTAGGATATCGGGCATAATCGGCTAACCCATTGACTTCGCGAGTTTGCCACAAGGCGTGAATCCGCACCAGTATACCCGTTACCTCCATCGCGCGCGCCTTTCTCACAGCAGGGGCCGCACGACAAAGTTCGTATTTTCTGTTAGATTTCGGGGAAAATTAGTCACGGGAGAGCCGATAATGACCAAACTTCAGGGCGTTCTCATCATTGCTGCGATGTCACTGTTGCCGGTGACCGCCGCGGCCGAACAGCTCGGCATCACCAATCTCATGGGCAAAGTGCCGACCCAGCAGGAGATTGTCGACGGCTTGATCACCCCCACCGGCCTGCGTATTGAACGTGGCACCAACAGCGCCACCGGCTCTGACGCAGCCGCCAAGCAACAAGATACGCTGGGCGCCATCGCGCTGGAGATACAGTTCGAGTTCGATTCAGCTCAGCTCACGCCGACCGCTCGGCAGGTCCTCGATGCCCTTGGCGAGGCATTGAGTTCGAACGAACTCGCCGATTATTCTTTTCTCGTTGAAGGTCATACCGACAGCGTTGGCGATGCCGGCTACAACCTGAACCTTTCCGAACGACGGGCCACCGCCGTGCAGGCCTTTCTCGCCCGCGAGTATGACATTCCTGACCCAAAATTGAAGATTGTCGGCCGCGGCGAGACCGCTCCGCTGGATGCGGCAAACCCTGAAAGCGGTCGTAATCGTCGCGTTCAGATCATTAATTTGGGTCAGTAGTCAATCCGCCGTCACCCCCTTCCGGTCGTTTCTGCGTGTGTAACCCGAGCTACACCACACAGTATGAACGTCGGAGGACAACAAATGGGGTTTAAGCGCACGATCGCGGCAATCTTGGCCGTCGGCTTCCTCGCGGGCTCTGCCCAAGCCGAGGAGCTGTCAATCACCAACCTCGTGGGCAAGGTTCCGTCAAGCGACGAGATCCTCGAGGCCCTTATTACGCCCACGGGCATTCGTATCGAACGGCCCCGACCGGCATCCGTACTGAACCCGGCGGAGCCTGAGCTTGTCGCTGTCGCCGACGCGGCGGAACCGCCATTTATGGCGGTCGCTCTTGACGTCCAGTTCAGTTTCGACTCAGCGAACCTAACCACCAACGCCCGACAGGTGCTCGACGCCCTGGGTGAGGCGCTGACCACCGAGAAAACAGCAGATTTCAGCTTCCGCATTGAGGGTCATACCGACGCGGCCGGATCGGAAATCTACAACCTCGCCTTGTCCGAGCGGCGGGCTTCGGCGGTCAAACACTACCTTAGCGCCAATTATGGCGTGCCGTTCTCGCGACTGCAGACCGTCGGCAAGGGCGAGACAGAACTTTACGATCCGGCCGACCCCGAGGGCGGCGCCAATCGTCGTGTCCAGATCGTCAATCTCGGCAGCCAGAAGGTGGCTCAACTCAACTGAGCAGCCATCGGATAGTCATCGCACGGATAGGGTCGGCCGGCATGGCTGACCCTACTCGTTCCAGCACTCGACCAGAACCGTAAATCTGCGGCCTTGATCGACAACATCCGCGGCCGACTGGAGTTTGTCAGACGGCAGCGAGCGGTAGTTGATGCCTTCTGCGTCGAGAAAGATCCGCGCGATCGCCGCCTTGATGGCGAAACTCACATTCTCCACTTCGACCGAGCTGATCTTGCCCATCACGATGCCCACGACGTTGCCACTTAGATCCAGCAGCGGACCGCCACTGCTGCCGGCCTGCACCGGTGCCGTGGTTTGCAGCAAGGTCCGATTATTATCCGGGCCCGACAGGGCGCTAATCGTTCCTCTAGTGACCTTGACCTGGTCGGAGAGCTGGCCCTGCAGGGGGAACCCTAGGACAACGACGTCATCACCGGGCCGGATCGCCCGCCCGGCACGGAACGCGAGATAATCCTCTGCCTGGATGGCGGAGTTCAGCAACGCCAAGTCATTGCTTATGTCACTCGCTAAATGTGGTGCCACATAAGTCTCGCCAGAGTAGTTGACACGCACTTCGGTACAGCCATCGACAACGTGGTTGTTGGTCAGCACATGACCGTCGCCGGCGACCACAAAGCCTGTGCCGGTGCCGGCTAGGTTGAGCTGGCGCGCCACCGGCGCGGCTCTTGCGGATGCTAGAATAGCTAAGCTGAACGCCAACTCCTCAGTGACCTGTCCGGTCACGGGCAGTCCGTTGTCTGTCTGGAATTGCCTCAGAGCGCTCAAGGTACGCGCGCCAGCAACGCCGTCTGCCTGTCCGGGGTCGTAGCCCAGGCTGGCCAACGACCGCTGCGCACCGGCCACCAATTCCGCCGGCACGTCAGTTGGCTCCGCCCGGCCGCTTGCGGCAGCGGCCGGCGCTGCCCGATCCTGCTTGGCATCGGTAGCGGCCCGATCGCTGCCGGTCCGATTGAAGGCCAAAGTGGCTTCGGTCAGTCTGCTCCGTGTCGCTGCGGCCGCTTCTCTTGCCGCGGCCAGGCCGGCGCGCGCTTCCTCGAGTTCAACCTGTGCCAGTTGGCTCGCCGCAGCCACATCACGCAACCGCTCAGCCGCCGCCTTTTGCCGGGCAACGGCCGCCAAGCGTTGTTCGTTCAAATCGGCGGTCCGGGCCCGGCTGCCCGCAACCGATTGTCTGGCGCGTTCCGCCAACTGCTCTTGCGTCGCAACCGCGGCAAGCTGTTCCTCGACCTCGGCCTTGGCCGCCTCCAACTGCGCTTGAGACGCAACCTGTTGGCCCCGGATCGCCTGCCGCCGCGCCTCGATGTCGGCCAATTCCTTGGCAAGGCGTTCGGTCTTTGCCTGCGCTTCGCCGAACACGCGGCGCTGCGCCGACAATACGCCTGTGGCGTCGTCGGCATCCTTCTCGGCTCGTGCCAACGCCTGCTTAGCTTGCGTTTCCGCGGACTGCTCAGCGGCAAGCTGGCGATCAGCTTCGGCCACCTGCTGTGCGGCCGCACTTATCTCGGTTTCCGCTGCCGGATCCTGCGTCGGCGCTTTATTCGTCTCGAGCTCCGCGAGCCGCGCTGCCGCAGCGTCTACTGCCGCCTGTGCTTCCCGCGCCTCCGCCGCTGCGGCCTCCAGCTGTCCGACGGCGTCGAGACCGCTGGCTGCTCGGTTATTCGCGACTGCCTCATCGATAACCGGCGCCGGCGCGACCGGCGTCTCTTGCGCGATAGCTTCTGGCGCGGCCGGGCGACTTGCCGCTTGCAGGGTGCTGGCGGTCATTGCTTTCGCTTGCCGGATCTGCTCGGCATTCAGCCGCCGCTCCAGCAAGCCCCGGTTACTCTCCGCAAGCGCGCGCACCGACGGATCCCGGGCCTGGGTTACCGCAAGGTCAAAGCGATGGTATGCCAGCACCTCGTCCCGACTTACTCCGACACCGCCCGCGTATAGGGAGCCAAGATGATAGCTGGCCTCGGCATGGCCGGCATTCGACGCCTGCTCATACCACTGCCGCGCCTTATCGTAGTCCTGGGTCAGTCCGCGACCGGCAAAATACATCCGGCCGAGATTGAACTGCGCTTCCGCGTTGCCTGCTTCGGCTGCGCGCGTGAACCACTGCGCCGCCACTTCATCGTCCCGATCAATGCCCAGGCCGTCGAAATAGAGCACCCCCAGGCCCAATTGCGCGGCGCCCAAACCGCCATCGGCCAGCGGTTGCCATCGGTCGAGTGCTTCACCGTAGTCACCGCGCTGGAATGCCGCCAAACCGGCATCGAAAGCATCCTGTTGCGCCGGCGTCTGGCCAAGCGCGTGCCCGACCGGTGCCATCAGCACCGCCAACAACATGAGTCGCAGCGTTTTCAGGATTTGGTTCATGCCTACGCCAGTTTAGCCAGGACGGCGCAGCAACAGACCCGGCGCACGGGTATCGCTGGGCCCTTACTCAGGAACGATGATGGTGATCTGCTTCGAGAACAGCGGCGGATTGTGGGGTATATGTCGATCATCCCCCAACAACATTTGCAGCGTATGACGGCCTGGCGGCAACTCGAGCCGCACTTCGGTCTGCCCCTTGCCAAAATGCAGGTTGTTCGGATCGTTCGGGATCGGCTCGTCGAACGGTGGTAACTCGGAATCGACAATGAAGTGGTGATGTCCGGTGTTCTCGCGATCCACCCCGGCCGGCGCCACACCGACATTGCGCGCGCCCATGCGCACCCACATTTTGCCGCCATTTATGACCTGACCATCTTTCGGCCAGATAATGTATACCCGCGCATCGTCGGGCACCGCCTTTTGCTGCGCCAGCGCAGGACCGGCGAACAACGTTCCGACGGCGCCTGCAATAATCAGTAGCCTGCCAATGCCCCGCATTACCATACCTCCTTAACAAACACCGTCCCGAGCCTACCACAGCACCAGCGGCAATCGGTAGCCGGTTATCGGCGGCGCGCTTGTCGCCGGCAAAACTCGCTCTATACTAAGTGCGTTTTTCATTTGCGGGGTACCGACCATGAAGACATTGGTTACAGCACTGGCGGCGGCGTCGCTCGCCCTACTCGCCGGCCCGACGACCGCAGGTGAAACACCGGCCCCCGATGATGCGCAAATTTATGTCGGTTGGCCGAACGATGGCGAGATCATCAATGCACGGCAGTTTCGCGTTTGGTTCGGCCTCCGCAACATGGGGGTGGCGCCAGCGGGCGTTGAGAAGGCCGGAACCGGGCATCACCACATTGTGATTGATACCGACCTGCCGCCCATGGATGAACCGATACCCAATGATCCGAACCACCTGCATTTCGGTGGTGGCCAGTCGGAAGCGTTGATTGAACTCGATCCCGGCGTGCACACATTGCAGCTGCTATTCGGCGATCACGATCACACGCCCCATAATCCCCCGGTGATGTCCAGGAAGATTACCGTCACCGTGCGATAAGTCAGTTCTAGTCTCGGGCGACCCGAAAGCCGTTGGCGACAAAACGCACATCGGCGTCATAGAAGAACCGGCTCGACGAAGCCAAGAATTTCGAGCTGCTGCTGCGCCAGGATCCGCCGCGCAGCACCCGCTGCCGGCAGTTCCGCTCCGTTACTACCGCCCCATCCGCGGTGGCGTCATTATGGCTGCTTCGCCAGCAATCGGCGGTCCATTCGGCAACGCTGCCGGCAACATCGAATAAGCCGAAGGGATTTGCTTCCAGCGCCCCGACCGTCAGCGGACTCTCTCGGCTCCACTCCCCGCCGCATTGCCGGCAAGAGACGGTGCCGCCGACGATTTCGTCGCCCCACCAGAACCGGGTGGCGGTGCCACCGCGTGCGGCAAATTCCCATTCCGCCTCGCTGGGCAAGCGATACGGTTGGCCACTTATCCCCGATAGCCAATCGATGTAGGTAAGCGCGTCGTCCCAACTTACATTTCTTGCTGGCGATAACTCGTCGAAGTTGTCAATCCCGGGCAGAGTTGGACAGGCGCCGGCAGCCATACAGGCCTTCCATTCGGCAACCGTGACCTCAAAGCGCCCGATGGCAAAATCCCGCGTTAATGAGACCGGATGCGCCGGCCGCTCGCTCTTGTCGCCGGCATCGTCGCCCATAATGAAGCGACCGGCCGTGATCGGCACCATCTCGGGACAATCGCGGCAATCGCGAAAACTCTCGGTCGGTAGTGGTTTCGCCGACCTTGCAACGGTCGGCGCGGTCGCGATTTGTGTGTTGCCTTCCGGTGCCGCTAGCGCCTTGCCTGGGTCGGCTGTTGCCAAAACCTGTGGTGACGCCTCGGCTTGGCGTGCCAATTCGGCAAACAGGAACCCCTTTGTCCCGTCCGCCAACTCGACCCGCAGCCAGGTTCCACCGGCGGCGAGGCCGGTGACGGGGACCGCCGTACCCTTGCTCACACCGCCAACCCGCGCCGAGGAGGAGCGGGGCTCCGCCCTGACATTGGCGTTGAGCAGCACTTCATAGATCAAGTCGACATCGTCGATGCCATCGTTCGTGTCGGCGTTAGTGCCAGCGCTGCTGCTTCCGGCGGGCCCCAGCCGCAGGCGGGCGAGGGGGGCGAACGCACCATTTGGATAGGCTTCCAAATAGGCCCGATAGTCCGCCGCATTGGTACTCTCCTTGACCGCGTTCCAGAAGGCCAGATCGAGGATATCGGCGTCACGCGTTGTCTTCAGCTGCACGAATTGCAGGGTCGGACGATTGTCCACGCCCGCCCGGCCGAGGGGGATCATCGTCGCCTCAGCCCGCGCGGGCGTCGCCGCAGTCATTGCAGCAATGACAAAACATATTGTTAGAAATAGTAGTCGTTCCATGGCCGCGAATCTTGCCTCAATTACGTCTTTCTTTCAAGTAATACGCAACCACTCGCCAGCCCCACTAAGGTAACTTTGGGCGATGGCGACCGTCACAATCCCATTACACGTGCAAATGATCCATACGGGGTTTGGTCGAGGATGGGGAGAGGGCCACCGGCTACGGGACGGCTGCTTAGGGGAAGCCGCCGAAATCGCTGTATTTGATGCCGGTTTCCTTCTTGTCGGCGTCCCATGGCTTGAACGGAAACACATAGGGGTTTTCGACGTCTAGGCTCATCCACCAGTCGAGGATATATTCCCCGCCGTCGGTGGTGTTTAGCAGCAGACCGGCGTGCGCGAGGCCATTCGATCGCGATACCTTTTCAACCGAAGCAACGGCGGGAACTGCGGTCAACTTCTTGGAAACAGCGTCCCTTACAGCAAGGACGATGCCGTCGCATGAGAGTTTGTGTCCGGTGGACAGGTCAATGTTCGGATCGAGTTCGTTGGCGTTTTCGCCGAAGTTGACGCCCCAGCGGCCCTCTGCATAACGCTGGCCGGCAGGCCACAGGCCCTGACCCAGCGCCATGCCGAGGTTACGGACCCAACCGGTCTTCTTGCCTAACGGCAATAGGGCGATGATGCTTTGTATCCGGAAATTGCATTCTTCGTCGGCTGCGACGATCCGGATGATCCGAGAGACGGTGATTTTGGCTAGGGCCATAGACGCGCTCCCCATTTCTCATCGTACCCGGGTTCACCACCGGCCGCCCGGTGTCAAACGCCGATGATACTCCCGATTTCAAACGCGGCAAGAATGACCGCCAACACGCCGAGAGTAGGCCTGAGAGGGTGTATCTGTCTGTGGGATTCACCACAGACAGCACTAGTCGGGCCCGCTAGGGTATTAGGCAATGCTAGATGACGGAGGATGACATGGTAGGGAAATGGATCATTGCTCTGACGGTGGTCGTCTTGGTGCCACATATCGCTGTGGCTCAAGAACGTGACACGACGCTATTCCTTGATCGCGCGCCGACCGTTCAGGAACTGATCAACGCGCTCGCGCCGCAGGGTGCGACGCGCGGAATCCGGTTGGAATCGGACACTCAGGCCGGCGACGGTGGCTTGGATCCAATCGATCAAGATCCGCTGAAGGTGGTGGAGAACCCGACATCCGAGGTTACGGTCACCGATGTCGGTTTACGGGTTCAGTTTGCGTTCGATTCAGCGGAGCTGACCGCCGCTGCCAGAGCGGAACTCGACACTTTCGCGACGGCAATTGCCAGCAACGAACTGAAAGACAGCCTGTTCGTGGTCGAGGGCCACACCGACAGTATTGGGTCGGAAACGTATAACCAGGGGCTTTCCGAACAGCGGGCGCGGGAGGCGCGGCGCTATCTGGTCGAGCGGCATGGCATTGCCCCGGATCGGTTGAGCGCTATCGGTCTCGGTGAGCGTAAGCCCTTGGAGGGCGTACCCTCCGATGCACCTGACAACCGCCGGGTCCACTTCGCCACGGCGTGGCAGGGAAGTTGAGGGCGGCAGAGCGCCGATCCACGCAGGGAGGTCGACCGTGCCGGTAATCGTGACAGACCGTAATGAGAGCGCTTAAAGACAGCTTGATCGGCGTATAATGCAGACTTGGGGGTGTAACGAATTGCGGGGCCACCCCGCGCCGGTGGATCGCTCGCCGGGCAGATTAACCCCGGTACCCGGTACGGTACGTGTGACCCTGTGTTGAGTTTTGATCGTGACGACGTGTGCCGTTGCGGCGAGAGGAAGCGCGGGCAGATAGTCTCCCCGCGCCCAGCTTGAACGGCCTGTAAGGTGCCGATATAGTTCATGATTGATAATTTCTGGTCGGCGCCCAGGCGAAACGGCGGCGGCGGGAACACCTCAATCGATAGGGGTATTGGCGCGCGCTCGGAGCGGTTTCCAAACGGAATCCAGTCGGTTGAGATACCGGGAAAGTATCGGGGCAAGACAATGTTGAAACGTCGAGACTTTCTAGCAAGTACCGCCGCGCTTGCCATCGCTGGCCGGCCGTCGCTCGGGCTGACACAGGATCGATACGAGCCGGAGGCCGGGTATGGTCCGCGGGCGGCCTTAGTTATTGGCAATGGGGCGTATGACGTCGCCCCACAGCTTGATAATCCGGTCAATGATGCGCGTGCCGTGACCGGTGTCTTGAGGGAAATTGGCTTCGATGTCGCGCATCGCGAGAACGCTGACTTTCAGGACATGCGGGGCGAGATGGCGAGCCTCGGCAGTCGGTTTCCGCAAGACGGTGTCGGCTTGATTTACTACGCCGGACATGGCGTGCAAGTCGATGGCGTGAACTACCTCTTGCCAAGGGATATCAAGCTGCAAACGGTCGCGGATTTGAAAGAACGCGCCCTCAACGCCACAGAGCTGCTGAACGCGGCAAATCGAACTGGCGCTGCCCTGACGATCCTCGTTCTGGATGCTTGCCGCAATAACCCCTTCGGTGACATCGCCGGGGCGTCTGGCGCCGGGCTGGCGACCATGAACCAGTCGCAGGGCGAAACCTTTATCGCTTTCGCTGCGGCGGCTGGCAAATTGGCCTTCGATGGGTCGGGCGCGAACAGTCCGTTTACCGCCTCACTGGTTTCGGCCCTCGATCCGCCGGGCCAGGAATTGTTCGATGTCTTCCGCAATGTGCGGCGTGGCGTCCGGCTGGCCACGGGCGGCAAGCAGATACCGTTCGTGAACGTCTCCGTGGAGCGCCGATTCGTCTTCCGGCTCGCATCGGCGGAGCCGGTGCGGGAACCGGAAGTGTTGAGCAATGACGAGACCTACTGGCGAACGATTCGCGAAAGTCACGACCCGGACGATTTCAAGTCGTTTACCAAGACCTATCCCGACAGCCCCCATGTTGCCGAGGCGTCTCAGCGGCTACAGACGCTCGAGGGCCAGCCGAGCCTCCGGCAAACGGTGCCCATACCGGCCGGCAAGACGGCCAGTCAGATCACCCGGTGTGAGATCGAAGTCGACGACCCGAGTGACCCGGACCGGGCGACCGATGGCGTGCATCCGGCGATCGTGAACACGCGTCTGGCCATCCGTTTGTGCTCCGAGGCGTTGGCGGAGGACCTGGAGAACCCGAAGCTGCAGTATCTACTCGGCCGCGGGCTGGATATCACTCGGCGCTTGGAGGAAGCGAAGTTCTTTTTCGAGCGCGCGGCGGATGGTGGCTATTCCGCGGCAATCACCACCCTTGGAATTTGGTACTGGCGCGGTCGTGGCGACGTCGTCGTCCCTGATCTCGACAAGTCAGTCAGCTTCCTGCAACGCGGTGCCAAGCTCGGGAACCCGGTCGCTCAGATCGTACTCGGCAACTTTTACCAACGCGGCTTAAGCGTACCGGAATCGCAGGAGCGCGCGGTCTTTTGGTACGAGAAGGCGGCCGCGGCGAAATATCCGGCGGCCTTGGATAGGCTCGCCGCCATGTATCGAAAGGGCCTCGGCGTGCCGGCAGATGCTGTCCGTGCCGCCGAGCTTTATCGTGAGGCCGGCGAGTTGGGTAACACCAACGCAATTGCCACGCTCGGGCGCATGTATCTGGATGGCAAGGAGATCCCCAGGGATGAGGATCGTGGCATTGCGCTGCTCCAGCAGTCCACCGACCTCAATAACATCTTTGCCCCCTTCCACTTGGGTCGGCTCTATCAGCGGGGCACTATCGTCACCAAGAATCCTCAATGTGCCTTTGCCTACTATCAACTCTCCGCGGAGCGTGGCTTCGCGCAAGCCATGGTCGCACTGGGCCAAATGTACGAAGCGGGCGAGGGCACACCGCAGGACCTCGAACAGGCCTATTTCCAATATTACGTCGCCAAAGAGCTTGCGATCGATCGTGGCCCCACCGATACCGTCCTGCGTGATGCGACGAGCTTTTTGAATGCCTCAGCCGCCAATTTGACCGGTGCGCAACGCGACAGGGTCGAAGCCGAGGCCGACGGCTGGATCGAGATGAATATCAAGAAAGTTGAAATCGCGCGGACCTTCCGCACGGCAGTGCCCGGCTTCGTACCGACAGCGCCGCATCATAGTTTGTGTGGTCAGCCGCTTTAGCGAGATCAAGAAAACGACGCAGGTACGGCGTTCGTGGTGCCGGTCAGGAGGGCGAGGACATGGATTTCGACGCGCAGTCCTATTGGCAGGCTCGACACAAGGACTATGCCGGCGACCCGCGTGCCGTCGGCCGCCTTGACAAGACCGTTGACGAAAATGGCGAGAGTACGGCCTATCTCGTCAAGAACCTTCGCGCGGTCATACCGGCCGGCAGCGGTGAGGCCCTCGATGTAGGATGCGGCACGGGACGCCTTAGGCCACTGCTGGAGAGTCTCGGTTTCAGTTACACAGGATTGGATTTTGCGGCGTCCGGACCCGACGTCATTTGTGCCGATATTTCATCATACCGCGACGGTCAATATGACCTGATTTTGGTTGCGTACGCGCTGGTTCACATCGTTGACGATGTAAAGTGGCGTCGCGCGCTGCGAAATATGGCACGGATGCTTAAACCATCCGGCACGATTATTATCGTCGATGCGGTACACGCGTCGAACCATGCGCATGTGAAGCATCGGGACCAGACACGATACCAGGCGGCGCTCATGCCGCTGGGGCTGCACATGAAGCAGGTGGGAAATCGTGTGTTCCGCGTAACGCGACGGCACCGGGGCCCATTGAGGGGTTGCCGATTGGAGGTCACCTATCGACCCCCGCCGACCTCGCGCGGCCCCTAATCCTCCGCCGGCGCCCACCGCCCCATGTGCCGGTATCGACTGACGCGCCGTTCGGGCCGACCGCGTCAGTCTTGGGCGACGACGCTGCGGACGAGTTCTTCCAAGCCGGGCACGTCCTTGATCACCAGGTTGCGACCACGACGCTCTATGAGGCCGTTATTGGCGAGATCGCTCAGTTCTCGTGATACCGCCTCGCGGTGGGTGCTAATGCGATTGGCGATCTCGAGGTGCGTCGGCGCCGGATAGATATTGGCGAGGTGCGGCCCGGTCATATGGTCGCGAGCAAGCCGCAAGAGTTCCGCATGGACGCGGTTGCGCACGGCCATCGTGCTGAACTCGTACACCCGCTCGGACAGTGCGCGCACCAGTCGGGCCAAGCGCTCAAGCAGTGCCTGATTGACAGTCGGCATGCGCGATTGCATACGCCGGAAGTCCGCCGCGGAGATTGTCAGAATGACGGAATCGGTAACCGCAATCGCCGCCGCCGACCGGGCGCCCCCGTCGATCGCCGCGATTTCGCCGAACATGTCACCGGCCGTGAGCATGCGGAAGGCGATTTCCTTGCCTGCCGGCGAGTATATGGTGATACGTACGCGCCCGTCCGCGATGAAATAGACGTCACGCGTTGTGTCGCGATAGCCGACAAGCTGCTCCTCGGCGCGGCACCGGCGGCGGCGGCAGAGCTGTGCCAGCGTTTTTATGTCCGAGTCCGGGAGTTCCTTGAAGATCTCGATGGCTCGTAGCGATTCCGCCAAATCTTCAGCCATGGACGGGCTCTCCGTTGGCGCCGGAAACACGATTTTCCTGCCGTGGCCTGGCGGCGGTGTCGCCTTTTTCCCTCATCCAGCCGATCGTTTCGCGTTCCAGTGCTGCAGGAGCCCATGATCCTGCACCAGGAAGCGATTGAAGAAGTCCTTGGTGAAAGCCGCCCCGTTTCCACCGCCGACACAGAAGATCCCGCGCAACATGATCGGATGTTGCAGTGCGTTGCGCTCGGTCAAAAGTCCGGCCACGGTGTTGATCGCATCTTCGAGGCGTGCAAAATCCTGACCAAAGTCAAAAACCCCACGCCGCGAGGTGGCCCGTGCCTCACGGCGTAAAATGCCGTGCCGCAAGCTCTTCATCCGTTCAAACATGGGGCGAATTGCCTTCGCGCGGTCGTCGGCGCTGCCACCGAACGAAACTGGATCGTCAATCAGCAGACCCAGTCCTTGATTCTCCACCCCCGGCGGCAGGCTCTTTATGAAAGCATCGAACCCCGGCAGATTGTCGAGCCTGGTCACCAGAAGGTAAACCGGCACACTGAGAGCTAGCTCGGCGCCCGCACTCTCCAGCAAGCGGCGCAAGTGGAAACTGTGATCCCGGCGTTCCTGCTCATTGCCAAGCAACAACCGGTCTGACACGCAGACGACGAAGCCGTTCACCGGCATCTCCGGCCGTTGTTTCTTCAGTAGCCGCAACGCCGCCAGCCAGGCCCCCATGCGCTCCTGTTCGGCCAGGCCGCCGACAAACCCAGGGGCGCCGCGAATAGCGATCTGTTTGGCGAAAAACCACCAGTCCCAGTTCACGGTTTCGCCCGGTTGCGGCGGCTCCGGCGGCGGCAACGGCGAGTCCGAGATTGCCGCGTTCAGCAGTTCACGGACGCCCGCCCCCTCGTTACCGAGGAAGAAGAACCAGGGCAGCCGCGCGCCTCCCTGCAGTTGTGGCGATCGATCGATCACCTTCATCGCGCGGCGCATCGTGATCTCAAGGCCCGGAATGTCCGTGTAGCCTTCCGCCGCCGCCCGCAGCGCTTCGGTGTTCTCGCCGTCCGGAGATCGTGCCGGCATAGCCGAAGGCGCTATCGAGGTAGCCGTGGCGTTCCCAAAGCGTATGACCGGTTCCGGCGTCGTCGTCGCGGGCATCGAAAAAAGGACCTTAAAGACGCGCACGGCCTCGTCGATATTCTTGACCTTATGCGAGCCGAGATCTTCAAAATCAAAGTCCACTTTGTTACGGACATAGGTGCGCACATGCTCGGCTACGGCTATACCGCCGGGGTCCGCCAAGCCCTCGAGCCTGGCGGCGACGTTGACCCCGTCGCCATATAAGTTGTCGCCATCAACCATCACATCGCCGAGATTGATACCGATGCGAAACAGCATTTGATGTTGCTCTGACGCCGCGTTGTTCTGCGCGGCGATGGCTTGCTGAATGGCCACGGCGGCCCGCACCGCTTCCACCGGGCTGGCAAACTCGGCAAGAACCGCGTCGCCGGCCGCCCCGAAGACCCGGCCATGGTGCTGCGCTGTTGCTTCGGCAATCAGATCCTGGCCGACCTTGAGGCGTGCCAGGGTCGATTCCTCGTCTTTGCGCATATGGGCGCTATAGCCGACCACATCGGTGGCGAGTATGGCGGCGAAGCGCCGTTCGACGCCGTCGGAATTCATTCAGGCACCCCTACGCCAAACATCGGCAGACTATCCTCAAGGCTGAGTTTCTAGGAAAAAATAGCTTGCCGCAACCTGACCCGCGTTGCCCGTTATCTCTGTGAGCCCACGCCGCAAAGAGAGAATAAAGTCCTCGAAATTGCTCGAATTCCGCAGCTCTTCATTTAAGACAGGTTCGCTGGTTGCGACGATCAGCAGCATTTCCTTGCCAAACGGCGCCGACGCCCGCAACCGGATCCTGGAGCCATCGTCCCCGATCGCAATATTATCCCCGCCAGCAAGGCGATTGCTGGTCAGGATGGTGTTTGGCAGGAGATGGATAACACCGCCATCGCCGCGGATATAGAACAAATAGACAAAGCTATCGAACACCGGCGCCGTCGCTTCGATCACGACGAATTCCTGGTCGCGCAATCGATCGACACCGCCGGCTAACCGAATCGCGGCGCCAAGCCCCTCGGCATCGGTCAATTGCTTCAATGGGTCGACTTCGATGAGGACTTCACAGAACGGCCAAGTCTGCACCTCGAGCTGGCTGTCGACACGTTGCACGAAAGCGGCGCCGGCGGCGGCTTCAATCAGTTCTTGTTGATCAATAAACGACGCGACATGTCCCTGCAGCCGAGCCACCCGATTGAAGCCGACCTCAGTCTGCACAGCGGCGCACTGAAGTTGCGCCGCTGCCGCTTGCACACGGCGATCCGCCAGGCCCCGCAAACCCAAGAACCCGCCCAGAACCACCAAGACCAACAACGCAGCGATAGCCAGCGCCGCTTTGCCCCAGGGAAAGGCGGCGGCGGGTTGCGCCGGGGCTGGCGGCGGCGGCGGTGGCGCCACGGAGTAAGGTTGCGGTGTCAACTTCTCGTCGACAAGCCCACCCGGCGCTAGGGGCGGTGTCACGAGCTGGCGTTCATGCAAATCCTTTAGGCGCTCCAGCTCTTCCTTGCCCTTCTCGAGCTGCCCGAAAAAGCCCTGAAAACCGAGCGACAGGATGAGATAGTAGACCTCGCGAACCTCGTCCTGATCAGCCGCCAAACCCTCCAGATTGGTGAAAAACAACTCGCGCGCTATTTGGGTATTCAGCAGTTCGCCCTGTAAATTCGCGACTGCCTGGCCCCATTCCGGGTAACGCAGCATGACCTCATCAATCCAAGCGACGACCGCAAAGACGGCTAGGTCGACGTCGGCCTGGGCACGAACCTCACTCTCTGCGGCGGTTTTCGCCCCAAGAATGTTGTCGCGCAGCGCCGCGCGCACGGTGGCCGCTGATTCCAGGTGGTCGCTGGATTGTTCGAGTTTCTCGGCCAAGGCCAGCGTCACGCTGACAGACGGCGCAAAATGATCAAGGAGGCGAGCCACTATGAAGGAACCCCGGACTTGTGCGAGACAGACCTGTCTCCGCTCATCCTATTCTTTGACCGCCCAAAATTCCATCTTGAGCCCAGGGAAGTGACCGGAATCGTTGATCCAGAAGGCACCGGAACGTTTGATCTGCTGCCACATTTCGAGCTGCAACTGATGGCCCGCGCGGTCGAGCTCGAAGTACAAAAATCCGGGATGGTGCGGGATCTCCCGCGGTTTGGTCGATAGGTTTGCCAATTTGAGCCCGGACAACCCGCTGATATCGTCGATCTTCTGCTCGGAGAGGATTTTTATGTCGGCCCTCTTGGTAATCCCCTCGAGGATGTCATGGGGCGGCATATCGGCTTTCACAGCCAAGATGAACTTGGCCTGTTCGAGCAGGTCCCGGTCGGTCGGAATACCACGGTAAAGATAGTTGCCGCGATCCTCCAGGTCGATCCAGACCGCGCTCGGCTCTACCGTCCGGCTGAAGGCCCGCCGTAGCTCCATAACCACCGGTTCGAACGTCTCATACAGCGCATCATGCCGATACTCCGGCAATGGCGCCGGGCGCTTGCTCTCGCGCGTCAGCATGGCGATATCGCCGACGATCTGTACCAACAGTCGATAAAGCGTTTCCGGGTGGACGACCGGGAGCCTGGCATAGTGCTCCACCAAAGGTTCATAGCGGTTGATAATCTGCAGCAGCAGGAACTCCCAGAAATCCGCTGCCCCGCTGCGCGCCAATTCGCCCAGTGCACCGGCGAGATCCTCGCCGCGCTGCCGCAGTCGGCTGTTGAGATCGATGATGTAGGACCGCAGGATATGGAAGCCCTGACAGTTCAGAATCGGCGGCAAATAGGCGTCTTCGATCAAGACGCTGCCGTCCGTCCGCACTTCGGCGACCCGCGTCAGCCCCATATGGACGTAACCGCCGAGCTCTTCGTCATCGCGCATGAGCCGAAACCGCAGGCGCGCAATGTCGATCTCGGCCTCCGAACCGTCGCGCGTGGTGCTGTCGCGCACGGCAATTCGCTCGGCGACGAACCGTAAGGCGCCGTCTTGTCCGTTCACCACCTCGACATCCGTAGCGCCCGAGCGGCGTGCCGGCAGCGCCAGCGCGACGCCAAATCCGCCACTGCGCTGCGCCACCTCCATCGGCTCCGGCGCCTCGGTGTCTCCAGGAATGTGAAACGGGGTGCCGTCCGGCATGATGCCGGCGGCAGACACGATGGCCACCTTGCCCAAGCCCAGCAACTCGCTGTCTAGCTCCAGCGATGTGAAGCCATAGTCGTAGGCGCTCAGCCCGCCGATTCGAGAGCGAATATAGCTTTCCAGATAGCGTTCATGCTGCTGAAAATGCTGCGGTCGCAGAAACAGGCCCTCAGACCACACGACCTTACTGTACCAAGACATCCAGAACCCCGGCGGTAGGCGAAGCAACGCGCAAGGCATCCTAAGGCATGCGGCCGTTTTTCAACAACGGAAAGCAAGACCGGCCCTGGATGAGGGCGGGAGAGGGACCGCGCGGCGATCCGCCCCGTCAGGGGGCGCCAATGCGCTCGATTGCGGCCGCTATCATTTGGCTCATCTCCTCGTCGGCGACTTGGTCCAGCGCCCGTAGCGCCGGCAGCGCCGGTTCGGCTTTGTTTTCCAGGCTGTGCAGCGCCATGATCGACGCCTTCTGGACCGTCGGGTCCCGATCGCCCAGGGCCCGCGCCAAACTGCTCACGCTCGCACGATCTCGCCCGGCGGCCAGGACAAGCGCGATCGCGGCGTTGGCTCGGACCTTGGCTTCCGGATCGCTGGCAAGCGCCCTTCTGAGGGCGTCGGCTGACCCCTCAGCCTTTTCCATCAGGCGACCGCAAGCGGCTGCCGCTTCGCTACGGACCTCGGGGTCGGGGTCGGCACGCAATCGTTCGATCAAGTCGTCAAGGGCATCTGCCGAGGACTCGTCCACGCGCAGGGCGGATTCCGCGGCCGCCAATGCCACATGTGGGTTAGTCGAGTGGCGCGCGGCGGCAAGTTCCGGGACCAGTCGACCCGTTCCCTCAGTCGCCTGCCCAAGGGATCGCACCGCCAATGCGGCGACGCGGGGATTGCTGCTTTGCGCCAAGCTCCGTAGCGGCGTCACCGCGTCGCGAGACCGGCCGAGGGCCGCGGCCGCAACTTTGGCCGTGACTTCATCACCATCCTGCATCGCCCGCGCCAGACCTTCGACGGCGCCGGCGCCCGGACCGATTTGCCCGAGACCCATCGCCGCGAACTGTCGCACGGCCGTCGATTTGGCACTCTGCGCACTGCTCAGGATCGATAGGCCGGCTGGGCCGGCGCGCCCTGCCAATACCGTTGCGAGAATCTGCAGTGACCTATTTTGCGAGCCGAATGCCTGTTGCAGCTGCGGCAGGGCCGCTTGCACCTTGGATCGCGGCGCCTGCATCAGGCGGGCCAACTGTGCCGCCAGGCCGCTCTCAATGCGCGCGTTGGCGTCCAACCCGGCCCGCTTCGGAGCTATATCGGCCGGCGTCACACTATGTTACCCGCGCCAGGCGTATAGAGCGGCGAGACCACGCTGCTCGTGATCAAGGTCGTGCACTGCAATACGCCGGAACAGGATACCATCGGCGCGGCGATTGTCACCATTGGCGCGGTAATTGTGACGCCACCGCCGGCCGTCAGACTGATCGACATCGCCGCGGTCTCACTGATGCTGGAACCCGCCGTGACGGTTCGGTTCTGCGCCACCGTAAGCGTGTCGTTCGAGCCGATGGTGCTGCTCCGGTTCATCCCGACCGTCGAGGTGTTGTTGCTGCCGATCGTGGTGGTGCGATCCACGCCCACTTGGACGGTTTCGTTGTTGCCGATCGTCACAGTCCGGTCGACGCCGACGTCCAAAGTGTCATTGTTGGTGATTGTCGCCGAGCGGTCGTGCTGCACCTCTCGCGTCTCGTCATTCTCAACGATGATATTAAAATCTTTCTGGGCGTGCAGATAAACTTCTTCCTCTCCCTTCTTATCTTCAAATCGGAACTCATTGAAATCGCTGGTGCCACCACCCTTTGAACTGCGGCTTTTAATACCACTTTGCGTCTGGTTGCTCGGCAGCTCATAGGGCGGCATCTGTTCGGCATTGTAGACCCGGCCGGTGACAATCGGCTGGTCCGGGTCGCCTTCAAGGAAATCGACGATCACCTCCTGGCCGATGCGTGGGATATGCATCGCCCCCCAATTCTTGCCGGCCCACACCTGGGCCACGCGTATCCAGCAAGAACTGTTCTCGTCTTTTTGGCCGTAGCGATCCCAGTGAAATTGGACTTTGATCCGGCCGTATTTGTCCGTCCAGATCTCCTCGCCCGCCTTTCCAACCACGACCGCCGTCTGCGGTCCGCTGACGGTGGATTTTGGTGTTGTCCGGGCCGATCGATACTGCACCGAGCTCTCGATCGCCTCGAAGCGACAATCGAAGACCGGGCCCGAACCCGCAGCACTGCTCGAGCCATAGCTTTTCGCCGACCGCAGACTGTAGTGCGCGCCGACGATCAAGTATTCGCGGTTCTGATCCTGCCGCGGAAAACCGGTCAGCGCGAACAGACCGCCCACGCTGAAGGTGCGGACATCGCACTGCCCTTGCACCCGCTCATACTGCCCGTGGTGCTGCTCCTGGATAAGCCGCACGCTGGTCTCGCCCTCGCCGCCGTCGATATACTCGCCGGGATAGTCGAAATACTCTTTCTCTGCGATGGCATGGTCTGCCGGCCGCGACAGCACGGATTCCAGGGAGGCGCTCGGCGTTTCGAAATTGTAGTCGCGCAGGGCGAAGACGCCTGATTTGGCCTGGTGCGCGACCCGCCACTCGAAAACATGCTCCTGCTCGCGCCGACGCGCCTCGCCGGACGCGACGGGCGGATAATATGGCACCTCCGCATGGCCAACCAGGGTGTCGTGGGAACTGTAGGAATCCGAGATCACCAGGACGTGCCGACCGTCCTCATGCTTGAAATAGTAGTAGATCCCCTCCTGCTCCATCAGGCGGCTGACGAAATCGAACGCCGATTCCCGATACTGAACGCAGTATTCCCAAGTGCGATAACTGCCGCTCAAGGCCTCCTCATAGTCGGAGAAGCCGTGCTCGTCGAAGATCTCCTTGATGATGTCAGGTACCGTCTTTTCTTGAAAAATCCGGCAGTCCCGGGTCCGGGTCAGGAACCAGAACCAGGGCCGCAGGGTCGCTCGATAGAAGGCCCTATCGTCCTGTACGCCTTCATAGGAAAACTGGCTCACAAGGCCATTGTAGAAGCGATCACCCTCAGAGGTCTCCAAGCGTACCGTGAGAGACTTGCCGAGGACGTCCTCCAGCCTAATGTTGTGGTCCCGGCTGAATAACGCGAGGTGATATTCAAACAGGCGGCCCAGCTCTTCGTGGCCTTCCATCGTATGAAACAGCAGCGCGTCGTCGCCCAATGGGCTCGAAACTGCAATCTCCCGGTCCGTTTGTAAGCCCGACATCACCTATACTCCCAAGAAAAGACTGGCTTCGCGGATCCACATGGGATCGCTACCGTCAGGCGTGTCCCGCACGTCTGAGGTTACTCGATTGATATGGGTTCCGGATGCGCCGACCAGTGTGGTGAATCGCACAACGATGCCACAACGTAATCGACCGGGCGCCCGGCGCCGCTTCTTGTTGGTCAGTCGAACCGATAGGAGAAATCGCCATCGTCGACCGCCAGATGCACCCGCTCCACCGGTTCTTCACTCACCATCCGCCGCAAGAACTCGCGACTAATTGTCGGCAGGACCGAATTGGTCAGGATCGTGTCGATCATGCGCCCGCCGCTTTCCAGCTCAACGCACCGACTGACGATGAGATCCACGACGCCATCATCATAGGTCAAGGGAATGTCGTGACTGCCCTGCACGCGACCGACGATGCGCCCAAGCTGCAGGCGCGTGATTGCGGCCACCATCTCATCGCTGAGCGGATAATAGGGGATGACGATGAGACGGCCGAGCAACGCGGCCGGAAAGACCTTGAGCAGCGGTGCCCGCAGCGCCTTCTGCAAGCCCTCCGCATCCGGCATGAGATCCGGGTCCTTGCACATGTTCATGATGAGGTCGCTACCGACATTCGACGTCAGCAAGATCAACGTATTCTTGAAGTCGATCAACCGGCCTTCACCGTCCTCCATGACGCCCTTATCAAAGACCTGGAAGAAAATCTCATGCACATCGGAATGGGCCTTTTCTACCTCGTCCAACAGCACGACGCTATAGGGCCGGCGCCGCACCGCCTCGGTCAACACGCCACCTTCGCCATAGCCGATATAGCCGGGTGGCGCGCCCTTCAAAGTGGAGACCGTATGAGCCTCCTGAAACTCGCTCATGTTGATGGTAATGACGTTCTGCTCGCCGCCATAGAGTACTTCGGCAAGCGCCAGAGCCGTTTCTGTCTTACCGACCCCGCTCGGGCCGCACAGCATGAAGACCCCGATCGGTTTGCTCGGATTGTCGAGGCCGGCCCGTGACGTCTCGATCCGCTTGGCGATCATGTCGAGGGCATGCTGCTGACCGATGACACGCGCTCCTATCGTCCCTGAGAGGTTGAGCACGGTTTCGATCTCGTCGCGCACCATGCGGCCGACCGGAATGCCGGTCCAGTCGCCGACCACCGACGCCACTGCTTGGGCATCCACAGTTGGGAGGATCAGCGGACTCTCGCCTTGGTGGGAGGTCAGCTCCGCGTTCAGCCCCTCGAGCTTACCCATCAACGCCGCGCGATCACTATCGGACAGTCTTGCCACTTGGGCCTCGTCGCCGGCCTCAGACGGATCCACGTCGGTCTGCCCGGTGTCGTCGATACTCTCAAGATCGGCGCGCAACTGTCGGCGAACGTCCAGAATATCTTCGACTAACCGCTTTTCGGCGGTCCAGCGCTCCTCCAGCTCGGCGAACCGTTGCTGCTCCTCGGACAAGGCCGTCAGTATGCGTTCTTGGCGCCCTTCCGTGCCGACACCGATAGCCAACTCGCGACCGACGATCCCCGCTTCGGTCTCCAGGGCCTCGATACGGCGCCGGCTGTCATCGACCTCCGCCGGCACGGCATGCAGGCTGACGGCGACCCGGGCACTCGCCGTGTCGAGCAGGCTGACCGCTTTGTCAGGTAGCTGCCGCGCCGGAATATAGCGATGCGAGAGCTTGACCGCCGCCTCGATCGCTTCGTCGAGCACCTGAACCTTGTGGTGCGCCTCCATTGCCGACACCAGCTTGCGCATCATCAAGATCGCTCGCGCCTCGCTGGGCTCGTCCACTTGCACGACCTGGAAGCGCCGCGTGAGCGCCGGGTCTTTCTCGAAGTATTTCTTATATTCGGCCCAGGTCGTCGCCGCGACGGTGCGCAAGGTGCCGCGTGCCAGCGCCGGCTTGAGCAGGTTGGCCGCATCTCCGGTGCCAGCCGCACCGCCGGCGCCGACCAATGTGTGCGCCTCATCAATGAACAGAATGATCGGCTTGGGAGACGCTTGTACCTCGTCGATCACCGAGCGCAGTCGCTCCTCGAACTCGCCCTTCATGCTGGCGCCGGCCTGCAGCAAGCCTAGATCGAGCGTCAATAACGAGACGTCCTGCAGTTGCGGCGGCACGTCGCCAGCCACGAGCCGCAGCGCGAATCCCTCGACCACAGCGGTTTTGCCGACACCGGCCTCGCCGGTTAGGATCGGGTTGTTCTGCCGTCGGCGCATCAGGATATCGACGATCTGCCGGATCTCTTCGTCGCGACCGACGATCGGGTCGATCTCGCCATTCCGTGCCATTTCGGTCAGGTCGATACAGAAGCGCTTAAGCGCCTCTTGTTTGCCCATGGCTGCCGGCGGGATCGCCCCGCTAGTCTCGCCTGGGGCGGCATCGCCGGCGATATTGCTGCCATCCGTCGCCGTCATATGGGCTTCCGGTGAACCACCCGTAACGCTGTCGAAATCTCCCGCCAGGGTGTCTAACTTGACCTTGTTGAACTCCCGCGACACGCCAAGAAGTGCATCGCGAAGCCCCGGCGTCTTCAACATGCCAACGATGAAATGGCCGGTACGTATCTGCCCGGATCCGAACAACAGGCTGCTATACACCCAAGCGCGCTCGGTCGCCTCCAGCAGGTGGTAGGAAAAGTCCGAAATCGAACTCGCCCCTCTCGGCAGGCGGTCCAACGCCTCCGTCACATCTTTCGCCAACCTCGCGGGATCGATATCAAAATGCCGCACGATGTGATGCAGGTCCGTGTCCTGCAGTTGCAGGAGCTGATGGATCCAATGGACCAACTCGACGTGCGGGTTGCCCCGCATCTTGCAGAACACGGTCGCGGCTTCGAGGCTCTTGTAGCCAACGCTATTGAATTTTCCGAATAGCGTCGTGCGGCTGATTTCGCTCATTCCATCCTCCCAGCCCGATGCGGCACGTCAGTGGCCACGCCGAGCCATTAGCTCATGCGGCCAAACCGACCGTCGTTTCTAACCCGTCGCCGCCGGGCCTTGTTGCCCGTTTTCGTGCCAATGCGGCGACCGGATTAATGATCATATCATCGGCATCCGTCGGTGCATGGCGGGTGCCTATCCAGGTCGTCCAGCCAAGTTCACCGAATCCGCCCAGCTTTGCGGGCGGAACCTCATCTCGCTTAAGCACCAGGTTGAGGTCCCAATCCAGCCCGTCTCCGGCATAGTTACGAATGACCGCCGTTAGGTGCTCTAGAGCGTCACCGCTCGGTATCATGCGGATATAATCGGGCAGGCTCATGGGCCCGAACACGACCCGAAACTTATGCTGGCAGTCCCAAACCCGGGCGCCGATTGTCGCTGTCTCACCCAAAATACCAATGCCTTGCGGGTCACCCAAGCGCAGTCGGCACTCTTCCGGCAGAGTGACCCAGGCCGGGCAGAATTCACGAATTGCCGCTGGTGTCTGAAAATAGTCCTCCAAGATCGCAGCGAGACCCTCCCCGTGCCTCGTATGGCCGGCGAAGTGTCCGGCATAAAACAGTTTTGCTCGGTCCGGCATGGCATCGCGATCGCGCAACGAGGGCATGCCGAGACCGATGAGCGAGGCCACATAGACTGAGAACCGATCCTCTTCCGGCCGGTCGTAGCTGACCGTAGGTCTCGCATTCGCCCAGGCTCGGTAAAACAGCGAGATCAGGCGGTGATGAAATATGTCGACAAAGCGCGAGAAGGTCGCGTCACGGTGAAACTGAATCCGCTGGATGGCAAACTCGGTGAGGTGCAGCGGCAATGGGCCGTCCGGCCCGAACATGCCAAAAAAGAACCCTCTTAGACGCGCCGGCTTCTTGCCATTGCTAGGTTCGAACGAGGCGAGTGTGGTCGTCGCAAATTCCAGATGCGGCTGCTGCCCGAGCCGGATCGGATCCTCGCGCGGCCGCTTTGACATGCCCATGAGCGGTCGTTGGCGATAAGCACATTCGAGCGCCCGCAGTGCATTGAAGAAGCCGAACTTATGCGGCTCCTTCGCTATCTCTTTTTCAAGCTCTACAGCGTCCCGCGTCGCCCGATCCGCATTGGCCATCGCATAACCTCGCCGCGCTCATTTGACCGTATGACGGTCCGCGTGAAGGAGTTGATAGAAACGTAACCAGCAAAAAATTGCTCAAGTACCGCGCCGAGCAGAAAGAAGCCGATGCCTTCGAAGCGCGCTTCGTCAAAGGTGAGCGACACTTCCAGGCCGCGTCCAAAGGCAATCGGCCCCGGCACCGGAACACGTTCAATAACCGGCCTGGTCGACAGGGCCATCAGCCCGGACTCCGAGCGATTATCCAGAGCACCACTCGCGCGCGCGTAGAGGGACAACATCTCCGAGAGAGCGCCCGCGTTCGCGTGCTCGTCCTCCCCGCCGAGAGACAGATAGTTCAGCGACAAATGGCTGATGAGTTGCCAAGCCACGCCGGCAGCCGCAATCGATTCACGCGGCGGCGTTGGTCCTGCGAGGCATCGTATTGCCTCGACCGGCGCCCCCGTTTGCAACGTGAAATCTGTCTTCTCAACTCCAAGAACGAGCCGTGTCGGCAGGTCGCGATTGGTGCACAACCCTCGGATCCCCAGTTGGCGCAGATCATGGCGGTAGGGCGCCTCATTGGCGTCCACTAGGGAAATATAGACCTCACCACCGACATAATCCGTGAGCCTATCGTTAGCGCTGCGGCGTTTCCGCGTCACCAGTCGCGGCTCACGGCGCAGAGCGTAGTAGGCGCGCTCGGCCATTAGGTCCGTGCGGTCATGCACGGCGTAGAAGGGCTGGAACGTCATTTCTGTCTTGGCGCTTGTGCCAATGCCAGCAACCTTGAGGATGTCGAAAATCTCGTAGTCAAGCGGTTTGACCCGGTTCGGCACGACATGCAGTTCCGGCTCCCGGTCGTTCAAGAACACGCGGTCTAGCCGCATTTCGAACAGGTTGATGACCGGTGTGCAGAACAGCGCGAATCGCGTCTTGTCTACGTTGCCTTCGAGGGCACGGTCTGCCTCGTCAAACAGGACAAAGATCTCTAGCTCCTGGCCATGATACTCACGCAGACCCGGCCGAATGTTGATCAGATCGACAAACATATATCGCTGCGGCATGGCAAAATACTCATGCAACAGACGATAACCTTGGAAAGATCTGGGGCCGTAGGGCAGCAAGGCCTCTTCGTCGGCGAAACCGACGGGACGGATCGCTTCGCGGCCGTCGATCACGTGACCCACTGACCGTGATCCCGCCGGCCGTACCACCACCCGCACACCATGCGCGACCAAGCGTTCGTAGATCTGCGATGGCAGGCCTTCGGCGCCTCTGATGAAAAGACGCAGGCTGTCCAGCGGGAGAGCCGAGAACGGCAGATCGAGGCTTGTTTTGAGGGTCAGGCGCACGCCGGCCTTGGCCCCGCGCGCGCCTTGCACACCCAAACTGGTGAGGGCTGCCGTGGTTGGTAGATATTCGGCGTCGGTAATCGAAATCGGCCACAACGCCACATCGCTGCTGGTCGTGAACTGACAGGCCGTCTGCTCACCGCGACGCATCACGCTACTCAGCGCCGTCCCCCGCGGCACGACATAGCCCTCCTCAAGCGATCCCTCATCCAATTTCGGCTGGAGTTGCACAACTGCCATGGAGGGCGTCGGGGCAAGCATGTGGGGGTGGACGACCTGCATGAGATACTGCGTGAAGTTCGGGAATTCCTCCTCGACCTTCAGCCGCACGCGGGCCGCCAGGAACGCGAACCCCTCTAGCAGGCGTTCGACATACGGGTCCCTGCACTCAAACTCCCGCAACTCCAGGCGTCGCGCGATTTTTCCGAATTCGCTGGCGAACTCGCCACCCATTTCGCGGACAAAACCGAGTTCGCTGTTGTAGCGTTCAAGGAGCCTTTCGCGCGCCTGGCTCATCGCGACGCGTCTTCGACGGTGACTTCACCTGACTCCAGATCAAACTCTGTCCGCAGCTGGATCAAGGTTGTCGGCTGACCCCACAATTCGCCGCTGATTTCGAGATTGAACCCCAGGCCTTCGTCGCTGGAGCCGACTTCCAGATTGACCGACAGTCCGTTGATACGCGGCTCGAATGTCTCGATCGCACGTCGCAGGGCCTCCTGAACGCCCGGTCCGTCCTTCAATATCTCCGCCGTTGAGACGCCGGCGAACGGACGCACGCCAAAGTTCAGTACCGATGATGCGATCTCTGGGTACTGATTTAGCTTGCGGTCGTTGTTCGCCGTGTTGAACAGCCACAGAATGTCGCGCAGCACGAACTCGCGTAGCTGCTGATCGCTGATCGTGCTCTTCTCATAGGTCTCTTCGGACTGCCCGGGCTCATCGTCGGTCAGTCGATCCAGCAACGATGGCTGCAAACGCTCACCCTGGGTTCTAGCGCTGGCGGTTCTAGCCCCGGTGGATCTAGCCCCGGTGGATCTAGCCATCGTCGTCGGATCCTGCTGACGCCGGTTCCTCTCCGTCTGCCGGCTCTTCGCTATTCAAAGTGATATCGCGCACGTCCATCAGCGCATACTCGCCCTGATCTGTGGCCAGCATGCGCTGCCCAAATCCGACCGCCAATTCCTCGTTGGAGGCCACCCACTCGGTTTTCCGAGCCAAGCGAACCTGCGGGTCTGTGGCGTTCTCCGAGCCTGGGTAGCGGGTCGGAATCAGGCCGACGGCCTCACCGCCATTGCTCCAGGTAAAATTCGCCGGCAGCCAGACGAAATCCCGTAGATCTTCCGGCGCCTCAATCTGAACGCGCCGTATTCGATCGAACGGAATCCAGTAATAGGCGCCGTTGACGATCGCCTCGATCAGCGGCCCGAGGCGCGTATCCTGATCGGCGATCCAGGCGAACGGCTGCCCGTTAATCTCACCCGACGTGGCTGGCGCTGACTCGAACGCCTGGTCGCGCAGGCTCTGCGCCGCCGTGTACTCGCCATCCGTAATGAGTTTGAGGGTCTGCACAAGCTGCGCCACCCACTGCTGCGGATCGCCGAACACCATCGGGGCGCGCAACCCTGCGAAGACATCCCGCCGCAGCACTTCGCAGCGCAATGCCTCTCGGTAGGTGTGCACCATCGCCAACGTGCTGGCGTCGAGTTCGGCCAGCACGTTGAGCGACGTCATCGCCCGGTCCCAGGCACCCGTCAGAGCCAGCAGCTGAAACAGAAAAATGCGGCTCCGAACGTCTGTCGGATTACCGCGTATTTGGTTCTGTAACTGCTCCAAACACTCTTGGAGTTCCCCCCGGCGCAGGCTTTCTTCGGCGGTCATGCCGCCCCCGCTTTCTAGTTATTTGGTTTCGTTTTCTGCCTTGGTTCAGGCACGGGCGTGATCGGCCATGGCCGATCACGCAGCACCCACTGGAACGTGCAAATCACATCTGCTCGTTAGCTTCAATATTCCACTTGTACTCTTTAGTCTTGTCCTTGGAGCCAGCCTTATCTTGCGACGTATACGCGACCTCGACTTTGGCGAAATTCAGCGTCACGTTCTCGGTTAGGCGTTCCTCGCCGCCGCTGCCGCCGGTCGAAAGCGACGTCACCATCACGTCTTTCATCTTAACAATGTAGTTCTCAAGCGGATTCTCTCCCGCCTTGCGGACCGTCAGAGTAGCTTCCGGGATGTGCTTACCGTTTGAGATGAAAAGCATCAGCGTAGCTGAGGCGAGATCCTGATACTTCGTGAACGAGATGTCCTGAACGTCCACTTTGCCCGAGCCGCCGCCGCCGCCCGTGTGGAATGTTCCACTTTGCGACATGCCCCAGCTCCAAGCCAGCACATCGATTTCATCAGTATGCGCGTGGTCTTTGGATTCCCCGTCAGCGCCTTCGATCTTCATAAACATGTCAACAGCCATGGCCCTAATCCTCCAGTGTCATCAGTTGGTCTTCAAGCACCGGTCTTCCGGCGCATTATTGATTTGGGTCTTCCTTCGTTCGACCCATGTGGCAAAAACCACATGGCTGCTATTTCTTATCAATTCTCGAGGCTAGGCGTAGAGACACTGACATCCCCTCGAATTGGTAGTGCGGCTTCAGTAGGAAGGTGGCCTTGTAATATCCAGGATTCTCAAGGTCTTCTTCGACTTGAACACTGGCGTCGGCCAAAGGCTTGCGCGCCTTATCAGCCTCCGACGAGTTCATAGGATCGAAGTCGATATAGTTGTGAATCCAGTCGCCCAGCCACTTCTGCATGGCGTCTCGGCTGGTGAAACCACCGACCTTATCACGGCCCATACTCTTCAGATAATGGGCGAAGCGGCTGACCGCGAACATGTAGGGGAGACGGGCCGACAAATTCGCGTTTGCCGTCGCCATCTTACCGTCCTTGCCCTCGTACACCTGCGGCTGATGCAGAGACTGGGCGCCGATGAACGCCGCGAAATTCTCGTTCTTCTTGTGCAGCAGCGGCATGACACCGCAATCCGCCAGCTCTTTCTCGCGGCGATCGGTGATGGCGATCTCGGTCGGGCATTTCATCGCCACCCCGCCATCATCGGTGGGGAAGGTATGGACCGGCAGATCCTCAACCACACCGCCCGACTCAACGCCGCGAATACGCGCACACCAGCCATATTCTTTAAACGCACGCGTAATATTAGTGGCCATGGCGTAGGCCGAATTCGCCCAGGTGTAGTTCTCGCTATGGCCGACTTCGGTCTCCTCTTCGAAGTTGAACTCCTCGACCGGGTCCGTCTTCGCCCCATAGGGCAGCCTTGCCAGGAATCGCGGCATGGCCAAACCCACATAGCGCGAGTCCTCAGACTGCCGCAGCGCCCGCCATCCGGCGTACTCCGGCGTGTCGAAAACCTTCTTCAAGTCGCGCGGGTTGGAAAGCTCTTGCCAACTTTCCATTTGCATGGTCGTCGGTGCAAGCCCGGTAATGAATGGCGCGTGCGCGGCTGCTGAGACCTTTGAGATCTCTCCCAACAGCTCCACATCCGGGGCGCTATGGTCAAAATGGTAGTCGCCGACGATGGCGCCATAGGGCTGCCCACCGAACATGCCGTACTCTTCCTCGTACATTTTCTTGAAGATCGGGCTCTGGTCCCAAGCCGCGCCCTTGAACTTCCTTAGGTTCTTGTGCAGATCCTTTTTGGAGATATTGAGGACACGGATCTTCAGCATCGTGTCCGTCTCGGTATTGTTGACCAGATGGTGCAAGCCGCGCCACGCCCCCTCTAGCTTCTGAAACTCCTCGGTGTGCAGGATGGCGTTGACCTGCTCGGTCAGTTTTTTATCGATTTCGGCGATAACGGACTCAATCGAGTGCACGACGTCGGCCGAAATAAGGACCTCGTCCTCAAGCACATGTTCCGCCAGTGTCCGCACCGCGGATTCGACCCGCTCTCGATGCTCGTCGCTCCGGTTTGGCAGCGAGAACTCCTTATTCAGCAGCGATTCGAATTGATCGAATTCAAGCGCCTCAGCCCCTTGGGCTTCTGTTTGTGTGTCAGTCATCGGTCTTCTCCTCAGCGCTTCCCTCGTCTTCCACCGGCGCCGCCGAAACCACCGACTGCAGCAGTGCCTTGTCCTTCACCAGACGGGCGATGAGATCTTCGGCTCCCGCCTTGCCGTCCATGAACGTTACCAAGTTGGATAGTTGTTCCCGCGCCTCGAGTAGCTTGCGCAGTGACCCGACTTTCTTGGCCACGGCGGCCGGCGAAAAGTCTTCCATGCTCTCAAAGGTCAGGTCGACGCTGAGGTCGCCTTCGCCGGTAAGCGTGTTTGGCACGCGAAACGCGGCCCGTGGTTTCATCGCCTTAAGCCGGCTGTCGAAATTGTCGACATCGATCTCCAGCGCTTCCCGGTCCGCAACCGCCGGAAGGGCCTCACTCGGGTTGCCCGACAAGTCGGAAAACACACCCATTACAAAGGGTAGCTGTACTTTTTTCGTCGCGTCGCCGATCTCGACGTCGTATTCGATCTGCACGCGCGGCGCCCTGTTTCGGGCGATAAATTTCTGGCCACTCATTGCTCGCTCCTCCTTGTTCTACCCGGCTCTGCCGGGGAAAGGCATACGACCCTTCCCCTAGTCGGATTCTGTTTCGGCGGCGCCGGTTATGACCTCCGCTTCCTCAACACCTCGAGGCGCCATGTCACGCAGGATCGAGATGAAATCCTTGGCGATCAACCGTTTCGCGCGCCGCAACAATAGTGGGACAGGGCTGGACGGTTCAAACTCTTCGAAATACTGACAGGCCTGATCGAGCGCTTTGATGACATCGGCTCGCGAGGAGATTTTGCCGGCGTAGCCTTGTTGGGGCGGCGGTGGCGTGGCAGCGGTCGCAGCGCTGCCATTTGCGTCACCCGCTGTCGCGCCGTTGGGCAACTCGCCGGCCGGCGCATCAGCGACGCCACGCCGCGTCAAAAACTCCCGCAACAGGCCGTCAATATCCCCAACTGCTTCAGCCAGGGGTGCCAGGCCCAGATCCACTGTCACACCGGATTTCTCATTCACCAGCGTCTCGAGCGGCTCGAGCCGGGCGCGGCACTCCCGCGCCGCGTCTGCCGCTTCTCGCAGTTCGCCGAGGTCGGCCTCCAGCAAGGCGCCTTCAAAGCTCGAAAGGCGCTCGCTCGCGCCGTCTTCCCCACTCTCCTGGGCCCGGTTTATTTCCTCATAGTCACGGAGACTGAAACGCCCCAGCATTCTCGTGCCCGGCAGTTTGATCTGCCGGACCGGACGCACGACCCGACCGCGATCACCCAGGTTCTTCAGCCGGTTCAGCCGTAGTAAGGCGGCGTCATCGCCATCTTCGAGATCCAGTTCCGGCCAAACCGTATCCCAATATGTCTCCAAAAAGCCGTGCAACAGTTCCAGGCCGCTTCTTAAGCCCGCGAGGTCGTCCGTTCGGATCAGTGCTTCCGTCAGCAGAACGGCAATTTGGATGTCCTTGCTCTGACAGAGCAGCGCCTCCGCGCGATCCCGCACGTCGATCCAATTGGGCTCCTCGGCCTCGGTGACATGTCCGTTGATCTCAGTCGACGAGCGACCGGTCGCAGCGATTACCAAAGCCTGGAAATCGGCACTTCCCTCAAGGTCTGGTCCCGCCGGCTGGTCCTCGGAAATCGGCTGAAGCAGTCTTTGAACATCAATGCTGGTCATCCCACCCCGTCACGCCAACAGCCCCTGATAGCTCCCGTTATGTCGTCCCCTAAGCGACATCGGATCAAGTTAAACCGATAAGACCGGCATCAGCAAGGTCACTAGCAGACCGGCCGGTCGCATCGGCGCCCGATTTTTGCGCATCAACCTGAACATGACCGCCGAAGCAGCCACTAAAATAGGCTCGATAACGGCGGTCAAACAACGCTACGGGTCGGCCATGACCCGATGAAACGCTTGGCTCGACCGACTGATTCAGTAAAGCGCCGGGATAAAGCCGTCGTTCGGGCCCGAGGCGGGAACGATGTCAGTCCCGCGCGCCTCGGTGTCGATAAGGGGTTCGCCAGCTTGGCGTACAATCGCCAGAAGCGCTTCCCGCGAAAAGCGTCCCGCCGGGTGCGCCGTCAAATAGTCTTCGTAGGCCTCGCGCGTATTGCTAGACCTCGCCGTCTCCCAATCCGTTACATCCGCATCCTGGGCAATAGCCGACGTGCTGGCCATTGTCGCCAGTAACGCCAGTACATGCCGAACGAGGTAATTCATTGGTAGCCTATATTTCCCCAGTCATTTCATTATGCCCCAGCATTCGATCCGTGCCAACCAGAACCGCCGCCCGGGGCCCGCCATGTCCGCAAGGCGCGCCCTGCTTTCTCACCAAACGGGATCAACGCTACCGGCTGCCACTTGCGCTGCAACAGCGTCAGCCGGCGCTGCAAATAAGCCTCCCATGGAAGGCCCGCCGGTGCCAGTTGCTGCGACCGGGGTGACGGAAAATGCTCAAACACATACCCGCGAGAGGCAAATAGTTCGAAGTTGTCCATGTCGGTCAAAATCAGCGGCACGAGGACGAGCTCGGATTCCAATCGGGTCAAGGTTGCGACCACCTCACCAATCTGATCCTCAGCCAACTCCAAGGCAACGAGCCCGACCGTGCGCCGCGGCGTGCCATCCTCGAGGCATGGCAATAGCGGACCGACCCTAGCGGCTTCACCTTCGGGCCCGGTGGCAGGTTCGGAAACATCCCCTTGCGATCTACTCCAAAGACGCTTCAGGATCTCGCCCATGGTTACCTCACGCCCGCGTACATCGAAGCTTAACATCATGATACAAGAGGCGGCAGAGTATTTGGATCATTGGCGGTATGCGCGACCTCGACATCCTTGTTCTTGGCGATCTTCGGTTTCCCGGCGGTACCTCCGTGGCGAAGGCGGAAGAACTCGCCGCCAGTGCCGCCGCCGGATACCGCTGCGGCCTTATTAACCTGCGGGCGCCGGTTCTGAGATATCCGCATCCCATTAACCCCAGGATCCGGGCGTTGATTGACAACGGCACGGTTGAGCTGCTCGACCCTCGCGAACCGGTAAATGCCAAGCTGGCCTGTCTCTATCATCCGCAAGCTGCGACCAACTATCCATTGTGTGCGCCGCGCTTCACCGCGGACGTCAAGCTGTTGATCGTGAACCACCCGCCGCATGATGCTGCCGGCCAGCCTTTCTATGATTGGACAGCCGCAAATGAGAACGCGCAGGCTCTGATGGGCGGCGCGGTATATTGGGCTCCGGTGGGCCCCGCCGTGCGCCGACAGCTCGAAGGTTTGGCTGAGCCGCCACCGCTCCTCGATACCGACTGGCAAGGTGTGATCAACCCGGAACAGTGGGCGATCGACCGTCGCGAGGGACCGAGACCTTCCCCGATCCTCGGCCGCCATAGCCGTCCGGATCCTTCCAAATGGCCGGACGATCGAGAAACGCTGCTGCAGATCTATCCCGACGATCCGGAGTTCGTCGTCCGCATCCTTGGGGACGGTTCATTCCTGCGCGAGCTCGCGGCGCCCTATCCACCGAATTGGCAGGTCTGGGCCTTCAACGCTCGAAGCCCGAGGGACTTTCTCGCACAGATCGATTATTTCGTTTATTTCCATCACAGTCGCTGGGTCGAAGCCTTTGGCTTTACGATCCTGGAGGCCATGGCCAGCGGCGCGCCGCCGATCCTGCCGCATCACTTTCGGCCGCTGTTCGGCGACGCCGCGACCTATGCCAAACCGCGCGAGGTTCGCGATGTCATCCGTACCCTGCACGACAACCCCGCACTGCGTCAGGAGCGTAGCACTGCTGCCGTCGACGAAGTCCATAGCCGGTTCAGCCATGCGGTTCATCAGAGCCGTATCAAGGCGCTGATTGGCGCGCCCCGAAAGTCCAGTCGCCCGACGCCGCGCGGCAAGCGGCGGGCCCTGTTCATTTCCTCCAACGGGGTTGGGATGGGGCACCTGACGCGGCTGTTGGCCATTGCTCGCCGTTGTTCGCCCGAGATCGAGCCCATTTTCATTACCATGTCGCGCGCGGCCGGGCTTGTGGCCGACTTCGGTTTCCCAGTCGAATTCATCCCCTATCATGGCTATCTCAAATGCAGCATGGCGGACTGGAACCACCACCTCCGTCGCGACATTTCCGAGCGCCTGGCGTTCTATCGTCCGGACGTCGTGGTCTTCGACGGCAACGTTCCCTATTCGGGACTGTTGAACGCGCTGAGGTCGATGCCGGAATGCCCGACTGTCTGGTGCCGCCGCGCCATGTGGACACCGAATTCAGGCAAGGACCACGTTGTTCGCGAGCGCGCTTTCGACGTCGTGTTGGAGCCCCGCGAAATCGCCGCCGCCTACGATCAGGGACTGACGACAAAATATCGGGGCCGAACGCGGCAAGTCGACCCCATCCAGCTGCTTGATCCGGCGGATTTGCTGGCCAAAGAGGCGGCACGGGAGGCGCTGGGGTTCGAAATGGGGAAGCCGGCAGCGCTGGTGCAGCTTGGTAGCGGCAACAACTATGATCTCAGCGAGATCCGTCAGCTGATCCTGCAGGCCTGCCGGGCGATTGCAGACCTCCAGGTCGTCTGGCTGGATTCGGCGATCGCAGACAACGCCCTCGACCTGCCCGAGTGGGTTCAGCGGATCAAGGGCTATCCGATCGCGAAACATTTTAACGCCTTCGATTTCGTTATCAGCGCCGCCGGCTACAACTCCTTCCACGAGCTCGTCTTGAATGGGGTTCCGACCGTCTTCGTTCCGAATGAACATCCGATGATGGATGATCAACTGGCGCGAGCCACATATGCGGAGGTGCACGGCCTTGCCTTACGGCTCCGCGCCAATGAGCGCTACCGGGTGATGGAGACGGTGCAGCGTATTTCCGATCCGGCGGAGCAAGAACTTTTACGGGAGCGCTGCGCGGGCCTGGATGCCGATAACGGTGCTTACGAGGCGGCGCAGTTGCTTGAGGAGCTCGTTTACACCGCGCGGGCTGATCTCGACGCGCCGGCGGTCGTGATACCGGCGCTCCGCAACACCCTGGATCGGTGACGGTTCCCGGCGCATGGGCATGCTCGCGCTAGAAGACCTCAGCGTGGTTTTCATCTCCTACGACGAGCCGCGCTGCGAGCACAATTGGCGTGACTTGCTACGCAAATGTCGGTGGGCAAAACGGGTTCATGGCGTGACCGGCTTCGATGAAGCTCACAAGGCCGCCGCTCGTCTCTCGACCACAAAGCATTTCATTACCGTGGATGGCGATACGATTGTCGAACCGTGGCTCTTTCAGGCGACGGTCCCCGCGCTCGACGGAAATGTCCTGATCGCCTGGCGGTCCCGTAACGCGATCAACGGCCTGGTTTACGGCAATGGCAGCGTCAAATGCTGGCCACGTCGGCTCGCCCTCGAGATGCGCACGCACGAGCGATCGGCGGCAGGCAGCACCGCAGTTGATTTCGGTCTCGGTCCAGCGCGCAAGCGCTTTTTCGCCGAAGAGATTCCGGCGACGACCTATCCGAACGCCACGCCGTTTCAGGCTTTTCGCACCGGCTTCAGAGAGGGGGTGCGTTTATGCCTTGTCGATGGTGAACCGGCTGTCCGCTTGGCGGGCGATCTCAACCCTTGGCAGGTTCATTACCTCAGGGTCTGGTGCTCGATCGGCGCCGATGCCGCCAATGGATTGTGGGCGCTGCTCGGGGCTCGCCTCGGTTGCGCGTTCACGGCGCTGGAGGTCGACGACCCGCGTTTGATCAACGATTACCATTGGTTCCTTGGCTATTGGGACGATCACATAGCCCCGAGGTTTAGTGGCGGGGATTGCCGATGCCCGCTCAGCGGATACGTATGGGATCGCGGCCGATTGGAGGCGGCGGTCGCGACTGCGGGGGAGCGGCTGCGCCAGGAACTCGGCCTTCCGATTGTCGATCTGACTGCTGAGCAAAGTCACGGTTTCAAAAAGTCTTTCGCCTCGACTCCGGCGGAAAGCGGATCCCGATACGATCTGTTAGGCAACCTGCATCAGCGCGTCGGCGCCGGGCCGGCAGGAGCCGAGGAGGCCGGCCACTGCTATCGCATGGGATCGATCCTTGGCAGCATGAATGCCATGAACAATTTGGCCCGCTTGAACCAAAGTGTGAGCGCCGGAGACCTGGGTGACACGCTCGAATTGCTGCTAAACGCAACCGCGCTGGGAAATCCTTTTGCGCCCAGTGCCTTAGCCGATATGCTTCGCGATGGAGATCACCTGCGCGCCGCACCCGAGCAGGCCCTTCATTATTATTCTGTGGCGGCTAAGCTGGGTCATTCGGAGGCCTTGGTCAGCGCCGCCGAAATGCTGGCGAGCGGCGACGGCGTACCCCGCGATCTCGACGCGGCGCGAGACCTCTATCGCGAGGCCGCGGCGGCCGGGGACCGAAGAGCGAAGAATGCCTTGCACCGGCTGACGAAAAAGCCGCCTCGAGAAACCTCAGGCACCATGGCTTCGGCCGGCCCCTGTATCGAGCTCCCGACCCTTGCGGATAGCGTCCTCTTTATCAAGGACTTACAGGTGGTTTTCTTGACCAGCGGCGCCGGTGACGGAGACGAGCGTTGGCGTGCCCTAACCGGGTGCTGCCGGCATCTGAGCCGGCCGCCAACGGATGGGACAGAACTGCTGGACAGTGGTGCCCCGGAAAGTAGCTGCGTTATCGTCGTGCGTGACGACTGTGTCATCGATCCGCGGTTCTTTGACCTGGCAATCGATCGGGGACGCCTTGCCGACACGCGTGCAATAGTGTGGCCGGCGCGTGACGCCATAACCGGGTTGCTGAGCTACGAATTCGGCCCGCAGTGCTGGCCACGCGCCCTGATTGAACGGCAGCTACATTTGTTGCCGAACATCGCAGCCCCCGACGCCGCTGACTTAGGGACTGAATGCCTAGCGGTGCATGCGAGTGCCGATTCGCCCCGGCAGGCCTTTCACAGCGGTTTCTCCGCAGCACGGCGAATCCTACGGGCGCTTCGAGCCGGGCCGAGCCAGCAATCCCCGGATCGGCAACGGAGACGGATGCTGGAGCTCGGTCTTTGGTGCTCCATCGGGGTGGATTGTGCCCATGGGCTCTGGAGCATCTATGGTGCACGCCTCGCCTGTGCCAGCGGTTCCGAGCCGACGGCTGATGGGGATGATAGCGAACACCATTGGCACGAAGCGAGGCGCTCAAGGGATGCCCGGGATCTGCAGGCGGCGATCGTTAGGCTCGGCCATGCGATCAGGCAAACGTCGGCGATCGATGTCATGGACCTGAGCGCTGCCGCAAGTACCTTGTTGAAGGAAATCTCCCGCCAGTCACATCTCCCAGAATGTTCTGAACAAATGGCGAAAATCGCCATTTCGCGCGGCGATGAGGCGGGTCATCGCAAAGCGGCCCAACTTTACCGCGTCGCCGCCGGTTTCGGCGGTACGCAGGCCTTGCGCGCACTCGGCAGGCTCTACCAACAGGGTCTCGGCGTCGTCGAGGATGAGCGCCGCGGCGCCTATTTGTTGAGTGTGGCCGCCGGCGACGGTATTACCGTGCCGGTGCAATAAATCCGAGATCGCAGTCTAATTGCCGACCGTGCCGATATCCTGCGCCGTCTTCTCTGCCAGGGCGAGCTCGTCGGGCGAGAGATCGGCGACAAGGGCCCGCAGGCGCGTCGGCGCCACCGTGGCGCCATTCATTGCCGCAGCTCGAAAGAACGCCAAGGCGCTGATCGGGTCCGTTCGCCCCGCCGCGCCGGACTGCAGGATCTCGCCTGCCGCAAGCATAGCTTCGCCAACCCCGCGCCGCGCCGCCAGCCGGTAATATTGCAACGCGCGCTGCGGCTCCGCTGGCACTCCCCCGCCGGCGGCGTAGATTTGTCCGAGATGGTAGGGCGCCCGCGGGTGACCCTCGCTCGAGGCCTCGGTGAGCAGGCGGATGGCAAGCTCCGTGTTCGGCCGGTCTCCGTCCTGATACATGCGACCGAGAGATGCCTTGGCATTGGTGCTGCCAAAGCCCACCGCGAGCCGGTAGAGCTTGGCCGCCTCGGCCTCGTCTTTTGTAACGCCGCCGCCGGGCCGGTAGCAATTTGCCAGCCGATCCAGCACGCTTGCCATGCTGGCGACATCGAGCCGCGGATCGCCACTTTCGCCGCGATCGACAGCCTTGAAGAAACGGCTCTGCGACGGGTCCAGGTCGACTAGCGGTAGGTCAAGTCGCCGCTGCAACTCGGTCCCGACCTCGCCGAGCGCGTCCCGCAACAGGCCAGGGTCCCAACCGTATGCGGTTTGTTCGCAATACATGCTATCACCCCGAAACTGAGGTGCTACTTCATCCTCCCAGAACGACGCGAGCCAGTCACTTTTGGACGCGGCTCGCAAGTTCAACGCCCCAAGGCTGGCCATCTTGCACCCAAGCCGAGCGCCATAGATGGCCCAGAGACCGTTTTCGACATCCGCGCCGACCGACATCCAGACCAACAGATGCCGATAATCTTCCGTGGCCAGCCGATTTGCGTGCTGCCGGGTCACACGTCGCCCGTTTACGGTGGACAGTCTGACCGCCTCACGAAAGGCATGACCAAAAGCGCGATCAGGGCTGGCGTTGATGTGATGGGTGGCATATCCGCGCGGCGCCGGGACCGTGATCTCGTTTGGCACGGGTCGATTTTGGCCGCGGCGGCTCCGGGAAAGCGCCAATGGTCGTGGCCAGCACCGGATCGCCCCATGCTGATAACAAAGCTTGTTGACGATATTCCTGGCTGGCCAGACCAGGACGCTGTCATCGCTAAGTAGCCGTTCGTCCAGCTGCGAGGAGAAGAAGTCCTCGTCAACCACGCAATCACGCTCCACCGTGATGAAATGGGAACTGGTCGCGCACACTGCGGCGGCGGCATACATGTCGGCCTGCGGATCATCGCCCTCAACACGCCGCGCCCACGGGCATTTTGCCAGGAGATCCGCCCATTTCTCCTCTTGGCCTGAGGTCTCCCCGGCCAGGAAGATGACGCTGAGATCACGGATTGTTCCTGCCATTTCCGTACCCTAACGCGGCCCCCAATTAGCATTGTTGGCGGCTTGCCATAACCCCTCTATCATAAAGCTACCGTGCATACTGTGGTCGGCATACCATTTATGGGAGACGCGTGATGTTAAAGGCCCCGTTGATATTGACTGCGATAGCTGCAGTAACGCTCAGTTTTCCAAGTTTCGCGCAAACTTGTTTGGAAAAGAGCGACGTGTCCGTGGATACCCTGATCTCCGCCCTCAGCGGCGAGCTCGAAGATTGCCAAAAGACCAGGGGGATCGAAATCCTATTACCGGACGAGAAAGTTGAGGTTAAAGAGGCGAACTTCGTCGCCATGGATATCCAGTTCGAGTTTGACTCCGCTCGTTTAACCGACGATGCACGCCAGCAGCTTGACAAACTGGCCCTTGCTCTGGCGTCAGAGAAGCTTGTCGGGTCGGACTTCGTGGTCGAAGGCCATACCGACGCTTCGGGCGCCGCGAGCTATAATCAACAGTTGTCGGAGGCGCGTGCGCTATCGGTCCAGAAATACTTGAGCGACGCCGGCGGGATCAGCGATGGTCGATTGATTGTCGTCGGTAAAGGCGAGTCCTCCCCGGCAGATCCGAATGACCCGCAGAGTTCGGCGAACCGTCGGGTCGAGATCGTAAACCTTTCCAACTAGGCGGCAGACGCCGCTCGCCAACAGCCAGCAATAGCTAGTTGGCGAGCGGCGTCGTCTGTACGAAGAGATGGTCGGCCGTTACCTGTTGGCCGGCCGCTTCGGCCGCCGCAAGGCGTCCAGCGAGTTCGCGCGCGAAATCTTCGGCACCCTCCAACTGCGGCCTCGGTCCGTCAAACAACGGGCTTGCGGCGGTCACCAGCACGATTAGATCCCGTCCGAACGGACCGGTAACGCGGTAGCTCGGCCCGTCTGGCGAATTACCCACGACCAACCGTTCATCGGCATTCGTCCGATTTTTCTCAATCTCGTCGGTGGGCAGCAGATGAATGACCGTGCCGTCGTTCTGCACGTAAAACAGGTAGGAATAGCCCTCAAAGCGCGGCGCCGTGGCTTCGACGACGAGAAAATCGCCCTGGCTCAAGTCGGTCCCGCCACTGGCGAGGGTAACCAGTGTCCCCAGCTGCTGGTTTTGATTTCGTAGCTCAAGCGGCGCCGTTACCTCGAGGAAGTTGCAAAATGGTGGCGGTAAGACCTCTGTGCTGAACAGCACGTCGTCTACCTCTTCGACCTCCCGGATCGCCGACGCCAACCGGCTGAAATCGTCATCGGAGGCGACGAATCCACTCACCACGACGGCCTTGTCCCGTTTCCGCCGAGCCGTCAATGAGGCGCATGCAAGCTGACCGAATGTGGCCCGGACCTGCGCCAGACCAGGATCTGTCGTCGTCCCAATCCGGGCGACCGCTGCCTCGAACTCTCCGTTCGGCTGGCAGCGCGTGGCCCCGCCATCGGCGAATTGGGAGTTTTCGCCAGTGCTGAAAGAGACGTAAGACCGATCGGCAAGCCGGCCACTCTCGCCGCTTTGCTCGAGTTCATTCGTTCTGGTGAGGACATAGTTCGCACTGACCGAAACCTGCGATGTCTGGGCGCTACCGGGGCTAACGCGGACAATCAAGTAGCCGTCGAGCGTCAGGTCCCGCGTCACCACGCCAATCTTTTCAATTGACGGTCCAATGGGCACTTCATAGCGCAGATTGCGGACCGCGCCCGGTACTTCTCGAACCTGACCACGGCTCGATTCCAGGATAAGTTTGCCACATTCGACGTAGGGGCTTGGATCACCGCTATAACTCGCCGTCAGCAGCCCGGTTCGCTCATCAAGGTGGGTGATCCCGAAGCGAGGCCCGTTCAGCGCGTCGACTATTTGCGCCAAGGCGTCTGGCACCGGCGCGTCAAGCACGAAGGTCTCGGCGGCCAGGGCGGATGGTTCGGGAGCGACATAGGTCACGGCAGGCGCTTGAAGGACCGGCGGCGCCGCCTGCGGCGGTTGGGTCGTCTCGCATCCGACGAGCACCGCCGGAAAGCATAGCCAAAACACCGAGCGAATGCTCATCCCCACACTCCCTGTCCTTTTTATCTAGGTTATTATGCCCCGTCGCGGCGATGAGGCCAACAACCCAGGTAAACAGGGGGCTCAAGGCCGAATATTGCTGGATGATTGGTGCCACCCGTGGATCGGCTAGTATCCTGACGCGGCCCGGGGCGGTATGCTTTTTTTTAGAGGTAACGTCACACCATGCGCATCTTTCGCACCTGCCTGATAGGACTGCTGCTCGTCGGCATCGGCACCAGTGTCGGCCGGGCCGGATTGACCGTGGAACGCTCAAACGACGAGACACCGCGGAACGCGGTCGTTATCGGCAATACCGATTACACCGAATTCCAGCCCCTGGTGGCGGCGGTGCGAGACGCGCGCCTGGTCAGCGAGGCCCTGCGTCAAATCGGCTTCGACGTCGTTCTCATAGCGAACGCGGACAGCACGGTGATGCGCCTAGTGACCGCCAAACTGCCCTTATTGTTCGAACCGGAGGGCATCGGACTGTTTTACTATTCAGGCTATGGCGCCGAGGTGGACGGCGCGAACTACTTACTCCCTACGGACAGCAGTCCGGGCACGAAGCAACAGCTCCTCGAAACCGCCGCCGCCCTCAAGGCGGTTTCGGAGCGGGCACAACTCGCCGGCATCGCCTCGCAACTGCTGATACTCGACGCCAATCGGCAAGTGCCCGCTTTTGGCGCGCTCGACGGCGTGCATGCGACATTCGCACCGCCAAGCGCTGTCGGCGATGATTTCTTCGCGGTGTTGGCGACGGCACCGGGGACGACCGCGCCGCCGACGGCTGGCGAGACCAGTCCCTTGGCAGCCGCCTTCGCCGCCGCGGTCGGCAGAACTGGGCTCGATATCGCAGACATTTTTCGCATTATTCGGATGCGCACGCGCGAGAGCACCGGCGGCGATCAGATACCGTGGGCATTCTCCAGTCTGGCGGAGGCCTTCATATTGAACCCGGCGACCGGCAGCGAGCCCACGCGCGGCGCCCTGATTACGAGTTGCGACCTGTTGGCGGCCGACCCAGCAGACGCCGATCGTGTCGCCCCGCCGGTCGGTACGGATACCCTCGACGTGCTTACCGCTCTGCGCGAGTGTGAGCGCGCGGTGCTTGCCGAGCCCGACAACCCCCGACAACTCTATCAATTCGCCAGGACCGTCGAGCTTGTCGGTGCGCCAGCCGATGCATTGGCGCTGTACCAGGGTGCCGCGACATTCGGTTATGCGGCGGCGATAGCGCGCCTGACCGAACTTGGCGCGCGTTAAACCCGGCCAGTAGGGCCGCCGTATCCAAGCCCGCGGAACGATGAAGAACCTCTTCGCCCTTAGTGCCGCACCGATGCCGAACCCCGGAATGCTGGCTGTCGAGCAGGCGTTATTCGCGGCCCTGCGCGCGCTTGGACAGCCGGTGCCACAGCTTTTCAGTGTCGAACCAGCGAACCCGGAGGCCGCACGCCGCAAGGCGTTGCCGCGAACCGTGATCGGCACCGCTGACGATCTGGCCGAGGCCGAGGCGATCATTCTGTGGGGCGACTTCCTGCATTCCTGGTCCTATCACATCCAGGATATTGCGCCCCGGCTGATCCGCGCCGGCTTGGCGACGGATCGGGTTACCGCGCTCGACCGATCGATCCCCACCTTGTTCCTGTCACCGCTACCGGACTCAGTCCTGGATCGGGTCATTGTGTTTGGTGGCACGCTGCTCGGCGACCCGCCTTTCGCCATGACGACGCCAGCCTACAGACAGGCTTTTCAGCGGCTCTTCAGCGGCGCCAGACTGACGATGATGCGCGATCCGATTTCGGCAACCGAGGTTGCGATCCGTCTCGGCCAACCGGTTCCCGCGTGTCACGGGATCGACGCAGCGATGCTCAATGCCGCGCCGCAACTGCGCACCGACCCGCAGAACCAGCCGAGCCGTTCGTCTCCGGCGACGCTTGGTGTCTTCTTCGGTCGAACCAGCCTGCCGGCGAAACCGATCGTGTCTCTTATCAACAAGCTTGCCGAACGACTGGGCGCGAGCCCCGAATGGCTACCATGGCTACCTTATCGGCGGCCGTCGGCAGCCGCGATCCGTCCCTATCATGATAACCTGCCGGTCTTGCGTTCTGCCGGCTTGGCGCTCGCCGACATAGCGGACTGGCAAGACCTTGGCGAGGCCTTGGATGCTGTGCGCGGCCATTGCGCGATTCTGACCGACACCTATCACCTCGCGGTTATCGCTTGGACCTATGGCATCCCGGCCATCCTGATCGGCCAAGGCGCAGGGCACGCCGCCTCAACATTGGCCGACAAGAAAAAGGAGGTGTTCTGTTGGTCGATCGGCGCCAGTGCGTTGTATGTTTTCGCCGAGACCATCAGCGCGGCGGATCCCGGGGCGATCAAGACCGTGGTGAACGCGGCAAGCCATCCAGACCTCGTTGATCAAATCAGCGCCACCGTTCAGCGGCAGGCCCAGCACGCCTTCGGCCAACTCGGCGAGGTCGTGGCGGATCTGGCGAACTGACGGCCGAGACGAGCGTCCTAGCCGCCGAGGTTCCTGACCTCGATCCGTCGGTTGACGGCGTTTTCGGGATCGGCCGGATCCAGCGGTTCGCTCTCACCCTTGCAGGTATAGGACAGCCGGTCTGCCGCAATCCCATGGGCGTCGCGCAAGTAGTCGCCCGCCGACACCGCCCGCCTCTCCGAAAGGGCAAGGTTGTAGGCTTCCGATCCCTTGGCGTCGGTGTGTCCTTCGATAAGAAAGCGGTCGTCCGCCAGTTCATCACGCGCCAGAGCGGTGCCCAACTGATCAAGGATCGTGCGCGCCGTCGGTGTCAAGACCGCAGAATCAAAGGCGAACTTGATATCGAGCACAGCCGATTTTGGCGAGACGATCTCAATGCCCCGCGTGTCCTGCGAGCACACGGTAATCTTCGGTACAATGCCGCGTGTCGATTCCAGCTTCAAGACGTCCACTAAGGCATCCACTGAAGGGATTGTCCCCATGAAGCTGGATTCTTGCGCTTCGCCAACGGATGTGAGCCCGACGGTGAAGCAGAACAGGAGAGCCAGCGACGGATTTCCTTTCGACATCAGATGTGTTCTCCCTCTTGTCCAACGATAACAAGAACATCCCGGCCGATAAGGCGTCCGCCTCCCGCGCCGGGGGCGACCAGATGTTATATCTGTCTGCCAATCGGGCGGAGCCTCTTCTTGCCGGGCTGCTATTATGACAGATCGCTCATTCCGGCGCTGGAGTATACCCGCAAGGGAAGCCCCCGGTCAGATAACCCCGATGGTGGACAGTTGCGCGGCTTCATTGACTCGGTCATCATCGTCATCCGTTGCCCGAGGGTTGAGCGTTGAAGTATTTGCTGGTGTTTTTCCTGATTGTGCTCGGCGCCTGCGCGAATGCGCCCGCGCCGGACCCGGGTGGGCGCCCGGGAACCCTGGGGACTGCGCCGACCGTGGATCGGGGTAATCCGCAGGCTTACTTCTTCAAATTCACTGCCGATAAAGCCGACCGACGGGCATCCGAAGCGCTGAACGCGCAACTCGCCTTCCTCGATACGCGGGTTGCCCCGCGGGGCAAGCTGGTCGTCTACCTGCATGGCGCGGGGTCGTTCAAAACTTGTGGCTCACCGGAGCACGGCGCGATGCTCTCGGGTCTCGGCTTCCATGTCTTTAGCCCGTGCTATCGCAGCGACTATGGCGTGCAGAACTGCGGCAATGACATCGCCGGCTGCCGGCTCGAAGCCTTCGAAGGAAGGGACCATCATCCATTTCTCAATATTTCCCGCGCCGACAGTATCGAGGGTCGAGTGATCGCGGGTTTGCGCCTCATGCAGCAACTTAATCCTGTGGGCGACTGGCAGTTTTTCCTTGATGGCGAGACGTTGCGCTGGGATGAGATCATCATCAGCGGTATTTCGCACGGCGCCAGTTCGGCCGGCGTGATCGGCAAGAACCGCAATGTTGCGCGTGTCGTGATGCTGTCAGGTCCGCTTGATACGGGGCAGCCCTGGTTGACCGCGCCCGCGCAGACGCCGCTCGACCGGTTCTTTGGGTTTACTCATGCCGACGACCGCCAGCACCCTGGCCATCTGGAGGCTTTCTCTCAGTTGGGTATAGCCGGAGATCCGGTTCTTATCGAGACGACCCAACCGCCCTTCGCGGGCTCGCATCGCCTCGTCTCGCGGGCGCCGACCGACAATGGTCATGGGGCCACGCAAGCCGGTGCACCGTCGCCGCGAGATGGAGATGCCTACGCCTACGAAGCGGTCTGGCGTTATCTCTATGGCGCGACGCAGGACGGCTAGCGGCGCAACGGGTCAGGCCTGCCCGTAGGTTTTTCGACCGCCAAGTGTCGCATCGTAGAACCGGACGATCTCCGGCTTCCCAAGCAACGACGTTACCGTCTGACCGTCCGGGTAAAACACGTCCACATCCTCGTCGGTATGGTCAGGTGCGAACTTCGCCTGACTGCCGTGCAGGACGCCGGGCATTTCCATCTTGCGGTTCAGAAGGTGCTGCGTGTCGAAGAATTCCGGCCCGCGATGCGCCGGCTGTCCGTGCAGGACGCTCTTCCAGACAACATTCTGGCGTGTGTCCGAAGCCGGGACGATGTCGTAGAGATCGTAGTCGCCATGAACGTATTTCGCCGCGGTAATCAGGGAACTGCTTGAGAACATCACGCAGCCGTAGTGCTGATGTGATTGATCCAACTGAACGCAGTAAAGCAGTCCGCCCGGAATGTAATGATACCGCCCTGCGGCCGCCGGTCCCGTAACGGCCGTTGCCGGCAGATATTTACTTTCGAACTTTTTCCATTCCTTCAGTGCCGACCGCCGTTTCTCGGGCGTCGCATAAGCAGTCTCGAAGCCTGGTAAGTTCGGATCTACGACCAGGCCAGCCGTCTTCTTGACACCGACGCCAGGCACAATAGCATCGCGATCCGCGGTCTTTGCTTTGCAATCTATGCGCTTCGGCGTGTAGCCCGCCAGGCCCATATAGCGAACGGACGCGATGTTGGTCCGACGCACAATAATATAGACGGAATACTGTTTCGCCGCTGTCTTGAAGGCTACGATGTCCGGTTGCCGATAGTGCTGCTGCATCGCCATTAACAGCTCCTCCCATAGTGGGAGAATAGGAGGGTAGCGCCGGAGGTTGCAAGAAGCCCGCGATACTTTGAACCCTATTACCAGCCTCATACGTGTCAGAAGAGTAACCGATCTGCACGATCTTCACCCCGTTTAGGAGTTTCTGCGATGTCTCTGACCCCCCGCCAAGTTGTCCAAGCGATTCGATACAATGCGGCGTCGGCCGAGAGGGTCGGCTGGCTGCCGCACTATCGGCAGGTGGCAGGAGCGCTGGGAATTGGGGCAGAAAGGCCGACGCCCAAAGCATTTTGCGTGGCGGTAGGTGCCTGGCAAGACAGCAACCGCCCGTTGTCCGTCGATGGCAAAATTGGGCCCAACACCTGGGCGCAAATGCGACGACGTGCGGCGACCGGTGCCGGATCTGCCATCGCGCCAGACTGGCTCGGTGCCGCGACGGCCGCCGCGGATCCCGTGGCTCGAACGGGCGTTGGTCCGGCGTGGCTGCAAGTCGCCCAAGGGGAACGATTGCGGTGGGATCGCGAGACCCGGCGGGCGGCGGAGGTTCATATGAGTCGCGATGAAGAGTATTTTCAGGCCTCGCCGTATTTCGGCGGCAGGGTCAAGGACCGTGGGGTCGTGCCACCGAACGCGGGCCGGCATGACTGGTGCGCGGCGTTCGCGAACTGGTGCCTGCACAGCGCCGGGTACAGCCACACCGGCAGCGCCGGTGCTCATTCCTTCATCGTGCCGCGCCTGTGGGCCTTCACGGCGCTGCCGGAGCCGCGGCAGGGCTGTGTCGTGGTGGTTGGTACGGAGGACTCAACCCGCGGCGCGCATGTTGGGTTCCTTTGGAGTTTCCGCAACCTGCCGAGCAATCCCAACGGGCATGTCTCGATTCAGGGGCGCGCTGGGCGACGGCTAGAGCTGCTTGGCGGCAATCAGGGTCAACGCGTTTCGGTCAAGAACGAGCGCCGACGAATGCTGGCATGTCGTGACCGCCAGGGCGTCACCTCGCCCTACCTATGGCCGGAGCGTGGCGCCGCGAACTGCAACCACCTCCCAGCGAGCGACCAGGGTCACTTCTGCGGCCGTATCCACGCGACTTAGGGTTCAGTGGGCGCCGTGCCCCGCACCACCCATGACGTCCGCCAAGCGGATAAGCTCAAAGATCTCATCAACGGATAGTCGTAGCCGGGACCCTTGCTGTCACCCATTCGACACAGGTGGGCCTTTATAGGTAAGGTGCGCGCCGCAGTTCGAATGTGAGTAACCCCACACTCCTGTCGCGCCCGTGTTGGGTTGAGAATGACCAGGCAATGCGTGTGGTCGCAATGACAGAGAAGAGGTAGTGATGCGGAAGAATTTCTTGGTTGCAGCGTCGGTTTTGGCTTTGACCGTGGGTATCACCGGGCACGCCGGGGCGAGTTCAAGCTACAGCGAGTACAGCAGCGAGTCCGAGAGCTCCTATTCCAGTGAGTACGAGAATTCGTACGCCGACTACGGCAAATCGAAGACCGAGTCCGGCTCGGAGTACGAGAACGAGTACCAGTCCGAGTATGAGAGCGCCTATGAGGACGATGATTCGAGCGAGTACAACAGCGAGTACGAGAGCGACTGGGAGGCTGGATCCGAATACGCCTACAAGGACGACGATAGCAGCGAATATGAGTCCGAGTATGAGGGCGGCTGGGAAGCGGGGTCCGAGTACGGGTATGAGGACGACGACAGTAGCGAGTACGTGTCAGAGTATGAGGGCGAGTGGGAAGCCGAGTCCGAGTATGAGTATGAGGACGATGACAGCAGCGAATATGAGTACGAGTACGAGTCTGAGTCAGACTGGGAAGCCGAGTCCGAATACGAGACCGCCGAGTACGACGACGAGGGCTATGACGAGGATGATGGTTACGAGGATGACGATAGCTACGACGGTGGAGATGAGGACGATAGCGAAGATAACGACCCTGTCTGAGCCATCCATCATGTCTTAGGCGTTCGACTTCCTCAAACGCTTAATGTTCTTCAATGGCCCCGCTTCAGCGGGGCCATTTTCTTGCTCCTTGCGTATGTCGGACGGCGCGCTGGCCGAACAGTAGCAACGGAAAAAGTGCGATGGCCGGTGACCCCTGATGAGCCTTGCGCGCGTGAAGAAGAGCATGGTCGAGGCTTGGAGCAGAGCGATGCGTGGCGAAAAACAGACATCCGGACAATCCAAGTGGCGTTCCCGCGGCGACCAGCGGGATCGCCCGAAGTCCGCGTTGAATGAAGGTGGCGGCGGCTGGGATGACGAAATCCGGCCGCTCGACGCGCTGCGCTTAGACAGCATCTCCTGGGCCAATCGGATTGACGAAGAAATGTGGGGTTAGAAACATGTGTGGGATTGTTGGAATCGTTGGTAATCATGACGTTGGACCGCGGCTCATCGATGGACTGAAGCGCCTCGAATATCGCGGCTATGACTCGGCCGGCGTCGCGAGCGTCACCAACGGCCATATCCAGCGGGTACGCGGCGAAGGCAAGCTGATCAACCTGGCGACCAAGCTTGACGAGGCGGCCCTCGAGGGCACGCTTGGCATTGGACATACCCGCTGGGCCACCCATGGTGCGCCGAATGAGACGAACGCCCACCCGCATGTGACTGACCGCGTCGCGGTGGTCCATAACGGTATCATCGAGAACTACCAAGAGTTGCGATTGACGCTTGAGGCCTCGGGCCATGTGTTCTCGACCGAGACCGATACCGAGATCGTGGCGGTCCTGATTACCGATTACTTGACTCGGCAGATGAGCCCGCAGGAGGCAGTCGCAGCCAGCCTGAAACGGCTCGAAGGCGCCTATGCCCTCGGCATCATCTTCGCCGGCGAGCATGACCTGATGATTGCCGCCAGGCGCGGCAGTCCGCTGGCCCTGGGCTATGGCGACGGGGAGATGTATCTCGGCTCGGATGCCTTGGCCCTGGCGCCCTTGACGAACCGCGTCTGCTATCTGGAGGACGGCGACTGGGCCGAACTGCGCCGTGACGGTGTCGTCGTGCATGACGCGAGCGATGCCGTGGTGGCGCGCGCGGTGACTGAGTCAAAGGTCGCCGATGAGACGATCGGCAAGGGTCACTATGAGCACTACATGCAAAAGGAGATCCACGAGCAACCGGCCGTGGTCGCCAAGACGTTGCTGACGGTGACCGACCCGGGTGCGCTCTGTGCGAACCTGCCGGACCTGCCATTCGATCTTGCCACCGTGCCGAAGATCACCATCGTGGCATGCGGTACCGCATCCTATGCCGGATTTGTCGCCAAGTATTGGCTCGAACAAATTGCTCGGATCCCGGTGGAAATCGATGTGGCGTCGGAATTCCGTTATCGCGAGCCTCCGATGCCGGCAGGCGGCGTCGCGCTGTTCGTGAGCCAATCCGGCGAGACAGCCGACACGCTGGCCGCGCTGCGGCATTGTCGGTCTGAGGGCCAGCACATCGTCGCGGTGGTCAATGTGCCCGAGAGCTCGATCGCCCGTGAGGCCGACGTGGTTCTGCCGACCTGCGCCGGACCCGAGATCGGCGTTGCGTCGACGAAGGCATTCACGACGCAGCTTGCCGTATTGGCCGGATTCGCGATCGCTGCGGCCCGCGTGCGCGGCTCTATTGACGCCACCCGAGAGGCGCAACTGGTCTCAGCCCTGCTGAGTGTGCCCCAGGCAATGAGCGCGGCGCTGCGGCAGGAACCGGCGCTGAAGGCGATCGCGGAAACCATCGCAACGGCGCGCGGCGCTCTCTTCCTTGGCCGCGGCTCAGCCTATCCCCTGGCCCTGGAAGGGGCGCTCAAGCTGAAGGAGATCACCTATATCCACGCCGAAGGTCATGCCGCCGGCGAGATGAAGCATGGACCGATCGCGCTGATCGACGAAACCCTGCCCGTTGTCGTCGTGGCGCCGACGGACAACCTGTTCGACAAGACGTTGTCCAATGTACAGGAAGTCATGGCCCGCGGCGGCAAGGTCGTATTGCTGACGGACAGCGCCGGCGCGGCACGGCTGGGCGATGAGACTTATGCGACCGTGGAACTCCCGAGCGTCGATCCCTATGTCGCACCGCTCGTCTATACCGTCGCGTTGCAGATGCTGGCCTACCATGCGGCAGTTGCGAAAGGCACCGACGTGGATCAGCCGCGCAACCTGGCAAAGAGCGTGACCGTCGAGTAGGCGGTCAATAATCACAGACCGGAGGAGGGTGGCCCCGCGCTATCGGGGACCGCTCTTCGCGGTTCTGAGTGCCGCATTTTGGCGAAATTGCCCAAATTTCGTTGCGGTACGCGCCCTCACAACCCCTGTTGCGGTTTCGCTCCGTGTGTGGGTGTGAGAGGCTTACAAGGGCAGTGGAGGAAGGTCATGGCACGCTATCTGGTAACCGGGGGGTGCGGTTTCGTCGGTTCACATCTCACCGACGCGCTACTCGCCGCCGGGCACACCGTGCGCATATTGGACGATCTGTCGACCGGAAAGATGGAGAATGTCGATCCGGCGGCGGCGGTGGAGATCGGCGATGTTGCCGATCGAGCCACTGTCGATCGGATGATGGCCGATGTCGATGGCTGCTTCCATCTCGCTGCGGTCGCCTCGGTAGAGCGCTCGAACGAGGCCTGGGCCGAGACCCACCGCACCAACTTGACCGGCACCGTGAATTTGCTGAATGCGGCGCGTCCCGGCGCCGGCCATGGCGCTATCCCGGTGGTCTATGTCTCCTCTGCGGCGGTCTATGGCGACAATACCGACACGCCGTTGAAGGAAACCGCGGTGACGGTGCCACTGTCTGCCTATGGTGCCGACAAGCTGGGCTGTGAGCTGCATGCACGGGTCGCCGACAACGTCCATGGCGTACCGACCGTCGGGCTGCGGCCATTCAACATATATGGACCCCGGCAGGATCCGACCTCGCCTTATTCGGGCGTGATCTCGCTGTTCGCAAGGCGCATCAGCCAGGGCGAGGAGGTCACGATCTTCGGCGATGGCGAGCAGGTGCGCGACTTCGTCTATGTGGCTGATGTCGTTCGTTTCCTGATGGCGGCTATGCAAAAGCCCCCAACCGGTATGGATGTGTTCAACATCTGCACTGGGCGGGCGACCTCCGTTGTCGAGTTGGCGCAAACCGTCGCGGCGATCTGCGGGGTCGATGCGCAGATCAGCCACGGCCCGGCCCGTGTGGGCGATATCCGCATCTCGCTCGGTGATCCGTCGAAGGCCGCTACCGTACTCGGCGTGGCCGCCGAAACGGATCTGGAAACCGGTCTGCGGCAGACGCTGGCCTGGACGAAACAATGAGACGCCGGCCGCGCCAGTTGCACCGACGGTTGGTCAAGCGACGAGCTTGGCTGGCAGTCTTCTTCGTCCTGCTGCTGGCCGCGGTGGGGGTCTATCAATTCCTGATTCTCGGCGTCTATCAGCAAAACCGGCCGGCGCCGAAGGATGACCCCTCGATCGCATCCAATGACGCCGGCCGGCCGGCCGGGCGGGCGCCGGCGGCGCTCGAAGTGGCGGTGCCGACGAGCGCTGACGGCACGCTTGTACCGCGCACGATCGTGGCGCTCTACAACAGTCAGAATTCACCGCAGATCCGCGATACGATCGTGCATCGGGTCGCGGAGATGCCGTTGAACCATCTCGGGCTCACCGTCGAATATCGGGACCTCGCCGCCGGCCTGCCGCAGATAGCTGGCCGGAACGATGTGAGGGGGGTTTTGGCATGGCTCGAGGGTGAGGACGTTGTCGACGCCGCGGCATACTACGCCTGGGCCGACGCCGTGCTGCAGTCCGGAATCCGGTATGTGGTGATGGGCGACGTAATCCGCGGCCGCGATGCCGCGGCGCAGGCCGGTATCCGGGGGGCGGCCAATCGGTTTTATCAGCGGCTTGGCGTGCGCCTGACGGATGATTACGTCACGCCGACCTACGATGTGAAAATCGTCGACCAAGATCCGGAGGTTGCCGCGTTCGAGCGGGGGTTCTCCGGACCCTTGCCGGCCTTTGATCGGTTCGAGGCCAGCGACGCAGCGGTTCAAACGCATCTGACACTGCGCCAGGCCGATCTCGCGGCGACGGACAGCGATCTTGTCGTGACCGGCCCGAACGGGGGCCTGGTGGCCGCCGGCTACGGGCTGGCAGAAGACCGCGGGACGGAGCTGCTGCGCTGGCGGATCAATCCGTTCGCCTTCTTCAGTTTGGCCTTCGACACCGATGCTGTTCCGAAGCCAGATGTGACGACCCTGTCGGGCCGCCGAATTTACTACAGTCATATCGACGGCGACGGCTGGTTATCCCTCTCCACGGTGGACCGTTACCGCGATCAGGGCGTGATTGCAGCGGAGGTGATTCATCGCCAAGCCATCGAGCCGTACCCGGACCTACCGGTGACGGTGGCGCCGATCGCCGCAGATATCGATCCGCGCTGGCTGGGTACTGAAAATGCGCGCCGGGTGGCACGGGAACTCTTTTTATTGCCGCAAGTCGAGGCGGGGTCGCATACCTACAGCCACCCATTCGATTGGGAGTGGTTCGCCGAGTATCGTGCGTCCGCGGAGATCCCGTTTCTGCGGAAATACTTTCCCGACGCCGCGCGCAATAGTCTGATCGGCTCGCTATTCGGACGCGAACAGGCCGGCTACGACCAAGTCGTGGCGCGCTATGACGCCGGCCAGACCGAGGGAGAGATCGCGGCGCCGTTGGAGCATGTCTACGAGACACCGCGCGCCTATGGCAATTTTCCGTACCAGTTGGCGACCGAAATCTCTGGTGCGGCTGATTTCATCGGGGCGTTGCTGCCACCGGGCAAGCGCGTTGAGGTCGTGCAGTGGTCCGGCAATACCATGCCCTATGAAGCAGCGATCGAAGCGACGAGACGGGCTGGCATGCGCAACCTCAACGGCGGCGATTCTCGTTTCGACCCGCGCTTTCCCTCCACTACGTCGGTGCCGCCAGTCGGCCGGCCGGTCGGTAGCGAGCGGCAGATATACGCCTCGGCCAGCAATGAGAACACCTACACCGCTCTTTGGACCGACCGATTCTACGGGTTTCAGTTGCTCACTCAGACACTCGACAACACGGAAACGCCGATCCGCCTGAAGCCGTTCAACATTTACTATCACATGTACTCCGGTGAGAAGCAGCCGGCACTCAACGCGCTGCTGGCCAATCTCGAATACGCCCGGGCGAGCGAGCTTGCGCCAGTGACCACCAGCACTTATGCGGCCATCGGCGACGGCTTTTATTCGACCCGTATTGTCGAGCTCGGCGAGCGCCGTTGGCGCATCGAGGGCCGCGATGGTTTGCAAACGATCAGGTTTGATGATGCCGATAATCTGGCCGTCGATTTCAGCCGATCAATCGGTATCGTCGGTCAGCGGCACACCCAAGGCAGCCTCTACATCGCGCTGGACAGCGCTATCGCGGCGCCGATCGTGGCGCTGCGGGAGCGGTCGGGCGACGCCGCCGAGAGTGACGACGTGCATCTGATCCACGGCCGCTGGGCGGTCACGCGACTGCAACACAATGAGGCCGGCTTTACCTTTCTCACGCAAGGTTTCGGCGCGGGCGAGATGGCCTGGCGCGCCAGGCCGAACGCGCCCTATACGATCTCCGCGGAAGCGGAGGGCCGTGAGGTCTTCCGCGAGACCGGTGTGGCGGATCAGAATGGCATCCTGAGCTTCACCATCGACGCGGCCGGCATCGATCCGCTCGCGGTTCGTGTGGCGCGCCAGCCAAGTCGGGAGGGCTGAGCCATGCAATGGAAGTATCTCAGCGTGATCCCGCTGGTCCTGCTAAGCGTCGGGCTTGGCGCACTGTTGATCCCGCGCGAAAGCGAGATAGCGCTGATGAGCCTTAAAGCGAAGCGCTTCAACGCCGCCGAGCCGTTCTATGCTGATCAGCGTCAGCAGGGCGATCAATCAGTCGGGACAATCGCTTCGCTGACGGAGATTTATCTGAACGACGGCCGTATCGACGCCGCCATCGTGGTTCTCGAGGAGCTGCTGGTCACGCAGCCGGACAGCCTCGACGTTCGGCGGTTCCTCGGCAAACTTTACGGCGATGCCCAGCGCCTCGATGATTATGCGCGCAATCTACAGTCGTTGAACGACCTCGCGCCAAGCGAGGGGCAACTCCGTGAACTCATTGACATATATGATCGCAGTGGTGCGTTCGACCGGGAGATTGCGGCGCGGCGCGCAGTAATTGCGGCCTATGACGGAACGCCGCAGGACTTCCATCGATTGGCCCTGCTGCTCGCCGATCGCGGCGCGCTGGCAGATGCGGCATCGACCCTGCATGGGGTGGCGCTCGAGAAGCCGGATCTGCTCGACCCGGATATGCGCACGCTGTTGTTCCGCCTGCTGATCGACACCGGCGCCACCGATACCGCCGGCGCCTTGGCCCAAGACTGGGTCACCGCCGGGGTCAGCACGGACGAGGTGCAGTATTTCACCGACGAGATGCTCACACGTGGCCGCGTCGACGAAGCCTCGGCGATCTTTGCACCTTATATGTCCGCTGCCGCGAACGATCCGGTCTTGCAGCCGCTGCTGCTGAACCTGCTCATCGCGCGCGGCGAGACGGCAGAGGCCGTCGCCCTCTTGGAGAATTGGTTTGAAAGTGGCCAGCTGACGGCGGACGGCCTCGCCCAATATGTCTCACTGGCGTTAGCCAGCGGTGCCGTTGCACTCGCGGAGGTTCTGACGGCCGGGGACAACTTGCGCGACATGCCGGTGGATCTGCTCAGCCAGATCGTCGATGACGCCTTCGGGCAAGGGGCGTTCGCCGTCGTCTCGCAGGCTGGAGGACAGTTCGCGGATGCCGACTTGGCCCAGCGTCCCCTCGTCGGCGCGAAGATTGCGATCGCGCAAGGCGACATGCGCGCGGCTGCGCAGTGGGCGGCAATCGCGCGGCGGACGAGCGGCCGAAGCAGCCTCGCCACGATCGAGCTGGCGGAGATTCTGGTGCTGTTGGATGAGAAAACGGAGGCGTTGACGTTACTCGACGATCTGGTTGGACAAGACGACGTACCATCCGAGGCTTATGGGATCTTGGCACGGCTGTATATTGATCAGGCGCGCGCTGAGGCCGGGTTTGCCAAGTTCACGGAGCTGCGCGCGGGGCGGCCAAGCGGCTTCGACGATGCGGCCTGGGCTCTGCTGGCCGCTCAAACAGGACGCGACGCATTGGTCCTTGCGTGGCTGGAAACGGGCCCACGGGTGCATGCGGATGACCTCGAGGACATTGTTGCCGCGGCTCTGGTAACCGGCGCGGATGGGCTCGCTCTTGCGGCCGCGGAGAGTTTATACGCTCTGAAGGACGGCGCACCGGAGAGACTGTTGTTCGCCGAGGCGCTGCTGCGTGTCGGGCGCGCGGCGCAGGCATTGGAGCATTTGCGTCCACTGGTGGCCGATATTCCGGAGGCGGAAGTTGCCTATGTGAAGGCTCTGCAGGCCGTCGGCGCCCGCGAAGAACTCACGACGTTCTTGGCCCTGAAGGAAGGTTCTGCGGCCGACGGCCTGGCGCAGAACGACCTTATCTACGACCTGTTAGAGGGCGAGGAGATCCCGGACTATCTGCTGCCATTCGTCGAGCGGCTGGCGCGCGATGTCGGCGGAGACTGGCTCTACACCTATGCTGAGTTGGCGCAGCGCGCCCAGCGAACTAACCAGTTGGTCGGCTTTCTCGAGGCCGAAATGAGCCGATCGGGGCTGCCGTCGAAGGCGGCCGAAGAACGGCTATCGCTGTTGGCGCAGATCGCCCCGGAGCGGGCGCTGGTGGTCGCCGAGCGGCTGGCGGAACAGTCGCCGCGGCAGTGGTCGCCACTCTATACGGATCTACTGCAAACGCTCGGCGACACAGGGCGCATGCAAGCGGCGATCGCACGCCGCCTCGCTGACCAGGACGCGCCGATAGAAGAAATCGAGGCGATGGCCTATGCGTTGATCGAATCGGGCGACCTTCAGGCCACTCTGCCGGCCACCCGGTTGCTCGCTGAGAAGAAGGGCGGAGACTGGTTGTTCACTTATGCCGAGCTCGCCACCAAAGCCGGCCGCGGCGCCGAGCTCGCCGATTTCCTAGCCACGGAGATCCGGCGCCGGGATTTGGATGAGGCCGCCGTTACGGACCGGGTCGATCTACTCATTACCGCGGCGCCGCAGGCAGCTGTGGTCGCGTTGCGGCCGTTCGTGGAGCAAGACCCCAAGCGGTGGTTCGCGCCGTATTTCGAGTTGTTGCAGAAGCAGGGCGACGTCGACGGCGTCACTCAGCTGGTCGAGCAGCGCTTGGCCTCCAAGGATGTTCCGCGGGAGCAACTTGAAGGGCTGACCTATGCCCTGATCAACGCCAAGAATTTGGATTCGGCCCTACCGTCGGTGCGTCGGATGGCCGAGACCCTCGGCGGCGATTGGACATTCACCTATGTCGACCTGGCGCGCCGGGCGGAGCGAAAGGGTGATGCGATCAATCTGCTGAACCACCAGCTCAACCGAAAAGATCTTAGTAAGGCCGCGTTCGATGATTTGGTGAGCTTGCTGATCACCACCGATCCCGTCGTGGCGGTGGCGATTCTGAAGCACCACGCCAAGGCAGATGGCGGGCTGTGGTACGACGCCTATACCGAGGCGCTGCTCACGGTACGTCCGCGCTACCGGCAATTCGCCTCGTCGCTGAAGGCGATGGAGAGTCTGGCCTCGAGCGTTGGTGGCCCGTGGCTGCAGGCCTATGCGGAGAAGGCACGCAAAGAGAACCGTGAAGCAGACTTTATCGAGTTCTTGGCACAACAGCGCAGCCGCACAGATCTCGAACCAGCCAATGCCGAGATCATCGCGCAAATGTGGTCGGAATCGCAGCCCTAAGGGGCAATGAGTGGGAGGAATTGATGGACAAGATATTTGCATGCAAGACGCTACGCGGGGTGCGCCTGGGGGTTTGGCTCGCCGCGGCTGCGATCGCCGCGGCCGTTGGCCTCGGACCGGCTCGGGCCGATGATGGCGACAGTGAGCGTCGCCAACAGATGCGGGACTTCGTGGTGGCGATTGCCGACACGGCCCGCGCGGAACGCCCCGACTTCGTCGTCGTGACCCAGAATGGCCTGGATTTGATGACCGTGGAAGGCGACCCCGATGGGCCATTGGCGACCGACTATGTCTCTATTCTGGACGGCGTTAGTCAAGAGGGCGTGTCTTTCGGCTATGACGGCTATTGCGATCGCACGCCGAAGCGCCAGCATCGGGAGATGCTCGCTTATCTGGAACAGGCACGGAGCGCCGGCCTCGCGGTTTTGCTGACCGACTATTGCGACCGCGAGCAGTCGGTGGCGCAGGCCAGCGAGATTGCCGCCGCGCAAGGTTTTATTTCTTTTGTTTCGCGAGATTCCGATTTCGGCCTAAGCAGCGTGCCAGGTGCGCCGGCTCGCCAGGCCAAGGCCGGTGATGTCGGCCGATTGGTGGAGGCTCAAAATTACCTATACCTGCTGAACCCGGAGAAATTCGCGCAGGCCGAGGACATGGTCGGCGCAGTCTCTGCGGGTGATTTCGACGTCGTGATCATCGATCCGTTCTTCCGCAACGACCGCCCGCTAGCGGCTGCTGAGATCGAGCAAATGCAGCGCAAACCGAGTGGCGGCAGGCGGCTGATGTTGGCCTATTTGAACGTCGGGGCGGCCGAGAATTGGCGCTATTACTGGCAGTCGGACTGGCGCACCGGCAGTCCAACTTGGCTCGGCGAAACCTATAGCGACGACTATCCGGACGAATTCTGGGCCCGCTACTGGCGCGAAGAATGGCACGATATCATCTACGGTTCGAACGATTCATATCTCAGGCGGGTCTTGAATCAGGGGTTCGACGGCGTTTTCCTGGACAATATCGACGCCTACGAAATCTTCGAGGAATAGAGCAGCCGGGATAACGCGTCCGCCTATTTCAAGACAAAAAGCGGCTGGAATAACCCCATGCTGCGTCCGCCCCCGTGAGAACTGGTAGCCGAGGGAAACGGCAAGGTTCGAAAAAGGGGGCTCCGCAACAATGGGCAACATGGATGCGACATATCCGGAAAATACCGTGGATGACGAAAGCGGCGGGTTTTCCGCCGGGGCACTAGGCGTCGTCGTCCTGCTCGCCGCGGTGCCGGTGCTGCTGGCCCTGGTCCTCGTTACCGGCCGTGGCATCACTAACCCTGTGCCGGCACTGCTAGAGCGGTGGTCCGACGCCCCCGTGATTTCGCAGCAAACCGAGGCAATCGAGCCGGTTGCGGTGGCGCCGGAGGTCGCGGAATACGCCGAGCCCGATGCTCCCGAGAGGTTGGAGATCGACCTCCTGACGCCGCGCGGATCGGCGCCGGTTTATGACGTCGGCGAGAATTTGGAGGTCATGGTCGATCTGTCGCAGAGCGCCTATTTGTACTGCTTTTACCAGGATGGGGCAGGCGCTATTGCTCGGGTCTTTCCGAACCGCTTCCAGCCGGATGCGTTCGTTGACGTTGGTCAGCCGATGACCATACCCGGTCGCGACGCGCAATTCCGTATCGTCTTCGAGTTGCGTGGCGCTTTGGAGACCATTGGTTGCATTGCCACCGATGACGACATGGGCGAGAGCTCCCCGGCAATGCTCACCCCAGATCTGACGCCGATTCCGGTCGAGTCACTGGAACAGGTCGCCTCAATCTTTGCCAGCAACGCAAAGACCGAAATCAGCCAGGCGTATTTGCGCGTCCAGGTCAACTAGCTGCTGTGTGGGGAAGGGACAAGATAATGAAGAACAAGACGAAGGCGACCCGGCGCAGCGCGACCAAGAGGTCGACCGGTAAGCGGCTGATGGGGGTGCGCCCGATCGCGCTGCTCGAGCTGATCATATTCTTCGCGGTCGCTGGGGCCATCGACTTCCTGTTGTTGGGAGGCGCGCGCTTTCAGGGCTTCAATCCGCATCCGTTCTGGTTGCCGGTGATTTTTCTCAGCATTCAGTACGGTACCAATGAGGGCCTGCTGGCCGCATTTGCCGCGACGGCGATGCTGCTGATCGGCAACCTGCCGGAACAGAAACTGTCGCAAGACCTATACACCTACGCTTTGGAGATTAGCCTGCAGCCGATCCTCTGGCAGGCCGCCGCCGTCGTGGTGGGAGAGCTGCATGGCCGCCAGGTTCGGGATCGCGACACGCTGCGCCAAGTGTTGGCCGACACCCGGGCAGAGAAAGACATGGTCGCCGCAGCGTATCTCAAACTGCGCGGCGTCAAGGATACACTCGAGATCCGGGTTGCGGCACAGGTCAACACGCTGTCCACGACCTATCGCGCGGCACGGTCGCTGAAAGGCGAAAGCAGTGCGGCGGTGTATGCCGGGCTAAGCCAGTTCGTCCATGGTGTGCTGGCGCCGGAAAAGTTCTCGTTCTTCCAGCTGACGGAGCGCGGCCTCGAAACCAAACTCACAGGTGGCTGGGCGCCCAGCGACGAATATGCCAAGGTCATCGCGCCGGGACTGCCGCTGTACCACCAGATCGTGCATGACAAGGGGACACTGAATGCCGCCGACCCCCAGCAGCAGAGCGTGCTCGATGGTCAAGGCATTCTCGCCGGCGCCGTACGATGCGGCGGGAATGTGGTCGGGATGCTGAAGGTCGAAGCGCTCGACTTCGCCAGCCTCAACAGTGCGACGGTCACCGACTTCCAGGTGGTTTGCGACTGGATCAGCGATGCCCTGACGATTGCGGCGGCCCAGGAAGCTGCCGGCGGAGCGGACAGAACGCCGGTATACGCGGCGCGGCAGGTGGCCTGATGGCGGGCTTGCGTGACGTCGCGGCGAATGGCGGGGCACTGGGCGCCAGAGGTTCGTCCGCTGAAGTCGCGGCTGTTGCCGGCGTCGCTTTCCTTCTTGAAGCCGGGCCGTTGGCGCTGCTTTCCGGCACCCTACCGCTGATTATGATGGCGTTACACGTCTATGTCGCCGTGTCGCTGGCGATTTGGACGTTCTGGCGCCGCCGCTTTGTCGACCTGCATTTCGCGCTGTTGCTGACGTTGACGACGGCGGTACTCGGGCCGATCGGGTCAGCCGGGAGTATCCTGGCGATGCTATTGTCACGGTTGCTCAACCGCGGACCGGCTTCCTACGAGGAGCTGCAGAGTGCGTTGTTTCCAGAGACCAAGCTAAACGCGGTAGAGGTCTTGTCGGAAAATCTCGCCTTAGGCCGTGAACAGCCGACCGGGTCCGCGTCCGTGGCGTCCTTCGCCGATATCGGGACAGCGGGGACCAGCCAGCAAAAGCAGACCATGATTGGGCATTTGGCGCGGCGCTTCCGCGGCGAATTCGCGCCGGCGCTAAACAACGTGCTGACCGATACCGATGCGGCCGTCCGGGTCCAGGCAGGTACCGCTGTGGCCAAGATCGAAAAACGCTATGTCGAGCGGATCGTTGAGCTCGAGCGCCGCGTCGAGGCGGCGCCCGATGACTTGACTACGCTTCGCGAGCTCGCTTGGACGCTGGACGATTATGCATTCAACGGGCTGATCGATCCGCAGCGACAGCAGGACACCCGACAAGCGGCGGTTGCCGCTTACCGCCGATGCCTGGCAGTGGCGCCGGCGGACGAAGGCGACCGGAAAGCATTGGGGCGGCTGCTGGTCCGATTGGGCGAGGTCACGGAGGCCGAGCCGTTGCTCGCCGAACTGTGCGAAAGCGATCCGCAGCAGGATACGATGTACTGGTATGCGGAGTGCCTGTTTCGCTTGGGCCGGTACGATGCTCTGCGCACGCTGTTCGCGCAAATGCCGGAAGCGGCGCTGGAGGCGGACAGCCTGCCGCATCGATTGGCCCCAGTTGCGGACCTGTGGCACAATACCCGCTTGGCGAGGCGGTGATGGGCAAGGCGGTGGCAAACGGCGCGGCTGCAGATGTCTGTCTGCTGCTCGAAGGTTCTTATCCCTATGTTTCAGGCGGCGTGTCGAGCTGGGTGCAGGATCTCATCACCACCCAGCCCGATCTCAGCTTCCATGTGCTCGCACTGGTGCCGACGCGCGCGGAGCGGGCGCTCAAATATGAGCTGCCGGAAAATGTGACCGGTGTCAGCCACATCTATTTGCAGGATTTGGTGCCCGGGGTGCGGCCGAAAGGTCGGCACATGAAGGTTCTCGAGCAGCTCGAGGGTCCGTTGACGCATCTGCAAAAACCACAAGGCGGGTACGCTGACGTTGCGGCAATCATTGAGATATTGCAGGGCCTCAACGAGGCCCTCGGGCAGCGCCTGCTGCTCAACTCGGAGGCCGCCTGGCGCCTGTTGTTGCGGATGTATCAAGCGACGATGCCGCAAAGTTCGTTCCTCAACTATTTCTGGACCTGGCGCTCGATCATGAGTGGGCTTTTCACAAGTCTGACGGCGCCGTTGCCGGCGGCGCGGGTCTATCACACGATTTCAACAGGCTATGCCGGGTTGGTCGCGACGCGCGCCAAGATTGAGACCGGGCGGCCGACAATCCTCACCGAGCACGGTATCTACACAAACGAACGCCGCATCGAGATCACTCTTGCCGAGTGGATCGAGGAGGCGGTCGACGAAGGTCTTTCGGTCGACAGACAGTTTCGCGACTTACGGGATGTTTGGATCGATGCCTTCGAGAGCTACGCCAAGGCCTGCTATGACGCCTGCGACAGCATCATCACGCTCTACACCGGGAACCAGGAATTCCAGCTCCGCCTCGGCGCGGATGCCAGCAAGCTGCTGGTGATCCCCAACGGCGTCGACTACGCCAAACTGGCGGCGGATGCCGCCGGTCTGGCCGCCCCGGATACGGCGCGGGCGCCGACCGTGGCGCTCATCGGGCGGGTCGTTTCGATCAAAGACATCAAAACCTTCATCCAGGCGTGTGCGAGCGTACGGGTGGAAATACCGGATCTGGAGGCCCTTGTGCTTGGGCCGACGGAGGAAGAGCCGGACTATTACGCCGAGTGCGTGGCGCTGACGGAGCATCTCGGCCTGACGGAGACCGTGAAGTTCATGGGGCGTGTGCAACTCGGCGAGTATTTGGGCCGCATCGACGTGATGGTCCTCACCAGCATCAGCGAGGCACAGCCGTTGGTCATCTTGGAAGCCGCCGCGGCGGGCGTCCCCACGGTCGCCACCGACGTTGGGTCGTGCCGCGAACTGTTGTTCGGGCAACCCGATGAAGACCCGGATCTGGGCCCAGGTGGCGCGGTAACACCGGTCGGGGCACCGATGGCAACCGCTACCGAGATCAAGAAGCTGCTGCAGGACCGCGTTTGGTGGCAGCAATGCAGCGATGCCATGCGCGAGCGGGTGCGGCTGCATTACAACAAGGCTGATATTTTCGGGCGGTATCGTGCCCTTTACCAAAATCTCGCCGATGGCGTTGGTGTGGCATAGGTATGGCAGGCATCGGTTTTCCGCTCCGCAAACTGACTCAGCGCGATAATATTCTGGGTCTGGTCCAAGGCTACATCTACTCGGCGCTGATCTCTGCGGGGCCGTGGCTCATCACGGTCACCGGCATTGCCGGGACAACTTTGGTGGCGTCGCAGCTCGCGGCGCCAGCGGAAGTGTCCGGATTCCGCACGATCCTGATCTACAACTTCTCCTTTTCCCTGGTGCTTTCGGGACCGGTTGCGCTGGTTACCACCCGCTATGTCGCGGACGCAATCTTCAGCCGATCAGTGGCGCTGGTGCCTGGGGCCATGTTGACGGGGTTGGTGCTGGTCTATGCGACCGCGCTTATCGCCGCGCTGCCGTTCTATGGATTTGTGGTGGATTTGCCGCCGGGACTCCGGGTCATCGCGGTGGTCAATTTCGTGGTGACCTCCGGCATCTGGCTGGTTGTGGTGTTCCTGACGGCGCTCAAGGATTTCATCAGCATTGTCGTCATCTTCATCGCTGGGGCCATCGTCTCGTTCTTCGGCAGCACCCTGCTCGCCGAATCCCATGGTGCCGCCGGCATGCTGCTCGGCTTTACGATCGGCCTGGCGGTGATCCAATTCGCGACTATTGGCAAAGTCTTCGCGGAATACCCGCGCAGCGAGATCCGCTCGGGCGCCCTGCTCGGCTACTTCCGCGACTACTGGGAGCTGGCGATCGGCGGCCTGGTCTACAACGCGGCAATTTGGGTCGACAAATGGATCATGTGGCTGGCGCCGGAACGCGAGGTGTTCGCCGGATCGATGCTCTCCTTTCCGTCTTACGATGGGGCGATGTTCTTCGCCTTCGTGACCATCATCCCGGCGATGGCGCTGTTCACCATCTCCGTCGAGACCGGGTTCTTTGAAAGCTACCACCGTTTCTATCGGAGCATCGCGAACCACGGGACCTTCCGTCAGCTGCGGCAAGGCCAAAAAGACATCATGAGTAGCCTCGCGCTGAGTGCCCGCAACCTCGTGATCCTGCAGGGCGCCGTCACCGCGGTGGCAATCATCCTGGCACCGCAACTGGTCGCGCTGGCGCACGGTGACGCGCTGCAGGTGGGGATTTTTCGCCTCGGCGTGCTGGGGGCGTTCTTCCATGTCTCGCTGTTGTTCGTTTCGATCGTCCTGGCCTATTTCGACCTGCGCCGGCTGACCCTTGCGATCCAACTCTTGTTTCTGGTGCTGAACGCCGGCTTCACCATCGCGACCCTGCAGTTCGGCTTCCGGTTCTACGGCTATGGCTATTTTCTGGCGGCGGTGATCAGTTTCTTCGTGGCGTTTATCGCGGTCGAGAGGGTGCTGACCCGGTTGCCGTATGTCGCCTTCGTGCGCGCCAATCCTTCGGTCGGGAAGTAGCCGGACCTGCCGTTTTTTGTCGTCTCCTGCCTGATTCTCGTCGCCTGTCCGCGCCCGCTTCATCACCGAACAACACGGCGATCGAGATCGCCGACGATCAAGGATAACCCCGAATGGCATCCCGCAACGTGTAATTGGGGGAGAGCGCAGATCGGCGTCTCTCAATCGGCCACAGAGCCAGTTGATCGGAGGATGTCATGTTCAGCACTGCAGCACATCGTTGGGTTTCCGGGATCGTGAGCATTGTTGCCCTGGCGGGAGTCGCGACTTTTTCGGGCGAGGCGTCGGCAGAACCATCCTGCGGTCAGCGGGAAGAGGTCGTGAAGGTGCTCGCACAGCGTCACGCCGAGGCACCGACCTCCATGGGCCTGGCCATGAATGGCGCCATGGTCGAAGTGTTTTCTACCGTAGATGGCATGTCTTGGACGCTGCTTATGACCATGCCCGATGGGCGGTCCTGCGTCATGGCCGCGGGCGAGAGTTGGATGTCAATGACCCAGATCTCTGGTCAGGCCTCCTAGACCTCCGCACCCCGGGCGATGATCCGTCCAACCTTAAAGCTTCCGCCACATCAACGCGCCTCATCCCTCGACCGGGCTGGGGCGCTTTGCTTTTGGACCGTCAAATCTAGCGCGAAGTTTTTTTTCAGGGTCGTTCACCCCCACCGGCAAGAACGCGCGTGTACATAGATGACCTCCCTTTAGTTTCCCCCTAACTAGGCCGGCATAATACGCCGGCCTCTTTTTTTTGCCTGCGACCCACGCGATTTTTTGTCATCGCGCCGTAACCCCCTTTTTGAATTTGAACCGTGTGAAGGGAAGAGAGAGACAACACGACAAACAGGGATGAGAACCATGATGCAAGAACGGATCGATAACGGAAACCGCGAGTACCGAGACCGCCTCGCACAGTCGCTCCTGTCGAGCATGAGCCATGAAGAGGCCATCGATCTTTGCGTCACGAACGAGTGGCTCGGCATCCTCAACGACCTCATGGCGGTGCAGGTTCACTAATCGCCGAATTTCCACAGTGACAAGGGCGCGCCCCATCGGGCGCGCTTTGCTGTTGCGCTATCATTGATCGTAGCTTTGGGAGACAGACGTGATGGGACTGAGAATTATCAAAGGTGCCGCGTTCGCCGTGGCCCTGTTGTCTGTCGGCTTCGCCGGGGGCGCCGCGCAGGCCGATCACGATAGCCGCGTAGTCGTTGTGAACGGGGCTCGTCTGAGCCCGGCCGAGATCGCTTATGCGGAGCAGGCGACGGGATATCAACTGCCCAGCGGCTACTACTGGTACAACGAAGCCTCGGGCTATTGGGGCGTTGTCGGCGGGCCGGCGGTTGGCCGCGTCTCGGGCACCTACGCGCAAGGCAGTGGCGTCGGGCAGAATTACGGCGACGGCTCCAGCGCCTACCGCAACCCGAACACCGGCACGGGCATTATCACCAACCCGAACGGCGGTGGCGACTGGCGCGATCAGGTCTGGATATCGCCCCGCTGACAGCGGGGCCGTTCCCCGACGGGCGGGCGCAGGGTCGATCCCCGCTTGTATCCGCCGGCGGTAGGGGAGACCCTGTAAGCCTCGAGGACAAGAGGGTGCTTCGATGAATTATTGTGGAGTGGATCAGACCCCGTTCGACCAGCGTCGCCAAGGCCTTGGTGCGGACACCAGCCGCCGCGAACGATTCCGCCAAGAGCGTGTGCTACGGTTCGACGGCGCCTATCGCAGCAAGGCGGAAAATCACAGCGTCGGGCGCAACCAGGCGGTTGTCGAGCTGCTGTGCTACCTCAGCCTACTTAGCAACGCCAACGCTATTGCCCAAACAGCCGCCATCACCTGGGACAAGGCCCACGTGCAGAGCATTAGCGCGTCTACGGGTGGTCAGGTCGGTGCCCACGCGCTGCCGTGCCAAATCCTCATTGCCGGACAGCGGCCATCGGAAATCGCGTTACCGCGGGAGTTCGACGGCGATAAGCTGCGTCACAATCTGCGGCAGCTCTTCGGCAAGGTCACGGTGTTGCCGAAGATATTCAACATGGCCGACAGCCGCGCCGAGGACAACTGCCTACGCGGATCCTTGGTCGCCGCCTGCATCTCCGTTATTTCCGAGACCAAGCCGGCGCAGCGCTCTGCGGGGGTCCTGCGACGCGGCAAAGGCCTCGACCATGGTATGATTGAGTTGACGCGCAGCGCGCTTCCCGCCGCAGTTCGCGGAGCCGGGATCGACCATGATGCCGTTCGCGCGGCCTATACGGTTTGGTCCAACCAAGCGAGAGCGGCCTTCGGCCGCACCATCACGGTCGTCGAACAGCGCGGTTCGGTGATGGCCGGCGAGGACGTGTCGGATGAGGTCATCTACATCCTCGAGCGCTACCGCGACAGCCTCAAGCGGCGCCCGGCGAAACTCGGGGACCGCCAGATGTACGATCTCGAGGAAAGCCTGTGGGCCTGATGGATGGCCCGGTCGGCTATAGGTAGACGCCTGATCAGGGGCGTGGCGGTCTCGAAGACGCTCGCGGTATGAAAGTGTGCGATGGTGGATAGCTGGTAAGTCGGCCAGGATGCCTGCGGAATGGTACCAGTGGGAATGCGGGTGCTGTACCGCTATTGCAGGTTCAGCGTGACCGCTTCGCGTAGTGTGCGATTCTGGTTGCGGAACAACAGGCGCACGCGATGCCTGTCCGAGGCGCCGATCCCTTCCTTCTGTGCGGTCACAACGAGGGAGTGTTGGTTGTGACGAACAAACTCGAAGCGCCCATCGTCGTCCGACATTGTGGAATCAAGCTTGCTGAGGGAGACGATGGTCTGCTCGGACAGCTGGACCTCGGCGTTGGCGACGGGTCTATCGTCCGGCCCGACAACCCGGCCCGAAAGGATGCCATCATTGTTGCCGACGATATAGATATTCCACGCGACAATGACGATGGCGATGCTGCCGAAAGTGACCGTAAACCGGTTCATTAACCACTGATTTCGCACCGGACTATCAACCCTTGCTGGCGCCGGAGGTGAGGCCGCGGATAAATTCCTTTTGGGCCAATAGAAATACGAGAAGTCCGGGGGCTAAAACCATTACCGAGAATGCATAGAGTGAGCCTGTCGTGTCCTCGAAATAGGATTGGAACGTGGAAAGTCCCAGGGGGAGCGTCTGCATATCCACATCGCGGATGATCATCAGCGGCCAAAGGAAATCGTTCCACGACCAGATGAACGACAGAATGATATTGGTAGCGACGGCCGGTTTGGCCAATGGAAGCATGATCTTATAGATGATCCGCCATTCCGATAGGCCGTCGAGCCGCGCGGCCTCGATCAGGGAGTTGGGGACCGCGTCGAAGCTGGCTTTAAAAACGAAGATCAATACGACATGCGAGAAGGCCGGTAAGGCCAGCCCGAGATGAGTATTCAGCAGACCGAGTTCGCGCGTGATCAGATAAGCCGGGATAATGGTCGCGTGGAACGGGATCATCATGCTCGACAGCAGCACGAGAACGACCAGCCGCTTGCCGGCGAAGTGCCGGGTCAAGGCGTACCCCGCCAGCGCGTTGAGAATCAAATTTGCGGTAATGGCGAGGCCGGCGACGATGACGCTGTTGGCGAAGAAACGCACGAAGGGTACGAAATACCAGGCGTCGACGAAATAATACGGGTTGGGGTTCTGCGGCAGTATTGCCGGCGGGTAGGAAAACAGGTTTTCGCCGGTAAGGCTCGTCTTGATGACCCAATAGAACGGTATGAGCATCAGGGTGCAGACGATGATCAATGTCGTATGGATCGGCCAGCGGCGGTAGTTGTTCATGCTCCGGCTGGCCATTAGTTGATATCCACCTTTCCGGCGTCTCCGCCGGCCACGAAGTTGGCCAGAATGGCGATTGTGATAAAGAACACGAACATGACCACGGTGAGTGCGCCGGCGTAGTCGAACTGGCTCAATTGGAAGGCGGATCGGTAGATATAGGTGATCAACAGCTCAGTGGCATGGCCGGGACCGCCGTTGGTCATCACGAAGATCAAATCGAAACTGGTGAATGAAGCAATGATGCCGATAATGAGGCATAGGAAAATCGACGGGCGAAGCAGCGGTAACGTTATGCGGTAGAATTGCCGCCACCTGTTGGCGCCATCGATCGAAGCGGCCTCGTATAAATGTTCGGGAATATTCTGCAGGCCCGTTAGCAGAATAATCATGAAGAAACCAAGGATCTGCCAAATCGCCGCGGCCATGACCGATGCCAAAGCGGTCGAAAACGACTCCAGGAACGCGATGGGCTCATCGATCAAACCAAGGCTGCGGAGGATGAAGTTGAACAGGCCGACTTTTTCATCATAGAGCCACCGCCAGATGATACCGACCCCGACGGTCATCAGCGGATATGACAAGAAGATCAATGTCCGGTAGAGGCCGCGACTCCTGATCTGCGAATTGACCAGCATCGCCAACCCGAGTGCCATAATAATGCCGATCGGTGCGGTCAACATGTAAATCAACGTGTTCTTCAAGGCATCGCGGAACACATCGTCGAACAAAAACATTTCCTCATAGTGGTATAATCCGGCGAATTCCGCCGGCGCCGTCGGTGACCAGAATTGGAACGACAGGACGAAATTCCAACCCAGGGGAATCAACCGGTAGAGTATGAAAACGGTCGCGGCCGGTATCAGGAATAGATAAGTCAGGACGACCTGCCGGTGACGGCGTTTCGCGATCAATGGTTTGCGTGGCCGCCGCAGCGCCCCGGCAATCGCTTCTTCAGGCGTGGTCGTCGCCATCCGTGACGTTCCTTGATCGGCCGAGGAAAGTCTGTCCGTGAACGCCGCTTGTGGCGCCCACGGACAGGGGTGGGGTGGGTTATCGCCGACTTAGGACGCGGTTGACGCTGCGTTCGGCGTCGGCGATCGCGGTCGCTGGATCGGTCTGACCCAATAAGGCCGCTTGGATAGTGGGCCAGAACGCTTCCTTGATGCGGGCGTCCTTGGGCGTTACCCAATTGCCGGTGGCGCGATCCATATTCTGCAACGACAGTTCCAATGTCTTTGCCTTCAATGGATCATCCTGGCCGACACTGGCGATCAGTTCCTGGTCGACGTCCTTGTTCAGCGTCAGGATGGTAAAGTTATTGGCCATGACGCTCTGCCACTTGTTGCTGGTTGCTATCTTCACGAAATCCCAGGCCTCGTCGGGATATTTCGTTCCCTTTGAGATGCCAAAACCATGGGCGTTCGGAGTGCCCCACCCGCCGGGCCAAGGAACGACGCCCAGGGTGTCCGCGTTGACCCAATCCGCCCGGCCGGCAACCCAAAACAGCGCTGCGCCGTGCGCCTGATACATTGCGATATCGCCAGCGGCGAAGGCGTTGTTGGGTTCCACCCAGCGGCCGGTCCAAGCCACTTTGTTGATGTGACCAGCCTTTGTCGCCTCTGACAGCCGGGTCAATACGTCGAGCATCTTCGGTGTATTAAAGGCGGCTTTCTTAAGGTCTGGGGTAAGCAACTCGATGCCATTCATGGCAAAGAGCGGCCAATACAACCAGTCGAAGTTGAGCGTGACAAAACCGCTTTTCTCGCCGCCGGATAGTTGGCCGAGATAGTCGATAAACTGGTCGAAGTCTTCCGGCGGACCGCTAAGACCGGCGTCTGCGAACATTTGCTTGTTGTAGACCAGCAGCGATTTGGAAAAATAGTACGGCAGCATGTATTGCCGCCCATCGAGCTGCCATAGGGGCAGACCGTCTTGGTTGAAGCGGCCAGCGACGTCCGGTTCCGCTTCGAGATAGGGGGTCATGTCGACCAAGCCGTCTGCCGCGGCGTATTCAGCCCATAACATGCCCTGGACGTCGATGATATCCGGCGGGGTGCCGGCGACGAGCTGGGTCTGGTAGAAGGTGCCCCATTCGGTGCCCTTCTTATCCAGCCATTCGACGGTGAAATCAGGGTGGAGTTCTTCGAAATCGGCAATCCAACCGCGGAACTTTTCCTCGTAAATCGGTAAGTTCCAAGTCAGTAACGTGAGCTTTTTCTTGTCTTGCGCCGATGCCGGCCCGGCAGTGAGTAGCAATCCGGCGACGGTCGCCATTGCCACTGCGGCCAGAAATCTCTTCATTAGCATCTCAACCTCCCTTGGCTTGTTAACGCGGTTACGCAACCGGCTCAGCTTCCGACCGCGCAGTAGTACGATGCCTTGCACGCATCTAGATCGCCTTGCCCGAGGCGGGGTCGAACAGCTGCATGGCATCCATCTCCGGCAGGACAGAAACGGTCTCACCGATTCGGCGTACCGAATTCGGTGGCAGCCTGCCGACAACCTCTCTGCCGCCAATCGAGAAAAATACCAACGTGTCGGAGCCGAGGGGTTCGATCTCTTCGGCGGTGCGGCGGATAAGCGCGTCGTTCTGGGCGGCTCCGTTGGGCGACCAAAGAATGTTTTCCGGCCGCAGGCCGAAGACGACCGGCTGGCCGACATAGTTGGCGTATCGTTGGCGTTTGGTTTCGGGAATGCGCAACGCGATGTCGTTGTCCAAGCGGACCGCCAAACCATCGTCGGCGGCGGTAAGTTCGGCCGGCAGAAGGTTCATTGTCGGGGACCCGACGAAGCCCGCGACAAAGACACTGGCCGGCTTGCTGTAGACCTCATCCGGGGTGCCGATCTGTTCGATGTTGCCGGCATTCATGATGACAATACGGTCGGCCAGGGTCATGGCCTCTACCTGGTCGTGGGTGACGTAAATCGACGTGGTCGCGACACGGCGATGCAGTTTCTTGATCTCGCCGCGCATGCTGACACGAAGTTTTGCATCGAGATTGCTCAGGGGCTCGTCGAACAAAAAGACCTTCGGGTCACGCACGATGGCGCGTCCCATCGCCACCCGTTGGCGCTGGCCGCCGGAGAGTTGCTTGGGGCGGCGCTCGAGGAGTTCGGAAATATTAAGGATATCCGCGGCAGCGAGCACGCGCCGGCGAATATCGCTCTTGTCGTGGCCGCGGTATTGTAACGAGAACGCCATGTTCTGGAAAACGGACATGTGCGGATACAAGGCGTAATCCTGGAAGACCATCGCGATGTCCCGGTGCTGGGGCTCCAGTTCGTTGACACACGTATCATCGATCCAAATCTCGCCCCGGGTAATATCTTCGAGGCCGGCGACCATGCGCAGCGTCGTGCTTTTGCCGCATCCCGATGGACCAACCAGGACGACGAACTCTTGGTGGCCGACCTCTAGATCGATGCCGTGGACAACCTCGGTCTCGCCATAGTTCTTGTACAAGGAATTCAGCGTTACCGTCGCCACGGCTGGGCTCCAAGAATCACCTTCGCCATGGCTACCGGATCGCTTGCGCCGGTGGTATTCCCAGACCTAACCGAGAAGCCGCACCATAGTGTTTGGCGGCTAGGTATCCGCCGGACCGGATTTGGCATTATTTCTGCTTTCAAGTTGCAATTCTCCGGCCACTACTCCCGGAAATTCTAGGAGAATGCCATGCTGGACGCAATGGAAATCCACCATATGATATTTAGTTTCGTATCGCGCAACGATTGTTTGCTGCGTCTTACCTAACCTGCGTGGCGTTCGTTTGGTAGTCGGCATCGTTGACCAATTCCCAAGTTACTTTCGCGCTGCATTTTCCCGAGCTGGAGCTTCGAAGGGGGCGGGATCGAGAAACCGGCGGACAGCATTGCCGGTTAGGCGTGCGACCGGGTTCGTTGGGCGTGGGTCGCCAAGACTGCCGGCCCACGCAATGGAGCCCGTCGAAAGGACAGCGCCGCCGGTTTCGCTCTCAAAGAAGACCATATCGGCACGAAGAAGAGGACTTAACTCGCCAAAGACGGTTGGCCGATTTACCAGAACCTCTTCATTGGCAAGGATGTAGCAGTCGTCCAAATGGTCCGATGTTGCGACTAACAGCGCATGCGCTGGCGTACCTAGAGCGGTGTCTGCGCGATCGATTTCAATGCCGGCGGCGCCGCTGCCGATGAGCCCGAAATCGCCCAGCATACCGTCCTCCAGCTCCAGCCCTTCGAAGAGGAAAGAGACACGTGCATCTGCCGCTGCCGGCAAGAGCCGGTAAGGATGTGATTTGAGAAAACCCTGCGCGGTGTAGCCAACGCCAACAAGCGCCTGCGGCGGCCTGCCGTTGCGACGCCACAGGCCGCCATAGGCGCCGTCGAATGCATGATAGTATTCGCCAGGCTCCGACGCCCAACTTCGGTTACCGTCCTCGGCCCGGCGCAGCTCGATGGTTTCGGGATGGTCGGTGTGGGTCGAGACACGCCAGTAGAAGCCATTTCCGCCGAGATAGATGAGGCGTCCACGGTTATGCAGAAATGACTGAACTGAGTCGTGCATGCGTTGCGTATAGTATTCTGGATGTGAGCCGGTGATCACGCAGCGATAGGCCGATATGGCATCGGGGCTGTTTGCGTCCAAATCGTCATCAGTGACAATCTCGTATGAAATCTGCTCCCGTTCGAGCCAGGACAGGATCAGGAGATCGGCGCCGAAGTTCCACAATCCGCTGCCGAGGCCGCCCTGCCAGGCGTGCTGTGTATGACGAAATGTCAGGCAAGGTCGCCGGCGGGAGGCATAGGAAACGCCACTTCCGTCGGCATGGGTATCATAAAGCGAGAGGCCGTATTCGGGGTGTTCGGCGAGACGGCAGTCGCCGGCTGTCAGTGTGATCAGCCGTCCAGCCAGCACCTCGGGATTGGCGCCGTGCAAAAGACAGCGGTCGTTGGCATAGGCAAGATAGGTGAATGTCGGCGCTATCCACGCGAGCTTCGACGCACCGCCGCGTACCTTGGGGGTCACGAAAATCGGCAAGGTGTCACAGCCGGCGCTGCCGGTGACTTCAATGAGATAACATCCGCTTTCGAGATCCTCCGGTAGCCGCATGCTGGCGGCGACCTCCCAGCCGGCGTCGGTCAGGTGGTCATGGTGAAAATGCACGCTGGCGTAGTCTCTTGGCGCATGACGCCAATTCTGCTCATCGCCACTCCAAACGGAACCTTTTACAGCCCGCATCGGCAGTTTCATGAAACGGCCGTCCAACCCGTCGGGGCCGATGTCGCAGCCGGTTGTGCTTTCGATGGCGCGGCTGAAATCCCAGGCGGCGACCAAATTGTCCGCGGGCGGTTGTCCGCTCCTGGCGAAGTGCGACAGTTGTTCGAATGCCTCGCACGGCGTGAGGGCACATGACCACATGACCGGCGCCTCCAGACGGCCGTCGAAACTCTGGAAAGTGCCGGCGAAACACGGATCGGCCGCCGCGAATTTGAGCGCTGAGTCGGCGTTCCAAAAACTGAAATCCGCTGGCGCCCGTATCTCTCGTGTTTGGTCGCCATGGTTCACAGCGAGGCAAAGTTCCTTTGCCTCCGGACTAAACGCGATCATCACCCGCGCCCATTGGCCAACCGGCAGGCAATCATCGAGATACAGGCGTGCGTCGTGGCCGCTGGCCGCGCGGCACTGGAGGCAGAGCGAAGCTGGTTTGGAAAGCGATAGCACGAATCCTGCATTCCGGTCGGCCTGGCTGCAAAGAGCGTTGCCTCCCGCCGCCACGAAGGTCGGCTTGACCAGGAAAGCGAGCGTGAACGCCCCGTCGGTGGCAAGACGACCGTTGTCGGGTATCTCAAACCACGATCCGGTCCGGGTCTGCTGGGGCGCGACCTCCATATCAACCGAGATATCGTCCACAGAGTCGGCGACAAGCTCCATGCAGGGGCCATCGGGCACAAGCTGGCGGAAACGCCACAACCTCGCTGTTGCGTTAGTGGTGCTGCTCGAGGAGAGGTGTAGATCTACTCGATCGCCGGGGCGGTACGTCCAACGGTCGGTGTAACCGACAATGCCGAAGTCGGGTTGAAGTTTCATGACGATGGGACGGCGAGGCCAATGGCCGCGCACCGTAGCAGGAATACATGACGTTCCGCGTCGGCTCGATCGTCGAACTCCTGGTTCAACAATTCGACCGGCCGACCGCGTGCGCCGAGCCGCGCCAATCGCCAACGGCGGTAGGGAACAGTCTCCACCAGAACATGCTTTCCCTCGGCCGGTAGGTTGCGCAGGCGTAAGAGAAGACGTTGAAGGTTAGGACTTTGGTCGCCAAAAGGTGCGGCGAAAAACTCTTCCTTCAACGCGGCAAACTCGTCGTTCGAGAAGATGTCGCGTCCTCCCATGGCGTAGGTGTCAGTGCTCGATACGGTCGCGGTGAATGCGTTCGAAATGTTCGTGATAGTGATGCGGTTCAATCGTTACGTCGATGAGCGCTGGGACGCCGTCCGCATTTGCCCGCAGGGCTTCGGTAACTGCCTCGTCGATTTCCTGGGGGCGCTCGACCTTGAAGCCAAGACAGGATTGCGCTCTGGCGATCGCGGCGAAGTCGCTGTTCACGTCGAAGCCGGTCCCGATAAGGGGCTTGTTGGCGAGCAGTTGGTTGTACTGCACCCAGCCGAAAGCGTGGTTGTTGAGTACGATCCAGGTAATGCCGCATTTCAGTTCCGCTGCGGTCGACAGTTCTGCCAACGACATTTGCATCGCTCCATCGCCGCTGAAGCACACGATTTTTTTCTCTGGTCGGGCAAGTTTGGCGCCAATCGCGCCGATAACACCCATGCTCATGGCGGTCTGTTCAGCCATGGGGACACAGTCATCCGTATCGAGAACGCGATAATGCGGCCAGAAGTAGCACCATAGGTCGGCGCCGCCATTCTCCTTCATCAGGATCGTGTCGTGGCCGAATATTCGGTTCACTGCGTGAAGCACCCGAGGCACGCGAATTGGAGTGGCATCATCATGGGCGGCGGCGTCCAGCTTTGGACGATAGGCTTGGCGTAGTGCCGCGATGCGGTCGATCCTTTCCCGGCGTTGCGCCGCGTCGACCCGAGGGAGGTTTGCCTGGATATCGTCAAGTGAGAGTTTGGCGTCTCCGACGAGTGCGATATCGGGGCGCATGTTCATGGAAATCGTCTCGGGATCGATATCGATCTGAATGTAACGCGCCTTTTCAGGCCAGAACTGCCAACTGTTGGTGGAGAAAGCTTCCAGCCTGGAGCCGACGGAAATAACGAGGTCGGCGTCGTCATGGTAGGTCTTGCCGGGGTCGGTGAAATAGAGCCCGGTCTGGCCGAGAGCCAAGGGGCCGTCCTCCGGATAGATGCCACGCCCGCCGGGCGTCGTCAGCACCGGCATACCGACGGCGTCGGCCAGCTGGGCGACAGAGGTTGCCGCATTCGCAAACACGGCTCCCGAACCGCACAGCAGAAGCGGGGTTTTGGCCTCGGCGATCATCTTGGCCGCCGCAACTACGGCACTGGCCTCGGGCCGCGAACGATGCCGCGGTAAGCTCGGGCGATAGGCTGGCATTTGCACGGCCTCATCGGTCAAGTCAGAGGGGATTTCGATGAATACGGCGCCCGGGCGGCCATTCATGGCGATTGCGAAGGCACGCTCCATGATCCAGGGAATACGCTTCGGATCGGCCACGCGGACCGCCCATTTGGTGACCGGGCGCATCAGTGCGACGGCGTCCAACTCCTGAAATGCCCCCATGCCTTGATGGGACTCAACCACGCCGTTGACGATTGCAATGACGGGCAGGGAGCCTGATGTCGCTTCAAGCAAGCCGGTAACCAGCGAGGTTATTCCCGGCCCGGGATTAGAGAAGACGATGCCGGGACGACGCTGCAGGCGCGCATAGGCGTAAGCGCAGGACACTGCGGATTTCTCATCACGCATAAGCACGAATCGAATGTCGGTGCGCTCAGTCAGATCGTAGAGCAAATGCTTTGGGTTTCCCGGCAGACCGAAGACGTGATCGACTTTCTCGGCAGCAAGCGCCTCGACGACGGCATGCCACGCTTTCTTAGTTCTCATAATTTTGTTCCGGCAACTTGACAATATTCTGAGCGGCCGTCCTAGGAAGAGCGGGGATACTCGATTGGCGTGATCTCGCCGGTCGTCGCGGATTGCTCGGCCGCCAGACAGACGGCGATCGCCTGGCTAGCCTCTTCCGGGCCGAGAAGATTGCCGCGTCCCGTGCGAAAAACCTCGATGGCGTTGGCGAGATTGGCCTTGAGTTCGAAGATCTCGCCGGATTGCGCGATCTGACAGACCTCGGTCTCGTCGCTCCCCCGCCGCTTCAGAGTCAGAGCGAATTCGGGGTGCTCGGTCCGGTCCATCGCGCCAGACCACCAGGTCCTTAGTGCGCCATCGGAGCCACCGACTTCCAACAAGGCGTGGTGCTGGAAGCCGGACAGACATTGGCTGAGTTGTGCCACAGAACCGTCCGTCCAGTTCAGGGTCGCGACGATATTGTCGAAATGGCCGCCCTCGACGCCGGTGCCGGTGGCATAGACTGTCTGCGGCAGGCCATTTTCGCGGCCATACCAGAGGATCAGATCGAAGAAATGGACGAGTTCCTCCAGCACCCACGAGCCGACGCGCTCGCGGTCGTAGCGCCAGCCGCCGGATCCGCGGCGGAAAGGGTGGCGGAAGAGAGAAAAATGCTGGAAACGGATCTTGCCGAGCGCGCCCTGTTCGGTGAACTGGCGAACCGCTCCCCATTGATGGGAGACCCGGAGTTCGTGATTGACGGCGACCATTCGACCTGCGCGTTTGGCCGCTACGGCCACCGCGGCGCAGGAAGCGAGATCGAGGCCGATCGGTTTTTCGAGAAAGACGTGCTTGCCGGCGGTCAATGCCGCAATAGCGAATTCGGCGTGCAGGTTGTTGGGTACAGTGACGTCGACGATGGAACAATCACATTTGGCCAGCATCTCATGGTAGTCGGAATACTGCGGCGCTTCGGGAAGAAGCTCGCGGGCGGCTTGGGCGGCGGACTCGCTGTGGCAGAGGACGGCACCGACTTCCGCGCCGGCGATTTCGGAGATTGCCTTGACGTGCATTCGACCCCAGGCGCCGAACCCCGCCAGTGCTATGCGGATCGGGTTGGAAGTGTTCATCTAGATCACCCGTTTCTTGCGTCGGCAACATGCGACCGCGCGAGTGATCGAAATCGGTCCGCGATGGTGTCGGCGCCCCTGAACAGGATAGCGGCATCGTTTGCCACTGCCACGAAATCAAAACCCGCTTCGATGTAGCGTTCAGCGAGTTCCGGGGTCGATGCCAGCACGCCCGCCGCCGCCGGCAAATCCCGCAATCGTTCCCTACCGTTCATTATCGCTGCGACCACCGGTTCGGCCGCCGGTTGCCCTCTGAGACCTAAGCTCGCCGCCAAGTCGCCCGGGCCGAAGAAAACGGCATCGACGCCGTCGACGGCAGCAATTTCCTCCAAGTTCTCAAGCGCCGTCACGGTTTCGATCTGTGCGATCAGTGCAACCGTATGTTGCGCTTCGGCGAAATAAGTACCGTCGCGGCCGTAGCGGCTGGCGCGATGGATGGCGGCAAGGCCGCGGATTCCATCCGGCGGGTAGCGCATGGCGGCTACCGCCCGCTCGGCCTCTGCTTTCGTCTGCACAAAGGGCAGCATCAGCGTTTGCGCGCCGGCATCGAGTGTCTGTTTGATGAGCACGGGGTCGTTCCATGCAATCCGGATAACGGGGATCGTGCTAGATCCCTGCATGGCGCGGAGGTGGGATATGGCATCCGACAGGGTTACCGGAGAATGTTCTCCATCGATCAACAGCCAGTCGAAGTGCGATTGTGCCAAACCCTCTACAACCGTGGAGCTGTTTAACATCGACCAAATGCCGAGCAGTGGCCTATCGCGGCCGAGTGCCCGGCGAAAGGGATTTTGCGTTGCGTCGGCGTTCATGGTGATGAGCTCCCGCAGCATTCCCACAATGCCTAAGAGAATTTCACGGAAGGCGCAACAAGAAATTCACAATGCGATATTATATTTCGTATTGTGAAACACTATGCCCGGCGCTTACCAAGGCAGAATCTGCCCTGTGCTGCTGAAGAACTGGCCCGTTTCATGATTGCCGAGGCGGTGGATGATTCCGCGCATGGATCTGACGCTATCGGCGACGGGAACGGGCGCGCCGCCGCCGCCGCCGGCCGTATCGACCCATCCGGGATGCAAGTTGACGACGACAACGCCATGAGGGGCGAGGTCGATCGCGAGGCTACGGGCAATGGCGTTCAGGCCCGCCTTGCTGGCGCGGTAGCCATAATGACCGCCGGTGAGATTGGCGGCGATCGAGCCCATGCGGCTGGAGACGATTGCGATGCGTTTCTGCGAGCTGGCGATTACGTTCTGGTGGAATGTCTCGGCGAGTTTGAGAAAGCCAAGGGTGTTGATGCGGAACATGGTCTCCACATAGTCAAAATTGAGGTTGCCAAGTTTCTTGGTTTCTAGGCCGACACCGGCATTGGAGACGAGAATATCGATCGGTGCACCCGCCAGCTCCATGGCGACCCGCTCGAACTGCGCGAAGTCGGTGACATCCAATTGGTGGTGACGGAAATTGCCGTCGGCCTCTATCCGGTTCATGATGTTGCGATAGGTGGCATGCACCTCATGGCCATCGGCGGCGTATTGAATCGCGAATTCGCGGCCGATACCGGTATCGCATCCTGTAATCAGAACACTGCTCATCCGTTTCCCCCGTGCGTCATGGTCGTTGCCTCGTCGATGACGGCGTCGTGCCTAGCCTGCTATTCGGTATGAAGCGCCGACCTGAAAGTGGTCGCCCGGCGCGAGGATCGTTGCATCCGGTCTTTCGGCCAAATCGTACTCTGCGCCGACATCATCGCCGCGTGCCGTCCAGTGCTCGATCGACAGAAACGGCGCCTTCGGTTTCGACCAGAGAGCAAGATGGCGGAAACCGTGCGCCTGTGCGGCGAGGAAGGGTCCGCCTTCGGGACCGAAGCGTACACCTGTCTCTCCCGCGCCGAGAAAACAAAGAGCATTGTCGGCAAAGCACTCACCCGTGCCGAGCGAAAGTTTCCGGCCGGTGATTTGCAGGTCTCGAGTTTCGGGCAAGAAAAGCCCGTCAGTCGAAATCCGCGGCACATTGTTGTTGACGTCACGATCGAAACGAGCGATGTGCGGTTTTCCCTCGCCCCCCGGCAGCGGCCAAACGAAGGCTGGATGAGAGCCAAAGGCGACTGGCATTTCCTGCGCCCCGGTGTTGACGATCCGGGCTTCTAAGCTGATCGAATGTTCACGCAGCCGGTGTGCGACCTCGAGTAGGAAGGCGTAGGGGAAATGCTCCCGCGTGGCTGGGTTTTCGGTGAGCCGAAAGCGCGCGGTATCGGCCGAGGCATCGGCGAGTTCAAATGACTGGGTCGCGGCGAATCCATGTACCGGCATCGGGTAGCTTTGGCCGCCAATGCGGACTTGGTCGTTTCGGGATTTTCCAACGACCGGAAAAAGCAAAGGGGCCGAGCGGGGCCACCAGTCCGGAGACCCATCGTGCAGCCAGTTGCGGCCGGCAACTTGCCACTGCGTCAGCTCCGCGCCGCGATACGCGATCTCGGCGAAGGCGTTTGCGCTCTTGATTGTTACACGCGGCGCCCGTGGGCTCACGGTTATGGTATCCCTGGTGCGCGCCAGCCAAGTGCCGATGAAATCTCGGCGCCGGCCGCCTTTGTCTGTTCAATGATCTTGGCGAACGTTGGCGATTCCGCGTCAAGACCGATTGTCGAAACACTGAGACTGGCGATTATGGCGCCGCTATCGTCGCGTACGGGGGCGGCGGCGCAGACAACCGCGCGGTTGTATTCACGATTGTCGATCGCGTGACCGGTTTCCGAAACCAATCTGACCTGGTCCTTGAGCACTGCACGATCGGTGATGGTTTGTTCGGTAAATTTGTCGAAGGACAAACGGCCTAACAGTCTATCCAGTTCGTCTTCGGCCAGACCCGAAAGAAGTACTTTACCGAGTGCGGTACAATACACGGGTCGGCGGCTTCCGGGTTCCGACAAGATGCGAACCTCTTGTGGCGGCTCCGCCTTTTCCAGGTAGCAAATCTCGTCGTTCGCCAGGTTAGCCAGTTGGACCGTTTCGCCTAGTTCACCGCAGAGCCTTCGCATGATCGGTAGGGCGATGCTGTGCAGGTCATTGCGACGGCGGGCACCGGCCTGAAGTCTCAGAATGCCGGGTCCTAAAAGCCAGCGGCGGCTATCACGCTCATAAACCGTGTAGCCGCTGTCGGCGAGGGTCCTGAGAATGCGCAAGGCGGTGCTTTTGTGTAGATCGGCGCTTCGACTGAGGTCCGACAGGGAGATCGGACCGCCGGCCGAAGAGAGAGCTTCGAGCAGGGTCAGGGCGCGGCGGATCACCTGGACTGAAGCCGTGTCCGTTCTGGACCGTTCTATCTCGGAGCTCTTCCGGCGATTCCGTGCCAGTGGTTGCGTGAGTTCAGTCATCGTCTTTTGGTACACGATGTGCAACGGTGTTTCAACATCCAGCACGTCTAGTCGTGCCGTGGCGCCTCCCTGGGGCTGGAACCGTCAGCAGCCGCACCGGCAATCACTATCCTGCAGCAACGCTGATGCGGTACTCAGCGCCGGCCAGCTGCAACCACTCCCAAAGGTGACGGGCATAGCTGCGTGGAACGTACAGATCAAAACCGGCGTTCGCCGGTAGGCGGTGAAGTAACAGGTTGACGCCGGCCAGCACACTCTGCGGGCAGCCGCCGGTCGGAAAGGCTGTCGGGTCCAGGTCGAGCGGGCAGCCTTTGGCAACCAGGTCGACGGCCTGGCTGCCACCGATACGCATGATCGTGCGGCTGTGGCTAAGGTCGACGATCGCCCGCGGTCTTGCCGGTAGGTCGGCGCGGATTGTGGTCTCGGTAAGCGTTGCGCCAATATCGACAAGCCACCACTCGCCCGGCGCAACCCAGAACGCTGTTGCGTCGCCCCACTGTTCCGATATGCAGGGATCCTCGGGCAGCGACAGGCCGGCTGCCGCGAGTGCCGCGACAAACGGCGCGTGGTCGAGGGGCGCGCACAGGCGCAGTATTGTGGCGGCCGGGCGCAGGGTCAGGACGACCCCGGCCGTGCTGGCGGTGCCGACCTTTTGTACCGGCCGGATCGCCGGCTCCCGCGGTAGCGCTTCAGGCACGTAGGCGCTCCCCATTCGGATCGATGAATACATGGTTCGTGATCGTCATCTGTACCAAGGTGTCGGTCAGCGGCGATGAGGCGAAGACCTGGTCGCCCACGCGGGCCCGACCATTGGCGATCATCGCCAGCGCGATGAAGCCCTCCCGCTCCGGGCTAAAAGCGGTGGAAGTCACGTGACCTATCATCTCGACGGGTCCGATCAAACTCGGTTTCTCGACGATCTGAGCGCCGGCTGGAATGGCGGCGGCTGCGTCGACGGGCCGCAACCCGACCAGCTGTTTGCGGTTTGGCGCCGTCAGGGCCGGTCGGCCCAACGAGCGGCGCCCGACAAAATCCTTCTTCGTGCTCTGCATGCGTCCGAGGCCGAGATCGTCTGCGGTCGCTCGCCCGTCAGCTTCGGCACCGATCACGAAGTGGCCCTTCTCGACGCGCAGAATGCCTAGCGCCTCGGTGCCGTATGGCGTGATGTCAAAGGACTCGCCTGCCGCCATCAGGGCATCCCACACAGCAGGGCCATAGTCAGCGGGCACCGCGACCTCGTAGGCGAGCTCGCCGGAGAAGCTGATCCGGAATACGGTGGCTGGCACACCTGCAAAAGTTCCCTGGGCCAACCCCATAAACGGCAGGCTCTCGTTGGTAAAGTCGATGTCGCCTGCGACGCGCTGTAGAGTCGCGCGGCTGTTCGGTCCAGCGACAGCGATCACGGCCCATTGGTCAGTGATGGAGGCGACCCGCACATCCAAGTCTGGCCAAACGAGTTGGAGATAATGTTCGATATGGGTCATGACCGCGCCGGCGTTCGCCGTCGTCGTTGTCATGATATAATGGTCGGCCGCGAGCCGGGCAGTCGTGCCATCGTCGGACACCATGCCGTCCTCCCGCAGCATGAGGCCATAACGGACCCGACCGATGGCCAGGGTCGACCAGCCGTTCACGTAGAGCCGGTTTAGCAGCTCCGCCGCGTCGGTGCCCTGGATGTCGATACGCCCCAAAGTCGAGACGTCGACAAGGCCGACGCTGCGGCGCACCGCCGTTGCCTCGCGACGCGACGCAGTCTGCACGTCTACGCCGCCGCGTGGATAGTAGTGTGGCCTGAGCCACAGACCAGCCGGCGCAAACACGGCGCCGGCCTGTTCGTGCCGGTCATGCAACGGCGTGCGCCGGATGGGCGCGAAGTGTTTGCCGGTCTCGCGGCCGGCAAACGTGCCCAGGGTCACCGGGGTGTAGGGTGGCCGGAACGTCGTCGTGCCGACGGCGTCGATCGGGTCATTCAGGGTCTCCGCCAGGATTGCCAAGCCGTTGATGTTGCTGGTTTTGCCTTGGTCGGTGCCCATGCCCAATGTGGTGTAGCGTTTCAGGTGCTCGACCGAGCGATAGCCTTCGCGCGCCGCGAGTTCTACGTCGTCGACGGTCACGTCGGCCTGCAGGTCGACGAACCGCTTGCCCTTATGTCCGCGCGCGAGGGGCAGGTGCCAAAGGGGACGTGGCGGCGTTGCAGCCTGGCCGTCGCAGACAGGTACATCGATAACGGTCGCACCGTAGCCACATGCAGCCACGGCCTGGCGGCCGGCGGCGGCGCCGGCGGCGAAGCAGCGGTCCAGCACGAACTGCCCAGCCGCGGCGCCGACGACACTTAGCGTCGCCAACTCGTCACGAGGCACCAAGGCGGCGATGTCACTGTCGTAGCGCAACTTGCCACCGGCATGGCTGTAGAGATGTACGGTCGGGCTCCATCCGCCGGAGGCGCAGATGAGGTCGCAATCGATGATCTCAACCGCACCATCCAAGCTTTTGCCATCGCTGCCGAGGTGGGCCACGGCGGCGCCTGTGACCCGCGAGTGGCCCCGAGCGGCGACGACGGCGCTGCCAGGGATATGGCGGACACCATCAATGGTTATCCGCGCCGGCTCGACGCGCGCATCGACGATGGCTGCGATGTCCACACCCGCGGCTTGGAGATCTCGCGCGGCGGCGTAGGCGCTGTCGTTATTGGTCGCAATGACAGCGCGGCGGCCAGGCATGACAGCGTAGCGATTGAGATAGGCCTGGGCCGCGCCGGCCAGCATGACGCCCGGCCGGTCGTTGTTGGCGAATACCAGCGGCCGCTCGATGGCGCCGGCGGCGACAACCGCCCGCTGGGTCCGGACGAGCCATAGGGTCTCTCGCGGCGCGGCGTCATTGGGGGAGCCGTCCGGCCGGCGAACGGCAATTCCGTAGAGATCCTGGTCGTAGCGGCCGAATACGCTGGCCCGCGGCAGCAGCGTGACATTGTCGCGTTCGGTTAGTTCGGCCAAAGTGGAGGCAATCCAGAGCCTGCTGTCAGCGCCGTCGAGGGTCGTCGGGGCCGCGGTCAAGCTGCCGCCCCAGGTCGGTCGCTCGTCGGCAACAATGACGCGGGCACCGGCTCGTGCCGCCGTTAGTGCCGCTGTCAGCCCGGCCGCGCCGCCGCCGACGACGAGAACGTCGCAATGGGCGAAGCGTCGGTCATAGGTAGCGGCCGCGTCGACGCCGGTTGAGGCAAGGCCCAGTCCGGCCGCATGACGGATGTGCTTTTCGTAGGTCATCCAACGGTCGGCCGGCCACATAAACGTCTTGTAATAGAAGCCGGCGGGGACCAGTGGCGCCGCCCTGTCGACCACGGCGCGGACGTCTCGGGCAAGGCTCGGCCAACGATTCTGGCTGTGTGCCTGCAGTCCGTCGAAAAGCTCGATCTCGGTGGCGCGCAGGTTGGGTGTATGTGTGTCCGTCGGACCCAAAGCTACCATAGCGTTGGGTTCTTCCGGGCCGGCCGAGTAGATGCCGCGTGGACGATGGTATTTGAAGCTGCGGCCGACCAGATGCACGCCGTTGGCGAGCAGCGCCGAGGCTAATGTATCGCCGGCACAACCGGTAAGTGCTCGCCCATCGAAGGTGAAACTTAATGTCCGGTCGCGTTCGATCCGACCGCCCGCGGCAATGCGGAACGGCTGACTCACGAGGGTGGCTCTTTTGTCGGCGGTGCGCTGTCGATGATCGCATGGGTTAGGGTATCGCGGGTCAACCGCAGCCAACGACGGCAGCCGGCGCTGTGCTGCCATATCTCGTCATGGCTACCGCGCGGGTTGTCGCGCAGATAGACGTAGTCGTGCCATGCCGCACCCGTGGCCGCCATCGCGTCCTTGGGACGCCGCACATCGGCATCGCCGCCATAGGTGAACTCGATTTGTGCGCGCGGGCCGCACCAGGGGCAAGGGATCAGAAGCATGGGCGGACTCTCAGTGCAGCCACGGCGCCGGACCGGCGCCGCGTTCATCCAGCACATCGCCGGTGGCGAACCGCTCCAGCGTGAACGCCTCGTTCAATGCGTGCGGCGCATCGTTGGCGATCGTTTCGGCGAACACCCAACCCGAGGCCGGGGTCGCCTTGAAGCCGCCATAACACCAGCCGCCGTTGAAGTAGAGGCCCGGTACCGGCGTCTTGGCGATGATCGGGCTGCCATCCATGGTCATGTCCATAATGCCGCCCCAGGTTCGCATCAGCCGCAGTTGGGCGAAGCTGGGGAACATCTCAAGCGCGGAGGCGATAACATGTTCGATAATCGGCAGGTTGCCGCGTTGCGCGTAGGAGTTGTAGCCGTCCAAGTCGCCGCCGAAAACGAGCTCGCCTTTGTCGCTTTGGCTGATGTAGAAGTGAGTGGCGCCGGACGTGACAACCTGGTCGAGCACCGGTTTTATGGGTTCGCTCACCATGGCCTGCAGAACATGGGATTCGATCGGCAGGTGTAGGTCAGCCATGGCCGCAACGCGGCTCGAATTCCCGGCGACGGCGATGCCGATTTGCTTAGCCTGGACAGCGCCGCGGCTGGTCTCGAGACCGACGACACCTCGCTCGTTGCGGCGGATCGCCGTGACCTCGCAGCCCTCGATAATGTCGACGCCGCGCTGGTCGGCAGCACGGGCGAAGCCCCAGGCGACGGCGTCGTGGCGCACGGTACCGCCACGGGGTTGTAGCAGCCCGCCCAGGACTGGGAATCGAGCGCGGTCGGAACAGTCGAGCCGCGGTACCATGGCGGCCACCTGATCACGCGACAGCAGTTCGGCATCGATGCCATTGAGGCGCATGGCATTGCCCCGCCGGGCGTATGATTCGAGTTGTCCCGGCGTGTGCGCCAGGTTAAGCACACCGCGCTGACTGACCATCAGATTGAAGTTTAGCTCCTGGGTCAGACCTTCCCACAGCTTGAGCGAGTGCTCGTAAAACCGGGCATTGGTGTCGAGCAGGTAGTTGGAGCGGACGATGGTCGTGTTGCGGCCGGTGTTGCCACCACCAATCCAGCCCTTCTCGAGAACCGCCACGTTCGTTATGCCATGGTTGCGCGCCAGGTAGTACGCTGTCGCCAGTCCATGTCCGCCACCGCCGATAATAACGACGTCGTAGCTTGCCTGGGGCGCCGCCTTGCGCCAGGCCACCGGCCACGCACGATGACCGGAAAACGCATTACGTACCAGGTTAAGCGCTGAATAGCGCATTTCGTAGCCCTTCAATCCCGCCCCCCGGGGGACGGACGTCATCCGGGAGGACAGTGTTCGCCGACTGTCGGTAACGATCTCTTCGATCAGTTTCCGTTTGTCATTGTGGCTTGCGATCGGATCGATGTCGATAAGACTGAACGGTCGTAACAACAAGCGGTACGGCCTAATCTTGCCGCACTTTTCGGGCCATGATATCGCGTGCGGGTCGTTAGCCGTGACTTCCGGTTGGTGAGATATCCTGTTGCAGCGGTTGTCCTACCGGGTAGGGGCGCTGCCACCCTCGGTCGTGGCTTGGGTGGTCCGGCGTCATCGTCGCGTAAGCGTAGGTTTTGTCGCGGTTGGCCCGCCTCAGGTTATGCAGCAGATCGTTCGTCATCTGCGATTCCAGCTTGGCGCGCAATTCCGCCAGATCAGGATCATCTATGCGGTTGATCTGCTCACCCGGATCAAGGTCGATATCGTACAGTGCCGTCACGCCATTGGTGTAGCGTGTCAATTTGAACCTTTGGTCCATAATCATGGTGCCGGATCCGATGGCCCCCATCGCGTACCGCCGCGGCTCGGCGCTACTTAATCCCAACAACGGCAAAGGGTAAGAGTCCTCCGGGTCGGCAGACGAAATACCGGCATAGGCCAATACTGTTGCGAATAGGTCGGTTAGCGTCACCAAATCGTTGCAGATCCGGCCATGCTCGTCGCCGGGGGTCCGGACCACCAGCGGCACATGGATCGCCGGCTCGAAAAAGTTGTTCTTGCCGATCAGGTCAAAGTCGCCGAGCAGGTCGCCGTGGTCGGATGTCAGGATAATGATCGTATTGTCGGACAGTTTCTGATCCTCGAGGGCATCGAGAATTCTACCGATCTGGTGATCGATCATGCTCACAAGGGCCGAGTAGTGTGCGCGGATTCGGCGTTTTGTCGGCTCGGGAAACTCGGTGAGGTCTATGTTGGCGGAGCCTTGGCGATGATGCTCGATCTGTCCCGGTCGGAAGGCCTCAGACTCGGCTGTACCGGAGATAGACGCGGGCATCGTTTCGGCAGCGAACTTGGCGATCCAGTCGGCCGGTGGGTTGTATGGATCGTGGGGGCCGGGGAACCCTACCATGAGGAGAAACGGCTGATCCGCGGCTTGTGTTTTGATGAAATCGACGACCTCGTTTCCCACCCAAGTATCTACCTGGTGTTCTGCCGGGATCGGCGACACCGACGCCATTAGGTGTTCCTGATATCCCTCTTCCTCAACGCCGCGCAATTTTCGCAGACCATGGGCGGCGAGATAGTCGGCATAGTCGTCCTGTATGTAAACGTGGCGTTTGTCCTCCGCGATACGGCGGTAGCCGAAGCCCTCGCCGATATCCCAAGGGATAAAGTGCATCTTGCCGATGGCTGCGGTTTGGTAGCCGTTGCCGGACAACAGTTCAGCGAAGCTCGGCATGCCGCATTCGGTATGATCGGGGCGTAACCAGCAGCCGTTCGTAAGCACGCCGGTGGCGAGGGCATTGTGGCCGGTAAGCAGCGAGGCGCGGGCTGGAATACACAGCGGGTGCGGCGAAATCGCGCGCTCGTAGCGCACGCCGTGGGAGGCCAGTTCGTCCATTGCCGGGGTGTGAGCGAACGCTGCTCCATAGCACCCCAGAAAGTCCCAACGGAGTTGATCGGGCATCAGAACAATGATGTTGGGCTGGTTATCGGGCACTGGCAAAGTCCTCCAAAGGTTCGCGGCCGGCGCGCCCGGCAACCGGTAAGTCTTCGAGTTCGTTGTAGATGCTCGCCGATAGGCGCAGCCAGCATTTCAGCGTTTCGATAATATCATTCTCGCTGGGACCAGGTTGTCGTGCCAAAGACGCGGCGACAGCGTTGACGCCAGCGGTTGTATTGTCAACGAACACCCAACCTTCGGTTGTGCCGCCAAGGAAATTGGGTACCGCCGCGGCTGCCGCCCTGACCAGGTTGGAATAGCGTGCTCGAAAGAAGCGTGAGGGGTTCGCCTTCAGCGCACTTCGCGATTGTCGTTGCGCCTCATCCACAACATTAGGAACCGCCCCGAAGGAGCCTTGATTGGCCGGTATAATGCCTTCTGCCAGCGAGAAATCTGCGAGCCGGGCGCGACCAAACTTCATAGACGACTTCAACGAATCGTGTTCGCATGTTCCGACTGACGTCGGCCAATAAGAGCATGATTGTGCATTGTGTGGTTTGTCGGGGGAGTTTTTCGATGCATCATCGATGCAACCATAAGCCACGATCGGTGCGGGCGAAATGTCAATCTGGTCGGAGAAAGTCCCGCGCGGTCTCGTTTGATCCCAAGAATGATAACGAACGCAGGGCTTTTTAGGAGGGAAAGATGTCGACAGAGCAAAAACGGGGATTGCTGGAGCGGCTGGATGCGGGGGCGGTGATATGCGCTGAGGGCTATCTGTTCGAACTGGAGCGCCGTGGCTACTTGCAGGCCGGCGCGTTCGTACCGGAGGTGGTGCTGGATCACCCGGACGTTGTCAAACAATTGCACCGTGAATTCATCCGAGCGGGCTCCGACATTGTCGAAGCCTTCACTTATTACGGGCACCGCGAGAAGATGCGTCTCGTCGGAAAAGAGGATCTGCTGGAGCCACTGAACCGGCAAGCGTTGGCAATCGCCAAGGAGGCTGCCGAGGAGGCGGTCGGCGAGCCGCTACTCGTTGCCGGAAATATCTGTAACACCAATATCTACGACCACAACGATAGTGGGGTGGGCGCGACTATCCGCAGCATGTATGAGGAGCAAGTCGGGTGGGCCGTCGATGCGGGCGTTGATCTGATTATTGCCGAAACGTTTCCGTATCTTGGCGAAGCCATGATTGCACTCGAGGTGGCCAAGCAGAGCGGTGTACCTGTCGTGGTCACCTTTGCTCTACATCGCGGAGGCGGCTTGCGCGATGGCGATCCCGTCGACGTCGCCTGCAAGAAACTCGAAGACGCCGGCGCCGATGTTGTCGGCTTGAATTGCGCGCGCGGCCCGGCGACGATCCTCCCCTTTGCCAAGAAAGTACGTGAAGCCGTTTCCTGTCACGTGGCGGCCGTGCCGGTGCCATACCGGACCGGGAATGATCAGCCGACGATGCAATCGTTGCAGGATCCGGCCTGTGACTGTATTCCCGATGAGCGGCCATTTCCGATTGCTCTTGATCCGTTTACCTGCAACCGGTTCGAAATTGGTGCCTTCGCCGCCGAAGCCTACGCCATTGGGATCCACTATCTGGGCATCTGTTGCGGCAACGCACCGCATCATACTCGGCAGATGGCAGAGGCCCTTGGGCGCCATCCCCCCGCCAGTAAGTATTCTGCCGATATGACCAAACACTATGCGTTCGGGTCGGACAAATCATTGAAGCAGCACAACCAGGACTACACGAAGGATCTCTAATCGCCGGTGAGTTTCGGCGGGCGCTCGGGTTTGGATATGCTAGTTGACGGAGACCGCGCCCGCTGCCACTAAAATCTTAGATGCCGATCTGAGTATTGGGCCGGCGGACAAGCGCATTAGGGAGGTGGGCGGTGGCGAAATATCGCGTTCTGGGAATCAGCTTCGATCACATGCATATGGGCGATTTGCTGCGTGCGGTGTCGGAGCATCCCGATGCTGAAATCGCCGGGATCTTCGATCCGGATCGGGTGCGAATGAACTCGGCGATCGAGCAGTTTGCAATCCCTGACACACGCGTGTTCACCGAGTTGGAACATTGTATCGGTTCATCTGAGGCCGACTTGGCTATCGTCTGTTCAGCCACAGCGGAACATGCCGACTACGTCGAAAGGTTGGCGCCGCACGGGTTGCATGTACTCGTCGAAAAACCCTTTGCCGCAAGCGTGTCGGAGGCTCGTCGCATGCTCGCGGCGATGGCGGGTTCGGGGCGCCGCATGGCGATCAACTGGCCGATTGCCTGGTATCCCAGCCATGTAACCGCGAAGCGTCTGATAGACGAGGGTGTGATCGGGGATCTGATCGAAGTTCATTTTTATGATGGCAATCGGGGGCCCCTGTTCCACCTGGCCGACAAGATCGAGGTTTCACCGCAAGAGGTTGAGGCGCAAAAATCAACATCGTGGTGGTACAAGAAAGCGTCAGGCGGCGGCAGCTTGTTGGACTATCTCGGCTACGGCGCCACGCTGGGAACCTGGTACATGAACGGCGAGGCGCCCGTCGAAGTGACCTGTGTGGTGGACGAGACCCCGGGCATCGAAGTGGACCAGCACTCGATCACGGTGTGCCGCTACGCCAAGGGTTTGTCGAAACTCGAGACACGCTGGGGCACGTTCACCGACCCCTGGACCTTGCAGCCACAACCGAAGTGTGGGTTTGTTCTCGTGGGATCGGACGGCACACTCTCCAGCTATGATTACGACGACTATGTGACGATACAGACACGTGATCGGCCGGCGGCGACACGTGTCCCGGCAGACACTCTGCCGCCGGGGCACCGCGGGCCCATCGAATACATGCTGGCCCGGATCGAGGACGGCGCGTCGATCACGGGTCCGCTCGACCCCGCCCTGTGCCTTACCGCGCAACGGATTGTGGACAGTGCGGTGCTTTCGGCAGAATCGAAACGGACGGTTCCGTTGGTGTCATGAACGAGACGCCGGATCTCGATACCTACAGCTTGAAGAGTGCGACGGCCGAAGTGGTCGCGGCGCCCACACTGCCCTACCAGCCCCCTATGCCGGTACAGTATCGGCCGCGGATTGCACTGGTTGGTGCGGGCGGCATTTCCGCGGCACATTTGGAGGCTTATCGCGCGGTTGGCTTCGACGTCGCGGTGATTTGCAACCGGACGCTTGCCAAGGCCGAGGCCCGGCGAGATGAGTATTTTCCCGCTGCGGAGGTGACGGACGACATCGCCCGCACGCTTACCCGTGATGATATTGAAGTCGTGGACCTCACCCCGCATCCGGCAGAACGATTGGCGATGGTCGAGACTGCGCTTAAAGCGGGCAAGCATGTGCTGTCGCAAAAGCCCTTCGTGCTCGATATCGACGTCGGCTTGGGACTTGCCGATCTGGCTGACGACAACGGGGTCGTTTTGGCGGTGAATCAGAACGGCCGCTGGGCGCCGCATTTCGCTTGGATGCGCGAAGCCGTGCGGGCGGGTCTGATCGGCGATATACAATCGTGCCATCAGAGCGTGCACTGGGACCATAGCTGGATCGGCGGCACCGGCTTCGAGGAGATCGATGACCTGATCTTCTACGACTTCGCAATTCACTGGTTCGATTTCCTGACCAGTCTGATCGGCGACCGGGCAGGGGAGGTCTACGCCACAAATGCGCGCGCCGCGGGTCAAGGCGTCCGCCCGCCGATGTTGGCGCAGGCCCTGGTCACGTTCGACGGGGGCCAGGCTGCTCTGCTGCTCGATGCCGCAACTCGGTATGGCGCGGAGGATCGTACCTTTATTACGGGTTCAATGGGCACGGTGGCGAGCCGCGGACCGGACTTGAGCCACCAGCGGGTGGTGATGACCACCGCAGAGGGCGTGGCTAGGCCCGAACTTCAGGGGACCTGGTTCAAAGAAGGGTTTGCCGGCACCATGGGCGCCCTGCTGAAAGCGGTCGAGGAGGGCAGGCCGCCGCTGAACAACGCGCGCGACAATCTTGACGCCTTGGCGCTGGCGTTCGCGGCCATTGGGTCGGCCCGGCAGGGCCGACCGCTGGTGCCGGGCGCCGTCCGCAGCCTTGCCGCGGCGTGTGAATAAGACGTGAATTTGGCCGGTTGTCGGCCTATTCTTTGATCAAGCGGCCGGCGAGACGGAATAAGAGCAAAGCGCCCATGGACCTGGCACGATCCTTTGATTTTTCGGACCAAGAGGTGCTGGTTGTCGGGGCGAGCCGGGGCGGTATCGGTTCGGCGATCGCTGCCGCGTTTCAAGGTGCCGGCGCCAATGTGCGCATTACCGGGGTCGAAGCGGTGCCGGTGGACGCCGACAAGGGCCGGTATCCGTATGTCCGGCTGGATGTAACGGACCCGGCGGCGATCGCAGCCGTGGCTCAATCCACATCCCGATTGGATGTCCTAGTCAACTGCGCAGGGATCACCTCCCGCGGCGAGGAGATGGAGCCCGAGACATTCGAACGCGTCGTGAATGTCAATTTGCATGGGACGTTCCGGATCACCAGGGCCCTATTGCCGCAGTTGAAGGCGAGCAAAGGGTGCGTGGTCAATATCGCTTCGATGTACAGTGTTTTCGGCAGCCCAAATAATCCAGCTTATGGTGCTAGCAAGGCGGCGGTGCAGCAGCTTACAAAGTCGCTGGCCATCGCGTGGGCGGAGTTCGGCATTCGGGTCAACGCGGTTGCGCCGGGGTTCATCGTGACGGAACAATCGGCGAGAAGCCGCACCGATCCGAAACATGTGGCGGCGGTTGACAGTCGGACGCCGATGGGCCGATGGGGCCAGCCGGAGGACATAGCTGGCCCGGTCCTGTTCTTAGCGTCGCCGGCGGCCGCCTTTATGACTGGGACGTCGATACCGGTCGATGGCGGCTATTCTGTCGGGTAGTGAAAGAGGTGGCGGAAATGGCGGAACCCGGCGGTTTGAAGGTCGCGTTTGAATGACTCGTTTTGGCGACATCGGTGCCGCGGTAATCGGCAGTGGTTTCATCGGGACCGTGCATATCGAAGCGCTGCGCCGTCTCGGCGTGCGGGTGCATGGCGTCCTGGGGAGCAGTGCCGAACGTGCGGCCGAGCGCGCCCAAGCCTTCAGTGTTCCGCAGGTCTATCCGACGCTCGACGCACTTCTCGACGATCCCGATGTGGCGGTCGTGCATGTGACGTCGCCGAACCAGTTCCATTACCCGCAGGTAAAGCAGATCCTGGCGGCCGGCCGGCATGTGGTTTGTGAGAAGCCACTGGCGACCAGCGCCGCAGAGTCGGCGGAGTTGGTCGCGCTGGCGGCGGCGAGCAATCTGATCAGTGCGGTCAACTTCAACACCCGATTCTATCCGCTCAATCAACATGTTCGTCAGATGATCCGGGATGGCGAATTGGGCGATGCGCGGCTTGTCACTGGCCATTATTTGCAAGACTGGTTGCTCTACGATACGGACTGGAATTGGCGACTGGAGCCTGAAAAGGGCGGCCGGCTGCGCGCTGTCGGCGACATCGGTTCGCATTGGATCGACCTCACGAGTTTCATCACCGGCGAACGCGTGACGGCGGTGATGGCCGAGCTATCGACGTTCGTAAAGGTGCGCCAGCAGCCGACCGGGCCCGTCGAAACCTTCTCGCAGGAACGCTCGACCGAGACCGTGGCGCGCCAGATGACCACTGAAGACACGGCGCTCATCCTATTGCGCTATGCCAGTGGCGCGCGCGGTTCTGTGGCGATTAGCCAAGTCAGCCCGGGCCGAAAAAATGCGCTGGAATGGCAGGTGGACGGCTCAAAATCGGCCGCTTGCTGGAATTCGGAGACGCCAGATCATTTGTGGATCGGTCATCGCGATCGGCCGAATGAAATCCTGCAGCGGGACCCGGCCCTGATGAACGATGGAGGTCGGTCTGCGGCGAGCCTGCCGGGTGGCCATGTCGAGGGCTTTGCGGACACATTCTACGCCCTCTTCCGTGAGGTCTATCAGGCCGTTGCCGCCGGTGGCGCGCCGAAAGATCCTGTTTATGCGTCATTCGAAGACGGGCATTATGAGATGCTTATCGGTGACGCCGTCGCCCGCAGTGCCGAAGAGGGTTGCTGGGCAGAGGTCGGCTAGCCAGGGTGGGAAACAACGAATGAGGCGAAGGTGGAACTCGGTTTTTTGACGGCACCATTTCCCGACACGCCGCTTATGGAGGTGGCGGACTGGGCCACTTCGGTAGGTTTCGAGACGCTTGAAATCGCGTGCTGGCCACGTTCGACCGGACCAACGCGCCGGTACGCCGGTACCACGCATATCGATGTCGCCGAGACGTCGCCGGCACAGGCGTCTGAGATTGTCGCCGAGTTGGCGGGAAAGGACATTACGGTCTCGGGGCTTGGTTACTACCCGAACCCGTTGCATCCGGATCCGTCGCATCGCGAGACGGCCATCGGCCATCTGAAGAAGGTGATCGTGACGGCCGGCGCGATGGGTGTGCCGGTGGTCAACACGTTCTGCGGCGGCGACGCGTCGAAACATGTGGATGCGAATTGGGACATAGCGCTCACAGTTTGGCCCGATATCGTTGCCTATGCCCGTGACAATGGCGTCAAAATCACGTTTGAGAATTGTCCGATGATCTTCAGCTATGACGAGTGGCCGGGGGGGCACAATATCGCCCATTCGCCCTATGTCTGGCGGCGCATCATCGAAGCGTGGGGAGACACGGTGGGGCTCAATTACGACCCCAGCCATCTAGTCTGGCTGATGATCGATCAACAGCGCTTCATCAAGGAATTCGGCCCCAACATACTGCATATGCAGGCTAAAGACGTGATGATCGATCGCGATGGTCTGTATGAACGTGGTACGTTCTCTTCCGGTATGGGCTGGCAGATCCCCCGCATGCCGGGATTGGGGGATGTCGAGTGGCCGGCGATCTTTTCCGGCCTTTATCGTGCCGGCTATGACGGCCCCATCATTATCGAACATGAAGATCGTGAGTTCGAAGGCACGGACGAACTGGTGAAACGCGGTTTCCTGCTGGCCCGCGACGTTTTGCGTCCCTACGTCAAGTGAGTCATCATGACATTAAATGAGTCCTTACCAACCGCCTATATCGGGCACTGCAACTAGATCACGACAGATCAAAAAACATGGAGTCGGAGGAATGATGAAGTTTTTGCCATATGCCGCGATTGGTGCACTCGCCCTAGCGGGCATGGGCACGGCGATCGCTCAGGACGGCAGCTATACAATCGGCGTTTCAAACACAGTGCAGGGTAACGGCTGGCGTGAGGAAATGGTCTGCGCCATCAAGGCTCAGGCGCTGGCCTCGGGTAAGGTCGAGTCACTCAACATCGCGCACCGTAACACCGATGCCGCGGGTCAGCTCGAAGATATCCGCAACCTTATCCAAGCCGGCGTCGATGCCATCGTCGTCAACCCCGCCAATCCGGAAGGTATTAATCCGGCGATCAAAGAGGCGACGGACGCAGGTATCGTCGTCGTGGCCGTCGACCAGGCGGTGACGGAGCAGTCGGCCTTCGTGCTTTCGAACAACCAGGAGGAATACGCTTATTTAGGCGCCAAATGGCTGTTCGAACAGTTGGGTGGGGACGGCACGGTCGTCTATATGCGCGGTGCAGCGGGCGCTTCGGCTGACGACGACCGTGACGCGGGCTTTAAGCGCGCGCTGGCGGAGTTCCCCGGTATCAAGGTTGCGCATGAGGTCTTCACCGGCTGGCAGCAGGACCAAGGCAAGCAGCAGATCCTCGACTACATCGCAACGGGCATCCCGTTCGATGGTGTTTGGACGTCCGGCATCGACAATGTCATCGTCGATGCCTTCGTCGAATCCGACGTGCCTCTGGTGCCTATCGTGGGGGCGGACAATGCTGGATTTGTCGGTCAGTTGAACAGCGTCGAGGGCCTCGTCGGCGCGGCGGTGACCAATCCTGGTTCGATCGGCGGCGCGGGCGTGACGCTCGCGGTGCGTATTCTTGATGGCGAGACGCCCGGTTCACGCACGGTCCTGGTAGACCCCGAGCTGTGGGAGAATGTGACGGCGGACGGGCGCGCCAAGCTGGCCGCCGCGGCGGATCCGTCACTCGATCCGGAGTGGCCGGTCAGCATCTCCGTGCCCGAATGGACGAACTATAGTAAGGCACAGATCATCGCGTGCGCGGGTCCCGGCGAGTAACTCGAAGGCACGATCTTAGGGCGGGGGGGTGCGAGTTAAGCTTCGCACCTCCACGCCCGTCTGATGGGGGCGATGTGAGGCACCTGTACCTGTGACCAGCGAGTCGCTCCTGGACGCTTCCGGCGTCTGCAAGAGTTATGGGCCGGTCGCCGCGCTTCGCGATGCGTCGCTTACGGTCGGACCCGGCGAGGTTCATGCGCTTGTGGGGGCCAATGGCGCCGGTAAGTCGACCCTGGTAAAGATCTTGACCGGCGCCGTCCGACCGGACTCCGGGCGTATTCTTATTCGCGGACGAGACCGCAAGGTGCATTCTCCGGCGGAGGCGCGGCGCAGCGGCTTAGTCTCGGTCTACCAAGAGCCGGCCCTGATCCCAGATCTGGATGTCGCCGACAATCTCCGTCTCACCGGAACACCGGTCGACCCTTTCATGAAATGGGTTCGGGCTCTGGGTATCGACAAGCTCGACCTGTTTGAGACGGCGCGCGATTTGCCGCTTGCCGTATTGCGTATTCTCGATCTCGCGCGCGCCCTGGCGATCGAACCCGACGTGCTGTTGCTTGATGAAATGACCGCTGCTTTGCCGGCGAACCTGGCGGAAAAGGTCCTTGATGTCGTGCGGCGACAATGTGAGACAGGCCGGTCGGTGATCTTCATCTCGCATCGATTCTTGGAGATCTCAGCACTTTGCGACCGTGCGACCGTCTTGCGCGATGGCGAGACTGTGGGTGTTGTCGATGTTGAAGCCGGGGTCGAAGAGCAGATCGTCGAACTGATGCTGGGTACGCGGACCGAATTAGGGCGAGCGGCTGGCAAACCCCAACAATCAGCCGGCGACCGGAGGCCGGAGGGGGAGACCCCGCGCCTTCGCATCAGTAATCTGGGTGCCGGGACAAAACTCGAGGACGTTTCCTTCGATCTGCAGGTCGGCGAAGTCCTGGGTGTCATCGCCCTGGAAGGGCAGGGCCAGGACGAGCTATTTGGCGTCCTCTCCGGCTCTCGGCGCGCCTTGACCGGCAAGATCGAGGTTGATGGTACCGAAGCGCGCTTTCGCCATCCGGCCGATGCGATCCGGGCGGGCCTTGTGTATGTGCCCAGCAACCGCGTCGATGCCCTGCTTATGCAGCGCTCCGTCCGGGAGAACATCGCCTTGCCTTTCTGTGCCGGCGCCTGGGGGCCGATCGATATGGCGAAGGAGAATGTCCGCGTCGACGGTGCCATCGAGCGCCTGCAGATCGATACGCGGGCCCAGGGAGAAGTGCAGCGACTGTCAGGCGGAAACCAACAGAAGGTGACGATCGCGCGGTGGATCGCCACAGGCGTACAAACGCTTCTGTGCTTCGACCCGACCCGCGGCATCGATATTCGCACCAAGCGTGAGATCTATTCGCTGTTGCGAGAGCTCGCCGCGCAAGGTTCATCCGTGCTGCTCTACACGTCGGAGCTGGAGGAGGTGCAGCTTGTCTGCGATCGTGCCGTCGTTATCTTCGGTGGACGCGTCGTCGATGTCCTGCCGGCCGATATCGCCAATGAACCGACGCTGATGCGGGCCGCCTATGGTCTGCCGCGAGAGGTGTCGAGTGACGCAATTCCCGGCTCGGCGCCTGCTCACGGTGCGTCCGGGATTGAGCTGGGTCCCGCATGACCCAGACTGTCCGTCGTCATGGCTGGGCCATAGGCTTGTTTGCGTTGCTCGTTTTGCTGCTGATCATTACCAAGCTCATTCAACCCGGTTATGGTGCTTCCGGCATCGGCTCGCTCGCCCGCGCGGCGCTGCCATTCGCTTTTGCGACCGCGGCGCAGGTTATTGTCGTCATCGCCGGGGGTATCGATCTTTCGATTGCCTCGATGATGGCGGTTACCAGCGTTACGGCGGCGGCAATGATGGACGGCGCGAGCGAGGAATTCGCGGTGGTCGTCGTCCTATTCGTGCTGCTCCTCGGTATCGCCATGGGCATGATCAACGGGATCCTGGTGGTCCTTACGCGGGTGCCCGATATTGTTGTGACGCTGGCGATGCTCTTTGTGTGGGAGGGCGTGGCGTTGCTGATCCTGCGGGCGCCCGGCGGTGCCGCTGCCGAGTGGCTCAAGGGCATCATTGTCGGTACAGCCGGAATTCCCGGATTGCCTGCCGAGATCACCGCGTGGATCCCGAAGGCGCTGCTGGTTCTGGTCGTTTGCCTGGGAATCGTCTGGCTGCCGCTAAGACGCTCCCGCCTCGGTTTGTCGATCTATGCCGTCGGCAGCGACGCCCTTGCAGCCTTCAGAAGCGGTGTCGCCGTCAATCGTACTAAGGTCGTGGCTTACGCCGTGGCCGGGCTGTTCGCCGCGATGGGTGGTTTGGTCCTCACCATGAGTACGGGTATTGGGGCGCCGATCCCCGGCCCATACCTGCTGGCCAGTGTCGCCGCGGTTGTGCTGGGCGGTGTCGCGCTGGGTGGGGGTAGGGGCGGTCTCTTGGGCCCGATTATCGCGGTATTTATTCTGCGCCTCGTCCGCACCGACCTGACCTTGCTGTCGGTCGATCCCAACATCACGACGGTCATAGAGGGAACGATCATGGTCGTTGTCGTGATCCTCGGCGGCCTGGTTGCGTTGAGGGGGAGGTCCGCATGAGCACCGGTACCGCCGTGGCTATCCCAATCGGCCGCCGACTGCGGCGCTTCCTGCGGGATCAACCGCTGGTTCCCCTGATTGTCCTGCTGGTCGGCTTGGTCATTGTCCTTGAGGTCCTTAGACCGGGCATCGTCAATGAGCGTTGGATCGCCAACACCATCAAGTTTGCGATTCCCTTGGCGATTCTGGCGTCGTGCCAAACGCTGACCATGCTTACTGGGGGCATCGATCTTTCCGTCGGCATCGTCGCCACAGTGAGCGCTTTCGTTATGGCGACGCAGGTGACGACTCATGACCCGGCGATCGCTATCGCCATATCGCTGTTGCCTGCCATCCTGATCGGCCTTGCGAACGGTATCGGCGCCGGTGTGTTTCGCGTCCATCCGCTGATCATGACCCTAGGCCTGAGCCTGATCGCCACCGGTGGTCTGCAGGTCTATCAGCGAACCGTGCTGGCGACGGGCTCGGCGATTCCGGACTCTTTGGCGTGGCTGGGAACTGGTCGAACTAATGGTGTCCCCAATTCGCTTGTCCTATTCGTGCCACTTGCCGCAGTGATTATCCTCGGACTTCGGCGCACAGGCTTTGGACGGCTGCTCTATGCGATCGGTGATAACGAGAACGCGGCCCGCCTATCCGGGGTGCGCGCCTGGCAAGTGATTGTCGTCCTTTATGCGCTGTCGGGTTTGCTGGCCGGCATCGCGGGACTGGTTTATGTGGGGTTGATCAAAGCCCCCTCGTTGTCGCTTGCGGTGCCGCTGTTGCTACCGTCGGTGGCCGCCGCGGTCATCGGCGGTACGTCGATATTCGGCGGCCGCGGCGGTTACGGTGGTACAATCGTGGGCGCGCTTATTTTGACGGTGCTGACGACATTACTGACCGTGCTGCAGGTGCCCGAAGGCGCCCGACGGATCCTTTTCGGCTTCATAATCCTGGCTGTTACGGCCGCTCATGTCCGGATAACGGAAGACTCCTGAAAGGGCGTGGTCACGTATTGACGCGCCCTGCCATGGCCGCCGACCAGCGGGTCGCGAATGGGGGTGAGATACGGGACGACAAAATAGCATCGGTGCCGCCGCCCCGGGCCGTGGCGCGAATCTCCTGCTGGCGCTCTACCGCGTCTGCGTTCGCCAGCTCCGAGCGCGTGTCCAACAAGCTCCGCCAATACTGCGTGCGGCTCGCCGGTAGGTCGGCTGCGAGATGCAGGACCTGATGGATCTCGGTCTTGGTGAAGGTCCGCGGCATGACGATCTGCACCAGCGAGGCTTCCGGTGATCGGAACAGGACCAAGGTCGGCCAATGCCAGGCCCAAGCCCGATCGCCGTCTTGATGAATGATGGCGGTGTCGCCGCGTGGTGGGCGTGGGGTGAAATCCCGTGACCAGCTACCTGGGCCGTCGAGCAACGCGCCGACGACCGCTTTCCAATTGGCGGCCAGGCTGTGAACAGTGTCGGCGGCGTGGCCATGGCCGTCATCGGGCAAGGTCGTCGCTATGTCGGCGAGGGCGGTGTCGAGCCGCGGTGCCTGCGGCTGCAGATTAAGGAACACCAGCGGGCCTGCCCGCGCGCTATTGATCGCGTCGAGCCGATATTCCGTGGTCTCCAAATCGGGCGGGCAGACCGCGGGCGGCGCGTGCACGAGCCGCCCGGCGAAGTCGTAGGTCCAGCCGTGGTATCGGCAGCGCATGGTTTCGCAGTGGCCCCGACCATTCTCCAGTACCGGCAGCTGCTGATGGCGGCAGATGTTGCGGAAGGCGCGAAGCTCGCCAACTTCGTCGCGGATCAGAAAGGCCGGCCAGCCACCCAGGCCGACACTAAGGTAATCCCCAGCGCTCGCCAGGCCATCGTCGCGGCCGACCGCTAACCACTCGCGGGCGAAGATCTCGCGACGCTCGGTCTGGAAAACATCGGGGTCGACAAAGGCGGCTGGCGGAAGATGGCTATCCGATTGCCCCATCACAGGACCGACTTGGCGAGCAAAGCGAGGGCCGACAGGGTGCAAAAAGCCAGTACGACCCGGCGTACATGTCCCTTATCCACGTATCGAACGACCAGGTTTGAAACAGCAAAGCCGGCAACCAGAAACGGCAGCAGATTGAGGCCTACCATCAGATCAAAAAGGCCGAAGCGGCCGAACATGGCCAGCGCGATAATGGAAATCAAGGCGCCGCAGACGAAATAGGCCCCAAGTGTCGAACGTATCTGCGGGCCGGAGCCATGCTGGTAGACCAGCGCCATGGGCGGTGCGCCGATCGAGGTGATCGTGCCCATATAGCCTGAGGCGACGCCAGCGAGAACAAGGTTGCGGGCGCTTGGTACCAGCATCCAGCCGGCCACGCTTAACGCCACCGCAAGCAGCACCAAGCTGCCGAAAACCAAACCGAACAGCCCGACCGGGATGGCCGCGAGCGTAAAACCAGCCACAAAGGATGCCGGAATGCGGCCGACCAGGGCGTACGCTAGGCCTCGCTTGTCGATCGCCCGCCACTCACGTACCGCGACCAGCACCGATACAAGCATGGCCAGAAACAACAGCGGACCCGGCACGAGGACCGGGTCGACGACCGCCATAACCGGCGCCGCGACCATGCCGAAGCCGAGGCCGGTCGAGCCCTGTACCATCGACGCGACGAAGACCGCGGCGGCGGCCGCGGCGTAGATCGGCAGATCAATGGCGAATAGCCAATCCATGGGCGCGATCCCGGTCCGTGCCGTTGTGTCGCCTAACCGTTGAGATAGACGGTCTTGGTGGTGGTGTAGAAATCCATCACGCCGGCGCCGGCCTGTTCTTTATAGACCTGGTTACTGGAGTGCTTGATCCCGCCGAAGGGCGCGGCAAGGGCAACGCCGGTCGTGGGGCTGTTTACCTTGATAACCCCAGCCTCGATACGGCCGGCAAAGTCCAGCACCCGCCCAAGGTCACGCGTGACAATCGACGCCGCGAGGCCATATTCCACGGCATTGCCGAGCGACAATGCTTCCTCCAGATCGGCGACCCGCTGCATCGCCACGACTGGACCAAACACCTCCTCGCAAGTGAGGGGGGCGCCGGTCGGCAGGTCGGCAAACAGCGCCGGCGATACAAAAAATCCATTGTCACGGCCGTTGCCGGCGAGCCGTTCACCACCGGTAAGGTGGCGTCCGCCCTGCGCGGTCCCCGTTGCGACATAGCCAAGCACTTTATCAAGCTGCGCCTGACTGGCCAGCGGACCCATGGCAACGCCATTCTGCAGGCCGTTGCCGACCTTGATTGCCGCCGTGGCCTCGGCCAGGCGTTCGGCCAGAGCATCGTAAAGGCTATCGGCGGCGAGAACGCGGCTGGTCCCGGTGCATGCTTGGCCGGAGAGCCCGAATGCGCCTTTGGTAACCACCTGAACGGCACGGTCGAGATCGGCATCTTCCAAGACGATGCATGGATTCTTTCCACCCATCTCGAGCTGGGTGCGCTTGTCGGGTCCGGCCAGCTCATATATCCGCTTGCCGACCGGATAGGAGCCCGTGAAAGTGATCACGCCGGTCTGCGGCGCTGTCACGATGGCCTCACCGACGGTCCTTCCGCGGCCATGCACAAGCGCGATGACCTGCTTCGGCAGACCAGCTTCCAGCAGCGTTTCTACAAGCCGGTGCCCCATGAGGGGCGTGAGATTACTCGGCTTAAAGACAACGCCATTACCGGCGGCAAGGGCGGGGCCGATCTTCCGCGCCGGAATTGAAATCGGAAAGTTCCATGGCGTAATTGCGGCGACCACGCCGACCGGCTGGTGAATGGTACATATGATCTGACCGGCCTCGCCCGGGAAGGTTTCACCGCGAACGCGCAAGGCTTCGCCGGCATAGAGCCGGAAATTTGCCGCCGTGCGGTTGACCTCGTTGGTCGCCTCCGCGAGCGTCTTGCCCTCCTCGCGGGTCAGCTCCCGAGCCAAGCTCTCCTTGCGCCGCAGCAGCAGTTCAGCCGTTCGGTCCAAGACCTGCGCCCGGTTTTCCGGCGATGTCTTCGCCCAACCCGGCGCCGCCGCGGCGACCGCAGCAACCGCTTGCCGCGCGTCTTCGGCGCCGGATGCGGGAAACCGGCCGATCAGTTCGTCGACGTCGGCGGGGTTGCGACTTTCGAAAGTGGCGCCGTCGCCGGCGGCGGTCCAGGCGCCGTCAATGAGGTTGAGATAATCCGTCACAACCGGGCCCTAGTTCGCATCGTGGCCCTGCTCGGCCAGATATTTTTCGAATGCCGCAATCCCGGCCTCGCAGACCGCTATGTCCTGCTCCCCGTTGCCGCCTGACACCCCGATACCGCCCACGACCTCACCATCGACGTAGATCGGATAGCCGCCGACGAAGACGGTAAGGCGACCGTTGTGCTGGGTGAAGATGCCCCAGGCCTCCTCACCCGGAAAGGTGTTGGTGAAGGTGTGGGTGATGCGTTTGTGTCCGGCAGCGGTGAACGCCTTGTTCTCGGCGATCTGAACACTGGTGACTTTGCCACCGTCCATACGCCGGAGCGCGATCGGATAGCCGGCATCATCGGCGATGCAGATCACATGTTTGACGCCAATCTCCGTCGCCTTGGCCTGGGCCGCATCGAGTATCAGCTCAGCCTCGGCCAAGCTGAATGTTTTCTTGGTGATCATCGTTCCTCCCCAAAAACGAACACCGGTTGGCGAGCTGCCCGTTACTCCGCGGCGGCAGCCCGCTCGCCGGGCGCTAAGAATTTCGTGTACAGGCTGTCCAGATACGAGCGACGCATAACAGCCGCCTCGCGCACAGCACGCAGACAAGCAGTCTTCTTGTCGTCGGTGTCGGCATGCTGCTCGAGGATCTCATAACCGCGTTCGCCATGTTCTTCGTCGGCGACAATGTGCAGGCGGAAGAACACGATCTCTTCCTCGGTAAAACCGTATTTTTCAATCAGCGGCGGCGTGGTCCGGCTGTAGATCTGCGGCACCTGGCTTTCCAACCCAACCAACAGGCCGGCAACCGCCTCATAATCCGGTTTGTATGATTGCCGGAAACACCAAGACTGTAGGCCAAGCGTTCCGGCGAGCAACTCGCCGTTGCTTTGCGCCTGCTCTACCTCGGAACGATTCATGCCGCAGTGTTCGGCAAAATCCAACAACAGGTCGGTGTGCTTGATGGCCGGAAACTGGTCGTCACCAACGAAACCTTCCTCTTCCATGATATTTTCAACGAGGAAATGGCGGATATCCTGATGCTGGGTGTTGGCATAGACCGTGGCGCACCACCATGGGAACTGGCTCACATAGTGATAGTGCTGCTTCGCCCACTCACCAAGGAGTTGATGGTCAAGGCGCCCGCTGACCCAGGCGTCGCTCCACGGGTGGATACTGGAATGCTTCTGCTGTATCGCGGCCTCGATCTGCTGGCGGAATTCGCTCTTGGGCATGGCGGTGCTCCCTCGTCGTCAATTCGTGTACTGTATACAATCCCAATCGACGGGGTCAACAGATTGAATCTGCGGCCTGTCGGCTGGTTTCCGTCGTTGGGCAATCGAGGGAGAACGGCACCAGTGGCCGATGTCAGTCGCTTTCCGGTGCTTCTTTCGACCAGCCGACCGCCTCGAGGTAAACCCCGCCGGCGTTGGTCACGTGGCGACTGGCAAGCAATCCAGCAAGCTCCTGATCGCCGTCGTCGATGGCGATCAGGATGGCCGCATGCTCGCGCCACGACGCGCGCGTGCGCTCGACATCAGTGCCGACGAACAGCCAGTGGGTGCGGGCGCGAAGCGAACGGACGAAGTCCTCAAGATACCGGTTCGCACCGGCCTTGGCGACGAGCGCGTGATACTCGTCATTCATCAGCCGCACGGTGTCGATATCGCCGCGGCTGGCAGCCGCCTCGCCCTGCGCGACGACCCCGCGGATCTGGGTGCTAAGCGGATTACTGCGGCGCCGGGCCGCCAAGCGGGCGCAGAGTCCCTCCAAGGAGGCGCGCAACTCGATGATCTCCCGCGCCTCGGCATGGGAAAGACGGGTCACCGTCGCGCCCTTGCGCGGGGTCACCTCGACCAGCCCCTCGCTCTGTAAGACCCGTAAGGCCTCGCGGACCGGGTTGCGGGAGACGCCATATCGCTCGGCCAGCTTGTCCTCGACCAGCCGTTCGCCCGGTACATACACGCCGGCCAGGATGCCTCGCCGCAATTCCGATTCAATTACATCGCGCAGCGACTGGTGAATTGCCCCGACCCGGGCGAGTGCCGGTTGTACGGCAGATTGGCTCTCGTCCGGCAGGCGCTCTTCGACGCCGCGTCGGCGTATCTGCGTCATCGGTGACAGTCCGTCTATTGACTCTTCCGTCCACTGTATACAAAGATTGGCGATATTTCGAGTGGGTAAAACTGTCGCAGGGTTGCGTACCGAGTTGAAGCTCGGGGGACGGCGCTGCGATTTGAGGGAGGGAAGATCATGCGGATTCAGGGGACTAAAAAGACCCTCGCGGCCGGCGCGTTGGCAGCGATGCTGGCGGTGGCGCCGGCCTATGGCCAGGAAATCACCATCGCCATCGGGTCGGAGCCAACGACGCTCGACCCACAGGTCAGAGACGATGGCGGCGAGCGGGCAGTCAACGATAATATTTACGAAACACTGATGGCGCGAACGGCGAACGGCGAGTTGGTGCCGAGCTTGGCCGAGGGTCCGCCAACCCAGGTCGGTGGCACGACTTGGGAATTCAAGCTGCGCGACGGCGTGAAGTTCCACAATGGCGAGTCGTTTAACGCCGACGCTGTGGTTTTCAGTGTTGAGCGCATCATCAATCCCGAATTCAACTCCGAGCAGGGGTCATTCTTCTCGACGATCACTGGGGCCGCCAAAGTCGACGACTTGACGGTTCGCATCGAGACGGACGGGCCGGATCCAATCCTGCCGACGCGCATGTATTGGATGAAGATGGTGCCGCCTGGGCAGGCCGCCGATCCCGGCTTCGCCGATGCACCGGTCGGTACGGGGCCGTACAAGTTCGCCGGCTGGAACCGCGGCAACGACATCGTGCTCGAGGTGAATGAAGGGTACTGGGGCGACGCGCCGCAGGTGCAAAAGGTGACCTACCGGTTCATCGAAGAATCCGGCACCCGACTGGCCGGCCTACTGGCTGGCGAATTGGATGTCATCACGAACCTGCTGCCTGAGTTCGTGGGACAGGTGCCGCAATCGGCCAACATCAGCGGTCTCGAACTGCCGATCGTAATCCTTAGTTCACTCGGCGGCAGTACTGCCGATGTGCGGGTGCGGCAGGCGCTGAACTATGCCGTCGACAAAGACGCACTGGCCGAGAGCCTGTTCGAGGGCTTTGCCGAGGTGGCGGAGGGTCAACTGCTGGCGCCGTCGTTCTTCGGCTTCAACAGCGACGTCCAGGCTTATCCTTACGACCCTGACAAGGCACGGGCGCTGCTCGATGAAGCCGGCGCCGCCGGTACGGAAGTCGAGTTGGTCGGGACATCTGGCCGCTGGCTCAAGGATCGCGAGTTGGTCGAGGCCGTCGGTGCTTTCTGGTCCGATATCGGCCTTAACGTCAACGTCCGTATCTTCGAGTTCGATGAGTATCTCAATCGGTTGTTCGACCGCGATACGCGGGCGGATGCGATTTTCGTCGTCAGCTCGAACGAACTGTTGGACGCCGACCGGCCGTTCTCCGCCTACTATCACAAGGGCGGTATCGGCGCCTCCAATGAGGATGACGCACTGGCCGGACTGATCGACCAGGCCCGCTCCGAGACCGACGTGGCGAAGCGTAGTGCGCTCTACCAACAAGCGGTTCAAATCGCGTATGATCAGGCTTATTTCCTCTGGTTGCTCAATATCGAGGACATATACGGTATGAGCGAACGGATGGCCTGGCAGCCGCGGGTCGACGCCAAGCTGCTTGTCAAAGAAATGCGGGTCGACGGATAACAGCCGCCGCGCTCGCCTGAGGGGAGCAAAGTCGTATGGGCAGGTTCATGCTCAAACGTCTGTGGCACGGGCTGATCGTGATCCTTGGTGTGACTGTGATCGTGTTCGTAGTGACGCGCATGGTCGGCGATCCGGTTCGTGTCATGCTGCCCCTGGAGGCCACGGCCGAACAACGCGTGGCCTTCGAAAAACGACTTGGGTTCGATCGCTCAATTCCGGTGCAGTTCGCCGCCTATGTCGGTGACCTCGTACGGCTCGATTTCGGCGATTCTCTGTGGCAGCGTCGGCCTGCCATGGAGATCGTCTTCGAGCGGTTGCCGCTGACACTACAACTCACGGCGGCCGGCATCATCTTGGCTATCGTGCTCGCCATTCCACTAGGCATCGTGGCGGCGCTGCGCCCCGGCGGCTTGGCCGATCGCCTCACTGTAACAGTAAGTTTGTTGGGCCTTTCGGTGCCACAGTTCTGGCTCGGGCTGCTGCTCATCGTCGTGTTCGCGGTGCAATTCCGGGTGCTGCCAACGTCGGGCGCGGCGTCGGCAAAACATATCATTCTGCCGGCGGTCACTCTGGCGCTGCCGGCGCTGGCGCGGCTGGTCATGCTGGTGCGCTCCTCAATGATCGACGAGCTCAACCAGCAATATGTCAAAACCGCCAGCGCCAAAGGCATGCCCTTCATCCGCGTCGTCGGCATGCATGCGCTGCGCAACGCCGCGGTTCCGGTGGTCACCCTGGCGGGCTGGGAGCTGATCCGGGCGCTTGCCGGCTACACGGTCGTGGTGGAGACGGTGTTTGCTTGGCCGGGACTCGGTTTGACCGCGATCCAGGCCATTGAACGACAGGACCTGATCCTGCTGCAGGCGATCGTCTTTACGGTCGCCATCATGGTGGTGTTCATCAATATTGCGATGGACATCTCCTATAAAATGATCGACCCAAGGATAAGGCTCGCTTGATGGTCGATGCGCCGTCAGACCACTCGGTAGCGTCTCCCGATGATATCGGTGGCCGTCCGCACGAGCTGTTCAGCGCCGCCCGTGGGCTAGGCAAGGAGTTGTGGCAGGACAAGCCGGGTTTCATCGGCTTGCTACTGCTGGTGGCCCTGGTATTGGTTGCGATCTTCGCGCCACTGATCGCCCCACATGACCCGGCCGCGCAGTCGCTGCGGGAACGGCTGTTGCCGCCGGCCTGGGTGCTGGACGGTAGCTGGGTGCATCCCCTTGGCACGGACAATCTCGGCCGGGACGTGCTGTCGCGGATCATGTTCGGTGCCCGGGTCTCACTGTTGGTGGGAACCGGTGTGGTCGTCGTCGCCGGTGGTTTCGGCGTGTTTATGGGTTTGCTCGCCGGCTATTTCGGCGGCCGCACTGATAGCTTCATCATGCGCTGGGTGGACACTCAGGTCGCGTTTCCCGGTCTGCTGCTGGCGCTGATCATTTTGGCGGTCGTCGGGCCGAGCATGACGACGGTGATCGTCGTGCTCGCGCTCAATGGCTGGATGGTCTACGCCCGGATAACCCGTGGCGTCGTCCTGTCGGTCCGCGAGGAACCCTATGTCGAGGCCGCCGAGTTGGTGGGGTGTAAGCCGGCCCGGGTGCTTTATCGTCATGTCTTGCCGAATCTGACGTCGCCCCTGCTGACGCTGGCGATCCTGGAGTTTGCGCGGATCATTCTGGCGGAGGCAGCGTTGTCTTTCCTCGGATTGGGCGTACAGCCGCCGGCAACGTCCTGGGGCCTCGATGTGGCGACCGGCAAGGAGTACATGTTCCGGGCCTGGTGGCTGGTCACTTTTCCGGGGCTCGCCATCGGTATCGTTGTCCTGGCGATCAATCTGCTCGCCAGTTGGGCGCGGGTAACGTCCGACCCGCAAGAGCGCGAGAAACGCTTCGCCCGCTTCATGGCGCGGCGGCAGGCCGGCGCCGGGACCCGGGAGGCCATCGCCAAGTGACCGAGCAGCCTGAGCCCGCGCTGCTCGCGGTCGACGATCTCAAGGTTGAGTTCATCACGACGCGGGGCGTGGTACGGGGCGTTCGCGGTGTCTCGCTGCACGTGGCGCGGGGCGAATCACTGGGACTGGTGGGCGAGTCCGGCTCGGGCAAGAGCGTCACCGCTCAAGCGGTAATGGGGCTGGTGCAGGTGCCCGGCCGGATCGTCGACGGCGATATCCGCTGGAAGGGCCGATCTGTGCTCGGAAGGGCGGGAGAACGATATGCCCGCGACATCCGCGGGCGCGAGATGGCCATCATCTTCCAGGACCCAATGACGTCTCTGAACCCGGTTTTTACGGTGGAAACCCAGATCTCCGAGGTGCTGCGCCATCACCTTGGCATGAGCCGGGCGCAGGCCCATGATCGCGCCAAGGACTTGCTCGATCTGGTCGGCATCAACGCGCCGGAACAGCGGCTAAAACAGTATCCGCATGAGTTTTCCGGCGGCATGCGACAGCGGGTGATGATCGCCATGGCCCTGGCCTGCGAGCCGGAGCTGTTGATCGCCGACGAGCCGACGACCGCTCTCGACGTTACAATTCAGGCACAAATCCTCGAGTTGATCGCTGACCTGCAGCAGCGCCTGCATCTTTCGGTCATCATGATCACCCACGACCTCGGCGTCGTCGCCGGACTCTGTCATCGCGTGGCGGTGATGTATGCCGGCAAAGTGGTTGAGACCGCCGGCGCCGACGATGTATTTCACCGTCCTGGACATCCCTACACCATGGGCCTGCTGCGCTCGACGCCAAGACTGGACGTGGTAAGTCCGCGCCTGGTGTCGATCGATGGCGCCCCGCCGAACCTCATGGTCCCGCCGGCCGGTTGCGCCTTTCATCCGCGCTGTCCGTCGGCGACCCCGAAGTGCCAGGAGCAGCCGCCAACCGAGCAACATCCGGGCAACCGACAGGTCGCCTGCTGGCACGCTTTTCCGCCGACTTCGACCAGCGATACCGATGCCGGAGGCGTAAGTGTCGGTGCTTGAGGCCGTCGTCCCGGAGCCGGCCGAGCCGCTGCTGCGGGTCGACGGGCTAACGGTCCATTTCAACGTCGGCCGAGCCGGCTTCTGGGGGCAGCGGCCGCTGCAGGTGCACGCGGTCGATGATATGTCATTCACCATCGCGCCCGGTGAGACGCTGGGTCTGGTCGGCGAGTCCGGTTCCGGCAAGACGACCACGGGCCGCGCGATTCTGCGTCGCGTCCCAGCCTCTGGCGGAAAGATCTATTTTCAAGGCCACGACATAACCCATGTAGCGGGCGCCGAGCTGAGACTGCTGCGGCGTCATATGCAACTGGTTTTTCAAGATCCCTATGCCAGCCTCAACCCGCGGATGCGCGTAATCGAAACCGTGGCGGAACCGCTCATCGTGCATGGCTTGGCGAAATCGGTCCAGGATGCCACAGATCGCGTGTCTCACTTAATGAATCTGGTCGGCCTACCGGCCGATGCCGGCGATCGTTATCCGCACGCTTTCAGTGGCGGTCAGCGCCAACGTATCGGCATTGCGCGGGCGCTTGCCCTCGAGCCCGAGTTGTTGATTGCCGACGAGCCGGTCTCCGCACTCGATGTTTCGATCCGTGCTCAGGTCGTGAATCTGATGCAGGATTTGCAGGAGGAGTTGGGTCTTACCTATCTATTCATCGCCCATGACCTCTCGGTGGTGCGTCACATCTCGCACCGCATTGCCATCATGTATGCCGGCAAACTGATCGAGATCGCGGGTCGCGACGCGATCTATGAAGACCCGAAACACCCTTATACCGAGGCGCTGCTGTCTGCCGTTCCCGTCCCCGACCCGCCGCTACAGCGCGCGCGCAGTCGTATCAGCTATGCCGGGGAGGTGCCCAATCCCATGCAGCCGCCGGCGGGGTGCCGCTTCCAGTCGCGCTGCCCTTTTGCGACGGCGCAGTGTTTGAGCGAGGAGCCTCCGCTGGCGGAGAAGGCGCCGGCCCATTGGGCCGCCTGCTGGCATCGCTGACGGGTTACAGCAGGGACATACCGCCATCAACGTGAATGACCTGTCCGGTGACGTGGCCGGCATCGGGGCTAAGCAGGAAGGCGATCGCCGCGGCGACGTCGTCCGGTAGCGCCAGCTTCTGCATCGGCGTCGCCGCGGCGACCCGCGTCCAGGCGTCCGCGGCCACGGCCGCATGCGCGCCGGCGTCCTTACGGGTATAGCCGGGGGCGACACAATTGACGGTCGTCCCCGTCGGGGCCAATTGCATCGCCAACGATTTTGCCAATGCCTCCATGCCGGCCTTGGCGGCCGCGCTGGTTGGAAACAAGGCATCGTTGATGCCAAATGAATGAGCCACGAAAGAACTCACCGCGACGACCCGACCCCAGTCAGAACTTTCAAGATCGGTGAGCGCCGCCGTAGCCAAGGCGAAGAAACTATCCGTCATGGTGCGCTCCGCCGCTTGCAACGTCTCAAGCGACGCATCTCCAAAGCGCCGGCGGTCGGCATAACCCGCGGCGGCGACGATCTGGTCAACGCGGCCAAAACGCCGTTGCGCCGTGGCGACGAGCCCAGCGGGAACAGCGGGGTCCGCGAGGTCACCGAGGATCGTTTCGATCTCCGCGCCCGCATGGCCGGCGGCCTTTGCAACTGCAGCAAGGCCATCACGGTTGCGCCGGGTGTGCAGCAGCAGCCGGGTGCCGGGACCCGCCAACCGGCGCACAGTGGCCGCACCGACGCCGCTGGCGGCGCCGGTAATCAGCACGACACGGGCCGGCGAAGGGTTCGTCTCGTTGTGTTCGGTCATGGCGGCGATTGTGGCGCAATTGGCCGACGGGCGGAAGGTCGGTCAGCGCTCTGTTATGTCGCCGGGGCAGGGCGTCGGCCTTCGTAGGCGGCTTCCAGTAGGGCGCGAATGCCGTCGAAGGTCACGGGCCGCGGGTTGGCGTAGGGGTTGGTGGTTGCCAGTTCGGCGGCGCGGTCCAGGTCGTCGTACTGCATGCCGACGTCGCGGAGCGCCGTTTTTGCGCCGATGCGGGACGCCAGGTCGAACAACCCGTTTGGCGCGTCATCGCTGCCCAAGGCATGCGCCACCTGTGCCATGGCCGCCGGTGCCGCGTCCCGATTGTAGGCTGCGGCATGCGGGAGCACCGCCGTGTGAGTGTCGGCGTGGGGTAGGTTGAAACTGCCGCCGAGCGTGTGACAAAGCTTGTGGTGGAGCGACATGCTGACCGCGCCCAAGGCCGCGCCGGCGAGCCACGCGCCGTACTGCGCGTCCGTGCGAGCTGCCAGATCGTCGGGCGTGGCGACGATCGCCGGCAGGCTGCGCGCCAACGCCCGGATGCCTTCCGCGGCCATCATCGAGATGATGGGGTTACCGTCTTCCGCGTACAGCGCTTCGACACAATGGGCGATCGCGTTCATGCCGCTCGGTGCCGCGATATGCGCTGGCAGGGACACGGTCAGCGTCGCGTCGTAGATGACCGTCTTCGGCAGTACTTTCGCATCGCGACCGGTACGTTTCACGCCGGCTTCCGTCAGACCCCAAATCGGCGTCATTTCCGACCCGGCGTAAGTCGTCGGGACCGCGATGATCGGCAGCCCGAATTCGAGCGCGATGGCCTTGCCGAGCCCGATCGTGGACCCGCCGCCGATGGCGACGCAAGCGTCGGCGCCGCAGCGCTTCGCCTCGGCAACTGCCGCGGCCGCGGTCGCGACCGGCACGTGCATGACCGCCTGGTCGAACACGCCGGCGGCTTGGTCAGCCAACCGCCGCGCCACATCTTCGGCCAGAGCGCGTTGCCGCGGTGTTGACAGCACTAGCGCCTTCTCGACGCCCAGCCCAGCGACCTCCTGCGGTAATCGATCGAGACTGCCGGCGCCGAACACGACCCGGCTGGGCAGTGCGTTGTAGGTGAAGTTCTCCATCAGGCGGCCTCGGATTTGCGATGGGCGGCTGCGGTACGCGCGTTCAGGTCGCGCAGGGCGGTCAGTTCTTCCGCCGTCGGTGCCGGCGTTTCCGCTACTGAGTGGGCGACCTTCAGCGCCCAGCCGGTGGCGTCCTGTGCCTGCTCAACGGTCGCGCCGGGGTGCCGATGGGTCAATGTCAGCTCCTTGGTCTCCGGGTCGGGCGTCAAAATACCCAGGTCGGTGATCACTGCGGCCGGGCCCCGACCGGGCAGCATGGCGCGCGCCCGTGCATCGCCGCCATCCAGGTGCCCGACCGACGTCACGAAGTCCAGCTTCTCGACGAATGCCCGCTTCGAATGCTTCAGCGTGATAAGCACCTCGCCGGCCGACGCCGCGATTTCCGGCGCGCCGCCGGCGCCCGGCAGCCGAACTTTTGGATTGGCGTAGTCGCCGATGATCGTCGTGTTGATGTTGGCGAACTTGTCGATCTGTGCGGCACCCAAGAAGCCGACATCGATGCGGCCACCCTGCAACCAATAGCGAAAGATCTCCGGCACCGAGACAACGGTATCCGCCGTCTCGGACAATTCCCCGTCCCCGATCGACAGCGGGAGTACGTCAGGTTTGGTGCCAATGGCGCCGGACTCGTAGATCAGCGCGACGTTGGGCGCATGGGTTGCGCGGGCCAGATTGGCCGCGGCGCTCGGTAACCCGATGCCGACAAAACACGACACTCCGTCGCGCAGCGCCCGGGCAGCGGCGACCGTCATCATTTCGGTCGCGGTGAAATCGTCAGGCATGGACCTTCTCTCCCCCGGTCGATAACCGTAGGCGGTTGCGGAAGTCGGCGAAGTCCGCCGCTTCGACTATGTGGTGCCGCATCCAGTCCTGGAACATGTCGCGGTCGCGGGCGATCGTATCCCAGGCTCGATAAAAGGCATTGTCACGGCCGTAGTAACCTTGTGCGTAGGCCGGTGTGGCCCCATGCGGCACTTTGCAAACCGCCGTCACGACCCAGTGCGGCAAGATCACCGCATTCGGTGCCGCGTCGAGTTCGTCGACGATTTCCTCGACGGTGACGATGGCGGCTTTGGCGGCCAGCACCGCCTCCTTCTGCACGCCGACAATGCCCCACATGAGCACGTTGCCGGCACGGTCCGCCTGCTGCGCGTGGACCACCGCGACATCCGGCCGCAGCGCCGGCGTTGCCGTCAGCTGTTCACCCGTGAACGGGCATTCGATGGTGCGGATGTTTTCGTTGTATCGCGGCAGATCGCTGCCGACGTAACCGCGCAGAACCGCGAACGGCAGGTTACTCGCCCCGGCAGCATAGGCGTTGGCCATGTCGGCGTGGCTGCGTTCCTCGATCTCCAATCGGTGCGGCCAGCCCTGTTCCACCGCGTCGCGGAACCGGTGCAGCGATCCGACGCCGGGATTGCCGCCCCAGGAGAACACCATTTTGCGGACACACCCCATGCCGATCAGTTGGTCGTAGATCAGGTCCGGGGTCATGCGGATCACCGTCAGATCGCGTTTGCCCTGCCGCACCACCTCGTGGCCAGCGGCGAACGGGATCAGGTGCGTGAACCCCTCCATGGCGATCGTGTGGCCGTCTTCGATCAACGAGCCGACGGCCTCGCGCAGGGTCGTGATATTTGCCATCAACGATCCCTAAACTCGTTCCAAGATCATTGCGGCGCCTTGGCCGACGCCGACGCACATCGTGCATAACGCAGTCCGTGCATCGCCGGTGTGCAGTTCTTCGGTCGCCGTCAACGCCAGTCGTGCGCCGCTCATCCCCAGGGGGTGGCCCAATGAGATCGCGCCGCCGTTGCGGTTCACATGTGGCGCGTCGTCGGGCAGGCCTAGTTGCCGCAGGCTCGCCAAGACCTGGCTGGCGAACGCCTCGTTGAGTTCGATGATGTCGATATCGCTGACGGCGAGTCCCGCCTGGTGCAGCGCTTTGCGGCTTGCCGGTACCGGGCCGACGCCCATGATACGTGGCAGCACGCCGGCGCTTGCCGACGTTACGATGCGGGCCCGCGGTGTCAGGCCGTAGCGTTTTGCCGCCGCCGCCGAGGCGACGATCAGCGCCGCGGCGCCATCGTTGATACCGGCGGCATTGCCGGCTGTCACCGAACCGCCGTCTCGAAACGCCGGCCGCAGGCGGGCCAACTCGGCTTGCTGGGTCTGCGGCCGTGGGTGTTCGTCGCGGTCGACGATGATCGGGTCGCCGCGCCGCACCGGCACCTCGACCGGCACGATCTCAACCGCCAGCCGCCCGGCGGCGACGGCCACCGCTGTTCGCTGTTGGGAGCGTAAGGCATAGGCGTCCTGATCTTCGCGGCTGACCACAAAATCTTCGGCGACATTCTCCGCCGTCTGGCCCATGGAATCGACGCCATAGGCCCGTTCCATCGCCGGGTTGACGAAGCGCCAGCCAATCGTCGTGTCCGCGACTGCCGCTGCCCGGCTAAACGCGGTTTCCGCCTTCGCCATGACGAAGGGCGCGCGCGACATACTCTCGACACCGCCGGCAATCAAGAACTCGGCATCGCCGGACTTGATGGCGCGCGCCGCTATTGCCACGGCATCCAGACCCGACGCGCACAGGCGATTGACCGTGGTGCCCGGAACGGCGGGCGGCAAACCCGCCAGCAACAGCGCCATGCGCGCAACGTTGCGATTGTCTTCTCCGGCCTGGTTGGCGCAGCCCATGACGACGTCGTCGAGGGCTTCCCAATCGACGTCACCATTTCGCGCCGCCAGCGCGCGTAGCGGCACCGCCGCCAGGTCATCCGGGCGCACGGTTGCCAGCGCCCCGCCGTACCGGCCGATGGGTGTGCGTACCGCGTCGCAGATGAAGGCGTCAGTCATTCGTTTCCTTACTCAGTGGGTCCAATCTGCTTCTTCTTGCTTATCACCCGCCCCTTCGGTATGTTCGTATGACGAACAAATGATCGAGCAACGAACAATCAGGAGGCTAGTGAAGACCGAACATGGAGTCAACGGCTGTGCGGTCGGAGTTTGTTCAGTCCCTTGCCCGGGGTTTGGATGTCATTCAGGCCTTCGGCCCTGATCGGCCGGAGCTTACAATCTCGGAAGTTGCCAAGCACACCGGCCTTACTCGGGCCGTGGCTCGTCGGTTCCTGTTGACCCTAACAGAACTCGGCCATGTTGAGACCGACGGGAGGCGCTTTCGCCTGCGCCCGAAGGTGCTCGATCTCGGTTACGCCTATCTTTCCTCGCAACCCTGGTGGCAGGTGGCACAGCCGCGCCTCGAGGCCGCCGCCGCCACCCTGCGCGAGTCATGCTCGGTGGCGATGTTGGACGGCACGGACATTGTCTATGTCGCGCGCGTGCCGGCGACCAGGATCATGACGATCAACCTCAACATAGGGACAAGGTTACCGGCCCATGCAACCTCGCTCGGCCGGGTGATTCTGGCGGCGCTGGAAGAGTCGGCGCTGTGCGATTATTTCGCCATGGCTGACCGGACCGTTTTTACGAAACGCACGATCACAAGCGAGGCCGAATTGCGTGTCGCCTGCGCCCAAGTGGCCGAACAAGGTTACAGCCTGGTCGATCAGGAACTGGAAAACGGCTTGCGCTCGCTGGCGGTGCCGTTGCGCAATCGCGTCGGCAAAGTCATCGCCGCGATCAATGTCGGCACCCATGCCGCACGTACGACCAAGGCCGAGATGCTGCAGCAGTTCCTGCCCGTGCTGCGAAACACTGCCGACGCGATTTGTCGCGATATGAACCGTTAGGTCAAAAGCGGATAGTGTGCCGCTGGAGGCGAAATCCCCTGGCCATGCAGGTCACCCGCGTTGGGGCCAGGTGTCGCTTAGGCGGTAGCCGCCGGGCCAGGGGTCCTGCGGGTCCAGCATGTGCTGGTACGTGCCGGTGATCCAGGCGCGGCCGGACAGCGACGGGATGATCGCCGGCTTGGTGCCGACGCTGGTTTCGGCTTCGACGCGGCAGCGGAAGATTGAGTCGATCAGGGAGATGCCATGGAACGCTTCACCGACGGCTAGGTCACCTCGTGCATGGAGCACGGCCATGCGGGCCGAACAGCCGGTCCCGGTCGGGGAGCGGTCGATCTTGCCGGGCTGGATGGCTACGGCGTTACGTCCGGTCTTGATCCCATCGATTTCGGCGACCGTCGCGGCGATCTGGCAGAAACTAATGTGGCTCCAATCCGGGTTCTCGGGATGGGTGAAACCGAGCTGCTGGTTGGCGGCGTTGGTGATCTTGATGCCGGTATCGGCAAGGTCAGCGGCTTCGTCTGCAGTCAAAGCAAACCCGAGGGCGCTGGCGTCGACGATGACGAAACTGTCGCCGCCATAGGCGGTGTCCACCGCCAGCGTGCCGAGGCCGGCGACCTCCAGTTGAGCGTCGAGGCGATCGACAAAGGACGGCAGGTTGCGCACGCGCACGCTCTCGACCCTGCCGTCGCGGCATGTGGCCCGCGCTTCGATCAATCCGCCTGGTGCCTCCAAGGTCAGTACTGTCTCGGGTTCCTGCGTGGGCAGGATGCCGGTTTCCAGCAGGACTGTTGCCACGCAAAGACTGTTTGACCCGGACATGGGCGGCGTGTCCTCGGGCTCCATGATGATGAAGCCCATCTGCGCCTGCGGGTTCTTCGGCGGCACCAGCAGGTTCACGTGGCGGAAGACGCCGCCGCGCGGTTCGTTCAAGACGAAATTGCGCAGGGACTGATCGCGGGCGATGAAGCGCGATTGTTCCCACAGGGTGTCGCCGGGGGGCGGTGCGACGCCGCCGACGATAACGTCGCCGACTTCGCCCTCAGCGTGGCAGCCGACAATATGAACGAGCCGGCTGGAGCGCATCAGCGATAGACCGCGACGGGCTCGCCCAATGTGTCCCAATTCGGCGTGATACCGAGGCCGGGTTCATGGGACGCGGTCATGTGCCCGTCGACACGTTTGGGGGCGCCCGCGGCGTTGCTGACGGTGACATAGCTGTTGAAGTCGGTCGATGTGAAGCGGAAGCGCTCCGGCGTCGAATGGGCCAGGTGGGCGATGGCCGCTGTGATGATATCGCCGCCCCAGCTGTCCTCGATCGTCATCGGAATGCCAAGCGAGACGCAAACATCGCGGATGACGCGTGCCTTGGAGAGGCCGCCGACCTTGGAAATCTTCAGGTTGATCGCGTCGATGGCACCGTCGGCGTGGGCGCGCAACAGTTTGTCGAGCCCGTCGATATTCTCGTCGAGGATAAAGGGCAGCGAGGTGCGGCGGCGGATCGTCAGCGACTCCTCGTAGGACCGGCAGGGTTGCTCCACATAGACGTCGAGATCAGCGATAGCATTGACGACCCGCGCGGCCTCATGGGCCTGCCAGCCGGTATTGGCGTCCGCGACCAAGATTTCGTCCGGCGACAGGATCGCGGCGACGGCCCTAATTCGCGCGATGTCATCGTTCGGCGCGCCGCCGACTTTGAGCTGAAAGCGCCGATACCCCTGGTCGCGGTACATCTGCACATTTTCAGCCATCGCGTCCGCCGGACCCTGGCTGATGGCGCGGTAAAGGGCGACACTCTCGCCCTGGCGGCCGCCCATGAGTTGGCAAACCGGCGCGCCGAGCGTCTTGCCGAGCAAATCCCAGCACGCCATGTCGATCGGCGATTTGACATAAGGGTGGCCGAGCAGCGCTTGGTCCATCACCTGGTTGATGCCGGTAAGGTCAAGTGGATCGTGTCCAAGAACGTGCGGCGCCAGCTCATCAATCCCGGCGCGCGCGCCCTTGCCGAAGGCCGGCAAGTAGAAGGGTCCGAGCGGGCAAACCTCACCACAGCCTTCGAGCCCTTCATCGGTCTCGAGGACAACCGCGGTACTGTCGAAAATGTCGACATATTTGCCGTTGGCCCAGCTGTAGCGACCTTCCGCCAGCGGCAAATCGGTCTGGTAAACGCGGATCGCGACAATCTTCATGAGGCGCCCCTTGGTTACGGTCGGGCAGCGACCCTTCCACCAAATATCGCTGCTTAACAATCCCCGGCATATTGTGCATCTTGTAGACAACATGTCGACACAATTACCAGTTCCTTCTATCCGAGATGGAGATATCGGATGCGTTGGTCGAAGACTCTGACACTTGTGGAAGCCCATGCCGAGGGCGAGGTCGGCCGCGTGGTGACCGGCGGGCTGATCGATCTGCCGGGCGAGACCTTGCTGGACAAGATGAACCATATCAACGCGGTGGACGACAGCCTGCGGCGGTTTTGCGTCATGGAGCCGCGTGGCTCGGCGCAAATGAGCACGGTCCTGATGCCGCGTTCGCCGGACCCACGCGCCGATGCCGGGATGATCGTCCTGCAGGGCGATCGGGCGCACGCGATGTCGGGCTCAAATTGCATCTGCACCGTGACCGTGCTGCTTGAGACCGGGATGGTCCCCATGCGTGAACCGGAGACCGTGGTGCATGTGGATACACCGGTCGGATTGGTGACCGCGCGGGCGCGTTGCCGGGCGGGCAAGTGTGAGAGTGTGACCCTCGATATGGTACCGGGATTCGTCGAGGCACTCGACGTTGCGGTGGATGTGCCGGGGATCGGGGGGCTTACCGTCGATGTGGCTTTTGGCGGTATCTACTATGCGCTGATCGACCCGAAACAGGTTGGTTTGCGTATCGCACCGGAAAACGCCCGGGCGTTGGTTGATGTCGGGTGCCGCGTGCACCGGGCGCTTAACGATCAAGTGCGTGTGCGCCATCCGACGATGCCGTCGATCGACAACATCGCCTACACCATGTTTGTCGACGTCGATGATGACGGTGAGCTGCATGGTGCGACCATCCTGCCGCCGGGGCGCGTCGACCGGTCGCCCTGCGGCACCGGCAACACGGCGCGGCTGGCGGTGCGCCACGCGCGCGGCGAGGCGAAACCCGGTGACCGGGCAATTGCGAACTCGATCATCGGCAGCAAGTTCGCAGTCCTATTTAGCGGCGAGACGACGGTCGGCGACCGTCCAGCGGTGCAGGCGGAGATCACGGGACGTGCCTGGATCCACGGTATCCACCAAATCGGTCTCGACCCGGCGGATCCTTACCCGTCGGGGTACATGCTCTCCGACTGCTGGGGCGATGCCTTCGATCTGGTTGGCTAGCGGAATCGCTACTGTTTCAGAATCTGATCGAGGAAGGTGCGAGTGCGGTCGTTTTGCGGGTTGGTGAAGAATGTCTCCGGGTCGGCGATCTCGACGACCTCGCCATCGGCCATGAAAACGATCCGATCGGCCACGCGGCGGGCGAAGGCCATCTCATGGGTAACGCAGATCATCGTCATGCCCTCCTCGGCAAGCGTGACCATGGTGTCGAGCACTTCGCCGATCATCTCCGGGTCAAGTGCCGAGGTCGGTTCGTCGAACAGCATGATGCGCGGCTCCATGCAGAGAGCCCGTGCGATCGCCACACGCTGCTGCTGGCCACCGGACAACTGATCGGGGAATTTGTGGGCCTCGCCGGGGATCTGGACCTTGTCCAGATACTTCATGCCCAGCGCCTCCGCCGCCGCGCGCTTGGTGCCGCGCACGCGCATCGGGGCGAGGGCGCAGTTTTGCAGCACGGTGAGGTGAGGGAACAGATTGAAGGACTGGAATACCATGCCAACCTCGCGACGCACCTCATCGAGGGCATCGACATCGTCCGAAAGCTCGACGCCTTCGACGACGATGCGGCCGGCGTCATGCTCTTCCAGCCGGTTGATGCAGCGGATCAGTGTCGACTTGCCCGACCCGGAAGGGCCGCACACGACCACGCGTTCGCCCTCGGCCACCGTCAGGTCGACTCCGAGCAACGCCTGAAAGCCGCCGAAGGATTTGCTCACGCCGGTGAGTTCGATGGCGGGAGTGTCAGCCATGGGTCAGCCTGGCGCGTCGCTCCAGATAGGCGCCGTAGCGCGACAGGCCGAAGACGAAGGCGAAATAGATGGCCCCGACGAAGACGTAGACTTCGACGAATTGGCTGACCCACTCGCCGGTGCCGACGGCGGCGTTGCCCGATGCCATGATCTCGAAGAAGCCGATGATGGTGACGATGGATGTCTCTTTGAAGGTGATGACAAACTGATTGATCGTCGACGGCAGGCTGTTGCGAAAGGCCTGCGGCAGCATGATATCGAACACCCGGCTCCAATATTTCATGCCGAGCGCCGATGCCGCTTCCTCCTGCCCGGATGGAATCGCCTGTAATCCGGCCCGAATGATCTCGGCTTGGTAGCAGGCGAAAAACAAGGCGAAGGCCAGGGTTACACGAACCAGCTTGTCGCCTTGCGCCCAGTCCGGCACCACGAAGGGAACGACGACGGCTGCCGTGAACAGGATCGCCAACAGCGGCAGCGACCGCACGAAATTGATGATTACGTTGGCGACGCCGCTGATGACCGGCAAGGGCGAACGACGGGCCAGGGCAAGGACGACCGCCAGGGGCATGCCGATCACGACAACGGCGGCGAAGATAAAGACGGTAAGCGACAGCCCGCCCCATTGCTCCGTCCTAACCACCGGTAGCCCCAGGATACCGCCATACATCAGCAGTATGAAGATCGCGAACCCGGCGACCCAAAGGGCGGGGAGGCGTCTCAAACCCCAAAATTTGGGGATGCAGGAGAAGCCCATGGTCAGAATGATCGCGATGCACGCCAAAGTGGAGCGCCAATGCTCATCGTGGGGATAGAGACCAAATAGGATCAATCGTCCGCGGGCGCCGATGACCGACCAGCAGGCGCCGTCGACTTCGCGGCAGCGGTCCTTCTCTGCCACGGTCCACACCGCATCGAGCACCCCCCAGTCGACAATGCGGGCGACGGCCCAGATCATCAGGGCGCCGAAGGCGACCGTGATGAGGCCGTCGAGCCAGGTGGAAAACAACCGGCGCCGAGCCCAGGCCATCAGATTGTCGTCGGTCGCGGGTGGGGCCAATGCGACAGCCATCGTCTAAGCCGCCTTGCCCTTGATCGCCAGCCGCGTGTTGAGGCGGTTCATGGCATGGCCGATGCTGTAGTTGATGAGCAGGAATCCGGCCATGAGCAAGGCAATGAGTTCCATGGTTTGGCCGCTTTGGTTGATGGCCGTCGACACCACCATGAAATAGTCGGGGAAGCCGATGGCGATACCGATCGTCGTGGCCTTCATCAACCAGACATATTGGTTGGCCAGTGCCGGCAACATCGCCCGGATGGCCAGGGGTATGCGCACCAATTGATTGATTCTGAATGCGCTGAGGCCAAGCGCGCGGGCGGCTTCGATTTTGCCCTTGTCGACGGACAAGAATCCGCCGCGCACGATCTCGCCGATATACGCACCACCAAAAACGGTGATCGCGATCAGCAGCGCGGTAAACTCAGGTTTGATCGAGACACCGCCGACGAACCGCAAGCCACGCAACTCGGGCAAGGTCATCAGCGGTGCATCCGGTGTGCGGCCGATAAAGAGTAAGAGGACAAACACGCCGAGGAACGCTAAGGCCGGCAGGGGCATTGCCAGGCGTGCCAGTTCCGGTCCCGCGCGCTGCATCCGAATGGCGGCATAAAGTGCGATCGCAGTCGCGATGAGCAACAGGTAGACATCGGCCATGGAGAGATCGAGGGCGGGTAGGATCAATCCGCGGTTCGACAGAAACCCGAAATCGCCCAACGGTATCGCCTGCTTAGGGGAGGGCAGGTGGGTCAGGATGGCATACCAGAATATGGCTTGCAGGATCAGCGGCACGTTGCGGAATATCTCCACATAGACCGTGCCGATAATATTCAGAATAAGATTGCTCGAGATACGTATCGTGCCGATGAAGATGCCGAGAAATGTCGCGAACGCCAGGCCGAGAAAACCGACGAGCAACGTATTGAACAGGCCGGCCAGCAGCATCCGCCAGTAGGGTGATCTAGCGGTGATCTCGATGAGCGCGAAGTTGATCGGCCAGCCGGTAGACCGTTCCAGAAAGCCGAACCCGGTAGCGATCCCCTGCGACAACAAGTTTTGTCGCGCGATTACCACGAAGGAGACAGTCAGCCCGACGGTCGACAGAAGGACGATGGCCTGAAAGATCCATGCCCGTGTCTTTCGCTGCTTCAAGGTCCGCATTATCGGCCTCGGCAATTTACGGGTCCGGCCTCATGGTCCGACCGTCCTGCGGTGGCGTGGGCCGAGCCCCACCCGTTTGGGGCTCGGCCACAGGTTACACTCAGTCGAGGACGAGCGAATAGAGCAGCCCGCCATCGCTCCACAGATGGTTTTTGCCGCGCGGCAGCTTGTAGGGCGAATCCTGACCCACCGTGCGTTCGTAAATCTCGCCGTAGTTACCGACGGCTTTGATGACGTTGTAGACCCAGTCATTGGACAGACCCAAGCGGTCGCCCATGCCCGGCGATACCCCGAGCAGGCGCTCGACCGACGCCGACGGCGGATTGGCGCGAATCTCATCGACATTGGCCTGGGTGATTCCATTCTCTTCCGCCATGAGCAGGCCCGACACCATCCAATTGATCACGTCGACGAAGTTGTCATCGCCTTGCCGTGTCGCAATCGCTTCGGGTTCCAGCGCGAGCACTTCGTCCATGATGACGAAATCGTCGGGATTTGGCGCGTTGAATCGTGTCGCTGCGAGGAACGGACCAAACCCCGCAAGGGCATCGCAGCGGCCGCCGTAAAGCGCCGACCGCAACTCTTCGGCCTTTTCGAAGTTCAACGCCTCATACTGAATACCCCTGGCACCCATATAGTCGGCGACGATGCGCTCGATGGACGTGCCGGCATTGATGCAGAAGACGCCGCCTTCTAGATCGGCCGCCGTTTCTGCGCCGAGTTCAGTCCGGGTGAGGATATTGGTCGGGCCGATGAAATAGGGTCGTGAGAACTGCAGGCCGAGTTCGGTATCGCGGCTCATCGTCCAACCGGTCACCTTGATGATGACATCGATATCGCCCGACTGAAGGGCGGGGAATCGCTGGGCCCAACTTACCGGTATGATCTGCAGCGACTCCGGCGATCCAAGGATAGCCGTCGCCAGGGCTTTGCAGAATTCGATGTCGAAGCCTGTCCATTTGCCCGCGTCGTCGACCTCGGCGAAACCGAGATAGCTGCCGTTATGACCGGTGCACCGCAAGGTGCCGCGATCGACGATCGTCTTGATCGTATCGCCGGCATCAGCCAGCGCCGGCGCCGCGAGACCGGCAGTTAGAACTGCGGCCGATAGTCCTAGAATCAAGTTTCTACTCATCGATGTTTCCTCCTAGTCTGTTGTCAACAACACCGCCCGCGATGAGAGCGATGCGAACTTCTATCCGGTTCTCCGGATCTCGCGGCCGCCGACACCGGGAGTGGCTCGGGAACGGCTATTGTGAGCGGCCTCATTCGAGGCCTCCGCCAGGGTGTTTCATGCAGTGTTCCGCGATCAGCTCGGCGAAGAATCCGCTAAGTCGCGACGTCATTGGGCCGGCGCCCGGATCGCCGATCCGGCGGCCGTCGATCTCGTCGACCGGGGTCAGCGCACCGAACGTGCCGGTCAAGAATGCTTCGTCGGCGGCGTAGGTCTCGACCAGCGAAAAATTCTTCTCGAACACCGGGATGTCGTTGTCCCGGCACAGCGCGATCACCTTGCGCCGGGTAATCCCATTCAAACAGTAATCGCCGGTCGACGTCCAAACGGCGCCCTTGCGCACGATGAAGAAGTTGCAGGAGTTGGTCGTATTGACGAATCCCATCGGGTCGAGCATGAGCGCTTCGTCGGCGCCCGCTTTCTCCGCCTGGATGCAGGCCAGAATGCAATTCAGTTTGGAGTGAGAGTTCAGCTTCGCGTCTTGGGTCAGGGGCAGGCCGCGATGGTGCGCCACGGTAAACAGACGCAGCGCGCGCGGTATGGCCGGCTTGGAATGCTCCATGATGATCGCGACCGTCGGTCCGGACATGGACAGGCTGGGGTGCTGGAACGGCCGGCTTTTCAACCCGCGGGTGACCATGAGGCGGGCGTGGGCGTTGTCGGTCATCTCGTTGGCCCGCGCCGTCGAGGTGAGCGCTTCGATCAATTCAGCCCGCGTCATACCGATATCGAGATCGAGTGCCAGGCTCGCTTCGAACAGTCTGTCGAGATGTTCCTCGACAAAGACCCAAACACCGTGATGCAGGCGTAGGCCTTCCCAAATGCCGTCGCCGAGCATGAAGCCGGAATCGTAGATCGAGACCCGAGCCTCGCCACGGGCAACGATCTCACCATTCAGAAAGCACCGAACGTTGTCGTTGCGGGTATCATACTCGGACGCGTGTGCGCTGACCTTATCGGTCATTGGGTTCCGCCCCCGTATCCGTGTCGTCGCGCTCGAACGGGAAATCGTCCACATAGCTGGTTCGCAAAAACCGCATGAAGCGGTCGTGAAACTGGCGGGTGTGGGCGTGGGCCAATCGATCGGCGCCCTCCACATCGCGGGCCGCGATCATGTCGATCATGTCGTGATGTTCGTCCGCCAAGACATATTCTCCACCGGTCTGCTCGAGATACTCAAAATGCAGGTGCAGTAGGCGGCGACCGGCGTCGAGCAATGCACCGTATTGGCGCGCCAAGTATGGATTTCCCCCGGCCGCCGCTATGGCGATGTGGAACGCCGAATTCGAGGCCGACATTTCCAGATGATCCTGGAGCTTGACGCTGGCGTCGAACAACTCCGCCTTGCGTCTCAGTTCGGGGATGCTGGCAGCGGGTCGGTGCTGCGCGGCGAGCCTGGTGTTGATGCGCTGCAGTAGGTCGAGAGCCTCGACGTAGCGGGGAAATGTCGTCAGATCGAGTGGGGCGACCAAGGTACTCCGGTTCGGCAGCATCATGACCAGATCTTGCGCGGAAAGCCGGCTCAGCGCCTCGCGGATCGGCGAGCGGGACATGCCGAACCGGCGGGCTAGGCGGGTCTCGTCAAGCGGTGCACCGGGCCGAAGTACCAGCGACAGGATCTCCCGATGCAAGGTCTCGTATACGAAACGCGATCCGGCCCCGCGAACCGGGCGCCTTACCCCTTCAGGCTGGGCAGCCGCCTCCTCGACCGGAGACGGAGCCACTAAATCCAAGCCTTTCGCCATAAACCGCCACGAATTATATTGTCGACTATGTGTCGACAATATAATAGCTGTTGTGCGAGCTGTCGACATCAACCTGTATCGTCAGAAGGGTCATCGCCATGAACGCACCGGCGCCGAACATCGTCCTCTTCATGGTGGATCAGCTCACGGCCTTTGCGCTCAAGGCTTATGGCGGTAGGGTTTGCAAGACGCCTCATTTGGATGCCTTGGCCGATCGTGGCGTCGTTTTCGAAGACGCCTACTGCAATTATCCGCTGTGTGCGCCGGCGCGGTTCTCGATGATGTCCGGACGGTTGCCGTCGCGCATAGGTGCCTTCGACAACGGGGCGGAATTGGCGGCCTCGACACCGACTTTCGCCCATTATTTGCGGGCGCAGGGCTACTACACCTGCATCTCCGGCAAGATGCATTTCATGGGGCCGGACCAGTATCACGGCTTCGAAGAGCGGCTGACAACCGAGATCTATCCGTCGGATTTCTCCTGGACCCCGGCGGTCAGCTATGCCGATCCGGCGCTCGACGATGAGCGGCGCTTCGCTGCCGGGGTTTCAACCGTCGAGACGGTTCTCGATGCCGGTCCAATGGCGCGTACGATGCAAATCGATTACGACGAGGACGTGACCTATGGCGCCGTGCGGGAAATCTATGCCCGCGCCAGGTCGGCAGATCGTCGTCCGTTCATGATGACGGTCTCCCTGACCCACCCCCACGACCCATATGTCATTACCCGGGAGCATTGGGACCGCTACAGCGACGACGAGATCGACACCCCACGCGTCGGTTTTGTGCCGCTGGACGAGCGGGACCCTCAGTCGCGCGCACTGCACTTCCATTACGGCCTCGATAAGACCGAGATCACGCCCGAGGTCTGCCGCCGCGCGCGGCGCGGCTACTACGGCATGATCTCCTACGTGGACGACTTGTTCGGGCGGGTGATGGCAGCCCTCGACGCAACCGGCTTTGCCGAGAATACAGTCGTGATATTTACCTCGGATCACGGTGACATGATCGGCGAACGCGGTATGTGGTTCAAAAAGACGCTGTTCGAACCGGCGATCCGGGTGCCGCTGATCATCGCGCGCCCCGATCTCGGCGCCCGCCGTGTCTCCGGGTCCGTGTCGCTGGTGGATCTGCTGCCGACCCTGGTGGACCTGGCAGGTGCGCCGGACGGCAGCGTCAGCACGCCGGTCGATGGCCGTAGTTTGGTGCCGGCGCTCAAGGGTGGCGCGGTTTCGGGGCCGGTCTTTGTCGAGCATATCGATGGCGGCACGGTGGCGCCCCGCGTGATGGTTCGTGAGGGCGCCATGAAACTCGTTCACTCGCCGGCTTACCCCGACCAGCTATACGATCTTGCGGCTGACCCCGAGGAGCGCGTTAACTTGGCCGGGACAGACCAGGGTGCAGCAGCCGAAAGGCATTTGTCCGCGCTCGTTGCGGCGACTTGGGACCTCGACGCGCTCGCTGAACAGGTTCGTAACGACCAAGCCGCGCGCCGGGTGGTCAACGCCGCACTCGGCGTCGGTCGCCGGGAGTCTTGGGAGTTCAGGCCGCCCAGCTCGTCCCAAAACGAACGCTACGTGCGGCGTGGTGATGCCTTCCCGGATGTAGAGCGCCGCAATTACTTGCCCTACGGCCAGAACTAGTTTCGGAAAGAAATGGCGATGAAACTCAACGGTATTCTACCTGCCCTCGTCACGCCCTTTGATGCTGGGGGCGATGTCGATTTCAAAGCGTTCGAACGGCTGCTGGTCTATCTCCGCGCGGCCGGCGTGACAGGCTGGGTGCCCTGCGGTTCCACCGGCGAATACAACGTGATGACGGCCGACGAACGGGCCGAGGTGCTGAAGTTCGTGGCCGACTTCGCCAGCGATGGCGAGTTCCTGGTTGCCGGTACAAACGCCAGCGCCACCCGTGACGTCATAGCCCATACCGAACGTGCCTACGACCTGGGTTACCGCACGATTCTGCTGTCGCCGCCCTATTATGCCATGCCGGCCCCGGACGAACTCCTCGCCCACTACCAGGCCGTGCTCGACGCCGTCGATGTGCAGCTCGTCGTCTACAACTATCCGCCGAAGGTCGGGGTGGAGATCGGCTTCGATGTGCTCGACGCGCTCGCCGACAACCCGCGCGTGATCGCCATCAAGGAGTCGAGCGGCGTGCTGCAGCGCGCCGTCGATATCTATACGCGCTACCAGGGGCGCATCGACTTGATCAGCGGTTCGGACGATATCGCGCTCGACTTCATGCTTTGGGGCGCTGACAGCTGGATCTGCGGGCCGGCGAACTGCATGGCCGGCGCCTGCGTTGATCTCGACAATACTTTCCGCAGCGGCGATATGGCCGCGGCACGTGAGAAAATGGCGGTCCTCTATCGCGCCATGAGCAGCCTGGAGAGCGGCAAGTTCGTACAGAAGGTCAAATATGGTTGCGAACTCATCGGTTGTCCGGTCGGCGTCTGCCGCCAACCGTTGCTGCCGTTGACCGAGGCCGAAAAGGCCGAGTTCCGGAAGTCGATGGCGCCGATCCTGAACTGGGTTGCCTAGGCGCCATAAGTCAGCTGTCTCGTGGAGCAAAGGCGCGTCGCCGCTTCAGGTGACATTAGGACCTATAGAACTTCGGTCTTGCGCCGGGGTCAGCCTACGAGCACTACGGAGTCCCAACTGTCCGACCGAGCCAGCCGTCCTACTAAAGGACGCATCCGTGATAGTGCGTAAGACACTAAGCGGAAAAACTCAGATCTGAATGCTGCTTCCTCTTGACGAAAAGCATAGACTCACTCCATGCTCCGACACCTTCCCGTCCACACTTGGATCGTGACCAAGATATGGACCAAATATTCGACATCGAGTACTTCCGCGGAAACCAGGGCGGTCCTGACCAATATGAGAGGCAACTTAGTCGTATAAGAGATGAGGGGAAACAGGTTGATTGCATAGAGAAGACTGTGCGCTCCGCAGTCGAGAATCTGCGCGAAGCGAAATCGCGGTCATTTGTAATCTACGGCGAGCCGCAGAGTGGAAAGACAGAAATGATGATCTGTCTGACTGCAAAGCTGTTAGATGAGGGGTTCAGCTTCGTTCTTCACCTGTTGAATGACAGTGTTGACCTGCTAGGGCAAAATCTTGGTAGGTTCAAGCTATCTGGCCTCGCCCCCTCAGCCAAGAACTATTCTGAAATACTTGATCCAACGGTCAAGGTGAAAGACGGGAAGCATGTTATCTTCTGCAAGAAAAACGCAAGCGACCTTCGGAAACTGATTGATAAAATATCTGAAATAAAGAGCATAGTCGTCATCGATGACGAGGCTGATTATGCTTCGCCAAATGCCAAGGTAAACAAGGGTGAGAAAACAAGGATCAACGAGCTTATTGGCGACATACTAGGCTCTACGGGAACATACATAGGTGTCACCGCGACGCCAGCCCGGCTTGATCTCAATAATACGTTCCAAAACGATAGCCATCTATGGGTCGATTTCCCTCCACATAGAGCTTACACCGGACAGAACGTGTTCTTTCCCATAGATGATAGCGGACGGTACGATTTCAGCCTCAAACTCCTCCCTGATCAGGGAGATGACCCTAAGTATGCCAGGCAAGCACTCCTGCGGTTTCTCGTCAATGTTGCATATTTAAATAACTACGTTAACAGATCAGAAGAGAATTACTCGATCCTCGTGCACACGAGCGGAAAGAAAGTAGATCACAAGGCCGACTGGGACACGATACATCGTACGTTGGCTATCCTTTCCGACGATCATTCAGAGAGATATGAGAGTTACGCGCGAGAAATATGGAACCATTGCCAGTCTCGCTACGCAGATGCGGAACCGAACAGCCTGACACAGTATGTGCTAAATAATATATCAAGATCCTCAATAATCGTACTTAATAGCGAGAGGGACTGGAACAATTATGGCTCGTCGGCGACGAAACCGACAAGTTTGTTTACGGTCATAATAGGTGGGAACATAGTGTCTAGGGGGGTCACGCTTGACAATCTTCTATCTATGTTCTTCACAAGGGACGTAAAGCATAAAATTCAGCAAGATACATACATACAACGAGCCAGAATGTTTGGTAGCAGGGGAGATTATCTGAGGTTCTTTGAACTTACGATTCCTGAGCAACTGTACCTGGACTGGCACCGATGCTTCGTGTTTCACCGATTGGCGCTTGATGCAATCAGAGATCGGCTCGGCTCGTTAGTCTGGCTCAGTGACAAGCGTATTTCCGCGGTAGCTGGATCAAGCATAGACCGGTCGACGGTGGATCTTGATCGCGGGGAAATGGCCTTTCAACTCTTTGATTACGACAGGGAGATAGACAATATTGTTGCTGGGCCAAGTTCGAGTTTCGAAAAAATGGAGGAGCTGGCATCCGTGATCGGTGACCAGGCGTTCCCACCTTACCTCCGTCGATACGTTCTCAAGATGTGCCAAAGTAGGCAGAGGTATGTAGCGTTCCATCCGTCTACTTCTATTGCGGGTTACAAGGATGGTCCGGATATAGACAAGCAGAAAATTGAGCGCGGAAGAGGATTCATGGGGAGATCAGATCTGCAGAGAACAGAGTTCCCCGACGCAATTCATCATTTCAAAGTATACAGGAATTTGGAAGGGAGAGCGCGCTTATTCTACAAATTTGACGGTTCTATACAGTTCATAAAGAACATTATTCATGATACCGGAGTATAAGTTATACCACGGCGCTGTCCTTGCCGAGTTGGTCGATATTGCGACCGAGGACGTGTTCGTTGGTGAACTGCGTGAGGAAGGTCGTCTTTCCGCGTACACGTTGAATCGAGAGATCGGGTTGTACATAAAATACTCAACTAAGCGCTTAACGCCTTGGCAGTTCACAGTTGCCAGGTCGCATGTAGAAGAATGGGCTGAGTTGCAGCGGCGATGTAAAGAGGTTTTTCTTGCGCTGGTGTGCCATAGGGATGGTATTGTCGCATTGCCGATAAGGGAGGTTGTGGAGATGCTCTCTGCGACCGTCTCGGACCAGGCTTGGCTTCGTGTCGATCGTAGACGAGGCAGATGGTACACAGTAAACGGCAACGGGGACGCGCCTTCGAGGAAGAGAGCGCGAGGCCTCGGCGATTTGCTAGAGTCGGTTGCCCGTTACTGAGGGCAGGCGGAATAGATCTGAAGAACTTCCTGCTTCATCCGTTTCTCGAGCGAGTTGTTTTTTGACACTATCGGAAGATAACGCTTTGTGGTTTCAATTTGGCGTTTACTTTCATCAATCTTCTTGAAACCGCTTTCTCGAGCCAATGTGTCGAATATTCTGGAGTTCTCGACAAACAAACCTCTTACATGTGAGTCCCCTAAGACAAGTCCCAGTCTTCCATTGGAGCGGAGAACGCGACGGCTCTGCTTAAGTAGCAATGAAGCATCCTCGACGTATCGCATAATGATCCGCTGATACCGAATCGGCAGGGCTTCGGTTTCTGGCAGCACGTCCCTCAAGAATTTCGCATAGTCGGCTGGCTGCTTTCTGCCACGTTCTGGCGCACGTTCTGCGCCCACGTTGCGTGCTCGAAGAGCGCGAAGTGCCGGGATGCTGTGTCCCATCCAGATTAATGAGAATTTGTGGCCGCGGAGGTAATCGATAGCATTCAGATAAGGTGGTGAGAAAAAGACGGCGTCGACCCGTCGCCCCTTAATGTAGCCGAGTCTGCGGGCATCACCTCTGTAGATGGTTCCGTCTCGAGGCAGAGTTTCTTCGCCCAAGATTTTTTTTACCGCGCTAACGGCACGCAAAAATCCATCACAAACATCAAAGGGATTGGTAGTTCGCACTTTATGGGGCCTGCTATGCGAGACGTCCCACGCGAGTGTTGCGCCGGATTGTTTCGTAATAATTGTTCGGCTAAGTGCGAGCCACAGTAAGTGGTTCTGGGCCTGACTCCTGTCAGCCGCTCGTTTGTGGAGTACATAGCTTATGCGCCTGAGGTCACCTGCTTGCTCTGGACCAAACCAGTAACTGACAAAATCCTTGGTTTCTTTACACTGGTCAATCCAGGGAAGCGCCGGAGAACGAGACCGAAGCCTGGAAGCTTGCCTAACTGTATCTCTAGCGAGGGACTCTATCTGCGGGAGCTTTTTCTTATTTGTCCAGACACGGGACATTAGGACTGCAAGCGGGTCGCTATCTACTCCCAGAGCTTTGTGCCCCGCTAGAAGCGATTGTCGAACGACGACACCCGACCCGCACATCGGATCCAGGACGGTCGAGTTCGAGGGTAGCTCCTTGAGCCAATCTGAAATAGTCTCGGGAGCCATGCGAGCGGGGAAGGGATGTATGCTCTTCATGTACCACAGACCTACACCATCCAACTACTTGTGTCGCCCGATTCGGAAATAGCCGCACAAAGGTCACAAACTGAGACTCACTAGTCGGACAGGCCCTGTCCGCCTACTATCCACGCTTTGATCATGGCGGCGGCGGGCCTATCTGATGCTGGGAGGCCGCGGACAAAAAGAGGATAGGATTATGGCGAGGGTCCCCGATTTGACCGTCGAAGATGTGTCTGAGGAATACCGGGACGATTTCAGGCGGCTGAGCGATATTTTCGCTGCCTTCTCAAACCAGGTTCCGGTCTACGCCCATTCGCCGGTAGGGATGAAGCATATCTTCGATATGTCCCTGGCGCTGCGCCAGACCGGTAATCTATCGCGCCGGTTGATTGAGGTCGCCGTGGTCGCCGCTAGTTACGCCAACCGCTGCGCTTATTGCGTCGCCCATCATTCCACCATTCTGGTCGAACTCGGCCTCGACGCTGACAGCGTTTCGGGTTTGGGGGCGGGGGACGCGCCGGGATTGAGTGACGAAGAGCGCTTGGTGCGTGACTACGCGATCTGCGTGACGGAACGCGCCTGGGGAATCCGCGACGCCATGTTCGAACAGCTACGCCAGCATTTTACCGACACCCAGGTCGTCGAACTCACGATGCGCATCGCCTTGACCGGAATGTTCAACAGGGTCAATCAAGCACTCGGCATTGAGATGGAGGAAGATCTCATGGCCGAGTTCATGGCCAGTGGACTGGCCGAGGACTCTCTGCCAAAAGAGCCTGCGTAGGCGACCGCCGCGGCCGATGAAGCCACGGTGAGCTGGCCTGAACGCTGAGCAGCGATAGGATTTCGGGAGTGGCGACCTTGTCTGTACCGAACGGAAAGCCGGCTGTCCCAGAATGAGCCGGCTGGGCAGTCAAGACAGCGGCCGTTTCCGCAAGTCGATTCGCCAGGCTTACTTGGCGGACGAGACCGAAGCCGTCGGCCGGCTGATCAAGCTCATGAAACTTGACGGCGCCGCGCGTCGTCGCATTGAAGAGACAGCCGTCGGCCTGGTCAATGAATTGCGCCATGCCAAAAAGCCCGGCGTGATGGAGACGTTCCTCACCGAATACGGGCTCAGCACCAGCGAAGGTGTCGCCTTGATGTGCTTGGCAGAGGCCCTGCTGCGGGTCCCTGACAGCCTGACCATGGACGCCCTGATCCAGGACAAAATCGCGCCGGCGGACTGGGGCCGGCATCTCGGGCAATCGGGCTCGCCGCTGGTCAATGCGTCGACCTGGGCGCTGATGCTTACCGGGAAGGTCATCGCGCCAGAGGACGCCGAGCTTTGGGACGTCGCCGGCACCGTGCGGGCGATGATAAAGCGCATCGGCGATCCGGTGATCCGCAAGGCGGTGATGCAGTCTATGCGGGTGTTGGGTCATCAGTTCGTATTGGGCCGCGATATCGGCGAAGCGGTTAGGCGGTCGCAGGAAGACGGATCGAAAGGTTATACGCATTCCTACGATATGCTGGGAGAAGCCGCCCATACGGCCGATGACGCCCGGCGGTATTTCCTGGCTTATTCAGGCGCTATTACGGCTCTGGCGGCGCATTGCGGACATAGCGACATTCGTCGCAATCCCGGCATCTCCGTCAAGTTATCAGCACTTCACCCGCGGTATGAATTCGCTCAGCGTGAGCGCGCCGTGGAAGAATTGACCGCACGGACGACCAGCCTGGCCCTGTTGGCGAAAAATGCGAACATGGGCTTTAACATCGATGCCGAAGAAGCGGATCGGCTGGAGCTCTCGCTCGATATTATCGAGGGTGTCGTATCGAATAGAGATCTGAAGGGGTGGGACGGGTTCGGCGTCGTCGTGCAGGCGTACATGCCGCGCGCACCTTACGTGATCGACTGGCTAAACGATTTGGCCGAACGACTGCACAAACGGATCATGGTTCGGCTGGTCAAGGGTGCCTATTGGGACAGCGAGATCAAGATTGCTCAGGAACAGGGTCTTGCCAAGTATCCGGTCTTCACGCGCAAGGTATCGACCGATATTTCCTATATAGCTTGTGCACGCCGGTTATTTGAATGTTCCGAGCGTATCTATCCGCAATTCGCCACCCACAATGCGCATACGGTTGCGGCGATATTGGAAATGGCGGGTGACTTCGAAGGCTTTGAGTTTCAGCGCTTGCACGGTATGGGCGAAAGTCTCTTCGAGCTGCTTCGGCAATCCTATGGCCGGCAGTGCCGGATCTATGCGCCGGTCGGCGTTCACGAAGATCTGCTGGCCTATCTGGTGCGCCGCCTGCTAGAGAACGGCGCCAACAGCTCGTTCGTCAATCAGGTCTTGGACTTTAGCGTTGCCGCAACGGATCTCGTCCGTGATCCGGTTACAGTGGTCGAGAGCCTGCACGTCATCCCCAACCCGCGAATTCCCCTTCCTGTCGATTTGTTCGGCCCGAAACGAAGAAATTCCAAAGGCTGGAATCTCGCCGACCCGTTGGTGCTGCAGACATTGCTGGATTGGCGCGGGCGGTTCAAAAGCAAAACCTGGACCGCGGCGCCGCTGATCGGCGGCGTGGCGCGACCGGGCACGGGCCGTCCCGTTCGCAACCCGGCGAATATCGATGATTTAGTCGGGGAGGTCACGGAAACGACCGGGACGCAGGTCGAGGAGGCTCTGAAGTGTGCCGGCGATGCCGCGGAAGACTGGTGCAATGCCGGCGTTGAAAGGCGCGCCGCCTGTCTGCTGCGCCTTGGCGATCTGTACGAGGAAAACGCGGCCGAGCTTATGGCGCTCGCCGCGCGCGAGGCTGGCAAGACCCTATCCGATGGTGTTGCGGAAGTGCGCGAGGCGGTGGATTTCTGTCGCTACTACGCCGCCGAGGCCGAGACACTCGAGGTCCGGCGCCGGGGGCGCGGTGTCTTCTTATGCATCTCGCCGTGGAACTTTCCCTTGGCCATATTTACCGGCCAGATTGTCGCCGCTCTGGTCAGTGGCAATGCGGTGATTGCCAAACCGGCCGAGCAAACGCCCTTAATTGCGGCCCGAGCCGTCGAATTGATGCATGAGGCGGGCATTCCGGGAAATGTGCTGCAGCTGTTGCCCGGTGACGGTCCGAAGGTCGGGGGCGCCCTGGCCGCGGATCCGCGCATCGACGGGATTTGTTTTACCGGTTCCACCGAAACGGCTCAGACTATCAATCGCACGATGGCGGCAAAGGGAAACCCGCATGCGCCGTTGATTGCCGAGACCGGTGGCCTAAACGCCATGATCGTCGATTCCAGCGCGCTGCCCGAACAAGCGGTGCGCGACATCGTCACCTCGGTTTTCCAAAGTGCCGGGCAACGTTGCTCCGCCCTACGGGTTCTTTTCGTTCAGTCGGATATCGCCGACAAAATTTTGGCCCTGATAAAGGGCGCGATGGACGAGCTGTGCATCGGCGATCCGTGGAACCTGGAGACCGATATCGGGCCGGTCATCGACGTGGAAGCGAGAGAGGGCATCGAGGCCCATTGTCGCGCGATGGAGCGGGACGGCCGTCTAATCCATCGAATCACCCCACCGGATGATAGCGGCCGGAATGGCCACTTCGTTATTCCTGCAGTTTACAGGTTGCAGGGCATCGATGAGCTTGAGCGGGAGATATTCGGGCCTGTGCTTCATGTCGTTACCTTCGAGGCCAAAAACCTGAATGATCTGGTCGATACCATCAATTCCCGTGGTTATGGTTTGACGATGGGGGTGCACACGCGGGTGGATAACCGGGTGCAGGACATATGCGACCGGGCCCGGGTCGGTAACATCTATGTCAACCGCAACCAAATTGGCGCCGTTGTCGGCGTGCAGCCTTTCGGCGGCGAGGGTCTGTCGGGGACCGGCCCGAAAGCGGGTGGGCCGCATTACCTGGCGCGCTTTACCGAAGGCCCGGGCGGCGAAAGGCGCGCCGAGGCGTCGGGACCCGCGCCTGCGAAGGCCGTGGGCGCCCTGGCCCATGTGGCATCGACGTCTCTGGCCGCCCAAAGAGAATGGGATGGTACGCCCGGTCGCCGGGCCATTCTCGAACAGGCGGCCGAGGCTTGTTCTCCGGTGGTTCGCGAAGCCGTTCGCGGCGCGACCGCATGCTTGCCGGACGCCCCGACCGAGGCCATCGATCTTCCGGGGCCGACCGGGGAAAGCAACCGCCTGTCCATACACGGCCGGGGCGTATTCCTGTGCCTGGGCGCCGGTATTGACGGCAATCGCGTCCTCATGCAGGCGGCGCTTGCTTTGTTGCTCGGCAACGGGGCCGTCGTCGTTGTCGATGAGGAGGTGCGCCGCGATGCGGAACTGTTGTCCGATGCCCTGACGGACGCCGGTGCGCCGGGTGGTCTGCTCGGCATCGTTAGCGCCGCGCCGCCGAAGGCGATCGCGAGCGCCCACAGTTTGGCGGGTGTTATTCTCGAACGATCGGGAGATTATCACCGTGCTGTTCGGATCGCGCTGGCATCTCGCGACGGCGCAATATTGCCGCTGATCGACGACCCATCCGATTGGCGTCCCATGCTGATCGAACGCGCGCTTTGTATCGATACCACCGCGTCCGGTGGTAACGCCGCCTTGCTTGCGTCGGCCGGTCAGCCGGATTGATAGAGAAGGAAGAAGAATAGATGTCCCAAGAGCGTTTTGAGGCCGGCCTCAAGGCACGCAAGGAAGTCCTTGGTGAGGAATATGTCGCCAAAGCGTTCGATAATGCCGACCGCTTTAATCGAGAGTTTCAGAAATTTATCACCGAGTATTGCTGGGGCGCGGTGTGGGGGGATGCCGATACGACGGGTGCGCTAAGCCGAAAACAGCACAGTCTTAACAATCTTTGTATTCTTGCGGCCCTGAACCGCTCCCATGAATTTAAGGTGCATTTTCGCGGCGCCCTGAGAAACGGCTGCACGCTCGAAGAACTCAAAGAAACGTTGATACAGATTACCGTTTATTGCGGCGTGCCGGCCGGCGTTGAGGCCTTTCGACTTGCCCGTGAGGTACTGGATGCCGAAGGGATAGATCCCGAGACCGCAAAATGAGCGGTCGACGCTACGGCTTCATAGGGCTCGGCGCCATGGGGCGGCCGATGGCGGAAAATCTTGCCGCCGCCGGGCACGATCTGGTTGTCTTCGACATTGCCGGCACGAAGGAACGGGCGCCGTCGGACGCGACCATCGGCCGAGACGTGGCGGATATCGCGAAGTCGGCGGACACGGTGTTCTTGAGCCTGCCGGACGGGGCGATTTCAGCCGCGGCGGCGAGGGAAATTTGCGCTGCAAAGGCGTGCCGGGTGAGCGTCGCTATCGATCTGTCGACGGTCGGCATCGCCGCGGCTAGGGCCATCCACGCCATCTATGGGGCGGGCGGTATCGCGTATATCGACGCGCCGGTCAGCGGCGGCCACGCTGGTGCCAAAGCGGGGACATTGTCCATAATGTGGGGCGGCCCTGGCGATATTTTGGACCAGCATCGGACCGTCCTGCAGGCGATATCGAAGAACTTGTTCCATATGGGAGATATGCCGGGGCAGGGGCAGGCCGTGAAACTGCTGAACAACTTTTTATCGGCCACCGCTCTTGCCGCGACCTCCGAAGCCATCGCATTCGGCTTGAGTCATGGCCTCGATATGACAAAAATGCTGGATGTGCTGAACGCCTCGACGGGCCAAAACCAGGCAACGAGTGACAAATTTCCAAGGCGCATCGTCACCGGTACGTTCGACGCGGGGTTCAGCACCGCACTGATGGCTAAAGATCTAGCGCTCTATCTCGAAAGTGTGGCCGACATCGGCGCACCGAGCGATATCGGCAAGCTAATGCACGATCTTTGGCAGGCGGCGGACAGGGCGCTACCAAACAGCGACTTTACGCGGATCTACCAGCATGTGACCGGCCGAACCTGATTGACTAAGTGCCGAGATTGTATTTGTGGAGAAAGATATGGCCGAATGGAATCCTCGATTCATGGCGACTTGGTTGAGCCATGTCCATGGCGGTGACTGGGATGCGGCAGAGATAATAAGACGAACTGCCATCGCCGACGATCTAAACGCCGTCGTGCGTCGGGCGGCGGCTGACCTGCCGCTGGAACGCGAACCGGCGGCCTTCCATCAGCTTTTTCTGGCACTGGTCGACGCGCGGAATACGGATGCCTGACACTCAGATCGCTGGTTTCAGCCTGGAGGATGCGGCTCAGGCGATTGCCGGGCGGGTGCTTTCTTCTGTCGAAGTGACGACGGCATGCCTCGATCGTCTGGAGAGCGTTGGGGCCGAGCTTAACCTCGTCGCCGGCCTAGATAGAGATGCCGCGTTAGCGATGGCAAGGGCTGCGGACTCCCATCTTGCCGCGTACGGTCCGAGCGGGCCGCTGCATGGTGTGCCGTTGGCTCACAAGGATATGTATTACCGCAAAGGGCGCGAAAGCGGCTGCGGATCGACCATCAGGGCGGGGTACGTGCCGGACTGCACGTCGACGGCGCTTGTGCGCCTGGACGGCGCCGGGGCGCTCGATATCGCGCGGCTTAACATGGTCGAGTTCGCGCTCGGGACGACCGGGCATAATAGCTGCACCGGCAATGTGCTGAACCCTTGGAACCCCGACTATGTGACTGGTGGGTCGTCGAGCGGGTCGGGTGCCGCGGTCGCAGCGCGGGCCGTGTATGGCGCCCTTGGCTCAGATACGGGCGGTTCGGTTCGGTTGCCCGCTGCTTGCTGCGGCGTGGTCGGTATCAAGCCGAGTATGGGCCGGGTCAGTCGCTATGGCACGATGCCGCTCTGCACAACATTCGATACTGTGGGCCCGCTTACCCGAACGGTGCGCGATGCCGCGCTAATGATGAATGTACTGGCCGGTGTCGATCCGAAGGATCCGATGACCATCGACCGTTCGGTGCCGGACTATCTGGCGACCATCGAGGATGACATCGCGGGTTTGCGCATCGCCGTCCCTGAGAACTTCTTCTTCGACAGCGTTACCGAAGATGTGGGTGCGGTGCTCGACGATAGTATCCGCAATCTTGAGCGGGCGGGTGCGACGATCGTGCGCCTGACGATCCCCGAGATCGAGCTTGCCAATCCAATGACGGCGCTCATTATCTTGGCCGAGGCCGCCACGCTTCACCGTACATGGCTGACGACCCGCCCGGGTGACTACGGCGCTCAGACGATGGCACGGATGCTGCCCGGCCTGATGGTACCGGCGGCTGACTATATTGATGCATTGAACCTGCGGCGACCCGTTTTGGCCGCGTTCAACGAGGCCGTGTTCAGCCAGGCGGACCTGTTGTTCGCGCCGACAATTCCGGTCCCGGTCCCATCATACGACGAAATGGGCGAGGCCGGATCGGAGACTTTCATGAACGCGCTTGTTGCGCTCGGGTATTGTACAAGGCCGTTCAACTATCTGGGCCTGCCGACGGTTAGCATACCGGCGGGATTTTCCGATAATGGCTTGCCTGTTGCGTTTCAACTCGCTGGCCGACCGTTCGACGAGGCGACGATACTTCAGGTTGCCAGAGCCTACGAGCGCGAGACTGGGTGCACTGATTCGGTGCCGGATCTATGAGTTATCGTAGAGAAACACTGAGAACATAATGGCCGACGATTATCAGGATATCCGCGAAGCCGTGGCGGCACTGTGCGCCGGGTTTCCAGGCACTTACTGGCAGGAACTTGACCACGAGCGCCGTTATCCCAAAGCATTTGTGGATGCTTTGACGGAAAGCGGTTTTCTGGCTGCGCTGATTCCGGAGGACTATGGGGGCAGCGGCTTGGGTATCGGCGCCGCCGCGGCGATTTTGGAGGAAATTCAAAAGGCCGGGTGCAACGGTGCCGCATGTCATGCGCAGATGTACATCATGGGAACCCTGTTGCGGCACGGCTCCGGAGAGCAGAAATCCAAGTTTCTGCCGAAGATCGCAACCGGCGAATTGCGGCTTCAGGCTTTTGGCGTGACCGAACCGACAAGCGGCTCCGACACGCTTAGCCTGCAAACGAACGCGGTCCGCGACGGCGACGACGCCTATGTGGTGAACGGGCAGAAGATTTGGACCTCCCGGGTCGAACATACCGACTTGATGCTGCTGTTGGCGCGGACGACGCCGAAGGCGGAAATCGAAAGCCGTACGGGCGGCTTGTCGGTCTTTCTGGTCGACGTGCGCAAGGCGTTGCAGGGGGGCATGACCGTCCGGCCGATCAAGACCATGATCAACCACGCCACAACAGAGGTGTTCTTCGATAATCTCCGCATTCCGGCAGATAGCTTGATCGGCGAGGAGGGCAGGGGCTTTCGCTATATTCTCGACGGCATGAACGCCGAGCGCATTCTTATCGGTGCCGAATGCATCGGCGATTCGCGGTGGTTCATCAAGAAGGCCCGCGATTATGCCTGTGAGCGCTCGGTCTTCGGTAATCCCATCGGTAAGAACCAGGGCGTTCAGTTTCCGATCGCCCGCGCCTATGCGCAGACCGAGGCCGCGGACCTTATGGTCAAAGAGGCCGCGCGCCTTTTCGATGCCGGCGAGCCATGTGGTCCACAGGCAAACATGGCCAAACTGCTGGCGTCCGAGGCCTCCTGGGCCGCCGCTGATATGTGCATGCAGACCTATGGCGGTTTCGCCTTTGCCGAGGAATTCGACATCGAACGGAAGTTCCGCGAGACGCGGCTTTATCGGATTGCGCCGGTGTCGACTAATTTGATCCTGTCCTACGTCGGCGAGCATGTGCTCGGCATGCCGCGTTCCTACTGAGCGGTGACAAATGGCGACTGATCTAGAGGGCGTCCTGGTGGTCGCATTGGAACATGCGGTTGCGGCGCCATTCTGCACCTCCCGCCTCGCCGATGCCGGGGCGCGGGTCATCAAGGTGGAGCGACCTGGCGGCGATTTCGCGCGTAATTACGACGATGTGGTCCGGGGCGGCAGCGCCTATTTCGTATGGCTCAATCGCGGCAAGGAATCGCTGGAGATAAATCTCAAGGACGAGGCTGATCACCGGCTGTTGGAACGGATCGTCATGAAGGCGGATGTCTTCGTGCAGAATTTCGGTGTCGGCGCGGCGGCGCGCGCCGGCTTCGGGTCGGCGGATCTGCGAAGGCGCTATCCGCGCCTCATCACCTGCGACATATCGGGCTATGGCGATGACGGGCCGTATTCGGGCATGCGCGCCTATGATCTGCTGGTTCAGGCGGAGTCCGGATTGAGTTCGATCACCGGCGGCCCGAACGAACCCGGTCGGGTCGGCATCTCGATCTGCGATATTGCCACCGGTGCGACGGCGTTCGGTGCCGTTATGCAGGCGCTATACAAGCGCGAGCGCACCGGCGAGGGTTCGTCGCTGAAGACCTCGCTGTTCGAGACGATAACGGATTGGCTCAACGTGCCTTATCTGCATCAGGTCTATGGCGGTCATGCGCCGGAGCGGGTTGGCATTCGTCATCCCTCGATCGCACCCTACGGCATCTATGACCTTGCGGATGGCAGCCAGATCGTGATTGCGATCCAGAACGAGCGAGAATGGGCACGGCTTTGCAGGGGTGTTTTGGAAATGCCGGCGATGGCCGAGGACCCGGAATTTTCTCCGAACACCAACCGGGTGAAGAATTTCGATGCCCTGGACCGAACGATGCGGTTGGTGCTCGGGAAGCTACAGCGCAAGGACGCGCTCAAGAGACTAAGGGACAGTGACATCGCGTTTGCCGGATTGAACGGCATGGCCGATCTGCAAGGTCACGGCCAATTGCGTACGGCCGAGGTGGAGACACCGGAGGGGCTGGTGACGATCGTTGCCCCGCCGGTACGCATCGACGGTAAGACCGAAGATATTTTACGGCCTGTACCGGCGTTGGGAGAACATACGCAAGCGATCCGGGCTGAGTTCGGCGCCGATTAGCGGCCGCTGTGGCGACACGCTCGCGTCGAATCCTTTTTTTGGCCTTCCAGGGGTTGCGATGAATTTCAGCTACCGTCAAATGCAAATCGTCGACATTCCCGCTGCATTTGCCGTTAGGCTATCGACCGTCGAGAATGCGGTCACACTGGAAGAAATGGAGGACGATTACGGCGTTACACCGCAGTCTCTATCGATGGCGATGAGGTCGCATGTGAGGGGATGGTTGTGCGAAGATTCGGGACAGGTTGTCGGTTTTGCGATGGGAGACCGGCTCAATGGTGAGGTTCAAGTCGTCGCCGTACGTCCCGAGTATGAGGGCAGAGGCATAGGCAAGAACCTTCTAACGCGTGTACAGACCTGGCTCTTCTCGGAAAGTCATGAGGAGATCTGGCTTCTTGCCAATCCCGATTCAAATACCCGCGCCCACGGCTTCTACCGAAAACTCGGGTGGCAAGCGACCGGGAAACGGCGGGATAGTGACGAAGTAATGAAACTACGGAAAGCCGTGGGCAAGCCAGCCGCTGATTCTCATTGATGAGTATGCGGCCTGCACGTCGTGACTTAGGCTAGCCGATCAACGCGCTTGGTCCCACCTGCGATCCTATTCCGCGGCCACCCGGGATAGTTCGCTGCGACGTTGTTCCGTTGCGGCCAAGTCGAGCTTCAGGTCTGGGTCGATGACGACGCCATAAGCCTCGTAGGCATAGTCGCGACTGCAGAAATCGTCGAGTACGTCCTCAAGCACCTGCTCGGCCGATCGCTCAAGCGGGTTGCCATAACCGCCTCCGCAAGGGGCGTAAAACGCCATGACGTCACCCGCCTTGGTCGGGACACCGGAAAACTTTGCCGGCAGTTCGTCGACTTTTTCGGGATTATTCTGGTTATGGACTTCGATCTTTCCGACCGAACCCGGGTGCCCGCCGAAGGCACCCCAAGGCACGTCGATATGGCGGTCGCATTCATGGGTAATGAAGCCGTCCGTCAGCATGCGTTGGGATTTGACCACCCCGATACCGCCACGATACTTGCCGGCACCGGCATGCACATCATCGCGCAGCTCGTAGCGATCGCAGACCATGGGCAGATGCATGCCGAGATCCTCGATCGGATTGTTGCGGGTATTGGCCATCAGGTTGTCGATGCAATCGGGGCCGTCGGAAAATGGTCGGCCGCCATAGGACCCTTCGTTGACTTCCAAGAACACCCAATAGTCGCCATTCGGCCGCAGGCCCGAATAGGAGACGAAGGACAGGCTGGCGGAATTACCGGCGGTTACTTTTTCCGGCAAGACCGGCGCGAGTGCCTTGATAATCAGATCGATCATCATATTGCACTGAGTAAACCGGGCCTCGGCCGCCGCCGGAAACCTCGGGTTGAACATCGAGCCTTCCGGCGCGATCACCGTGATCGGCCTGAAGGAACCCTGGTTCGACGGAACCGGCACTTCCATGGTTTCCGCATCCAACAGCAAGGCGCGAAAAGCGCAATAGCAGGCAACCTTTGTCGACCCGTCAAATGGGACATTGAATCCGGTGGGCACCTGGTCGGCGGAGCCGGTTAGATCGACAGTGACGCTATCGCCCTCGATCTTGACACAAACTTTGACCGGCAGGGTCTTGCCTCTATTGCGGCCGTCATCATCCATGACGCCTTCGGCAAAATATTCGCCATCCGGAATTTCACTAATGCGCTGGCGCATGACGCTTTCGGTATATGCCATGAGCTGGGCGGTGGCCGCGAACACGGTCTCCTTGCCGTAGGTGTCCAACAATTCCTGGAACCGTTTCACGCCCAAGCGGGCGGCGGCGATTTGAGCCTCCAGGTCGTCCTTGAGGGCCTGGGCCGTGCGGCTGTTATTCCCCATGAACTGCCACAAAGCTTCGTTGCGGACGCCCTTGTCGTAGAGCTTGATGCCGGCGAAGAGCATGCCTTCGGCAAAGACGTCGGGTATGTCGATAATCAGGCCCGGCGTCGCTGCGCCGATATCCAGGTGGTGGGCGGTGTTGGCCGAAAAGGCCACGAGCTCACCCTCGTAGAATATCGGCAGCGCCACAGCGATGTCCGGTGAATGGCTGGCGCCATAATAGGGGTGGTTGTGGATGACAACGTCGCCTTCATTCCATTCGCCGTCTTGCAGGGTTTCTTGGATACCCTTCATGTAGCCGGGGATAGAGCCAATATGGAGAGGCGTCGACTCAGATTCGCATAAGGTATTGAAATCCGTGTCAAAAAGACCGGCACCCAAATCTTGTGATTCGCGAATGATCGAAGAAAAGGACATCCGGAAAAGCACGTGTCCCATTTCCTCGGCAATGGTATCTAGGGCGCCGGAAATGACCTGCAGGGTGACCGGGTCGAGTTTCTTGGTAGCCATGGTCGACGTCTCCTGTCTCGCGCCGTTATGTCGCGGTGATGTGGATATTACCATATTCGGATACGCGCGCCCGATAGCCAGGCGGAATCACGGTGGTCGAGTTGTGCTGCACGACGATGGCCGGCCCGGCGAACTCGTGGCCGGCCAATAGTTTGGCACGATCATAACGCGGCGTGTCTTGTGTTGCGCCGCCATCGAAGGTTGTCGCCCTGCTGTAGAGCAAGGCCTCTTCGACCGCCTGCCCATTCGCCTTCGCGAGCGCCGGCCATTGCAGCGGCTCGATCGGGGCGGAACCGATCACGCGCAAGGTCATCACCTCGACCACGCCATCTTCGAAGGCATAGGAATAGTCCTGCCGGTGTTGATTATGGAATGCGTCCATAACGAGCTGTTTGTTGGCCATGGTCAGGGGTTCGTCAGGCATGTCGGCGCGCAACTCGAAGCCCTGGCCCTGATACCTGCACTCGGCGATTTTTTGGAACCGCTGCTTGTCGGCCGGTACGCCGTCCGCGGTCAGGCTGTCACGACATAGCTGTGTCAGTTCCTCGACATGTTTGTTGATATTGTCGAGGTCCGACTGGTCGGCCGTGTTTAGAACCGCCAAAACCGAGCGGGTGTATTCGTACTGCATGTCGGTCACCAGCAAGCCGATGGCCGCATTAATTCCCGGGGCCGGCGGTACCAGCACCTCGCGTGCTGAAATGATTTCAGCCAGGGCGACACCATGAAGCGGACCGGCGCCGCCGAACGGCATCAACGACAACTCCCGCGGATCGAAGCCGCGCGCCACAGAGTTCGCCCGGATCGCCAGGGCCATGTTCGAGTTGATGATCTTGATGATGCCGAGCGCGGCCTCCTCGTTGCTCATGCCGAGGGGGCGGGCGATTTTCTCCTCGATCGCCCGATGAGCGAGATCGGGATCGATCGTCAAGTCGCCGCCGAGGAATTGGTCGGCGTCGAGGCGGCCTAACACCACCTGGGCGTCGGTCACCGTCGGTTCGGTCCCGCCCTTGGCGTAACATACCGGACCCGGGTCGGCACCTGCCGAGCGGGGACCAACATAAAATGCGCCGGCGCTGTCAAGGTAGGCGATCGACCCGCCGCCGGCACCAATCGTCGACAGATCGATCATCGGTACCAGAACGGGATGCTGACCCACATAGGTGTCGCGGGGGTTCATGGTCTTGATGTGGCCATCTGGGATGGTGCTGATGTCGGCCGACGTGCCGCCGATATCGACGGTGATGATGTTCTTTTCACCAGACAATCCGCCGCACCAGCGACCCCCGATGACACCACCCGCCGGTCCTGACATCAGGATCGTAACCGGGCGCTCAGCGCAGTTCTCGACAGTCGAGATGCCGCCATTGGACTGCATCAGGCGCAGTTCCGCCTTGATCCCCCGGCCGCGTAATTTGGTTTCTAGATTATGCAAGTAGTGCGCGGTGCTGGGGCCCACATAAGCGTTCATCGCCGTCGTCGAGAAACGTTCATATTCTCGGATCACATCAACGACGTCGGACGAACAGGAGACAAATGCCTCCGGCATGACCTCCTTCACGATGGCTTTGGCGCGCTGTTCGTGGGAGTCGTTCAGGAAAGCGAACAGGAAGCATACGATGACCGCTTCCACACCACGCTGTTTCAGCTGTTCCGCGGCGTCGCGTACTTCGTCCTCGTTAAGCGCCGTATCGATGGTGCCGACAGGCGGCAGGATACGCTCGGTAATGGCGATACGATTACGCCGCTTGACGAGCGGTTTCGATTGCCAAGGCACGTCGAACTGTAGAGAAAAATTATATGGCCGCTTGTGACGCGCGATATGCAGAATGTCGCGGAAACCGCGGGTTGTTAACATACCGACTTCCGCGCCGGTATGTTCGATTGTGATGTTGGTCGCGACCGTCGTCCCGTGAACGATAAGCTCGACATCTTCAGTCGATATTCCGGCCATTTTACAGATATCATCGACACCCGTCAGGACGCCGATGGATTGGTCCTGCGGTGTACTGGGCACTTTGTGAACAAAGACGTTTCCCGGACCATTCTCCAATATGAGATCCGTAAATGTTCCGCCAACGTCAACACCGATCTTCGCCATTGCCTGCTCCCCAATGTCCCTTTTTGCCGACCGTCAGCCGACGTTGTTGCGGCGGAAATAGTCTAGAATAGTCCCCAGTGGCCCGATATCGCCGAATGTGGCCTCGGGTATCGAATAAGCTCTACTCGGCAGCGTCTTGGATAGAAGACCCCGTGCCGGGCATCGTATCTACGCCGGCGGTCCCGAGCAATCCAGTCCAAGCCTTGCCACCGCAAGACTCGGCTCGCCTGGTATGCAAGCACGCGTTTGTGATCCAGTACCCGTTATCCGCGCGCCGCCAAACCGCGGGCGATGATATCGGCCTGGATCTCGGCGGTGCCTTCGAAGACGCTTAGAATACGCGCGTCGCAAAGCAGGCGGGCGGCGACATGTTCGGTTGCGTAACCCGCCCCGCCGTGGATTTGCAGCGCGTTGTCGGCGCAACTCCAGGCGAGACGTGCCGCGAGTAATTTTGCCATACCGGCCTCGATGTCGGCCCGCTTGCCTTGGTCGCGCTGGTTTGCGGCATGACCGATCAGACCACCTGTCATGGCGATCTCGCTCGCCATTGCCGCCAGCTTCCTGGCGATGCGGGGATATTCGATTATCGGGCGGCCAAATTGTCGACGTTCGCGGGCATAGTCGAAGGCGCGTTCGAAGGCGCTGCGGGCCACGCCTATTGCCCGACCGGCGGTCTGGATACGGGCCATTTCGAAGGTCGCCATGAGTTGTTTGAAACCAGCACCCTCGTGGCCGCCCAGCATGTTGGCCACGGGCACCGGAAAGTCGTCGAAGCGGATCTCGTACTCCTTCATACCGCGGTACCCGAGGACGGGAATCTCGCTGCCACTCATGCCCGGCGCCGGGAAGGGGGCCGCATCCGTACCGCGAGGCTTTTCGGCCAGCAGCATCGTCAAACCACGGTAGCCTGGCGCCGCGGGGTCGGTGCGCACGAGTAGTGTCATCAGGTCGGCCCGGGCGCCGTGGGTAATCCAGATTTTGGTGCCGGTTACGAGGTAATGATCGCCCTGGCGACGGGCTCTGGTAGCAATCGCCGCCAAGTCCGAGCCGGCCTCGGGCTCGGTGAATGCGGCCGTCGGGATAACGTTGCCGCTGGCGATGCGTGGCAAGAAGTCCGCGCGCTGCGCTTCCGTGCCTCCATGTCTTATGAGTTCCGCCGCTATGTCGGCACGGGTGCCGATGGAGCCGATGCCGATATAACCACGGCACAATTCTTCCGCCACCAGCGCCGTGGCTCTCGCGCCCAGACCCAACCCGCCATAGGCTTCGGGTATGGTGACGGCAAAAAGGCCCAGTTCCGCCATTTGTTCGACGACTGCATCGGGTATGAGTGCGTCGGCCAGGTGCCAGGCTTGTGCGTGGGGTACGACCTCCGTATCGACGAAACGCCGGCATTGGTCGCGAACAAGGCGCAGCGAAATATCGTCATCATCACTGCGGTATCCAGCGTCGGGGCCGAGATCTGCGACTTGACCGATCAATCCGGCAATATATTCAGGGCGGCCGGTAATGGCACGGAGCCGCGATAGAGCGGGATTGGCGTCGAGGGTGCGCGCCGCGTCGATCAAATCCATATCTGCCGGCCGAACAAGCTCGCCTTGGCTCATTGATATGCCGTGGGCCAACTGTTGCGCGTATTCGGATATACCGAGTGCGGCGACCGTCATCGACAACGGGTCGCTGTTGCTGGGCGACACGAGGAGGTCGTTGGTCGCGACCTCGATGGCCTGGCCATATGCCGCGATCCAGGCACATCCATGGGCCGCATACTGGTGCCGTTGCAGCCGAGTGCGATCGACCTTGCCCGCCACGACCACCAGATCTTGCAGACGGGCAATCGCTTGGCCGGTGAAAATAGCCGCGGCGTCGGCGGCCTGTCGGATGGCGGGTTTGAGATCTGCCGGCAACCCGTCGGGGATCATGGCGGCCCATCGACGATGCCGCGATCATGCAGGCGACCGATTTCGACGCCAGTCAGGGCCAACATGTCGGCAAGAATTTCGTCCGTATGTTCGCCCAGCACCGGCGCCCCGCTGACCGGCAGCCGTTCCAAGTCGTGAAAACTCAGAGGGGAGCCCGGCACCAGCATCGGCCCAATTTTGCCCTGGTCGATCGTCTCGAACATCGCGTTGCGTGTCGTGCAGCGGGTATCCTCGGCGAGCATCTGCCGATATGTCTGATAGGGCCCCCAGCAAACGCCGGCTGCATCGAGCTGTTCGGCGATTTGAGCGAGGGGTCTTGCTTCGCACCATTGCGCCACCAGCTTCGCGACGTCGTCTCGTATCTGGAACAGGCCCTCCGAGGTGGCCGGGTCCAAACCGGCCCGCCGCGCAAGTTGGGCAACCGTGTCCACGGCATCGATGGCTTTCGCCAGTGCCAGGCATTGTTTGGCGGTAAAGGCGGTAATCATGACCCGGCGACCATCGCCGGTGGCAAAGTCGCGGCCGAAAGCGCCGTAAATGTCGTTTCCGAGGGCTGGGCGGTTCTGACCGTTCAACTCCGCCTCTGCCAACAGGCCCAGATTGCCGGTCATGGCCATGGCGACATCGGAGAGTGCGACGGTTAAAAGCTGTCCTTTGCCTGTGTTGCGCCGGTTGCGCTCGGCGGCGAGGATACCTGTGGCCGCCGTCAATCCGGTGGAGATGTCCCAGGCCGGCAACATGTTGTTGACCGGCCGCTCGGCCGTGGCGGTGCCGGTCGAATAGGGAATGCCGACGGCGCAATTTATCGTGTAGTCGACCGCCGTGCGGCCATCCGGACTGCCGGTGATCTGAGCCGTGATGAGGTCGGCTCTGAGGTTGCACAAAGCCTCATGGGCCAGCCAACCCCGCATGGGGAAATTGGTCAAAAACATGCCGCGGTCCGGGCCCGGCAGCGTAATCAGCCGGGTGATCAAATCGCGGCCCTCGGGTTTGCGAATATCGACGGCTATGGATTTCTTGCCCTTGTTGAGCCCCATCCAGTAGAGGCTGTCTCCCGACCTGGCAAGCGGCCACCGGCGGAAGTCGGGGCCGCCGCCGATCATATCAAATCGGATGACCTGGGCGCCCAATTGCGCCAGTGTCATTCCGCAGAGCGGCGCCGCAATGAACGCGGCGCCTTCAATAACGATCATGCCCCTCAGCAGATCGTACACACCAGTTTTCCGGTGCTGGAGATCAATGGGGGAGTGGACGGGTCGGGTGTCACCGCGACGCGGTCGGCATTGGAGAAAGGGATGGTATCAGGCATGCCGACGCTCGCGAACCTCGTTTCGTACAGGTTGTACCCCTATGTCTTGGGTTGGTAGTTTGCCGTCCCGACACTCTTAGATCAATTTTTGAGGAAACCCATGGATGGCTGAAAATTTCAAAGCGACTTTCTCGTCATTTCAACTTGGAAGGCTTACTCTTAAGAACCGTATTGTGATGGCGCCGCTGACCCGCCAATCAGCCGAAGACGATGGGACGCCGACCGACGAAATGGCGGCCTATTATGCACGGCGGGCACGCGGGGGTGTTGGGTTGATTATTTCCGAAGGCACCTACGAAAATGACGAATTGGGGTGCAAGGCCTACCTCAGCCAACCCGGATGTGCCAATGACAAACATGTCGCGGGCTGGAAGAAGACTGTCGATGCAGTGCATGAGCTGGGCGTTCCGATCATTCTGCAGTTGATGCATGGCGGACGGGTTAGCGATCCCCGGTGCCTGTTTGAGGGCGAACAACCGGTTACCGCCAGCGACGGGCAGAGCCCCGGGTGGGTGCTGTATACCGATAGCGATGACGAGAAGCATGATCGCGGACTGTCCGGAGACTGGCCGAAGGTAACGTTTCCGCCGGCGCGGGCGGCAACCGAGGCGGAAATCGAGCGAATTGCCGAGGGCGTTGCCGAAGGCGCCGTGCGGGCCATGGAGGCTGGCTTCGATGGCGTCGAGATCCACGGTGCCAACGGTTATCTCTATTATCAATTCATCGATGCCAAGCAAAACAAGCGCACCGACCAGTATGGCGGCTCTCCGGAGAACAATGTCCGTGCTGTCAAGCTCGCCTGCCAGAAAGTGCGCGATGCAATCGGCCCGGACAAGATCATCATCCTGCGGCTGTCGCAGGATGGCGTCGATGACTTTACCGGTGCCTGGGAAGGCGGCGTCGAGTATGCCAGGGCGATCGGCGAAGCCCTTGCCGATGCGCCGATCGATGCTTTGCACTGGGCCAGTTTCGATTGGACCGACAATAGGGATCCGAATTCCGATACACCGATGCCTCAGGTGTTGAAGGAAGCCAGCGGCCTGCCGATGATCACCAATGGGGGGATCTCGGAAGGAAAACATGCCGAACATGCGATCACCGCCGGCGCCGCCGATCTATGCGCGGTTGGGCGCCCGCTGTTCGCACACCCTGACTGGCCTTACATAGTGCGGGCGGGCGAACCCTATCGTTGGACGACGTTCGACCGCAAATACGTGGTCAAGCCGAGTTACGATTATGGCTGCGGCTATCCCTTGGACCTCAAGGTTCCCGACTGGGATCCCGATTTCAGTAAACGACGGGCAAAATGACCGCGCCGGGCGGGACAAGTGTAGACCGCGTCCATGACCCCGCCTAAGTCCCTGCAATCCTGGGTGGGACGTCAAGAAATTGCTGACGATATCTTGACGCCGCGCCGTTTCGCGTCCACCGCGGCGACCTTGGACAAGGATATGTCGTGGCCGGACGTCGGCACGCCGATACCGCCGGCTTGGCATTGGGTCTATTTCACGCCGGTGACGCCGAGCTCAAAACTAGCTGCCGACGGCCATGAGGCGCTCGGCCGGTTCTTGCCGCCGGTCGACCTGCCGCGCCGCATGTGGGCAGGCGGACGGATCGAATTCTTGAGCCGCTTGACGGTTGGTGAGCCAGGGCGTCGGGTCTCGACCGTAAAAGAGATCACGGAAAAGGCAGGCAAATCCGGCCGGCTGGTTTTTGTTTTGGTCGAGCACCGGATCTCGATCGGTGACCGGCTCTGCCTGCGCGAGGAACAGGATATCGTCTATCGCGAAGCGCCGGTCCCCGGTGCGCGGTCGCCGAAACCGCCCGCGGCACCAGCCGATGCGGATTTCTCGACGCCTATCGTGCCGACGCCAAGCTTGCTGTTTCGTTATTCGGCGCTGACGTTCAATACCCACAAAATACATCTAGACCGCGACTATTGCAGGGATGTGGAAGGCTATCCCGGACTGGTGGTTCATGGGCCGCTGATCGCCACGCTGCTTCTCGAATTGGTACGTGAGAACTTACCGGGTGCCGATGTTGCGCGGTTCTCGTTTCGCGCGATCAGCCCGCTTTTCGACATCGGCAAATTTACCGTCAATGGACGGCGCGATGGCGACAAGAATGTTGTCCTGTGGGCGGCGAATGAGGAGGGCGGCCTGGCGGCGCGCGCCGAAGTGCAGCTCGTTTGATCGCTCGGCGCTTGTTGGGTGGACGAGCCGCGGTTGGCACCGCCGACTTGCTCCGCGTCGTGGGTGATCTTGTGATGGGTTGATATGGTAGTTATACTAACACATAGAGGCTGACGATATGTAAGGAGTGTGGGTTTCTCCGCAACGAGAAACATGCGCAGAGGTCTATGCCCGCCTGCATGGTGAATTGACGATGTCGACTGTCAGTCTCAAGGAGCTGGTGAAGGTGTACGGTCGGGAAATCGCCGTACGCGGTATCGACCTTGAGATCCCAGATAAAGCATTGACCGTTTTTGTCGGACCGTCGGGCTGCGGCAAGTCGACGACCTTGCGGATGATCGCCGGCCTCGAAAGTATTTCGCATGGCGAACTGCGTCTGGACGGACGGCTCATAAACGATGTTCCGTCCCGAGACCGTGGCGTAGCCATGGTCTTCCAGTCCTACGCGCTGTATCCGCATATGACCGTGCGGCAGAATCTAGAGTTCTCACTTAAGCTGGCGAAGTTGCCGGCGGAGGAGATCGAGCTGCGTGTAGCGCGGGCGATCGGTGTGTTAGAGCTTGGACCCTATCTAGACCGCAAGCCGTCCCAATTGTCCGGCGGGCAACGCCAACGCGTCGCCATGGGGCGAGCGATATGCCGTGAACCCCAGGTTTTCCTGTTCGATGAGCCGCTGTCCAATCTGGATGCAAAGCTGCGCAATCAGATGCGGGTTGAAATAAAGAGACTCCAGCGCCGCCTGCAGGTCACGACGATCTATGTGACACATGATCAGATCGAGGCGATGACCCTGGCGGATATTATCGTCGTCATGCGAGACGGTATTATCGAACAAACCGGCTCACCACTGGATGTGTTTGAGAATCCGGAGAACCGCTTCGTCGCCGGATTTATCGGTTCACCTCAAATGAACTTCTTTGATGGCGTCGTAGGGCTATCAGAGGGCAGGGCTTATTTCGAGAACCGACATCTTCGCCTGCCAATCATGTCCACGCGCTTTGGTGATGTCGTTACGGGCGGCGAACGGGTCGTCGCGGGGTTTCGGCCGGAGGATATCGTACCAGAGGGCCATGGGGTGGATCCTAGCCACGGGATAGAGTTGATTTCGAAGGTCGACTTTGCGGAGATGTTGGGTAACGAGACCTTATTGTTCTCATCCGTGGGAGACACCGAATTTATCAGCCGCATGCAGCAACCTAGGCTGGTTGAACCAGACGAGACCCTGGCATTCAGATTCAACGTCGAAAGGATGCATCTGTTCGATGCTGAAACAGGCCGTTCCATGCGGACAGCCGCAAACAAACCAACTGAAGGAGGAATTCATGGGTTTGAAGGCAAACCTAACGGCTCTGGTGATTACAGGGTCGCTAGTGACAGGGGCGACGAGCGCCCTCGCGGCGGAAATTCAACTCTTCCACGATAAGGGTTTTTGGTCGGAACCTCTGCAAACAGTCGGCGACGCGGCCGGCGTGGCGACGGGTAATCCGATTACCCAAGTCGCCTATTCGACCCCCGAGCAGTACAAGGCCTTTATTCAGTCGGCGATAGCGGGCGGCGACGTGCCGGACATGTTCACCTGGTGGACCGGCAGTGTTTTTTCGGAACTTGTCGAAACCGGGGCGCTCGCCGAGCTCGATGGTCTCTGGGATGATTTGATCGCGAGCGGCGATTTCTCCGAAGGCACGAGAGATTTCTATAAAGTGGGCGACCACATCTATGGCGTTCCCTTGCATTTGTCGAGATGGGTTGCGCTTTACAACAAAGAGCAATTCGCCGAAGCCGGCGTCGAGGAACCGGAGAGTTGGAACGACCTCATCGCGGCCGCAGACAAACTGAAGGCGGCCGGATTTACGCCGTTCCATGCGACGGTCCAGGATGGCTGGCGCGGCTTTATTTGGTTCCAAGAATTCATGATCCGAACGGATCCGGAAGCCTACCGGGGATTGCATGATGGATCGGTAGCCTATGATAGTGACGCCGTGCGCAATGCTTTCGAAATATGGTCGGATTGGTATGCCAAGGGGTATTTTTCCGATCCGCGATCTAACGAAGAGGTCGCTGATTTTGCGCGTGGTAAGGGGTCCATTTACCTTATCGGCGACTGGGCCATCGGCCTGATCGAGGCTGCCGGTATGACGGCCGGTGAAGATTTTGGCGTGTTCATCATGCCGAACCAAGATCCGTCGCTGCCAGCTTCGGTAATTGTCGAAGGCGGTCCAATCGTGCTCTCCAAAGGGGCATTGGATAAGCCGGAAGTCGTTGAGGCTCTGAAGTATTTCGTGTCCGTCGATGGCGCGAATGTGTGGGCGGAAGCTTCCGGAAATTCGATTGGGAACAGCAATGCCGAGCCGCCGAACGTGCTCGTCGCCGAGGTCAATCAGCAGGTGTCCGCGGACGCCACGTTGGCGATCGATCGTTGGTGGGAAGCTGTGCCGGGAGATATCCAAGGGGAGGTGGTTGCCGAGCTAAACCGCTTCATGCTCGATCCCACCATGGAGACGGCGGATGAGGTTATGGCCAATATTCAGGAACTAAACGCTGAATATTGGGCGGACAACTAGCGAGTGCGCGTGGCCGGGCATTCGTCCGGCCACGCGTTCCTGTCTAAGGTATGAATGATGGCGGCCACGCATTTGAGTGCAGACAACAATGAGTTGTTGGAGCGGATAAGTTGGTCGCAAATCGAGGCTAATGAGCGACGATTGCAGCGACGTAACTTCTGGGTCGCGTTTGCGTTCATGTCACCGGCGATCCTCTTGGTGACGACATTCCTGCTGACACCCGTGGTCTACAATATTTTTCTCAGCTTTACGCGGTGGAAAAAATTTAAGGGACTGGACGAATTTGCCGGTACGGCTAACTATGTGAAACTGGTGACAAACCGTTTGTTTGCGGACGCCCTTTACAATACGTCTTTGTGGGTCGGGGCCTCCATCATATTTCCCCTTGTGATCGGTTTTGGGTTGGCCGTGTTTCTGCGTGGCGTCGCCCTTGAAAGGACTTTCAAGAGTATCATATTTCTGCCGCGGATCTTTGCGCCGACGGCCGTCGGCGTCATCTGGTTTTATGTTTATGCGCCCGATGGGGTGGTAAACCGTTTCCTGTCGTTCTTCGCTGGCGGCGAGGTCGACATCGGCTGGCTTTATCAGAGCGACACGGTGACTCCGGCGATTATCGCGACCTTTGTCTGGCAGACCGTCGGGCTGGTGATGGTCCTTATCCTGCTGGGATTGAGTGCCATACCAAAAGATCCGCTTGAAGCAGCGCGCATCGACGGTGCTTCGAGCGGGCAAGTGTTCGTGCGCATTATCCTTCCGTTGCTCTTGCCGACGCTGCTGGTCGTCACCATTCTGTCGGTTCTCGCCGGGTTTACGGTCTTCGATCTCCTGTGGATCATGGGTGCGGCAAATCCGGAACTCCGCACTCTGTCGCTTGCCGTCTTCATGTATTTTGAAGCGTTCCAGAAAGGCTCTTGGGCGTTCGGCTCTTCGATCGCCGTCGTTATTGGTGCGGTTGTGCTAAGTGTCACCTGGCTGCAAGCGCTACTGCAGCATCGCGTCGACAAGATGATCAGGTAGGGGCGGTGCGATGACCGTAGCGATACAAGATCTCGACTTCGAGGCACTGGCAGCCAAACAGCAAGTTGTCCAAAAAGGGGTGCCGGTCAAATTTATCTTCGCGATCTTTATCAGCGCCATCTGGCTGGTGCCGTTCTACTATCTAATAATTTCCGTCTTTAAGACGACGGAGGAATATTCGGTAAACCATCCATTGTCCCTGCCGAGCGGGATAACGCCGGTTTTCGGCAATGCCGTCGTTGCGTGGCAGCAGGCGAAAATGGGAGCGGGTTTGCTTAATTCCATGTTGTACGGTGTGGTTGGTGCGGGCTTGGCGGTGTTCTTCGCAGCGCTGGCATCCTATGGTCTTTCCAGGATTGATTTTAGGCGCAAGAATTTTTGGTTCATGTTGATCTTTGCGGGCACGGTGTTCCCGTTTCAGATGTATCTGATACCGCTATTTTTTGGCTACCAAAAGCTTGGTATCCTGAATAGTCAACTTGGGATGCTCCTAATATACACCGCGATATGTATTCCATTCCCTGTTTTGGTTTTGCGGAACTATATGAATGGCCTCTCAAGGGAGATGGATGAAGCGGCACGGATGGACGGTGCCAAAGAGTTCAGTGTCTTTTGGCATATTATCTTGCCGAACTGCCGAGGCCCAATGACGGCAACCTTCTTGTTGCAATTCACTTGGATATGGAACGACCTGTTGTTCTCCACCGTTTTGGGGAATCGAACGGAGGTTCGATCGATCATGAATGCCCTTCAGGTGTTCCAGGGAAGTTACTCTTCTACGGGTCCGAACGTGGTGTTGACGGCAACCATAATCGCGAGCGTTCCTTCGGTCCTGCTGTTTTTCTTGTTGAGGCGGCATTTCATGGAAGGAATGCGGGTGTCAAGCATTTGATGATGGGAGTCTCGCTGTGAGCGCTGTTGTGAGGCCGCGAGTGAGTCCTGTGGGGGCAACCTCGCTCGCTGACTTGGTTTACGATCTCGTGCGTGATCAAATTATTACTTTCAAGCTCAAGCCGTTCGATGCCTTGTCGGAGAAGAAGGTGGCGGAAACGGTAGGTGTTAGTCGTACTCCAGTACGCGAAGCGCTGGCCCGATTGGCGACGCAACGTTTGGTGGATATCTATCCGCAGCGTGGGACGATGGTGTCACCGCTTCGTCGGATCGACTTGGAAAGTTCGCAATTCATGCGTGAGGTCTTGGAAGTTGGCCTTGTGAAGCGCGTTGCGGCACTAGAGAAGCGGGACGAGGTGGTCAAGAAGCTGCGAGCGGAGGTCGCCTTTCAGGAGGTCCTCGCGGATCTTGACGATGAGGTGCGCTTTTATGGGTCCGATGAGGCGTTTCATCGTGTGATCGCCGTACATGCCGGACTGCCGGGCATGTGGGAGGAAATTAGGCGGGCAAAAATACATATGGATCGATACCGGCACCTAATGCTCGCGACGGTCGAAAGGAATGTTGGAGAGATCGCCGATCAACATGGCGCAATCATTGCGGCGATCGATGCCGGAGACGTCAAGGCGGCGGGGAAGGCGATGCGCACCCATCTACGTCGTGTTCTCAAATTTGTTGACGAGGTGACGGAGATCTATCCGGCGTATTTCGAGGCACCGGAAAATGATGTATCGCTGGTCGCGGTTACCGGCTGATTGTTGACAGAGAAATCGACCGCTAGAAACTGTTTTGCTTTCACCGCGACCTCAGTCATAAACGCTGCCGTAACATCGACGGGATAAGATCGGAACATGACAGAACTTCCAAGGTTCGCGGCGCGCCTCAATTCGTTCGTGACCCGTCCTGAGTTGCACTGGCCGGGCAAAAACAGTGCGCCGACACCGCTCGAACTGATGGAACGGGCGGCCACGGTGCGTGGACTTTCGGCCGTCGACCTGAACTACCCGGACCATATCGGCAGCCTAGACGCTCGCGAGCTCAGCGCCCGGATCACCGACCTTGGTCTGGTCTTGAACGGGTTCGCCATGCGCTATTACAGCGATACTGAATTTCGGTCCGGTGCGTTCACCAATGCCGACCCGGCGGTTCGGCGCCGCAGTATCGATCTGACGAAGCGTGGCATCGATGCCGTCCGCGCCGCCGGCGGTGACTTGATGACGATTTGGCCGGGGCAGGATGGGTTCGACTATCCGTTCGAGGTGGATTATGCGCGCCTTTGGGACCTCGAGGTGGAGGGTATCAGGGCCGTCGCGGAGCACGACCCCGACTGCCTAATTTCGATCGAATACAAACCGAATGAACCACGCTCCGTCTATATTATCCCAAATGTCGCGGCGACGTTGCTGGCGATCGATGAGGCGGGTTGCGCCAACCTCGGCGTGACTCTCGATTTGGGCCACGTATTTCAGGCTGACGAAAGTCCTGCGCTGGCCGCCGCCATGGTGAACCGCCGGAGCCGGTTGCTCGGCCTGCATATGAACGACGGCTATGGAAAGCGCGATGACGGCCTGATGGTGGGTTCTGTTCACACCACCCAGACCATGGAGTTGCTGCGGCAAATTAGACGGGACGGGTACGACCGGGCGCTCTATTTCGACACCTTTCCGGATGTATCCGGGATGGATCCGGTGGCCGAATCAGAGGCCAACATCGCGACCATCGAAGGCATGTATCGGGCGCTGGACCGAATACCGGACGACGCACTCGACGCGGCGCTTGCCCGGCAAGATGCGGTTGCGGCGCACCGGATCGTGCAGCAAGCGATATTCGGATCCACGTCCGGCTAACGCGGACTTTGCCTTGCGCCAGTCCCGCCATAATGACGCTGTGCGTCGATGACTCGTAACGACCGGCAGGTGGTCGTCCTGGGCAGCCTGCATTTCGACATTATGGTTCAGGCGCCGGATCGGCCGAAGAAGGGCGAAACGTTAGTTGGGTCGCGATGGTGGTCCAAAGTCGGCGGCAAAGGGTGCAACCAAGCGGTTGCCGCGCGGCGTCATGGCGCCTCGGTGGCGATGATCGGCTGCGTTGGCCGTGATGATTTTGCCGATCGCCTGGTGGCTTATCTCAAAGACGCGGATATCGACATTGGCCACATCCGGAGAACCGACGCCGCTGGTTCCGGCATGAGTGTGGCCATTGTCGACGACACCGGAGACTACGGCGCGGTGATCGTGTCCGGGGCAAATTTGTCGATGGATGAGAGCGATGTTCGGCGCGCAGGGCCGGCTATTGGCTCGGCGAAGATCTTGCTGTTGCAACATGAAGTGAGTGACGTGGCTAACATCGCCGCGGCGCGGGCCGCGCGGCGGGATAGCGGTACGGTGCTCATGAACGCGGCGCCGGCTCGGGCCTTGGCGCCGGGGCTTGCCGGGCTTGTCGATATTCTTGTCGTTAATGCGGTCGAGGCCGACGCGATGGGCGTTGGGCCGGTGACGGACCTGAAGAGTGGCGCGGCGGCGGCGAAACGCTTATTGGATGTCGCGCCGACGAGTATCGTCACGGCCGGTCCGTCAGGTGTGGCGGCAGTAACTGCCACGGCCGTCCACTCATTGCCCGGTAAATCGGTTACGGCGCTTGGCACCCACGGCGCCGGCGACGTGTTCGTCGGAGGGCTTGCCGCTCGGCTTGCGGATGGCGATGAGCTTGCCGTGGCCCTGAATTATGCCAATGCCGCCGCTGCGCTGCATGTCAGTTTACCGGAAGACCGGCAGGCACAGCTGACGAGGCCGGACGTCGAGAGAACGCTTCGAACGGAGGGGCCGCGGGACGTGGACTGATCCTGCCGCGCTACAGGTGATTTCGGCGGTTTCGTGCCTCATCCCCCTCAGCTAGTGGTCCTCCTGCGGCTCATGGTCGACGACGACGACGGCGACACAGTTTCCGGGTTCGACCCGGCCGGGTTGGCGGCGTGCGTACAGCCTGCCGGAACATTTGTAGTAGGCGGCAACCGGCAGGCGCGCGGGGTCATCGAGAAAATGCACTCGGCCCGCGGGCTCTCCCTGAGTGACGGCAGTGTCCTTTTCATGGAACGGTTCGAAGACACCTGCCGCCGGGGCATACACGTAGCCGGCAGCATCAGGCACGCGTACGACACGCCTTTGCCCCACCGTCGATTGCGGTGTCGCCGCAAGCTCCATCACACCGAGATGGGACAGCACATTTCGAACGCCGCGCCGGCCGATCTCGAGCGCGTCGAGCGAGACCGTGCCACCCCTGCCAAGCTCGGTGCCAACTGTGATCAGGCCGGCCCGTACGGCCGAGGCGGTGGAGGTACGCGTTTCGCCAAGATTGTTCAGCACCACGGTATAAGGTGCGCCGAAAGCCGACACGGCGGCCAGGTTCTTTTGCATAAGACCGGCGTCGCCGGATGGCTCGACGATGGCACTTGGCAGGATGTCAAGGGACGAGCCGCCGGAATGGAGATCCAAGAAGGCATCGGATAGGGGAAACAATATGTCGTGCACATAATGGACGATCTGCTGGGTCATGGTGCCGCGCGGGTCGCCCGGAAAACAGCGGTTAAAATTGAGGCCGTCGATTGGCGAGGTGCGCCGCCCGGCCACGACGGCAGGCGTGTTGATAGCCGGTATGATAATCAACCGGCCCTGAATCTCCGCCGGATCGAGGTCGCGAATTATTTCGCCGAGGATGATCGGCCCTTCATATTCGTCGCCATGGTTACCGCCTTCCATCAGCACCGTCGGGCCGGTGCCGTTCTTGATCACCGCGATGGGGATCGGCATGACACCCCAGGCGTCTTCGTGGGGCGAATGGGGCAAGTTCAATGTCGTTACTTGCTTGCCGTCGCGGTCGAAGTCGATATCGGTGATTATCGAGGATGGCGTGGTCATGGGAACAGGCCTTTGTCTCAGTTTCCGCCCCCGGCCCAGGCGCAGGGAGACTTTCGCATGTCGCGTGAAATAGACTATCCCTGGCCGACCCGTTTTGTCACCTTGTGGGCCGCCTAGGATTCGCAACGAAGGATGCTGATAGGCGATGAGCAGAGGATTTGCCGATCTGCGTCAGATGTGGCCGATGCCGTCCGCGCCGCGGCCGATTACCATCATCGGCGCGGGTGGTGTCGTTCGTAGCGCCCATCTGCCCGCCTACGAGAAATGGCGCCTTCCGGTAGCCGGTATCTATGATCGCGACCATGACAGAGCGCGGGCGCTGGCGGCGGAATTCGACGTCCCGGTGGTTCATTCAAGTTTGGCCGAGGCGTTCGTTGCGGACGGGGGAAATGTCTTCGATATCGCCCTGCCGCCGCATGCACTTGTCGATGTCTTGCCGCAGTTGCCGCGGGGCGCGACGGTATTGATACAGAAGCCGCTCGGCACCAACCTGGCCGAAGCGCGTGAGCTGGCGCGTATCTTGACCGAGAGGGAAGCGACGGCGGCTGTCAATTTTCAACTTCGCTTTACGCCGGCGATGGTTGCCGTCAGCGATGCCTTGGCAAAGGGTCTTCTCGGAACACCGCTCGAGGTCGAGGTCCGGCTCGCCTGTCACAGTCCCTGGCAGGATTGGCCGTTCTTGCGTGACTTGGATCACGTTGAGATTCCGGCGCATTCCATCCACTATCTGGACTGGATCAGGGCGGAGCTGGGGTTGCCGACGGCGGTGTACGCAAAATGCGTGCGTCACCCGGATCATCCGGACCTCAAAGACGCTCGTTCGAGCATCGTCCTCGACTATGGGGACAGTATTCGCTGCTGCCTCAATCTAAACCAGACCTACAAATGGGGCAGGCGGCATGAAGCGGCGACATTTCGTCTCGAAGGCACGAAAGGTGCGGCGGTCATCGGCCTGGGGTATCTCTTGCATTATTCGGGGGGCGCGCCGGAGAGCTTGAGCCTGGTCCATGAAGGCGGGGATTGGAGCGACATCGACCTAGAAGGTGCGCGAATGCCGGATGCCTTTGCGGCCGTAATGGCTAACCTGCAACGGTATGCGGCCGGCGAAGATACGGTTCTGGAGACCGACATTTCCTCCAGTCTAGGTACCATGGCGCTGGTTGATGCTTGCGTACGATCGCACGATGCCAGTGCGGTCATTCATCTCGCGCCGGACTAGGTTTAGTGTGGTTCTAACTTACAACGACGATGCGACGGCGAGGAAATTAACATGACGGACGGGATTGAACTCAGCGGCCGCGTCTGCATCGAGGGCGGCGACAGGTTTCCACATTCGGTGCGGCGGCTGAAAAGTAGTCTCTCGGCCATCGACTGGCACCGTGGCCCGGTCGACCAGAATGCACGGGTTCCGGTGCTGCGGCTGCAGGAAGACCGAGGTTTGCCGGAGGGGGCGTTCAGAATAGATGCTGATCGCGGCGACGAGGGTGGTCCCGTCGTCACGGTCGCGGGTGGGCCGTTCTCCGGCGTCATCTATGGCGTCGATGAACTGCTCAAGCGGGGGCAGACAAGCGGCGGTCGGCTCAGGGTCGAGGCCGAGGCCATCGAGATGAGGCCGGGCCTGGCATACCGAACATTTTGGACTTGGGATCACTCGACCAACTGGGAACTGTCGCAAATCGGGCATCAGGAGATCGGCGTTTTCAACCCTTACGGCAAGCCGCCATCCGGTTTTCTTGCCGACTATAAGCGCTTGGTCGACTATTGCAGCCTCAACCGGATCGCGGCGGTCGTTATCTATGGCTTCCTGCGCGATAGCCACGGTGGGATCGAGAGCGCTCAGGCGCTATGCCGCTATGCCAACGAACGCGGCGTGCGCATTCTCCCCGGCATCGCCATCGGCGCCTATGGCGGGGTTTATTGGGAGGGCGAGCATCGCTATAACCTCGCGACCTGGCTCAAGGCCAATCCGCAATTCGCCTGCACTATGGAGAAGGGAGTCGGCTTCCAGCTCGAGGATCTGGCGTTTCCGCTGAGTTTCCCGCGCTCCGACTACACGGTGTCGGCATGTCCGTCGGCGCCGGAGACGATGGATTGGATGACGGAGGCCGTGTCCTGGCTCGCCGAGACCTTCGAGATCGGCGGCATCAACATCGAAAGCGGTGACTACGGCGTCTGCGGTTGTGACCGCTGTGTGGCTCGGCGCGAGGACCGCGAGGCGGCGGTGCGGCGCCAGGCGGACACCGGGGAATCCTGGTCCCATGTCGACATGGCGGACAATTTTCCGCGCTTGTTTGACGCCGCCAAGTCCAAGCGCGACGATCTGTGGCTATATAGCGAACTGCAATGGGACAACCTGTTGGATTCGGCGGCCCATGCGACGACCGCGTCCCTGCCGCCCGGCGGCATTTATCAGCACACCGCCAACAAGTCTTACTGGAGCAAACTCAAGCGCGAGCTGACGGCCGAGTATGTGGGCCGCTTGCCGACCCAGCCGAACGTGCTGCGTTGCCAGTTTGCCTGCCAATGGAACGGTGATGAGCGCACGGAGCGGTATGCCCTCAACGCTAAAACCTTTGCCGAGATGGCGCAAAAGAGCCAGGCGGTCGGCATGCAGGGCCTGACCGTATGGGGCGAGCCGTCGCCCTATTACGCTACCGTCGAAATCAGCTATCTGGCATTCGCGCGGTTTTGCTACGAACCGACGTTGACTTGGGACCGGTTCCTCGATGAGGACGTTGCGCCATTGCTTGGGGGGCGTGCGGCGGCGGACCGCTTCCTCGAGCTCGCCAGTGAACTTGATAACAACGCCGCGCTGCCCGCGGCGCGGCTGGCGGAGATGCGCCGCATCGTTCTGGAAGCGGCACAGGCCGGCGAGGGGGGTAGTGCGCGGCGTTGGTTTACGCTGCACGACCAAATCGCCCGGCGCGAGTATATGGGGCGCTGACCTTACGCGCGCGCCGGGTTTGGGCGGCTAGAACCGGTAGATGCGGTGGGCATTGCCGGAGAACATTGCCGTCCTCTCATCGCGGGAGAAGTGGCGCGTGATCGCGCTGAGAACGCGCAGCCACTCGGCGAATCCAATGTGCAGGTTGGCGACCGGATAGTCGGAGCCGAAGACGGTCCGGGTCGGTCCGAAGCAGTCGATGCAGTGAAGAACGATCGCGCGCAGGCTGTCGAGCGTCCATGCTGGGTCGTAGGCGACCGGGTCCGATATCTTGACGATAACGTTCGGGGCGCTGGCCAACAGACGTATCCCATCGCGCCAGCGTGCCATGCCGTCGGCATCGCGATCCATCGGGCTGCCACAATGGTTCAGGACGAACACAGTGTCGGAAAATTCGGCGGCTAAGCGAAAGGCCTCTGCTGCTTGCCATGGTGAAATCATGAGTTCGAAGTGCAATCCCAACTTGCTGAGCCGTGCGAAATGGCGGCGGAATAGCGGGTCATCCATACGGGTGTTGGAGTCGACGCGCGTCCATGCGGGGTCCGGGTGCCAGGTCAGTATGTCCCGTACGCCGACGACATCATCGAAGGCAATCTGTTGCTCCAGCATGGATTCCGCCCGGGGGTCGAGCAGCGGCACGTGGACCACGAGCCGGTCGCCAACACCTTTCGGACGGTTGAGTCCGGTCAACCAGGCGGTTTCTGCGACCGGATCGTCGGGGCGCCAGTTGGCTTCGATGTGAACGCTGGCGACGATGCCGGCGGCCTTCGCAAGTGGTTCGTAGTCGGCGGGCAAATGACTCTTGCGCAGCGCCCCCAACCCGTCATCCGTCGGCGCCGGTGCGAGCCAGGGATGTACGCCCAGCGCATAGTCCCAGAGGTGGAAATGGGTGTCGATGATGGGACCGTCGAAAATCGCGTCGGACATGTCGGAGCGGGCGGACCTATTTGACGGCGCCGGCGGCTAGGCCCTTGATGATGTAGCGTTCGAGCACAATTCCGATAACGACGAGCGGCGCGATGGCGGCGCCTGAGAGCGCTGCCATGGACCACCAATTGATGCCTTGGCTGCCGGTTTGACTGGCTACCATGACCGGCAAGGTTTTGGCGTCGGTGCTGGTCAAGAGTGCCGCGAAGAAATACTCGTTCCAGGTCAAGACCAGCGCGAGAATAAAAGCGGCGACCATGCCTGGAAGAGCAATTGGCAATACGATCTGGAGAAATGCACCCCACACGGAAAGGCCATCAACCAACGCCGCTTCTTCCAGCTCGACCGGTATTGCACGGAATTGGTCGCGCATGATCCAGACGACCAGGGGAAGAACCATCAGGGTGTAAAGAAGAATTATGCCGATGCGGCTGTCGAGCAGATCGAGTTCTTTGTAAAGGACCAGGAACGGTAGGGCGAGCGCCACGGGCGGTAGGATCAATTGGCTGAGGAAGAAGAACGAGATGTCGCTGTTTTTCATGAAACCGAAACGGTAGGAAAACCGGCTGAGGCCATAGGCCGCCAGTGAACCCAGCACCACTGCAAGTAGCGACGCGCTCAACGAGACTATGGTGCTGTTGGTGAAGCGTTTTAGGAACTCCTCCCGCACGGTCGATGTTGAAAAAATGGTGTCGGGGGAAAGACCTAGCGAGCGCCAGCCACGCCATTGCGGCAGGAAATCGACCCAAGGGATCAGACTGCCCTGCATGACATCGGGCGCGATCTTGAAGGATGTCGTAACAGTCCAATAAATTGGGAAGAGGCTGACGAAGGCCCAGAATACCAGGGCGCCATAAATCAGCGCACGTTTCGAATACCATTTTGCACGGAACGCTAGGTCGGCATTCGTGTCCATGAATATTTGCGCTGTTTGATCGGTCATCCGGCGCCCTCCTGGTGGAACTGGCGTGTCCAGCGGTTTACCACCTTCAGGAGCGTGGTCACGAAGATGATAATCAACACCAGATAGACCATCGCCAGTAGCGTGCCGTAGCCGACGTTGGAGCGGTCTCGGTACTCGCGGAAAATAAAGCTGGTAACGGAGTCAGTGGCACCTCCCGGGCCGCCGGACGTGACGTTGATGATGATATCGGCGAGCTTGAGTTTAAAAATAATGCGGATGACGATGGCCGTGATGCTGACGGGCAGCATCAGCGGGAACGTCACCTGCCAAAAACCCTGCCAAGGCGTAGCGCCGTCGATCTTGGCGGCTTCCTGAACTTCTTTCGGCAAGGCCTGCAGGCCGGCAAGAATCATCACCATCATGAACGGGATGAAGGTCCAGGCGTCCATGAGCATGATGGTCATACGGGCGAGTTCGGGCGTGCCGAAAAAGGAGGGGTTGTCCCAACCCAGCAATCGCCCGAGATTTGCCAGGGGGCCGAAACGGACCTCCATCATCGACTTGCCGACCATCCAGCTCACGGCCACCGGCGACAGCATCAGGGGCAGCAGGAACGCCACGCGGAAGAATTTACGCGCGCGGACCTGGGCGTTGAGCAGCAAGGCGAGGCCGAAGGCGATGGTGTACTCGACGGTGACGGCGAGTACGTAATAGACCATGTTCTTAAGCGCGTTCCAATAAAACGGGTCGCCCGACATCTGTCGGAAATTGGCGAGGCCGTTGAACTTTGGTCCCGTCGGTGAGGAGAGATTCCAATCGGTAAATGAGATGTAGAGCCCGAAAAGCAGCGGGAAGACCACCATGGAAACGACGAAAAGAACCGCCGGCAGCACGAAAAGCGCTCGTTTGCCCTGTTCGCCGCGCACCAAGACCTGGGACACGCACAGAGCGATGGCCCAGAAGACATAAGCATAGAGCAACGGGCGCCAGTTCACGAAGCCGATGGAGATGGCCTCCAGCTTGTGAAGAACTTGGACGATCAGCACGACGAGTAGTTGAAGCGCAGCCAACCATAGGAGTGCCCGCCCCGCCAGGATGCGGCTCGGCGACATGTGGTCGGAGACAACGGTATGTAGCTGATCGCCCTCAGACTGCCCGGGCACGGCCATGAAATAATCCCTATGAAAGGATGGGCCGGCGGGGAGACCGCCGGCCCGATGACGTTAGTCGATTATATCCCCTGGGACGCCTTGTACAGGGCGATCTGGCTCTCGCGTCCGATCTGGTCGGTGATCTTCTCCCATGCCGCGGCGATCTTATCGGCGCCTTCCTGGGCACCGGATTGTCCGGCATAAATCTTCGCCAATTCGTCCTCGGCTACCGAGTAGTATTGGAAGATACCCGGGATGCGCGGCTCAATGGCGGCGTTTGGATGGTTGTAGGAATCCGCCTGAGAGGCGAGGTAGTTCGAGATGAACGCCTCCTCATAACCCGAGCCGACCCATTCAGGGATGTCGAAGTGCGAGTTCCGGTAAGGCTGGAACCCGGACGGGTAGGCCGCGGTCCAAAGCGAGATGTCCTTACCGCCGATATGGGCGGCCGCGGACCAGGCCGCCTTCTGCTTCTTGGCATCGCTGTCAACACGCGCCATGACGTAAACACCCCAGCCGATATAGGCCATGTTGGGCGCGTAGTTCGGGCCCGATGCCAGGGTGTCCCAGGCGCCGGTCTTGGCGTTGTAGACGTCGTCGGATCCCGGAAGGATCGAGAAGGCGACGTCATTGCCGACGACCGAGGTGTCGGAGGTCTGTGCGTTCGAGCCGATATCGCCCCACCAGGACAACATCGAGCCGGTGCCGGCCAGGAACTGCTGGAAGCCGGTGGTGCCGGGATCGGCGTTGATCTGGTCGGCAGGCTGGGCGTCGAGCACGTCGAGCACATCTTGGATGGCGCGCACCCAAGCCGGATTGTTGACCCGAGGTTTCATGGTGTCGGCGTCGAATAGCCAATCCGCATCGTCCGGATGTTTGGCGTAAGCCGTCGCCCGCGAACCAAGGAAGTAGAAGGCGAAGCCGCCCCAACCTTTCAGCGGATCGAGATAACCATGGGCATCGAACCTGCCGACCTTCTTGCCCTTGAGGAACTTGGTGACCTCCTGCACCTTCTGCCAGGTTGCAGGCACCTCCCAGGGGCCGTCATTGCCCTCGGCCTCCCACGCAGCGGCGAGATCGGCGTCGGCGAAATAATCGGTCCGGTAGTTGAAGTTGTGGCAGTCGCCGTCGATGGAGATGCGATAGGTCTTGCCGCCCCAGGTGCCGACGGGGGCTTTCAGGTAATTAACATAGTCGTCCATGTCGATCTGGTCTTTCACCCAGTCCGGCATTTCAGACGCGAGGCCCTTGCCCAAGACATCGCCCTCAAAGGGGGCGCCCATCTCGATAATGTCGAAGTCGACCGTGGATGTGGCGATCGACTGTTGCAGCCGCGCGTTGTAATCGGCCTGGGCCAGGTCGATCCAGTTGATTTTTGCGCCGGTATAGGCCTCCCACGGCTTCAGGAAGCCGCGGAACAGGAAATTGTGCAGATTCTGGTTGTTAAGGCCGAGGAACGTGAGTTCTACGCCGGCAAACTCGCGTTCGGCGACGTTTTGCCGCGTTGCGTCGAGGGTGAGCGCGCCGACCTTTTGCCAATCGGCATCGGTTGGCGATCCGACCCCGACCCCCGGGATGCCGAGCATCTCGGCGCGCAGCCCGGATTGGGCCAGAGCAGGCCGTAACAGACCGCCAAGCCCCATTGATGCTCCAGCGGCGATGGCGCCGGCTCCGGCGGCGCCTTTCAGCACGTTCCGCCGGTTCATTTGTGCGGCCATAAGCCGATTGTAGACTTCCAATTTCATCGATAATCCTCCCAAAAAGACGTCATATTCGCCGTTTAGCGCTGTTCAGTCCCCAACAATACCCGAAGACCCACCGACATTAAAAGCGCCTCTCACCATAGCTTGTAAGGGCAAGGTCAGGGTAACGGCCGGCAGTGCCGGCGCCCGGCGACCATTTGGCCTGGCCCCGCCGCTCAGTACGGGGAAATTTGCGGCAACCTTCCCCGTGACCGGATCATCGGCTACCATCGCGCCCCGTCGAGGGGTGGTTTGGTATTGCGGCCAAAAAGAATAGGGCCAAAGGGGAAGACGGCAGTATATGGCACAAGTCACGGTTCAAGATCTCCACAAGTCGTTCGGTACCGTTGACGTCATCCATGGCGTCGACATCGAGATCGCAGACGGCGAGTTTGTGGTGCTGGTCGGGCCGTCGGGCTGCGGCAAGTCGACGCTTCTGCGCATGATCGCCGGGCTTGAGGGCGTGACGGCGGGCACGATACGGATCGGCGACCGGGCGGTGAACAATTTGCCACCGGCCGAGCGAGACATCGCCATGGTATTTCAGAATTACGCGCTCTATCCCCATAAGACCGTCGCTGCCAACATGGCATTTGCGCTGAAATTGCGCCGGACCGATCCGGAAATCGTGAATCAGAGGGTGCAACAAGCCGCCGAGATTCTTGGCCTCACGCCTTATCTGGCGCGTTATCCGCGTCAGCTTTCGGGTGGCCAGCGCCAGCGGGTGGCCATGGGCCGGGCGATCGTTCGCGATCCTCAGGTGTTCCTGTTCGACGAGCCTTTGTCGAACCTCGACGCCAAACTCCGGATCCAGATGCGCACTGAAATCAAGGAGTTGCACCAGCGCTTGCAGACGACGACGATCTTCGTCACCCATGACCAGATCGAAGCGATGACCATGGCGGACAAGATCGTGGTCATGCAAGACGGTCTTGTGGAGCAAATGGGTACGCCGAGGGTGCTCTATGACGAGCCGAGAAATGTGTTCGTTGCCAGCTTTATCGGCTCGCCGGCCATGAACCTGATCCAAGGCGAGGCCCGTCGCGATGGCGGTCTTCGGGTCGAAGCAAATGGGTATCGCCTGCCGATTGATTCCGACTGTGGGGTCGAGGACGGTCAGTCAGTGCTCTATGGAATCCGTCCCGAGCATCTCGACTTGGCCGACGACGGGTTTGCGGTGCGGGTCTCGGTAGTGGAGCCCTCGGGATCGGAAACGCTTGTGGTATTTCGCTCCGGGGAAAACGAAATTGTCGCTGTGTTCCCTGATTGGCATGATTTCAAGCCAGGTGAAACGGTACATTTGCGGCCCCGTGCCGAGCGGGCGCATCTGTTCGACAGTGCCACGGGTATGCGCATCTAAGGTACAGCCAACTAGGAACAAACATGCTCAAGGGAATAAATCCGCTGCTCAATGCCGAGGTGCTCTTCGCGCTTCGTGCCATGGGCCATGGTGACGACCTGATTATCACCGACACCAACTTTCCGTCCGATTCCGTGGCCCGACAGACCACGCTCGGCAAGCTGCTCAGGATCGATCACACCACGGCCGCCGAGGTGGCCGAGGCGGTGCTGTCGGTCATGCCGCTCGACACATTCGTGGATGATTCGGCGGCGCGAATGGAGGTCGTCGGAGCGGCCCGCGAAGTTCCTGCCGTGCAGCAAGAGGTCCAGCAAGTCATCGATGCGGCCGAGGGCAAATCTTGGCCGATGATTTCGGTTGAACGCTTCGCCTTTTACGAGCGGGCAAAGCAGGCCTATTGCGTGATCCAGACGGGCGAGCGCCGCTTTTATGGCTGTTTCGCCTTTCGCAAGGGTGTTGTACCGCCCGACGCGGACTGAGAGGGTCTCCGCCGAGCCGCCGGCGAAAAATCCGGCTAGGTTTCGACAACGGGAAACGATACGAAAACCCGGGTACCGACGCCGTTTTTGCCCGGGCCTATTTCGAGGTGCCCGCCAAACCGATCGGCGATTTCTGTGGAAATGGCGATACCGAGCCCGGGCCCGCCGTTTTCCGTGGCTCGACCGGTGGCATCGGCACGGTCGGTGCCGCCGGCAATGGCCGGCTCCGGCATGCCGGGGCCATCATCTTCGACCTCCAGGACCGCCATCCGGCCCTGCCGACGAACACGAACGATGGCCGCACAAGGGGCGGCATGAAAAATCGCGTTGTTGAGGATATTGAGAAGCAGTTCGCGGAAGAGTATGGGATTGGCGCGCACGAATATCGGTGCCGAGCAGGCTTCGAACTCAAGATCGAGCCCGGCCTTTACGGCGGCGGGGGCACGGTCTCGCGCGGTTTCCTCGGCGAGCGCATTTAGGTCTATCCGCTCGGGTGGCTCATCCTGTGCCCGCGATGCCTCGACACGCGCAAGCAGCAGGAACTGCTCGACCACACGTTCGGCATCTTGGGTCGCCCGGTCGGCCGCAGCCAACATCTCGGCGGCCTCCTGAGGATCGCTGGTGCGGCGTGCGAGGGCGATGTTGGCGCGAATGATCGACAGGGGTGTGCGCAGTTGGTGACCGGCATTGCCGGAGAACCGCTTGAGGGTGGCGAGAGCCTCGCTCAAGCGGGCTATCAGGCCGTTAATTGACCGCATCAAGCTGGCGACTTCTATCGGGGTCTCATGCTCGATGGGCCGCAGATCGTCCTGGCTGCGGCGTTCAACCGCCTCGACCAGGCGCTCCAAGGGCCGCAGACCGCGCCGGACGCCGAGCCAGACAACGGCCGCGGCAACCAGAATCAGGGCCAGGATGCGGAGAGCCGACCGGGTCAACGCCTCCCGCGCTAGCGCCGCCCGGCCTTGGGTGGTTTCGGCGACGACGACAACGAAGGGTACGGAGTGCCGGGCATCAGAGGCGGCGCCGGTAATGGCGGCGGCACGGATGGACACGCCGCGAAACGTGGCATCGTAAAACACCGGATCCTCGCCGATGGAAAGCTGCCGTACCGGCGGCGGCAGTTCCTGATAGCCGGTCACAATGCTGCCTTCCGATGCAACTTGGTAGAAGACCCGGTCCTCCGCCACCGAGGTCAGCATGTCGAGGGCCACGTAGGGAACGTCCACTTCAATCTTGCCGCTGTCCCCGACGACGACGCGATCGGCGATCGCCAAGGCGGAACCGGCCAGGGTCCGATCGAAGATTATGTTAGCGCGGCGGATGGTCTCAAAATAGTTTTCGGCGAGGAGAAAGACGCTGAGCACGAACAGCGGCACCAGCAGCCACGCCAATAACCCGCGACGGATCGAGTGCCGGGTGATTGTCATACCGCCTCAAGCATGTAGCCGAGTCCTCTCAGAGATCGGATGTGCAAACCGGCCGGCTCGAACTTCTTGCGCAGACGGCTGACGTAGAGTTCGAGGGCGCCCTCGCTGATGGCGTCCTCCATGGAGGATATCGCCTCGGCCAATTCTGACTTTGGGGTGACCCGACCGGCGCGCAGGATCAGCGCTTCGAGCAGGTCCAATTCACGTTTCGGCAGTTCGATATTTTGATCCGCGACCTGGACCGCCCGGGTGGCGACATCGAAAACCAGCTCGCCGATACGGATGACGGACCCGGTGGCGCTGGCGCGGCGGCGGAGCAGGGCTCTGATGCGCGCCTCAAGCTCCTCGACCTCAAAAGGCTTGGCGATGTAATCGTCGGCCCCTAGGTCGAGTCCCTTGACCCGGTCGGCCAGTTCGGCGCGGGCCGTCAACACCAGAACGATGGTGTCGGAGGAACGGGCCCGGAGGCGCCGCAGGACGTCGAGGCCATCCATCAGCGGGAGGCCCAGATCAAGCAATACGAGGTCGAAAAACTCGGCCGCCAGCAAGGCATCGGCGTCCGTGCCGTTGGTCGCGATATCGACTACATGGCCTTCCGCTCCCAAGATCCGCGAAAGCACCGTTGCAAGCTCGCTGTTGTCTTCGGCAATTAGGACCCGCATGACCATAGCATAAGCGAGGCGCCGCGATTTGTTGAGGCGGGCAGACCGGCGCCGTTTGGCCGCGCCGACGCAACGACAAAGTACACGATGTCGTGTGATTCCCTCACATTATCGACCCCGGCGGTGATCGCATGAGTTGTTCATGCCAACAGGTTGGATTTAGTCACAGAATCGCCGTATTTTGTCGCACAATCCGCGCTTCCGCACTTGCTACGACGTGATCAGACCATGGGCCAAACTGCTGAACAATCGAGCCAACCGTCGGGCCGGCCGACCTTTCGATGGCAAACACGGCACCTAGTCGTACTCGTCGCCGCTGGCCTCGGGACATATGTCTTCATGGAATCGCGCGCCGAATGGTCAGGGATGCACCGCTGGAACCGGGCTGTTGGGGACATGAGCCTGGTTCTGATCGGGCTATCCATGACCATTGGGCCGTTGGCACGCCTGTTGACGGTGTTTCGGACCGCCGTCCCCTGGCGACGAGAGTTGGGTATCTACGGCGTCCTGCTCGCGGTCATCCACACCGTCATCATCCTTGCCGGTTGGGTCGAATGGGACCTAATCCGCCTCTTCGGCTACGAGCTGCACCCAGTTACCAACCGCTATGTCATGTTCCAGCACGGCTTCGGGCTGGCCAATGTGATCGGCATCGTCGCCCTCGTCTACGGAATTGTCCTGGCGCTCACCTCCAACGATTGGAGCCAGCGGTTGCTCAGTGGGTCCGTGTGGAAATTTCTGCAGCAGAGCGCCTATGTTTTGTGGATGCTGATCATTATCCACACAGCATACTTCATGTATCTCCACTTTCAGGACTTCCACCGGAGCGTGCCGGAGCCAAACTGGGCACAGATACCCTTTGCCGGGCTCGTCGCGCTCGTCATTCTGCTCCAGTCGGCCGCCTTCCTGAAGACCTGGAGATCGAAACGTGGTTCGCGGCCAAGGCCGACCTCATGGAAGCGCAAGGTAGAAGCTGTCGAGCCGCTCTAAGGACGATTTTCACGGCGGTGCGCAAGAAAACCTAGGGACAGGTGAGCGCTAGGAGGCGCTGGGCTCGACCGTTGCCGGTGTGTCGTTAAGCCACGGGATAGGCCAATCCGGTAGTCCCGAAGAGTTGAAGGGCATTCCGGGGCAAGCACAGCGCGCCATTGTGTGAAGCGGCTGTGATGAACTAGCTTCGTCGAGCAGACATCATCCAAGGTGGCAGCGGCAATGCGCGTTGATCTGGCCAGAATCCTTGTTTTGAGCGGCCTTTTGCTAGTCTGGCTCGCCCGGGCCGCAATAGCGGAATCGTTCGATTTTCCGGCACTTGACGGCACCGTGGGCGCACCGAACGGCCAGGTCGTGGTCTATAGCACCACGGATATCGAGGCGGCGCGGCCGATCGTTGACGGGTTCCAAAAGCGGTATCCGGGCATCGCCGTCGTCTATCACGACCTGCAATCAATTGCATTATTCGAGCGCGTGATCGCGGAGACGGAGGGCCCAGGGGAAACGGCCGATCTGGTGCTGAGTTCCGCCCTGGACCTGCAGATCAAGCTGGTCAATGACGGCTATGCCGCACAGTGGAAATCGGCGGAAGCAAGAGCCTTGCCGAGTTGGGCAACATGGCGCAACGCGGCGTTCGGCATCACCTACGAACCCGCCGTCATCGTCTATTACAAGCCGTTTTTCGAAGACCGGCCGCCGCCGGCCACGCGGGCGGCTCTGGCGCGGTATTTGGAAGAAGACGGCAGTACTTTCTTCGGTCGGGTAGCGACCTATGATGTTGAGCGCAGCGGCCTTGGGTTCCTGTTCATGGCGCGCGATCAGGAACACTCGGCGGATATTTGGCGGCTGGTTTCGCTCATGGGCGAGCAAGGGGTAAAGCTCTATACCAGCTCGGCCGCGATCATCGATCGGGTGGCGTCCGGGCGGTTCCTGGTGGGCTATAATATCCTCGGATCCTATGCCCAGCGGATGGCGCGCACGCGCCCGGATTTGGGGGTTATAACGCCGGAGGACTACACCATCGTGATGAGCCGCGTGGCGTTGATCCCACGGGCCGCCAAGTCATCCGGTCTCGGCGGATTATTCCTCAATTTTCTGATCTCCGTTGACGGTCAGAGGATTCTGGCGACCGATGCGGGGCTCAATGCGATCCACCCGGACATCGAAGGGGTCAATACGTTCAGTTCGCTGAGCGCGCGTCTGGGGGCGCGGGCCAGGCCAATCCGCGTCGGCCCGGGGTTGCTGGTCTATCTGGATGAGACGAAGCGGCGGCGGTTGATCGAACGATGGAACTCGGCGCTGGTTGGCCGATAGCGGATTCTTCGTCGGATGACAGCCCCGTGACAGCTTGAGGGCCTAGAGTTTCCAATCAGGCGGAACAAGCTTAGACACAAAAGGGAGAAAAAGATGATTCCAGGAATCCTGAGAAAGGTCGCGTTGGGCGCGGTCGTAACCGCGGCCCTTGCCAGTACCGCGCATGCGTCCGAGTGCATTGCGCCGGCAAACCCCGGCGGCGGTTGGGACTTTACCTGCCGCACCATCGGCAAAATCATGCATGACATCGGCGCCGTCGACGATCCGATCCAGGTTACCAATATGGCCGGCGCCGGCGGCGGTGTTGCGTACGCCCATGTGGTGAACGAACGCGGCAGCGACGAAGATTTGATCATCGCGGCGTCTTCGGCGACGGCGACCCGCCTGGCACAGAATGCCTATGGCGGCGCGACCTACGACCAGGTTCGCTTCCTTGGTGCCATCGGTGCCGATCCGGGCGTCATCGTCGTCGGCAAGGATTCGCCGTTTCAATCGCTGACGGAACTGATGGACGCGGTAAAATCCGATCCGCAATCGGTGTCGTTCGCCGGCGGCTCGGCCGTGGGTGGATTCGACCATCTTAAGGTGCTTATGGCGTTGCGGCGGTCGGGCTTCGAAGATATCCGGGCGGTGAAATACATCGGCTTGGATGGTGGCGCTGACGCGATTACCCAAACCATCGGCGGCTTTACCCAGGCCATGACCGGCGACATCTCAGAGGTGATTGGCTTCCTTAAGGCCGGTGACATTCGGGTGCTTGCTTCCTTTACCGATGAGCGGATTCCGGGTTTTGAGGATATTCCGACGGCGAAGGAACAGGGCGTCGACGTTGTGGCCGTCAATTGGCGCGGCCTCTATGTGCCAAAAGACATCTCAGAGGACGCCTATCGTCGGTGGTCCGACGCGCTTGCCCAGGTCGGCGATTCGCCGGAGTGGGCCGCCGCGATGGAGGCCAATGGACTGGCGCCGTTCAACCGGGTTGGTGACGACTTCCAGTCCTATGTTTCGGACGTCATCCTGGAGGTTGAGGCGCTGTCACGTGAGATTGGCGTCATTCAGTGAAATCTGACCGGATATTCGGTCTGATTATAGTTGTGGTGGCGCTCGCATATATCGCGAGCGCCACCCAAATCCAAACGAGTTTTCTGGCTGACCCCGTCGGCCCGAAGACATTTCCTTTCCTGGTCGGGCTCGTGTTGGCTGTTTGCGGCCTGGTGGTTGCCCTGCGTCCCGACGAGGAACAGGTGCGCGTGCGATCGATCGGTAAGCTGGCACTCGCCATGGTCGTGCTGCTGGGCTACGCCTACACGCTCCGGCCGCTTGGTTTTCTGATTCCGACGGCGGTCGCGTCGGGGATCGTTAGTTACCAGATCAGTCCGCGGGTCACGCCAGCCTTGCTCACCGGCGTTGGCCTGTCGGTGGGGCTGTTCCTGCTGTTCAAATTTGTGCTTGGCCTTGGGCTGTTTGCGCTGCCGCGGGCTTTGCTGAGTTAGGCACTGAATCATGGAGACTCTTGCGCTTCTCGCTCAGGGATTCGCCGTCGCATTGACGCCGAAGATCCTGATGCTGGCTGTTGCCGGTTGTATTATCGGCACCGTCGTTGGCGCGCTGCCGGGGCTTGGTCCGACGAATGGCGTCGCCATCCTCATCCCGCTTTCCTTCTCCTTCGGCCTCAACGCGACGGAGGCGCTGATCCTGATGACCAGCGTCTATTACGGCGCGATGTATGGTGGCCGGATCTCGTCGATACTGCTCAACATTCCCGGAGATGAGCCAGCCCTCATGACGACGCTGGACGGCTACCCGATGGCGAAGGCAGGCCGTGCCAGCGACGCCCTCGTGCTGTCCGGCGTCGCGTCGTTCGTCGGCGCCCTGCTGGCCACAATCGGTTTGATCATTCTGGCGCCGGTGCTGGCGCGCATCGCGTTTCTGTTCGGTCCGGCGGAGTATTTCGCGCTTTACCTGCTTGCCTTTGCGACCCTGGGCGGCATGGCGTCCAACAACCAGGCCAAGGCCGCCATCGCCGCTTGTCTGGGGCTGGGTATCGCGATGATCGGTTTGGACAACTCGACGGGCTTGCCGCGATTCACTTACGGCAACTTGCACCTGATGGATGGCATCGACTTCCTGGTCGCGATTGTCGGGCTGTTCGCGGTGACGGAAGTGTTTGTTTTCATCGAAAGTCACGGTCGGGATTCGGCGATCGGTGTGAAGCTCGAAAAACTCAGGATACCGGTACGGGACATCATGCGTAGCGCGATGACCATGCTGCGCTCCTCGGTCGTCGGCTTTATTGCCGGCGTGCTGCCCGGCGCCGGTGCCTCTTTGGGCAGCTTCTTGGCGTATGTTACGGAAAAAGGGATCGTCCGCGACAATTCCCAGTTCGGTTCCGGCGATCCGCGCGGGGTGGCGGCGCCGGAAGCCGGTAATAACGCCGCCGCCGGCGGTGCGTTGGTGCCGATGCTGACGCTGGGTGTGCCGGGGTCCGGCACCACCGCGGTGCTTCTTGCCCTGTTGGTAACTCTCAACATCACGCCAGGCCCGCTGCTGTTTCAGGAACGGCCGGAGGTCGTGTGGGGTCTGATCGCAGCGTTGCTTATCGCCAATTTTGTGCTGCTTATCCTCAACGTGCCGATGGTAAAGCTGTTCGTCTTGCTGTTGAGTGTCCCGCCGCGGGTGCTGCTGCCCGGCGTCACGATGATCGCTTTCGTGGGTATCTTCTCGCTGTCAGGCAGCTCCTTCGACCTGGTCTTGATGATCGCTTTCGGCGTGCTGGGGTTCTTCTTGCGGAAGCTCGATGTCCCAACGGTGCCGATCATTCTCGGCATACTTCTGGGTGGTGAGATGGAAGACAGCCTGCGCCGCGCCATGGTGATTTCCAGCGGCGACTGGCGGTTCCTGTTTTCGTCGGGCATTTCCACCGGACTGTGGATCGCCGCAGTGGTCGGATTTATCGCGCCGATGTTCGTGCGGAACTTGCTCAAAAAGCCCCAAGCCATTACGGACTAAAGTATCGCCGTTGCGGGGGCTGCGAGCCGTGGCTGCGGCCGGCGGCGCGACCGTCGATAGCGGCGCGATCCAGATGAGCGAACGAACATGAAAAAGCACTGCGTTACGGTTCATCCCGAACAAGACCGGCTGCGACGAGCCGATCAGCTGGCTTGGAAAATCGCCGAGACGGCGGCGGACCCGGTGCCGGTTGAAGCCGCGGTCTGCGAGATGATCATCAATCGGGTGATCGACAATGCCGCCGTTGCAATGGCTGCAGTGAACAGACGGCCGGCGGCGACGGCTCGTGCGCAGGCGTTGGCCCATCCGTTGAAGGACGGCGCCACGGTGTTTGGCCTGCCAAGCCAGCAACGTTGCTGTGCCGAATGGGCTGCTTGGGCGAACGGCACGGCGGTACGCGAACTTGATTTCCATGACACGTTCCTGGCGGCCGACTACTCCCATCCGGGCGATAATATTCCGCCCTTGATCGCGGTTGCTCAGCAGTGTCATTGCGATGGCCCTCAACTCGTCCGCGCCATTGCGACGGCGTATGAAATTCAGGTGAACTTGGTCCGGGCCATTTGTCTTCATAAGCATAAGATCGACCATGTCGCCCATCTTGGCCCTGCCGTTGCGGCCGGATTGGGAACTCTGCTCGATCTGCCGATCGAAGTGATCTATCAGTCCATCAACCAGGCGCTCCATACGACGACATCGACGCGTCAATCGCGCAAAGGCGAGATATCCTCATGGAAGGCCTTCGCGCCATCGCATGCGGGCAAGCTGGCTATCGAGGCGGTTGACCGCGCCATGCGGGGCGAGGGTGCTCCGGCGCCGATTTACGAAGGCGAAGATTCAGTCATCGCTTGGTTATTGGATGGACCGGATGCTCGGTACGACGTTCTGCTGCCAGAGGCCGGCGAACCCAAACGAGGCATCCTGGAGACTTACACGAAGGAGCATTCCTCCGAATATCAAAGTCAGGCGTTGATAGATCTGGCTTTTGCGATCGGCGAAGAGATAGAAACAAGGACGAATGGCGATTGGGATAAGGTTGCGAGAATTGTTCTAAGAACCAGCCATCATACGCACTACGTGATCGGCACCGGCGCAAACGATCCGCAAAAATTCGACCCGTCGGCGAGCCGCGAGACGCTCGATCACTCGATCATGTACATCCTCGCGGTGGCCCTGCAGGACCGCCGCTGGCACCATGTGGACTCATACGCCCCTGATCGGGCGAAGCGTGGGGACACGGTGCGCCTGTGGCGCACGATCAGCACCATTGAAGATCCGGAATGGACCGCTCGCTATCACGCGACCGATCCAAATGAGAAAGCGTTCGGCGGTGAATTGATGGTGACATTTGCGGATGACTCCGCGCTATCACGCTCGATCGCGGTCGCGAATGCACATCCGCTCGGTGCCCGACCCTTCGTTCGGGAGAATTATGTGGCGAAGTTTCGCGCGCTGACCGACGGGGTCGTGGACGCATCGGAACAGGATCGTTTTCTGAATGTCGTGCAAGGCTTGACCGAGCTGAAAGCCGAAGATCTCGACGGCTTGAATATTCAGATTCCGACTGATGCCCTGGTCACCAATTCAGCAAAAGGAATCTTCTGATGTTGTTTTCCAAGCTGTCCGCCCAGGAGAAACGCCGAGACTTAAGAAAGAAGCTTGGTGCCGATGAAATAGTCCGAGTACCGGGCGCGTTCTCGCCCTTGGTTGCCATGGAGATTGAGCGTCAGGGCTTCGACGCCATCTATGTCTCCGGCGCCGTGGTCGCTGCGGATCTCGGCCTGCCCGATATCGGTCTGACGACCTTGACGGAGGTGTCCACCCGCGCCGAACAGATTGCCCGGGTTACCGACCTGCCGACAATTGTCGACTGCGATACCGGCTTCGGCGAGCCGATGAGCGTGGCCCGGACTGTCCGGGTTATGGAAGAGCGGGGTGTCGCGGGCCTGCATCTCGAAGACCAGGTCAACCCGAAGCGCTGTGGGCATCTCGACGGAAAGGCCGTCGTTTCAGCGGATGATATGATCCAGAAAATCAAGGCGGCTGTCGATGGCCGAAGGGATGAGGATTTGCTGCTCATCGCCCGTACGGATGCGCTGGCAGTTGAAGGTCTCGATGCAATGATTGAGCGCGCGAACGTCTATGCCGAGGCCGGCGCCGACGTCATATTTGCAGAAGCTCTGAAGGGACGAGCGGACTGGGAAAGGGCAAGCCGGGAGATTGCCGCCCCTTTGCTTGCCAACATGACTGAGTTTGGCAAATCCGATCTGCTGCCGGCCCAGACCTTGCAAGAGCTGGGGGTCAGCATCGTTATTTATCCGGTGACGACGTTGCGGATTGCGATGAAGGCGACGCAAGATGCCCTGCGTCATATTGCGGAAAGCGGGACGCAATCCCGGATCGTCGAAGACATGCAAAGCCGAGCGGACTTGTATGACCTACTTCGGTACGAAGATTACAATCGGTTCGACCAGGCGCTCTTCAATTTCCGGCTGTAGCGGCAGGCGTCCCCTACTCCGCGGGGGCCGGCGCGGCTGTGCCCGGATGTTCCACGCCGGGTAGGTCGCGGTCGACCCACCAATCCGGCTCGCGCAGTTGTCTAATGAGGGCCGGCACGAGTTCTTTGTACGCTGCCCAGGTGCTGGGGTAGGGCGGCGGGCAGTCGGCTTTGATCTCTTCATGCAGTTTTGGCAGCGCGTGATACGGCACCATGGGGAACATGTGGTGTTCGACGTGATAGTTCATGTTCAAGTAGAGGAAACGAAGGACCGGGTTCATATAGATCGTACGAGAGTTTAGTCGATGATCGACGACGTTATCGGCGAGACCCAAATGTTGCGTGACACCGAAAAACATCGCCAGCCAATGACCCAGGAATGGGGGCACGAACACGTAGAGGATCGGCAGAATGGAGCCGGTGGCGACGGCAAGCACGATGACGCCGAGCCAGATCGCGACCCACGCACGGGCCGCCAAGAACACCTTCGGCCACTCCGACTCCGGGACGAAATCTTCCTCAGGAAAGGTCTTTTTGCCCATCACGTGAATAAATACGTGCCCTATGGTCTTGATACCGCCAGTGAGGTTGAACACCGTTCGGAACAGGTTGAGGAAATCGGGTGGCCTGGGGGTGATAATTTCGGGGTCGCGGCCGACGATGATGGTATCCGTGTGGTGCCGCGTGTGGCTCCAGCGCCAAACGGTCGGCTCGCGCAGCAGCCAATAACTGGCGAAATGGTAAACGGCGATATTGATCCACTGTGTCTTGAACGCGGTGCCATGGCCGCATTCGTGCCAGCGCGGGTCCGACGAGCCGGTGAGGATGGTGCAATAGGCGAAGAAGGTGGGCACAGCCCACCAGGTGCCCCAGGAGAGCCACGCTAAAACGCCGAATAGGGCGATGAGCGCGAACCACAACAAAACATGCCAGAGTGCCGGAAAATCGCTGCGCCGCATCAGTTCCTTCATGCGTGCCCGCGGCACCGGACTCTTGTGCCATTCCGCCGAGACGAGCCCACGCTCCCGGGCGTTTTTGGTTTCCGGTCCATTTAGGCTGTAGTCTCTGCGGACGGTCATCACGTCACCTCACGCTATCCTCGATGTCCCCAATGCTGGCGGGACACTAGCCAAAAGTTTCCGCCCAATCCGCGGCGCCGTCAAGAAAAGCGTCCTGCCAGGGCGCTACCTCACGGAGATGCAACCGGGACCTGTTGGCGGTGTGATTCTGCCATGCACCGGGGAGGCGATCCAACCAATCGCTTGGATTGGGCAAAATGGCAAGGCCAGAGCATGGATGACGTTGATAAAGCACGTGAGCGAGCGGAGATCGATCCGTTTGACACAACAGTTGAGGGGGCTGGCTCGAGCACTGGGGTTAGTCGGTCGCTCGGCATGGTCGCGTCGTCAAGTCTCGTCGGCGCTCGGTTTACTCCGTTGTCTTTTCAGACTGGCGTGCCGTCGTTTGCCCTCGGCAATCTTTTGCCGAGAGGCGCGGGATGGCTTTGTCGGTTGGCGCCTTTTAGGGGATGATGCCGCGGCTTGGATGAGGATGATCAATCGCTGCAACGCATCCTGACGGTTCCTCTCCTGGGAACGAAACCGCTTGGCGGTCAAGACAATCACGCCGTCGCGTGTCATACGGCTGCCGGCGAGTACGGTGAGACGCTGAAAGACCGATTCTGACAAAGCTGGGCTGTTGGCGGCATCGAAGCGCAGTTGAACGGCACTGGCGACCTTGTTGACGTGCTGTCCGCCAGGACCCGGTGCACGAATGAAATGCTCTTCGATCTCGTGTTCGGAAAGGCTGATAGAGTCGGTAACGCGGATCATGGAAGTCCAGGCGATGTGGCCGCTGTGGCCTTTTGAGTCGCGCGGTGATCAGTCATCCCTCGAACAACGCTCGGATATCGACGCTGGACTCCGTGCCGATACTGTCAAAATTCTCCTCGAGCCAGGCACTTGCCACTTCGCGACCGATGTCGCGTAGATGAACGAGAAAGGCCCACTCGGCATTAAGCTTGCTGGAGGCCGAGAGTGCCAACATTTCGGCGCCGGGCTCGATCCGATGCAGCAGCACTTGACGGTAGTCGGTTGGGTCCAGCTTGCCTTGGTCGATGAGTCTGGCGACAAATTCGATGGCGCGGAGCTCCTTTAAGAGGGAGCCGTTGAACGCGATCTCGTTCATGCGATCGAGGATCTCTCGGGCGGTGCGCGGTGTCGTGAGGCGCTCGATGGGATTGATCTGCACCAGAATCACATCGCTTGACGCACAGGAGTCGAAGAATGGGAACAGAACCGGATTGCCCATGTAGCCGCCATCCCAATATGGCGCACCGTCGATCTCTACGGCGTGAAACATCAAGGGCAAACAGGCGGAGGCCATCACCACGTCGGCTGAAATCTCGTTGCAGGTAAAAACCCTTACACGCCCGGTGTGGACGTTGGTGGCCGAGACGAAGAGTTTTATCTTGTCGCAACGCGCCAGGCGGTCGAAGTCGATCTGAGCCTCCAGGAGGTCCTTTAGCGGATTATGATTGAACGGGTTTAGTTGGTAGGGAGAAACCAACCGGGTCAGGTGATCGAACAAGAGATAGCCAGGCGAGGTGTCGAGACCCCAATCGCCGGTCAGCGTGTTGATGGGGGATCGCTGGATCGGGCTCTTGGCAGCTTCTCGGCTGACGGCTTGCCAAAAATCTTTCAGTGCCTGACGAGCCCCATCGGGTCCGTTCTCCATAAGGCCGTTGGCGACAACGACGGCGTTCATGGCGCCGGCACTGGTCCCGCTGATCGCTTCGAAAGCGATCCGTCCATCGGCCAGCAGCGAGTCGAGTACACCCCAGGTAAAGGCACCGTGGGCACCGCCACCCTGCAGGGCGACGTTAACCATTTTCGTTGAAGCGCGACCGGATGGCTTGACGCTCACTGGGCTGTCCAGCCGCCATCGACCGGCAGGATCGTCCCCGTGATGGATGCCGCCGCGTCACCGCACAAAAATACGGCCATTGCCCCGAGCTGCTCGACCGTCACAAACTGCTTTGTCGGTTGCGCGGCGAGAAGGACATCGCGTTTGACCTCGGCCTCGCTAATGCCGCGGGCTTTTGCCGTGTCGGGGATCTGCGCCTCCACAAGGGGCGTAAGCACATAACCGGGTGCGATGGCATTAACGGTTATGCCGTGTTCGGCAACTTCCAGTGCCACCGTCTTGGTCAAACCGGCGACACCATGCTTCGCCGCTACGTACGCGGCCTTGAACGGCGAGGCAACCAGGGCATGCGCCGAGGCGATGTTGATAACGCGGCCAAAACGGCGTTCCTTCATGCCGGGAATCGCTGCTTTCATGGCATGGAAAGCGGCGGAAAGATTGATCGCGATAATCGCATCCCATTTCTCGAGTGGAAACTCCTCGATCGGCGCGACGTGCTGAATACCGGCATTGTTGACAAGAATATCGACGCTGCCGTGGGCTTCTGCGGCCGCGTCGATCATTTCGGCGATTTGCTCCGGGTCCAACATGTTGGCAGGCGAGTACGTCACCTCGACGCCGTGGTTTTTTTCCAGCCGGACGCGCTGTGTCTCGATGTGCTTTAGATCACCCAATCCGTTCAGCACGATATTGGCGCCGGCCCGGGCCAGCGCCTCGGCTATGCCAAGGCCAATGCCGCTCGTCGAGCCCGTTACTACGGCGTTCTTTTCACGTAACATAACATTGGGATCCTTTGTGTTCAGTTTTTTCAGGCGCGCAATTGGGTACGGCTGAGGGGGGCGTCGATGTGGCGCCGAGCTGATCCGCTTGGTAGATCGCTGGGACTGAGATATGGCCCTTCATCGTAGATGGGGGCGGGCTATTTAGCTCGATACCTGAGGGCAGGGACCGTGTGATGCGGCCACAATTGCCGCCGCATTCATTGCCGCTTCGACGTTCTTCCATCGCGTTGCCAACCGGCCAGTCGTGCCTCGTCATCGCTGCAAAACATGCGTTCGCCCTTGTCGGTATCGATCTCCACCGTATCGTAGTGCTTGTCCGTCGGGACGACGTAAATGCGGCGGCCGCCCGCGGCAATGGAGCCCTTTATGTCGCAGACCTGTACAGGGGCATCGTCGAGATGTGGAAGACGCTTGCCGGCGCGCCAGTCCCGCGGCGGCACAAACTCGCCGCGCCAAATCCCAAGGCGGGCCGAGCGGGCAGCGCGCTCCGCCGCAGAATAGCTGGGAAAAGAGCTGTCCAGGGTTTGCGCAAAACCCTTGGTTATCATGACCTCGGCGACATCGCCACGGGCGTTCGTGCAACTGGCTTCGCGAACCTCGTTACGGTTGCCTTGAATCGTGCATTCGATGGGCTCATCGACCAGTTGCCGATGAAGCGTAAAGGCGGCCTCTAGCCCGCAACGCCAGCGTTTCTTTCCGTTCAAACATGTTTGGCCCAGTTCTGGGGCATCGATGCCGAAGAGCCTAATTGGCTCGCCGTTTAGCTCGATCGTGTCGCCATCGAGCGCGCCAGCCTCGGTCCCAGTTAATACCTGACCATAGCTATGCAGTGACCAAAGAAACGTCGCCGACACGAGGACGGCGCGCAATGCCCCTTTCTTTACCCGTTGCACCAGAACCGCTCCTTTTTCTCGCGATTTACTTTAACGACTCATCCCGGGTGCGGTCGTTTCCGAAAGTCTATTGGTCTTAAATGGTGCCTAAAGTATAGGCGCCAAGACCTAATCAAACAAAAGGGAAGCCGGCCACGTCCTGGCGACAGCGGCGGCGCTCGCTAGTGCTCCCGGGCGAGGGACCTAAGGCAGGTTCAGAACGATCTCCACGGGTCGATGTTTGCTCGAGGCGCCTTCATCCAGGCAATATCTCGCGTGCGGTTCGAGGATCGTCGACTCCCGTGGCCAATTCTTTGCCGCACCGGCGACGAACACAAAATCGACGGCATGGGCTGGCTTGTCGGAGCAAAGGGTCGGGACCAGCACGTCCGGGCGCACCCAAAGAAGCACGTCGCCCTTGGTGATCGCCTCGTAGGACACGTTCCACCTGCCGGTGCTTCGGGTGTCGAAATCCAGGTTGTAGGTGCCAACCGCGACAACCGGAAGTCTCTGCGACGCGGCCCACTTTCGCAAGCCCTCCGCTTGCCGAAGCCGGCGCTGATCGGTGTTGCTGCGATGCAAGTGATTTATGACGAACCAGAACTCGGTCCCCGTCGACAAGTGCCTCATTGGCAGGGCGAGCGGTGAGCGTCCACGCCGCCCAAATCGAAGGTTCGTCAGCTCCACGGGCCCGCCGACAAGGCGGAACTTGTCGGAATTGTAGATGGCCAGAAGGCGATCGTCGCCGGCCTTCTGGCCGAGTACCGCGGCAAACTCCCCATCCGCTCCGCTTTCAGCGGCCCTGAGGAGTGGGTCGACCCACTCCGCACTAACCTCCACCAGGCCCCACAGGTCAACGCCCCTTATCTGCGCGATCTGTCGCGTAATGGCCCCAAGCTCAGCGTGCGGCTGAAAACCAGCATCGATATTGAAGCTGACAACGCGGATTTCCTCGGCCTGTGCCCCTGCCAGTCCGAGTGTCGCCGCAAACATGGCTGCGATAAGCCGTCGCAACGCGATCGGCCTTAACTCGCAGCGGTCAGAACACATTCCAAGCAATCCTTTGACCATGTCAGCGTCTATCCTTGCCTCGACAATGACAATGATACAGGCTGAGCGCTATAAGGCGCTGCTAGATGATCGATTGTCTCGACTGAGATCTGCGATGGTTGACGCTCAGATCAAGCAAAATCGCCGGCCCCAGGTCACTGTCCTACTGGGCGATCCGACGTTACCGGACGTGTCTTGCCGCAGACCTTGGCATTGCGGTACGCAACGAGCGCTATTTCGCCAACCCCGACGAGGCGCGGGGCGAAATAGTATAACTACACGATGTGTTGTCAGATATGCTGGGGTGGTAGCTTGACGTGCGGGAAATTCTAGTATAACTACTAATTTATGGTTGGGAATGGTGAGTTATTGCCGTTCGTTGCAAGGCGACTTGCAGACTTGAGCCAGGCAGAGCGGCGCGTTGCGGATTATGTGCTCGAGGCGCCGCAACTGGTCATGCGCATGAATTTAGCCATATTGGCGCGGAACGCCGAGGTGAGTGAGCCGACGGTGATGCGCTTCTGTCGCGCGGTGGGGTGCGACGGGTTCTCCGATTTCAAGATTCGTCTGGCCCAAAACCTGGCCGTCGGCGCGCCCTATGTGCATCGCGAGGTGCAGGCGGGCGACAGCCTTGACGACATAGCGGGCAAGATATTTCTTTCATCCATTCAGACCCTGACCGACCTGCGGGACCGTTTCGACATGGTGGCGTTGGAACGCGCGACGGATGCCTTGGCCAAAGCGCGGCGCATCGATTGCTACGGCGTTGGTCTAGCGGGTATCGCGGCGATCGATGCGCATCAGAAATTGATGCGCCTTGGCGTACCGAGTTTCGTCTATGCCGATGCACATGTGCAGACCATGTCCGCGGCGACTCTGAAGCCGGGCGACGTCGCCGTCGCCTTTTCCTATAACGGTCAAATTCGCGACATCGTAAGAACCGCAGAGGTGGCGCGAGAGCAAGGCGCTTTCGTTATCGCGGTGACGCGAAGCGGGACGCGGTTAGCGGACGCGTGCTCGATGATCCTCGCCGTCGATACGACCGAGGACACGTTCATCTATGCGCCGATGACAACTCGATTGGCACACCTCGCGGCGATCGACATTCTGGCGACGAGTGTTGCGTTTCGGCGCGGCCCAGATGTGGTCGAGTTGTTTCGGAAGGTTAAGAACTCCACCGCCGATCAATGGATCGTTTGAAAAGATCCGAGCGGCGTGGAGCGGGGAGGGAGAGATGACGATTGCCCTTGCTATCCCGGCTAGCTCCTCGTGTGCGGTCGAAATATCACTGGCGCCGTCATGAAGATCGAAAGCTTAAGAACGCATCCACTGACGGTGCCCATCGGCGACCTACAGCGCACCTCGCAGGGGAGCTTCGGCGAAATATCGATACTGGTCATCGAGATCACTACCGACGATGGGATCACGGGATTTGGCGAGTGTTTGGCCCGCAGTGCGCCGAAGGCCTACGCGGAACTGGTGCATGACCGTCTCGAACCACGGTTGTTAGGCGCCGACCCGTTCGCGGTCGAAGCGATCTGGCAGAATTGCTTTCGTACCTTTACCGGCCGCTCGGGCGGCGTTTTGATCGAGGCGATTGCCGGCATAGACATCGCCTTGTGGGACATCATGGGCAAAGCGCTCGGGCAGCCGATCCATCGCCTGTTGGGGCATATGGGGCGCGAGCGGGTCACGGCTTACGCCTCTTCGATCGCCTGGGTCGCTGACGATCAGGCGGTGCAACAAATCGAACATGCGCTGGCGCGAGGCTTTCGCCAGATAAAGGTCAAGCTCGGCGCGCCGGTCGAGGCGGCGCTGGCGCGTGCAGCCATGGTGCGCGAGGTCGCGGGTGACGAGATACGCCTCATGGCAGATGCAAATTGGGTTTTTGACTTGGATGATGCGGCGAGAGTTGCGCGCGGCCTATACGATCTTGACTATTTCTGGTTTGAGGAACCGATCGTTCCGGAGGATCTTCGCGGCTATGAGTTGCTGCGTCAGCGGGTACCGATACGGCTGGCGGCGGGCGAGAGCGAACACACTGCCGCCGGCGCGGCGCCGTTGATCGCGAGCCGGTCCATCGGCGTCGTGCAACCCGACGTCGCGCGATCCGGCGGCATCACGGAAACCCGTAAAATTGCGCACCTCGCGCATGCGAATCACGTTGCCTACGCGCCTCATGTCGGCGCGTCGGGCGCCATCTGCGCGGCCGCCAGTCTGCACCTCGCCGCCGCGATGCCGAATTTCCTGACCTTTGAGTGCATGGTTTTTCCAAATCCGCTGAAGGATGAACTGACGACGTTAATTCCAGGAGACCCCGATCAAGTCGTTGACGGCGGGGTCGCGGTACCGAGTGGCCCGGGCCTTGGTATCGAGGTAGATCGCACCGCGCTAAAGCGCATGGCGGCAAACTGACGGGTGACGTAGCGCGAAAGACGGTCGCGCTACCCGGTCAAGAGAACCAGGGCAAACGGGCCATGGGTCCAAAAAAAGAGAGAGGAGACTATGATGAAAAGAAGAACCTTCAGTAGTTCAGTCGCCGGCGTCGCGCTGATAACGGCCGCCTTGGGCAGTACGGCGTTGGCCCAAGACAAGCCGGACGTCATCCGAATCTTTTCGCACCCCGTGCATGAAAGAGTGTCGACCGGTGATCAAGGCGGCGACATCACGGCGCAGTGGCAGGCCGATAACGGCATCGCTGTCGAGTGGAACACGCTTGATGTGGCGCCCCTGGGAGACCGGCTGTTCCGGGAGATGACGCTGCCGGAGACCAACGTCGATATCGGCTTCCTGCTGGACCGGCGGGCGCTGCCCCGTATCGCCGATCTATTGGAGCCGCTGAACGATCTTCAGGCGAGCGACCCGATCGAAGACCTCGATGACATCGCTCCGGGCATGCGCGCCGCCCTGACGTTCGACGGCAAGCTTTACGGCATTCCATTCCGGCATGCGACCTCGGGCCTTCATTGGAACCAGGAGATCTTCGAGGAACGGGGTATTGCCGGCCCGCCGCAAACCATGGAAGAGCTGATCGAGGCGGCGAAGGCACTGACCTTTACACGCGACGATGGCACCAAGGTAACGGGGCTGACGATTCTTAGCGACGCGCCGGACAATATTATCGACTTGGCGCGTGCCTGGGATGCGGACTTCGTTACGCCGGATCTCAAGGTGACGGCAAATAGCGAAGGTATGATCAATGCCGTCGCCGCCTTGCGCGAACTGTTCGAGGCGGGCGCTTTGGATGAGACAGTGTTCTTTTCTAATGACCGCGGTGCGTTGCTGTCGGGCATGCAGACGGGCCGCTTTGCCATGACCCTTGCCTCGACTGGACGAAACCGCCTGTACAACGATCCGGAGAAAGCGACGAGTCCGGGTGCCGTCCAAACCACAACGACACCACTTTCGGCTTCGCTGGTCGGGACGATGGACGTCGCACCGGCAAAAACGGCGTTCTGGGCGATGGTCATCCCGAAGAACTCGAAAAATATCAAGTACTCCTGGAGCTTGGTGAAAGCGATGTCGTCGAAGGAAAGCACTTTAATGGCGGCCTTGAACGGCAACGGTCCGGTCCGCGCCTCGACCTATTCGGATCCGGTATTCCGGGACAAGATCCCCTATGCCGATGCCGAGCAGGCCGTGTTGTCGGTCGCCCGGCTGGCGATTCCGGCGTTCGACAATGCGGCGCGGGCCAGCGACATTCTGGTCGAGTTCGTGCAGGCCGCGGTGCTCGGTCAAATGAGCGCCGAGGAAGCGATGAACACGGTGCAAGAGCGGGTCGAGCCGCTGTTGGCTGAATAGTCTCATAAAGCGCGGCGGCGAGAGTCGCCGCGCTTTATTCCAGATGAGGACTCGGCTGTTGAGCCGCACAATTCCCGACCTGCCCCGTGTTTCCTTGATTCGAAGGCCGACGCCATTGGTTGAAGCAACCGGGTTGGGCGCCGCGGTCGGACTCGACGGTCTGATGGTCAAGCGCGAGGATTTGTCGGGCTTTGCCATGGGCGGCAACAAACCGCGGCAACTGGAGGTCATCGTCGCCGATGCCCGGGCGGCCGGCGCCGACACGCTGATCACCACGGCCGCGGTACAGTCCAACTTCTGTCAGGCGACGGCCGCTGCCGCGGCTCATATGGGGTGGGGTTGCGTGCTGCTGCTGCGCGGTCGTGCGGACACGCCGGCACAGGGCAATCTGCTGCTCGACCATATATATGGCGCAAAACTCGAATTTCTCGAAACCCAAGATCCCTATGACCCAGTTATCCCCGACCGGCTGGCAGCGGCGGCCGAGGCTGTTCGTGCAGGCGGCGGTCACCCCCATATTATCCATCTGCCTGGGCGCACCGGCGCCCTGGCGGCCGCGGCGGCGACCGATCAGGCGACGGAACTGAGCCTTCAGTTCGCCGATCTGGATAGGCCGCCTGCGGCGCTCTATCTCGCTGTCGGCTCAGGCCTTACTGCGGCTGGGCTTATCCTCGGGTTCAAGCATCTGGGGGTTGCGACCCGGGTCGTCGGCGTCTCAGTACAACAACAGACGAGCTTTCTGAAACCGCTGGTCGTCGACCGGGCGAACGCCGCGGCGGTCCTTCTTGGGATCGATACGCGGCTTAACGAACAAGATTTCGACCTAACCGATGAGTTCATCGGCACCGGTTACGGTATTCCCAGCCCGGCATCGCTAGACGCGATCGCCGTTGCCGGCCGGCATGGCGCGTTCGTGGTCGATCCAAGCTACTCGGGAAAGGCATTGGCAGGCCTGATCGAACACGGTCGGCAGGGCCGTTGGACCGGGAAGCCCCAAGTCGTGTTCCTGCACACCGGCGGCACGGCCAGTCTGTTCGCGCAGGCCGACGCCGTGGCGCAGCATCTGGCCGTCACGCGCGCACGGGTGGCATAGCAGGCGATGCCGGTTCGGTTCTTCCATTACCTCATGGTGGCGCCGGTACAACTGCTGTTGCTGGTCATCATCGGCGTGCCGTCGTTGTTTGTGCTCTGGCAGGGGCTGACCGAGTTCTCCTACGGGCAGGAGGCGGTCTTCGTCGGCCTTGACAATTATCGAAATATCCTCGCGGACCGCGCGTTCTGGCGGGCGTTCACTAATACGTTCATCATCGTCAATGCGGTCGTCTATGTCGAACTCGCGGCGGCGATTGGCGTCTCGCTGCTGTTCGCCGGCGGCGTCCCCTTGCGACGGTTGATGATCGCCATCCTGCTGGTGCCCTACGCGGTCAACGAGGTCACGGCCGTCGTCATGTGGCGCTTCATGCTGGAACCGAATGTCGGCATGATCACACAGTTGCTGGAAACGGTCGGTCTGCCGTCGCTAAATTGGCCGATCGACCGTTGGCACGCGCTGACCGTTATCGTGCTGCTCAGCGTGTGGCTACATCTGCCGTTCACGACAATCATCATCTACACGGCGCGCCTGTCGATCCCGCAGGAACTTTACGAGGCGGCACGCACCGACGGTGCGTCCGGTTGGCAGACCTTCTTCTATGTGACCTTTCCGATGCTGATTCCGGCGATCTTGATTGCCCTGTTATTCCGTTATGTGTTCGCGTTCCGTATTTTTGGCGAGGTCTGGCTGCTGACGCGCGGCGGGCCGGCGGGTAGCACCGAAGTGCTGGCGACGTACCTTTATCGCCACTCGTTCCGCTATCTCGAGTTGGGCAAAGCGTCGGCCATCGGCTGGGTGATGCTGGTGACGACGCTGCTGATGGCGATGCCATATCTGCGGCAGGTCTATAAGAGGATGTTGAGTCAAAATGAATAGACGGCCTTGGTGGGTCAGCGGCCTGAGATATGTCGCGTTGGCGGCGGTCCTGTTGTGGTCCGGCTTTCCCATTCTGCTGATGATCTTGGCGTCGCTAAAACCCGACCGGGAGATATTCAGGTTTCCGCCATCGTTTATCTTTCGGCCGACGCTCGCAAATTATGTCGAACTGTTCACCAGCCGGCCGGCCTTTTTCGATGCCTTGCTCAACAGCCTCATCATCACGGTGGGCGCGACGGTGCTGACTGTCGTTTCCTCGACCTTGGCCGGTTATGTGTATTCACGCTACCGCAACACGGCTCTTGCGGGGACGGCGTTCTTCATGATTGTGATCCGCATGCTGCCGCCCATCATTATTACGCTGCCGCTGTTTCCGGCGGTCAATGCCCTGGGTTTGCAGGACACGCATCTCGTGCTGATCGTTCTGTATGCGACTTTTTTCGTCTCCCTCAACAGTTGGATCATGAAGGCGTTTATCGATCAGATCCCACGGGAGTTGGACGAGGCGGCAATCGTCGACGGCGCCAGCACCGTCAAGGTGCTGCGCTATGTCATCGTGCCGCTGTCAGTCCAGGGCATGATAGCCACCGCGACATTCGTTTTCGTATTCTCGTGGAACGAGTTCCTGTTCGCCTTCATTTTCACAACCTCCAACGCGAAGACGGCGCCGCTGGTCATCAGCGAGATGCTGAGCAGCTTGGCCGGTATCGATTGGGGCGTGTTGTTTGCCGCGGCGACGCTGCAGTTCATTCCGATCGTAGTGCTGGTGATCCTGTTGCAACGCTTCGTCGTCGCCGGACTCACGGTCGGCTCGGTCAAAGGTTGACAGCTAAGAAAGGTCTCTCATGGATGCACTGCAGCAAGCGATTTTCAGAGCGGATAGTGAGCTTAGTCGGTTCGATCCGTTACCGCGGGTGTTCTTCTTCGATAGGTTCAATCGCGGTTACAACGGATGGACGACACTGGTCGGTAACTACGAAGACGACATCGATCGGATGCATCCCGGTTACCAGCAACTGACGCCACCGATGCTGAGCAACCTGACGCATTGGGACGGCGGGTCGCATGGGGCCATGGGCGGCACCTATGCACTCAAGACCGCCACAAGGGCGAAGGCCGAGGCGCAGTCGGTGGCGATCAAGCGGATCACGTTTCAGCGTGCCTGTCCGATCAAGCTGGAATTCTATTTCACATTCAAACCCGAAGCGTCGTCGCTGAAGCTATCGAAGCTCGACGTGCGTTCGATCGGCGTACTGTTCGACCTGCAGGACGACGCGCACCGGGTCATGCCGCATTTGCGTTACCTCAACGCCCATGGCGGCCGGTCGGTGCAGCGCTGGCAATACAAGGACAAACCGGTGGACTTCAAACGCTTCAGCGATGAGACTGTGACCCACTATCATCTCGCCGATCAAGATTGGATCGACTTGCCGGGAGAAGCGCAGGAGCTGTGTTATAACGAGATCCCGACCAAGGTCAATTGGCACTATGCGGCGGTCGGCTTCGACCTCCGCTCAATGCGCTATACACATTTTCAATGCAACGACCGCGTCTACGATATGAGTGATGCGGGTTCGCTGACGCTCGACGCCATGCCGAACCTGCGGGGTATGCTCAATGTCGCCTTCTTCGCCGAGGCGAATGCCGATAAGCGCACCTTCTTGTATCTGGATTCGGTCGTATTGTCGGGGGAGTGGGACTGATGTTGCAGGAGAGTAATACAGCGGTCGTCGCACGCGGCGAGCATTGGCGCGGTGAAGCTACGACTGAGCCCTATGAGACGGCCTGGGCCAGGGAGGCAATCTTTTTTCTGCGAGCGCTGAAGGTCGAGGGTGATCTCGGCGGGGTAAAGGCCAAAGTGCAGATTTCCGCGGACGGGTTTCACTGGGCGGACGAGGGCAGCAGCCTGGCGCTGCCAGCCACGCCAGGCGAAGTCGTTTTCTGCCGCATCAGCCATTTTGGCGGCTTTCTGAGACTGGCGGTGACGGTCCCGGACGGTGCGCACATTCAAGTCGTGGCCGCGCTCAATCTGAAGGCGTGACGTAGAACGAAGGGTTGTGCGATATGACCGCCGATGGGTGACTCAATAGACGCGGTCCTAGATCTGCCGTCGCCGATGCGGACCGACCTCGATTTTGACCGCGACGGCAAGCAAATCGGCGAGCTGCATTTGCCGCACTCGCCGCATGACGACGCCTGGGGCGTTATTCCCCTGCCGATTGCGGTATTGCGGAACGGAACCGGGCCGACGGCGCTGCTTGTCGGCGGTGTTCATGGAGACGAGTATGAGGGGCCGATCGCTCTGTCCGAACTGGTTCGCCAGGTGGATCCAACGGAGATGCACGGTCGTTTGATTGTCTTGCCGTCGTTGAATGCACCGGCGGTGAAGGTCGGCCGGCGCACGTCGCCGATCGATAACCTCAACCTAGCGCGCGCGTTTCCGGGTGACCCGGATGGCACACCGACCCAGCAGATCGCGCATTACGTCGGACGGGAGTTGCTGCCAAGGGCGGACTTTGTCCTTGATTTACATGCCGGCGGCTCATCTCTCGGGATCATGACCGCCGCCCTGCTGCGGCACCATGAAGACCCCGATCTCGTCGCCCGCAGTGAGGCCGCTTTGCGGAGTTTCGGGGCGCCGCTGGCGCTAGCCGGGGCGCCGGGTGAAGGCCGCACGCTCATCGCCACCGCGGTGCGGCTGCACAAGGTCGCCTTTGCCGTGGAGTTGGGTTGTGGCGGCCGGGTATCGCCGGCGGCCCTGGAAATTGCCCGTGCGGGCTTGGCCGGATTCCTGGCTCATACGGGCATCATGCCGGGCGAACCGACACCCTATACCGGGCCGCTTTGGCGCATTGTCGGCAACGACGCCTTCGTCTATGCGCCGACTGCCGGTGTTTTCGAACCGTTCCATATGTTGGGCGACGACGTCGCCGCCGGACGCCCCGCCGGCTGCATCCACGATCTGGCCCGGCCGGCCAAGCCGCCGACCCAGGTCAGTTTTGGCTGTGGCGGTTTGATGTTTGCGTGTCGCGCGCCTGGTATCGTCGACCACGGCAACTGTCTTTCCGTTGTGGCCACGAAGGTGTCATCGACATAATCGGTGCGGCGGCAAGACGGGTAGGCTATACCGGACTTGGGTCGGCGACCGTCGCTGAGCGGAACTAGGCCAACATGATCGAGCCTTGGCAAAGGCAGCCGATCGAGGGAAAGAGGTACCGCCAGAAGCCGATGGAAAATCAGGTCCTCAAAATCGATGACATTTACGTTCCGGTGAAACGGCGGCGGACGCTGGATCCTGAGACGGTCAGCGCACTGGCCGAAAGCATCCTGGAAGAGGGTCAGCGCATGCCGATCATGGTGCGGCACGACGGTAAGCGTCTGGTGCTGGTGGAAGGGCTGCAGCGGTTGGAGGCATGCCGTTCGCTTGGTGAAGAGACGATCATCGGAGTCATCGTGCAAGCGCGGCGCGGCTAATATCTGATCTTGGCGGTAACCCGGTTGGTCGACAAGGGATTAGTCGGGCACCGGGGCGCCGGTGAATTGGCGGTAACCCAAGCCAACCGCCGCGATGGCGAAACCCACGGCGGCCTGGGTCGGGTCGACAACCGGCAAACCGATCGCCGCTTCCAGCCGCGTGCGGTAGCGTGACATGCCGGCGCAACCCATAACGAGCACGCCGGCAGCGCAGTCGTCGCGGAGCTGACTGGCCACCGCGGTCATGCGGTCCAGGGTCACCCCCTCGTCGCCAAGCTCGACGACGCCAAGGTTGATCGCGATGTCGCCGGCGATGCGGCTGGTCACACCGAGTGTGCGGAATTGGCGGGCATGCCGGGGGATGGAGCGGTTGAGAATCGAGATGACGCCGATGCGATCGCCGAGAGTCATCGCGGTGAGAATCGCGCACTCGGCGATGCCGAACACGGGTCCGACGCCAAGCTCGCGGGCGGCGTGGACGCCAGGGTCGGAGAAACACGAAATGACGTAGGCGTCCGCCTCGTCGCCCGTGCGCTCAATCAGTCGGCACAGCGGGGCGATGACGCTGTCGGAGTCAGCCTGGCTTTCGATCCCCGGTGGGCCCTCCGCCAGCGTTACGCAGTCAACGATTGGGCCGCCCGCGAAGCGTAATCCGGCCAGGGCGGCGTCCATCTCCCGGGTGACCTCGACCGTGCTGTTCGGGTTGATGACCAGTATGCGCGCTGTTTTTGTCATGGCACGACCCTTTCCAAGATGTCTTGAAGATAGTCGGCGAGCGGCGCCATGAACATGTCGAAGTCCCCGGTTGCCGCCGATTTCGGTGCCGTATCAACCAACTAGTTATATGATATGGTGAAAATTCGTGATGTCTGGCCGCGCGTTGGGCCAAAGTGAGGAAAGCCATGGGACTGCGCTGGCCGGACTGGCCGAAGGATGTGCTGCAACAATTGCGGCAGGGCTGCGTGATCCCGGCTTCGCCTTTGGCGCTGACCGAGGAACGGCGTTTTGATCCGCTGCGACAGGCGGCGTTGGCGCGCTACTACCTTGATGCGGGTGCCGGCGGTCTGGCGGTCGGGGTCCATACGACACAGTTCGAAATTCGGGATGTGGGGCTGTATGAGCCGGTCTTGAAGACCGTGGCTGAGACACTGGATGAGTGGACCGATAGGCCAATAATCCGCGTGGCGGGACTGGTCGGGAAAACGAGCCAAGCTAAGTCGGAGGCCGAAATTGCATGTGGGCTGGGGTATCACGCGGGTTTGCTGAGTGTCGCGGCGTATCGGGGAGCCGCCGAGGATGAGATAATCGAACATTGCAAGGCGGTTGCCGCCGTCATGCCGTTGGTAGGCTTTTATCTGCAACCAGCGGTGGGCGGTGTCGTCCTTTCGTCGGATTTTTGGCGCCGTTTCGCCGAGATCGACAATGTGGCCGCTATCAAGATGGCGCCGTTTAACCGCTATCGCACGTTGGATGTATTGCGAGGTGTTGCCTTGGCAAAAGCCGAAGAGCGGATCTCTCTGTACACTGGCAATGACGACAATATCGTGATGGACCTGATTACGCCGTATGAGATCAAGCGCGATGGCGAAACGGTCACCCTGCGCATCGTCGGCGGATTGCTTGGCCATTGGTCGGTGTGGGTGAAAGGCGCCGTCGACGTGCTTCGGCAGTGTAAAGCGGGGCCATTAGATGACCGTCTCCTGGTGCTCAACGGTAAGGTTACAGACTGCAACGCCGCCTTTTTCGATGTGGCCAACGATTTCAAGGGCTGCATCGCCGGTGTCCATGAGGTGTTGCGGCGTCAGGGACTGCTTGAAGGTGTTTGGTGTCTGGATCCGAAGGAGAGGTTGAGTGCGGGCCAGTTGGCCGAAATCGACCGAGTTTACGAGGCGTATCCGGAACTCAACGACGATGCCTTTGTTGCCAAGAACCTGGAGAGGTGGCTGGAGGGATCGAGCCGACCTGACAAGCATCCGCCCATTTCCAAAACCGAAAACCGTCCGACCGCGTAGCGCGGCCATCAGGGTTTGAGCGGGCGCGCGTCGGATCAGAACGGCAGGTGGGTCACTAGGCCGGCGGCCACGCCGGCAAGTATGGGTAGCGGCAGGCAGGCCAGTAGCCTCATGCCATAGAAGCGCCATCCCATTATGCCGATTTCATAAGCCAAGGCGCGGTGCGCGGCGAATACCGACCAGGATGTAATGAACGCGATCAACTGAGGCGTGCCGGCGCCGGCCTTGGCCAAAACGAGGGCCAGTGGGAAAGCCAGCACGCCGCCGCCCGGGACCGCGACGCCGAGTACGGTCGCGACGAGTATCCCGCCGAGGCCGCTTTCCGAACTGAGATATCCGGCGATAAGTGGTCCCGGCAACAGTTGCGCCAAGAACCCCGCCGCCAACAGGGCGAGCACAACCCGCGGCAGGCTGGTAATAATCTGCTCGAGTGCGAGGTGCAGCGCCTGACGATGTAGCTTTCCGGGTCGCCGCACTATCAATAGACCGAGGACTGCCGCGATGCCGAAAAGCAAAAGCGTCGTTGCCGGAATCATGACCGGTCGTCCCCGGATTGGCGGCTTGCTGCCGGGAGCGCTCGTGCCAATAGCCCGGCCAGTATCGGTAGCGGCAGCGATACCGCGAAGCGCAGCAGCGCGAAGTCGCCGCCGAGCAACGCAATCTCCCAGGTCAAAATGCGGCTGAGCCCCAGCACACCCCAGCTGCTGACGTAGGCGACCAGCGCCCCCCTGTCGGCGCCCGAGACGCGCAAGGCCGCGGCCATTGAGAACAGGGTCACGGGGCCACCGAGAGTGACCATGCCCGCGGCGGCGGCGGCGATGAGGCCGCGCAACCCGGACTCGCGTCCGACCCACTTTTGCACGACCGCGGCGGGGATCAGCATGCGAAGGAGGCCGGCGACCAGGGCGGCGGCGGCGAGCCGCGGCAAAATTCGCGCGAGCAACTCCACATCCGCGACCAACGCGGCGGCGGTGACATCCGGGCCGCGCAACGCAAAGAGCAGCGCGCCGCTGCCCAGGGCGAGAAAGCCGAAGAAGAAAAGCGACGGTGCCGTCAGCGCCGCGACCAACATCTCACGAAGGGTTAGCTGCGGCCCCTCGTCGCCGCCACGCGCGCCGGCGGGTGGGCGCGGTGCCGAGTGATCGTCGTTGTGACCTTCGGCACCGCGTTCCATTCGATCGGATTAATTGGCCTTCGCGACAGGAATTCCCATGAGCTCCTGGAATTCCCTGTTGTAATCCTCGAACTGTAGGGCGCACTCGCCGCCGCAGACGCTGATATACTTGCCCTGTGAGGCAGCGAATTTGTGCGAACGTGGATTATTTGGGAAACCGCGATAGGTCTTGCCCAACGCACCCTGGCCGGCCGTCGACGCCCACAAAGTGAACAGTTGCGATGTGGCCGGTGTCTCGGACCATTTCGGGACAAAGAGGCGCGTGCCGAGTTCAAGAGGGACGGTCTCTGCCATGATGAACTTCAGGGTGGTGACGCCATCACGCTCGATCATGCGATTTGCGGTGTGATAATTCACGCCGCACGCAATGGCGAACTCGCCGCCGGCCACTTTTTGCAGCACGTTGCTTTGGCCGCGGGTCAAGACAACGTCGTTGGCAACGAGATCGTTGAGCCAAGCGATGTGGCGGTCACGCTCCTTGGGGTCGTATTGAAACGCCTGCAATTTGTTGCGGGCATCCGTGATGACCTGACCTTTCCACTGCGGATCCAAGCAGGCGGACCAAGTATTCGGTTCTTGGCCCTCCGGTACCAAATTTGGGTTATAGGCATTGCCGCGCGTGACCGCGGTAGTCGACAAGAAATAGCCTTCAGGATCCATCGAAGCTGGATCGATCTTTGGCCAGTCAGCCGGCAGAGAATCGTTCAAAACCGCATAGTCGAACAGCGGTTTGATGAACGCGCCGGACTCCTTGTACTGCTGCTCAAACTCGCTGGCGATATGCATGATATCGTAGGGCGGGTTTTCACCCTGCTGCAGGCTGATGAGGTATTGTCCGAACGGACCGACGCCCGTCTCACGCGTGTAGGTGACTTCTTTGACGAAATCAAAGTCCGCGATAAAGGCGGCCATGACGCCTGCGGCGTCGCTATCCGGCCAATCCAGCGCGATATCAAGCTTGCCCTCGGCGGCCGTCATTTCCTGCTGAGCAGCGGCTACGAGATCTTCGAAAGCCGTATCGGCGATGGCAACCGGCGCGCTGACCAGCACGGCGGCTCCCAACATTAGTGCAAGAGATCGTGTTGTTTTATATGCCATGATCTTACTCTCCCCTGTGGTTGCCTTGCTGTTATCTTCGTACCAACTCATCACAAACGAACGCCACGTAACGGTCTTTTGCCGTTCTCCACTCACGAGACGATTTGACATCGTTCCGCCGGGATATGGATGTAGATGTCATCCCCGAGACCAAAGTCGTCATAGGGGTTGAGGTTGACTCGCAATGTATGCTCGCGGATCTGCACTTCGCCGTCGACGAAACTGCCGAGAAATATCGCCCGGGTCACTTTGCCGGCGTATGTATTCGGCAACGCCTCAGGATGTCGCGAACACATGATGGCTTCGGGTCGGATAGCCACCCAGGTATTTTCGTCGAGCCCGATACCATTGGCGCCGCGCACCGAAAGCGCGCCCAGCGGTGTCTCGAGGGTGGCTTGCGGCGTGACCTGTGTGACCCGGCCGGGCAAGGTGTTGGCGGCGCCGAGGAAGGTCGCGACCCGTTGGTTCTGGGTATGGGTGTAGACCGCATGTGGCTCGCCGATCTCGACCAGCTTACCTTCCATAATAACCCCGATCCGCTCCGACATTGCCAGGGCCTCGAGCTGATCATGGGTGACAAAGAACGACGTGATGCCGAGCGAGCGGGTGAGTTCCTTGAGTTCGACCCGCATTTCTTCACGCAACTTGGCGTCGAGATTACTCAACGGCTCATCGAGTAGCAGCACCTTGGGTTTGCGGACCAAGGCACGAGCCAATGCTACGCGCTGTTGTTGGCCGCCACTTAATTGCGTCGATGGGCGGTCGTGATAGGCCTCCATTTGCACCAATCGCAGCGCCTCAAGCACAGACTCCCTGATCTGCGCTTTTGACGGCCGCGGACCCTTGCTGCCGTAGAGCAGTGGGAAGGCCACATTCTGGAAGACGTCCTGATGCGGCCAGATGGCGTAGGATTGGAACACCATGCCGATCGGTCTTTCATCCGGCGGCACCGAGACGCCGGTCGCGGAAGAGTACACGCACATCCCGTCGATGAAGATCTCGCCCGATTCCGGCCGCTCAAGCCCGGCCACGCAGCGCAGCGCCGTGCTTTTGCCTGATCCGCTGGGGCCTAGAAGTGAGAAGAACTCGCCCTCGGAAACCACAAAGGAGACGCCCTGCAGGGCCTGCACCTTGCCCTGTCCGATGGGAAACGTCTTCTTTAGATTCTCGATCCTCAGCATACGATACTAATCCTGTATGACAGCAATAGCCTCCATCTCAACGAGCATATCCGGATTCTTAAGGCCGACGAATGCCGATGAGCGGGCCGGTAGAGGCTCGGGGATGAGCTTGCGATACTCCTCGTTAAACGCTGGTGCGTCTTCTGCGTCACGCAGATACACGGTGACTTTCACGAGGTCGGCAAGCGACGCCCCGGCTTGTTCGAGGATGGCGCTGATATTGCCGATGCACCGTCGTGCTTGATCCCGGATGTCGCCCATCTTGCCGGTCTCCCGATTGCGGCCCGCCTGGCCTGAGGTGAAGACCATGTTGCCGATACGGATCGCCTGATTGAACGGCCCGGACGGCGTGGGCGCGCCAGCGGTCCGGATCACCTGTTTGGTCATCCCGACCTCCTGCTAGTGCGCTTTTGCATCGAACGCCTCCACCGTCAGTCGGGCAATGCGATCATCCAGATCCGGCGCGCCGCCGCCGACACCGATAGCGCCGATACATTGTCCCTGCCGGAATATCGGATAACCACCCTTGTTGAGGGTAACGCCGCCTGGGATAACTTCGTTCAAGCTGAGCGGGAACATTGGACGATCTTGCCATTGTTCCATGAGTTGAGCCGTCGGCTTGCGAAACGCGGCGGCTAGGCGCGCCTTGCCGGTTGCCATATACGGGCCGTGCCATGCCTCTGCTTTGCCGCGTGCCACCAATACGGGGTGGCCAGCGGCATCGACTATGGCGACGCTCACCTCGACGCTATTTTGGGTACCAATCGACTTGGCCTCCTGTAGCAACGAAAGGGCTGTGTCGTAGTCCATGATATCCGTTTGCCGGCTGTCGAACCTCAACTGAGACGCAGATAGTTCTCCGCATTGGTGCCCAGCAGCCGTCGCATCGCCGGCTCGCCGAGGTCATCATGCCAGGCCAGAATATTGTCAACCGAATTGGGCCAATCGCATTCCGGATGGGGGAAATCCGATGCGTACATCAAGCAGCCGTCGCCGAGAATATCGATCACGGCCCGGGTCATTTTCGGTCCTTCATGGGTCTCGATCGCACAGAATACACGGCCCATCTTGACATACTCACTGGGCAAATACTTCAGCGGCCGCACGGCACCCTTGACGTAGTGGACCTGACTGTCGAGGCGCAGTACCCAATAGGGTAGCCAGCCATGTCCAGTCTCGGAGAAGCCAATTTTGATGTTGGGATAGCGATCTAGAATGCCGCCGGCGATGACATAGGCAAGCAGGCGCTGAGCGCCCCAGGGGTGTGCCGCGGTCCGGGCGATCGCCGCGTTGCCCCATATGTCGCGATAACCGGGGAAATAGGGCGGCTCGTAGAAGAAGCTGTGATGCATGATCGGCAATGAATAATCGTTCATTACCTCCCAGATCGGGTCGAGGCTGGGATCGTCGACCGGCATCCCTTCGGGCAGAACCGGCCACACGCACGATACCCAGGGTTCCTGGCCACGCTTGCGCAGCTCTGTTACGGCCCAGTCGACGTCGGCCGCCGGGGCGAGCATCAGCCCCTTCAGCCGGTCGAGATGACCGCTGCAGAAGTCACTCATGTACTCATGATAAGCAGCATACAGGCCGGTAGCGAGATTGGTGTCGATAGCGGTACTGGCGGGAGCCCAGGTCCCCGGAATCAGCACGTTGACGTCGACGCCCTCGGTATCCATGTCGGCGACGCGGCCATCGGCATTGTCGTGCTGGGTGCGCTCGGCCGGTTGCGCCTTGGCGATATTCTCAACCCGGCCTTCGAGGGCGCCAGCGGCACCTTTGCGGATCTCCTCATCGGTCGCCTTGTCGCCCGCCACGCGGTTGTAGGGGATTGGGCGTACTTTGAGGGTGTGCCAGGGTCCAGTGGGGTGGCCTCGTCCCGGCGGAGAGTTCATTTCCCGCAGATAGGGGTCGAGGTCGCTCCAACGGTCCCTCAATTCACGATCGGCATAGCGATGCAGGACCTCAAGAGATGGCGTTACGTGAGTGTCCGTATCGATCACTCGAAATCCACCGCGCATGATTTTTCTCCATCTCAAAGGCCCACCGAACTAGGACTAATTGTCGCAGGGGGAAAGCTGGAGATCAAAGAGCGAATTCACATACTTTCATAGGTTTTTCCTATACTATGTCGCCGCGACGGGCCTTGGCGGATTAGGCGAAATGTTATGAATGAACGGCAATTACGGTATGCTCTGGCGGTTTGGCGCGATCGAAGCTTCAGTAAGGCGGCTCATAGGCTGAACATATCACAGCCGTCCGTCAGTGAGCAGGTACGTTTGTTGGAAACCGAGCTCGGCTTCGAACTCTTCGTGCGTACCGGACGCGGGGTAGAGGTCACGTTCAAGGGCCGCACCTACCTGCATCAAGCGGAGCAGGCCGTGGCCGGCTTGATGGGTCTGGTCGATACGGCCCGCCGTCTGCAGGGTGGTCCGAAAGGGTCCTTCGCCATCGGTTTTGGCACCGCCATAGCCCGGGAATTGGTGCCGTGGGCAATGCAGGTGCTGGGCCCGGCCTTGCCGGATCTGCAGCTTGAGGTCGTGACGGCGCCGACGCGCCGCATCCAACGCATGGTGTTCGAGGAGCGACTTGACGTTGGATTGGCGATCGAGGCGGATGCGAGCAGCCTGCCGCCCCATGTTGTCCGGCAGCGGCTGACGGTGGTGACGCTGGCTCTGTTTTTGGCGCCGGAACACCCGCTGGCGAAGAGCGGTGAGACGGTAACCATAGGTCAGCTCGCCAAGGAACGGCTGATTATGAACGAACCCGATGTCGGTTATGGGCAATATGTCAGCTCTCTATTCGCCGACCTAGGCGTCCGCCCAACAGTTGCGGCGGTCGCGGATGATGTCGAAACCGCAAAGCTCATGGTGCGGGCAAATGTGGGTATCGCCATATTGCCGGAAAATTGCGCGCTAAACGAAATCGCGTCCGGTGACCTCATAAGCGTGCCGCTGCTGCCGCGATGCACTGCGCCAGTGGCCTTGCTGCGCCACGACACCCGTCAGGTCGAGGCTCCCGACACGCCAATGTCACTGTTGCTGGGTAGCTTGGGCGAGGGACGCCAGCCGCTTGCTCACTGATAATCACGCGGCGGTTTGTCGATGCCTTTGGCGCGACGCTCGCCAACAATGCGTTGGAATAAGGCACGAGTCTGCTCGATGCTTTCGATGGGATTTTCGCGAAATTCGTCATTTGGCCAGCCGACGAAATTCGCATACTCCTGCGCATATAGGGCGGCTCGTATCGTCACCGGGTGGAACGGCCGTGAACGCGCCCGACGTACCGCGTTGAGGTCGACCGGCCCTTTGATGGTGGCTTCGCCCGGGCCGGCGATCTTGTTCAGCACCGTGCCCTCAAAGTTATGGATGGCGGAATCACCATGGGTGCCGTGCAGGCCGCGCGTCGCGCCCTCATACATGCCGATGTTGGCCATTGCGAGATAGCATTTGTTCTCGTAGGCGCGGGCGGTTCGCAGCGCCTCCCAGTTGCGCACGTCGCCGTGGCTCATGTTGTTGGGTTCCGACGTGAGATGCAGCAATATTTCCGCACCATTCATCATGGTGCAGCGGGCGTTCTCGGGGAAGCCCAGTTCACCGCAGGTGAGTAGCCCGATGTTACCAATCTCCGTGCGGGCGACCGGAAATAGAGCCTCGCGACCGAATTTGGCAACAAAGTCGGTGTAGATGTCCGAGGGCGTCGTGTAGGGAAACACCCAGGCGTTGTTGTTGTTCTTCCAATGTTTGATGAGAATCTTGCCGTCCGGGCCGATCAGAAACGAGGTGTTGAAGAAGCGCCCGGGGAAGTCATCATGTATCTCCAGCATGTTGGCCGCGATGTAAACATTGCGCTGTGCCGCTTTCTCCGCGAGCAAGTCCGTGTAAGGTCCGGGAATGGTCGTACAGAGCCGGAACCAGTCGGCCAATTCCAGTTTCTGCCAACGTGCGTTAATCGCATATTCCGGCAGCACGACCAGTCGCACGTCGGAGTTGCCGAACGCGGTGATATAGTCGATGAGGTCGAAAATGCGCGAAAGATTGCGGCGGATATCGGCATCTTTCTGCGGCTCGTCGAGCGACACCGCGCGGGCGCGCGTCTGCAGGCAGGCGACTTCGTAATGCATAATGTCAGACATACCGACTCTCCACGGCGTTGAAGTCTCTCCGAAGTAACATTAGTAGGCGGCCGCGGAGGCCGCACGACGGCCATCGGCCAAACCGATGAACGTGCCGCTCTCTGCCATGACCGCCTTGATGGAACCGAAGGATTGCCACCCGGTCGGTTTGACCTGAAGTCCCGGTTCATCTGCGGCCAACGCCGTTCGTACCCGCTCGCTCATTGCGGCCTCGACGATCGGCCGGCCGTCGAAATCTACCGACCAGCGCGGCGCGGCGATTGCCGTCGCCAGATCCTCGCCGCAGGCGAGGGATCGAGCGAGCACCTGCGCCAGGGTGCTGGTCTGGCCGATGGCACCGGGCGTTCCGATGCATAACAATGGCTGACCGTCGGCCAGAACCATGCAAGGCGAAAGGGTATGGGCCGGCCGCCGACCCGGGGCGACGCAATTCGAACTCGCCGGATCAACGACGAAGCCTCGCATGCGGTTGTTTAGCACGATCCCCGTGCCGTCGGCGACAATTCCCGCCCCGAAGGGTGCCGAGATACTCTGAAGTAGGCAGACCGCATTGCCGGCACCGTCCATCGCCGCAACCCCGGTGGTACCGCCGTCGACAACCTCATCCGCGGCAGAGTCGGCGGCGGAGAAATGCGGGCGACCGGTGGTGATCTGCTGTAACAGTGCCCGCGCACTGTCTGCCGTGCTTTCGGGATCAGCAATCAAACCGGCAGTCTCTCGATAAGCGAGGCGACGGGCCGCCAGTCCGCGGCGGACGAAGGCCACCGAGGCTGGATCGATCCGGGCGATGCCGGCGGCCCCGAGTTCGACGAGTTGCAGCAGTAGCGTGAGGCCATAGGAGTTCGGCGGCATCACCACCACGTCATGGCTGTGGAACGGTGCTGTCAGTGGTTCTTGCCACAGCGACAGATGAGTTGCGAGGTCCGCTTTCGTGAGCAGGCCGCCGGGCGTTTGGCATGCCGCATGAAGGCGGTTCGCGATCGCACCTTGATAAAAAACGTCTGGCCCTTCATCGGCGATCGCTTGCAGGCTGTCGGCGAGGTCCGCTTGAACTAGCGCGTCGCCCGCCGCCGGCGGCGAACCGCCGGGCAGGAAAATTTCCGACGCGGCCCCATCGCGGGACAGCAAATCGGCCTTCATAGCGATATTGCGCGCGAGGACGGGATGCACAGGGATGCCTCGTCGGGCGTGTGCGATCGCCGGTTGCAACAGCGTCGCCAAATCCCGCGTGCCGCAGCGTGCCTGCGCGGCGGCCAAGCCGGCGACGAAACCCGGCACGGTGACGGTGCTAATGCCATCGCGCGGCACGCCGTCGGGAAAGGTCGCCAGTCCGGCCGCCTCGGGGGCCCGACCGGTGCCGTTGAGCCCGAGGACGCGGCCTTCGCGTTGGTCGAAGATCAGCATCGTGACATCGCCGCCGAGGCTGGTCGCATAAGGACAGGTCACCACCAGCACGGCCGCAGCGGCAAGGGCGGCGTCAACCGCGCTGCCGCCATCGCGCAACATTTCGACGGCCGCGGTTGTGGCCAGCGGATGTCCCGATGCCACGACCCCATTGGGCCCGCTGGCACGACCGATTGGATTGGTGGCCGGCTGCGTCTGGGGGGACATGTTAGGTTTCCTGCTGCTGGCTGACCCTGGCGACGAGCCAACGACCGCCGACCGTGAAGACGCCCAGAGCCAGGATAAGAAGCACCCCGAGGGCCGCGGTCTGGCCTGGTGAACCATCATCCCAAGTGCGCCACATGACGACCGAGAGCACACGGTTGTCGCGGCCGGCGAGCATCAACGGGATCGAGAAGTTACGCAGCGAATGAGATGCAACCCAGATCCAACCACCAATGAAAGCCGGCAACAACAGGGGTAAGACGATGCGTTGCATGACGATCCGCCAGGTCGCGCCAGACGTTTTCGCCGCTTCCTCAAGGTCCGCGTGTAGCTGAGCCAGGGCGCCCGTCATCGTACGGCTACCGAAGGCGATGTAACTAATCGTCAGACCGAGCACAACGATCGTGAGGGTGCCGAACAAACGCAGATGATTGAGCGGCGGCTGAGTGACCAAGAAAATTAGGGCGATGCCGATCACCACGCCCGGTATGGCGTGCGGCAGGAACGAGATGGCGTCGACGAAGCCGCTGCCGCGCGATTTCTGGCGGATCACGAACCAGGCGACGACCAGCGACAATACCATGGTCAGGGTCGCGGCGCCGAGGGCAACCCAAATCGTGTTGATCGTCGCGCTGACAATGTCCGGTCGGGCGAAGATGGCGCGGTAGTGCCGGAACGAGAGCTGGTCAAAAAGTTCGAAGGACGGGGTCTGCGGTATCGGCAGCAAGGAGGCCCAGAGTAGGGACAAAGTCGGCGCGCCGATGGTGGCAAGAAAATACAGCAGGAAAATGCCGAAGAAGACGTAGCGCCATTTCCCTAGGGACAGGATGCGCGGTCGATAGCCCTTGCCGGTGATGGTCGCGAAGCGCCCGGTGCGCCCAATGACCCGCCGGTACCAGATGACGAGCGCGATGCTTATGATGAGGAAAGTCGCCCCCAACGCCGCCGAGAGGCCATATTGCGGCGGTACAAAACGTTGGGTGGTGAAGAAAATGTAGGAAGGGAAGACGAAGATCTTAGCGGGCAGACCGATGATGATCGGGATCTCCAGGGATTCCAGATGGGTCATGAAGCTGTACATGCCGGCCGCCATGAGCGCCGGCGTCAGCAACGGCAGCGAGACCCGAAACAATGTGGTTCGGTTGGAGGCGCCGGAGATGCGGGATGCCTCCTCAAGACTGGGGTCCATGGCCCGGAAGGCGCCGACCATGATCAGGAATGTCGTGGTGACGCCCCGCAGCCCCTCAAGGAACACCATGCCCGAAAAGCTGTAGATGTTGAGCGGACCGCGCCGCATCTCCCAGCCGAAAAGACCGAAGAAATCGCGCAGCCAGACATTGATCACGCCGTTATTCGGCGACAGCAGAAATGTCCAGGATACGGCGAACAGCAGGCCGGGCATCGCCATAGGCACCAGCATAAGGCCCCAGGCAACGTTGCGGAACGGCATGTCGGTGCGCTCGGTAAGGAACGCGAAAAAGATGGCAATGCCGACCGAGAGCGCCGTGCTCAGCACCGCCAACAATGCGGTGTTCAGGAGGATCGTGTAGGTCTGGGGATCGCTATAGGCATTGATATAGTTGCGCAGCGTGAAGCTACCCGGATCCCACGGTGTCCCGTCCCGAAAGCTGAAGAGTATCAAAGTCGTCAGGGGTAGCAGTATCAGACCGAGGGTTATCGCAATGCCGATGGTCGGCAATGCGAACTGGCGGCGTCCAATCCAGAAATTTCGTCGCTTGAGGTCAAGCGCTACAGTTGTCACGGCGTCCTCCCCTGATACCGCAACGGCCTAGGCCGGATCGTAGTAGTGGATCTCCAGCAGTACACAGCCGGTATTCGATTTGAACGGACCGTGATGTGCTCCCGGTGGCCGGCAGGCGTAGGTGTTCGGCTCGAAGGGCTCGCCACCGGCCCCAGTCGCGTCATTACCAACGGTGAGATCGCCGGTCATCAAATACACTTCCTCCCAGTAGTCATGCACGAACGGCGCGGTGGTGAACACGCCGGGCTGGAACCGCAACAGGCGTGTGCGACTGCCCGTGCCGTTCGCCTCGTCCAGTTCGCCGGACAGGATTTTTTCCTCGATGCCGTCGGGATAGCCGGGCGGCACCGACCAGCCGACCGCGAGATCGATCGCGTGGAATTCTTCGTGTTTCTTGTTTATGGCCACCTTGCGTCCTCTCAATTACCCGGTTGTCCGGCTATTGCGCTGCGATGCTCGTCCGCTTTTTTGCCAATACCGAGTCCAGGTCGTATCCGTTCAGGACGTCATCGAGTATTTGCGCCCCTCTATTCCAATCATAACAGCGGAACGAATGGCCTTTAGTCACGAAAGAGGCACCGGCGTAAAACAGCTCGTATTGCGTATGCCGAGATGCAAACTCAGAGCCGACAACGTCCCAGGCCAACTTGTAGAACTTTACCTTTTCGCGGGCGTCCGCTGCCGGTGATTGTTGGGTCTTGCCGATAAGGTCGGCCAATGTCGGGTCAGCAAAATCGAGTACCGACGAGGGCAGCATGATCATGCCGCCGCCGGCCAGTTCACGCAGCGTTGTCATGACCTTGGGATAGAGTTGTTGGGTCAACACCTGAGCGGCGTAGAGGATGTGCCGGTCAGGCACGAAATAGGCACCGGCCATCTCGCCTTTCGTTTCCATCGCGACGACAAGTGCCTCGACCATCGCCGTCTCCGCGGCGAGTTGACCGAGAGTCTCCCGCACCTGAGGGAACCCGGTAATGCCATTCACGTCGGCGATGCGGCGCCCGACCGCAGCGAGAAAGCGCAGCTTGACCATGAGCCGGACTTGAGCCTGATAATTCTGATAAACATGCGACGGCGTGGCGTGAAATTGCTTTTGGCACATCTCGGTGTCGCCGGCGATGAAGACCCGCTCCCAAGGAACTTTGACATCGTCGAAATAGAGTAGTGCGTCGTTCTCGTCGAAGCGTGATGAGAAGGGACTGTCGAATATGTTGTCCGCACCTTCCTCGTAGGATTTGCGAGAGAGGATTTTCAGTCCGTTAGCGTTCATCGGGATGGCGAACGACACCGCGTATTTGTCCTCGCCGGGCCGCAACGGCTGAATGCAGGTGACAAATACTTCATTGGCCATGGGTCCACCGGTCGCCAGCATCTTGGCGCCCCGTATGGTCAGCCCCGCGCTATCCTGATCGACAATGCCGGCGGTCAAAAACTCACTTGCCTGCTCGCTCGCCGCCTTTGAGCGATCGGCCTGCGGATTGATGATGACATAAGTGAGGTAAATGTCGCGGTCGCGTGCAAAGCGATAATAGTCGGCCAACGCGCCGGCTCTGTCGCGATCATATTCCTCGAACACCGGCAGACCCATATACATGCCGGCGATACAAGAGGCGACGTGATCCGGCGTGCGGCCGAGGAATCCGGCGTGGGTCTCCGCCCAGGCCTCCAGCGCCTGCCGTCGATTCACCAATTCGGCGTAGTTTCTCGGCAGTTGCCACATGCGATGCGCCAAACCGTCACCATCGGCCGGGGCGTATGTCATCAGGGTGCGGTTCTCAGGGGCGCTTTGGAAGTCATAGAGCGCGCAGACGGACTGGACCGTATTTCGAAACGCCGGGTGTTCCGTTACGTCGCCGACGGCCGCGCCGTTCAGATAGAGGCAGCGGTTGTCGCGCAGCGACGCGAGATGTGCGTTGCCATCCTTAATCATCTACGTCCTCCTGCCGCCGTCGAGCGCGCTGGCGCCGGCCATGTAGTCGACGAGACCGACGGCTTCATCGCCGGAACGTACCAACTGAGTGAAGATTTCATTCAGTTGCCGGAAGTTGACCGCGTCCAACGGATCGAACAGCAGGTCGTTAACTTCGCGCTGCATCGGGGCGAGTTCGGCGAGTAGATCGCGCCCCTGCTGGGTCACCGTCAAGCGGACTCGGCGGCGGTCCTGCGGGTTTGGGGTCTTCGCGACAAGCCCCAGCTTTACCAATTGCCCGCTGACCACCGTGACGAACGAGCCGCTGAGTCCCAGGTGCTCGGCCACGCGTTTGACGCCGACGCCGTCGCCGCCTTGGAGATGAGCAATCGAGATCAAGACCGTGTATTGGATGCCGGAAAGCCCGATCATGGCGCCGAATCCGGAACGAACGGCCTCCAACCGCGCCGAAAAAGCCAGTAGGCGATGGACAAACCGGCGAAAGGTGCGGTCGCTTTCACCTTCGAGCAGGGCCGGTCGCGAGACTGTGCGCGGGACTCCGGCCGTATTGTCGATGCGCGGCTCCGGTGTCTTTTCCGTCTTCGTCACGCCGACCCCTGGTTTGATCCGAAGTTTCAAAGCTAATATGGTTAGCTTCTATAATTAGGTATATTACAAAGCAGATGCGCCTTGCTGTCAAACATGGCGGCAAGTCCCGTCAGGGTTGGAGCGAGGTCGATGGGAAAGCTTAGCGTTACTTTCATGGGAAAAGATGTCGCGGAAGAGACCGAGATTAGTTTGCGAAATCTTGTCATCGCGGGCTGGACCGGGCGGGACGCTGCGGCTCTCGAGGCGCATATCGCCGAGCTTGAAGCGATCGGCGTCGCTCGCCCCTCGACCGTGCCGCTGTTCTACCGTGTTTCTGCCAGTCTGCTCACGACGGCCGGGAGTATTGAGGTGCTTGGGGTGGACTCGAGTGGCGAGGTCGAGCCGGTGGTTGTGATGACCGACGGTGAGATGTGGGTCGGTGTGGGCTCCGATCACACAGATCGCGTGGCGGAGGCGAGCGGCGTGGCGCTGTCAAAACAGCTGTGTCCGAAGCCCTTATCGCGGGTGCTATGGCGTTTCGCGGATGTTGCCGACCACTGGGACGACTTGATTTTGCGTTGCTATGCCATCGATGGCGACGACCGACGCCTTTATCAGGAGGGTACGACGGCACGGATGCGCCGGCCCGAGGCGTTGATCGCGCTTTATTGCGGAGCGCCCGTGGATCTCCCGGCGGAGACCGCCATGTTCTGCGGTACGTTGCCGGTGATCGGCGAGATAAGACCGGCCGGGGCGTTCGCGTTGGAACTTGAAGACCCGGTAATCGGCCGGGTCATTGAGCATCGTTACGACGTTCGTCCGTTGCCGGTCGTGTCCTGACGACGGCTAGTCGGGCAAGAAATCCGCAAGGTTGATCCGATCGAGGTTCTTGGGCACGGCCCGTTCAAAATTCTGCCGGTTTTCCGGCTGGGTTAGGGGCGGCATGGTGGTGTCGAGGAACCATTTGGCGCCCGGCGTTTCGTCCATCGAGAGCGCGCCGCCGGCGGTGGCCTGTGTCAGGCCGCCGATGGTTGTCAAATCGACCTCGGCATGAATGCGGCTGGCACAAGACCAGGCGACGTCGCGTAGGCTGGTGACGTCGATGTCCTCATCGACACCGACGACGAAGCGAGGCCGGAGGTCGGGGCTGGAGAGCGCGGCCATCAGTGCGGTCTTGGATTGCCCCTGAACCTTCGGTCGCAGTTTTACCGCGACCACCTGATTCTCCGTCTCCGGATAGCAACGAACGTCGAGCACGTCGATGCCGCCTTCGACATTGCGCAAATGGCGGGCAATCGTGATCTCTACCGCCGCGGCATGCAGATTGTCGGCGTCGAGGCGGAAGACGCCACCCGCCATCCAGTGGAGGATCGGGTCATCGCGCCGATAAGTTGTTGTGACGTCGAATGCGGCCGCGCCCTGCTGCGTCGCGGCGGCCGCCGGGTCGGTGTCAACGGAGAGCCGACCGCGAAGAACCAGCTCCGCTTGTGCCGGCACGGCGATGCCATCGGCGTTGACGAGGGGAACAGCGCGACCGGCGAGGGCGCCGGCAGTGGCCCAACCATGCCTGCCTTCCGCGCCGGACAGCGCGGCTGCCATGCTGCAAACCGGGTGGGTGCCGATGACCAACGCAGCGTCCAGGGCGGCGTCCCGGCCCTGGCAAAATGCCAAAGTCCGCCAGGGGAGGGCGGCGATGGTCAATCGCCGTCCGGTCTCGCGGCGCAGCGATACCAGCGCGAGATGTTCGGTGCGGTCGGTCGGGTCTTGCAGCACCAGGATGCCGGCGAGATCAGGACCATCCGAAGCGGCGACGGGTAGAGGCAGGTCTTCAAGGCCCCCGGTGGTTGCCGGGTTGGAGTGCGTCGTCGCCGCGGTTGGCTGGATCGGTTGTTGCAGCCGTTCGACAACCGTTGTTAGGAAGTCTTGCTGAGAGATTTCCAGGGTGCAAGCGAGGCGCCGCCGGTCGGCCAGCAGAAAAGCCGCGGTTTGCCAGCCATTGTTAGGCGGCTTGGCGCCGAAGCGACTACCAGTTCGTTTTGAGCGCTGTGCGGTTATCGCGGTCGCCGTGTGGTCCGAGGGATCGTCTTGGCCGCCTGCTTCCGCGAGCAGGCCGGCGCCGGCAAGCAGCGTCAACGCGCTGCGAAGGTCGAGGTCGCTCATGTCGCCCCCACACGGTCTAACAAGGTTTCGGCGTCCACCGCGAACGCGCCGGCAAAGGGATATGGTTGTCGCGCCGACGCGTCGGCCGACGGCGGCAAGGTCGCGTCGATCAAGACTTTGGTGCCGACGCGGTACATGGGGCTCATGCCTTCCTCAATCAGCGATGGATTGTCGAGGGCGAACACGCGCGTCCGATCGACGTGTTGCACGTCCTTGGCGGCGTCGACGCGGGTGGCGATGGCCCAATAAATCTGATCGATATCTCGGATGTCGATGTCCTCGTCCACGACGACGGCGATCTTGGGATGCAAATACGGGCTCGATAGGGCGCCGAGTAGTGCTGCCGTCGCCTGGCCATCGAACTTCGGCCGCATTTTGACCACGACCATTAAGGGTGAGACGGTGGCAACGCAGCGGACATCGAGAAGGTCGAGACCGCCCGCGACGTTGGTAAGATGGTCCCACAACCGCATCTCGATGGTGGCGCAGACAATCGAATGGGTATCGCTGGGCGGCAGTCCGCACTGCATGGCGTAGAAGATCGGATCCTTGCGCCGGGTCACAGCCTTGAGCCGAAACAGCGGCGTCGCGCCTTCCTGGGCATAGGTGCCGGTCACCTCACCGAACGGTCCCTCCTCCGTTCGCTCGGTTGGGTGCAATGTCCCTTCGAGCACGAGCTCCGCTTCCGCCGGCACCTCCATGTCGATGGTCTCGCATTTCACCATGCGGATCGGCTCTTCCAACAATCCGCCGGCGATGGTCATTTCGTCCTGACCATAGGGGGCGACGAAGCCGGCCGAGAACATCATCGCCGGGTGGGTGCCGATGACCATCGCCACCTCCATGGGCCGGTCGAGGGCGCCGTACATCTGGAAGATCTTCAAGGCCTGGCGGGGACAGATCAGATAGCCGGTGCGGTCCGGGCCGATGATCTGGGCCCGATGTACCGAGACGTTGCGGATCCCGGTTTCCGGATCCTTGATGATGCAAATACCGGAGGCGATGTAGCGGCCCGGGTCGCGTTCGGAAGTCCACATCGCCGGTATTGCGGTCACATCGACCTCCGAGCCGAGCGCGATGACCTCCTTCACGGGCGCCGTCTCAGGAGCCACGTCCACTGCGGCGATCGGGTTAGCGATGCGCTGTCCCAGGGTGGCGACGACCTCGTCTTCCGGCACGCCGAGCGCCACACCCCATTTGCGGCGATCGGCAACGATCTGACTGGCCACGCGCCAGCCGGCGTGACCCTTCACATTCTCAAAGAGGCAACTCTTGCCAAGTTCCGCATAGGTCTTCCAACTGATCGCGGACATGTTCTCGTCCGGGTCGACCTCCTTGGCGAAGCGGATCAGCTCGCCCTGTGCGGCCAACGTGTCGATGTGTCCGCGGATAGATTGATCTGCCATGGTTTTAGTTAGGCTCCCGGTATGCCGGCGCGGTCAGTTGCCCAAACCGACCTGTTGCGCCAGTTTCTTGTAAGACTGTGATAGATGGTGGGCCGGGCTATCCGGCTCCGCGGCGCAGGCATCACACATATTGATGCTGGTATAAGGTGCGGGCATTTGGCAAAGGGCCTCATTCAACCGTCGTCGTTCCTCTTTATCCTGTGGCGTCAGCGCGACGCCTGACCTGACAAAGCGCTGGCAGCGGGCCAAATCACCGCCCACCGCGCGTTCGATCATTACTGCATTTAGGCGATGGAACAAGCGCGACCGGTCGCGCTGGGTTGCCACGCAGCATGCCGGATAGCCGAGCAGCGCGGCTTCTTCGGAGACGCTCAATCCAGAGTCGAGCCGTGTCGCGCCGGTTACGAGATCGGCGTGGCACGGCTGAGATACAAACAAAATCGGCTCGTCGGAACGATGCGCTTTTGCCGCGTTGGCGTACCAATCGGAGCAGCCGGCGAATTCGTCATTACCGCTCCACATATGGCCGACGATGGTCGTCAGACGAGCGGCCGCGAGGATGCCGAATAACTGGCTTTGCGGCGGCGCCCCGTGGGACGTTAGCGTGATTGCGGCCACCGGTTTGAGCCCGTCCGCGACGGCGGCAAGCTCCAGCATCTCGAGTATTTCGAGCAGTGGCGGCTCTAGGGCCATCAGGTGTCGCACCAGCGCAATTGGGTCTTGGGACGTCATGCCGATCTTCGGTCCGTGCTTAACTCAGAAGGTTGCGATTTCGCCTTCTCGGCTTGGTTGTCCGGTTCATTCTAATGTCTGCCGGCGGCGCGTGCATGCCGGACGCTTGTGGACGCTTCGCGGCCACTGATAGCCTGGGTATTCCGGCACACTGGGAGGCGCGTCATGGCAGGGCGGGAGATTTATGAAGTTCTGGCCCTGCGTTATGCAGAGCGCAGCGCCCGCACGCGCCAGGAGAATTTCCTTGATTTGGTTGGCGACCCAGCCTTGGCGATGCCGATGGACTATTATTTGTGGGTCGTGCGCAATGGCGAGCGCACCATCGTCGTCGATACCGGCTTCAACCACAAAGAGGCGCGACGGCGAGACCGTCCGATCATTTGCCTGCCGCGCGAGGCGCTCGCTGGGGTTGGCGTCGATGCGGCGGCGGTCGAAGACGTGGTCATTACCCATCTGCACTATGACCATGCGGGCACGCTCGGCGATTTCCCGCGGGCGCGTTTTTTTGTGCAAGAGTCGGAAGCGCAATTCGCTTCGGGTCGCTGGATGCTCGGTGATTCGGAGCGATTTGCTTACTCGCCTGACCATATCGCCGATTTCGTGCGCCGGTTATTTGAAAAACGGGTGGTGTTCCATTCCGAAGACGGCGAGATCGCGCCGGGGCTCACGGTGCATCGGATGCCCGGGCATACGATGGGCTTACAAGCATTACGGGTGCCGACGAAACGCGGCGTCGTGCTGCTGGCCTCCGACGCCTCGCACTATTACGAGCACTGGGTCCGGCGGGTGCCCTTCTCGATTTGCTGGTCGCAGACGGAGCTGATGAAGAGCTATGAGGTCATCGAACGGCTCGCCGACAGTGAGGATCACGTCATTCCCGGCCATGATCCTTTGGTTCGTTCGCTTTATCCTGCCGTTTCCGCGCGGACCGGCGACAACGCCGTACGTCTCGATGTTGCGCCGGCGCGCTCCATCCGCGAGGTGTTCGCCTGACTGGAGTGTGGCGCCGCTATTCTATCGGAGGATGCGGCGGCGCGGACGGCCACGGATAGGCAAGGCCGAGGAGTTGACGCAATATCGGACTGGCGTCATCGAGAAATTGCTGATCCAACTCGCTGAGCATATCCTCGATCGGCGTGACGAATTTCGGCAGGAATTCGATCAGGATGCCGGTGCGGCCGTGGTCACTGCGGTTTGGCATGGCGCAATGCCAAGTCAGACCAAAGAACAGAATAAGGTCGCCCGGATCTCCGATCATGCGTTCGTAGTTGTCAAAGAAGTTGTCGGCCTCGTTCGGATAGTGCAGCTGTTTTTGAGAGCCGGGCCGATAGGCGGTCGCGCCTGATTCTTCGGTGAACGGGTCGATGACGATAATGCCCTGGGCGTTGAGTGGAAACGACGCATTGATGCGCGCCGGGAAGCTGCGGTTTCGATAGAAATCCCAATAAGGGTAGTCGATATGGGGCTCTTGGCCACGGAACCCAGGCATCGTGCGGGAAGCACACATAGAACCGACGATGAAGTCGGTGCCCAAAAAGGCCTGCATGCTGGAGTAGATTGCCGGGTGTTGGACCATGTCGGTGAAGACATCGCCCTTGGCGAACAGGTTCCAAACGCGGCGCTGCAGTTTGGCGTCCTCGTCGTCCTGGTTGAAGTGCGATCCGGTGAGTTTGTGATCGCTGGTTTCGCGCAAAATGATGTCCTGAGCGGTGGCAACTTGTGCCTCGCTGAAGAGCCGAGGCAGACGGACCGCTCCGCCACCGTCAAGCAGCTCATCGACGACCATTGAGGGTTCGAATTCGTCGATCGAGATGGTCTTCATGTCATCGCCTTTCAGTCATGGACGTCACTCCCCGTAGAGAACGGATTTGTTGACGACCAGGTCGGGATCAAGCGTGCTATCGAGTCCCGCCAGAGCATTGCGTGCGGTCACGATGCCCATGGCCTTGAGAGAGTCGCCGGTGAGGGCCGCCGAATGGGGGCTAAGCACGATCCTTTCGTCGCCGGCAATCGGTGCGTTGCTCGGCAGCGGCTCGCGCACGAAGGTGTCGAGGCTGGCGCCGTGCAAGTGCCCCGACTGAACCCGAGCCAATAATGCCTCTTCATCGATCAAGCCGCCGCGGGCGGTATTCACCACAATGGCGCCCCGCGGCAGCCGATCCAGTTGCTCGGCGCCGATCAAGTTTCGTGTCTCTTCGGTGAGTGGGATGTGGAGGCTCAAAATGTCCGCCTTTGCGAGACCGGCCTCGAGCGTTTCGACGTGGGTCACGCCGGCAGAGCTGTCCTGAGCCGTGTACGGGTCGAAAACGATGACGTGCAGGCCGAAAGCGCGCGCCCGTGCCGCGACCTCCCGCCCAATCCGCCCGAACCCGATGACGAGTAGGGTTCGCCCGTGCAACTGGATGCCCTGGACGCTCGATCGTGCGGCGAAATCGCCCCGGCGCACGGCCTGATCGAGTTCGATCCCGGATTTTGCCGCGGCGAGCATTAGAAACATCGTCTGTTCGGCCACCGAGACCGCATTCGCGGCGCCGACGAGCGTCACCGGAATATTGCGTTCCGTGCAATAATCGATCGGAATGTTATCGAAGCCGACCCCATGCCGCGAAATCACTCTAAGCCGCTCAGCCACCTCAAGGACTTCGACGGGTAACGGTGCATCGCGGACCGTGATCGCGTCGGCATCCGCGATGTGTTGCAGCAGGTTGGCTGGTGAGAAATCGGACACAACATCGTAGACAATGTCGGCGCGCTGATCAAAAAGGGCGAGGGCCTCCGGCCGGAGAGGTTGGATGACGAGGATCTTTTTCATGGCGCTTACTATCGCATGCTGAAGCCCGGGCACCCGGCGAGGTTTTAGGCGCCGGCGACCGCTGGCGTGGTTTGCCGGGCCGGACCGTGGTCCATGTCTGGGCCGGCGGTTTCGAGCAAAATGCCGGCAGTATTCGAGGGCCGCCGGATAATCGCAGGTGGGTTGTTTTGCAGTCAATCGATTATCGGTCTTTGACCGATAATCGGTCATTTTCGCGCTGGTCCCGCCTCGTCATGTGATTGATCGTTCGATTTGGTCCTTTCGCCCGCCGCAAATGAGATGGTTCAGCCTCTTAGGTAGCTCTATAAGATTGACTTGATGGAATAGTAGGCATGTGCGCAATCTCTCGAAATCGGGCGATAGGCGCACAGTTGGGAGATGGTCGGTTGAACAAACTGAACTGGGGGTTGATCGGCGGTGGCGAGGGCAGTCAGATCGGGCGCGCCCACAGAATCGCGGCCGGACTTGACGGGCGGTTTCGTTTGGCAGCCGGGGCGCTGGACGTTGATCCGGCTCGCGGTCGCGATTTCGCCGCCCGACTTGGGGTGGAAGGAGATCGAGCCTACGGCAGTTGGCGGGAAATGCTCGAAGGGGAGCTTTCGCGAAACGACCGGGTCGATCTGGTGACCGTCGCGACCCCCAACGCAACCCATTTCGAAATCACCAAGGCCTTTCTGGAGGGCGGGTTTCACGTGCTTTGCGAGAAACCAATGACGATGAATCCCGATGAGGGGAAAATCATCGTTGAGGTGGCAAAGAAGACGGACCGGATCTGTGCGGTAAACTATGGCTATTCCGGTTATCCGCTCGTGCGCCATATGAGAGCCGCGGTGAAGCGTGGCGATCTCGGGAAAGTCCGTGTGGTTCACGCGGAGTTCGCCGGCGGCTTTTATGCCGATACGGCCGATGCCGACAACCCGCGCGTGCGATGGCGTTTCGATCCCGAGCAAGCGGGGGTATCCGCGGTGACCGCCGACGCGGGCATTCATGCCTTGCATCTGGCGACGTTTGTCTCGGGTCAGGAGGTCAGCGCACTGTCCGCCGATTTCGCGAGTTGCGTGGCAGGGCGAGTGCTGGAAGACGATTCATTCGTCGCCTTTCGCATGACAGGAGGTGCCGTAGGCCGTTTGTGGACAAGCGGATTGGCGATCGGTCGAGCGCATGGTCTGGCGCTGCAGGTGTTCGGGGAGAAGGGAGGGTTTCGTTGGACGCAAGAGCAGCCCAATCAATTATATTGGACGCCGCTCGGTCAGCCGACCCAAATTCTGGAGCGCGGTGCTACCGGGCTTTCTCCCGAGGCGGATCGGGCCTCACGGATTACAGTCGGGCATGCCGAGGGCATGCCACTGGCCTTTGCCAATATCTATCGTGACCTAGCCGATGCGATTGACGCCGCAAGAGATGAGGTGCCGCCGGACGAGCTGGCGACCCACTACCCGACCGCTGAGGACGGATGGCGATCGATTGCCACCGTTTACGCCGCCGTCGAGTCCGCGAAACAAGACAGCAAGTGGGTGCTGGTCTAGTCGGCGATCTAGTGATCGGCCTCGGCAAGGCTGTCGCTGATCCGGTCCGCGGCGTTTTGTATTACCGGCAAGAAATCATCAATCAGTTCATCCATTGACCGTCTCGATTTATGAGACGAAATCGTTAGGGCGGCGATAACGTCGTTTGACTTGTCAAACAACGGCACTGCGACCGCGATCGTGCCGACCTCCATCTCGTCCTCGGCCTTGGCCCAGCCATTGCGGCGGACGAGGCGCAGTTCACGCGCCAATTCGTCGGGCGCGACGATAGAATTGGCGGTCCGCGGTCGTAGTGGGCCCGTAGTCGAAAGTCTCTGCCGAAATGTGTCTGGTTCCAAAGAGGCCAGCAGAACCTTGCCGCCAGCCGAGCAATGTGCGGGCAGTTTATCGCCCACGGACAGCGGTGCCGAGAAGATCCGCCGTTTGCTGTCGCGAACCACGAACACAATATTCATACCGTTGAGAACGGCCACCGAGCAGGGTTCGTTAAATCGATTCGAAATCGCCAGAACGTCGGCGGTAATTTTCTGCCACATGGCGTCCGCTATCGGACCGGCGCCGGAAATATTCAGAATTTTCTGGGTGGCGCGAAACCTAGGGCCGTCACATTCCAGGTAGTCGAACGCGACAAGCGTCAATAGCAATCGTCTGGCCGCCGCCCTGCTAATGCCTACGCGCCGCGCAATTTCGCTGGTTGTCATCGTTGGGCGCTCGGCCGAGTAGGTGTCGATGACGGTAAGACCGCGCGCCAGGGTGAGGGCGAAGTCCTTTTTCTTGGCTTGGTTTATGGTGTTGATGAGATCCATCGTGATGGCGGTAGTGAATTCCCAATAACCAGGTTGTGCGATTATCGGACGCACAGCGCACTTTTGTCAAGAAATGTACGCTTAGCGGTCGATCGAACTTGGCGCGATCGGCCGGAACCTCACGCTATCGGGATCGTCGGGATGTCAGCGATACTTGCCGGAGGCGATGCAGCATGCGATCAAAAAGGCAACAGACGTATGATAGACACTGCTCGGCTCACGCGCGCGGCCGGCAGCCTTAGGGAGGACAATTAATGGGACTTCGGAAACTTACCAACATGGTCGCAATGGCGACCCTACTGGCCGCTGGTTCGGCCACGGCCGAGGAACTCAGCCTGAGCTATTTCATGGGACCGAAACATCCAATGAACGCTGCCGTTTTCATGCCTTTCGCCGAAAAATTGGCGGAACTTTCCGGCGGGGAACTCACGGTCAAGCAATTTCCAGGCGGGGCCCTGAATTCAGCACCGCCGAAACAGTATTCGACGCTGCTGTCAGGCGTTTCGGACGTCGCCTTTGGCCTGCCCGGATACACCGGCAAGCTTTTCCCGGTGACGAACACAGTGACCGTTCCCGGCGTGTGTCCGGACGCCTTCGCTTGCACCAAAGCGTTGTGGAACGCCATGCCCGAGATCGAGAAGGAATTCGATGCCAAAATCCTGGCGATTTGGGCTAACGACGTGCCGGTCCTCATCACGCGAGACAAGCCGGTGCGTAGTCTGGCCGATCTTCAGGGGATGAAGGTTCGCGTGACGTCGAGCCAGGACTTACCCTTCATCGAGGCGTTAGGGGCGACGCCGGTCAGTCAACCGGTAACGGTGATCAATCAAAACCTCGCCAATGGCACGATCGATGCCATCGCCATCGACCCTTCGGCGATTATTTCGTTCAAGTTGCACGAGCCGGCGAATTACGTGACCGTCGGGATACCCGGTTCCGGGTCGGCATTCTTCCTGCTCATGAACAATGATGTTTACAACGAATTGAGTGATCAGGAACGGGCCTGGGTCGACGAAGCATCGGGCAGGTGGCTCAGCGAAAGCGGCGGCACCGTCTACCGCAAAGCCGCCGCGGCTGGCATTGAGGCGGCGCGGGCTGCCGGCGTCGAGGTCATCGAACTGGACGAAGCCGAGCGGGCGGCAATGAATGAGGCCATTAGCGACGCCTTGGCGGCCTTTGCCGAAAACGAGTTGCGCGACGGCCTCACCGGCGGTGACGTCTTGAGGATGATGGCGGGCGGGTAACCGCATGTGGGCGGAAACCGCCCTCAAATGGCTGGACAGGGCTGCGGGGATACTCGCGGCCCTGGGCGCCGCGACGGTGGTCTTCCTGACCGGACTGATCGTGGTGCAGGTGTTTTCTCGGTACGTCCTCGGTGCCCCGATATTCGGCGCGGAGGATGTCGTCAGGATGGCGCTGGCTGTGGTCGTGGCCGGTTCCATCGCGTATGGCGCGCGTCATGGTGCGCATGTGAACGTCGATGTAATAAGGCAGCTTGGCGGTCGGCGGTTGACCCGGTACACCGATCTTGCGGTGAAGGTTGGTGGCGCTGCTATCGTCGGCACCACGGCCTTCGCTCTTTGGGAAGAGGGAACCTGCGGGTTCCGTTGCGGTGATTTCACCGACAATCTAAACATCGTGCATACGCCCTTTTATAACCTGCTGGCTATCGGTATGGGGGTCTATGCGCTAATCCTCGCCTTCGAGTTGATTATCCAGCTCGCGCGCTTCGCGGATGGCAATCCGGAACAGAAGCGATAGTCGGTGGACAGTCTCGATATCGGGATCCTCGGTTTTGTTGTGTTGCTGGTACTGCTGGCTATTCGCATGCCGGTGGGAACGGCGATGCTCATTGTCGGTACAATTGGCTTTGGGCTGGTTCATCCGCGCGGCTTCTCGGTCGCGATCACCAATCTGGGCAGCGAGGCGTTCAACATTTCGACGGTCTATTCCTTGACGATCCTGCCGCTGTTTATCCTGATGGGAAATCTGGCGGGCGTCTCGGGGATGAGCCGCGATCTTTACGATGCCGCCCATGCCTGGTTTGGGCATCTCAAGGGTGGGTTGGCGAGCTCAACCATCGTCGGCTGCGCGGGATTTTCGGCGCTATCGGGTTCTTCGCTGGCTTCCGCCGTTACTATGGGGCGTGTGGCACTGCCGGAAATGCAGCGGTTTCGATATGACGATGCCTTGGCCACGGGTTCGATCGCAGCGGGCGGCACGCTTGGCATATTGATCCCGCCCTCCGCCGGTTTCGTCGTCTATGCGATCCTTACAGAGGAAAGTATCGGGCGGCTGTTCATGGCCGGCGTGTTGCCGGGCATCCTGCTGAGCGGACTGTTCGTATTCGCGATCTGGGTCCAGGTGAAACGCCGGCCGGAATTGGCGCCGGTCAGTGCGGCGCGCTTACCGTTGGGCGAAAGGATGGCGGCGCTCGGTCGGGCGGGGTGGATTATCGGGATCATCCTGATCACGATCGGCGGCATCTATGGTGGGGTCTTCGACGCGGTTGAGGCGGCCGGTATTGGCGCCTTCCTGTCATTTCTGGTTTGCCTCATCCGTGGCAAGGTCAGGTGGGCCGAGATGAAGGAAGCTCTGCTCCACACATTGCGTTCGACCGCGACGACCTTCTACATCTTGATCGGTGCCTTCGTCTTTACCCCCTTCATCGCACTCTCGGGGCTCCCGACGGCACTTTCGGGCTGGCTCGTGGGACTTGAAGCGTCCGCCACCGTGGTGCTGGTGATTTGTCTGCTTGCCTTTATCGCCCTGGGTACGTTCCTGGAGGGCTTCGCGATTCTCGTGCTGGCGCTGCCGCTGGTGCAGCCGATCATGGAGGGCTACGGCGTCAACATGATCTGGTTCGGTGTGTTGATGGTGATCGTGCTTGAGATGGGACTGATCTCACCCCCAGTCGGGATCAATGTCTTCATCGTCAAGGGGATCGCCCCCGATGTGCCGATGAACACGATCTTCCGCGGTATCTGGCCGTTCTGGTTGGCGATGCTGGTGGGCATCGTGATCCTGCTGCTGGCCCCGGATATCGCCTTGCTGCTACCGAACACAATGTTCGGTTAGGACGGGCTCGGCGGGTCGCCGCGCAGCAGATAGTCGCGGGTGAGGGGGACGGCGTCGCGCTCCTTCGCCAGCTGCATTTGGAACACCATGGAACTGCCGTAGCGGAACGAGATCTCGGCGCTGAGCAGGTAGAATTCCCACATCCGGCAGAACCGCTCGTCATAGAGAGCGGCGATTTGCGACCGGTTGGCGGTGAACCGTTCGTACCATGCCCGCAGGGTCTGGGCATAATGGAGCCGCAGAATTTCGAAGTCGGTTACCCACAGATACTTGCGTTCTACGGCGGGCAGTACCTCGGATAACGCGGGCGCATAACCGCCGGGAAAGATGTATTTGCGGATCCACGGACTGGTGGCGCCGGGCGGACTCATATGGCCGATCGAGTGAACAAGCGCGATACCGCGTTCAGTCAACAGGCGGCGTATCTGGCCGAAGAACTCATCATAATGTCGAACACCAACATGCTCAAACATCCCGACCGACACGATACGGTCGAACTGTCCTTCAACTTGACGATAGTCTTTGAGTAGGAACGTGACACGGTCTTGCAGGTCGAGCGCTTGTGCTCTCTCGACCGACACTTTGTGCTGTTCTTCGGAGAGGGTAACTCCCGTGACCCGTACGTTGGGCGCCTGCTGCGCCAGGAACAAGGCCAGACCGCCCCAGCCGGAACCGATGTCGAGCACGTGCTGGTCCGGCTCGATCATCAGTTTGGCGGCGATAAGGGCCTTCTTGCGCGCCTGGGCGGCCTCAAGCGGTTCGTCCGCAGCGGCGAAATAGGCGCAGGAGTATTGGCGATCGTCATCGAGGAAAAGGGCGTAGAGATCGCCGCTCAGGTCATAGTGGTGAGCAACGTTTTGCTTGGCCTTACTGGCCGGGTTGAACTGCAGTACGGTTCGTATCAGGCGACGGGCGCGACGCAGAACACCTTGCAGGGGATAAGACCCAAGGGAACGGCGGTTTTGTGCAAACAGCAGCAGAAAGTCTTCGAGGGTGCTGTCCTCGAAGGTGAGCGTGCCGTCCATATAGGCTTCACCGGCATAGAGCTCGGGGTTGAGAAACAGCTTGCGGTGAAGTGCTTTGTCGCTGAGCCGCATTTTCACCACGGGCGGGCCGGCGCCAAACCTGTGAGCGGTACCATCGGCGTCGGTTAGTTCAAGCGTTCCGTTCTGTACGAACCGGTTCAGCATGTGCGCCAGCATGCGCATCTAGTTCCTCCCCACTGCATGGCTCAGGCGGTCGATGATAGAGGACCCAATCCGTTGGTGCGACCGGACTCTCAGCGCGTCTCATTCAAGATCTCAACGATCTCCGAATAACCACGCGCCCGGGCGTGTTCGATGGGGGTGACAGCCTGCCGGTCAGCAATCGTCCGGTCGGCGCCGGCGGCGACCAAGGCCCGTACGGTTTCGACATGGTCGCTGCGACCGTCGCCGAGGATGACCGCTTCTATGAGCGCCGTCCAACCCAGGTTGTTGACATGGTCGAGCGGTGCGCCGGCGGCGATCAGGCGACTGACGACATCGTGGTGTCCGAGATGGGCGGCGGCGATCAGCGCCGTTCCATCGAATGGACTGGTGATATTTCCAGCATTTGCGCCGAGTGCCAGGGCCAGCTCGACCATTTCGAGATCGTTCGCCACCGAGGCGATCGTCACTATGTCGTAGGCGCTGTTTTCGAGGGCGTTGAGATTTGCGCCCGCCTCCGCCAGGGCTCGAACTGCGTCGTCTTGGGAAGCGAAGGCTGCGACATGCAGCGGAGTCCGGCCGACAGTATCGCGGCTTTCAAGGTCCGCGCCGGCGCTGGCCAGCTTTTCGATCAAGGCAACGTCACCATTGTGAGCGGCCTTGTGAAGCTCGCGGTAGCCGTCGATCTCCCGTGGCGACGGTGGTGTCTGTGCCGAGGCGGACGCGCTGAAGAGCTGGACGAATAGTAGGGCAAGCCCGGCGACGGCGACCGAGAATGATCTCATCTCTCGTTTATCCCCTGGAGAATAATCGGCGTGGATAGTCGGCAAAGGTCTGCGCGCCGGTCTCGGTCACGACGAAGGATTCACTGATGACCAAGCCGTATTTGTCGAGCCAGATGGCCGGAATGCAGTGAAAGGTCATATTCGGTTCGAGCACTGTTCGGTCGCCCTTGCGTAGGCTGCAGGTCAGTTCGCCCCAAGTCGGCGGGTAACCGATACCGACCGGGTAGCCGATGCGGGACTCCTTCTCGATGCCATGGCGGGCGGTAACCGCGGTCCAGGCTGCGGCCAGATCTTCCAGCACGACGCCCGGCTTGACCGCCTCGAGTACGGCGTGCAGGCCTTCGGCAATGACCTCCGTCACCTGCAGCATGCGGTCGGTCGGTCTGCCGAGGTACAAGCAGCGGGACAACGGTGCATGGTAGCGGTGCCGGACGCCGCCTTGCTCGATGTAGAACATGTCGTTTCGGGCGAGCGGCGCGTCCGTCCAGCTCAAATGCGGGGCGGCGCAGTACTCGCCGACCATGGCGTTCGGCGGCTTGCAGGTGAAGGTACCGCCGAATTCGGCGGTACCCGCGGTGGTGACGCGGTTGAGTTCAGCGATGACGTCGCACTGGCGCACGCCCACTTCCGCGACGTCCATGGCGGCCTGCATGGCGGCGGCCGAGATCTTGCCGGCCTGCATCATGTATTCGACCTCGCGGTCGGACTTGCGGAGACGGACCCAATTGACCAATAGGAAAGCGTCGACGAACTCTGCCGCCGGCAGGTTGGTGGTCAAGATCTGGTGCCAACGCGCCGTGTAATAATAGTCGTCCATCTCGACGCCGATGCGCGCGCGCGCCCAGCCATGCTCGGCGATCAGTCCGGCGAGTGCCTCCATTGGGTGTTTCTCGGCTGAGGCGACATAGGTGTCGTCGTAGGGGATGATCCTGTCGTGGCTCATGAAGACGGTGAACTCCGCCCCGACGGCGTCCATCATGCGTCCGAACCAGATCGGTTCCTCTTGATCCAGGGTGACGACGACCATCTGCGGTGTGTAGAAGGACCAGCCGTCGTAGCCGGTCAGATAGAACTGGTTGGCCGGGCTGGCGACGAGCAGCACATCGATGCCGGCGTCGGACATACGGTTTTTGACACGAGCGAGGCGGTCAAGGTATTCGCCGCGTTCGAACAACATCCGAGCTTGTCTATGCCCTGGTTCCTTGGCATCCGGGTTCGCCGCGTCGGCGTTATCCATGCGTCATCCTCAACCGCTCCACCACGCCGGAGTCTACACCAACTTTACACGGTGTGGTCGCGACGTGGTGCGTGGGTTGGATGGCTGCCTCGGCCGCGCAGCGACACCCTAATTCAAGCGACCACCGCCAAGGTCGGACCTTCCGGTCTAAAGCGTCCGGCAATATTGTACCCATCGCCGGGATAGACGAAACGGGCGCGGGTTACGATGCGACCGTCGGCCCATGTTCGGCGCCAGAGCACCAGGCAGGCTTCGTTGGCATCGAGTTGCAATAGCTGACGTTCTTGCGGCGTCGGTAATTTGGCCTCGATCTTGTGCTCGACTTCGACCAAGGGCACGTGATCAAGTAAATATTGGCTGGGTGTGATGCGGGCAAAATTCTGTTTGATGAAGCCGGGCGCTGTTTCGGGATTGACATAGCGGTCCTCCAACTGAATTGGCCGCCCATCCTCAAAATGAATAAGCACGACATGGTAGACCCGAGCGCGCGGCTCGATTGCTAGGGCGTCGGCGACTGTGTCATCGGCCCGCTCTTCGCGGCATTCGATAACTTGACTGTGGTGGTGGCCGCCGCGCGCGGCGATCTCATGTGCGATATTGTGGATTTCAAGCAACGGTGCTTGGTGCCGAGGCTTTGCCACAAAGGTGCCGACGCCCTGCAACCTGGTAAGGTAACCCTCGGCGGTCAGCTCTCGTATAGCGCGGTTCACCGTCATGCGGGCGACGCCAAACTGGGCCGCGAGGTTGCTCTCAGACGGAACGAGCGCACCGCTTTGCCACTCGCTCCCCTCGATCTTGCCGAGCACATAGCGCTTGACCGCTAGATACCGCGGTTGAGGTGTCGTCGATTGGCGAGACGTGGTCACTTTGGCCGACCCCATATTGACATCAAGATTCGTGTCTTCTATACATGTACATATATGTCTAGTCAAAACTAGACTTGATCTAGGCGAGGTGACAGGGGTGCGCCTAATTCCGGGTCAGGATCGTGGCGGATCGCTACGCCGCCACCTTCGGACGGATTCAATGACATCAGCGATTGCCCACAGCCGGGGTCCGGTCCGGCGCGCTGACCTCGATCGAGCGGGCACTGCTCCTCAAAAAACAAATGATTCCGATCAGCAAGATCGGAACGATCACGGACGGCTCGCCGGCCAAACCGAGTATCATTGATGTCAACGACGGCGCGCCGTAATCTTTATCAACTTCAATAGGGAGGTATCTGCAATGCTTCGAGTTCTCCGCCTTGCAGCCTTGGCGATGATCGCCGTGGCTGTCGCCGCGACCGCGCCGAGTGGCAAATCAAGCGCTCAAGATAAAGTGATTGACGACATTTTGCGTCGAGGGGCGCTCAATGTCGGTCTTGCGACATTTGTGCCATGGTCCATGCGGGACAAGGAAGGCAATCTCATCGGGTTCGAGATCGATGTCGCCACGCGCCTCGCCGAGGATTTGGGCGTTGAGGTTAACTTGGTGCCGACCGCTTGGGATGGGATCATCCCGGCGCTGCTGGCTGGGAAGTTCGACGTCATTATCAGCGGCATGACCGTCACGACCGAACGAAATCTGACAGTGAACTTCACCGAAGCGTACGCTCATTCGGGAATGCGGCTGGTGGCCAGCAAAGAATCGGCCGCGGAATTCAAATCACTTGAAGACTACAATAGTCCAGACGTGACGTTTGCGGTGCGTCGTGGCTCAACGCCGGCGACGTTCGTTCGTAAGAACCTGCCGAAAGCGACGGTTTTGCTTCTCGACGAGGATGGCCAATCCTTCCTCGAGGTGATCAATGACCGCGCGACGGCGACCTTTGCGTATGATCCGACGCCGGCGACTTGGGTCGGCCGCTATCCTGACGATCTATTCGTGCCGATCGACACGCTCTACAATCAGGGGTCGGAAGCGTTTGCCCTACGCAAGGGTGACCCCGATACGCTTAACGTCTTTAACAATTGGATTCGGCTGCGGTGGCAGGACGGTTGGTTGCAGGAACGCAACGACTACTGGTTCAGGTCGCGCGAATGGGCCGACCTCGTACCGGAGCAATAGAGACAACGGAGTGTGAAACGGCAGCCTAGGCTGCCGTTTCAACGTGTGCGGTATGGCCTCCACCTACCAGCGAAAAAAGCCGCGGCTGCATTGGCTTGACTTTGTGATTGTCGGTGCCGTTTCGGCTTTCGTCGTTTTCGTTGGTTGGCGGGTCGGTTCGGTCCTGAAGTACAAGTGGGATTGGACCTATATCCCCAACTACATTTTGCGGTTCGATGAGGATGAGCAGCGCTGGGTGGCCAATCTGCTGTTGCATGGCTTCCTGACGACCCTCCGACTGGCCATCTGGGCGAGCTTGCTTGCGGCCATCATCGGTGTGGTGTTCGGCCTATTCCGGACCAGTCGCAGCCTTTTCCTACGGATGGTCAGCCGCACCTTTGTAGAAATCATCCGCAATGTGCCGCCACTGGTTTTTCTGTTTATCTTCTTTTTCTTTATCAGCAGTCAGATCATGCCACTGCTCGGTATCGAGGGCTTTGTGAGGAGGGCATCGGAACCTAGTCTGGCGGTGATATCGGTACTGTTCGGTCGTCCGGACCAACTGGGGAATTTTGTCTCGGGGCTTATCGCCCTGGCTATTTTCGAAGCCGCTTATGTGACCGAAATCGTCAGGGCCGGCGTCCAATCGGTCGACAAGGGACAGTGGGAGGGGTCGCAGAGCTTAGGCTTGTCTCGATTGAATGTGCTGCGGCTCGTTATCCTGCCGCAGGCCGTCAAGCGGGTCATCCCGCCGCTGGCCAATCAATTCATTTCTCTGATCAAGGACTCCTCGATCATTGCCCTGATCTCGATCCAAGAACTGACCTTTATGGGGCTTGAAGTAGTGGTTGCGACATCGCGCGTGTTCGAAGTTTGGACCACGGTAGCGCTGATGTATTTCGTTATCTGCTTCGGCTTTTCGATGGGATTTGATCGGATCGAAAAGCGACTTGGCTTGGCGGACGGCCGATGACCGCGATGGGTGGGGAACCGGACCTTGGCGGCGTGAGAAGGCGCCTGGTCCCGCAGAAAGCGACCGTCATCGATACGGTTCAGTTCGCGATATTGAGCGTTGCGGTCATTTGGTTGGCGCTGCGAGGCGCCCAATCGATGGGCTATAATTGGCAGTGGTACCGGGTTCCCCGGTATGTTTACCGGGTGATCGACGGCGAGTTGATCTGGGGGCCGTTGATGAAGGGGTTGCTCGTCACCCTCCAACTCAGCGCCTGGAGCCTTGTTCTTACGGTCATTATCGGCGTCGTGGGCGCCATACTGCGGCTGTCCGATTCCCGTGCGGCGCAGGTCTTTACCCGGGTTTATCTAGAGGTCATTCGCAACACGCCGCTATTGGTGCAGCTGTTTCTATTCTTTTACATTCTGGCGCCGATCTTTGGTTTGAGTAGATTTTGGACCGGCGTGTTGGCGCTCTCCTTTTTTGAAGGTGCGCACGCCATGGAGATTTTTCGTGCCGGTATTCAATCGGTTGCGCGCGGCCAGTGGGAGGCGGCCTACACCGTCGGACTCTCGCGCTTCGATACTTATCGCTATATTGTTTTGCCGCAGGCGCTGCGTTTGGTGTTACCGCCATTGACTGGCGTTCTGATTACGTTGATCAAACACTCGGCGATCGTCAGCGCAATCGCGATCGCCGATTTAACGACGGCGGGCCGCAATATTATCTCAGAAACGTTCATGAGTTTCGAAATTTGGTTCACGGTTGCCGCCATCTATTTGGCCTTGACGGTAACGCTATCCGTCTTTGTGAGTTTGCTGGAGCGGCGGCTGCAAGCGCGCGGCTAAAGGATGCCGGGGCGGGCATAATCGGGGAGATATCTCGCGATGCAGGGTCATAAGAAAGCCAAGACGATCATTGGCGAACATAACCTGTCGGCACTGCGGGTGCTATCCGATGGACCGGGCCTGGTGTTCCTGTTGGGTCATGCTGCGGCACTGGCGTCGACCGGCTGGCTGTTGTGGCTTTCGTTAGGAAGCTGGTGGATCATTGGTGCCACTATCCTGCATGGCGTCGTCATCGTGCATTTGTTTTCGCCGTTCCACGAAGCGACCCACGGCACCGCGTTCAAATCTCGTTGGCTCAATGCCGTGGTCGGGTTTGTGAGTGGACTGGCGATCATGATTCCGCCGACCTTTTTCAAATACGAGCATGCCGCCCACCATGCCTACACCGCGGACATTGATCGCGACCCCGAGATGATTCCGATGGCGGACCGGCTCGGCGGCTATCTGTACTACGCAACCGCCATGCCCTATTTTGTCGGTGTCTTTAGCACGCTCCTGCGGTTTCCTTTGGGTCGATACTCGGAAGGCGAAAAGCGGTTCCTGCGGTCTGAGTTGCGCCAACGGGTGCGTCGGGAAACCTTGTGGATGTGGGCGTGTTATTTCGGCATTGCCGTGGCATCGGTCGTATTCGGTAGCTGGTATGCGGTGTTATTCTGGTTGTTGCCGCGTTTCGCCGGTGAACCGGTGATGCGTCTGATCCGCATGTCGGAGCATGTCGGCTGCGCGACGGTTCCGGACATTTTCCGGAATACACGGACCGTGCTGACATTGGCGCCGGCGCGGTGGCTTGGTTGGAACAATTCCTATCACGCGGAACACCATGCGTTCCCGATCGTGCCGTTCCACGCATTGGGCCGCCTGCATCAGGCGATTGGCGCCGAAATGGCGGATGTGCGACATGGTTATGTGCGTACGCAACTCTACTTGGTGCGGCACGCCCTGGGATCGGAGGAGAGGAACGCTTGATGTTCTTGAGTGCACTCGTCCGAGCCGATATTACGGGGATTACCTGACGAAGCTGGGTTCGCCGGGATGCTAGGCGGTGGCGGATTCATGCAGCATAAGGTGGCGCTCTATACGTTCGGTGTCTTCGTTGAACCTGCCGATCATGCCGCCAATGCCGGATTCCATGAGCGGAATGATCCGAACCTGGCCGCCGTGGAAAGGGCGGCGGGGTTCGTTGCCCGTTCTGGTTATGAGGATGAACCCGGCCCAAGTTGCTGGGGCAAGCAGGTTTTTCCCAGATTTTATATAGAGCGGGGTGATGGTTGGTCGCCGTCGACGCTTTCGGTTTGGATCGATTTAGAGTCGCCGATGGCGTTTGCCTATTTCGGACTGCATGCGGAGGCTTTGAGCCGCGGCCGGGAGTGGTTCCGGAAACCGGAATGGCCACCCTACGTCGCCTGGTGGGTCACGAGTGAGCACAGGCCGGATTGGTCGGAGGCGGTCGAGCGGCATGAGTTCATGCATGATCATGGACCGTCGGCACGGGCGTTCAACTTCAAACAGCCGTTCGATGCGCGCGGCGATGAGACATCTATCGACCGTGATAAGGTGAAGGCACTTGCCGATCGGAATGCCGGCTTGATGCCGGCATATCGCTAGCAGACCGGGATCAAGCGCAGCCGGAAGGCGCTATTCGGTTGCCAATGCCCGCCCCTGTATTGAACCGGACCGTCTTCGACAACCGCGATATCGTAATTGCCGAATAGTTCTTCGAGGAACATGCGGCCGACGTCGGCAGCTACGTTTTGGCCGATACAGCGCCGCTGGTACAGGCCGAAGGGCGCATACTCGGTGCGATCAAAGGTCCGGTCGATAAAGCGATCCGGATCGAATTGTTGAGGCCGGTCAAAAGCAGGGTTGGTTCGGTGCCCTTCGCGAATGCAGATGCGGATGATCCAGCCCTTGGGGATCGTGAACGGGCCGATGCGGACATCGGCGGCCGCACGGCGGTACAAATATTCACTGCGCTCGAGACGGAGGGACTCCATAATGATTCGATCGGCCAAAGTGCGGCCGAGGGAGTCTGGCGGCGGCGGATCGGGTGATCTTAGATCCTCCTGGAGGCGTTGGATCCACGTGCGGTTTTCGATCAGGAGTTTCAGCAGCCAGGTCAACAGGCCGGCCATATCGCGATGGGCGGTTTCGAGCATGTAGATCAAATTACGCCGGACTGTCGGGTCTGCCGTAGCGGTCGGCCTGTCCCGCAGGACGCCGTCAAGTATGGTCTTGGGGTTGGTGCTCGGCGTTTGTGGCAGGGATTCGTCGTCGAACAATAGCCGCTCGACCGCGATCAACGCCGGTTCGGCGAGCCTACGATCATACTGTCCTTTGTCGCCATAAGAGATCTCCTTGTGCAGTTCACGAAGCCGTTCGGATCTGGGATCATCGGCGGTGATACCAAAGAACAATCGGGTCATGACCGCGAACATCATGGTTGTCATGACTGGTTCGACCGGTAGTCCCGCCGCGGTTGAACCATTCTGGGCCCAATGCGTGAACGGCCCGCGGATGGCGTCCCTTACCGCTGCCTGATGAGTAGCAACGAGGGGCGGCGGTATGGCTGCCTGAAAGAGCTTGTGATAGGCGCGATGATCCTCCTCATTCATATAACGCAGGAAACCCTTGGGTATGTTGTCATTGTAGGGCGGGGTCGGTGCGACCAGGTTGGGACCATTGGACTTCATGAACGCCAGCGCGGCGCTATGCCCGACGACACAAGCATGGGGGTGGAAGAGACCTGGTGAGGCTTTGAATACCGCGCCGTGTTTGCGGTGTTGCTTGAGGTAATAATCCCGGTCGGCGAATAACTTGTCCGACGCCGGTGCCAGCGAGCCTGGCGGAAGGCCGCGCCGACGGCCGTAGTCGCTATGGGTGCGCCACAGAAATGCAGCGATCATGAGCAGCGCGATGGCGGCGATTACCCGCAATAGGGCCGGTAGATATAGGGCGCCGACAATGATAACGACCACATATCCGAGCAGGAGAATACCGGCCGCGACGACTTTTGCCGGCCAGCGCTCACGACGGTTGAGCCGCACCAGATAGCGCGCCAGGGGCCATGCCACCAGCAAAGAGACGCCGATCTCGGCGAGACGTTCAGCGATCGTTAAGACCATTGGTACGCAAGTTCCGTAAGACTGGACTTGGTTACCGCAAGCTCGACAAGAAACCGTTTACGCTCCGGTCGTCAGAGGCGGTCGGTCCGACCGGACTCAAGTACTGATTTGCTCCTGCCAGGTCTGCTTTAGCCAGGTTGCGCACGCCACTGAGTTCTCGAAAATCGAGTATTTTGCGCCGCCGCCGTAGTCGGGGAAGGGGATGAATTCGGTCGAGATCGTGCTCAGCGGGCTGTCGTCGTGGCTGGCGTGATAGGCCATGAGCCGTCGCAATACCTCTTTCCAAGGCTCGAGTTTGGCGCCGTCCCAATCGCTGTGCCAGTGGCCGGGCTTGGGCTCGACAAAGGGATATTGTATGCCGCGTCCGATAGTGTCTTTCGGGTGTTGAGACGATGGCAACTCGTCCAAGCCGGGATGATGAGCCCAGATATTCCGCGGATTGTCCGGTACGGCGGCACGGGCGTGGCAATGCCCGACTAAGCCGCGTGCAATCCATTCGTCACAAATATTGGCTGGTTTGAACGGGTCAAGCACGAGATCGCCGGTCCCGATGGACTCCTTGATACCGAGGACCTCTTGTTCGCGCGGATTGTCGATCTTGAAGATCACATGGCTGTGGTCGAGGGTCATGTGAAAGGGCGCGCCGCGGGCGGCGACAAGGTCCGCCACCGGCGTCACCTGCCGGAAATCCTCGGACCACATATTTACGTGGACTTCGAAGGTCGGCATGCAGCCGGTTTTTTCGCCGACCTCGTAGGCGCGCAAATACGCTTCCGCGACTTCCTGGTTGGTGACAAGGTGGCCGTCGGCGTGGTCCATCATAATCTGGGTGTTGTGGACGCGGCTGCCGAGCGCGCCGCCGATGCGAAGATTCTCGGCCAGCAGATCCTCGTCCTGGCCGAGGACGTAGTACCAGCCACCCGCCAGTACGGGCAGATCGTACTTCTCGGCTAGTTTGGCGTAGGAATTGACCTGATCCGCCGGTGGCGTCTTATCGAAAAAATCGTAGACGCCAGACTCCTTCGCCATGCGGAATTTTGTCTCCAGGTCATAATCCGGATCGGCATCGGTCTCCATGACACCCGATTCGTTGACGCCGATGAGAAGTTCCTTCGCCATGCTTGTCCTCCCTGTTTGCCGCGCCGGTGGCCCCCGGTATCCCATCATCCGATATTTCTCCCACGTCCAGCAAATACTTACCGCATTCGTTCGCGAATCTTGGCGGCGAGCGTGGCAGTGTTCGTGTGGACGTAGTAGAAGGCGGCGATGACTGAACGTTTGATCGTCGTCGCGGCTGACCCGGGCCATATTGACACCATCACCGCCTTGGCCGAGCGCGCCGACGTGTTGGACTGGCAAGTCCACCCGTTGGCTAACGAAGCGCCGCGCCAGGCGGTTCATCTGCTGGTCGGCGTCGAGAAGCGGCAGGGGATACTCGACGATCTGCAGTCGATCCTGGGCGGCTCCGAGGGCTGGCGCATTACGATCCTGCCGGTTGAGGCAACGATTCCGCGCCGGGAAAAACAGGAAAAGAACGGCAAGGCGGCAACGGCCGGCAGCAAGCGCATCGCGGGGGAGAGCCGGGAAGAGCTCTATGACAATGTTGTCCGCAACGCCCGACTGGATCGCAACTTCCTAGTTTTCGCCGTGCTTTCTACCGCCGTCGCCGCCATCGGTTTGATCGAGGACAGTGTCGCGGTAGTGATCGGTGCCATGGTGATCGCACCGCTGCTTGGGCCCAACTTGGCTTTTGCTCTCGGCGTGGCGCTCGGCGACCGAGCGCTGATGGGCCGGGCGATCGGCACCAATGCCGTGGGTGTGGCGCTTTCGGTAGGGGTCTGCGTCCTGATCGGCCTCATTTGGCCGTTCGAATTAAGCAGTGCGGAATTGCTGGCGCGCACTGATGTGGGCTTTGCCGGGATCGCGTTGGCGTTGGCGTCAGGGGCCGCGGCCGCGTTGTCGTTGACCACTGGGCTGTCCTCCGCGCTCGTCGGCGTGATGGTGGCGGTGGCGCTGCTGCCGCCGGCAGCGACGATTGGGCTGATGGCCGGGGCAGGGCAGTGGAACCTGGCGCTCGGTGCGGCACTGTTGCTCGCCGTGAATGTCGTCTGCGTGAATTTGTCGGCGCAGATCGCCTTCGTCCTGAGGGGGGTGACACCTCGGACCTGGTTGGAAAAGGCGGCGGCTCGGCGGGCTGTGCGGGTCAATCTGGGGGTTTGGCTGCTGCTGCTTATCGCGTTGGCCGTGTTGCTGCTGTTGCGAGCACAACGAATGGCTTAACGCGGAAGGCTGAGGCTCGGTTCAGCCACGCTGAGGTCGGTCGAGACATGGAACGCCATTGACACTACAAGGAGCTTCCTGGAAAAATGGTAAGGCCAATTTTTTGGCCGCCGGCACCGGCAAGGGACGCCGTGGCGCGAGATGCAAAAACGGGAGGAAATCTAACATGAACCTACGTGCTGTTTCAGGCTTGGCGATCGTCGCGGCCCTGGCGGGAACCCCCGCCCTGGCCCAAACCATCGTCGCCGAAAAAGGTGTCGAGGCCGACATGGTCTTGCTGCCGAAATTCCTAGGCATTCTGCCGTTCGATCAAGCAAACGCAGGTGCCCAAGAGGCTCATGCCGAGCTCGAAAACCCCGGCAAATACCTCTACACCGGCCCGACGCCGGAAAATTCAGTCGCCGGCCAGATCGAGATCATCACCACGTCCACGTCTCAGGGCCAGGACGTTGTGATGCTGTCCAACAACGCCGGTGACCAAGTCGCCCCGTCCGCGCAGGCCGCGCAAGCCGCCGGCACCAAGGTCGTCACCTGGGACAGCCCAATCCCGTCTTCCGAAGGCGAAACCTTGTTCGTCGCCCAGGTCGACTTTAACGACATCGGCGCCGTCATGGCCGACATGGCCCTTTCCATCCTCGGTGGCGAGGGCGAGTTCGCGACCCTATCGGCCACCCCGGATGCGGCCAACCAGAACGCCTGGATCGCGGCGATGGAAGAGGCCTTGAAAGACGACAAGTACGCCGGGCTCAACCATATCGACATCGTCTACGGCGACGACCAGTCGGAGATCAGCTACAACCGCGCTCTGGCATTGGTCGACAAACATCCCAACTTGGGCCTGATCATGGCGCCGACCTCCGTCGGTATCGTGTCCGCCGCCAAGGCGCTGCAAGACGAGGGCCTGTGCGACCAGATTAAGGTTTCGGGCCTTGGTGTCCCGGCTGAGATGGTGTCCTACACCCTCAACGGCTGCGCGCCGGAGTTCGCTCTGTGGGACTTTGTCGATCTCGGTTACCTGACGTACTACACCAGCTATCTCATCGCCACCGAGCAGATGAAGGGCGAGGTCGGTGAGACCTTTGAAGCTGGCCGGATGGGAACCTACACCATCGAGAAGGACCCGACCCGCGACAACGGCTCCCGCGTCCTGATGGGCCCGTTCACTGTCTACACCAAGGACAATGTCGAAGCGGCTGCCCAATAAGCTTCAGCCAACCAGTACCGGCCCGGGCTCGCCCGGGCCGGTAATTCTCCCCGACGCCACGTGACAACCATCGGCAGGGGTATGACCGCACCCGTCCTTGAGATGCGCGAGATCTCCAAAGCGTTCGGCAACACCCGTGCCTTGGACGCGTTCTCCATCTCCCTCGAACCCGGTACCATCCATGCCCTCGTCGGCGAAAACGGCGCCGGCAAATCGACGTTGATCAAGGTGATGATGGGTATCCATCAGCCCGATGCCGGATCCATCGTCGTCGACGGCCGAGAGGTTACCTTTCGGACGACTCAAGAGGCGCAGGCCGCGGCCCTGGCGGCGATCTACCAAGAACCGATGGTCTTCCCGGATCTCGACGTGGCCGAGAACATCTTCATCAACCACCATGCCCGGCCCGCCTTTGTCCGCTGGCGAGCGCTCTATGACGAGGCTAGCGCCGTCATCAAACGCCTTGGCGTGTCCGTCGACCCACGGCGTCCGGCTGGCAGCCTCACTCTCGCGGAACAACAGACCGTCGAAATCGCCCGCGCCATCTCCTTGGACGCGCGTGTCTTGATTATGGACGAACCCAGTGCCTCCTTGTCCGATCACGAGGTCCGCCGCCTCTTCGGTATCGCCCGCGCCCTGCGTGCCGCGGGCGTCGCGGTGCTCTATATCAGCCACCGTCTCGAAGAGGTTTTTGAGATCGCCGACACGGTAACCGTGATGCGCGACGGCAAACATGTCTCGACCCGCCCCATCGCCGACATCACCGAAGAACGTGTCGTCGCCGAAATGGTCGGGCGCGACATGCAAGGCAGATTCAAACGCATGCCTTCCGCCCAAACCGGCGACGTCTTGTTGCGGGTCGAGGGATTGAGCCGCGCCGGCGCGTTTCACGATGTCTCTTTCACGGTCCGCAAGGGCGAGATCTTATGCTTCTCTGGGCTTGTTGGCGCCGGCCGCACCGACGTCGCCTTGGCCCTGTTTGGCATCGCGCCGCCGGACCACGGCCGCATCGAGATCGCCGGCCAGCCAGTGACTATTTCCAGTCCCGCGGTAGCCCAACGTCACGGCATCGCGTACGTCTCAGAGGACCGCCGCAAACTTGGCATCGCCATGGCCGAGACCGTCACCGCAAACATCACCTTGCCGATGCTCGATAGCTATTGCGGTCCTCTCGGTCTCGTCGACAAACGCGCCGAGAGCGCCGACGCCGACACCTTCCGCGAGCGGCTCGATATCAGGGCCGCCGATCTCAATATGCCCGTAGGCACCCTTTCCGGCGGCAATCAGCAAAAGGTCATGCTCGCCAAGTGGCTCAACACCAAGCCGCGGCTGCTCCTCGTCGACGAACCGACCCGCGGCATCGACATCGGCGCCAAGGCCGAAGTTCACCGCATCATTCGCGACCTGGCCGCCCAGGGCGTCGCCATCGTCATTATTTCCTCCGATTTGCCGGAGGTCCTGTCCCTTGCAGACCGCGTCATCGTTATGCGCGAGGGCCGTTTTGTCGGCGAATTCCAAGGCGAAAGCGCCACGGACGAGAGCGTCATGCACTTGGCCGTCGGCGCCGCCGGCCGGGGAGCCGCCTGATATGCGCAACACCTTCATGTCTCGCATCAGCCCCACCAGCATGCGCATCCTGGCGCTGCTGTTCGTCCTTATTCTGACCATCCTTTTCTTCTCGACCCAGATCGAGAATTACCTCAATGCCCGCTTGTTCAATCGCATTTCGACTTCGGTCGCGATCATTTTGCTGATCGCCGTTGGTCAGTCGGTGGTCGTCCTGACCCGCAACATCGACCTTTCCGTCGGCTCCGTCGTCGGCTTCGTCGCCTATTTTGTCGGCGGCGTTGTCGGCGCTTTCCCGGAAATCCCGGCCATTCTGGTGCCGGTGTTGGCAATCGCCCTCGGTGCCTGTTTCGGCGCGTTCAACGGTTTCCTTGTCAGCCGTTTTAACCTGCCGTCGATTATTGTCACCTTGGCCACCCTCGCCATCTTCCGCTCCATACTGGTGGAATTCACCGACGGCAGTTCCATAACCACCGCGTCCCTCCCCGACTGGTTGACCGAGTTCGCCCGTCTCAATGCCTTCGTCGTCGGCAATTTCCGGGTCCGCTGGATGGTCGTGATCTCCATCGTGGTCGCCCTGGTTGTCCACGTTTTCCTCACCCGGTTCCGCGCCGGCCGCCAGTTCTATGCCGTCGGCTCTAATCCCGAGGCCGCCAGGGTCGCCGGCATCAATGTCGGCCGCACGGTCATGCAAGCGTTCGTCATCAGCGGCGCCCTCGCCGGCCTCGCCGGCTTCATGTTCCTGGCCCGCTTCGGCAACATCACCATCGTCGCCGGCCTCGGGTTGGAGCTCAAATCCGTCGGCGCCGTCGTCGTCGGCGGCGTCAACATCTTCGGCGGGTCGGGCAGCGTCATCGGTGTGCTTATTGGCGCCAGCCTGATCGACTTGCTCGAAACCTCGCTGGTGCGCTGGGCCTTGGTCTCCGAGTTTTGGCGCGACGCGGTGCTCGGCATGCTGATCCTGCTCGCCGTGGTCACCGACACCTTCATGTCCCGCCGGCTTCTCGCCAGACCTACGGCAAAGGCCGCGGCGGCCAAAACAGCGGCCGATAACACCGCTGCACCCATCGCCGCCCCGGGCGCGCGCCAGGCGGAGGGATCATGAAGGGCAGTACGTTCATCGACCGCCTCGCTACCTGGGAAGGCTTCCTGTTCCTTGTCCTCGTCCTGCTGATCCTGTTGAACGCCCTCAGTACGCCGTTCTTCCTGACCGTGTCGAACCAGATCAACCTGTTTCAACTGTCGATCGAAAAAGTCATCGTCGCGTTGATCATGACCCTGGTCATCATCAACGGCGAGATCGACCTGTCAGTCGCCTCGATCATGGGTTTGGCGGCCACCACGTTCGGCTGGGTGTTTCAGGCCGGCATTTCGGCCGAGTGGGCCATTGTCATTGCGCTGACCATCGGCATCATCTGCGGCGCCTTCAATGCCTTCTGGATCGCCTGGGCCGGGATCCCGTCCCTCGTCGTCACCCTGGCCATGCTGATCGCCTACCGTGGTTTCGCGCGGGTCCTCGTTGAGGATCGCGGCATCACCGATTTTCCCGAGTGGTTCGACAGCCTCGGACAAGCCCCGATCCTCGGCCCGTTCCCCCTGTCCATGCTGATCTTCTTCACCCTCCTCGTGGTTCTCTTCGTCGTCCTCCAGCGCTCCGCCTTTGGCCGCAAGCTCTACTTCATCGGCTCGAATCGTGACGTCGCCGAGTACTCGGGCGTCAACGTACGGCGCATCAAGGCGACAATCTTCATCGCCTCCGGCCTGATCTCGGCATTGGCCGGTATCCTCTTCGCCGCCCGTGTCGGCTCGGTTAGGGGCGACATCGGCGTGGGGTTTGAGCTCGACATCATCACCATTGTCTTGCTCGGCGGTGTCAGCATCTTCGGCGGCACCGGCACCATTACCGGCACCGTACTGGCGATCTTGATCGTCCTGAACCTGCGCAACGGCATGGCGCTGGCCAACATCACCGGTCATCTCCAGACCGGCGCCCTCGGCATTCTGTTGATTCTCTCGGTCATGGTGCCGACGATCCGCGACGCCGGCCAGCGCCTGTGGCGGACCGTCCGAGGAGAAACCGGTTGACGGGCTCAGCCATCATCGCGCCGCTCACCACGCCCATCGGTCGCAAGGCCATTGCCGAGCTTGTCGTGCAACGCATTCTCGATCTCGTCAGGCGCGGCCATCTCACCGCCGGTGAACGCCTGCCGCCCGAGCGCGAACTCGCGGTTCAACTCAACGTCAGCCGACCCACGGTGCGCGAGGCCTTGCGTGCGCTTTCCATCCTCGGCGTGTTGGAGATCCGCCACGGTGGCGGCGTCTATGTCACCTCCCTGGACGAGGACGACCTGCTCAACCCCCTCGATTTCTACGTCTCCCTCAACGCCGATAACTTGGCCGAATTACTCGATGCCAGGATCAGCTACGAGCCGATGATCGCTGGCTTGGCCGTGCACCATCTCGGCGATGCCGCCCTCGATCGTTTGCAATTCTTGGTCGATGAGCAGCGCATGCACCCCGAAGATGCCGAGCTGTTCCACGACACCGACGCCGAGTTTCACAAAACCATTGCCGAGGCATCGGACAACACTTTCCTCGCCCGCATCGCCAAGCTCCTGCAGGCCCTGGGCGAAACCGGCCGCCGCGAGTTTCTGCAGCGTACCGAGATTCGTATGCGCTCCGTCGAGGATCACGGCGTCATCGTTACCGCTCTGCGCGCCCGCGATGTCGCGGCGACCCAGCACGCCATGCGCCAACACATGGTCAATGTTCGCAGCGCGTTGCGGGAGGTTAAAGGCGTCTAGCGATCGCCAAGCCAAACTCGAAGCCGGTAAGATCGTAACGAGCAGGGATCGAAGATGGGGAACGGAAGAGTGAAGAATTTCGCTTGGGTGTTGGAAGTGCGACCGGGGTATGAGGACGAATACAAAAAGCGCCATGATGAAATCTGGCCAGAGATGGAGGAGGCCCTGCGCACCGCCGGCATCCGCAATTACAATATTTTTCGCCATGGGCTGACTTTGTTCGGCTATTTCGAAACGGACGATCTTGCGGCGGCGCAGGCGTATCTGGCGCAGAATGAGGTAAACCAACGTTGGGCGGCGTTTATGGCCCCGATAATGAAAGTTGAGGTCGATCCATCGACGCAGTTTCCCTATCTGCTGCCATTGCAATGGCGCATGGACTAGGGGTTGGGTTTGACCCGGGAGGGAAAGATCGAACTGCCATCCGACCCATTTTGGGATTTTTCCGTGGCGATTTACGACCGGCCGGGTGTGGCGGCAGCCTGCTTGCGACTGCAGGATCGCCATGGGGCCGACGTGAACCTGCTGCTGTTCACGGTGTTTGCGGGCTGCCGGGGCATGGTGCTCGATAGTGCGTCAGTGCGGTCGGCGCGAGACGCTGTCGGTCGGTGGCAGGCCGAGGTCGTGGTGCCGCTGCGGGCGCTGCGGCGGTCCCTAAAGCGCGATCATCGCGGGGCACCGTCCGCCCATGTCAATTTGCTGCGGCAGCAGTTGGCAGCGAGTGAACTGGCAGCCGAACATGTAGAACAGCTCATGCTCTCGGCGCTGTTAGAGGGCGATGGATCGGGGGCAAGTGAGCACGCAACGCAGAATGTGGAGATCTATCTCGACCTGCTCGGCGTGCGGCCGGACGCTGCGGATCGGGAAGCGCTGGCGTTGATCGTCGAGGCGGGATTAGGGGCTTGACGCTGCCGTTTGAGCGTTTAATGACGAGGCCTTGGGGGCACCGACGTGGCGGGCGACGAGACTGGACGGTTCCAGGTTGCCAACCCGCAAGGCAATATCGAAGCCGTCTTCAATGAGATAGGCAGGGCCGGCGGGCGCCTAAGTATGTCCGAAATAGGCGTTGGCGATGGCGTTGGACATATCGGCGAGTGAGATCTGCACGTTGTCGAGAAATTGGTGCAGTCGCTTCGACGTCAGTTTAGCACCAGGCCCGGTATCCATCGCGAACTCCAGCGCCCGCCGCGGCTTTTCCAATTCGTCTCGGCGCTGCTTATCGTGACGCTGCTCCAAATCGTGCAGGCGCTCAGTCACGCGTTGAATGCACAGGGCGACGGCGCGCGGAAACTCCGTGTCATAAAGCAAGAAGGTGGCAATATCGCCGGGGCTCGAGCTCGCCGGATGACGGTAGCGGTAGGCATGATAACCGGATACGGAACGCAGCATCGTGCTCCATTGCACTGACGAAACCGCGTCCGGATCTTGCAAGGATAGACGGTCATAGCCGATATCAAGCACTCGGGTTGTCTGATCGGCACGCTCGAGATATTTGCCGAGTTGGTAAAAGCTGTAGGGCTCGCCACGCAAAAAGGTCCCGTCGGCGATACCGTCGAAGGTTTGGCAGTGGGTGACCATCCCGCTCGCCACACTGGACAATTGCGAGAGCATGATTGTGGGTAAGGTCTTAGCCTTCATAGCATTGTGGAACAGGTTAATTTGGGTCCACATCTCGGTGCTGATCAGGTGTCGGACCGTGCGAGCGTTCTCGCGTGCGTTCGCCACCGAAAAGGCGATCGAGGTCGGGTTGCCGCGGTCGAGTATGTAGAAATCAAGAACTGCACGGGCGTTGGCTTGGTCGTGATTCTCGAAGAAGCGCTCGGTGTCGGAATAAAGGTCGAGCACACGGCGCCAATCGGGTCCAGCCGGATTGTCGCGGGCATATGTTTCGTTGATATGCAGGATGCGCGCCGTGTTCTCCGCCCGCTCGAGATAGCGCCCGAGCCAGTAGAGGTTCTCTGCAAAGCGTGCGAGCAAACTAGACAAGGACCCAGGTATCCTTCGAGCCACCGCCCTGAGACGAGTTGACGACCAGCGATCCGCGGCGTAACGCCACCCGGGTGAGTCCGCCGGGAAGCACCCAGGTTGATTTGCCGGTTAACGCAAAGGGCCGCAGATCAACGTGTCGCGGCTCAACCTTGCGGCCGATCAAAGTGGGGCATACGGAAAGACTGACCATCGGCTGGCTAATATAGTTGGCGGGGTCCGCCTTCAGCTTGGTGCGCAATTCGCGAAGCTCGCGCTGGCTTGAGCGCGGGCCAATGACGACGCCATAACCACCGGCTTCGCCAACCGGCTTGGTGACGAGACCGTCCAGGTTGTCCAGGGTCTTCGCCAGGCCGTCGGCCTCGCGACAAATGTTGGTCGGTACGTTCGGCAGGATGGGATCTTCGTCCAAGTAATACCGGATAATACGGGGAACATAGGCGTAGACCGCCTTGTCATCGGCAACGCCGGTGCCGACCGCGTTGGCCAGCGTCACGTTGCCTTTACGGTAAGCGCGGAACAGCCCGGGGACGCCAAGAGTGCTGTCCGGCCGAAACGCCTCAGGGTCGAGAAAGTCATCGTTGATCCGGCGATAGATGACATGGACGGGCGAGAGTCCGGCCGTCGTCCGCATAAAGACCTTGTCATTCTCGACGATAAGGTCGCGTCCTTCGACGAGCGGTGCCCCCATCTCGCGGGCGAGGAACACATGCTCGAAATAAGCCGCGTTGAAAATACCGGGTGAGAGCACGACGACCTCCGGATGGCTCATACCCTGTGGGGCCACTTCGGTCATCGCGCGCATTAAGCGCTCGCCGTACTGATCCACTTCAGCCACGGCAATACCGTCGGCCAGGTCGGGGAAGGCGCGCATCATAAGATGCCGATTCTCGATCACATAAGAGACACCTGACGGTATGCGCCCGTTGTCCTCGAGCACGCAGAGTTTTCCCTTGCCGTCGCGGACGATGTCGGTGCCGCAGATGTGGATATACGTGCCATGGGGCAAGTCGAGGCCGCGCATCTCAGGCCGATAGTTGTCGTTGCCTTGCACCAGATCGGCCGGCACGATGCCGTCCTTTAGAATATACGCGTCGTGATAAATGTCGTGTAGGAATAAGTTTAATGCGGTGATACGTTGTTTGACTCCGGTCTCGATCATCTCCCAATCTTTAGTCGACAGCACTCGCGGGATAACGTCGAACGGGAGCACACGATCGATGGCATCGCGGTCCGAATAGACGGTGAAGGTGATGCCAAGGTTTAATAATTCTGTTTCCGCATCGCGGGCGCGGCGACGAAGGCCGCCATTGTCCAGTGCGTTCAGGCGACTGCGGATTTCACGGGTGTGGGAAAGGCCACGGCGTCCCAACATCTCGCAGAAATAGTCGCCGGGGTCGTAGTCGGCCAGGAGTGGCGTTCGGGACTGAGACTGCCGCCGTGTGTTGCTCATACCTTGCTCCGCACTTAGCGGCGGACCTTTTACGGGTTATTAGCACCGCCTCATCGCAATGACAGACCAGAATTAAATCGATAGCCTGTTCATGACGATCGAGCATAACGGGTAACCTGGACTATGGGAACAGCGTCAAGTTGCGGCTTAGATCGTCAGGCAACGTTGTCCAGTACAAGGGTGGAGCGCACCGACACGTCGATGGACATTTCGATGAAGTCCTCGGGGCCGCCGTCGTAGGTGCCGGAGACGGGAATCGCTTGGGAGGGCTCTCGGGCAACCGCAACCGGTACCAGATTGGCGCCGCCATAGGACCCGTTCGTGGGGTCAAACTCCAACCAGCCGGCGCCCGGCAGATATACCTGAACCCACGCATGGGTGGCACCGGCGCCGACGACTTCACTCTCCTGCCCCTCAATCGCCGGGTCGTAGAGATAGCCGCTGACGAAACGCGCGGCTAGGCCCACGCTGCGCACGGCTTCCATCATCAGGACGGCGAAGTCGCGGCAGGTGCCGGCTTGTCGCTCCAGCGTCTGAACAGGGTTCTGTACTCCCGGCTCATAGCGGGATTCGTAGAGGAATTCGTCGTGAATGCCGGTCGTCAGCGACAACAGGAAACTCTCGGTCGACTTGGTATTGTCATCCGGGGCGAGAAACCGCCGAGCCCAGTCGGTCACGAGGCGTTCGGGATCGGAATAATGACGCTCGATCGTGCGACCCAGATCCGGGATTTCGCTTAGGGGGTAGCTGAACGGGATGACCCTGGCAAAGTTCTCGATGGGGAATTCCGGCGCGCTGGAGGTGTGTCGGTCGATGACGATCTGAGAGACGAAGGTCAGCGTGTCGGCGGGTTGCGGGAAAGTGGCAATGGCCACCGAGTTGCCGAATACGTCATGTAGCCAACGCAGTTCGGCCTGCGGCGTGATCGAGATTGTGGCGTCGAGCAGGCGTAGGTCGTGACTGTCGCGCGGCCGGAACATCATGCGGTGAGGGCCGAATTTCACCGGTCGGCGATAGCGATAGGTGGTCTCGTGGTGTACGGTCAGTCGTCGCAATGGCGGATACTCCGGTCGCGCCTCTGAGGCGCCGGTCTGTTTATCAGATGAGCCGCTGACTCGGCAAATCTCACAGTAGGCCCAAAATGGGTGCTGTGCAGCTTTGTTACGAGGGCATCACATCGGCTGGGCCATATGGAAACGGTGGTCCAGGGACCACCGTTACATGTTTAGGCGGGTTCGTCAGGCGGCCCGCCGTCGGCGCCGGGGCCGGTGGCCAGACGTGTCGTTCGCGGCCGCGGTACGAGGGCGTTGATGCTTTTGCCAGGGCCTGTCGTGGGACCGTTTGGGCTCAGTTCGGCCTGCCGAAGCTGCCGCAGCGGGCTCTTCCCCGATCACCGCCAGCCGGCGCCGGATCAGCCGTTCGATGCCGCGTAATGAGCCGCGTTCGGTGGAATCGCAGAAGGAGAGGGCGATCCCCGCGGCGCCGGCGCGCGCCGTCCGTCCGATGCGGTGGACGTAGCTTTCCGGCTCACTGGGCAGTTCAAAGTTGATCACATGGGAGATGGCGTCGACATCGATGCCTCGGGCAGCGATGTCGGTCGCTACCAGAATCCTGGCATCGCCGGTGCGAAATCGCTTGAGGGCCCGCTGGCGGGCGCCCTGAGACTTGTTGCCATGAATAGCTTCGGCGTCGAAGCCGCACTTACCAAGGTGTTCGGCAACGCGGTTGGCGCGGTGCTTGGTGCGGGCGAAGACGATCACCCGCGACAGCGCCGGATCCTCGAGTAGCTTGGCGAGTAAGCTTCGCTTACCGGCAGTTTCGACGTGGTAGACGCTCTGCTCGATGCTCTCGACCGGGGTCGCCTGGGGCGTTACTTCGACGCGGATCGGGTTGGTCAGAATGTCGGCAGAGAGACTCCCGACCTCGTTTGGCATCGTAGCGGAGAAAAGCAGTGATTGGCGTGCCTTGGGCAGGGCCGAGATGATCTTTCGGACGTCGCGGACGAAGCCCATGTCGAGCATCCGGTCGGCCTCGTCGAGGACAAGATACTCAACCGCGTCGAGCCCCAGCCGGCGTTGACTCATGAGGTCGAGAAGGCGGCCCGGCGTGGCGATGACGATGTCGACGCCACGTTGCAAGGCGTTGACTTGCGGCCGCTGACTGACGCCGCCGAAGATCACGGTCTGGCGCAGATGCAGATATTTGCCGTAGCCGCGAAAGTCCTCGCCGATCTGAATGGCGAGTTCGCGGGTTGGCGCGAGAACCAAAGCGCGCGGGCCGCGCGACCGGTTGTTGCCGTGTGTTCGGGAAAGTTGGTGGAGAATAGGCAGCGCGAAGGCCGCGGTCTTGCCGGTGCCGGTCTGGGCGATGCCCAGCATATCCCGGCCGTTGAGGAGTTCGGGGATGGCCTGCGCCTGAATCGGCGTCGGATTGACATGGTTCCTAGCGTTTAAGGCACGCTGGATCGGATCGGCGAGGCCGAGTTCGGAGAAATTACTGATGGTCACGTAGGAGTCCTTATGCGCCCAGCGGCGCGGACGGCGTCTTAGACGCGGCCTAGCCTGGGCGTTTTCCCTGCTCCGGGCGCGGCCGGAGCGGGCTTTTTTTGATTATTGTTCCCAGGATGTGGCGCCGCCATGGGCAGCGCTTCGCGCGATCGCGAGACAATGTATGGACGCTAGATGGCCCTGTTGGCTCGAAATGTCAAGGGAATCAATTTCTTATAGATGTCAGTTGGGTCCACAACGCAGCTAGAGCAAGCGCTACCGCCATCAGTCCTGCCAGCCAAGGACACGGATAACCCGGGCCGCTTCCTGGGCCATGATCGGTATAACGTCGCCCATGATCTGGAGCCTATCGAAGCGCTGCGGGTCTCTGTCGAGTGCCTGTCGGAGCCCGCTGCCAAAGGCCTGCCGAAGGCTGGTGCCGACGTTGAACTTGGCGACCCGGGTCTTCGCCAAGGCCGCTAGATCGGCCGCAAAAATGCCAGACGTGCCATGGATTACCAGCGGTACCGTGGTTCGGTGCTCAATTTCGGCCAGGAGGTCAAAGTCGATCACCGATCCGGGTTCCTTCAAGCGATGGATATTGCCGACAGAAACGGCCATGGCCGTCAAACCGCTCTCAGCGGCGAGACGGGTGGCCTCATCGACGTCCGTCGCCGCGGACCGAATATGGTCGCGGCCTTCGGCGTAGGGCACCGAACCGATTTCGGCTTCGACCGATACGTCCGCTGAGCGGCCATATGCAACGATATCCCTGGTGCCTGCGATGTTTTGGTCTAGCGGTAGTTGTGAGCCGTCGAACATAACGGAGGTCATACCGGCATCGACGGCGCGCTTTACTTGGTCAATTTCGTAACAATGATCGAGATGGGCGCAGACCGGAACCGCGGCCTGCTCGGCGAGGGTCCTGAAACTCTTGGCGATCACCTCGACCGGCGTAAACCGCGTATAGTCGAGACTGGCGGACAGAACCACCGGGGCGCCGGTGGTTTCGGCCGCGTCGACGACGGCTCTGGCGTCCTCCCAGCCGAATACGCTGAACGCCGCGACACCATAGTCGGCCCGCATCGCGGGCTCGAGGATTGTCTTCAGGTTGACCAGCACGAGGATGCCTTACTTGAATTTGGCAATCATGTCCTTGATGCCGGGGATGGTTTCGACTTGATATGCATGCTCCGCCTGGAAATGCTGCACCAAAGGCCGCTGACTTTGCCCACCTAGCACGGTGAAATAGTACATCTCGTAGCCTGGCGCGGCGACACAAGGGTGATAGCCCTTGGTGATGGCGAAAGTCGAGGCGTCGACGATATGGAAGGCCTCACCGGTCTTACCGTCCTCCGCCTGCAGCAGTTGCATGCCGAAGCCGTTGTTCGGTTTAAAACGGAAATTGTAGATCTCTTCGTGGCGGGTCTCGCCAGGCAAACGGTCGGTATCGTGCTTGTGCGACGGAAAGCCGGACCAGCCGCCGGCGCCGACGGTGAATAACTCCGACACCAACAGGCGACCGACGCGGCCAGACTGTTTCTGACCCAAGATATGCTTAATCTTGCGATGGGTCTTGGTATCGTCGGAGCCATATTGGACTTTGTCGATCTCATCCTTGCGCACGGCGAAAGGGTCAAGCGTCTGCGTGAATTGCGCGCCGGAAACGAAGACCTCGGCGGTGTCGGTCAGGCAGACCATTTGAGCCTTGCCGCCGGATGGGACATAGACGCCTTCCGGCTCACCGTCCCAGACGTCGGTGCCGCGCTCGCCGATGCCATCAAAGGCCGCGCCCTCGACGTCGACATCGACTGATCCGGTTGCCGGTACGATACATGTTTCATAACCGGGCACCTGATATTCAAAGGCCTCGCCCTGCTTGAGCTTGACGATGTTGAAGTAGGTCAACGGCACGGGTCTATTGTGGGCGTCGAATAAGGGGATGTTCCGGTTGTCGTAAGGTGGGATATGCATGTCCCGCTCTCCTAGGCGCGTTCAGAAATAAAATCGTTGATTTCGTTGGTCGTCGGCATGGCCGAGGCGCAGCCGGGGCGGCTGACGACGATGGCGGCGGCGGCGGTACCCCGGATAACGGCCTGTTCTAGGGGATGGTTCTGGAGCAAACCAAAGACCAGGCCGCCCATAAAGGCGTCGCCGGCCCCGAACGGCTTCAGTGCGGTTACCGGAAAGATCGGTGTTTCGAGTACGCGGCGGTCCGCAAGGGTGACAGATCCCGCTTCGCCCTGCTTGAAGACGACGAGGCGGCCGTTGGTCGCGGCCAATTCGGTGGCCTTGGCATAGGCGTCAGAATCGGCACCGGACAGCACCGCGAACTCTTCGTCGTTGCCGATGACGGCGTCGCACATTGCGGCGGCTTCGCCATATACACGGCTCGCTTGTGCCGCCGTTTCCCAAGAATATGGCCGATAATCGATGTCGAGGATCGTTGCGGTGCCGGCCTGCCGGGCAATCGAGAACGCTTCGAGCACAGCCGAGCGCGACGGCTCCTGCGCCAAGGCGGTGCCGGTGACGATGAGGCAGGCTGCTTGCTCCAGGCTTGCGGCTCTGACGTCTGCCGGGGTCAGGGTCAAATCGGCGGCGTCGTTTCTGTAGATGACGACCTCGCAGTCGGTGGCGCGGGTCTCGGCGAGGGCGAGGGAGGTCCGATGCTGGCCGTGGACGGTCCGGCAGCGCGACGCGTCGACGCCGGCGGTGGCGAGGGTGCGGCGGACGAAACGGCCGACCGGGTCGTCGGACAGAGGCGCCAACAGTGCCGCCCGGGCGCCCTGGCGGCGCAGCGCCACCGCGATATTTGCTGCCGAGCCGCCGACATCGGCGCGAAAGCTCGATGCTTCCTCAGTCTTGGCCCCGTCGGGCAGGGGATAGAGATCCATGCCGGCGCGGCCGATGACGACCGCATCCAAAGGTCTCGATCTGTCGAGGGCGAACATTAAACGCCGCGCCGCTGCCGGGCCCGGCCGGCATCCCAGTCGGCGCCCGCCTTGAGGACCTCTTCGCGGTCCGATACCTCGGGCATACCGACTTCCCACCAGGTGTGACCTTCGGTGGTCCAGCCGTCGTGGGCGTCGACTTTGAGCGAGATAACGTAAGTTCTGTCCGCGGCCTTGGCGCGCGCGAGGGCGGCTTCCAGTTCGCTGACGGATTCCACCGTTTCGGCCTGTGCCCCCATCGCCCGTGCATGGGCCTCGAAGTCGACCGCGAATGGCTCAACGTCCAGGTGGCAGTCGGCGATCAAGTTGTTGAACGACACGTTGCCGGTGTTGTTCTGGAGCTTGTTGATGACCGCGAAACCGCCATTGTCGCAAATAACGACGATGAGCTTCTTGCCGGACAGCACCGATGAATAGATGTCGGAGTTCTGAATGAGATAAGAGCCGTCGCCGACCAGCACGATGGTGTCGGCGTCGGGTTCGGTCTCCTGCTGGGCAATGCGGGCGCCCCAACCGCCGGCGATTTCATAACCCATACAGGAAAAACCGAACTCAATATCGACCGTGCCGAGCCCCTTGGTGCGCCAATTTGCGGCTAGTTCCGCCGGTAGGCCGCCGGCGGCGGTGACCACCCGATCACGCTCACCGCTCAGCCGGTTCACGGCGCCGACGACCTGTGCGTAAGTCATCGGCGCGTTGCCGGGGCGCGTGTTGGTGTCGACATACCGGTTCCAGTCGGACACTTCTCGCTTCGCCTGGCTGGCCCAGTCGCCGGGCGAGGACCAACCGCCAAGCGCTGCGCCGAGTAAGCCAATTGCGGTCCGAGCGTCGCCGACCACAGGCACGGCCATATGCTTGCCGGCGTCATAGCGGCCGACGTTGACGGAGATAATTCGGGCGTCGCGATCGAACGCGGTCCAGGAGCCGGTCGTGAAGTCCTGCAGGCGGGTGCCGATGGCTAGGATGACATCGGCCTGGGCGGCCAAATTATTTGCCGAATTAGATCCGGTTACGCCAATGGGGCCACAATTGAGCGGGTGGTCGTGGCTGAGGTTGGCCCGCCCGGCGATGGTTTCGACGACGGGAATATTGTGTTTCTCGGCGAGCTTAGCCAGCTCCGCCGTGGCCAGGCTGTATTGCACGCCGCCGCCGGTGATGATCAGGGGTCGAACCGCCGTTCGCAGCAGGGAGACGGCATCCTTGATGTCAGCGGGATCCGGGACGAGCCGGCGAATGCGATGGGTGCGCGGCTCGAAGAAGCGTGCCGGGTAGTCGTAGGCGACGCCCTGAACGTCTTGGGGTAGCCCAAGAAAAGCCGGGCCGCAGTCGGCCGGGTCGAGCATTGTGTCGATGGCCGTGGTCAGCGATGGGATAAGCTGGGCCGGATGGGTGATCCGATCCCAATAGCGGGTGACAGTTCTGAAGGCATCGTTGACGGTGACCGTCGGGTCGGAGAAATGCTCGACCTGTTGCAGGACAGGGTCCGGCAGGCGGTGATGATAGCTGTCGCCGGAGAGCAGCAGGACCGGCAGGCGGTTGGAATGGGCGACGCCGGCGGCGGTGACCATGTTGGTGGCCCCCGGGCCGATCGACGACGTCGCGACCATGATGCGTCGGCGCAGCTTGGCCTTGGCATAGGCGATGGCGGCCAGGGCCATGGATTGCTCGTTTTGGCCGCGCCATGTGGGCAAAATCTCGCGGGCGCTGTAGAGGGCCTCGCCGAGGCAACTTACATTGCCATGACCGAAGATAGCGAAGGCGCCGGCAAAAAGCGGTATCTCCTGCCCGTCGATCTCAATGCGCTGGGCCGTAAGATGGCGCACCAAAGCCTGGGCCATGGTGGCTCGGGTCGTCTTGGACGTGCTGGCGGTGTCGTTCATCGCTCTGTCGTATCCCTGTTCGCGGGTCCGCGGTGTTGACGTCCTATAGTATCGCGCCGTAGATATTGATTGCAACCGGTTGCAAGTATTGGAGGGTAGGATGCGGGATATTGGCGTTGGCGTTGTGGGTGCCGGATATATGGGAAAGGCGCATTCGGTTGCCCTAAAGGCGGTCGGAGCGGTCTTCGACACGGCCCTGCGCCCGGTCTGCGAAATGATCTGCACGACTAGCCGCGATGGCGCGGCGGAAAGTGCGCGAGCCTTTGGATTCAACCGATCGACGGACGATTGGCGGACGCTGGTCAATGATCCAAAAATAGAGGCGGTGGTGATCGCCTCGCCGCAAAAAACACATCGGGAAATAGCGGCGGCTGCATTCGCGCTGGGAAAACCCGTCTTTTGCGAGAAACCGCTTGGGGAATCGGTCGAGGATAGCCGGGCGATGGTGGCGGCCGCCGCCGCCGCGGGGGTGGCGAATATGGTCGGCTTCAACTACGTGCGGACGCCGGCGACCCAGCTGGCGCGACAGATCATCGCCGCGGGGGAGATCGGCCGGATCGTGCATTTCAGGGCCGAACATTGCGAGGATTTCCTGGCTGGGGCCGAGACGCCGGCGAATTGGCGAACACGCAGCCGGTCGGCGGGCACTCTCGGCGATCTGGCACCGCACATGATCAATGGGGCGCATGCGTTGGCCGGGCCGATTGACTCTCTGGTCGCCGACTTGCAGACGGTCCACGAGACCAGGAATGGCCCGGATGGCCCTGAACCGGTCGTCAGCGACGATCAGGCGCATTTCCTCTGCCGGTTCGAAAGCGGTGCCATGGGATCGCTGACCTTCAGTCGGGTCGCGGCAGGCAGGAAGATGAGCTACGCCTACGAGATCACGGGGACAGAAGGCGCCCTTATGTTCAACCAGGAAGATCAGAACGCCTTGTACATGTACCCGCTTGGGGCGCCGCGCGGGCGCGACGGTTTCGTGAAGATGCTGACGGGGCCGGAGCATCCCGACTATCTGCCATTCTGCCAGGGTCCGGGGCATGGCACGGGCTATCAGGATCAAATCATTATCGAGGCGCGTGACTTCCTGCGGGCCGTGGAGACCGGTGAGGCCGTGTGGCCGACATTCGCCGACGGCCTGGAAGTCAACCGCATCGTGGCGGCGGTACGATTGTCACATGAACAGCAGCGCTGGGTCCGCGTCGCGGAAATCTAGCGCCAATTTCCCGGAGGAACGATGTCCATTCAAATCGGTAACGCGCCATGTTCATGGGGCGTCGAGTTCGCGAACGATCCCCGTAATCCGCCCTGGACGCAGGTCTTGGACGAGGCCGCGGAGGCAGGCTACCAAGGGATTGAGTTGGGGCCGATCGGCTTCATGCCGGAAGATCCCGGCGAGCTGTCAGAGGGTCTTGAAGCGCGCAACTTGACACTGGTGGGCGGGGTGGTTTTTCAGCCATTTCACGATAGTGAGAAATGGAACCAGGTGCTGGATGCGTCCCGCCGCACCTGCAAATCGCTAAGGAGCCACGGCGCCAAGCATCTCGTGCTCATCGACTCGATCTCACCACGGCGCGCCCCGACCGCCGGTCGGCCCGAGGAGGCGGAACAGATGGATGCCGCCGCGTGGTCAGCCATGGTGGAACGGGTGCGCGCGGTCGCGAAAATGGGAGCCGAGGAATATGGCCTGACAGTTGGCATGCATGCCCATACCGGCGGCTATTGCGAGTTCGAGCCGGAGTTGGAGCGGATGTTGACGGAGATCGACGAGGCCATCCTGAAGATCTGCCTCGACACCGGTCACTGTGCCTATGCCGGATTTGATCCGGTGGCTTTCATGGCGCGCAATTCAAGCCGCATTTCCTACATGCATTTCAAGGATATTGAGCCCAATCGGAAGAAGGAAGCCGTGGCGAACCGTGCTGATTTCTACGAAGCCTGTGCGAACGGTATTTTTTGCAATCTCGGCGATGGTTCCGTCGACTTTCGGGCTGTTCGCAAGGCCTTGGTCGACTTTGGGTATGAGGGGTGGTGCACGGTCGAGCAGGATTGTGACCCGCAGGGCGCGACCTCGCCGGCCGTCGACGCGCGGGCCAACCGTGACTATCTCAGCTCCATCGGTTTCACGAGCTAGCACCGTTCGGTAACTCGGTGGCGTCGGTTTCGATGGGGCGCAGGGTGCCGCGCTCGACCAAGCTGCACGGAAAGAGACGTCCCTCGGGGGTCAGATCCGGTGTCTCAACATGGGCGATGATCTGGTCGACGGCGGCGACGATTATCTCCCTGATGGGTTGGCGAATGGTGGTCAGGTTGTAAGCGCGCCAGGCCGCGGTTGCCATGTCGTTGAAGCTGATGAGGCCAAGATCTTCAGGGACTCTGATGCCGAGATCGCGACAGGCGTCGCGGGCACCCATCGCAAGGATATCGTCACCACAGAATACGGCGTCGACTTTGGCGCCCGAGAGCAACGACCGTAAGCCGCGATAGCCCTCCTCATAACCGTATCGCGCGGCGAATCCAGTGGCAAAAGGAGTTAAATCCACTTGCTGTAGTATTCGGGTAAACCCCTGTAGGCGGTCTTCGGTGGAACTCGCGTCGCTGGGACCACCGAGGAATCCGATGGCGCGGTAGCCGCCGTCCACGAGGCGTTGGGCCGCGAGTTCCCCACCATGAACGTTGTCGACACTGACGACACTGACCGGGGTCCGGGGCGTGTAGCGACCGAATGCGTGGACGATGGGCACGCCGGCTTCGACAAAGGCCGCCGTGAAATCGCGCGGTACTAATGAGGATGCCAGGATCACGCCGTCGACACTGTATTCTATGACCGTTTGCACCGAGGCGCCGGCGTTGCCTCCGCTGGCGAGATTCAGCAGCAAGGGCCGCAAGCCGCGATCCTGGAGTTGCTGGGTAAAGAGGTGGAACACCTCTGCCAGAACAGGATTTTCGAAGTTGTCGGAAATGAGCCCGATTAGGGCGGTGCGCCGCGTCGTCAGGCTTCTCGCTAACAGGTTGGGACGATAACCCAGCTTCTTCGCCGCGGATTCAACCTTCTGCCGCATGCGTTTCGATACGCTGGCACCATTGGTGAACGTGCGGGAGACCGCCGACCGCGATACGCCGGCCGTCTCGGCTACGTCTCGCAAGGTCACGCGACCCGGTCGAAGTGTACCGCGTCCCAATCTCGCCATGGTTATCCTCTTCCCCGAAACGCTACGGCAGAGGCCGATCTCATGCAACAGAAATGCAACCGGTTGCAAAATACCGAGGCGTGTGTTACGAATTTGGAAAGGTGAGGCGAAGAAATCACTGTTTGATACCCCGAACCATTTACGTACAACGGAGGAAATCTATGAAAGTTATTGCCAAAGCCGTAATTGCCTCGGTTGCGCTAGCCGGTGTTGCTGCGTTACCGGCGCAGGCAGAAGGCGAGCGTTTTGTGCTCGTCAGCCACGCACCTGACTCGGACTCTTGGTGGAACACGATCAAGAACGCGATGGCGCTGGCTGGTGAGCAAGTCGATGTGACCGTGGAATATCGCAATCCACCGACCGGTGATATTGGCGATATGGCCCGGATCATCGAACAGGCCGCGGCGTCGAACCCGGACGGCCTGATTACGACAATCGCCGATTTCGATGCACTCAGCGGACCGATCCGCGATGCCGTCGACCGCGGCATACCGGTCATCATCATCAACTCCGGCACACCCGAACAAGCCGCCGAACTCGGCGCGCTGATGTATGTTGGGCAGCCGGAATATGATGCCGGGTTGGCTGCGGGCCAGCGCGCGAAGCGCGACGGTGTGAGTTCCTTCCTGTGCGTCAATCACGTGGTCTCGAACCCGGTCGTCGGCGAACGCTGTTCCGGTTTCGCTGATGGGTTGGGCGTCGATATGGGCGATTCCATGTTGGATTCCGGCCAGGATCCGGCGGAGATAAAAAATCGGGTGAAGGCCTATCTGACGGCGAACCCTGACGTCGATGCCATTCTCACCCTCGGCCCGACGTCCGCTGACCCGACGATCCAAGCGGTCGAAGAGATGGGTATTGCCGGTGAGATCTACTTCGGCACGTTCGACCTCGGCACTGAGATCGTCAAGGCGATCAAAGGCGACGTGATCAAGTGGGGAATCGACCAGCAGCCTTTCCTGCAGGCCTATCTTCCGGTGATCATCCTGGCGAACTACAATCGCTATGGCGTGCTGCCAGGGAACAATATCAACTCGGGTCCGGGCTTCGTGACTAAAGACGCCCTGGCTCTCGTCGAAGAGTTCGCTGGCGAGTACCGCTAGAAATTGACATTGTGCGGGCGGCGGTACGGACCGCCGCCCGCACACGCGCTGCAGGATGCACGAAACGGGAGACCGATCATGACCGCTGACAGTCCTGCGGATCCGGCCGCCTCGGCCCAAGAAGAAGATGAACGTCTAAAAGACATATCCCGCCTCAGAAAAGCGCTAATCCGACCGGAATTGGGAGCCATTAGTGGTGCGATTCTGGTGTTCGTTTTATTCGGTATCATTGCCGGTGACTCGGGCATGTTCTCCGCCGAAGGCATCCTGAACTGGTCTATCGTGTCGGCACAATTCATAGTGATTGCGGTTGGCGCGTGCCTGCTGATGATCGCCGGCGAGTTCGACCTATCGGTCGGGTCTATGATCGGTTTTTCCGGAATCATTATTGCGATCTTTTCGGTCCACTTGGGCTGGCCGGTCTGGCTGGCGATCATACTCGCCTTTGTGATGGCAATGGCGATCGGTGCTTTCAACGGCTATCTGGTCATCAAGACGAAACTGCCGTCCTTTATCGTCACTCTGGCGTTCCTGTTTATCCTGCGCGGCCTGACGATTTTCCTGGCGATCGCGACCACACGCAAGACGATCATCGGCGGCGTGCGGGATGTGGCGGAGGGGGATTGGTTGGCGCCGTTGTTCGGTGGGAAGGTTCTGACCGGCCTGTTCAGTTGGTTCGCGGAGCAGGGTTGGATCTCGACGTTTACGCGGGGGTCGCGCGCCGGTGAGCCGATCGTCGACGGGATTCCGATGCTCATCGTCTGGGCGATCGCGTTGGTTATCTTTGCTCATATCCTGCTAACACGGACGAAGTTCGGTAATTGGATCTTTGCTTCCGGCGGCGATGCGCAGTCGGCGCGCTACACCGGCGTGCCGGTGGATCGCGTAAAGATCTTGATGTTCATGTTCACGGCGTTCTGCGCGACTGTGTTCGCGACAGCCCAGGTCATGGAATTCGGCTCAGCGGCAGCGGACCGCGGTCTGCTCAAGGAATTCGAGGCCATTATCTCCGTGGTTATCGGCGGCGCGTTGCTGACGGGTGGGTTCGGGTCCGTTATCGGGGCGGCACTCGGGGCAATCATCTTCGGTGTGGTGCAGCAGGGCCTGTTCTTCGCCGGCGTCGAAAGCTCGCTGTTTCGGGTGTTCCTGGGTGTGATCCTGCTATTGGCAGTGATCTTAAACACCTACATCAGACGCATGATTACCGGGGAGAGATGAGATGGCCGCACCACTCATTGAAATGCGGGATATCGAGAAGCATTTCGGCTCCGTTATCGCGCTGAACGGCGTTTCTTTCACTGTTAATGCCGGAGAGGTCCATTGCCTGCTTGGGGACAACGGGGCGGGTAAGTCGACATTTATCAAAACGATGTCGGGCGTGCACAAGGCGACAAAAGGCGAGATGTTCGTCGATGGAGACTTGGTGCATTTCGTCAGCGCACGGGACGCTATCGATAAGGGAATCGCCACTGTGTATCAGGATTTGGCGATGATCCCGCTGATGTCCGTTACGCGAAATTTCTTTATGGGCCGGGAGCCAACTCGTTGGGTCGGCCCTCTTAGGTTCGTGAATTTTTCCGAAGCTCACCGCATTACCAAAGAACAGATGTCGAAGATCGGCATCGATGTGCGCGATCCTAATCAAGCGGTGGGCACGCTGTCGGGCGGCGAGCGTCAGACGGTTGCGATCGCCCGGGCGGTCTATTTCGGGGCTAAGGTGCTGATCCTTGACGAGCCGACCTCGGCGCTGGGGGTTCGACAGACGTCAATGGTGCTCAAATATATCGACATGGTCCGCAAGAGGGGTCTCGGCGTGGTGTTCATCACGCACAATGTGCGCCACGCTATGGCAGTCGGTGATCGGTTCACCGTGCTCAATCGCGGGCAGACGCTGGGCACAGCGACGCGTGCGGAAATAACGCCGGAGGAGCTGCAGGACCTGATGGCCGGCGGCAAGGAGCTCGCCGTGCTATCCGAAACTCTCGGCGGCACCGTTTGAGGTTCGGGTCCTCTGGGCCTCTGACCACGCGTGGCCTACCGGTCTCGGCGTAGTCCCCGCAGGCTTGGCAAGGCCCGGGACTGTTCGGAAGCCGCGCCTGCGGTGTGTCGCAAATATGTGCGCGTCGGCAAAATTGCGGATATAGTCTGAAGCTGCTACCGTCGTTGGTGGTGCAAATCATTGCTGTGGGAAATGGCTTGGAAAGCGGTGGCCGTCGCCAATGGTCAGCCAATGCGGCTTGGCGAAAGTTCGGCTTGCTCCGTAGGAGAGGCCGTGGCGCTGTCCAAATGAAGAAACGAAGCCATTCCGTTTCTCTAGCTAGTCACGTTTCCCCCAGGCCATTGGGCCCAAATCGACGATTTTCGGCAGCGTCGGGGCAGCATGCTCCAAGACTGTCGTGACCGTCGTGGATGACCGGGCGATCGACGCGGGCGATACCGCGGGCGTGCCGGGGTTGGTTCCGTCAATAGTCCACGAGCTGGATTTTGCGCGGATCGTTGACGGCGAGCCGTTGGTGGAGGTTCGCGATCTAAAGGTCCATTTTCCGGTCACGCGCGGCATTCTCAAACGCGAGGTCGGGCGGATTAAGGCCGTCGACGGCGTTTCATTCTCGATCTTGAAGGGCGAGGCGCTAGGACTGGTCGGCGAATCCGGGTCTGGAAAGAGTACTATCGCGCGCTGCCTGTTGAAGCTGACTAAGCCCACCAGCGGCGCGATAACCTATGGTGGCGTGGCGCTGGATCAGATCGGCCGGAGGGATCTGGCGGCCTTTCGGCGGAACGTGCAGGCGATCTTTCAGGATCCTTACTCGTCACTTAACCCCCGCATGCGCATTCGCGAAATTATCGGTGAGCCGCTCTATGTGCATCGGACTGTGCGGACCTCGGCCGAGCGTGAAAAAAGGGTTGGGGAATTATTCGATCTTTGCGGACTGCCCCGCGGTTTGGGAGATCGCTATCCGCACGAGATGAGTGGTGGCCAGCGGCAACGCGTGGGAATCGCACGGGCGTTGGCTCTCAACCCAAGTTTCGTCGTCTGCGACGAGCCGGTCTCCGCGCTTGATGTCTCAATCCAGGCCCAGATCATCAATCTGCTCGAGGATCTTCGCCAAGAACTCGGCCTGACCTATCTGTTTATCGGTCATGATTTGAGCGTCGTGAAGAACCTCTGCAACCGGGTCGCGGTGATGTATCTGGGTACGCTGGTGGAGCTCGCGGACAGTGAGATCCTATTCGACGCCCCCCGCCACCCCTACACGCAAGCTCTGTTGTCGGCGATTCCGATTCCCGATCCGGTCGCCGAAGCGGCGCGAGAGCATAAAATTCTGCAAGGCGAAATGCCAAGTCCGCTAAATCCGCCCTCCGGCTGTGTTTTCCATCCGCGTTGCGAGTACGCGATCGGGGACTGCAGGAAAAGAACACCAGGGCTGGAGGAAATGGGTGGACACCACTGGGTCGCTTGTCCAGTGGTGGGTGCCACGACACATTAATAGGCTGCAAAACAACCAAGTCCAAACGTCAGGGAGGTACTAATGAGACGGACACCGCAAGACCTAACACCGCAGGAGCAAATCAAGGCCAAAGAGGCCCTCAAGGAGGCCTACGATTTCGACCCCCGCGATCCGCTTTTCGGTCTGACCAAGGAGCAGATGTCGGGACCGCGTCTGTCGCGCCGCGCGACATTGCGACTGCTCGCGGCCTCAGGCGCGTTGACGGCTATGCATTTGATGCCGGGTACCGTGCGTAACGCGGCCGCGCAGTCGCGTGGCGGCAATTTGGTTGCCGGATGGGCCGGCGTCGGTGAGATCGTGACCTTGGACCCGGCACAGATCAATCAGGTGCTGCAGTTCCAAATCACGTCCAACGTGCTCGGCGGGTTAACTCATCTCAACGCCGATCTGGTCGCCGAAGGCGATATGGCGGAGAGCTGGACGGTCGACGAAGACGGCAAGGAAATCATCTTCAAACTGCGCGAGGGTGTTACTTTCCACAACGGCGATCCTTTCACATCCGAAGACGTGGTCTTCACGTTCAACCGTTCCAAGGATCCGGACCAATCGATCAATGGCGGCTTGCTGGCCAATGTCGCCTCGGTCGAGGCCGTGAACGATTTGGAGGTGAAATTCATTCTGTCGAATCCGCAGGCCTCCTTCTTCGTGAAGACGACGGAACGGGCGAGCGGCCGTGCACTTACGATAGTCAGCCGCGGTGCCCTCGAGAGCATGGGGGCGGCGCAGTATGGCCTGACGCCTGTCGGTACCGGGCCATTCCGGGTGACGGAGCACGTGCTTGGGCAAGGCGTGAAAATGGAAGCCTTCGCCGATTATTGGGATTCTTCGAGGCCGGGTGTCGATACCATCAATATTATCCCGATCCCGGAAACCGAGCCCTTGGGCGCGGCGATGGAGGCCGGCGACATTCATATCATCGGTGGCAATCCGGTACCGGCGGAGCTGGTCGATAGGTTTGTCGCCAATGACGATCTCGTCGTGGATGTGATCGGCGGCAACGGTTTCCAATCCCTGTTCATCAATCCATGGCGCGATCCGTTCAAAGTTTCGGATTTCGACAAGCCGGTGGAACAGTTGATGGAGGAGCCCGGGTTCCAGGTTCGCCTTGCTTTGGCGAAGGCCATCGATCGCGAACGGCTGATCGAATTGGCCCTGTTTGGCCGTGGCGTTCCCGCCTACGGATCGATCAACCCAGCCATGGGCTTCTTCTTCGAGGACGATTTGGGCGACTCCAGCAATCAGAGGTTCGACGTCGAGGAAGCCCGACGTCTACTGGCGGCGGCCGGATTCCCGAATGGCGACGGCTTTCCGACCCTTACCTTGAAAGCCGGTACGCCGCAGCGACGTGAATCGCAGATCATCGCCGATATGCTGAAGAACGCGCTGAACATCAGCATCAATATCGACATCAAGGAATTCCAGGTTCTGGTGCCTGAGTTCCAGGCGGTTGACTACGACCTGCTGCGCATCGGCAGTGGCGGCGATTTCGATCCGGACGATGGGATCGTCGATTTCTTACAGACGAACTCGCGGCTCAACGGCGCCAGCCGAGACAAGGACGCCATGCCGTTCGGTAATTTCGGCGAGAAGGACGTCGATGAGTTGGGCGCCGAGCAGAGCCGCACCGTCGATTTGGAACAGCGCCGCGAACTGGTGCGGAAGGTGAACCGCATCACCTCGGACAAGGTAGCCACGGCCTTTCTGTATCATCCCGTGGACACGCTTGTGCATAGCAAGGCCATCAACTTCCCGGCCGAAAGCCGCATTGTCGGGCTGATCGACATGGATCGGGTGACCTTCAACTAGCGGCACCGGTTCTCCGCCGGGGGAGGTTGCCTTCGTAAGGCCGCCTCCCCCGCGGATGCCAGTTTTCGGGTGTTTCGATGAGGCGAACATGACCGGCTATCTGCTGCAGCGTTTGCTCGGTGCTTTGGTGGTTATGTTCGCGGTCGCGACGTTGGTATTCTTTATGCTGCGTTTGCTGCCGGGGGACCCGATTCAAACGATGCTGTTTGAAATGGGTGACGCCGACGCGGTTGAGAGACTGCGTGCAAAATACGGGCTCGACCGGCCGGTCCATGTGCAATTCTGGAAATGGTTGGGCCGGGTCGCCGTCGGCGATTTGGGAAACTCGATATATGGCAGCCGCGCCGCGGTCTCGCAGATCATTGCTGAGTCGCTGCCGCGGACTTTGTCTCTTGCGTCGCTATCATTTGTGGTGGCCCTTTTCATCGCCGTTCCCGCTGGTCTTGTTTCGGCCTTGTACAAACAAACGAAGCTCGATCATGCCGTTACGGTGGTGGCTTTCCTCGGGCTCAGCATGCCGGATTTTTGGTTTGCGATCGTCCTGATCATCATCTTTGCCGGAAATCTGCACTGGCTGCCGGCGATCGGTTACACGCCTCTGTCGGAAGGTCTTTGGGAGTGGCTGCGACACCTGATCCTACCGGCGATCGCGATCGGCACGCCGTTTGCCGCCATCATCGCGCGGATGATCCGTTCGTCGATGCTGGAGGTTCTGCAAATGGAGTATATCCGCGTCGCGCGCTCCAAGGGGCTGCTGACGCCGCGGCTCATCATGGTGCATGCCTTCCCCAATGCCCTGATTCCGGTGGTGACGGTCACCGGCATCGCCCTGGGTATCCTGCTTACCGGGACGGTGGTGGTCGAGAATGTCTTTGCGATCAAAGGGCTCGGTCGTGTGCTTATCCAATCGATCCTGAACCGGGATTTTCCGGTCGTACAGGGTTCGATCTTCGTGATCTCAGCCCTGTTCATATTCGCGAACCTGCTGGTCGATGTGCTGTATACGGTCATCGATCCGCGGATTCGCTACGACTAGCCGGAGCGCCGCAGTGGCCGCCATTACGGATCCGACCGACGAAGGCGTGGGGGTCAGTCAGGGGCAGCGGGCTCGCTGGTGGCGCCACTTGCTGCGTGACAAGCGCGCTCTGGTCGGCGTGATCATTCTATCTTTTTTTGTCATTTCGGCACTCTTGGCGCCCTTGGTGGCACCGCATGATCCGAATGCGATGGCCTTCGGCCTGATGATTCCGCCATCGCTAACGCATCCGTTGGGGACGGATGATTTGGGACGAGACCTGTTCAGCCGGCTGATCTTCGGCACACAGGTGTCGCTATTCGTCGGGATTTCGACGGTGTCTCTGGCGCTGGTTGTGGGTGTCACCCTTGGTGTTGTCGCCGGTTATTATGGTGGATTCCTCGACACGATAATTATGCGTTACATCGATTTGCAGTGGGCCTTTCCCAATTTCATTATCGCGGTGTATCTGGTGGCGATTTTGGGGCAGGGCATGTGGAATGTCATTGCGGCTGTATCGCTGGCATTCATCGATGATTTCGCGCGGGTCGCGCGGGGAATGGTCTTGACCATCAAACAAGAACAATATGTTGACGCCGCGCGGACGGTCGGCGTGTCGGACTGGCGCATCATGTGGCGGCATATCCTGCCAAATGCCACGGCGCCGCTGATCGTGCAGGGCACGGTCAGCATTTCCTTCGCCATCCTCGCAGAGGCGGCGCTCTCCTTCTTAGGGTTGGGCGTCGGGGTTGAAACGCCGACCTGGGGGCTGATCCTAGCCGATGGCCGGACGTTCATATCACGGGCCTGGTGGATCGGCGTCTTCCCAGGGCTGTTCATCATGCTGACGGTGTTGTCGATCAACTTCGTCGGCGATGCCTTGCGGGACTATCTGGATGTGCGCGAGGTCAAGGAGGGCGGCGCCTAAGGGGTGTCAAAGTTCGTTACTGCGAAAGCACGCGGCGCTTTGGTTTGGACCCAGACTCAGCAAGTCGGGGATCGACAGTTCGCATCCGTCCGCCGCCCAACCACAACGCGGCCGGTAGGCGCATCCCAGATCAAGATGGCTGAGATCGGGGGGCTGACCTTCGATCGGCACCAGGCGCTCGCCGCGTTTCATGTCCATTCGCGGTACCGAATTCAACAGGCCTACGGTGTAGGGGTGCCGGGGATGGGCATAGATTTCGGCCGTGGTGCCGGACTCTACGATACGTCCGGCATACATGACATTTACCCGGTCGGCGTAGCGTGCAACCACGCCGAGGTTATGGGTGATGATGACCAGAGCGACCTGAAGATCGCGTGACAGGGTCTTCATCAGTTCCAGGATCTGGGCCTGAATGGTCACGTCGAGTGCCGTCGTCGGTTCGTCGGCAATGATCAGTTTAGGGTGGCAGGAGAGGGCGATGGCGATCATCACACGCTGGCGCATGCCGCCGCTGAAATGGTGCGGGTACTGTTTGAGGCGTTTCTCCGGCTCGGCGATGCCGACCATTTCGAGCAATTCTATGGCGCGCTCGGTGGCCTGCCGCCTGTCGAACTTCAGATGCTGGCGCATGGATTCGGTGAGCTGGACGCCGATCGTCAGCAGCGGATTTAGGGACGTCATGGGCTCTTGGAAAATCATGCCGATCTGGCCGCCGCGGATTTCCGACATTTGGCGGTTCGTGAAATTCAGCAAGTTCTGTCCTTCGAACCAGATTTTGCCGCGGCGTATTTTACCCGGTGGGCTTGGAACGAGGCCAAGGGCCGCCATTGCGCTGACAGATTTGCCGCAGCCGGATTCGCCGACGATTGCCGCGACCTCGCCGCTCTCAACCGCATAGGAAATGCCGTTGACCGCCTGGACCAGGCCGGCCTCGGTATTGAATTCGACGACTAGATCTTCGATTGAGAAGAGTGCGCTCAAGCTGGGTTTCCTCTCTTGCGTTTCGTCTCGTCAGGTTCGGTGGAGCGCGGTGCTTGGCGCTAGTCGAGAACTATACGCGGGAAATAGAAGGAGACGACCCAGTTGGGTGCATCGACGATTTCGCTGATCCTAAGGTCGCCACAGACGCTACATAGCAGATAGGCGTCCATGGCGGTCATGGCGTGGCGGGTGCTGATCAGGTCGATCATGTGCCGGACCGCGTCGCGGGCGGCGCTCATCAGGTCGGGGCCGATCCCGGTCGTGACCTCATAACCCTTACCATCGAGGTGACGGGCGACCGGTCCGGGCGTGGTGAAGCGTGGGGAGGGCAATTGCGCATCGCGGATGAGCTCGAAGCGCAAGGCCACCGACATCGGGCTTTCGATGGCGGTGCCGCAGATCTCACCGTCGCCCTGGGCGGCATGACTGTCGCCGACCGAAAACAGGGCGCCGGCGACCTCGATCGGCAGATAGAGTTCGGTTCCGGCGGCCAAATCGCGAATGTCCATATTGCCGCCGACCCGGCGCGGCGGGACAATCGAATGCACGCCGGGTTCCGCCGGTGCGACGCCGATGGTGCCGCAGAAGGGTTTTAGAGGCACCCGGCCACCCGGCCCGTAGGCGGCCGGCTTGGCGGTGGTCGTATCGTAACTCCAGATATGGAGGGCGGGTTCGGGAAACTGGTCGGCCAGCAGACCGAAACCGGGGATGCAGGCGGTCCAGCCCCAGCCCGAGGGCGCAAATGCGAGAACCGAAACCTTGAGGGCATCGCCAGGCTTTGCTCCGTCGATCCTAATCGGGCCGCAGACCGGGTTTATCTGCGCGAAATCCAAGGCCGTGACGTCGGCGACCCCGGACCGTGCGGTCAACTGACCGGCCGAGGCGTCCTGGACAGCGAATTCGACGCTTTCACCCGGCGCCACCGTGAGCACGGGCGGGATGGCGTTATCCCAAGAGTGGTGGCTTTGATGAGCATGTATCGTGTGGTTCGTATGCAGGTCCATGACGTTGCGGGACTCCCCGGAATATCATCCTGACGAGAGCCCATGCGGGGTCGTCGGTTTCATGAGCCCGCAAGCGTAGTCGCCCGCGTGCGGGGCGTCAAAATGCCGCCTTTGAAGGCCGCGAAACAGTACGCTTGGTGCTGGCCTGGAGAAAAAGCCTTTGCGGCGGACCTGATGACCAGTGGGTCGACTGTGCCGGCCAAGGGTCTTGCCGGATACCCGGTAGGGCTGGGGCTTGGCGCGGGTGATGCATGGATTTTGCTTGGAACCGGGTTTTAGTGTCACTAAAATTCGGGCTATGAGCTTGCCCTATACGATCGCGGATCGCGATGGCGCCACGCCGTTTTCGCGTAAGGAACTGGGCGCCAAGCTGCGGGCCACCCGTCGGGCCAGCGGCCGGACCCTGAAGGAGATCGCTCAAGAGTCTCGGCTGTCCGTGGGGTTTATCTCCCAGGTTGAGCGCGGTCTCTCGACGCCATCGCTGTCGTCGTTGGTCAGTATCGCCAAGGCGCTGGGCGTGGGCGTTGGGCAGTTCGTCGAACAGCCGGGTCCGACCTCCGCGGTTTCTCGCCATACCGATCGGAAGCCCTATACCATCGCCGAAGGAACCGTCGTCTATGAAAGACTCAGTCACGCGTTTGACGGCAATCTGCTGAAGGCGACATTGATCCATGTGCCGCCATTCTATCGGTCGGAGCCGGGGGCACATGACGGCGAGGAGTTCATGTATGTGCTTGACGGGCACATGCGCTACTGGCTCGACGGTACGCCGCACGATCTGGATGCGGGTGACAGTATTCACTTCGCGTCCAGCATACCGCATGAACTGGAGAATCCCGGTTCAGGCGAGGTGCTGATTCTGTGGGTCGGGTCGTTCGATATATTTGCCGAGAACCGCTGATCCGTTCCGATCGCGGTCTTGCCAGCAGGAATGTTTGCGATGCCTCAGACCCTGTTCAGCAATTGCAGCCTGCTCGATGGAGCGTTCCCGGCGCTGCGCGAGGGTTTTCATGTGCTGGTCGAGGGCAATCGGATTCGCGAGGTTTCCGACCGGCCGATCGCGGTTTCGGGCGCGGATGAGATCGATCTCCGCGGCCGTGTCTTGATGCCCGGGCTGATCGACGCGCACGCCCATATCTTCCTGTCCGACGTTAATATCCGGCGCTTGGAGGAGGTGCCCCTGACCCTGATGGCGGCGCGCTCCGCCGGGGCCATGAGAGGCATGCTTGACCGCGGTTTCACGACTGTTCGTGACGCCGGAGGGGCGGATTGGGGTATTCGGGAGGCGGTCGAGCGGGGCTATCTGGCCGGGCCGCGGCTGTTTATTGCCGGGAAGGCGCTGACCCAGACCGGCGGCCATGGCGATCAGCGGCGGCGGACAGAGAGCCTCGAGCCCTGTGGCTGCAACAGTGCGCTGAGTTACAGCAAGACCATTGCCGACGGTGTGCCCGAGGTACGTAAGGCGGCGCGTGAGGCGCTGCGCCAGGGGGTCAACCAGATCAAGGTGATGGTCTCCGGCGGTGTCGCCTCGCCCAACGATCCGATCGACAGCCGGCAATATTCGGCTGAAGAGCTGCGCGCGCTCGTCGATGAGACGGACGCCTGGAACACATACACCATGGCCCATGCCTATACGGCGCGGGCCATCATTCATGCGGTTAGCTGCGGTATCCGCACCATAGAGCATGGCAATCTGATCGACGCCGAGGCGGCCGACCTGATGCGGGAGAAGGGAGCGTTCATGGTGCCGACGCTGGTCACCTATGATGCGTTGAGCCGCCATGGCAGCGAGTTGGGCTTGCCGGCGGTGAGTCTGGACAAGCTGAAGGTCGTCTCCGAGGCCGGGCTGCAGGCGCTGGAACTGTGTCATGCGGCCGGCGTGCCGCTGGGGTTTGGCACGGATTTGCTGGGGGACCTGCAAAGCTACCAATCGCTGGAATTCTCGATCCGCGCGGAGGTCGAGACGCCGCATCAGATCATCACGGCGGCCACGGCGACCAATGCGTCGATCCTGCAAATGGATGGCGAGTTGGGGTGCATCAAGGCGGGCGCCTTGGCGGATTTGCTGGTGGTCGACGGTAATCCGCTCGATGATCTCACGCTGTTGCAGGAGCAAGGCGCGCATTTGTCGGCGATCATGAAGGACGGCAGGTTCTACAAGAACCAGCTCATGGCCTAGAGACGCGAAAATTACCGTCGCGCCGGTCTGGTAGCGCCGGTTCAGATCTGCGAAAGTCCCCGGATCGGCAGATTAGGCAGGGATTGGGCGATGCGCTACGAGGCTCCGGATTCAATCGAAGCGGCAGTATCTCTGCTGGCTGGGGAGGCGGGCAAGGCCCGGATCTTGGCCGGCGGAACGGATCTATTGGTGCAACTACGGCTTGGCCATGTCGAGCCGGACTTGGTGGTCGACATCAAGCGGATTGCAGCGACCCAGTCGATCACCGAAGAGGCGGGCGGTTACCGCATCGGGGCGGCGGTGTCCGGGGCGGTGTTGGGCGAGCATGACGGTGTCCGGGCGCTGTGGCCCGGCGTCGTCGAGGCAGTCGAGCTGATCGGCTCAACGCAGATTCAGGGCCGGGCGTCCATTGGCGGCAATCTCTGTAACGCGTCGCCGGCGGCCGACAGTGTGCCGGCGCTGGTGGCGGCGGGGGCGGTGGCAACCATCGTGGGACCGGACGGACGGCGCGACTTGCCGGTGGAAGATGTGGCAGGAGGCCCAGGCAAAACGGTCTTGGCGGCGGCGGAGTTGGTTGAATCCATATTGCTGCCGGCACGGCCGGCCGGTTCGGGTGACGCCTATCTGCGGTTTATCCCGCGCACCGAGATGGATATCGCGGTGGTCGGCGCCGGGGTCAATCTAACGCTGGACGGCGCCGGGAAGTGCAGTGCCGCCCGGGTGGCGCTCGGCGCCGTTGCCGAACGGGTCTTGCTGGTCGAGGCGGCGGCGGCCGCGCTGATTGGTACGCCGGTCGACGACGCAGCGCTGTCACGCCTCGCCGAGGCCGCGTCGGCGGCTTGCCGGCCGATCGACGACAAACGCGGAACCAAGGATTTTCGAACCCGGGTCGCCGGGGTGTTGGCGCAGCGGGCGGCGCGTATAGCGCTGCGACGTGCAGGGAGAGGTTGATGACAGCAATTGCAGTGGCCGCGACGATCAACGGCGAGGCGACCTCGTTTCTGTGCGAGGCTGAGGAAACCCTATTGGACGCACTGCGCGACCGGCTTGGCCTGACCGGGGCGAAAGAAGGCTGTGGCACGGGCGACTGCGGGGCGTGCAGCGTGGTGCTGGATGGCCGATTGGTCTGCTCTTGCCTGGTGCTTGGTGCGGAGGCCGAAGGGCGCGAGGTCGAGACCATCGAAGGCATGGCGCTGGGTGACCACTTGCACCCGTTGCAGCAGAAATTCCTCGACCATGCCGCGCTGCAATGCGGCGTTTGTACGCCGGGCTTCCTCGTCGCCGCCAAGGCGTTGTTGGACCAAAATCCGTCACCGACGGAAGAGGAGGTGCGATTCGGCCTGGCCGGTAATCTGTGCCGCTGTACCGGCTACGACAAGATTGTGCGGGCGGTAATGGATGCCGCGGAGTCAATGAGGGACGGGCGATGACGAATTCTGAAACGGGCCTGAAGGAACGTCAGTTCAAGATTGTTGGTACGCGCCCGTTGCGGCCGGATGGCATCGACAAGGTAACCGGTCGGGCGCGTTTCGGTGCCGATATGGCGGCGCCGGGCATGCTGGTCGGCAAAATTCTCCGGAGCCCCCATGCCCATGCCCGGATCCGCAGCATCGATGCGACGAAGGCGCTGGTGCTGCCAGGTGTGAAAGCCGTCGTCACGCACGAAGATTTTGCCGAGGTTGGTGCGGACCTGCAGGATGTGCTGGAAAATGTGATGGCCCAGGACAAGGCGCTTTACGACGGCCATGCCGTGGCTGCCGTTGCGGCGATTAGTGCCGGGGTCGCCCGTAAGGCGCTGCGGTTGATCGAGGTCGATTACGAGATCCTGCCGCACGTCACCGACGTTGAAGCGGCGATGGCTGCGGAAGCCCCGGTGCTGCATGACGATATCGTCACGTCGGGCGTCGAACCGGCCCCGAAGACGCCGTCAAATGTCGTGCATCGGCACGAATTCGGCCACGGCGATGTGGCTGAAGGGTTGGCGCAAGCCGATGTCGTGATCGAACACGACTTCAAGACGGCGGCGACCCACCAGGGCTACATCGAACCGCATGCGTGCGTCGGCAGTGTGGGCCCCGACGGTCAAGGCGAATTGTGGTGCTGTACGCAAGGGCATTTCTGGGTGCGCAACACCTGTGCCGCCCTGCTCGGCATGGATGTGTCGCATCTGCGGGTTACCGCATCGGAGATCGGCGGCGGGTTTGGCGGCAAGACGACCGTCTTCATCGATCCGGTGGCGCTGGCGCTGTCACGCAAGGCCGGGCGGCCGGTGAAAATCGTGATGAGCCGGGAGGAAGTATTCCGCGCGTCCGGCCCGACTTCCAGCACGGCGATGACGGTCAAAATCGGCGTGCGTCGGGACGGACGGATCACCGCCGGCGAGGCGGTGCTGAAGTTCCAGGGCGGGGCTTTCGCCGGGTCGCCGGTTGATTTGGGGGCGATGACGGCCTTCGCTTGCTACGATCTGGAGCACGTCAAGACCGTGGCCTATGACGTCGTCACCAATCGTCCGAAACAAGCCGCCTACCGGGCGCCGGGCGCGCCGATGGCCGCGTTCGCGGTCGAGAGCGTTATCGACGAGCTTGCCAGCAAGATCGGCATGGATCCGATCGAGTTGCGGCTGAAAAATGCCGTGGAAAATGGGTCGCAGTCCTCATATGGCCCCAAATTCGGCCCGGTCGGGCTGGTAGAAACCTTGGTGGCGGCGCGGGAACACGAACATTACACTGCCCCCTTGGGCGCCAATCAGGGGCGCGGCATTGCCAGCGGGTTCTGGTTCAATTTCGGCGGCCAGACTTGCGTATCGCTCAACATCAATGCCGATGGCAGTGTGGCGCTCGCGGTGGGTACGCCGGATATCGGCGGCTCGCGCGCCTCAATGGGTCAGATGGCGGCGGAGGAACTTGGCATCGGTTATGATAAGGTCCGAACGATCGTCGCCGATACCGCCTCGCTTGGTTACAACGATATTTCCGAGGGTAGCCGCGTGACCTTCTCGACCGGCCTGGCGACGATACAGGCGGCGCGGGATGCCATCGGCAAGCTGTGCGGTCGTGCGGCGCAGACCTGGGGGATTTCGCCCGATGCGGTGGTTTGGGAGGATGGCTACGCTCGGCCGGCCGGCGCCAATGCCGGCGAGTTTCCACCGTTGTCACTGGCCGAGATCGCCGAGACGGCGGCGAAGACCGGCGGGCCGATCGCCGGTCACTGCGAGGTTAATGCCGCGGGTGCGGGCGTGAGTTTCGCGACCCATCTGGTCGATGCGGAGGTGGACCCGGAGACGGGCAGAGCGAAGATCCTGCGCTATACCGTGGTGCAGGATGCCGGCAAGGCGATCCATCCCAGCTACGTTGAAGGACAGTATCAAGGTGGCGCGGTGCAAGGCGTCGGCTGGGCGCTGAACGAGGAGTATATCTATGGCGAGGATGGGCGGCTGCAGAATCCGAGCTTCCTGGACTATCGCATACCCGTCGCGTCCGACCTGCCGATGATCGACACGGTGATCGTGGAGGTACCGAACCCAGGCCACCCTTATGGCGTGCGGGGTGTCGGTGAGACCTCTATCGTGCCGCCGCTGGCGGCAATCGCCAACGCGGTATCGGCCGCCGCGGGGGTTCGTTTGACCGAACTGCCGATGTCGCCGCCGCGGGTGCTGCGCGGGATCGACGAAGCAGCGGCGAACGGCAAGGCGTGAGGCGGTGGTTAAGGTGATGCTCGGGGGGCCGCTGAGGAGTGCCGCCGGGGGCGCCGCTCAGGTCGATGTCGAGGCCGTGAATATTCGCGAGCTGCTGACCGGTCTGGGCGATGCCCATCCGAAACTGAAGCCGATTATCGACAAGGGCGTGGCGGTGTCGATCGACGGTCAGATCTATCGCGACGCTTGGTTTCAGCCGATATCGCCGGACAGCGAGGTGCATGTCTTGATGCCGCTGGCCGGCGGGTAAACCTAGAGAAGAGGCATGACGACGGAACTTCCGCTTACGGCCGGTTGGCGGCCACATCCGCGCTACCCCGATCCGGCGATCGAAACCCTGGACGATCGGTTCGCGCCCTACCGTATCTTCAGCGCGGCGGTGGAGCGCTTGTATACCGGGTGTCGATGGGCCGAAGGGCCGGTTTGGTTCGGTGACGGGCGATATCTGTTGTGGAGCGATATTCCGAACAACAGGATCCTCAAGTGGGAGGAAGAGACCGGCGCCGTCAGCGTTTTTCGCCGGCCGTCGGATTTTGCCAACGGCAATACCCGCGATCGGCAAGGTCGGTTGGTTACCTGCGAGCATGGCGGGCGGCGGGTGACCCGTACGGAATATGACGGCACGATCACGGTGTTGGCGGACAATTGGCAGGGCAAGAAGCTGAACTCGCCGAACGACGTGGTGGTCAAGTCGGACGGCTCGGTGTGGTTCACTGATCCGCCGTTCGGCATCCTGGGTCGTTACGAGGGGCATAAGGCCGAGCCGGAGGTTGGCCACGCGGTCTATCGCGTCGACGGGGACAGCGGCGCACTGACGATCGTGGCGGACGATATCTTGGGGCCGAACGGACTTTGTTTCTCGCCGGACGAGCAAATCCTTTATGTGGTCGAATCGCGTGGTGAACCTTACCGCAAGATCCTGGCCTATGACGTGGCCGATAATGGCGCGGAAATCCGCAATAAGCGGGTGTTGATCGATGCCGGGCCGGATGGCGCGCCGGACGGTATGCGCTGCGATGTCGATGGCAATTTGTGGTGCGGGTGGGGGATGTCCGAGGCCCTCGACGGGGTGATGGTGTTTGCGCCCGATGGCACAAAGATCGGCCGCATCGGGTTGCCGGAGCGTTGTGCCAATGTCTGTTTCGGCGGATCGGAGCGCAACCGCTTGTTCATGGCGGCGAGTCAATCGCTATACGCGCTTTATGTGAATACCCAAGGTGTGAAGGGCGGCTAAGTTCGCGGGACAGGAACGAGATGGTTGAGCTCAATTTCAAGCAGGAATTGGTCGCGGCGTTCGGGCAGCCGATTGCGGAGAACCCGACGCAGGTGATGATCGAAGCGGCGTTCCGGCACCACGATCTGGCCTGGCGCTATTTGACGATCGAGGTGGCGCCGGATGGCCTGGCGGACGCCGTGCGCGGCGCCCGGGCGATGGGGTTTGCCGGTTTCAACTGCACGATTCCACACAAGTTGGCGGTTATCGAGCATCTGGACGGCCTGGGGGAGTCGGCGGCACTGATGGGCGCGGTGAACTGTGTCGTACGGCGGGGCGATCAGATGATCGGCGAGAACACCGATGGCAAAGGGTTCGTCGATGCGCTGCGTCTCCACGCCGATCCCAAGGACAAGTCGGTCGTGATCTTCGGCGCCGGCGGGGCGGCGCGGGCGATTTCGGTGGAAATGGCGTTGGCGGGCGCCCGCCATATGCAGATCGTCAACCGGACCGTGGGACGGGGCGAAGACCTGGTGGCGCTGCTCAACGGCAAGGTGCGTGAGCGCTGCGGCGGCGGCTTGACCGCGACCTTCGAGCCCTGGGAGGGGGACTACCGCGTGGCGGCGGACACCGACGTGGTCGTCAACGCTACCTCGATCGGGCTGTATCCGGATGTGGCGGCGCGTCTGGCGCTGGATATGGACAGCCTGCGTGCCGGGCAGATCGTCGCCGATGTGATCCCCAATCCGCCCCGAACTCGGCTGATCCGGGAAGCGAAGCCCAAGGGGTGTACGGTTATCGACGGCCTTGGCATGCTGGTGGGGCAGGGTGCCATCGGTATCCAGTACTGGACCGGGATCACGCCGGACATGCCGGTCATGCGGCGGGCCCTGGAGGAGATCTTCGGCGGCTGAGCCTCGGGCTGCGCTTAAGTCTCGTCGAGCAGCCGCAGTCCTTTGAGGGTGGTCGCCGCCGCCTGCCAGAGATCTTCCTCTTTGCGCACGACCTTGCACATGACATTGAGGCCGATGAGCAGATTTTGCAGGGCGAGCGCCGTTGCGCGGAGATCTGTATCAGCGTCGATTTCGCCGCGGGCTAAGCCGCGTTCAAGCAATCGTTCAATGCGCGACAGGCTGCCGAGAACCGCGTCGGCCATAACCGCGCCGAGTTCCTCGTGAACATTGCACAGTTCGGCTACGCTGTTGATCGCCATACAACCGCGGGCTTCCCGGTCCGCCGCCCGTACGCGGCAGACCTCTCGGAAGGTTCGAGTGAATAGCTTCGGCACGGAAATATCCGGCGTTGCCGTTGCTAGTGCCCGGTCCGGTGAGCGGCTGAAATAGAGGTCCAGCGCTTCCTTGAACAGGGATCGACGGCTGCCGAAGGCGTTGTAGAAACTCGATCGCGTAATGCCAAGCTTTTCCGACAGCGCTTTTACGGAGCTGGACTCGTAGCCATGGCGCCAGATCTCGTTCATCACGAGTTCAACTGCCTCTCCGCGATCGAATTTCGCCGGGCGCGCCATCTGACTTCCCTTTCGCGGCGATGCTCGAAGCCGCAAAGTTATTTTGTTCAGCTATGGACAAAACAGTCTCAATATGTTTTGTACATATATGGCTAAAACCGGCCATCGTCAATACAGGCCCGTGGGAGGTGTCAATGACCGCATTCTTCATCGCAGCAACATCGATCAAGGATATGGAAAAATTCCAGAAATATGCTGCTGAGGCAGGGAAAACCCTCGCGCCCTATGGCGGCGAACTGGTGCTACGGGGCAAGGCCGAAAAGACGCTGGTCGGTCATGCTGAGCATCAGGCTGTCGGTGTTGTCAGATTTGCCGACATGGACGCACTGAACAACTGGTACCAGTCGGCGGCCTATCAGGCGCTGATACCCCTGCGGGAGTCGGCGGCAGACATGACCCTGACCGCCTACAACGAGCCGGCCTAAGCCGCCCGCTCCAACGCCAAGTCACGTAGAGAGCCGAAACCCGGCGCGCTTATGCCGCGCCGAAAGGAGATATCATGTCTGTCAAGTTGCTCACGCCGGTAGGCCTCTCAATGGCCGTTGCAGTGTTGGCCGGTGCGCTGTTCAGCCCGGCGACGGCCGGCGAAGAGGTCGCGCACAAGCTGCCGTTGCCGCAAATCTCGGAAGACTCGGACATTCCGCGGCGGAGCGTCGACGTTTTGGGCAGCACCATGTCCTATCTGGAAACGGGTAGTGGCAGCCCGGTGATCTTCATCCATGGCAATCCCACATCGGCCTATTTATGGCGGAATGTGATGCCCTATGTGGCTGGGTCAAATCGCGCTATTGCAGTCGATCTCATCGGGATGGGCGCTTCTGGAAAACCCGATATCGATTATAGTTTCGCTGACCACTATCGCTATCTAACGGCGTTTCTCGAAACGCTCGACATCGGAAAAGTCACGCTTGTCGCGCATGACTGGGGGGTGGCATTAGCCTGGGAATTTGCACGCCGAAACCCTGATCGAGTCGCCCGGATAGCCTTCATGGAGGGTGTGCTTCCGCCGGCCTTTCCACGTCCAAGCTATGAATCCATGGGCGACGAGATGGGCAACATGTTCCGGTCCTTCAAGGACGAGGAGCAGGGGCACGAGCTGGTCATCGAAGGCAACATGTTCGTGGAACAAGTACTGCCCGCTTTTGTGAACCGTTCGCTGGGTGAAGAGGCACGGCGGATCTATGGGGCGCCATATCTAGAGGAAGCCGATCGCAAACCGACCCTTGCCTGGCCGCGAGAGGTGCCGATTGCCGGCGAGCCGGCCGCCAACGTTGAGATGCTCGGCGCGGTCGAAGTCTTCATGGGTGAAACCGAAATGCCGGTGTTGTTGGTCTATGCCGATCCGGGCGTTTTAGTGCCGCCGCAGGCGGTCGATTGGTATGTCAGCAAGATCAAGCGCCTTGAAACGGCGTTTGTCGGTCAGGGCCTACACTTCATCCAGGAAGATCAGCCCGATGCTATCGGGCGGGCCCTCAAAGACTGGTTGCGGCGGAACTAGGCTTAAATACTCAGCTCTCGTCCCATGGTTGCCGGGTTTGTTGATAAGGTTTGTGAGTCGGTGAAAACATCGAGGGATCGTCCAGCGTGCCTACTGTCAGCATGATCAAATCCTGCGCCATCGACGTCGCCTTGTAGATCGGCGAGCCGCAGTCCGGGCAGAACGCGATCTCGAGATCGTTGCCGGCGGCCGATTTTCGGCGGTGCACCGTCGGTTGGCCCAGGAGCGTGAGCCGCGCGCGTTTGATGACATACTGCGGCAGATTGCCGGCACCCGAAATCTTCTGGCAGTCTAGGCAGTAGCATTGCACACCTAATTCGGCGTCGCCTGTGAAGGCATAGCGGACAGCGCCGCAAAGGCAGCCTCCAGTCTTTTCCACTTCTTCGTCCGACATCAACATGTCTCCTACGCTCACGTATCAAATGATACCGAAAAAACGAGCGTCGTACGAATAGTGCGCCGGCAGGCGGTTTCAAGCGCCAGAATTGGGCTCCATGCAGAAGTGGCATCCTGCTGGATTAATAGGGCCTGAACCTAGGCACCTCCGGAGCGAGATGAATCGACAGGGCAGCAGGCACTTGGAGGTGCCTGCTGCCTTTTTCGATTTGGCTGCTTCCGGTGTAAAGCGACCTCGATCCCGCCACCTGTGGAGACCTGGGCGCCGCGGTCCGATTGACTTTATCAACCGTTTAGTTGAAACTCGCCCAAATCGACGCGCTTTCGACCTCTGGGGCGAAGCGGAATTGTGGCGAGTTCTCAATGGCTAAGGCATTGCCAACCGGGTTCGACTCCGAGGCCGATCTCGACGAGTTCATGTCACGGCCGTCGGATGAGGTGGTGGCCGATCTGGCGGAGGTTCCGGGGGACATCATCATCCTGGGCGTCGCCGGCAAGATGGGACCGACGCTGGCGCGGATGGCCAAGCGGGCGGCGCCGGAGCGGCGGGTCGTCGGCGTGGCGCGGTTCAGCCAGCCGGCGTTGAAGGACTATCTCGAGACCCATGGGGTCGAGACGATCACCGCCGATCTACTCGACCGGGCGCAGGTCGACCGGCTACCGAAACTGCCGAATATGGTGTTCATGGCGGGTCGAAAATTCGGCTCTTCCGGCAGCGAAGAACTGACCTGGGCGATGAACTCCTATGTGCCGGCCCTGGCCGCGGAGGCGTTTGCGGACAGCCGTATCGTCGCCTATTCGACGATCTGTGTTTATCCTTTTGTTCCGGTCAGCGAGGGTGGGGCGTCGGAATCGACGCCGGTCGGGCCGCCCGGCGAATATGCGATGTCCTGTATCGCGCGGGAGCGAATGTTCGAACATTTCTCGGTGACCCAAGGCACCGCCGGCAGCATCATCCGACTGAGCTATGCCATCGATATGCGCTATGGCGTGCTGCATGATGTTGCGCAAAAAGTGCTGCGCAACGAGCCGGTCGACGTCTCGATGGGACATGTGAATGTCATCTGGCAGGGTGACGCGGTGGCGCAGAGCCTGCGCTGCTTCAAACATGCGACGACACCAATCGCGCCAATCAATATTAGTGGGCCGGAGACCTTGAGTATTCGGACACTGGCGCTTCGTCTGGGTCAACGGTTGGGTCGGACACCGGTGTTCGAGGGATCGGAGTCCGATGAAGCCTGGTTGGCCAATACGGGGCGGGCGGCGCGGTTATTCGGTTATCCTCAGGTACCGCTTGAACTGATGATCGATTGGGTGGCGGACTGGGTTTCCCGAGATCTGCCGAGTCTCGATAAACCAACTCATTTCGAAGTGCGCTCCGGCGACTACTGAGGTTCCCGCGCTAGCCCGAGGCGTGGGCATCCTCGGTGTTTTGGGCAATGACGGCGAGGAACGGCGTGGCGAAATCGCGGAGCTTGGCGGCGCCGACGCCGTGGACATCGGCCATTTCGTCTTTCGTGCGCGGCTGCCGCTGGGCCATGTCCTCCAGCGCGCGGTCGGGGAAAATAACATAGGCGGGCACGCCGCGTTCGCGGGCGAGGGTCAAGCGAAGATCCTTGAGGGCTTTGAGCAAGATTGCCGCGGCCCCGGAAAGTTCGGCAGACGCGGCCCGGCGGGCACGCGCGGTTGCTTTGCCGGATCGTCGCAAGGTGTCCTTGCGGTAGTGGAAAGTCTCATGGCCCTGCAGCAGCGCATGTCCCTTCTCAGTCATGCTCATGCCGCCATGGCCGGCGATATCCAGGCGCAGATAGCCTGCCGCCAACAGTTGGCGCAGGATCGAACGCCATTCATCTTTGCCCAACTTGCTGCCCGCGCCGTAGGTGCCTAGCCGGTCATGGCCGGTGCTGCGGATCTTCTCGGTGTCGGCGCCGCGCAGCACGTCGACAAGGTGGGCGGCGCCGAAGCGCTGGCCGGTCTCGCGCACAACCTCCAGGGCGTTTCGCGCGTCGGCGGTGCCATCGACGACTTGCGGCGGGTTATGGCAAACGTCGCATTTGCCACAGCTCTCACTTTGCTCGCCAAAATACGACAGCAGGACACGACGACGGCACTCGGGGGATTCGCAAAAGCTGATCAGGGTGTCGAGCCGCTTATGCTCGCGCCGCTTGTGGCTCTCATCGCCATCATCCTGATCGATAAACATGCGCCGCATGCGGATGTCGTCGAGGCCGTAGAGCATCAGGGTGTCAGCGGGGCGGCCGTCGCGGCCGGCGCGACCGATCTCCTGATAGTAGGCCTCAATATTCGCCGGCAGGCCGGTATGACAGACAAACCGAATGTCGGGCTTGTCAATGCCCATACCGAAGGCGATGGTCGCGACCATGACGACGGCCGGGTCGGTCATGAAGATGTCCTGGTTGGTGCTGCGCTGCGCGGCGTCCATGCCGGCATGATAGGGCAGGGCCCGTATGCCTTCGCCGACAAGCATGGCGGCGGTCTTCTCGGTCTTATCGCGGGATAGACAATAGACGATACCGCTCTCCTGGCGGCGGGATGCGAGGAAATCGAGCAGCTGACGTCTGCCGTCCTGACGAAGCTCGACCGCGAGATGGATATTCGGACGGTCGAAGCCGGAGACGAAGGTTGTGCCGGCGCCGTGGAATAGCCGCTGAGCGATGTCGGTTCGCGTGGTCTCGTCCGCGGTTGCCGTGAGGGCGGCGAGAGCGGCGTCGGGAAACAAGTCGCGTAGGCGGGTGAGTTCCTCATATTCGGGGCGGAAGCTCGGTCCCCAGCGGGAGATGCAATGGGCTTCGTCGACGGCGATCAAGCGTACAGGCAGGCGCTGCAAAGCGGCCAGCATACGTTCGGTCATCAGCCGTTCGGGGGCGAGATAGAGGAGCTTGGTCTCGCGGTCAACGACCCGGCGCCAGGCGGCGACGTTGGCCACGCGGTCGCGGTTGCCGTTGATGGTGTCGGCGGCGACGCCGGCGAGCCGCAGTGCCGCCACCTGATCTTCCATCAGGGCGATGAGCGGCGAGACCACGATGGTCAGGCCGCCGCGAACGAGGGCCGGAATCTGGAAACACAAAGACTTTCCCGAGCCGGTCGGCATCACGGCAAGGGTATGGCCGCCGGCGATCAGGGTGTTGACCACCTCCTCCTGTCCGCTGCGAAAGGCGTCATAGCCGAAGACGTCCTTGAGAATGCTCTTGGCGGTTGGAGCCGCGTCCTGGAGGGATAACAACTGCGCCTGCTCGTTGGGGAAGGGGCTGACAGCCGGGAAGGGACTGACCGGGCGCAGGATGCGCCGGCGAATCGGACGGTATCAAGCAGCGATGCCGCCCCGACCGGTGCTATCCGAAACTATCTATTATAGATAATCGCGCCAAAGGCTTAGGTTGGCATAGATCGGTGTGCCGCGACGGCTATTCGATCAGGTGGTAGCGGGTTACCCGGGTGCCGCTCACAAGGTCTTGTGTAGCAACCTTGAACTTGGCGAAATGCGGCGTCTGCAAATGGGCCTCGAAGGCCGCCGCGTCGTCGTAGATTTCATACAATGTGACCTGGTCTTCAGGTCCGTCTTCGGCGACCAGCACATCGAACTGACGGCAGCCGGGCTCATCACGCACGGACGCCCGCGCGTTCGGGGTGATGTACTCCATGAATGCGGAGAGAGCGCCGGGCTTGAGGTCAAAGACCGCCCATATGATCAATTTCGCCATAGCTCACGATAACTGGCTCGAACTGCGGGCGCAACGGGACGGGAGCCGCGCTTAGTTCGGTTCCACCGGCGGTGGTGTGGCGTGAGAAAGTATGTGAAGAGGCTCGAATTCGGTGCGGAATAGGGTTAAACCTTGGGTCGCTTTGCTCAGTGCCACAAGGCAAAATCCGAGGAGATAGACTATGACGGTTCAGGCCCCGAGCCATCCCACGACAGTGCAATCCACTTTGGCTGGTGTCCTCTGGCCGTCCAATACGGGTCGCTCGGACATAATCCGCAATGTGGTGCTGGCGGTGCTGGGGACCTTGTTGCTTACGGCCTCGGCAAAGGTTCAAGTGCCGTTCTGGCCAGTGCCCCTGACGATGCAAACCTTTATGGTGCTGGTCATCGGCATGACGTTTGGTCCCCGATTGGGGGCGGCGACGGTGGTGCTGTATCTTGCCGAGGGTGCCGTTGGGCTGCCGGTGTTTGCGGGGACGCCGGCCAAGGGCATCGGCCTTGCCTATATGGCGGGTCCAACCGGTGGCTATCTGGTTGGTTTTGCGGTGGCGGCCTTTGTCGCCGGCCAGTTGGCGGTGCGCGGTTGGGACCGTAAGCCGCTGTACACGGCGCTCGCCATGTTCGCGGGTATGGTCGTAATCTATGTCCTTGGCGTGATCTGGCTCTCGACACTGATCGGCTTTCAAAAGGCGTTGCAGTTCGGGGTGGTGCCATTCCTGCTTGGAGACGCCGTAAAGATCGCGCTGGCGACGGCGCTGTTGCCATTGGCCTGGCGCCGAGTGGCTGGCTCAAACGGAAACAAAGACCGGACAGGGGATGCTAATGAATGACCTTGGCAATTCGCCGGCGGCACGGGATATCGCCAACGTAATCCATCCCTATACCAACCTTGCCAAGCATCGCGAGACCGGGCCGCTGGTGATTACCCGCGGCAAGGGCGTCTATGTTTATGACGAGGACGGGAAAGAGTATATCGAAGGCTTGGCCGGCTTGTGGTGCGCCTCGTTGGGCTTTGGCGAAGAGGCGTTGATCGAAGCGGCGGTCGAGCAGATGCGGGCGCTGCCTTACTATCATTCCTTCGCCGGCAAATCGACGAACCCGCTGATCGATGTTTCGGAGAAACTGCTGGCGATCGCGCCGGCGAATATGGCGCGGGTACTACTCTCCAATTCGGGTTCAGAGGCCAACGATACCCTGGTCAAGCTGGTGTGGTATTACAACAACGCCCATGATCGACCGGAAAAGAAAAAGATAATCTCGCGCATCAAGGGTTATCACGGCGTAACCGTTGCCTCGGCGAGCCTGACCGGGTTGCCGAACAACCATCGGGATTTCGACCTGCCGATCGCCAATATCCTGCATACGGACTGCCCCCATCATTATCGCTTTGCCGAAACAGGTGAGACGGAAGAGGCGTTCGCCACGCGCATGGCGGACAATCTCGAGGCTTTGATCCTTGAAGAAGGGCCGGAGACGGTAGCGGCATTTATCGCCGAGCCGGTGATGGGGGCCGGCGGCGTGATCGTACCGCCGAGGACCTATTTCGAAAAAGTTCAGGTCGTATTGCGCAAATATGACGTGCTGCTGCTGGCGGACGAGGTGATCTGCGGCTTTGGGCGCACGGGCAATATGTGGGGATCGGAGACCTTTGGGCTAAAACCGGACACGATAACGGTCGCCAAAGCGCTGTCCTCCGCCTATTTGCCGATCTCGGGCGTGATGGTTTCGGAAGATATCTTCGACGCCATGATCTTGGAAAGCGAGAAGATCGGCGTGTTTGGGCATGGCTTCACCTATTCCGGGCATCCGGTGTGTGCGGCGGTCGCGGCGCGGACCCTGGAGCTTATGGAAGAGCGCCACGTACTCGACCATGTGCGGGCGGTCGCGCCGCGTTTCCAACAACGCCTGCAGACCTTCGCCGACCATCCACTGGTCGGCGAAGCGCGCGGTGTGGGGCTCATCGGTGCGGTCGAAATGGTGGCCGACAAGGCGACGAAGAAGCCGTTTCCGCCGAGCGATGGTGTTGGGGCGTATTGTGCCGCCAGGGCAGAGGATCACGGTGTCATTCCGCGGGCTCTCATGGATAGCGTAGCCTTTTGCCCACCGCTGATTATTGCCGAAAGCGAGATCGACGAGATGTTCGATCGTTTCGCGAGAGCGTTGGACGAAACCGAGGCCTGGGTCGAGAAAGAAGGGCTGCGCCGCTAGCGATTGGCTATTTTGCCAAACTGCGCCATAGGTGGGCGACCGCGTAGGCTCGCCACGGCCGCCAGGCTTCGGCGGCTTGCTGCAATTCGGTTTGGGTCTGAGCGATGCCGAGGCTTTGCGCGGCGCGCAGTAAGGCGATGTCGCCCGGCGGGAAGGCGTCCGGGTCCTTGAGGGCCCGCAACTGAACATAACCTGCCGTCCATTTGCCGATGCCGGCGGTGGCGACGAGCTGACGATGCAGTGTCTCGCCATCGGCGTCGGACCCGAGGTCGACAGTGCCGGCAGCGACCGCCTGTGAGAGAGATCTGAGCGTTTCTACGCGGCGGCCCGGCATGCCGATCTTGTGAATGTCCGCCGTGGCGAGGGTGTGGCTGTCCGGGAAGAGATGCGGCTTGCCGTCGAACGGGGTGGACATATCGGTGGAGAGTGGCCGGCCGTAGCGCTCTACGAGGCGGGAGACGATGGTACGGGCGGCGGTTACGGTGATCTGCTGGCCGACAATGGCGCGAATGACGAGTTCGAATGGGTCCCAGCAACCGGGGAGACGCAATCCCGGCGCCTGGGTCACAAGTGGGGCAAGGTGGCGGTCGGCGCCCAATACTTGTCTGACAGCGTCGGGATCAGCGTCGACATCGAACATCGACCGCAAGCGTTGGACTATGGGCAGCAGGTTAACGACTTCGCCGATCCACAAGTCGGCGATGAGGGCGCTTTTGGTCGCCTCGTTGCGTATTCTCAATGTTCCCTGCTGGCCTTCGAATTCGATTGTGCGGGTGTAGCTGTTACCCGCGCATTGCTCAACGCCAGGGATGGCTCGGGCGGCGAGGAATGCGAGAACGGCGTCCCAGTCGTAGGGTGTACGGTAGCCAAGCATGAGGGTTATGGGTGCCGGGCCGTCCGCGTATGCACGCGATATGGCGCGGCGGCGAATATCGGTCGGCGGCGCGCCATAGGCTTGCTTGAACGTCGCATTGAAGCGTCGCAGGCTGGCATAGCCCGCGCCGGCCGCGATTTCGGGCATCGGAAGGGCGGTCTGCACCAGAAGCTGGAGCGCCAGGTGAAGCCGTTGCGTGGCCGCGACCTGTTGTGGAGAGGCACCGATGTGACAGTCGAATAATCGGCGGAGATGGCGCTCGCCGACGCCGAGACGGTTGGCCAAAGCGGCCACGGATCCTTCGTTGAGGGCGCCCTCGGCAATAAGGCGAAGTGCCCGGCGGGTTGTCGCGGCGGTGCCGAGCCAGGCTGGAGACGCCGGCGCGGTTTCCGGTCGGCAGCGTTTACAGGGCCGGAAGCCAGCCTGCTCCGCTTCCGCCGCCGCGCGATAGAAATTGCAGTTCTTGGGCTTGGGTGTCCGCGCCGGACAAATGGGCCGGCAATAAACCCCGGTCGTTTTGACGCCGACAAAAAAATGGCCGTCAAAGCGACGGTCACGGCTGACCAAGGCCTCGTAATATCGGTCGTTTTCCGGCGGGCGAGACTGAGACATTGTGGTCATTGGGACAGGATAGGCTTGCTTGGGTGGCATTTCTCGCCGCTATCGGACTCGGTTCACCTAACGGCCTTGCGCCAGGATGTCTGCCGTATGTGCGGCAATCGCCAGGGATGACGTCAGTCCCGGCGATTCAATGCCGTACAGGTTCAGCAGTCCGGGTACACCATGTTGGTCCGGCCCTTGGATCATGAAGTCCTGCGCGCCCTGACCCTGTGGGACGAGTTTCGGCCGGATGCCGGAATAACCGGGCGTGAGGGCGCCATCCGGCAAGGCCGGCCAATAGCGCCGGATGGTTTCGTAGAAGATCTGGTCGCGGGCCGGGTCGACTTTGTAGTCGATTTCATCGACCCACTCGGTGTCGGGGCCGAACTTGACTTGTCCCGTAAAATCCACCGTTGAATGAATGCCGAGACTACCGGCCGTGGCCAGGGGATAGACGAGGCGCCCAAATGGCGGTCGTCCGGTTAGGGTGAAATAATTGCCTTTGGCGAAATAGCGCGGTGGGATTGTTTGTGGCGGCACGCCCCGGATCTTGTGGGCAATGGGTTGGGCCCAGAGCCCGGCGGCGTTAATGACGTTGCGGGCGAGCAAGGCATAGGGGTGGTCGCCGCCGGTGCGGATCTCGATGCCGTTGGGATGTGCCTGGCCGGCGATGACCGGTGTGTTGAAGGCGATGACCGTGCCATTGGCCTCGGCTTCGCCCTGCAGGGCCAGCATATAGGCGTGACTGTCGAGAATGCCGGTGGATGGAGAGAGCAAGGCGGCCACGCAGTGCAACTCAGGCTCGTATTCCCGAGCCTCTGCGGCGGTGAGGAGGCGAAGATCGTCGATTCCGTTGCGTTGCGCGTTGTTTTGGAGTTCGGCAAGCTTGGGCACTTGCTGATCGTCCGTGGCAACGACCAGTTTGCCGCAATTCTTGTGCGGAACGCCATGCTTGCGGCAGTAGGCATAGAGTCGTTCGCGTCCGGCAACGCAGAACCGGGCCTTTAAGCTGTTCTGCGGATAGTAGATGCCGGCGTGGATGACCTCGCTGTTGCGCGAGCTGGTCTCGGTTCCGATGGCGCCGGCGGATTCAAGAACAATCGTCTCGCGGCCGGCAAGGGCCAGAGTCCGGGCGATCGCAATGCCGATGACGCCGGCGCCTATCACCACGGTATCGATATGGTCGAGGGGCATTGGATATGACTATCATGGGAATGGCGCGCCAGCTAACCACGTTACTGGTGGGTCTGCAAATGGCGGACCGAGCCGTGATCCGCGCGTTCATGACGGATGTATTTGCGCGCTGATGGCTGGGACCGGCGGGTTCAGCGTGGCAAGATGACGGGACAACGGTTAGCAGCAAAGGTGGGCCAAGAATGCCGAACTTTCCAATCGTCGATAGCCACGTGCATCTCTATGACATCGACTATTTACCCTATGGGTGGCTGGACAACGTGCCGCAGATCAACCGGACCTATCTGCTGGAGGATTTCGACGCGGCGCGCGGACCGGTGGCGGTTGACAAGATCGTCTTCGCCGAGGTCGCCGTGGACTCCGGGCACCATCTCGACGAAGCGCGCTGGGTTCAGGGTTTGGCAGATACCGATCACCGGCTCTGCGGCATGGTGGCGCATGCGCCACTAGAAAAAGGTGCTGCCGTTGAAGGTGACCTGGTTGCGTTGCGGGAAAACGCGGTCCTCAAGGGCATCCGGCGGTTGATCGAAGTGGAGGTGGATCCGTCGATGTGCCTGGAGCCGGGATTTATCGAGGGGGTCAAGCTGTTGCCCAAATTCGGGCTTAGCTTCGATCTTTGCGTCCGCCACTTCGCGCTCATTTTCGGGGTGGAGTTGGTGCGCCGATGTCCCGACGTGACGTTCATCCTCGACCATATGGCCAAGCCCGGTATCAAGCATGAGTTCTGGGAACCCTGGAAAAGCCAGATTCAAGAACTTGCGGCGATGCCGAATGTGGTTTGTAAGATTTCCGGGGTTGTTACCGAAGCGGACCACCAAAATTGGAAACGGGAGCAACTGAAGCCCTATGTCAATCACGTCATTGAGAGTTTTGGCTTTGACCGGGTGATGTATGGCAGCGACTGGACGGTCGGTGAGCTGACCCATCGCTACCCGACCTGGGTCGAGATCCTGGACGAGATCGTGGCCGGAAGCAGCGATGAAGAGTTGCGCAAACTCTATCGCGATAATGCGATCCGTACCTACCGTTTGGAAAGTTGACACTGGCCGTAGGTTGGTTTGGTCAAGTTGGAGGAACGAAACATGGCCGGCAGACTGGCGGGAAAGGTGGCGATCGTAACGGGCGGGTCGCGGGGGATCGGCTTGGGCATTGTCTCGCTGCTGGCGCAAGAAGGCGCCAAGGTCTCGTTTACCGACGTGAATCAGGAACGAGGGGAGGCGGCGGCGCAGGCGTTGCAAGGTGACGGTCTCGAGGTGAATTTCCTGCTGTCCGACGCCAGCCGCCAGGCCGCCGTGGACGCGGTGGTGGCGGACACGACAGCGCGTTATGGCCACATCGATGTGCTCTGCCCGAACGCTGCCATCTACCCGGAAACCCGTATAGAGGACATATCCGAGGACGAGTGGGATGCGGTTTGTGGGGTTAATCTGAAGGGACCGTTTCTGATCGCGAAGGCCTGTCTGCCGCAGATGAAGACGCAGGGCGGCGGGCGCATTATCTTCAGTTCGTCGATCACGGGCCCTCTGGTCAGTTCGCCGGGCCATGCCCACTATGCCGCCACCAAGGCCGGCATGATGGGGTTTGTTCGAACCGCGGCGTTGGAGTGGGCGCCGTATCAGATCACCGTCAATGCCGTGCAGCCGGGCAATATCCTTACCGAGGGCGTAAAGCTGCACAGAGACCAAGCCTTTATCGATGCCCAGGAAGCGGCGGTGCCGCTGGGCCGGTTAGGCACCCCGTTAGACATTGCCAAAGCGGTGCTGTTTCTGGCCTCGGATGACGGGTCCTATATCACCGGCCAGTCGATTGTCGTCGATGGCGGTCAGGTCTTGTCGGAGATGGCGACGGCGGTGTTACCGCAAGCAAGCTAACGGCGGGGCTGTTCAGAGACCGCGACGCTCGTATGTTTTCATGAATGCCGGCGCCAGACTGCGCAGCCGATCCATATCCATGCGGCCGGACCGGGTGAGGTAATCGAAGGCGAAATCAAGCGGGGAGAGATCCATTTTTCTCGCAAAACTTTCATACCACAAGGCCGATGCGTTCGCCGCATCGACAATTTTCTTGGCGATCGGTTTGCGCGCGCTCTCGAATGCGGCCAAGCCGTCTTCGAGGTCATGGTGATCGCGGAGGGCTCGCGACAGTGCGATCGCATCTTCCATTGCCAGACGTGTGCCGGAACCAATCGAGAAATGCGCCGTATGCGCCGCATCCCCTAGTAGTACCCGGTTTCCGACGACCCAATGGTGACACCAAAGGCGGGGAAAGCGGCGCCATACCGAGCGGTTGGCGATGAGTGGCGCGCCGGCCAGGGTCTCCGAGAAGTAGCGTTCGCAGCGAGTAGCGGTCTCCGTCTCATTCGAACTGTCGAAGCCGTGGGCCTCGAAACTGGCCTCGTCGCACTCCACGATGAAGGTGCTCATGTCCGCTTGATAGCGATAATGGTGGGCGTTGAGCGCGCCGGTGCCGGTTTCGACAAATGTTTGCGTTAGGTTGTCAAAGGGCGTCGGTGTGCCGAACCAGGCGAAGCGATTGCTGAAATAGTCTAGTTGCACGCCGAAGCCATCCTCGTTCGCGCTGCGGACGTATGAATTGACACCGTCCGCACCGATGACGAGGTCGGCTGCCAGATCTTCGACCGTCGCAGTCGCGTGGTTAAACCGCATCTCGACGCCGGTATCGCGGGCGATTTTCTGTAAGATCTGTAACAACCTTAGGCGGCCGATGGCGAAAAAGCCGATCCCGTCTATGACGACTTGTACGCCCTTATGGACAAGCGTCATGTTCCGCCAGCGTGCCATATGTGGCGTGATGGTGGCATAGAGGCCTGGGTCGTCAGCGGCAAGAAAACCTAATGCTTGCTCGGAGAAAACGACGCCGAACCCGAAAGTCGCATCGGCGGCGTTTTGTTCGGTGATCCGGACTCGCGCCGCCGGGATGGTGCGTTTCAATAGCGTCGCTACATAGAGGCCGGCGGGACCGCCGCCGAGAATCTCGATGTGCGAAAGTCGCGTCATTCCCCGGCGGGCCGCGACCGTTGGCGCGCGCTAGAGATAGCGATTGCGGATCACGGTCTTGAACGAATCCAACAAGACGGCCGCAAGCACCAGGCCGCCGCGGATTACCTGCATGAAGTGAGGCGGCAGACCCATGACGTTGATCGCGGTGTCGATGCTGCTGAGCAGCAGGACACCGGCGAAGACACCGCTGAGTCGGCCGGTACCGCCGGTTAGGCTGACGCCGCCGATCACCACCGCGGCAAATGCCTCGAACAACATGCCGGTGCCGAGATTGGCCGTCGCGCCGTTGGTGCGCGCGGCAAGCAGCCAACCGGCGAAGGCCGCCAAAACACCGGATAGCACAAAGACGGTGATGACTATTCGTTCGACGGGAATGCCGGCGCGAAACGGCGCCGTGATATTGCCGCCGATCAGATAAATGTAGCGGCCAAATGTCGTGCGCCGCAGCAGGAAACTGAAGACGACGTAGGTTGTGACAAGAAGGATAACCAGAACCGGAATGCCCAGCGGTTCGGCGCTGGCGATGCCGCGGAAGTTATCCGGCAGCCCGTAAACCGAGCGGCCGCCGGACAGCACAAGGCCGAGGCCACGGATGCCGATGAAGGCGGCCAGGGTTACGATGAAGGCGCTGATCTTTAGTTTGACGACGAGATAGCCGTTGCCCAGGCCGACGACCGCGCCGAATGCCAGTGACAACAGAAGTGTCAGGGGCGTGCTGATATCGAGGCCGAGACCAGCACCGTTGGCACCGACCAGCAGCGCCGCTAGCATCGCCGAAAATGCCATGACGGATTCGATGGAGAGATCCATGTGGCCGGCCATGATAGCCATGGAGAGGCCGACGGAGAGAATGCCGACGAAAGTCGCTTGGCGCAGAATATTGATGAAGATCCCGATCTGGAAGAACTGGTCGATGGCGGCGGAGAAAACGGCCAAGACGATGAACAGGATTAACCAGACCAAATGATCCAGGACGAAACCGATGATCGCGCGTGGGACATCAGGAGCGACCTCACTCGCCGTAGCGGATTGCGTGGTCATGGTTAAAGCCCCTCGTCGTCTTGGTGGCCTTGCCGGACGTGCGGGTCGGCAGGCCGATGGCCTCCTAGGAGATCATCAGCCTGCCGTGCCGATATTGACGTCTTACTTGACGACCGCAACCGGATCGGTCGGCGCCTGGAGGTTGCCCCAGAAGCGCGACTCATCGACATTGTCCATGGTGATGGCGGCGCCAGGAACCTTCAGGTTCCAGCCCCAATCCTCTTTGGACAGCACGCCGTCGAGACCGAGTACGTCGTAGGTCCCGGCCGTCAGTTCCTCGCCGTTGGCGATTTTGTCGATAAACATCGCAACGGCATAGACCTGAGCATAAAGCGGCTGCTCGACCTCAACCTGCTCCCACCCCTTGCGGATCAGGTCCAAGCCGACGGGGGCGCCATTGGAGCTAACCAGCATCACCTCGCCAGGCTGCTTGCCCTTGGCCTCCAGAACGGCGACGACGGGGACCGCCAGATGGGCGGCATGGACGAATATCAGGTCGATGTCATCGTTCACCAGTAGCTGGTTTTCGGCGATATCGCCGGCATTCGATGCCTCCCACTGCATAGCGGCCTTGGTGATGATTTCGACATCGCCGTGAGCCGCCATCTCGCCCTCAAAGCCTTTCTGGATATCGAGGGTGTATGAATCGCCCGGGTCGCCGAGAATCTGCAGCACCTTGCCCTTAACGGAGCCGTGCCGCTCGGACAGCAGTCGCGAGATCTCGCCGGCGGCGACTTGGCCGATCTCGATGGTGCCGGCGACCGAGGTGAAGTCGCTCATTGTGCTGGTAATCAAACGGTCGAACTGGATGACCGGAATGCCGGCGGCGCGAGCCTTTTCGATGCCGGGCGTAACCGAATCGAAATCGACGGCGGCCATGACAATCGCCTTCGGATTCAGTTGAATGACGTCATCGAGTTGATTGAGCTGGACGTCGGAGCGGTTCTGTCCGTCCAAAGTCTTCACTTCATAACCAATCGAGCTGAGCGACTTCTCAAGTGAGCTGACGGATTCGGTTTGGAACTCGTCGAGCAGAGTTGGAACCAGATAAAAGATGGTGCCTTTTTCCTGAGCCGTGGCCGGGCCGGCAAATGCCGCCGCCAACAAGCCGGCCCCGGCAGCGATGCCGACGAGGCCCTTGAGTGTATTGCGCATTCTTTCCTCCTCCTAGTCTGTGGTTGTTATCTTGCGCAGTTTTCGTCAGGCGACCGCCTGACGCATCAAATTTCCGGTAATCATCCCGACGACAGCCTCCGCCGTCGTCGTCGCCGTCTCATGATCGCCGGCGACGATGCCGTGGCGAAGCACAACAACGCGGTCGGCGACCTCGAATGCATGCAACATGTTATGGGTGATGACGATCAGCGCGATGCCGCGTTCCTTCACGCGTTCGATAAGTTCAAGGCCGCGGCGCGTCTGCTCGACGCCTAGCGCGGCGAATGGCTCGTCCAGAATGACCAATTTTCCGCCCCAATGGACAAAACGGCAGAGCTCAATGGCTTGTCGTTGGCCACCCGAAAGGTGTTCGACATTGGTTCGTACCGACGGAATGTGTGAGCCGATGTCCCGCAGGGCTTGCTCGGTTTCGGCCTGCATCTCGCGCTCGCGCATGATCTTGAAGCCGAGCACCTTGTGGCAAAGCTCGCGCCCCATGAAGAAGTTGCTGACGACGTCGACGTTCGGGCAAAGGGAGAGATCTTGATAGACGGTCTCGATGCCGAGCTTTTTGGCCGTCGCCGGACTGTCGATCCGGGTTGGCTGCCCCTCGAAGAGTATGCGTCCGTGGTCGGGCTGGAGGGTGCCGGAAATCATTTTCACCAGGGTCGACTTACCGGCGCCGTTGTCGCCAAGGAGGGCGACAACCTCACCCGGCCTAACGCTGAAGCTGACGTCCCGGAGAGCTTTGACGGGGCCGAAGCTCTTGCCGATATGTTCGACCTCCAGAAGTGGCTCAGCTACGGTCATTGATCGCCTCTTCCATGCTCGTCAACGTGCCACGGCCAGGGTTGGGCAGGTGTCGGCGCGATCGATGAGCTGTTCGATGCGCTCGCAGACCAGCGACATTTCTGCATCGGTGAGATTGCAGGGATCGAGGAGCAACGAGATTGGGTCGCTGTCGTGTTCGCGGACATAGATAGCCGGCGTTCCGGCGATCAATTGGGTGCGCAAATCCGCCGGTGTTAGCTCGGTTCGATTAGGGTCGACCCGCAGCCGCACGCGGGTGATCGGGTTGCCGGTGGGATCCGCTTCTAAGGTAACGGTGAGCGCCGCGACAGCGGTTAGACGGTGCGCCGCCGACTTGGCCCGGGATTTCTGTGCCTTCCCGATGGCGCCGTTATCCAGACGCTGCCAACGCTCGAGCGCCGCGATGGCACCGGCAATACCCTCCTTGCCGATCTTCATGGTGCGGCCGATACCCTGGTCCTGCATACGGCAGGCGGCAACAAGGTCGGCCCGTCCGGCAATGATGCCGCCGGTCAGACCGCCGAGAAATTTGTGGGCGCTATGAAGTACCAGGTCGGCGCCGGCCGTCAGAAATCCACGCAGATCATGCTCCGCGGCCGCATCGACGATGACCGGCACGTCGGCGTCGTGGCAGATTTTGCAGAAGCTCGGCAGATCGATCATGCCGGTCTGGGCGGTCTGGTGGGAGACGACGTAAAGGGCGGCCGTGGTCCGGGGACCGAGGGCGCCCCGCAACAGTTCTGCGGTCGCCCGGTTGATTGTTCCGACCTCGACCAGCCGGGCGCCGGAGAGGCGGACCATTTGGCCGATCTCACCGCTGAAGTGACAGTTATGGCCCTTGAGCAGGACGACTTCGTTGGGGAGGTCAGCGCAGTCGGGAAGCCTTTCGACTTTGGCAAGGTCGGTGCCGGTGATGGTGGCGGCGGTGGCGACCGTGATGGCGGCGGCGGCACAGGCCGTCATGTGACCAGCGTCGGCGCCAGTGGCCTCGACGATGGTGCGCGATGCGGCATCGAGAAGGGCGTCCATTTCGACGAACTTTGGCAGGACCGCGGCGGCGGCGGCGATAATCTCGTCCGGCACGGCGGAGGCCCCAAGCACCGTCATGGTGCCGGCGGCATTGATGACCGGGCGAAGTCCCAGCTCTGCCAATCATACCTCCCGTTGGACCGTCGTCTTGTATTCCGGATGTTATGGCGAATGACGGCGTGGCGAAAGGGATAGTGTGCCGATTGGTCCCAGTCTGCCGTTACGGACAAGCGGCCGCGGCGATGGCGCTGTAGTCCCGGGGTGACGTGGAGATTGCACTCGACGCGACTTTTACACCGATTTCCATGGCCTCGCGGGTGTCGCGACTACGGGCTTGAGCCCATAGAAATCCGGCGTTAAAGCAGTCGCCGGCACCGATCGTATCGACGACTTGAACGGGTGGTGCCGGCGTGTGGATAACGTGCAGGTTGTCGTCTAAGGTCATTGCACCGCGCGGGCCGAGCTTGACGATGGCCTGGCCGCTGGCGGGCATATGCTCGCGGAGCATCTGCAATCCGGTTTCGAGCTTATCGCTGTCGCAGCCCGTCAGGCCACAAAGCTCGACCTCGTTGAGCAGGAGCAAATCGACGCGAGTGATCCAGTCCCTCGCGTTCCGTTTGATCTCCGGCGTCCAGCCATTGGGCGGCCAACCGGTATCCAAGGCGACGCGGGCGCCATTGGTGCGCAAATGCTCGAAAAGTGCCGGGTAGCTCTCAGTAAGTCGCGGGGTCAGAAAACTGCCGGTTATCAGGGCGGTGGCGCCTCGGATGGTCTCCGGAGCGAGATGGCTGAGAACGTCGGCCGCGGCGAGATCCTCGACATGACCACGGTTGCTGAAGAATGTGCGTTCTCCGTCGGGGTGGGTGATGCCGACCGAGAAACTGGTAACCCGGGCGCTGGCCGTCCAGTCTGCCGCCAAGTCGCCGAAACGGGTGCGGAGCCATTGGCCGAAGAAGTCCTCGCCCATGGTACTGAGCAGGCGCTGGTCGCAGCCCAGGGCGCGAAGGGCGAGGGCGGTGTTGCCGGCCGCGCCGCCTTCCCGCAATTCGCTGTTTTGCATAAGCACCTCGGTTCCCGGTGTCGGCCAGGGCGCCTGAGGCCCGAGAATAATGTCGAGATTGACGTTGCCGATCGTAATGATCTCTATGGGTGCCATATGCCGGGGGTCACTCGGTCGCCGCTGATGCTTGGCCCACCCGAGCGGGTAGGTACCGCAACCTATGCGATGGCGGCGCCAGGCTCAAACGGCATCACAAAGTGAAGGCTTGCACGGCTGCTTCGACGCCTCGCGATTACGAAAAAGGATTTTACTAACAGCCTATTAGATGAGCTTGCCGTCGAAGGGGTTGTGGCCGGACCGGTCCTCGATCTCGATAACCCAAATGTCGGGGTCGCGCGAGACGGCCCGGTCGATATAGGCGTCGGCGTCGGCTTCCGGCACGAGCGCGCCCGCAAGAGCGCCGAGCCAGCCGAGATTGCCCTCCAAATCCCGGGCCTGGGAAAGCACCCGGCAGCCGCCCTCGAATTGGTTGATCTTGAGCAGCACGGTGCCGCCCTTGGCCTCGCCCTTGCGGGCGACCGTGGCCGGAATACCGGCATCCATGCAGCGGCGCACATGAGCCATGACCCAAAGGTCGGTGGGTAAGCGGTCGTCGGGCAATGTGGGGGCCTCGCGAAATGGTCGGTCGGCGGAACTGTACCGTCTGCGAACGCATTAATACAAACGGAGAGGGGCCGGCGGCCGCTTGCTTGGCCGGGTGATGGGCGGTATCCAAAGGCATGCTCCAATGCTTTCGACGGGATTGGCGATGAACGGTTTCGCCGATCGGGTGGTGGTGGCCGGCGGTGGCCCGACCGGGCTGGTCACGGCCTTGTCGCTGGCTAAGCAGGGGATTCCGGTACTGCTGCTCGAAGCGCAGAAGTTGCCGCATGATCACCGGAGGGCGACGACTTTTCATCCGCCGACGCTGGAGTATCTCGATGCCTTGGGGGTGCTTGACGCGGTCCTCGACAACGGTCGCATCACGCCGGTGTGGCAGTTTCGCGACCGTCATGCCGGTTGCGTTGCCGAATTCGACCTGGCGGCGCTGAACGACGAGACGCCGCATCCTTACCGTGTGCAATGCGAACAATACAATTTGAACCATGCTCTCTATCGGTCATTGCGGGACAGCGACGGCGTAGAGCTGCTGATGGGGGCGCGGGCGGTGGACGCGACGCAGGACGCCGACGGGGTGACGGTAACGGTCGTGCTGGCAGATGGCGGTCGGGAGGATTTCGGCGGTCGTTTTCTGGTGGCTGCCGACGGGGCGCGCAGTGCTGTTCGCCGGCAGCTCGATGTGCCTTTCGACGGCTTTACCTATGAGCAGAAGGTGGTGCAATACGGTACTCAGTTCGACATCAGTGAGGCCATTCCCGATGTTGCGGGGGTCGCCTATATCTCCGATCCGGACGAGTGGTGTGTTCTGCTGCATTTGGATGACTATTGGCGGGTGACCTTCAGCGCGCGATCCGACGAGGACGATGACGCGGCAATGACCGACGATGTGGCCGAGGCGCGCATGGCCGCGTTCCTGGGCACCCGTGGTGCGAAACTGGCACTGCATCGCAATGTCTGGCGCATTCACCAGCGGGTTGCCGATACCATGCGCGTCGGCCGCATTCTGCTGGCCGGTGACGCGGCCCATATCAATAGCCCGATCGGCGGCATGGGCATGAATAGCGGCGTCCATGATGCCGTCAATGCTGCCGACAAGCTGGGCAAAGTATGGCGCCGCGAAGGGGAAATCGACCTGCTGGACCGATATAGCCGCCAGCGGCGGCATGTGGCGTTGGCGGATGTACGGGAGCAAACGGTTCGCAATACGCGGTTCCTGAACGAGAAAGACCGTAAGGTGCGCGCGGAAAGCCAGAAGAAGCTGAGGGAGGTCGCCGCCGATCCCGTAAAGGCGCACGACTACATGATGCGCAGCGCGATGATCAGCGGACTGCGGGAAGCCAATGCCCTGGCGTAAGAGGCAGCTTGCCTAGCCCTTGGCTTGCATCTTTGCCCACGCATCGCGCAAGCCGATGGTGCGGTTGAAGACCAACGCATTGGGGCGGGAGTCAGGGTCGGCGCAGAAATATCCCTGACGTTCGAACTGAACCGCTTGACCAGCCTCTGCCGTAGCGAGGTGGGGTTCCAACTGACAACCTTTCAGGGTCACCAAGGCGTCGGGATTTAGGTCATTCTGCAAATCGTCGCCGGCTGGGTGCGCGGCGTGGAAAAGGCGGTCGTACAGGCGGATCTCCGCAGGTACGGCGTGGGCGGCGGAGACCCAGTGGATAGTCCCTTTGACCTTACGGCCATCCGGCGCGTTACCGCCGCGGGTAGCGGGATCATAGGTGCAGCGCAGCTCGATCACGTTGCCGGCGTCGTCTTCGATGACTTCCTGGCAGGTGATGAAATAAGCAAAGCGCAGACGAACCTCGCGACCCGGTGAGAGGCGGAAGAATTTGCGTGGCGGATCCGCCATGAAATCGTCGTGCTCGACGTAAATTTCCCGGGAGAAGGGCAGGGGGCGGGTGCCGGCGCTTTGATCCTGGGGGTTGTTGGTGGCCTCGAGCTGTTCGGTCTCTCCCGCCGGGTAGTTGGTGATGGTCACCTTGAGAGGCTTCAGAACGGCGAGGCGGCGTGGCGCCGTCGCGTTCAGGGTCTCGCGGATACTGTGCTCGAGCATGGCCAGCTCGACCGTGCTGTAACTCTTGGAGATGGCCAATTGGCCGATGAAATCGCGGATTGCGGCCGCTGGGACGCCACGGCGGCGGAAGCCGGAAAGGGTGGGCATACGCGGGTCGTCCCAGCCATCGACATAGCCATCTTGCACAAGGCGCATGAGCTTGCGCTTGGATAAGACCGTGTGGGTCAGGTTAAGGCGAGAGAACTCATACTGCCGTGGTCGGCTGGGGACCGGCAGATTATCCAGAAACCAGTCATATAAGGGTCGATGATCCTCAAATTCCAATGAGCAGAGCGAGTGGGTGACACCCTCGATGGCGTCGGTCTGGCCGTGGGCAAAGTCGTAAGTCGGGTAAATGCACCAGTGCTCCCCCGTGCGCGGGTGGGGGGCGCGCAGAATGCGATAAAGCACCGGGTCACGGAGATTGACGTTGTCGGCGGCCATATCGATCTTGGCGCGCAGGACGCGGGTCCCGTCGGGGAACGCGCCGGCCCGCATCTGCCTCAGCAGGTCGAGGCTTTCTTCCGACGTGCGATCGCGAAAGGGGCTGTTGCGGCCGGGCTCCGTGAGAGTGCCACGGTACTCGCGCATTTGGTCGGCAGACAAATCATCAACATAGGCCTTGCCGGTCTGCACCAGGGCCTCCGCCCACTGGTAAAGTTGTTCGAAATTGTCCGAGGCGAAATAGAGATGTTCGCCCCAGTCGAAGCCAAGCCAGCGGACATCCTGTTTGATGGCATCGATGAACTCGATCTCTTCCTTGGCCGGGTTGGTGTCGTCGAAGCGCAGGTTACAATGGCCGCCAAACTCCTGCGCGACGCCGAAATTCAAACAGATCGCTTTGGCATGGCCGATATGGAGGTGGCCATTGGGCTCCGGCGGAAACCGGGTGACGATTTCGGTATGGCGCCCGGCATCGAGGTCACTGCGAATGGCGTCGCGAATGAAATCCCTCGGGACCTCGGCAGATGGGGTGTCGGTGGCCGACATGCGCTCTAGCTCCAGTACTTGGCGAGCCCGCGGACGAACGGGAGGTCTGTCTGCCAGAAATCCGGCGCCGGGCCAAGGCGCTTGCGTGCCAGTGGGCCGAGTGCCACTGGGCCTAGTTGTCGAGATAGTCTTCGATATAGGCGGCGACGATCTCGTCGAGGTCGCTCTCGCGCGGTAGCCCGAGCGCGGTGGCGCGCCGGTAGCTGGCATCGAGGGGCCAAGTTGCGACGATCTTTTCGATGAACGGATCCGGCTCGATCGCGATGGGTCCCAGCGGACGATCGCCGGCGACCCGTTTGAGGGCCGCTATCATGTCGCCCACCGTGACCGTAAGGCTCGGCAGGCTCACCGCACGGTCGTCGCCGATGGCGTCACCGTCCGCCTCGTGAAGCGCAACGAAACCGCCGACAATGGCGCGATACCCGAGCAGCGGCATGACGGCTTCAGGCCCGACCGGCAGGATGCAAGGCTGGCCATTCAGGGGCTCGCGAAAGACGCTGCTGACGAAACTGGAGGCCGCGGCGTTCGGTTTGCCGGGGCGGATGATGACGGTCGGCAATCGCGCCGAGCGGCCATCGAAGAAGCCCTTACGCGTATAGTCGTTGATCAGCAGCTCGCAGGCCGCCTTGGTCATGCCGTAGGTGGTCTGTGGCGTTTGCTTGGCGTGGTCGCCGACCACGTCGGCCATGGCGGAGCCGCCGAAGACGGCGATTGACGACGCGAAGACCAAGCGAGGCTGCCCGGCGCGGGCGCGCAGCGCCTCGAAGACGTTGAGGCCTCCCGTAAGGTTAACCCGGATGGCGAGATCGAAGTCCTTCTCGCCCCCGCCGCTGACGACGGACGCGAGATGGAAGACCGAGATGTCATCGCGGTCGACGAGGCTGGAAACAGTTTCTCGGTCAGAGATGTCGCCACTTATCACTTTGACCCGCTCGTCCCACTCCGGCGCCCGTTCGGTGGGGGTGACGGCGTCAAACAGGACCAGTTCGTCGATAGGCTCCGATCTGCCTGACGGCCCCGTGAGGTTGCCGCGGGCCAGCAGATCGGCCGCTAAACGGCGGCCTATGAACCCTGTTCCTCCGGTGATAACGACCTTCATTCGCTCCGTCCCTTGGCCCGTTTGGCTTGCGACGTTAATGTCCCTGTTCGACGGTTCGGATGCAAGCGCTTGCTGTCGTGGGTGTGGCTCTATCTGTGTCGTTCGGCCGTGGCCGGGTCTGTATCGTTGGTGTTGGTGCGGCGCGTGCGTTGGCGCTACTATTTGTGGATCGACGTGGCCTTGGGGGCGGCGTGCAGGGAGGGTCTGGGCAATGACTCAATCCATATTCGAACGGTACGGCGGATTTGTCGTGGTTCGGAAAGTCGTCTCGGATTTCTATGACAAGGTCCTGGAATCCGAGCGGTTGCAGAAGTACTTCGAAAACAGCGACATGCGTTCGCTCATAGACCATCAAACCAAGTTCATAGCATCCGTGATGGGCGGGCCCGTGGCATATACCGATGATGTCCTTCGACGCGTCCATCAGGGGCTCGGAATCTCACATGAGGAGTTTCTCGAGGCGGCGATGCTACTGCGTGAGACGCTTGAGGATCATGAGCTGGAAAATGCCGACATCGACTACGTGTTTGATGAATTTACGCGTCGTGAGTCGTCGATTGTAGTGGCGTGATAACCGAGGAAATTGCGGCGATATGAATTCCGATTTGGACCTTAAAACCTATCTGCAAACGCTGAAAACCGGCGTCGCAGTCGCTGATGTGGATACGTGGTCCATCATATTCGAGAACGCGAAGTTTTTTCATTGGTTCACACCGACCGGCGCCGAAGACGATGAGGATGGCCTGACGGGCCGGTTATCCGGGTTGAAGGCCGACAGGGCACGCAGTCGGCTAGCGAACGGACGGCCTTTCTCATTCGAGACCGAGGTTCGCTCGGGTGCGCGCAATGTCAGTCTCTCCGTTGAAATGCGGCAGGAATCGGTCGATGGACAGGAGTTTCTCCTTGTCGAGTGCCAGGATATATCGAAGCAGAAGGAAGCTGAGTATATGCTGGATTCCTACTCCCGTATGGCGGAGAAGAATGCCAGGGAGTTGCAGCGTGAAAAAGACCGCGTAGAGAAGCTGCTACTCAATATCATGCCGCAATCCGTCTATCAGGAGATGAAGGATTTCGGCACGACGACACCCCAAAGATTCGACGCTGCATCCGTTCTTATGTTGGACTTTGTCGGCTTTACGAGCATGGCGATCTCACGTGATCCCAGCGCCCTGGTGGCCGAGCTCAACGACATATTCTCGGCCTTTGATAGGATTGTGGAACTGTTCGACTGCGAGCGGATAAAGACTATCGGCGATGCTTATGTCGCGGTGTCCGGCCTGCCGGAGACAAATGCCGATCACGCGAGCAACATCGCGCGCGTGGCCTTGCGTATGCGGCGTTATCTGGAGAAGCGAAACGCCTCGAACCCGAACGAGTGGACCTGCCGTATCGGCGTTACCACCGGGCCGGTAATCGGGTCATTGGTAGGTATACAAAAATACGTTTACGACATCTTTGGACCGGCCGTGAATCTGGCGGCCAGGCTCGAGGCAATCTCCGAGCCCATGCAAATCACGGTATCGGTCGAAACGGCGAAAGTGATCGAGGATGACTTTATCCTGACCGATCGGGGCGAATTCGACCTCAAGGGCTTCGGTGCGATCAATGTGTTCGCCCTTGAGAGGGAGGCCCGTGGGCCGCGTTAGCGAGGTTCTGTCAGGGCTCATCGGTGTCCCCACGAAAGAGTGAAATCGTTGTTGGGCTGTCGTCCCGGGTGTGGCCGAGCACATGCTGCGACTTTTCATGGTTGGAGCAGGTGCCTACATTCGGTGAGAGCGTTAACGCACAGGATTGGAGATAGCCTATGCGCCTATTGAATGCGGCTATGGTTGGCCTGGCCCTGGCGGCGATGATGGCGCCGTCGGCCGGCAATGCCCAATCCGCGTCCGCGGATTGGAATGGAAACTTCACTTTCCGGAGTTCTTCGGAGCGGTTGGTTGATCTGGCCCAAGCGGCCCTGATAAGGCGCGGTGAGGACGGTAACTTCCGGCGCTGGCGGAACCGCAATCAGATTGCGGTGTTTAGCGGCTCGACTTTCTTCAAGCTCGGAGTCAGCGACGACGACTATTATGAGTCCGACGGTGGCTTCATCTCGATTGATCGCAGCGGCGATTTCTGGTCGGACTGGAGTGTTGCGGGCGTGACCGTCGGCGGTCGATAGCCAAAAAAGACGGGGATGCCTAAGCATCCCCGTTGGTGGTCAGAATGTCGGTGACGATTAGAGGTGACCGTTGGCGCCGTTGCTGACCCGAACGTTCATGTTGTTCAGCGAGCTGTTCAGCGTGGCGGCGCCGACATTGGCGGTGCTCATGGTGGAGTTCTTGAGCGAGAAGCCACCGGCGTGGATGTCGCCGCTAACGTTGCCGTAGTTTATGTTGGCGGTGTAGAATTCATCGTTCGAGCAACCACAGTCCAGCAGGCCGCCGAACGGATCATCGACGTAGACGATGGCCACGTTGCCAGCGTACTGACGATTGTGGTCGTTGTCGTAGGTCTTGACCTCATTCTCTTGCTCACCAACGATGCCGACGTTACCGGCAGCGGCACCGGCGAGCGCGACCAAGGCGATGCCGGCAATTGGGTCGTCGGCGTGCGCATGGGCGTTTTGATCGCCCGTGTCGTTGCTCATCTCAGCGGTGTGGACGTACGCACCCTGGGAATTACGGTTCTTGGCATCCTGGTCGATGTCAATGTCGACGACCGGACCCTTGACTCGAACTTTGACGTTCTCCTCGTTGTCGTTCACGGTCAGGGCGCCGATGTTGGCGGCAGTGATCGCGGACTCGTAAGTGGCCGAGAAGCTATGGAGATTGAGATCGCCGTTAATGTAGCCTTCGTTGACGTTAAGCGTGGCCCAGTAGTCGGCCTGAGCTGTGCCGGAGATGGTGCCGAGAGTGGCGATTACAGCGGCCGAAGCCAGTAACAAGTTACGCATTAGGAAGCTCTCCCATACCTTAAGTTAACGCATGCTAGCGAAGGGGGTGTTTTTGCCGACCTATCTGTCTTAGCCGGCGGGAAGAAGCAGGTGTGTTAGACAGACCTACCTAGTGATCGTTAGCCGAACTGCTCCGCGCCTGGAGGCGTGATCGTGAGACCGATGCCTTCGAGGTGGTTGATCTCGTCCCGGCACGCGCTGCCAATCTGATCGCCGTGCAGCTGTGCCAACAGCTCGAAAGCCGAGAAGTACAGCATGCCACGGAGGGCAAATTGCATGGCCTCGCGTTGCTGTTGGCCGAGGTCGATATTGACCAGGGTCGTGCCGAAGAAACGGCCGACATTCAGCCCAACTTCGTCGGCCACGATCTGTTTCTTGATCGCGCTGACAGCAACGACTTCGCCGGTCGCTGTATTGGAAAGCGCCAAATCCAAACCAACCATGGCACGGAACTGACGGTACTTTCCGCCGACGCCGGCGACAGAAACTTCGCCGCCACCACCGGGGATGAAGTCCAGCGTGTTGATCGATCCCGTGATGAAGTACTGGGCCGGGATCAACTGACTGGTGTCACGGATACCCCATTGAAGTTCCGTAACGATGACACGGGGGTCGCGACGATTGACGACCTTGGCGATACCGGACTGTACGAGAGCGGTCTGGACGATATCGCCCGCGCCCTGCGTAACGAATTTACCGTTACCACCGTCGGAGAATGTCTCCTTGCCGGTTTCGTCGGTGATGGCACCAACGCTGACGACCGTCTCGTCGACATTGAACTGGGCCAGGCACTGGATCGCACGATCGTAAGGCGTGTTAATGCTAGCGATCGGCGGACCCTGAAGGAGCGGCACGTCTTCCGAGTATTTTGCGGTTGTGCAAGCGGAAAGAACCGCGGCGGCAACTGCGATCGAGCTAAGTTTGAGAATGGCCATCAGCACGCTCCACCGGATGAAGATCCCTGAGAATGTCCGCCGTCCATGACAACAGAGCCGCTCACTTCGCCACAGTTCTCGTTCGAAGTGTTCAGGTTGTTGTTGTCGCCGGCGATGTCGGTGCTGGTGATCGAGCCGACGTTGCTCGTGACGTAATTCGTACTCGCATCGTTGACCGTTTGGTCCGCGATGCTGGTGTTGTTCGTGATCCCGGTGTAGCCGACGTAGGATGAGCTGTTCACCCACTGGCCGTAGTAATTGCCCTCGCGACGCTCGATGAGGTCGGCCTGGACTAAGTCGTTGGACCGCTCCGATTGACTGCGGAATGTGAAGTTTCCGTTCCAGTCCAACGAGGGTTGCGACTGTCCAAAACTGGCTTCTGGTAGCGCCAGGATTGCGACCGCCGCCAGGACGCTAATTCGCAACATCATGCTTGCCTCTCCATAATCCTTCCATCCAAGGCTTCTAATCAGCCTTCGAAGTGGACGGAGTATTGTTGAGTTTCGACTATTATTCCGTGGTGCAATGGGTGGTCTGAGGCGAATTACGAAGTATGTATTGAGGGGTGGTGAATGCCCGTTGGTAGCGGGCTATGTCCGGCGACAGATCGGGTAATCAATGCCAATCGGCTGCGCCCTATGCCATTTGGCCTGCCGCATTATTGCTGAGGCGATATTGAGGGCGGCGCGCCAAAAGCCGAGAGTTGGCGCATGGGTAAGTACTTCTTAGCGATGGCAATCCTGATCTGCGCGAGCCTGCCTGCGTGGGCGGACTCGGGTCGCGGCCTGTTGGCATATCAGCGCGGCGATTTCACGTCGGCCTTGCATATTTGGCGGCCCCTAGCGGCGCGAGGGGATGCGCCGGCGCAGCTCGGCATGGGCGTGCTGTATTATAATGGCCAGGGTGTGGCGGTCGATCTCGGTCTGGCCGCGGAGTGGTTCAGGCGTGCGGCCGAGCAAGGCGAGGCGGATGCGCAGTACAATTTGGGCCTGATGCACGCCTATGGTCTTGGTGTCGAGCGTGACCAGGCTGCGGCGCGCAAGTGGATAGCCAGTGCGGCGGCCCTCGGCCAAGCTGAAGCACAGAGGTGGCTCGATGGCCCCGGCGTGTTCGCGGCCAGCGGGCAACAAGATACCCCGCAGATGTTGCGGCGCTATGACATGGCGCTCAAGGCGTTTGATGCCGAAGATTATGAGACGGCATTGGCAAACTGGAAGCAGCTCGCGGCGTTGGGCATGGCCCGGGCACAAAACAGCCTTGGCGTTATGTATGACCAGGGGCTGGGCGTGGCCGAGGATCAGGCGCGGGCAGCGAAGCTGTTTCGCGATGCCGCTGCTCAAGGTTTCGGTGGTGGGCAGGTGAATCTCGGCGTCATGTATCTCAGCGGCCGGGGTGTCGCGCGCGACCATGGGGCGGCGCTTCACTGGTTAACGCGGGCGGCGAAACAGGGGTTTGTCGATGCGCAATACCGCGTGGGTCTGTTGCACGCCACCGGTGAGCAGATTAAGCCTAATTACGTCGAAGCGGCCAAGTGGTACCGCAAGGCCGCGGATCAGGGCCACGTGAAGGCGCAATACAACTTGGCGGTGCTGCTCGACACTGGCCAGGGCGTGCGCAAGGATCAGCGGGCGGCCGCAGAATGGTATCGAAAGGCGGCCCTGAAAAGGATCGCGGACGCGCAATACAATATCGGCGCCATGCATCTGACCGGCGAAGGGGTCAAGAAGGACCCGGCGCAGGCGCATGCATGGTTTAGTTTGGCCTCATATCTTGGCAATACAGCGGTGCGAAATCGCGCTATTGCGATGCGGGCGGATGTCGAAAAGGGACTTAGTCCAAACGATCTGACGCGCGGTCGTGTTCTGGCCTATCGCTGGTTCGCCACGGGCTCGGGCGGCGCCTCGAGCAAGGTCGGCAGGGCGCTGGTGCTGAGTATGCAGGTGGCGCTGGCGTCCGAGGGACTCGACCCAGGGCCGATCGACGGCGTTATGGGTCCGCGGACCCGGGCCGCGGCCAAGACGTTCATGGGTGATTAAAGGCAGGCTCGGCCGGGTTGAACGGACTCGGAACGGCCGCCCATAGTGCGGCATGGCTCGCCTCATGTTGCTTTTCAGTTTTTGCTTCGTCGTTGTTCTGTCCGCGCGGGCGGCAGATTTCGACGCCGGTGTGGTGGCCTTCCTAGAGGGAGACTACGCCGGCGCGCTGGCCGAATGGCAGCCGTTGGCGGATGAGGGGCATGCCGGGGCGCAGTTTAATCTGGGCGCCATGTATCGGGACGGCCAGGGGGTGACGCAGGATCCTAGCGAGGCGGCCTGGTGGTTTTCCAAAGCCGCCGAAAGCGGCCACATGCGGGCTCAATACGGGCTGGCGGCGATGTATGCCGAGGGCGATACGCTGCCGCAAGACTTCGCCGAGGCCGCCAAATGGTATGCTCTTGCCGCGGAGCAGGGGCATGCCGAGGCGCAGTATGACTTAGCGGTGCTGCTCGCTAACGGCGAAGGTGTTACCAAGGACCTGGTGAGCGCATTGAAATGGCTGAAACTTGCCGGTGCGGCGGGAATCGACGCAGCGATTGTCGGCAGCGAGCTGTTGGCCGCCGAGATGCAGCCGCGGCAAGTTGCCGATGCAGATCGGTTGGCCCGGGTTTGGTCGGCCAGGCGACCGGAGGCTAAGGGGCCAAAGCTACTGCGCTAGTCCCTGATGCCAGTTGGCCAAGGGTCAGACCCAGGGCGATGCTCCACATCACCACAGCGATTGCCAAGTCGAGGATACGCCAGGCTGTCGGCTTGGCGAAAAGAGGCGCCAATAACCGCGCCCCGAACCCCAGGCCGTAGAACCAAATCAACGAAGCGAGCGCGGCGCCGGCGCCAAATGACCGTCTCGGCACCGGCTCATATTGTGCCGCGATGCCGCCGATCAGAATGACCGTATCCAGATAGACATGGGGGTTGAGCAGGCTAACGGCGAGGGTAGCTAACGCTGTGCGGCCCAGCGCGGGCGCCGATCTCTGTGAACCTGCGCTCAGCGTGCTTGGATGAATCGCGGCCAGGGCCGAGCGCAGGCCGTACCAGGTCAAGAAAGCGGCACCGCCCCAGGCGGCGATCTGGGTAACGGAGGGCCAGGTTGCGATCAGGCTGCCAAATCCGGCGACGCCGAGAATGATGAGGCCCAAGTCGACCGCAAAGCAGATCGTTGTTACGACCATCACGTGATGGCGGCGTAGGCCATGTCGCAGAACCAGGGCGTTTTGTGCTCCGATCGCAATGATCAGGCTGGCGCCCAAGGCGAAGCCGTTGACGAATGGCGCAGTTTGGATGGTCTGCATTGGCTGATTGTGCCGACTGGTCTTGCTGTGGGATCGGATGGCAGGCATGGGAGCGAGCGTCAAGTCAGCTCAGGGCCAGCGCGACCGGGAGCTACAAAAAAAGACGCCGCATCCAGGGGCGCGGATGCGGCGTCACTTCCGGGCAACCTGACGACGGCGAAAGGATCGTCGATGTGGCTGCCCGAAGGGTGGTCGAGGAGGAAAGGTGCTAGGTCGTAGGAATAGGGGAGGATGCTTGTCTGGTGGCGCCGACCGCTTATGCGTTCATCTCGTCGGGCGGTGTGAGTAATAGGGTGGGGGCGGTGTCGTTTGTGTTCAGCCGGTAGTCGGCGACCGGGCCGGCCTCAAGCCAGACATAGGTCCCGGAAATCGCGGCGACGCCAAAAATCATCAAAATGCGCGCGGCGGGGGCGCGGAGGGGCCGCCATAACCGGCTCATGGTCAGTGCCGACAGAGCAAGCAATACCATGAAGATGCTGAAGACTGAGACGTAGAAACCCATGCTGGTGATCATTGCGTCGGCTCCGGTGACGGTTATGCTGAAAGATGCCAGTTAAGCTGCTTGCGGAAGCTGGATGCCGTTCTCAACCGCCCAGACGGCGACTTGGGTGCGGTTCTTGAGCTGTAACTTACGTTGGATGTTACGGACGTGGATCTTCACCGTGCCATCCATGATGCCGAATAGCAGGGCGATTTCCTTGTTGGAAAGTCCGTTGGCGACATGCTGAATAACGTCAATCTCGCGCTCGGAAATCTTCGCATTGACAGGGGTTTGTGAGGATAGGCGGGTCACATTGGTGCTGGCCACCTCACGATGCAGCACATGCTCACCCAACAGGATCAGATTGATGTAGCCGATCAGCGCTTCGGGGGCGATGTCGATCTTCAGCAAACCCTCAATGCCTGCGTGGCAGAGCGCTTGCACGGCGTGGGCCGGCAGACGATCCACCAGCACGGCGATGCGCGCGTCCGGGGCGCCCTGCTTTAACGTAAGCAGGTCTTCGAAATCGACGGTGTCGGCCTCGGGACACTCAACCAGGATCAGGGTGGGCTGGGCCCCGCCGGCAAGCTGCTCGATCGCCTCGGCGACACTGGCGGTTTCGCCCATTACATCGAAGCCGTTGCCTTGGAGGAGCACCTTAAAACCGGCGCGCTGCAGTGCCGCGGGAACGATAATGAGTGTTGAGATGGCTGAAGTCATAATGTTAAGGCCCCCTGCTGTGTGTTCGTTAGGGGTATGTTCACTATCCCAAATGGTTAATGCAATATAAATTTCTCGATTGTTCGAGTTATTTCATAAACAATTCGGAAAATTTTAATCAAATCTATGGCTGTTCGACGACTTTTTTTTGAAATTCTGGCGGAATACTTGGTGCGTTAAGGTTAACAACTTGAGGCTTGCTTCGGTTGCCGCGATTTTTTGACCGGCTCTTTTGGGTGGTGCGCCGGGCATTTGTTATAGGGATGACCCAGGTACCAGGCCTTAGCGCAGGGTCTGGCAGGGTGTCGTTAAGGTTTATATGGCAAGGCTGGGACCCTGAATGGTGCGCGAGGAAATGCCGCGCTGGTCAAGGCAACCGCGATTTGCTTAGGGGATATTGAGAGATGGCTGATTTGAGTGCATCGGATACGGCAGATACGGACGCGGAGATTGATTTCGAACTGCTGCTGGATGATTCCGGACTGGCGTGGCGGCTCGCTCAGGAAGCCCGTAGCAATGGTAAATGGGCGCTGGCATCAAGGCTCGTTCGCGTCGCGCGCGAGGCGGAACAGCGGGAAGCGGTCTGACCCGGACGCGGGCCGGCTAGGCTGGCCCGCAATAATCCATCAGAATTAACGCATTGGCGCCGCCCGGATTAGGCCGCGGCGTTCATAGCCGTTCCAGAAGACGCGCCGCAGCGACTTGTTTGGCCGTGGCGGCCGGCCGGACGTGTCGTCTGGGAGGGTGGCGGTCGTAACAGGCCCCGGATCTTTTGTGCGGTCACCACCGGCGGCCTCAGGGTGCCGCCAGGCGCTCTCAACACTTCCTTTCGGCTGCACTCGGCGTTAGTGTTGCGGTGCGGTTTGTCCCTTCGTTTGCAACTGCGCAGTTCAGCGCGGAGTAGGGTGGCCGGCTGTTGCCGGCCGATTGTAGTAGTGTCATACCGATGCACGATCAACACTCGCCGAATCGCCCGGTAGGTTACCAGAAGATGTGCATTTCCTGGAGTAGGCTACATTATCTTGCTATATCGGCCTCCTACGGCCGCTTAGGTGGGACCGCGCGAAATCATATCGGTGTTCATTACAAAGCGTAACAAAGCGAGCGCTGCAGGTCCTGGCCGACTGGCGCTCCGCCGGAGCGGGTGGCAAATAGTCTGAGGCCGGCGGGGACTCGAGGAAAGGACGTAAAGCGAATATGCACGTGTTGGCGGTGGCCTCCCAAAAAGGTGGCTCGGGTAAGACCACTCTTGCTGGGCATATCTCAATCGCGGCCGAACAAGCGGGTGCAGGCCCGGTGGCGTTGATCGACACCGATCCGCAAGGCAGCTTGGCGGATTGGTGGAATGCGCGGGTCTCGGAAACACCCGTTTTTGTGCAGACCTCGGTGCCGACATTGCCGCAGGATCTTGAACAATTGCGGGAAATGGGTACCAATTTAGTGGTGATCGATACGCCGCCGGCGATTACAACGACCATCGCAGATGTTATTAAGGTCGCCGATCTGGTTGTGGTGCCCACAAGACCGAGTCCGCATGATCTGCGCTCGGTGGGGGCAACCGTGGAGTTGGTTGAGAGCTTGGGGAAACCATTGGTATTTGTCGTGAACGGAGCGCATCCGCGCGCACGGATCACCTCGGAGGCGGTGATCGCGCTATCTCAGCATGGCACCCTGGCGCCGGCGATCGTTCATCAGCGCACGAATTTTGCGGCTAGCATGATCGACGGTCGGACGGTGCTGGAAATTGCCGGGAAATCTAAATCGGCGATCGAGATATACAAGCTGTGGGAATATCTCAGCAATCGACTGCAGGGCAAGCATCGCAGCACGGTCATGCTGTCGCGCACGTCGGTGTCAACGAAGAAGGCTACGCAGCTGCATCATGCGAAGGTATGAGTGACTGACCTAAATAAAGGGAAAGTGGCTTCCCTAACGGGAAATCTGCTGGCCCGGAAAGGCTCCGCGACTCCGGCAGGGTTCGTGCGCGTGGCCCCCGGCGAGAGTAAAGCGCCGGACTATGAGGTCCCGCCGCCAGAAGCCGGGGGGCAGGGCGCGACGGTCTCCGGCGAACAATCTTCCCTGGCTTTTGGTGCGGATTTCGAGAGTGTTGGCAGCAGAGGCAAGGGAGACGGCTCCGACGAGGGCTGGGCGCCACTATCGCAGATCGTAATTCGGCCACATCCGTACAGGTCGGAGGAGACGAAAAGGCGTGAGCCAATTCCAGCGACTCCACCGCCCGAAGAAATAGGGATTGAGCCGTCACTGCTGGCGGATGGTGCCTTGAGATTGCCCGTTACGCCGGTGCCGGTGGGGAATGACGATGACGTGGCGGTCGAGACACCACGCGTGCCGCCGGCTGAGCGGCGGAACGAACCTATTCTCGTGGTGCCGCGGGTACGGCATGGGGATGCCGATGAAAGCGGTCTTAGTGGAGAGCCGGACGAGGCGGACGGGGGTGAGTTTGAGGAGCTGGCGGCCCCGACCCTACGGCCTGTCGAGGAAGATACGGCGATACCGGCGCCGGTCTTGGGTGCCCCGACGGGTGCTAGGGACGGGCCAGATGCCGGTCAGCGCCACAATGCCGAAGCAGCGGTCGCCGATATCATTGTGGCGCCGACGCTTGGTGCACCTGATACGCCGGCCAGCAGCGAGGCGAGCGAACCACAGTTACGCGTAGGGGATGAGGTAGCGCGTCCGGCGAGCGAACCGCCCGCGGACGAGCAGGCCCGCGACCAGCCACGTATCGTTGCGCCTGTCGCGGCACGCCGGCGTGAAGCGAAGAGCCAAGCAACACCGATTATTGTGCCGCCGATTCGCATTGGCGAGTTGAAAGCGCAGGCGCGGGTGATACCGACGCGAGCGCGACGACGACATCGGCTGGCGCCGGTCGTCCTGGCGGTCTTGGCTCTGGCGGTGTTTCTCGGGGTAACATGGCAAGCCTACCGGACAAGCCGCGATTCCGCAGGCGGTTTTGCCTCGCCGGTGGGCGTGGACGGCGAACCGACGATCTGGGCTACAGTCGATGAGTTGGGCTATGCCGTCTCCCAGATTATCGGGGCGCTGACCGGGCAGTCGGCGCCGTCGGCGGAGCGTAACGCGGTCCTTGCAGAACGCCCCGACGAAATCATCCCGACGCCAAAGTTCGTTCCCGTCGGTCCGATCGCGGGCTATGCCGAGTCGGCTGGCGTTGATGCGTCCGCTACGACTCAGCCGGTCACGGCGGAGGCGGAACAGACTGCGCCCGGGCAGGCCGGAGAGGGCGCGCCCGTCGCTGTTGCCGAAAGTAGCGGTACGGCAGCCGTGCCGGAGACCTTGCCGCCGGTGCGATCTGCGACCGTGGCGGTCGACCCCCTGCCGAGCCCCGAGCCATTACCAGCGCCGCCGGTGCCGGCACCGTTGGTGATTGCAACTGTGCCGCCCGTTCCGCAAGGCGCGCCGAGGCCGGTCGGGGTGACCGCTCCGCCGGCGCCGCCACTCAGGGACGATCGTACCGCGTCGCGTCTCGGCGGCGAGCTCTTCGCGGCGGAGCGATTAGGACGAGAAGAAGTGGATACAACTGTTACCCTCGAACTGCCGGAGACGGCGTCGGTGGCGGTGGCCGCTGGTCCGACGGGTGAGAGCGCTGTCGAGGACACGGTAGGCGCGACGCCGGCAGAAGCCGAGATTGCCGCGCTGCCGGCCGGCACCGCGGCGCCGGCGTTGGCCGACTCGAGTACGGGCGTTGACGTCGAGGCTGCGACAAACCTCTCCGGTGTGCCCGTACCCAAGCCAACGTCGAGGGTTTCGCAACAGTCGTTGGGGGCGACGTTAGCGGCTGTCGATACGCGTGCCGAAGGGGCGCCGGCGGCTGATGAACACAATGCCGCGGCCGACGGATACGCCGTGCAGCTTTCTTCCCTCAAGACCAAGGCGCAGGCGGAGCGCGAGTTCGAACGGCTTAGGGCTGACTATCCGGCGTTGCTGCGGGATATCGAACTTGTGGTTCGCGAGGGGTCGGTCACCAATCGAGGCATTTTCTTTCGCGTGCTGACAAGCCGCTTCGAGGATGCGGGGGATGCCCGGTCGCTTTGTGAGGGGTTGCGCGACCGAGGCCAGGACTGCTTGGTGGTGCGGCGGTAGCCCTATGCCTTGCGGGGAGGACGGGGCATTTGGGGTATTCGGGTGGACGATTGACCTTGCTTTACCGCCTGTTATGGCAAAAAAGGGACCCGAGTCCGGGCCGGTATGGGCCCTACCTAACGGACTGAAACCCTTGCTGAGCTTGGCTTTGGAGGCGTGACAATTTTACGGCTACCCCATTTGGGGTATGGTGCGTATGCCGTTAAGATCCTGTTAATAGCCGGGTCGGTTGGGGTATTGTGACATTAATGAGGTAAGTTGAATTGGCGTTCCCGCACCAGGTAGGTCCGAATGCTCAGAATTTCCACGTTCGTTGTCGACTCCAAGCTGCTTTTCCGTGAAGGACTTAGAAGCGTCTTGGAGGAGTATCATTTCGAGATTGTCGGCGAGGCGGACTCAGTCGACGCGTTGGTCAAGGGCGAGACGCCGACCGCCGATGCGGAGCTGGTGATTTTCGACCTACCATCGACGGTCGATGACGTTAGGGGCTTCGTCACCGGCCTGCGGTCGTGCTTCGTTGCGGCAAAACTGGTTGCCTTAACCGGCGTCGGCGAGCCGGAGCGGATCGAGAAGGCTCTGACGGCGGGTATTGATGGCTACCTGCTGAAGGATATCTCTCCGGAGGACTTGTTCACATCCCTGGGCCAAGTGATGGATGGCGGCATTGTCCGGCCAGCCGGTGCCGAGGAAAATACCGGCCAGGATGAGGACGATCTTGCCGAGAATTTTGTCGTGTCCTATGAGGACCTCGACGCCGAATCGCGCTGCGAACTCGACCGGAGCGATCCGAGCAAGAATAATCGGGAGGTCGCCTTGGGCCTGTGCCAGGAACTCGGCCATTTCGACGCCGTCCGGACATGCCGGCGCCACCGCTGGTATGATTTGCTGGCTGCTATTCAGGAGAACCGCAGCGAGGCACTGGCGCTGCCAACCTATTAGGCGCTGACCGCCATTCTCCAGTAAATCAGTGCCATGTGATCGGGCTTGACTTGACTGTTTTCGAGCCGGTCGGGGATGGTGTGACGGTATGTCCGGTCCCGCTGACCCCAAGCCGAAGTATTTTCGCCCACCTCGAGAGACACCGACTGAGCCTGCTCGGACCCCGGCGCTGGACGTCGGTGTGCCAATCGATGGGCAGGCGAAGTGGGCTGCCGTCGGGTTGCTGGCCGTCTGCGAGGTCTTGGCGCTATCGCTTTGGTTCTCTGCATCGGCTGTGATACCGGCGCTCAGAGCCGAGTATCAGCTCAACGATTTACAATCGTCGTTGATCACGAGCAGCGTCTCGGTGGGTTTCGTCGCCGGGACGCTCGTCAGTGCGGCCCTCGGCCTGGCGGATCGAATCCATCCAGCGCGATTCTTTACCGTCGCCATATTGGTCGCGGCAGTGGCGAATCTGGCCGTCCTGTTGGTCGACCCCACGACCATTGCGGTGCCGTTGCTGCGGCTGGTTGTCGGGGCCGCCATGGCAGGCGTCTATCCGGTCGGCATGAAAATCGCGTCAAGCTGGGCCAAGGGCGATATGGGTCTGCTGGTCGGGTTGCTGGTGGGGGCGTTGACACTGGGGTCGGCGTCGCCGCATTTGATTAACGCCTTCACGCAGTTCGATTGGCGCTTCACGATGGCAGCCGCGTCCGGACTCGCGGTTTTGGCCGGCATCTTAGTGAATTTCGTGCGGATTGGCCCCAGTCTGCGACGAGCGGCAAAGTTCGAGGCCCGCTTTGTCCTACAAGCTTGGACCGCCAAGCCGCTGCGGTTAGCGAACCTCGGCTATCTGGGACATATGTGGGAATTGTATGCCATGTGGGCTTGGGCGGGGTTGTTCCTCACCGCAAGTTTTGCCGTCAATCCCGGCGGGTCACAGGCGGCCCTCTACGCCAAGATCGTTACGTTCGTCACCATTGGGCTTGGGGCCGTCGGCTGCTTGGCCGGCGGTTACGTCGCGGATCGGCTGGGGCGGACGACGCTGACCATGGGCGCGATGGGGATCAGCGGCATGTGCGCCCTGCTGGTCGGATTTGCGTTTACCGGCAACCCGTGGCTCGTGGTTTTGCTCTTTTCGATCTGGGGCATAACCGTCGTGGCCGACTCGGCTCAGTTTTCGGCGAGTATCATGGAGCTCAGCGATCCTTGGCTGGTCGGCACCATGGTTACGGTGCAGACCAGCCTTGGGTTCTTGTTAACGATCATAACGATCCATGCGATTCCACCCTTGGTCGAGATGGTCGGATGGCGCTTCGCCTTTGCGTTCCTGGCCATAGGGCCGTTCCTGGGCATTTGGGCGATGGCGGCGCTACGGCAGCGCCCGGAGGCGGCTCGGCTGGCTCAGGGCCGACGCTAAGAACCTCCTTTCATCTGTGACAAGAGTAGGGACTCATCGCCTAAACGGCTGAGGTAATTGGAGAATTTTATCCATTAGATCAGTTTATTAAGGCTTTGTTTCGACGTGCTGGTTGAGGCTGTGAGTCAGCCGGCCAGGATTAAGCGGTGCGCGGTGACTTGTCAGCCGCGGCTCGCGAAGGCTAACTTCACCCTTACCTTAAGGGCAGCGAATAACAGCCTGGGAGACCATCGTGACGCATGCGGTCCGGGAGGCCATGCGCAGACGCATCCGACAATGGTACGAGCGAAGCTTTCCAGAGCGGCGGGAGATCATCCTGCGCAGCGACGGGAAGATGCGGTATCTGTCGGTCGGGCGACGCACCCAGGCTACGGTGGCACTCGTTGGCGTCGGCCTGCTGTCGTGGACCCTCGTTGCGACCGGTGGCCTGTTCCTGGAAGCGAGCCGGCTGAACTCCCAACAGGCTGACCATAGTCTAGTTGTCGGCGAGAAGGATCGGCAGATCGCGGCGTGGCAGGAGGCTCGCGATCAGCTGCTGTTAACGTTGGAGGGGTACCGGGAAGAGAATGCCTATGTGAGCGAAAGCCTGCGCGAGAATAAGGCCGAGGTAGAGCGGCTCTCCGAGATCAATTCGGAAATGAGCAGAAAGGTCGAGGCGCTTGGCGTTCACCTGGCCAATACGCAGGCAGAGCGAGAGCGGGTGGCTGCGGCGCGAAGCAACCTGCAAGAACGGCTGGCGTCTTTGGAGGCGCGGGCCCGAGAGTTTGCGCGAACCAAAGGGGTGGCTGAGGCACGGCTGGAAACGGTGCGGGGATTGCTCAGTTCATCCGAGGCGGACCATGAGCGCCTAGGCGCGGAGCGGGACCAGCTGGAACAGCAACTGGCGGCGCTGCGTGGCGATGTCGGTAGCCTAGAGGCAACGCGCGGAACCTTGCTTGATGAATTGCAGCAAACCGAGTCTCGCCTGAGCGCCGTGATTGCCGATCGGGATCGCACGGTGGCTCAAAGGGAGGGGCTGGAAGATCAGCTTGCCTCTTTCCGCGGCAGTGTCGACGCGCTGGTCAGCGCACGCCGACAACTTGAAGATCGGTTGCGCACCGCCGAGACGCATCTTTGGACCGAGTTCGAGCGCCGCAGCCGCGTGGTGCTTGAGCGCGATCAGTTGCAGGATCGCCTGGCGGCGCTGCAAGAAGAGTTCGACTCGTTGAGGCGAAACCGCAACACACTGTCGAGCAATTTGGTCACGACCGAGACGCAATTGACCGGCCTGGTGGAAGACCGCGACCGACTGGCGCAGGAACGCGATACGCTGGCCGGCCACAGCGAAGTATTGTCGAACCGGCTGGCGGCCCTTGAGGCGGCGCATACGGATGTCATCGGTCGGCTCGGCGACCAGGCGGCGTCGAGTATCGAGCTGGTACAGCAAGCGGTGGCGATTACGGGTCTCGATTTGGAGCAAATGCTGAGTCGAACAGCGCGGGCGACGAATCAAGGTGGCCCCTTCGTGCCGCTGCTGCCGAGCGGTGAGCCCGGTGCGGCGATGGCGACCCGACTGGCTGCCCTTGAGGCGAGCGTCGAGCAATGGCGGGGCCTGCAAGAATTGCTAAGCCAACTGCCACTGGCGGCGCCGTTGGACGGTTATTACCTCACCAGCCCGTTCGGACGCCGTAAGGACCCGATCACCAAAAGGGCCGCAATGCATAATGGGAGCGATCTCAGGAGCGATCTGCGTTCTCCGATCTATGCGACGGCGCCTGGACGGGTTACATTCGTCGGGTGGAACGGTGGCTACGGAAAGTTTGTCGAGATTGACCACGGGCTTGGTATGCGCACGCGTTATGGTCATCTCAACAAGATCCTCGTTGAGCGCGGTCAGGAGCTTGAATTTCGCGATAAGATCGGGCTGGTGGGGAATACGGGCCGGAGCACTGGCGCACACTTGCACTATGAAATCCTTGTGGACGGGCGGCCACGGGACCCAATGAGTTTTATGAGGGCGGGACAATATGTCTTCAAGCGCTGAAGCGAATCACCTGGCGAGCGGGGCTTCCGGATCGTCGGTCATTAGCAAAGATCTGGTTATCGAAGGCAATATGAGCAGCGAGGGTGCTATTCAACTCGAAGGGTCGGTAAAGGGCGAGATCCGCTGCCGATCTTTAGAGATCATGGAAGGCGGCATCCTGGATGGGCAGATAAGCTGCGATACGCTGCGAGTTCGGGGCAAGGTGCGCGGCGGTATCGACGCCCGGATCGTGTATCTCGACGAATCGGCCGAGGTGCGCGGCGATATTCTGCACGGCGTGCTGAACATCCTGCCCGGCGCCTATCTCGAAGGGCGGCTGCAGCGGCGGCAAGCACAAGCGGATGAGGCAAGTGCGTCTGCCGCCCAACCTGGAAAACCAAGTTCCGCCAGCGGCTAAGGGGCGCTGGCGCCCGTTAGGGTGGCGCAAAGCAGGGACGGGTCGACGTTGCCGCCTGAAAGCACTATGGCGACGGTCTTGCCAAGGCAATCGAAACGGGTGCTCAGCACTGCCGCGAGGGCGACTGCGCCGCCGGGCTCAACGACGAGTTTCAGCGTGCTGAAGGCGTAAGCCATTGCGGCCAGCGCTTGATCATCCGTGACGGTAACGCCGCCTGCCAGTAAGCGCTGGTTGATCGGAAAGGTCAGCTCTCCGGGAATTGGGCCCAGGAGGGCATCGCAGACCGAGGTTTGCCCGGGCTTTACGCGACAGCGTTCGCCGGTGGCGAGGGAACGGATCGTGTCGTCAAACCCGGCCGGTTCCACGGCGTAGATTTCGGTCTCCGGCCGCGCGGCTTTGATGGCGATGGCCATGCCGGCGGTCAGTCCGCCGCCGCCACAACAAATCAGTACGGCGTCAAGCTCGGCGCCGATGGCCTTGGCCTGGCTCATCAACTCAAGTCCGGCCGTGCCCTGCCCGGCAATGGTCCAGGGGTGATCGTAAGGCGGAACCAGCACCGCGCCCCGTTCTCGAGCAAACCCGGCGGCGATTTCCTCACGATTTTCGCTGTATCTGTCATAGGTTATGACGGACGCGCCATAACTCTTTGTATTTGCTAATTTTATCGCCGGCGCATCGGCCGGCATGACGATCGTGGCGTCGGTGTTCAGGAGCGCTGCCGCGGCGGCGACGCCTTGCGCATGGTTGCCGGATGAGTAGGCGACGATCCCGGCGCGGCGGGCAGCGGGATCGAGCTGGCTGATGAAATTATAAGCGCCCCGGATCTTGAAAGAGCCGGTGCGTTGCAGGCATTCGGGCTTGATTAGTATGCGTCCGCCAAGGCGCTCGTCGAGCGCGGGTGAGGTGAGTAGCGGCGTCTGCGGAACGGCGCCGCGAATGCGGTCGGCGGCGGCGCGGATGTCGCCGACGGTCGGCTCAGTTATCGGCGAGGAAGGCATCAAGCGCCTCGCGTGATGCGGGCTCGTCCAAGGTGGGACAATGGCCCGTGGCGGGAATGAGCGCTTGGTGCAAAGTTGGGATTTCCAGCTTCATGCGGCTAAAGGTCTCTGGGGTCAGCACGTCGGAGAGTTCCGCACGCAGCGCTAGGAGCGGCGTGTTGATTAAGGATCGGTACAAACGCCAGAGGTCCGGCACATCGTCGGTGTTCGCGACAAGGGGGCGGACAATGTTGGGGTCCCAGTCGGCACAAATCCGGCCATCCCCAAGTTCGCGAAAGGTGTCTTGTGCCAGGGCCAGCCAGGCGTCGTCGTTGTCGTCGGAGACATGGGGCCAAAGCTTCTTCAGATGGGATACGACGCCCGACCAATCGGTGTGGGTCGGGGGATTGCCAATGGCCTCCAGGATGCGCTTGGAGGTGCTGTCCGGAACCTCCGGGCCAACGTCGTTCAGGACCACCGCCGCGACGGCGGATGGCATAAAAACGGACAGGGCCATGGCGAGAAATCCGCCCATGGATGTGCCGATGATGACAACGCGATGGCAGTTGGTCAGGGCCAGCAGTTGCATCAGATCGCCGACATAGGTCGGTCCGACATAGTGGCGCCAGTCGGGGTCGTAACCGGAGAGGCCACGACCGCGGAGGTCGGGGCAGATGATCCGGCGATCGGCAGAGAGGCGGGCTGCAATCGAGGCAAAATCCTTGGAGTTACGGGCCAACCCGGGCAGGCAAAGGATCGGGGTGCGGCGGCTCAAGGCGCTGCCGTAATCGCGAAAATACAGTTGCAGGCCGTCTTGGGCCGCGTAATGGCGCTCGGCAAAGTCTGTCATGGCCTGGTCAGAGGCCCAGGCGCGCCGGCAGGTCGCGAAGACTGGTCAATTCAATGCGCGGTTCGCCGGGTAGGTGCTCGGCCGGTTGAGCGTAACGATTGATCCAAACCACGGCTAAGCCATAGGCCGCGGCGCCGGCGGCGTCCCAGGCATTGGAAGACTGAAAACTAATGGCGCTGGGTGGGACACCCAGCCGATCGACGGCCAGCTGATAGACGCGCGGGTCGGGCTTGTAGATGCCGACCTCCTCGACGGACAGCACTTGGTCGATGGAGTCTTGCAGTCCGGCACTGTGGACGGCGTCGGCCAACATCGCCGGAGCGCCATTGGACAGAATGGCGGTCTTAACGCCGGCGGACTTCAGTTTGGCGAGCACTTCAGGGACTTCCTCAAAGGCGTCGAGGCGGCGATAGAGGTCCATCAAGTCGTCACGCAACTTCGGATCGTCGATTTCGAGGGCGGCGAGAGCGTAGTCGAGGGCCTCGCCGGTGATCTGCCAGAAATCGGCATGTTGGCGCATGAGGCTACGCAACCAAGTGTATTGGAGTTGACGCAGTCGCCAGAGCTCAGACAAGCGATCGGCCTTATCGCCGATGCGGTCACGGCGCGCGGCGACCGCGGCATTGAAGTCGAACAACGTGCCATACGCATCGAAGACACAAGCCTGGATGTTGGTGAGCGTGTCGTCTGGCCCCATGGTCAGCCTTCCTAGCGAATAGGGGTAAGAACGGTGGCGAGTTGGTCGCCGGTGGAGAGTTGCCGCCGATACAATGGAACCGCCTCGAGCACCCGTTGCACGTAGTTGCGGGTCTCGCCGAAAGGTATGCTCTCAATCCAATCAATGATGTCGATTTGACCGCGGCGTGGGTCGCCGTTGCGCACCAACCAGCGGTCGACGTTGCCGGGGCCGCCGTTGTAGGCCGCAAGTGCAAGCACCTGGCTACCTTCGTAGCGGTCCAGCATTTGCGACAAATAGGCAATGCCAAGGTCCAAATTGTAGTCCGGATCCTCGGTCAACCGGTCGATATCATAGGGTTGGCCGATGGTCCTGGCGGTGCGCTTGGCGGTCGCCGGCATGAGCTGCATCAGGCCGCGGGCGCCGACGCGGCTTTCGGCCTGCGGGTCGAAGCTACTTTCCTTGCGGATCAACGCCAAGATCAGCGCGGCTTCAGGGACCTCGTCCGCCGCCGACGCCGTGGCGCTGCGCAGCGGGATACTGGGGTAGGCAAAATCCACAAGCAGCAGATCATCCAGCCTGGCGCGCTTCGCCGCCAGGATCGCGGCACCGGGATGGCCCGTTTCCAGGGCTAGCTCGGCAGTGAGAACAAGCGTCTCGGGGCGGTCGAAATCGAGGGCCAACCGAAGCAAGAAGATCCTCGCATGCTCCGCGGCGTTAAGGTCGCGAAGCAATTCGACCAGCTGTACCAGGGGCTCGGCTTGAAAGGCGGTGCGATCTTCGGCCTGCGGAATCGGCGCCGGGTCGGCGCGTGGCAAAGGCTTGTTCAAAGCCGTCAGGGCCAGTTGGCCATAAACGGTGTCGGTGTGCGCCGCGGCGCGGCCGTACCAATAGGCTGCCGCTGAGGCAAAACCCGCCTGGCCGGCGGCGCGACCGGACCAGTAGGCGGCGCGGGCGCGGCTGATGGGGAAACTGACGCGATCGAAGAGGCGGCTGAAATGCTGATAGGCGACAATATTCTCCTGGAGGAACACCAGTTTGATCCAGCCGGCGAGGAACTCGGCTTCCGCGAAAGTGGCGCCGCGGCTCAGGCCATGATCGGCGAGTAAACCGTAAGCCTCGCTATAGTGGCCGGCGGTAAGTGCGCTGCGTGAGAGGATCAAACGCTCCCGCGTCCAGGTTTCACTCTTTGGCAGCGATATTGGAGGATCGAGGATGATTTCGCGGGCGCTGGTTTCCAGTCCTTCGCGGCGGCGCCAGCGCATCCGGTCGAGCCAAAGGCCCGGGTCATCGCGCAAGTGGGGCGGGACGCGCGCCACTGCCGAGTCGACGCCGGGCGTCCGCTCGATCAGGGCGAGCCGGGCCTTTGCGAGGGCGGCCTGGTCGGCGTCGACGCGGTCGGTCATGCGCCTGGCGGCAGCGACGTTGCCGCTGGCGAGAAGCCGCTGGAGCCTGGCTTGGTGGTCCTTGACCGTCAGGTGGTCGCGGTAACGGCTGTAGACGCGTTTTTCGTCGGCGGGCTCAAGATCGAAACTCAGCCATGCCGAGCGCGCCGCCTTGGTCGCCGCGGCCGGGTCGCCAAGGGCCTCCAGAGCGGTAATATGAGCGACGGCGCCGGCAGCGGTTAGCGGCGGATGATCGGCGAACCACTCCTGGATTGTCGCAGGAGAGGTTTCGGGCGTGATAGCGGCCTCGGCGTTGCGGCGCAGCTTGGCGCGTGACGGCCATGTGGGGTTAGCATCGAGAAAAGCCGTGATTTCGGCGAAACCTGCCTCGGTATCCTCGCGGCGATAGTCGAGCCAGGCGATCACCGACGCGGGCCGCTGCTCCTGAGCGGTGGCGGCGATGCGGTGGGCGGCCGGCCAGTCGTCCCGTTCCACGGCCCGAAAGGCCTCAGCATAGATGGCTCGGTCGGCGGCCAGCGGCTCCGCCTCGGCAGGTGCAGCAAGGGTTAGGTAAGCGGCGGTGAGTGCAATTCCGTATCTGCGCCAACGTTTCATGGGATGCCGATTTGCCCCTGGTTGTGAGTCGCCAACGGCGGTGCAGCGGAGTGTAGGCGCGTGGTAAGATCTAGACCAGGGGTGAACCTTGCTCCGGTGCCGGCTTGCCGGTATCGTCCGCACCAGGCGCACACGGCGCCAACTAAGGAGATACGCGATGTTTAAGGGTTCTATCACCGCCCTGCTGACGCCCTTTGCGAATGGTGGAATCGACGAGAAAGCCTATCAGGCGTTCGTCGAGTGGCAGGTTCAAGAAGGATCGCATGGCTTGGTACCGTGTGGGACAACCGGCGAATCGCCGACGCTGTCCCATGATGAGCATGAACGCGTTATAGATTTATGTATCGAAGCGGCGGCAGGCCGAGTACCGGTGATTGCCGGTACCGGTTCGAACTCGACCGCGGAAGCCATATCGCTGACCCAGCACGCCGAGAAAGCCGGTGCCGATGCCGCGCTGGTGGTGACCCCCTATTACAACAAACCCAATCAAGCCGGCCTTTACGCGCATTACAAGGCGGTCGCCGACGCGGTTGACCTGCCGATAATCGTCTACAATGTGCCGCCACGGACGGCGGTGGATATCGCCGCGGAGACGTTGGCTCGGCTGGCGCGTGATTGCTCGAACATCATCGGCGTGAAGGATGCGACCGCCGACTTGGGCCGTCCGCTAGAAATGCGCCGCCTGCTGCAAGGCAATGATTTCTGCCAGCTGTCCGGGGAGGATGCGACCGTCGTGGCGTTCCTGTCAGGTGGTGGGCAGGGTTGTATATCGGTCACGTCCAATGTTGCCCCGCGGCTCTGCGCACAGATGCATGAGGCCTGGCAGCGTGGCGATACGGCTGTGGCCCAGGAAATCAACGACCGGCTGTATCCGCTGCACAAGGCGCTGTTTGTGGAACCCAGTCCGGCGCCGGTAAAATACGCCGCTTCGCTGCTGGAGAAATGTTCGGCCGCGGCGCGGTTGCCGCTGACCGAGGTTGTGGACGCGACGAAAACGACCGTTCGCGATGCGATGGTGCATGCCGGGTTGTTGAACTAGGCACGGTATGGCCAAAGAAAAAGAACCAACGCACCGGCTGGTCGCCCAGAACCGGAAGGCTCGGCACGACTATTTTATCGACGACACCATGGAAGCGGGGATCGTGCTCGCGGGCACGGAGGTCAAGTCGCTGCGCGAGGGTCGCGGTAGCCTGGTCGATGCCTGGGCAGGGGAGCGGCATGGCGAGCTATGGCTGTTCAACGCCTATATTCCGGAATACCGGTCCGGTAACCGCTTCAATCATGAGACCAAGCGGCCCCGGAAGATGTTGGTGCATAAACGTGAGCGCAATCGGCTGCTCGGTGCCGTGCAGCGTCAGGGGGTGACCCTAGTGCCGCTGTCGATCTATTTTAACGACCGTGGCATTGCTAAGGTTCAGCTCGGTTTGGCCCGAGGCAAGCGCCAGTATGATAAGCGTGAGACAGATAAGACGCGCGACTGGAATCGCCAGAAAGCACGATTATTACGGGATCGCGGTTAGGGCACCCGGTTGTGGCAAAGTTGTGACCTAAGCGCCTTACCGCTGGGAGAAAATCACCTCATCGTCGGCGCCGCCGGCAAGATATACCCGTTCCGCGGCCAGGTCCGTGTTGGCCTCGGCGATGGCGGTATCCGGCTGGATAATGCAAATCGGCGTCCCCTCGACGGCAATACGATGCATGGCGCAGTCGGCCTTGGTGAAGTGCGACAGATAGTTGTCCGTCATGCTTTTGCCGGTCGTGGCATAGCTGAGGCCGCCAAAACCGACGGAAATAGCCGTTGCGGCGACGGGTAAGGCGCAAGCCGATAGGAGCGGCAGTGCGACAATACTAAGAATGACCCTTAGTGCCTGTGGTTTCACGATGACATCCTGTCTTCTCGTCGCGAGGCATCTCCACCTCAATTTGTCCACATTAGTGCCGCAGACCTGAAGATTATCTAAAGCCGAAAGCCAAGGTTCTCCCAAATTTGTGTGCGAATTCATTGTATTAGAGGGACATATCTGAGCATTCGCTTGGAGCGCCCAGATGTATCGAGGGCTCGATCTAGCCGGTAGGGCGGCGGACCTGCTGGCCGTCTAAGGCGACCGATTTAAGGTATTTTTCCATGAGGTGGGGGCCGGAAAGCACGGTGTGGTGTTTCGGTGTCGCCCCGGGCGACAGACAGGATGGTATGCAGCTTATCTCGGCGGCCCAATTGGGGGTATGAAAGAAAGCCGCCGAGAGGCGGCGGGCGGAGCCGGCGGCGTCCGCGGGGGGATTGACCACACGATGCAGGGTCGAGACCCAACGGTCGTTGGTCCACCGCGCCATCAGGTCGCCGATGTTGATGACGAAGCTGTCGGGGATGTGGGGCACATCGCGCCAGATGCCGTCTGGTGTTTTGACTTGTAAACCACCCGGCGCGTCATCTTGGCGAAGGATCGTCAGGCTGCCGTAATCGGAATGGGCGCCAGCGCGCAGCTGGCCCGGTTGGGGCGAGGTGGCCTGATCGGGATAATGATTGGCGCGGATGGCGCTGACGTGGCGATCGATATAGGGGGCGAAGAAGTCCTCCTCAAGGTCCAAGGCCAAGGCGAACAGGCGCATGAGCCGCTCGGCCAGGGCTTCCATATGGCGGTAGTAGCCGGCCCATATGCCGGGCATCTCAGAATGGCCGACAGGCCAGATCGTATCGGCATAGGCGAAGGCGGCGTCGGGATCGTCCGGTAAGGGCTCCGGGCGATGGAGCGGACCCATGGAGAAGCTCTCCTTGAGGTCCGGCGGCGCCGGGTTGTCGAGGGAGAGGGACAACGCTTCCTTGGCGAAGGGTTGGTAGCCGTAAGGATAGCCGGCGTAGGGCGTCTTGGCGGCGAGCTTCTCGGTTTCCGGCAGGGCAAAAAAAGCGTGCGTGGTTTGCCAGAATGAGCTGATGACCTGGTGAGGAACGCCATGGTTGGCGATGGTGAAGAAGCCGATGTCCGTGCAGGCGTTGCCGATGGCGGCGGCAACCCCGCGGCGTGCCGTCAGATCGCCCTGGGCAGGGGCCAAGTCTATTGTCGGGACGGAGTCCAACTATTCCTCGCCGCCATAACGCTCGATGAGCTCAGCGACTTTTTCATCGGCGATTTTCTGAAATAAGGTTGGTGGCACCTCAAAGGCATGACCGGGCGCCAATGCGGTCAATTCTTCCGCCGCGGGCAGGCTCGGCCACTCGGGCTGTGCGTGGTCGACTCCCAGACATGCGAGGATGCGTCCGGCGGTTTCGGGGATGATGGGCCAGGCCAAGACGGCGTAGAGGCGGACCAGATTGATGCAGGTGCGCAGGATGCATGCGGCGCGGTCTGGGTCGGTTTTGACCACCGTCCAGGGTTGGCTATGGGCGATATAGTTGTTGCCGAGCGTCCAAATCGCCCGCAATTCATCAATGGCGCGGCGATACTGCATGGCCGACAAATGCTCGGTATAGGCCGCGATTTTGGTGTCGAGGGCGGCGGCCAGGTCTTGCTCGGGCAGGTCCGGCGTGCCGCCCTCGGGCACGGCCGCGGAAAAGCGCGATTGGGTGAGCTTGAGGCAGCGGCTGACGAAGTTACCCAGATTGTCGGCTAAATCGGCGTTCACCATCTGGCTGAAGGAAGAAAAGGTGAAAGAGCTATCGTTGCTTTCCGGTGCGTTGGCAATCAGCCAGTAACGCCAATAGTCGGCGGGAAATTCCTCCAACGCCTTGTCCATGAAAACGCCGCGCCGCTGGCTGGTCGAGAATTTGCCGCCATAGAAAGTCAGCCAATTGAAGCCCTTGACGTAATCAACAAGTTTCCATGGCTCGCCCGAGCCGATGAGGGTCGAAGGGAAGTTGATGGTGTGGAAGGGGACGTTGTCCTTGGCCATGAACTCGACGTAACGCACGTCGTCGGCCGCATACCACCAGGATCGCCAATCCCTGTTTTGGGGATCTAGATCGGACCATTCCTTGGTGGCCGCGATGTAAGCGATGGGGGCGTCGAACCAGACGTAGAAGACCTTGTTCTCGAAACCAGGGCGATCGACCGGCACGCCCCATGCCAGATCGCGGGTGATCGAGCGTTCCCGCAGACCCTCCTTAAGCCACTTCTTGGCGATGGAGGTGACCAGCAGGGGCCAGTCCTGATGCTGGCCGATCCAGGCCGACAGGCGATCCTGCAGAGAATCGAGGCGCAAAAAGAGGTGTCGGGTCTCTCGAACCTCAAGATTGGTGCTGCCGGTGATCGCAGACCGAGCGTCCAGCAGGTCCTGGGGGTCAAGCTGGCGGGTACAATTTTCGCATTGGTCGCCGCGGGCCTGCTCGTATTTGCAGTGGGGGCAGGTGCCGACGATGTAGCGGTCGGGTAGGTAACGGCCATCATCGATGGCGTAGACCTGCTGGCTGGTGCGTTCGTCAATAAAGCCGTGCTCATCGAGTTTGCGGCAGAAATGCTGGGTCAGCTCGATATTCTGCGGCGAGGAACTGCGGCCGAAATGATCGAAGGAAAGGCCAAAGCGCCGGCCGATATCGGCTTGGGCCTGATACTGGATGCGGCAATATTCGGCGACCTCGAGACCCGCTTCGTGGGCGGCGAGCTCAGCCGGCGTGCCATGCTCGTCGGTGGCGCAGATATAGAGTACGTCGTCGCCGCGCTGGCGCAGAAAACGCGCATGGACATCCGCCGGCAGCATCGAGCCGACGAGGTTGCCGAGATGCTTGATGCCGTTGATATAGGGGAGGGCGCTGGTGATCAGTACGCGGGCCATGCTGTCGCCGTTCGGTTGCTGGGGAGGACGGTAGCTCAGCTCGGTCTTGGGGACCAGCCGCTTCGATAGACCGGGCGGGGCTAGCCGTGGGCGCCGAAATGGTGGGAGATGGCGAGCCCGATGCGGCGGGCCAGGTCGTAGGCCCGTTCCATACCGTCGATAAAGGTCTCGTTGAGCTCTTGATAGCCGCTGTAGGGGTCGGCGCGGTAGCTCGCCGGCTCGGTCAGGCTGATGTCGCCCTCATCAGGGGACGCGACGGGGAAGGCCACCCGCAGAAGTTCGAGGGCCGGCGGCATATCAAGGCGGAGGATGAGCTTGAGGATGTCATCGTGGGAGATGTCGTCTCGGGTCGAAAAATGGGGGATGCGCATGGCCAGCAGGAAGATATGCATGATGACGGCGATGCGGATCGCGTGCAGTAAGTCGGTGTCCATCCGTTCGTCCGCGGCCGGCCGAGGGTCGAGGCCGATAGCGTCGAACAAAGTGTGGAGGTCGAATTCATCCTCGCGCAGCCGGTGGATGGCGCGGCGCATGGCGGTACTACGGTGATCGTCATCGAGCAGGCGCACGAGGTGCCGGAAGTTCTCGTTGTGGTCGGCTTCGCCGCCGGCGTGAACACGGGCGGACCAGTAGCCGGGGTCGAGTAGACTGGCATAAGCGGTGACCGCGCTGAGGCTGCCATGGCGTTTGATGTGGGCGATCAGGTCCATAAAGGAGAGCAAGCGCGGGGAGCGCTGGCAGGTGTCGATAAATCGCTCGCGCTCCATCTGCGTCGCCGAGCCGATACCCCCGACCGCATGGGCGACATAACCGAGCTGCTGCAAGATGGCGTTGTGTGGGATGGCGCGCAGATGGAGGGCGTCCTGGCCTTCCGGGGGAATAATTTCATGCTGCCGCCGCGACCGGCGGGAGCCGGTATTGAACAGCAGATGGGTGCCGAAAGAGGCTAGGAGGATACGATAGTCGGTGTCTTGTAGCAGGGCCTCATGCCAAGCCTTAAGGCGGAGGAAGAAGTCCAGACTTTGGTCGGTGTCGGCGTAGAATGGGTCCTCGGGGTGGTCATCCGGGTCCTCATAGGCGGCCTGCAGCAGGCCGAATAGGGTGGCCCGGGCGAGCCGCGGCCGGGCGAAGAGCAGATAGCCGTCGCCGCCCTGGAAGCTGGTCTCATGCACAAGCGGGATGCCGGCGTCCTGATAAAGCCGCCGCGCCGTCGGGCTGAGAACGTAGGACAGGCGGTCCTGGAGGCTGGCCGGGTGGCCGCCGCGGCCGACGGATTCCCCGTGGGTGTTGAAGATCACAACCTCGACATCGGTCAGGCCGCGGGCCTCGAGCAAGCGGGCGAGCTTCATATGCAAGCGTTCGATGGCAAGAGTCGCGGCGACTTGGCCGATATACCGGCCGGCGTCGGAGAAGCCGGTCTGGATGGAGAGCCTGCCGCGGGCATGGACGTAGTCGCGGTAGGCTTCGGTCTCGAGGAGCTGATCCACCAGACGGGTACCACGCTCCAGGGCGTCCGCGGTTTCGAACAGCGGCGATATGTCTACGCGATCCTCGATGGCGAAGAGTTTCGCGAAATACAAGGCGGTCAGCACGGTCAGCGGCTGTTCGCACTCGGCGATGAGGAAACGGATCGGCGTGTCGCTGTCGACATGCTTGAGGATCTGAGACAGTAATATGAACTGGCGCTTCGCCGTGGCCCGCTCCAGCAGCAAGGATCCGAAGTTGACCGTTTCCGGCTCCGCGACACGGATCAGGTCGTTGAGCCGCGCGGTCAGGAGCCGCGAGGGCACCTCCAGATCATTAACGTCGAGAACCTTGCGGATGGCGTTGTGAAGCTGGGCGGCGTTGATGCGTAGGTGGATGTGGGCGGTGCCGAAACCTACATTGGCCACTTCGTCTCGTAGGACCATGATTTCACGGCAAAAACCGTCGGCCTCAGCGGTCGAGATGGCGGCGTCGAAACGTTCCAATAAAGCCTTGCGGTTGGTCAGACGACGCTGATTGCCGTCGGTCAGGCGATTGGCGGCAGGCGCCAGCGCCGCGGCGTGCTCTACCTCGCCGTCAAAGGCGCGCAAGTCGCCTTCGGCCACCGTGATCGCGGCATCGAGCAGGTCGATGGCCGCAACGAGTGGCGCGGCGCCGGGATCACGATCGTTCGTGCGGGCGAGACGTTGGATCGCGTCGCGGTAGTGGATGAGCTGGGTGTGCTTTTCGGCAATGCGATGGCGCAGCGAGTGCCACCAATGGATGTCGGTGCGGCCATCGAGGTCGTAACCGACCCAGGAGGCACAAGTAGAGATCTGGGTGCGCAGTTCGCGCCAATTATCGGGGTAGAGGGATGCCGATTCCTCGAGCAGAATGCGGGTGTAATCGGCATTGGCCGTCCGCCATTCGACGATCGTGGCTTGGGCCAGGCGGTGCTCATAGGCGATGTCGATGGTTTGCTGGTTGCGGTGGGGCAGTGCGGTCAATTCACCTTGCAGCCAGCGCTGACGCTCGGGGTCGTCGAAGCTCTCGGCGAGTTTTGCCAGCAGGCCGGAGAGCGTTTCGGAGATGGCGAATGTCGGATGAGCGGTGAACACCACGCCGACCCGAGCGCGCTGCCATTGAGCGCTGAACTCCTCGAAGGGCAGGGAACCGCCCTGCGCCTGCTTTTGAACGAAGGCGCGCAGCCGTTTTTCGTCGCCGGCTTGGGGCAGGTCAAGGTAGCGGGCCAAGCGATTGGCGCGTTCGCGGAAGGCATCATCGCTGAGGCGTTTGACGAGTTCGTCCAGGTCGGTCAGGGACCGCTGGCCGGATTCCAGGTCGCGCGAGATGCGAAAGGCCAATGCGGCAATCGGGTTACGCTGGGGGTCGTCTTCGACACCGGCCCGAAGCTCTGCGAGTTGCTGGCGGTAATCCTCGTGCCACCGGTCCGAGCGATGCTCGGTCATGGGAACGCCTCCATAGCGGGGAGTGGGTCTGTCGCTTGCCGGGCCGTGGCCGCCAAAGCTGGGTTCAAATAGCGCGCCTCGCCGTGGCAGTCTAGCGGCGAGGCGTGACGGCCTGCTGAAATGGCCGGCGATCCGGGCGCAGCCGCTGGGCCGATCTGCGGGCCAGAGTCGGGCGAACCGCTAGCAGCAGGAAGATTTGTCCGCCTTGCCTCCGCTTTGCTGGATCGGTGGGCAAGGGACCGTTCCGTATGAGCAAAACACGCAACAGTCGCCTGCCAAGGGCTTCAACACAGCCGCACATCCCCGGCAATCGTAGAAATATTGGCAGGCGTCGGTCGGCATCGACTCAACCGCCTGATGGCCGCAATCGGGGCAAGTGATTGTAGAGTGGCTTTGGATGGCAGTCATGATGATAAGGTAACATGCGGCTGGCGCTAGGCACCCGCTGTTCCGGGTGCAGCCGAAAATACGCGGCGCGCGGGGATGGTCACGTAGACGGTTGTGCCCTGGTCGGGAATGCTATGCAGGGTCAGGCTGCCGCCGTGGGCTTCGATGAGGGATTTTGCCAGAGGCAACCCTAAGCCTGTGCCGTCTTTGCCGCGGCGCATTGCGCCTTCGATGCGGCTGAACGGCTGCAAGGCGTATTCGGCCTGCTGCGGGGTCATGCCGATGCCGGTGTCTGAAACAACAATATAGAGCTCTCCATCGCTCGCTTGGGCATCGACCAGGATCCTGCCGTCGGGCTTGTTGAACTTGATGGCGTTCGAAAGGATGTTCAGCAGGGCCTGCCGGATCGCGCCTTGGTCGACCCTAATCATTGTTGAATCGGTCGCGTTCGCGGTATTCATGAGGTCGATATTGGCGTCCGATGCACGATCGCGCATAGCGTCCACGCAGCCTTCGACGAGCGCGAAAGCGGTGACGTCTTCCTCTTTAAGGTCGGTGAAGGCTCCTTTGTCGAGATTGGCGTATTCCAGAATTTCGCTGATCAAATGCAACAGATCCTTGCCCGAAGCTGCGATGCCGCTGGCATAATCAAGTTGCTTCTCGTTTAGCGGCCCGGTGTAGCCTTCGCGCAGCATTTCAGCGAAACCGATGATGTGGTTCAGTGGCGTGCGCAGCTCATGATTCATGGTTGCCAGAAAGTCGGATTTTGCCCGAGCGGCCTGGAGAGATTCTTCCAGTGCGCGATGCTTCATCGCATCCATGCGCTTGCGTTCGGTGATATCACGGATCGTACAAACCAAGTTGCGCTGAACCGAGGCGGCGATCTGGCGGTTGATCCGGCCGTGATTGACGGCAACCTCGTTGACCAGCAGTTCCAGTTCAATTCGGTCCCCGTCGGGTCGCACGCCGATGACCTCATGCGGGATACCATCGGCGGCACGCGGATCCGACGCCGAGAGATGTTCGAGAAATATTGCCGAGGTTTCGTCGGTAGCCGGCACGAAGAGAGCCTGGACCGGCGATTCCGGTGCAGTCATCTCCTTGCTGAACAGGCGTGCGCAGGACGGATTTGCAGCAATGATTCCTCCCGCGTCATCGAGGATCAACACGCCATCGGCGCTCTGCTCGACGACGGTCTGCAGCAAGGCCCGCCGGCGATTGGCCGCAATACCGTCCAGAATAATTCGCAGGTGTTGCTGATCGATTCGCGAAAACAGGCTGATGCCGAAGGTAAGCGTCAAGGCGAACAGAATGACTGCCAGATCGACCATGATCGGCATGTAGTGCTGAACTACAGCCGTGGCGACAAACCCACTGAGGGATGTGACGGTCGTCGCCATCGTCGCCTGCCGCCAGCTCCATCTGGCGAAGGCGGGTGTGAAGATGACGACGATGGCAGAGGCCAGGAGCAGTGTCAGAATCGGGTGAAGTGATTGTAAGGCGCGATCTTGCAACAGCGATTCCGCCGCAATCACGTTGAGCATTGGACCCGAGAGGTTATGCCATATCGGCACCGCAAGCCGATCGCCCAACTCCACTGCCGTGGCGCCAATGATTATGGACCTGTGCTCGATCTCAGTCGGGTCAAAATCGCCGCGCCATACATCGATAAAAGAAATGCGCGGAATCGTGTCGGGCCGGATCCCGTAATCTATCGAGAACAGGTTGCTGGCGAATCTGTCGATGCCGGTGAGCGCCGCGGCTATGGACGCGTAGTCATGGCCATCGATGCTGCTAGTCGCCCGGTAGGATCGCACCAAACCGTCGGCATCGGGCCGGACGTTTATGGAGACCAACTCCGCATATTGGCGGAATCGGTCGATTGGGCGAGTCGCGTGAAGATAGGGCTCACCGGCCGCATCGGTGCCGACCTGCTGGAAGACGGATAGGCGGACCTTATCTCCGTTGCGGCGCAACGCCGCTTCGAAGGTTGCATCATTGCCGGCTTCCGAGGCGGCACTAAAGTCAATGTCAAAAGCGACCTGTCGGGCGCCCGCAGCGACAAGGTTTTCCAAGGCTGTCGCGTAGTGTCGGCGCGGCCAAGGCCAGACGTCCAACTCCGCCAGGCTGCGCGCGTCCATTTCGACGAGCACGATCTGCTGTGAAGCGGCCCGCGTTGCCGCCTGGAAACGGACGTCCGCGAGTTCTCTGTCAACGAAGCGCAGTAGGCCCGTCAACTGAAGAAGGGCAACGGCGACGATGATTAGGCCGTAGGTCCGGTAATGGCGTGGTTGTCCTATCGATGGCTCAGCGGTGGTCGTTTGGGCCATGGCCGCTGCTCGGCGCTACCGGACTACCGTTCGGACTGACAAGCGTTGGGATCAGAAGCGGGATAGATGGCGGTCGCCGACCTGGTTGCCTCTGACACAGTATTGCAGAGCGGGTTCAGTCGCGCTTGATGCTTGCCGTTGCCGTTGGAGCCGCCGTTGCCGTTGCCGTTGGAGCCGCCGTTGCCGTTAGAGCTGTCGCTGGTGCCGCTGTTGCCGTTGCCGGTGTTACCGTTGGAGCCGCTATTGCCGTTAGAGCCGCTGTTGCCGTTAGAACTGCCGCTGCCGCTGTTGCCGCTTTTGCTGTTAGAGCCGCTGTTACTGCCGCTGTTGCCGTTAGAGTTGCTGTTACCGTTGCCGGTATTATTCTTTACATTCTCGACTTCCTCGGCTTGGGCCGGAACCGCATCGAGAAGGTGTGTTCGGCGATCCCAGAAGCGGTTGTCTGCGGCGGGCGTTTCGATTACCTGGACCGATCCCGGCTGATCGCTTCGGACGCTCGCGGATCGGCCAGGTAGTACGTCGGTGGTGCCTTCTCCCGCAGATGAACTTGCCGCAACGACCCCTTCAAGTACAGTGAGCTCACCGTGAGACGCATCGACAGTGATTGCGAAGCGGGTACCTTTGACACCGGCGATCAAATAGGGTGTTTCGACTTGAAAATGCTCCTTCGGGCGCCGCGTGACGTCGAAAATTGCCTGCCCGAACCGCTGAATAATGCGCGTAATACCGTTGTTCCCCGGCTCTTCCGGTATTTCGATCTCGCTTTGACCCAGTAGGATTATGGCGTTGCCGCCTTGGGCCAATGCCACCCGACTGCCGGTGCCGCTCGAGACGATGGTACCGGGGACCAACTCGTCGCCGGTTTGGAGCGACCGGGAGCCATGGACGGCCGACGATTCCGCGGTGCCGCGAAGCTCTACGACTGTCCAGGACGAGGCCGACGAGCTGTTTGCGGCCAATAAAGAAAAAAGGGCGAGCGCAGCGGCTCCGGCTAGCTTCTTCATATCCACACTCATTGAGAAGACATGTGGCACAATGATGAGCCGAAACGGTTAAATAGAGATGTAACGACGGTAGAATGAAGGTGCGTTCGTGCGACCTTTGGTTGGACTCAAATCTTGCGGTAACACTGATCAATGCGGTAAAAATAAGTAATAATTATTACGTAATCTATTGAGATTATCTCAGCGAGGAGGAGACGGATGCAAGATATGCGGGGTGTCGCTGTTAGTGGTGCGAGCGCAAAGGCGCTCGACGCCTTCGAGACGGCGTTGGCCGAACTGCAATGCTACTCGGCCGATCCGGTGGCGACAGTCGATTCGGCGGTCGCCGAAAGTCCGGATTTCGTGATGGCGCACTGTATGCGTGCCTATCTGCATATCTTGGCGACGGAGCGCCCGGCGATGGCCGAGGCACAGTCGAGCTACGACGCGGCGAAAGATCTGTCGGCCAATGATCGCGAACGCGAACACCTTGCGGCCGTCCGCGGTTTTCTGGCCGGAGACTGGCGCGCCGGGATCGAAGCGCTGGAGAACGTGCTGATCGGGCACCCATGGGACATTTTGGCCTCGCAGGTTGCCCATGTGAGCGATTTCTTCGTCGGCGATTCCCGCAGCCTCCGCGATCGGGTGGCACGGGTATTGCCGGCCTGGAGCGATGATATGCCGGGATATCACGCCTTACTCGGTATGCATGCATTTGGCCTCGAGGAATGCGGTGATTATGGCCGGGCGGAGGAAAGAGGACGGGCGGCGTTAGCCCGCAACACGCGCGACTGTTGGGCCTTGCACGCGGTGGTTCATGTGATGGAGATGCAGGGACGCGACGACGACGGTATTCAATGGTTGACGTCACGCGAGGAGGATTGGGCACCCGACAATTTCTTTGCCGTTCACAACTGGTGGCATCTGGCACTTTATCATCTCGAGTCCGGCGATTTCGACAAGGTGCTGGCGCTCTATGATCGTCCGATCCGGGGCGAGCGATCCGAGGTCGTGTTGGACATGGTGGATGCCTCGGCGTTGCTTTGGCGTTTGCATCTTCGCGGAGTCGACCTCGGTGAGCGATTGTCGGCGTTGGCGGACGATTGGGAGCCGCGCGCCGACGGGGGGTTCTATGCCTTCAACGATGCGCATGCGGCCATGGCGTTTGCCGGTTGTGGGCGACTGGATGCCATAGACCGGATGGTTGCAACCATGGAACGTCGGTGCGGCGAGCCTGGAAGTAACGCGATGATGACAGCGGATGTCGGATTGCCGGTGGTCAAGGCAATCCGTGCCTTTGGACAGGGCGATTATGACACCGCCGTGGCGCTGCTGCGACCGATCCGGAGTCGTGCGCATCGGTTTGGCGGCAGCCATGCCCAACGCGACATCTTGGACCTGACGCTGATCGAAGCGGCGCTGCGCGCTGGACAATTTGGACTGGCGCGCGGGCTGGCGAGTGAGCGCTCGCAAGCCAAGCCCCATAGTCCCTTGGCGCGGTTGTATCAGGAGCGGGCCGCGGCGGGTCTAAACAGCTAGAAGCAGCCGTGGCTGCCGTGTAGCTTGGCGGCCATGGCACAACAGATCGACGACACCGGGCTGGCGAGCGGCGGCGCTCAACGGCGCTTTTTACTCGCGGTGGGCAGTATATTCGCGGCCAGTGGTTTTGCGCTGGCGAACTGGTTTCCACGGATTCCCGAGACCCGGGAAGCGTTGGGACTGAGTTATGACGCGCTGGGAATAGCGCTGTTCGGCCTGGCCGCCGGCGCCATGATGTCGATGCCGGTGGCAGGATGGCTCATCGGCCGCCTCGGCAGTCGCGGTATCGCGATCGTCACCGGTCCGGCGGCGATGCTGTCGCTGATTCTGGTGCCACTCGCCCCGAATATGTTGGCGCTGGCCGGTGCGCTTTTGCTGTTCGGCGGGTTTGTCGGTGCGTTGGACGTGGCGATGAACGCCAATGCTTCGGCCGGCGAGACACGCTACGGTCGGCCGGTTTTGTCACGGCTGCATGGTATGTTCAGCGCCGGTACGTTGATCGGCGCCATATCGGGTGGGGCCGCCGCCACGGCCGGGATTCCCCTGGAAGTTCATTTGGCGGGCGTCGGCGTGGCTCTGGCCCTGCTGATTGTCCTCACATGCCCGGGGTTGGTCCGCGACCAGCCGGACCGGACGGCCGCGCCGTCGGTGTTCGCGCTGCCACGAGGGCCGCTACTGGCGCTTGGCGTGGTCGCTTTTGCCGCGTTGCTGATTGAGGGGGCGATTGGCGATTGGAGCGCAGTTTATTTGCGCGACCGCTTCCTTGCAGGCCCGGAGATCGCGGCTGCCGGCTACATCATGTTCGCCGCCGCGATGACGGTTAGTCGGTTTGCGGGGGACTGGCTGATCGGTAGGGTCGGCAGTATTTCGACGGTGATGCGCAGCGCCGGGTTGTTGATGGTTGTCGGCATGGTCCTTGTTCTCGTCGGGCCGACCGCGCCGTGGACGCTACCGGGGTTCTTGCTGGTCGGCGCCGGGGCGGCGGTGGTCTTTCCGCTGACGATCCGGGTGGCCTCAACCGTCTCCTCGCTTGCCGTCGGTACGGGGATTGCGGCCGTGGCTATGGCCGGTTACACGGGCCTCCTCGTGGGACCACCAATAATCGGTTTGGTGGCTTCGTGGGTCGGTTTGCGCGGGGCCCTGGGCCTACTGTTGCTGTTGGCCATCATCGTGGCGCTGTTGGCGAGCCGGTTTGGCGACGACTAGCTCGACCGGCAGCGACACGAGATGCGCCGGGCAGCGACGGCAGTCGGAACTGCCGAAACGCGGGATCGGCACGGCGACGCCGGGTCGGGCGAGCAGGTCGTCCAAGATCTCGCATTCGCTGCTGTCGGGCTCCAGGTGCAGTTCGACGATCGGGGCCTGAGCGGTCAGTCGGTCGATGTGCCAGTGCGGGGTTTTGGTTCGGTCGAGGTGGCGGGCAATGCGTGCCCGCAAGCCGCCCGGCCCGTAGGCGCTGCCGCAATAGGCGAAGTATCCCGGCAATAACGTGGCCGGCCGGCGGCCTGGCAGCGCGATGTTGAGCGGGTGGGGCAAGCTGACCACCAGTCTGTAGGCGCCGACGACGGCGGGGATATCGGTGGGTTCAATGTCCATGGGCCGGCAGAGGTAGGAGCCGGGCATCAGGCAGCGGTCAAGCAGCGACAGAAGCGATCCACTTCCGATTCAGTATTGAAGTAGTGGACCGAAGCGCGGACCAAGTCCGGCAGGCCGCGGCGGGTGAGATCCAAGCGGGCGTAGTTGGTGGGCGAGACCGAAATATTGATACCCCGGCGGCGCATCCGTTGATGAATGGATAGGGATGTCTCTTGGTCCGAGGTGAAGGTAACGATGCCGGATTTGTCGATACCGAGGTCGTGTACCGTGATGCCGGGAAGCTCTGCTAACCGGGTTCGGAGCAAGCCGGCGATGTGGTCGACCCGCGCCCGTATGTTGGGGAGGCCCAGGTTTCGGGCATAGTCGATCGCGGCGGCTAGGCCAAGCCGGCCGGCAACGTAGCTTTCCCAGGTCTCGAAGCGGCGGGCGTCGGCACGAATCTCGAAGCTGTTCAGGCCGATCCAGTCAGCGGCGTGAAGATCGATGAAGGGCGGCTCCAGTTTGGTGATGAGGTCCTGGCGGACATAAAGAAGTCCGGTGCCGCGTGGGCCGCGCAAATATTTGCGTCCGGTTGCGGACAGCATATCGCAACCGATTTCCGTGACGTCGATGGGCATCTGGCCGACCGATTGGCAGGCATCGAGGAGGAAGAGCGTGCCGTGCCGGCGTGCAACGCGGCCAACCTCGGCAGCGGGATTGATCAAGCCGCCCTGAGTTGGTGCATGGGTTATGGCGATGAGCTTGACCCGGTCATCCATCATCTCCGCAAGGGCGTTAACGGATAACTGGCCGTCGTCGTCGTTGGGGACGACATCGATGACCACGTTGTGTCGCTTGGCCATCTGCAGGAAGGCGAGATAGTTGCTGGCATATTCGGCTTGTGCGGTGAGGATACGGTCGCCAGCGCGAAAGGGAATGGCGTAGAACGCCATGTCCCAAGCGCGGGTGGCGTTTTCCACGAAGGCGATCTCTGTTGGCCGGCAATTCAACAACGCCGCGGCCGTGTCATAGAGATGCTCAAGGCGCTGGTTGGCGCGGGCCGCGGCCTCGTAACCGCCAACGCGTCGTTCGAGCTCCAGATGCTCCAGTACCGCGTGATGTACCGGATCCGGTACCAAGGACGCCCCGGCATTGTTGAAATGCAAAATTTCGGCACAGGCTGGCGTGTCGGCGCGAAGTCGTTCGATGTCCAAGACGTTCGGCTTCCTGAAGTGGTCAATCGAACTGTCTCATAGCATGACTGCCCGAACGCGCGGCGTCCATGCCGACATGACCGGTGCGCTTCCTGACCTGTAGGGTCGGATATTTTGTTCGACGTCGCGCCGCACGGAGTCAGCCGATGTGAAACAGTTCACAGACAGGTTGTCAGCCTGCCCCGTACTTTTTCAGAGCTACGAAAATACTCATGAAAAGGAGTGCGAGGATGGCTACGACTTTAGTGCGTGGTGCAGATGGGGTGCTGTACAGGGTGGGTGAAACGGACTGCGACTCATTGCTGGAACCGTTGGGGCCTTCGCATATGGCGTCGGACGGGTTGCCGCCGATCGATGGTTTGGACGATGGCGGTGCGTCGCGGACGTATATCAGCGCGGCCGATCACGGGTTGGCGGATGACGCGGCGGCACGGACCTATATCGGGCCGAAAGACGGGCTCGACGACGGGGGCGCGTCGCGGACATATATCAGCGCGGCCGGTCACGGGTTGGCGGATGACGCGGCGGCTCGGACCTATATCGGGCCGAAGGATGGGCTCGACGACGGTGGTGCGTCGCGAACATATATTTCGCGTTAGAGAACTGTGCACCACAGTGTTTTCTTGATTGTTAGGTAGACGATGAATAGCGGGTTTACGGGGCGCTGTGTGTCTCCGGAAAGGACCGTATCGCGGGTACGGCCTTTCCTGCCCGCGATGGGCATCACACGCATTGCCAATGTCACCGGTCTTGATCGGATCGGCATACCGGTGGTGATGGTGACGCGGCCCAACTCACGGTCGGTTTCAGTTTCGCAGGGCAAAGGTTCGACGCTTGCCTATGCCAAGGCGTCGGGCGTGATGGAGGCGATCGAGACCTATCATGCCGAGCGTATCGAAGCGCAATTGTTGTACGGCAGCTACCGGGAGCTTAGCGCGACACGAAGTCTATTGGACATCGAACGCCACCGGCACGTGCTGGTTAGCGATGATAGCTGGGATGCCCGGCTTTGGATAAAGGGGGAAAACATCCAAAACAGCGAGATGTTATGGCTGCCCTACGAACTCGTTCATCTCGATCTCAGCGTGTCGGCGACGTCAAGATTCGATGAGTTGCCGAACTCCAATGGCCTGGCGAGCGGCAACAGCCTGGCCGAGGCGACGCTGCACGGGATTTGTGAGGTTGTCGAAAGAGACGCGATGACCATGTGGAAGCTCTTGCCGGAGCAAGCGCAGCGACGCACGAAGGTCGACCTTGACGACATAGCCGACGGTCAATGTGCCGACTTGCTGCGGCGCTTCGGTCAGGCGGGTGTCCTCGTTGGTGTCTGGGAGTGTACGAGCGACGTCGAGCTGCCGGTCTTCCTATGCCGGATTCTCGACGAGGTCGGTCCGCCGGAAAGCACCATGCGCCCGGCGGTCGGGGTGGGCTGCCATCCGATACGGGAAGTGGCGTTGCGGCGCGCGCTGACAGAGGCGGCACAGAGTCGCCTGACTTTTATTTCTGCGGCACGAGACGATATTTTCCACGATTCTTACGACTACTTCCTGGATCCCGAGACCTATTCGCAATGGCGACAGGCGATCGAGTGTCCCGCCGGGCGGCGGTTCGGCGATTGCACTACGCGTTCGATAGATGATGCGGACGATGGCGTTCGTGTCGTGGCAAAGCAATTGGGGCGTTGCGGTATAGATGAGATCGGGGTCGTCGATCTGACGAAGTCGGCATTCGGTATCCCGGTTGTTCGAGTGGTGATTCCCGGATTGGAGGGCATAATCGGCGCATCGACCTACCGGCCCGGCCCGCGTGCCGAGGCGCGGCACATGGGCGCTGCAGCATGAGTATTGTGGTCTTTACCGGCCCGTCGCTGTCTGCCGCCGAGGCGCGGGAAAGGCTCGATGCGATCTATTTGCCGCCAATTGAGGCCGGCGACCTCTATCGAGCGTTGCGTTTTGAACCGACGGCAATCGGGATTATCGACGGATACTTTGAGATGGTGCCCTCGGTCTGGCACAAGGAAATCCTGTACGCCATGCAGCAAGGCGTTCACGTTCTCGGAGCCGCCAGTATGGGGGCGCTCAGAGCGGCCGAGCTAAACTTGTTCGGCATGGTCGGCGTCGGGTCGGTCTTCGAGGCTTATCGCGACGGTCTGATCGAAGACGACGATGAGGTTGCGGTCTCGCATGGGCCGAAAGAGCTCGGCTACCCGTTGCTGTCGGAGGCCATGGTCAACATCCGGCGTACGTTGGCAGATGCCCATGCCGCAAAGATAATATCGGGAGCGACAAGAGTGCGGCTGGAGGCGCGCGCTAAGTCGTTGCACTACAAAGACCGTAACTACGCCAACATTATCGATCAAGAAACGGAAGACGAGGCCGGAGACGTTGGCGCCTTGCACCGCTGGCTGCCCCGTGGGCGCGTGGATCAAAAAAAAGAAGACGCGCTCAGGCTTATTGATACACTGGCCGGCAAGTATCGGAGGGCCGAGCGAAAATCCGTCCGGTATCATTTCGAACACACAGTGTATTGGGAAAAATTGGTGCAACAGGAACCGCGCTAGTGGCGTCGCGCCGCGCTACCTCGGCTGAGGTGGACGCGCTTGCCGCAAGTGAGTTTTTGGGACCGCTAGGCAGGGTCGAACTGCACGAGTTGCGGACAGTTGCCTGGGTCGGCGATTATCCCGGCAACTGGACTATTTTTGAAAAAGGGGACGACGGCGACGCGTTGTACGGAATTGTCTCGGGCAGGATCGGCATAAAATCGTTCTCGGAGGAAGGTCGCGAGATTTTCCTGAATATTCAGGAGGCCGGTGAAATATTCGGTGAGATTGCCGTGCTGGACGGCAAAGAACGCACGGCAAGCGCGGTGACCCTCGTGCCGACCCGTCTGTTGCGGGTCGGCCGGCAAGATTTTCTCGAGTTTCTACAAACGCGGCCGTTGCTTTGTATGCGATTGATGGAGTTGCTTTGTCAGCGCTTGAGATGGACCAGCGAGATCATTGAGTCGACCATCTTCTTGGATATTCCGCGGCGGCTGACGAAACGGCTCCTGGTACTGGGCACAAGCCACGGGATTCTGACGGAACACGGGACGCGCATCGATATTCGGCTATCCCAGGACGAGCTTGCCGACATGCTTGGGGTCACCAGAGAAAGTGTCAACAAGGGTCTGCGGCGGTTGCAACAACTTGGCGCCATCGCCTATCACGACGGCCATATTGTTCTGACCAATCTACCGGGCCTCGAAGGACTACTACACGAGACCAGGCGTTAGACGCGCCGCGGCGGGCCGAGCAAGGCCGAACTCCTTGATCGCGCGCTCAGCCCAATGGGACATGCCCATTGACTGGTAGCTTTGCACGATGTTCTCAGCTTCGGCGGTCGAGGTGCCGCCGCGGTGCTGATCAACTCGGTGACGTCCGAACCGGCTGTGGGTAAGCAATGGCTTCATACCCCTGGCTTTTGCCAGCCGTTCGGCTTGGGCAAACTCTTGCCCGGCTCGCTCGTCGTATTGTTGCTGTAAGTAGATCGAGCCGAGGGTGTAATGCGCCCAGGCTTTGAACCCAAGTTCGCCGGACCGATCGGCGACGGCCAGGGCGCTATTTGCAAGCTCCGCCGCTCGTTGCGTCTGACCAATTCGAAGATAAGCATCGGCCAGCCAGGTTGCCCCGAGGGCGCGCCGTGTCCCCAGGCCTTGCGCGACCGAACTCTCCAAAGCATCACACATCTGTAAGATGCCGCCCGCCGATCGCCCGGTTTGGGTGTACGCATAGCCAAGCAGCGACGAGGCCAACGGGAAGAGGATTTCCGAAGCCGTCTCCTCGCAAATTGCGATCGCGCGTTCCAGCAACGGGACCGCACTGTCGAAGCGCCCTTGCCTGACGAGAACGTGAGCAATGTAGGTGGCGGCATAGAGCAGGCTAAAAGGGTGCTTGGATTGTTCGGCGGTCTGCAGGGCCTCGTCACCGATGCGGAAGGCCTCCTGGAACTCCCCAAGCTCACCGTAGACCGCCGCGAGGCTGGCTTGCGCACCGGAGATTGCAACGCCCAGCAAGCCAAACGGCTCGAATCTTTGGCGTTCGGGAATAAGATCTATCGCTTCAAGTAGGGTTGACTTGGCTCGCCGGTAATCGCCGCGGTCCGCCAAGATCATGCCGAGTCTGATCGAGGACTGAATCGAGGTTTCGGTCATGCCGTTGGCGAGAGCAAGGCGATAGGCCAGGGCGCTGGCGGCGCTGGCCTTTGGCAGCCGCCCATCCGACCATTGGCGCAGCGCAACATCGGACAAGGCGACTACGCTGCGCTTGCGGTCGCCGAGGCGACGCGCTGTTCGCAGAGCCATGGTAAGATTTTTCCGCGCATCGCTGTGCCTGCCCATCCTCGATAGGGTCGACGCGACACTGATGCGCAGATCCACGTTTCTCTGGCTGTTGCGCTTGTTGATGGGCAGATGATCTAGTGCAAGAAGGGCGCCATAGTAGTGGTCGCGTGCCTCGCGATTGCGCGAGCTGCGCGCGGCGTCCTTGGCCGCGAGGTGGGAGTAGGTGAAGGCCTCGCGCCATCGCTCGGCCTGCAAGGCGTGATAGGCGCGGGCGGTGTGTTGTCTTTGGCGCAGAAGCGCTTGATAAACCTGGCTGTGAATTCGTTGACGAGCGCTCTTGGGAAGGGTCTTGTACGCCACATCGCGGATCAGTGCGTGCCTAAACCGAAACTCCACTTGCGGCAAGATACGCGTCCGCGAGATCAGCTCGCTTGCCAAAAGTTGCGGAAGAGCCGCCAACGCAACAGCGAGCCCGTTCGCCGCAACGTGCTGAAGCGTTCTGAAGTCAACGGTCTCGCCGATTACCGACATGAGCAGGAGAAGCTGCCGGGCGGGGTGGGGCAGAGCATCGATGCGTTCGGCCAGGACCGCGTGTACCGTTTCGGGAATCACGTGGGCGGCCTGCGGGTGTCGCGCAGGATTTACCTTAGAGTCGCGCGATCGCTGTTCGAGCCATACGCGGGCGCACTCCTCCATGAAGAATGGGTTGCCCTGACCCTTTTCCTCAATCAGGTCCAGAAGGTCCCGATTGACATGCCACCTGGAACCAATAATCCGCTGGATGATCTGCCTGCTCTCAAGACGATTGAGGGGCCCAAGGGTCACATCACTGCCACAGGACAGGAGTGCGGCGCCTTCAGCGGGTCGCTCGCGGGTGCTGAGGACCACCAGTATTCGGGCCTCGCTGACGCGCTTGGCGAGTTCCTCGACCAAGATCTGCGTGGCGGTGTCCGACCAATGCATGTCGTCAAGCACGAATAAAAGCGGTTTTTGTTGCGACACGGCAGCGGCAATTAAGGCGATGCTGCGCATGGCCACGCGGAGCTTCGACTGCGGTTCAGCGGCCGGCGACGTGCGGTGCCCGAGACCAATAACGTCCAGCGTGGTGTGGATTTCTGCGGGGCGCAACACACCGATCTTTTCGATTGCCGCGATCAGATCCGCCGGGTCGGGTACATCAGCGGTATCGTCGTTCACCTCCATCCCCAGCAAGCGGAACAGCAAGCCGGTCGCTGCTTCGAAGGCATTCTGCAAGCGTCGTTGTTGCAACGCGCATCGTTCGATGCGGAAGGCGGCGGCCGGCTGCTGATGAATGAACTGATCGATCAGCCGGGATTTCCCGATGCCGGCCTCGCCAATAATGCGGAGCATTGTGCCTTGACCACCAGCGGCTTTCCGCAGTGCCGTATTGAGGCGGTTAAGCTCTTTCCTGCGGCCGACAAAAGGGGCGGGTTCTTGTCTTGCCCACGATAGTGGCCGCTCTCGGCTCCGCACCTCTTCCAAGATGAAGGTCGGCGTGGCTGCCACATGAGGCGATAGCTTCAGCGGGTGATAGGATCGGGCGGTGACGCGTTGGCTAACGTGAGTGTATGTTCGCTCGGTGAGGACCGTATGCCCGGCGGGCGCCAGAGCCTGCGCCTTGGCTGCGAGGTGGACGGCGGCGCCGACCGGTCGACACTCACCGTTGGAGCAGAATTCGACGATAATCTCGCCGGAGCTCAAACCAACCCGGATGCTCACCCGGGCGGAAAGTTCCGCTATGGACCTGTGCATCTCCGTGGCTGCCAAGCAGCCATGAAGGACGTGCTCCTCAAGTGCCTTTGGCACCCCGAACAGAGCCAGCACGCCATCACCCAGCACCTGCGCCAGGGTACCGTCGTATAGATAGACAAGATCCGCCATGATGTTGAGCGCCGGAATCAGCCGATCGTTAGCCTCCTCCGGATCGACACCCAAGACCAGCCTCGTGGAATCGACGATGTCGGCGAATAGCACCGTGACCAGCCGACGTTCCGTAGACACTACTTTCGGCGCATGGTCGGGCCATTCGTATGTCGGACGGAGTAGGTCTTTCATAGGTGCTCGTTCCGAAATAGGCGGCTCTGCAGGGCCACCTCCTTGGGACGCGTTCAAGCCGGCTGGAGGGCCGATGTCCTCAAGCTATTATAGCTCACCGAGTTAGCTTTGTGAAAGTACTCATGCGTGTGAGTCGTCTTAGTCGGGTCATTTAACTAAATCATTAAGCCGGCTTCCTTTTCGGAAATTAGTTAATGGGCGCCGAAGCTGAATGAGCCTTGGAACAAGCGGTCGTGTGTGCTCAGTTTGGCGGGTATCGCCTTTGACCGAGGCGGCCGATCCACTGTCTCATATGGAGAGACCGATGTGTCGCAATATTCGCACATTGTTCAATTTCGAGCCCCCGGCGACCGATGACGAGGTTCGCGCGTCCGCCTTGCAGTTCGTACGCAAGCTTAGCGGATCAACCAAACCGTCACGAGTCAATGAAGCGGCGTTCGAGCTGGCGGTCGATGAAGTGACGGACGCCGCCCGCCGGCTCTTGGATTCACTGGTAACAACCAGCGCGCCGCGTGATCGAGTGGTTGAGGCTGCCAAGGCTAGAGCGCGGTCGGCGGCGCGTTACGGATAACTTGGATCGGCATCGACGCGCTGTCGCGATCGTCGTCGTAATATGGAGAGAACATGAACAAAGTTGCAATCGTTACCGGTGCGGGATCCGGCATTGGTAAACATTCGGCCTGGGCGTTGCTGCGCGAAGGGTTCTCGGTGGTTCTGGTCGGACGGCGCGGGGAAGCGCTGGAGGCGGCGATCGAGACTGCCGGCGTCGATGGCGCCGCTGCCCTTGCGGTACCGACGGACGTGACCGATCCGGCATCGGTGCGGGTGCTTTTTGACAAAGCGGTGGCGGAATTCGGGCGGGTCGATGTCGTCTTCAACAACGCCGGCTGTGCGGCGCCGGCGGTGCCTTTGGAAGAGCTGACCGACGATCAGTGGAACACCGTGGTGGCGACCAACCTTACGGGATCGTTCTGGTGCGTCCGCGAAGCTTTTCGGGTGATGAAGGCGCAGAGTCCGCGCGGCGGCAGGATCATTAACAACGGCTCCATTTCCGCGCATACTCCGCGGCCTCTGTCGGCGCCCTACACGGCGACCAAACATGCGATCACGGGCTTGACGAAGTCGGCGGCGCTCGATGGTCGCGACCACGACATCATGGTCTGTCAGATTGATATCGGCAACGCGGCGACCGAAATGACCGAGCGGATGACCGAGGGGGTGCTGCAGCCGGACGGTTCAATGCGGCCGGAGCCGAGGATGGATGTCGCCCATGTGGCCAATCTCGTGGTGCATATGGCCGGGATGCCGCTGGATGCGAACATACCGTTCGCGACTGTTATGGCGCCGACGATGCCGTATTTCGGCCGCGGTTAACGATCATCGAGCCCGAGTCCCGACCGGCCGACTAACGTTTGTGGCAGGCTAGAAAGCGTCCGTCGGTGTCCTGCCGCAAGGGTGGCGCTTGCGTTTGGCATTGGCGGTCGGCAAGCGGACATCGGGTGTGGAAGCGGCAGCCGCTTGGTGGGTTGATGGGGCTTGGCACTTCGCCTGCCACGACGCGGATGCGGTTGCGTGGGCGCTGGGGATTGGCAACCGGCACGGCGGCCAGTAGCGCCTCCGTATAAGGGTGGCGTGGATCAGCAAAGATCTGGCGGCGCTCGGCGAGTTCGACGATCTGACCGAGATACATGACGGCGACCCGATGGCTGATATGCTCGACCACGGCGAGATCGTGGGAGATGAACAGGAAGGCCACTCTTAGTTCGCGTTGGAGAGCGCTCAAGAGATTGATGATTTGTGCCTGTACCGAGACGTCCAGCGCCGAGACGGCCTCGTCGCATACGATGATCGACGGATTGAGCGCTAACGCGCGGGCGATGCCGATGCGTTGACGCTGGCCGCCGGAGAATTCGTGCGGAAATTTGCGCAAGTGGTCGGCGCCGAGGCCGACCCGCTGCAAGAGTTCCACGACTTTGTCGCGCCGTTGGCGGCGGGGGACGGTGTTGTGCACGATGAAGGGTGCGGTGAGGATTTTTTCGACGCGGTGCCGAGGATTGAGCGAAGAGAAGGGATCCTGAAAGACGATTTGTAACCGTCGCCGGTGCTCGCGGAACGCTGCCATCGGCAACCCGGTAATATCGGTGCCGTCGAGTAGGATTTGGCCCGAGGTGGGTTCGATCAGCCTGAGCAAGGCGCGGCCGACCGTCGATTTGCCACAACCGGATTCGCCGACCAGTCCCAATGTTTCGCCGGCGTGCAAGGTCAGGGAGACGCCATCGACGGCGCGTACGACGCGTCCGCGATCGCGTCCTTTCAGGGGGAAATGCTTGGCTAAGTCGCGGGCCTCAAGCAGCGGTTCCAAGGTCTGCTGCTCAGACATTCGTGCCGGTCCTTGCAGACGCTGCCGTGCCGTCGGACTGGTTGGGATGCCAGCAGGCGGTCTCATGGCCAACAAGAACGTCACGCAATATCGGCCGCTCAACGCGGCAACGTTCGTCTGCGCGCGCGCAACGGGGGGCAAAAGCGCATCCGGCCGGTAGCTCGTGCGGTGCCGGGACGGTGCCGGGGATTTCCGTTAAGGCGCCGGCGGTGCCGGACAGGGATGCCCCAAGTTTTGGCACGGATGCCATCAGGCCGTCGGTGTAGGGGTGTGCCGGGAGGTTGAACAGTTCGACGACGGGCGCCTCCTCGACCTTGCGGCCGGCGTACATTACCAGCACGCGATCGGCCATCTCGGCGATGACCCCGAGATCATGGGTGATCAGCAGCAGCGCCATGCCGGCCTTTTCCTGCAGATCGCTGATCAGCTCGAGCATCTGCGCCTGAATCGTTACGTCGAGGGCCGTCGTCGGCTCGTCGGCGATGAGCAGCACGGGATCACAGGCGAGCGCCATGGCGATCATGGCGCGCTGACGCATGCCGCCGGAAAGCTGATGCGGGTAGTCGCGGGCACGGCGGGATGCGTCGGGGATGCGCACACGTTCGAGCAACTCGACGGCCCAGGCCTCGGCCTGGGCACGAGAATGACCGAGATGCCGGCGGCAAACTTCGACGATCTGGGCGCCGATGGGCATCAGCGGATTAAGTGCGGTCATCGGCTCTTGGAAAATCATGGCGATGCGGTTGCCGCGCAACCGGCGCAGACCTGCCGGATCCAGGGCGAGGAGATCGACACCGTCGAAATGTGCGGTGCCGGCGGAAACGATCGCCGGCGGATTGGGGGCGATGCCGAGTAGCGAAAGCGCCATCATGGATTTGCCGCAGCCGGACTCTCCGACGACGCCGAGGGTTTCGCCGGGTGCGATGGCGAAAGAAATGTCATCGACGGCGCGCACGCGTCCGCCGGGGAGGGCGAGCTCGGTGGTCAGCCCTGCGACGCGCAGAAGGGGTGCCGCGTCGGCCGCAGGATGTGATGCTGCCGACATTATTGTCAGTGCCGTGCGGTGGCACCGAGAGCGGCCACGAAGGCGGTCTCGATCTCGTCCAGTACCGCGTCCTCATGGGCCAGGGAAATGGCGTGGTGGGACAGCGGGTTCGGCAAATAGAGGATATCACGGGCGCCGAGTGCACCGGTGAAGGCCGCGTAGGCGGCGGCATCGGTTCTTGCCGCCGAGCGGTAGTCGGTGACATCGCCGGTAAGAAAATACCAGTGGATGTGCGAGCCGCCGGTTACCAGGCGCGCGGCAACGCCCGTGTCCGCGGCCGCAGCGGAGAATGATCCCGCAAGGCGTTGGCCTCGTGCCGCCAGGGTTTGCTGTACTTCGCCCTTGGCAAGGATCGGCAAAACGGCGGCGGCGGCGGCCACCGAGACGCCATGGCCGTTGAAGGTACCGACGAAGGCGGGCCCTTTACCCGGTTCGGTCATGCGCATCAAGTCCTCACGACCGGCCATGGCGGCGATGGGGTAACCGTTGGCAATGGCCTTGCCGTAGAGCGCGAGATCAGGCGCGACGCCGCAACTGTCGGCAACACCGCCGGGAGCGAGATTGAAACCGGTGAGCAACTCGTCATAGATCAGCACGAAGCCGTGCCTATCGGCAGCCGTGCGCAGCGCCTTTAGGTAATCGGTGGTGGCCGGGATGAAACCGATATCGATCATCACCGGTTCGAGAAGCAGGGCCGCCAGGTCGCCGCCGACTTCATCGAGTACGGAAAGCGTGCGCTCGATATCGTTAAAGGGCACGACCACGACCTGGTCGACGAGATCGCGGCGTTGGCCGGCGAATTGCGGTAGCGGGACAATCGCGTCCGGCGTGCCGGCCTGGGACAGGTCGGACCAGACGCTAACGAACACTTCGTCGGACCAGCCGTGGTAACTGCCCTCGACCTTGGCGATGCGGGTGCGTCCCGTGGCGTGACGGGCCACATGCAGGGCGTGCTGTACCGCCTCGGTCCCGGTGTTGGTGAAGCGAACCATGTCGGGCCATTTGACGGCGCTCATAAACGCCTCGGCGGCATCGACCATGGCGGCGGATTCGACACCGCAGGTGAGCCCAGCCGCGAGGGCGCGCGAGACGGCTTCCTGCACGGGCGGATAGCCGTGGCCGAGCATGATCGCGCCGTTTCCCATGGTCAGGTCGAGGTGGCGGTTACCATCAATGTCGATGGCGTAGGCGCCTTCCACGCGGCTGAAATAGAGCGGGTGAGGCTGACGCGATCGGGTATTTGAGCTGACGCCGGCCGGGACGATAGCGGCGGCGCGAGCGAATAGCTCCGCGGATCGGGTGTGACTGGTTGTCATGGCCTCAATCCTCGGCTTCGGCGAGGTCGCCGACCATGTAGCCGTAGTTGCCGGGATCGACGAGATTTCGGCTGAGGTGCGAGAGGATCATGATGCCGTTCTCCACCGGGTTGCGGATTACCTCCAGCTCGTCAAAACTGTAGGGGCTGATCACGCGCCCGAGCACCGCGCCGCCTTTGATCTCCTCGCCCAGCGGAGGGGCCTCGGTTTCGAGCCAGCCGCCTTGGCTGGGGCGGATGCCGGCGATGCCGCGCACGACGACCTGCGGCGGCGGCGGTGTTGGTTCGCCGTCCAGGACCTCGGCCTGTTTCAGCATGTTGACGAGGCCGTCGACGCCGCGCTTCACGTAGGGTGTCTGATCTATGATGCCGCCGCCGAGTTCGACGACGACCGCCGGAATACCGCGCTTATCGATGGTTACGCTCTTGGTCGTGCCGGAGAACGTGGTGCCGCCGATGCCGGCCTTCGGGCGATAAAGCACGCGAGAGCCGAAGGCGCGGGAAAACTTCTCGCCATTGAGGATATAGACATAATCGACCGTCGGCCGGTCGGTCCCGGAATGCATGTCGAAATGGATGTCGATCTGGTCGAGAAACTCGCGCTCAATGGCTGCGGCCAATTGATCCGTATAACAGCCCTTCGGGTCGCCGGGGAATTGACGGTTGAGGTTGAGCTCATCAACCGGCGTGAAACGATGATTGACGGCAAAGGCGCGGGAGTTGGCCACCGGCAGGAGCTTGATGCGGCCTTTGAACGGCGTTCGAACCAGGATGGGCCAGAGGGCGCGGATAATTTGCGAGCCGGTGTTCTCATCGCCATGGATGGCGCCGGAGATGCCGACGGTAGGACCGTCGCCGGCGCTGCCGACAATCTCGGTGATATGGAGCACCGCGTCGGTGCCATCGGCCATGGTGGTGAATTTCGGTGTGGTCAGTTGGTATTCGTTTGCCATGAGAGGGTCCTTTTGGGCCGATGCCTAGGAGTCGTCGCGTTTGACTTTGCGGGCGACCCCGCGCGGGTCGAGATAGTCGCGGAGGCCGTCGCCGAAGAGGTTAAAACCAAGCACCGTGACCATGATGGCCAATCCGGCGACGATCGACAGCCAGGGTTCAGTGCGCAGATAGCGGGTACCGAAAGAGAGCGTCCAGCCCCAGGTCGGCGTCGGTGGCTCGACGCCAAAGCCGAGGAAGCTCAAGCCGGACTCGGCAATGATGGCGGTGCCGAGGCCCAGGGTGGCGAGGACAATCACCGGGCCGATGATATTGGGCAGGATCTCGATGAGGAGGATGCGGGTGTGCGAGGCGCCAATGGCGCGGGCGGCCGCGACGTAGTCGATCTCACGCTGGGCCAAGGTGACGGAGCGAACGACACGGGCGTATTCGGTCCAGAAGACGGCGGCGAGAGAGAGGATCAGATTTTGTATGCCGGGGCCGAGGGCGGCGATGATGGCCAGCGCCAGGATGATCGGTGGAAAACCGAGAAAGACATCGACGATGCGCATAACCAAAAGGTCGACCCAACCGCCGAAATACCCGGTCACGAGTCCGACGATGGTGCCGACGACGGCCGCAATGGCGACGGAAGCAACGGCGATGGAGACCGAGATCCGCGCACCCTGGGCCATCCGGGTCCAGAGGTCGCGGCCGAAATTGTCGGTCCCCAGCCAGTGGCCGGCGCTCGGCAAGGCAAAGCGGTTGGGCATGTCCATGGTTTCGATGTCATAGGGGGAGAACCATGGGCTGAGCAACGCGAAGGCGACGATGAGCGTGACGATGCTGCCACCAATCAGCAGGGACGGATTTTCGCGGGTCAGCTTGATCATCTATTCCAGCCGAATGCGTGGATCGATCACGGTGTAAAACAGATCGACGATTAGGTTCACCAAGGCGAACATCAAAGCGAAAGACAAAACGATGCCCTGGACCAAAGGGATGTCGCGTTGGGAGATCGATGCGACGGCAAGCTGACCGAGTCCGGGCCAGCCGAAAATGTTCTCAGTCAAAACGGCGCCGCCGAGTAGGGCGCCGAAACGCAGGCCAATGACGCTGACGATCGGCAGCAGCGCGTTGCGCAGTCCGTGGACCAGGATCACGCGCGACACGCCCAAGCCCTTAGCGTGGGCGGTGCGAATGAAATCCTGGTTGAGGGTTTCGAGCATGGTCGAGCGCACGAGCCGGCTGATGACGGCGGCGCTGTTGAGGCCCAGGGTGAGGGCGGGCATGGCGAGATGAGCCAGGGAATTAAACAGCGGCCCGGGACGGCCTGTGGCGGCGGCGCCGATGGCCTCGAGCAAAGGGTCACCGCGGCCGATGGAGGGCAGCCAGCCGAGTTGTACTGCAAATAGCAGCATCAGCAGGATGCCGAGCCAGAAGACCGGCATCGACACGCCAAGCTGGGCGAAGAGCATCGCGGCGGTATCGATCAGGGTGCCGCGCCAGAGGGCAGCCGCCACGCCGAGGGTGATGCCGAGGACAATGGCGATGAGCAGCGCCAGCAACGCCAGTTCAAGCGTCGCCCCAATACGCGAGCCGATGGCGTCGGCGACCGGCTGATTCTGAAAAATCGATCGTCCCATGTCCCCTTGGGCGAGGTCGCCGAAATAGAACATAAGCCTGATGTACCAAGGGCGGTCGAGGCCGAGCGCGGCGCGGATGTCGATCAGGGCTTGGGGGCTGGAGTCTTCGCCGAGCAGGACGATGGCCGGATCGCCCGGAAGCAACAACATGATGCCGAAGGTCACGACGACGATGCCGGCGATCATTGGCACGAACAGTGCTAAGCGTCTGATGGTATAGGCAAGCATTGCGGTCGAATGCCACCTTCGCTTGGCAAGCTACGAGCCCGCCGGTTTTGCCGGCGGGCTCGTGTTGGATTTGGGCGTTAGTAGCCGATGGCGCTGCGCATCATGCCGCGAACATCGGGCTGAAGATCCACATCCTTGCCGTGGAAGACCTGGTAGCCCTGGTAGGAGATAACATAGTAGGGCACTTCCTCCGCCAGGATCGTCGCGGCCTTGCGATACGCGTCGATGCGATCCGGGAGTGCAATTGACGAACGCCCGGTTTGCAGGAGTGCATCGACCTCGGCATTGGAATAGTTGCCGTAGTTTTGGGTTCCCCCCGTGCCGAATTGGGCGAACATCAGGCGATCCGGATCGACGATGTTGAGCCAACCCAAGAGCGCGATCTGGTGTTGACCACTTTGTACGCTGGGGAAGAAGGCCGGCCAATCGGCGATCGAAACCGTTGCGTCGACACCATTCTGTTTGAAAGTGGCCTGGATGAACTCAACCGCTTGGATGCGATTGGGGTCCTCACTGTGGGTCGAGATTTCGATGGTCAATGGCTGACCGTCCTTGTCGAGGACACCATCGTTGTCGCTATCGGTCCAGCCGAGATCGGCCAGCGCCGTTTTGGCACCGTCGGGGTCGAAGCCGGGCTGCTTGATGGCATCGGCATAGGCCCAGGACGACGGCAGCAGGATCGACGACGCGGGCTGATCAACGCCCTCATAAATGCCGTTGGCGATGGTGTCTTGGTCGACGAGCATAGCGAGAGCGCGGCGCATGGCCGGATCGGTCAGAGGCTCGGCGGCGGTGTTGAAGTTCAGATAGGTGATGCCGACGCCGCCCATGACGCTCTTGCCGATGTCGTCGCGCTCGGCGAGGCGCTGGATATCCTGGGGCGAAAGTGGCGATTGGATAATATCGAGGTCGCCGGCTTCGAAAGCCTGGGCCCGGGAGGTGTTGTCGGCGACGACAACGAACTCGAAGCCGTCGGCTTTTGCCTTACCGCCCCAATAGTCGTCGAAAGGCTCGAGGACAATCTTGGAGCCGCGCTCCCAGGACGCCAGTTTCATCGGACCGGTGCCGATGGGGTTTATCGACAGGTCACCGCCGCCCTCGACGTAAGCCTTCGGCACAATGCCGAGATCGAGATAGCTAAAGAGCGGTGCGTAGGGCTCCGACAGCTCGATGCGTACCGTCAGGGGATCCACCGCCTCGATTTTCGAGATCGGGGTGTAGAGCGACCGGAACCTGGCTTTCAACTCCGGATCGAGAATGGTCTCGAAGGTGTAAACGACATCCTCGGCCGTGAAGTCGCTGCCGTCATGGAACTTGACGCCCTCGCGGAGCTTGAAGACCCATACGGTGGGTTCGGGGTTCTCCCATTCGACGGCCAGATTGGCGACCGGCGTCAGATCGGCGTTAAGCTGCACCAGGCCGTCGTAGAGCAGGTTGTTGACACGGTAAGCCGTGGTATCCCGCTGTACGCGCGGGTCGAGCGTCCCAGCGTCGACATCCGCGCCTAGCCGGATGACGTCGGCGAGGGATGATGGCGGGTTGGCGATGGCCGCGGTCAGCACAACCGCTGCGCCAAATAGAGCAGAGCTAATGCGCATTCGTTCCTCCCAAAAATCGCAATATGCCGGTACAGAACAGCCTCTTGCATGGGGCCTGTCAAGAGTTTGTTCCCAAATTACCAAGAGGCGGGTTGTATTCTTGGCAATGAACGGCCAAATCCGGTGGTTCGTCATTTAAATTTTGCGATATCCTGTCAATATAGATCTTGTTATGCTTGCAATAATGAGTCTCTTATTTGAATATTTAACCATTTTTTACTTAGGCGGTCGGTGGCCGAGGTGCCTTTTGGATATGATCCACCGGCAACAACGCATGATATTACTCCGTCACGCCTGGGAGGCCGGATCGGTCTCACGGCAAGGGATTGTGTAAGAAAGATCTACCAACATTTTGAAATTATGTAATTTATTCGATTTTTCAGCACGAATTTTGGAGCCGGCGCTCGGTTCACGTGTCGCTGCAAAATTTTAGTATTACTATAATTCTTGGTTTTAGTACTGCCATAATTCTTGGCTGCTTGCGGCGCGTTCACGATATATCCAAGGCGGAGCGGATCGGCTGGTTACGGCGGGCCGGCGCTGCGATTTAGGCCATGGGATGGCAGCGTCCAGGAGGGCGGCCGCCCGCCTAGCGACATCCGACGCTGTTGCCCGGGCCGGCGCCCAGCCTCTCCGATATGCCCACTCATCTTAGCTATGTTTAGGTTTTTTGCGTAATAGTTTTGTAATAAGCTATGAGTTAGTAATCGCGCTTGAGCGCCCCTTTGCGGAGGGGACATAGACAGGCAGGAGGCCGACCATGCGCAACTTCATTGTGGCTGCCCTTGCCGCCCTTGGGATCGTGAGCGCGTCCGCGCCGCCGGTAGCCGCCGGGCCCTGGGAAGATGGGCTGGCGGCGGCGAGAAGCGGTGAGGTCAGGACTGCGCTGGAGATCTTTATCTTCTTGGCCGACGCCGGCGATCCGCGGGCCCAGGAGTTCCTTGGTCGGATGTATCTGGAAGGCCAAGTTGTGGCGCAAGATGATGCGATCGCCGCTGATTGGTTCCGCTCGGCAGCGGCGCAGGGCCATGCCTCCGGCCAATATCAATTGGGCGACCTCTACCGAGCCGGCCGAGGTGTTCCGCAAGACGATGTCGAGGCGGTCGCTTGGTACCGCCTTGCCGCGGAGCAAGGTTTGCCCGAGGCGCAACAGAGTCTGGCGATGATGCACAGCCGTGGGCGCGGCGGGCCGGTAGACCTCGCCGCCGCCCTCATGTGGCATCGCAAAGCCGCCGACCAAGGCTATCCGGGGGCTCAGGTCAGTCTGGGACACATGTATGCCAAAGGCATTGGCGCCGAACGCGATTACGCCGAGGGAATCGTCTGGTACCGGAGAGCAGCGGAGCAGGGTAATGCCGAAGCCCGTTTTAGCTTGGGTCTTATGTATGCCCAGGGCTGGGGCGTGGCGAAGGATTTCCTGCAGTCATATATCTGGTTTAGTGCCGCTGTCCAGGCGGGTTTTGGCAGTGCCGAGCAGGCCCGCGAGACCGTCGCCAAGACGCTAACCGAGGCACAGATCGCGCGGGCCAACGAGTTGCTGGCTGTGGGGACATTCAATCTTCCCGATTCAGGGCCATTCGAGGCCGGCAGTTCGGCGTTCCGAAAAGGCGACTATGAGTCCGCGTTGCGCATCCTGAAGCCGTTGGCGGAGCGAGGACATGTTGGCGCACAGTGGACGCTCGCCATCATGTATGGCGAGGGTAAAGGTGTCCCACCGGATCAAACGAAGACGGCGAAGTGGCTGCAAATGGCCGCCGAACGAGGGGATGTGAGCGCCCAACTGGTATTGGCCGATCGGTATCTAAGAGGCGTGGGCGTCACCACGGACCCGGCACAGGCGGTGATGTGGTACCGACGCGCCGCGGAACAAGGCTCAACCGACGGGCAGACTCTTTTGGCCATGAGTTACCGTGAGGGTAGCGGTGTCGTGCGAGATGTCGTGCAGGCCTACGCGTGGTTCGAGCTTGCCGCCGCGAATGGCAGCGCGGTCGCGGTTCGGGACCGCGAGACTCTGGCTGACCTACTAAGCTCGGCGCAGATTGCCGAGGCGGAGGAACTGGCGCGGGCGTGGCGGACGAGGCCACTGGACGGCGACTGACGAACGATTTTCCATAGTGCCAAAGTATTTGAGCGACGCCTCGGGGTGAGGCACGATGTGGTCCGGCTATGGGGGCGGAAGGATGTCCCAGGATAAAACGATCAGCGGGCATTGCCTGTGTGGTGCGGTGCGGTTCGTCTATTCGGGTGAACCCAACTGGACGGTGTATTGTCACTGCGAAAGCTGTCGGCGGGCGACGTCGTCGCCGGTCACGACGTGGATTTCGGTGCCGAGAGATTTGCTGCGCTTCGTCCAAGGTGCGCCGCGCTATTTTGAGTCATCTGCGGGCGCGCGGCGTGGGTTCTGTGAACGGTGCGGTTCTCCGATGACCTATGAGCATGAGCGCTTTCCGGGAGAGGTGCATCTGTATGCCGTCTCACTGGCGGACCCAAGTCAGGTGGCGCCGAGCCGGCATGTGTTCGCCGATGAGCAACTGGACTGGTTCGAGGTTCATGATCACTTGCCACGGTTTGGCGCGACCAGCCGGACGACACCACTCCGGCACGGGCCAAAGGGCGAATAGCCGGCCGGCGGTCTAACCTGATTTGCCCCATCTACCGATCTGTCACGGCCTCTCTGGTCGCCTTCAGCTCCAAACGTTCGGGGTTGTGGACAGGCACGCCACGAGAATCGCCGTGCGACCTACTCCTCAAAGCGACCCGTGGCGTCACGATCGCGGTCGTATCGTCTCGTGAGCGGAAACGGTGGCAACCAGGACTCGCGACGGACGATCCAACTTTCGTAGGTTGGCCTCAGTTGGTCAGGGGCATCCAGGGATCCTAGGTTCACTTCGATTTCGTCTGCGCTGCGTCCGAAAATAGACGAGCCGCAGCGGGGACAGAAAAACCGCCCTGCGTAGTCGCGTGTTTCGCCATCGACCGTCACCGCATCCTGAGGGAATACCGCGGAAGCGTGAAAAAGGGCCCCATGATGCTTGCGGCAGTCGAGACAGTGACAAAGGCCGACCCGGTATGGGCGTCCCGATGCCACAATTCGGACGTTGCCGCACAGGCAACCGCCGGTGAAGCGATCCATGCTGCATCTCCTCTAAAATCAAGCGGTCGGAGTGGTTACAACGAACAGCACTGTCATTGCAATTGCCCGCTCGCAAATGCGAGCACTATACTTTAGGAACGAGGCAACCGATGCTCCCTTCGCGGTGCTGAGCGAGTATGCTCTTGGAGCGACTGCGGCATACTGCTTGGCAATTTGATGGTCCGCTTTCGGGGAACGGCTAAATCGGCCTTGATGACCGGCTTGGACGCATTGCTGCCATTCATGCTCAATGAAGGATTGGTCACTATGGGCTCAAACCGGGCATTCGCGGCAAACCCGACGAATGACCGGTCCCGGCCGAGGGCGGGCATTGCATCTGAACCAACCCGAATGACCGCTCGGGGTCAATAGTTCCCGTTCGATCGCGGCGCGAGTTACGGCTGGTCCCATGGGTACACCAGACGAAATCGGCTCGATCCCCGGCATCGGCACCTGCGTGACCCGGGATGGGGGCTAAGCGGACGCGCATCGGATAGGACCGGTACGGGGAATAGTAGCTGGATGCGGACTTACGGTCACAAGAACTTGAAACGCAAGAACTCTCGAAAGTGCCGTATAGTTTTTAGCCGTTGGCAACCAATACCAAGGGACACGACCATGTCCAGCCACGTACTTATCCGAATCAACGTCGTTCTCATCCAAGGCGCCGTTGCGCTGGCCCTCGTTATTGGCCTAGGCACGTCTCTCGGAGCCAAGGCCGGCGATCATTTTATCTCTTTGTCGACGATCTTCCCGAGCGGCAAATGTTCGCCTGTCATCCCGAATTTCGAGATGATGATCTCCCAGTTTGCTGGCGGCGAACTCACGGAACACAAGATTCACAATGACCACGGCGAAGTGATTGAGGTCATCACCACTTTCATTAACAAAGATCGTGACCAGTGGGCGACCGTCGGATCAAAGCGTGACAAGAAGGTCATCTTCTGCCTCTACGCCTCTGGCAATGGCCGGGGCTCAGTCAATAGGCGAAGCCTTTTATCGGAGTAGACCGTGCCTTACTTGGCAGATAGCTGCTTGCGGACTGTGCTCAGCGACATTGAGCCGGCGCCCTTGCCGATCCAAGTGGTTACCCGGAAGGCCGAATAATCTCGACAAAGGTAAGGGCCTTCGTCGACTACATGGTCGATCGCTTGCGCGCGGACCCGGCGATCAATTGAGCGGCAACTCGCACGCTTGTCTTAGCGCGATAGCCGGAAATGCCGGTAAGGGGGAACATGCGAGATCTGTGCCAGAAGTGGAAGTGACATACGCCGCCGCTTCCCGCATAATTTTGGGTGTGAGCTAAATCGATCCACGGAGCAATCTTGATGGCACAGGTTCGCTACATAGTAAAAGACGTCGACCAGGCAATCGCGTTCTACACATCCAAACTGGGTTTCAGTTTGGAGCAGCAGTTCGGGCCGGCAATGGCTATTTTGAAGCTCGACGATTTGCGATTATGGATCGCAGGCCCGCTGGCATCCGCGTCAAAACCGATGCCGGACGGTTCCCAGCCGGTACCCGGCGGTTGGTGCCGAATTGTCGTCACGGTCGATAACCTGGATGAGATGGTTTCGCGACTGCGACAGGAGGATGTCGGCTTCAAAAACGATATTCTGGAAGGGCCGGGAGGCAAGCAAATTCTTTGCCTCGACCCTTCAGGTAACATCGTTGAACTATTTCAAACTGCCTAAGGGTCCAGATTTTTTCCCCTAGGATCCATGCTTCAATCGACCATCTGTGATTCAGAGCAAGGACCGACGTCCACACCAGGCCAACCTGCGACCTGGGTGCTAGAAAAAGAGGGCGTCCGTTTTTCGCCTTGGCTCAGACAATTCAAATACCAATTTGCCGTCGTTCGTGCCCCGCTCCGCCGCGAACAGACCATAACGCAGGTGTTTTGGGACGTAGCTTGTGAAAATCGAGAGTCGACAATGGGGCGGATTGCTGGGATTATTTTCCCCGGAAATGCCCGGTTAGCAGCCAAGAGGCATTTCTGAACCGGAGTTCGATAGGTATTGCTGTTGCTCGGAAGGCCATGGAACAGGGTCGGGGCAGCAAATCCAATATTGGCGTTAGGGCCGATTTCGGCCCTAAACTTGAACAGGGAGAGAATCATCATGGGACTGAAAAGATCAGCGAAAATCGCCGGTATGGCAGCGGCGCTGGCCTTTGGCATGGCAACGGCCATGACGGGCCAGGCCTTTGCCAAGAACGAGGGCTTTATGAAGGTGCTCAAGCGCGGCGAACTGGTGGTCGGCGTGAAGGCCGACTACAAGCCTTGGGGCTTTCGCGATTCCAGCGGCAAACTGGTGGGCATGGAAGTCGACATGGCCCAGGACGTCGCCGACGCGCTCGGCGTCAAGTTGAAGCTGGTGCCGGTGCAGTCGTCGAACCGCATGCAGTTCCTGCAGCAGGGTAAGATCGACTTGATGATCGCCACCATGTCGGACCGCACCGACCGCCGCAAACTGGTGGGCATTGTCGAGCCTAACTATTATACCTCCGGCACCAACCTTCTCGCCAAGAAGGGCGTCCTCAAGAATTGGACGGATCTCAAAGATAAGCCCGTCTGCGGTAAGCAAGGTGCCTTCTACAACAAGGTCGTCGCCAAGCGCTATGGCGCCAAGATCGTTGCCTTCGTCGGCAACGCGGAAGCCAAGCAAGCGCTGCGCGACGGCAAATGCGTCGGTTGGGTCTATGACGACTCCTCGATCATGGCCGACCTGGCGTCCGGCCAATACGACGACTATGAAATGCCGATGAGTACCGAGGATGACAATCCTTGGGGCTTGGCTGTGCCGCTCGATGAATTGGACGGCATCTGGGGCAACTTCATGGCCGGCATGCAATACCGTTGGCTGACCTCCGGCCGGCTTAGCGAGCTGGAAGCGAAGTGGGGCATCCAGCCCACCGCATTCCTGAAGATGCAGGCGGAAAAGCTGACACCGGACCGCAAACATCTGAAATAGGCATTCGAAGAATCAGGGAACCGGCGCCACTGGCGCCCGTTCCCGCTTCCTTGGCCCAACAAAAGAGTCGCAATAGACCGCCGGGAGTCCTGGGGGAGAACCGCTGTGCTGGACGCTATCGCGCCTTTTTTCGAGAAGCTCTACGACGATACGGGCTGGAACTTCATCGTATTCTACGAGCAGTATGAATATGACCGCTTGATCGAAGGCATCGGGGTAACGATACAACTCATCATAGCCAGCCTGGTATTCAGCCTGGTTGTCGGTATCGTGGGCGCCTGGGCCCAAGGGGCGAAGTCCGCGATCGTGCGCTACGTCATCGCGGGCTATATCCAAGTCTTCCGGAATACCCCGCCCTTCGTTCAGATTCTTTTCTTCTACTTCGTGCTCGGCAATTTGACGCCATCCTATGACGCTGGCGGCTATCAAGTCGCGTGGATCGGAAACTTCGGTTGGGCGGTCATATCCTTGGGCTTTTTCGCCGGCGCCTTCAATGTGGAGATCTTCCGTTCGGGCATCGAAGCGGTCCCCAACACGACCCGCGAGGCCGCCGACGCCTTGGGGTACACGCGGCTCAAATCGTACATTCACATTGTCTTCCCGCTCGCGTTCCGCGTCTGCCTGCCGGCGCTCAACAACAACCTTGTTAACCTCTTGAAGACAACGACGCTCGCCTACGGAATCGCCGTGCCTGAAATGATGTACACGGCCAACCAAATCTGGTCCGACAACGTCAACGTGTCGGAGATGATGATCCTATTGTTCTTCTTCTATATTGGCCTGGTCTCAGTGCTCGTCTATGGCATGCACAAATGGGAACGTCAGATGAAGATCCCGGGGTACGGCTGATGGATACGGTAAAACGCATACCCAACAGCTCTATCTCCGGCGCCAGTGGCGCGAGGCGAACCGATATGCCGGTGCTGCTACCTATGGCCGAACAGGTCCGGCAGGCGGCACTGATCGAACGCCGCGAAGGCACCTATCGTCTTAACATGCAGCCGCGCCATGCCATCTGGGTGATAGGGCTCTTCGTGATCGTCTGTGGCACGGCCCAGGCCGCGACTCCGGCGGGATTGATCGGCCCCGTGGACGCGCTGTTCAAATGGATGGGATTTATCCTCTGGGGCCCCGAGGGCGCGCTCACCGGCTTCGCCCTGAACCTGATTATTAGTCTTCTCGCCATGTTGATCGGCACCGTCGCCGGCGCCGCCTTGGGCTTGATGCAAGTGTCGTTGCTGTTGCCGGTGCGCCAGGGATCGTGGCTGGTCACCCAGTTTTTCCGCAACTCGCCCTGGCTGGTGTTGTTGTTCACGATCATGCTGTTGTTTCCCTTCGAGATCGACCTTGGTTTCGTGGTGATCCCTGTGCCGGATTGGATGAAGGCGGTGGTCGGGTTCTCGCTGCCGGTGATGGCCAATATTTCGGAAGTCGTACGGGGCGCCGTGCAATCGCTTCCCAGCGGCCAATGGGAATCGGCCGAGAGCCTCGCCTTTACCCGGCGTCAGACCCTGTGGATGATCATCCTGCCGCAGTGCATCAAGCGGATGATACCGCCTTGGATCAACTGGTATTGCATCCTCGCCATGGCCACGCCCTTATGCTCGATCATGGGCGTCGAGGAATCCGTGACCTATACGGCGCAGGCATTGAACGCGGAAGGGGACCGGCCGGAACTGATCCCAATCTTCTATTCGTTCCTGCTGGTCATCCACTTCGTTTACACCTATCCGATCGCGCGTTGGTCTATTCGGATCGAGAAGCGCTTCGCGGTCAAGACCTAGGGAGGCTTTGCCATGAACGATGCCGCCACCAACACCGCATGGACCCCCGATCAGCCCATGGTCTCGATCAAGGACGTGCATAAGTCCTTCGGCGATCTGGAAGTTCTGAAGGGCGTTTCCATGGATATCATGAAGGGCGAATGCATCTGCATCATCGGCCCCTCGGGGTCCGGCAAATCGACCCTGATCCGTTGCGTCAACGCCTTGAACGATATCCAGGCGGGCTCGATCTTGGTTGAGGGGCAAGAGGTCAACGATCCGCGATTGGATAAGTTGGAATTGCGCAAGAAGGTCGGCATGGTTTTCCAGCAATACAACCTGTTTCCGCACAAGACCGCGCTTCAGAACATCATGATGGCGCCGATCCACGTCCTGAAACAGGACGAAAAGGACGTGGAAGAGCGGGCCCGGATGTTGATCAAGAAAGTGCGGCTTGAAGGCAAGGAGAATAGCTATCCAGGAGAACTGTCGGGTGGCCAACAGCAGCGCGTCGCGATTGCCCGCTCGCTCGCCATGAACCCCGATGTCATGTTGTTCGACGAAGTCACGGCGGCACTCGATCCGGAGACGGTGAAGGAAGTTCTGGTGACGATCCAGGACCTGGCGGATGAAGGCATGACTTGTATCCTGGTGACCCATGAGATGGGTTTTGCCCGCGAGGTCGCCAACCACATCTATTTCACCGACCGCGGGGTGATTGTGGAGCACGGCGCCCCCGACACGTTCTTCGACGACGCCAAGGATCCGCGCACTAAGGAATTCCTGAGCCAGATCCTGTAATTGGCTCGGTTCGAATGCCTTA
>JAJFJA010000016.1 GCA_021774445.1 Alphaproteobacteria bacterium
TCCATGGCCATATTCATTTGCGGCATGAACATGATCAGCTTGCCCAGGTCCGGACGCATGATCGTGACCTGGGGCGTGCCACCCCTGTTCGACTCCCAACGTTCCTTGCCGCGGTCGTGATAAACCTGGCCGCTCAACTGAAAGCCGCCGCCTTCCATCACCCGCTGGGCGCTGTAGGCCGCGTCCGGCGTCGGCCATTCCCCGGCCATCGCCGGTTGAATCAACAGACCAAGCACACCAATGATCGTCGCCAAAATGCGCATCTGCCTCTCCCCAGCTTCAGTCTGTGATAAGCATAGGACTCTGGCGACCCCGCCTGCCATGCCCCTTTCGGGGCGCCACGTATGGGCGAGCCCCGGTGCACGATTGCGCGGCGCCGCGGAATCTGCTGCCGATGGGGCCTCGTTTGATTTGTATCGGCGCCGGCATGCCGCCTTGGCCGGCATAGAAAGAGCCTGTTTTGCGATGACGGAGTATCGCGTCCGATGACGGCTGGAGACGGCAGTATGCAAGATGGCCGGCCGCCCGAGGTCGGCCTGAAACGCACCCTCAGTTTGCCGCTGATCACCCTCTATGGGCTTGGCACGACCATCGGCGGTGGCATCTATGTCCTGGTCGGCACGGTCGCCGGCCGCGCCGGTCTTTACACCCCCCTCTCCTTCGTCCTCGCCGCCATCTTGGCGACGTTCCTGGCGTTGACCTTCGCCGAGCTCGCCAGCCGTTTTCCGAAAAGCGCCGGTGAGGCGGTTTTTGTGTCCGAGGGTCTCGGCGTGGCTCAATTGGCCAGACTCGTCGGCATTCTCGTGATCATCGCCGGCGTTGTGTCCGCTGCTGCCTTGGCCAACGGCTTCGCGGGCTATTCTCGCGTTTTCCTGGAGATACCGCTGTGGCTGGCGATCGTCGGCGTCTCGGCCATCCTCGGATTGCTCGCCGCCTGGGGCATCGGCCAGGCGGTGGCCCTGGCCGCTTTGGTGACCCTGGTGGAGATCGGCGGCCTGATCTTGGTGGTTTGGGCCGGTGCCGACGCCCTGGCGACGTTGCCGGAGCAGGTCTCGGCCCTCGATCGCCCGTTCACCGGCGCCCCCTGGGTCGGCATCGTCAGCGGGTCCTTTCTCGCCTTTTATGCCTTCATCGGCTTCGAGGACATGGTCAACGTCGCCGAGGAAGTGAAGGACGTCCGCCGCACCCTGCCGCGCGCGATCATCCTGACCTTGATCGTCACCGCGATATTGTATGTCGTGGTCACCCTGGTCGCGGTGGCGGCGGTGCCCGCTGAACAGTTGGCCGCCAGTACGGCACCTTTGGCCTTGGTCGTTTCCAGCCGCACCGGCGGTTCGGCGAGCCTGATCAGCGCCATCGGCGTTTTTGCCGTGCTCAACGGCGCCCTGATTCAAATCATCATGGCCTCCCGCGTCGCCTACGGCATGGCCGTTCAGGGCTGGCTACCGGCCTATTTTGGCCATATTAACCCGCGTACCCGCACGCCGGTCCGCGCGACATTCTCGGCCGCCTTGCTGGTCGCCGTCCTCGCCTTGGCCTTCGATATTGCCGGTTTGGCGCAGGCCACGACCTTGGCGGTGCTGCTGGTCGCCGCCTTGGTCAATGCCTCGCTGTGGCGCCTCAAGCGCCGCGGCCCCCCGCCGCCGGACGCCTTTGTCGTGCCCATTTGGGTGCCGATTCTTGGCTTCGGCGTCAGCCTGCTGTTCGGCGCCTTGATCGTGGTCCAGTTCGCCGCCGGTTAAAGCTGTTCCGCGGCTCGCAAAAAAAAGTTTGCCCGCTCTGCATCCAAAGCCGCCTGCGCTCTCGTAGATGCATTTGTAAGCCCGGCGATGAACCGTCTTGGCTACGACCCTTCCTCTCGACCTTGGAGTAGAGCATGTCACAGACCGTCGATCTCAAACCCGAAGCGCCCCTCCCGTCGCGCCGGATGTTCCTGTCCGGCGCGCGCAAGGCGACCCTTTCGTCCGCCGCCGTCGTCCTACTCGCCGGTTGCGGCACCATGGCCACCGCGGCCATGAAGGATGGCGCTGCCGCCCAGGACGCCGGCATCCTCAATGTCGCCCTCGGTCTCGAGCATGAGGCCATCGGTGCCTACCAGCTCGGTGCGGAGAGCGGTTTGCTGCAGCCGGCAGTGCTGCAGACCGCGGTGTTGTTTCAAAGCCAACACAAGGAGCACCGAGATGCTCTGACCGGCGCCATCCGTTCCCTCGGCGGCGCGCCGGTGGAGACCAAGTCCTTGGCCGATTACGCCGCGGACCTCCAGGCCGACACTTTGCGCAACCAAACCGACGTGCTGACCTTGGCGGCGCGGCTGGAGCGCGGTGCCACCAATGCCTATCTCAGCGTCATTCCGGCCTTCGAAAGCCGCGATTTGGCGGTAATTGCCGGTCGCCTTGCGGCCGACGAGACCATGCACTGGACCGTTCTGACCCAGGCCCTCGGTCAGCCTCTGCCCACCAGCGCCCTGTCTTTCGGCGCCTAAGTCTTCCCCCAGGAGCCCACGCCGCCGGCATTTCCTCCCTCC
>JAJFJA010000017.1 GCA_021774445.1 Alphaproteobacteria bacterium
CGACATGGTGCTGCGGCAGGGGCGCGGCCTGATTCCGACCGATTAGGGTAGCAAGCAGATGGCTCGCGTTATCGCTACCGGTATCACTTCCGGTATCGCTTTCCTGGGGCGGCGAAGTCGGGCAATGTCGGCGCTTGGATCGGGCCGGGATATGAGGACTGACTAGGATGGCGCTAACGGTTGCGGAAATGCTGAAGCTGCTGCCCTTCGAGCGATTCCAGAATCCGCCGCCGGTCGTGGGCGTGTTCCGACTGGCCGGCGTCATCGCGGCCGGGGAATCGCCGCTGCGCCGTGGCGCCTTGGCGCTGAGTGGCTTGGCCGCGGCGATCGAGCGGGCGTTCAAACTGCGGAACCTGAAAGCGGTTGCCCTGGTGGTAAACTCCCCCGGTGGTTCGCCGGTGCAGTCGTCGCTGATCTATAAGCGGATTCGCGCGCTGGCCGAGGAAAAGGAAATCCCGGTGATCGCCTTTGCGGAGGATGTGGCGGCCTCCGGCGGCTATTGGCTGGCCTGCGCCGGCGACGAGATCCATGTGGATGAGAGTTCGATCATTGGCTCCATCGGGGTGATCTCAGCCGGGTTCGGCTTGCAGGACCTGATTGCGCGGCACGGCATCGAACGCCGGGTCCATACGGCCGGCGGCAGCAAGAGCATGTTGGATCCCTTCGTGCCGGAAAAAGAAGAAGACGTGAAGCGGCTGCAAGCCGTGCATGAGGCGATCCATGAGGCCTTCAAGGATCTGGTCCGCACGCGCCGGGCCGATAAGCTGAAAGCACCGGAGGATGAGTTGTTCAACGGTGAGTTCTGGACCGGCAAAAGGGCCATAGAGCTGGGACTGGCGGACGGTATCGGCGAGGTGCGCGGTGTGATGCGCGCACGCTATGGCAAGAAAGTCAGACTCGTCGGGGTCGGCGCGCGGCGCGGCTGGCTGCAGCGCCGGTTCGGCCTGGGGCAGTTGGAAGGTCCGGCGGAACGCTGGCTGGCGAGTTTCGCCGCGGCCGTCGAGCAACGCTATATGTGGTCGCGATACGGCCTCTAGGGTCATCAAGTAGGCAGGTGGAGACAGCATATGTTCGGACTTCCCTCGCCGTCGAAGCTGGTGGTCTTGGTGGCCGTGGTGCTGGCGGTCTGGTACGGGTTCAAGTGGATCAATCAGCTCGACAAGTCGCGGAAAGACGGCGCGCCACGCCGGACCCGCAAGGGCGGGTCCGCAGGCGACGACGTCAAGGGAATCGAGACGCAAACTTGCCCGACCTGCGGCACCTATTTTCCGGCCAGTGTCGGCAGCTATTGCGGCGGTAGTCGTTGCAAAGACGGTGGCGCTTGACGGTCGAGGGCGCTGGCTCTTAGGCTGCGCCGCCACAGCCACGCTCAGAAAACCCGCCCGACATGTCCGAGAACGCCGATCCGGGGACGCTGCCAAGCTTCCAGGAACTTATCCTGACATTGCAGACCTTCTGGGCCGGGCAGGGCTGCGTGATTCTGCAGCCTTTCGATATGGAGATGGGGGCGGGTACCTTCCATCCGGCGACGACCCTGCGGGCCTTGGGGCCGGAGCCGTGGCGGGCGGCCTATGTGCAACCGTCACGGCGGCCGACGGACGGCCGTTACGGCGAGAATCCGAACCGGCTGCAGCACTATTATCAGTTCCAGGTGATCATCAAGCCGTCACCGGCGGACCCGCAGGCGCTGTATCTGGAGAGTTTGGTCGCCTTGGGCATCGATCCCAAGCGGCACGACATCCGCTTTGTCGAGGACGATTGGGAGAGCCCCACTCTGGGCGCCTGGGGTTTGGGCTGGGAGGTCTGGTGCGACGGCATGGAGGTCAGCCAATTCACTTACCTGCAGCAGGTCGGCGGCATCGATTGCGACCCGGTTTCGGTGGAGCTGACCTATGGGCTGGAGCGGTTGGCGATGTATATCCAGGGCAAGGAGAGCATCTTCGACCTCGATTTCAACGGCCGAGGGACGCGTTATGGCGATGTGTTTCTGCAAAGCGAGCAGGAATACAGCGCCTATAATTTCGAGCATGCCGACACGGCCGTACTGCGCCGGCATTTCGATGATGCGGAGACCGCGTGCCAGGCGATTTTGGCGTTGGAGCCGCCGTTGGCGCTACCGGCCTATGACCAGTGCATTAAGGCGAGCCATCTGTTCAATATGTTGGACGCCCGTGGGGTGATCTCGGTAACCGAGCGGCAGGCCTTTATCGGCCGGGTGCGGGCCTTGGCGTCAGGCTGTTGCGAGGCCTGGCGGGCCGGCCGCCCGACCGGCGGCGGGTTGTAGCCAATGGCTGAATTCCTGCTGGAGTTCTTATCCGAGGAAATTCCGGCGCGGATGCAAACCCGCGCCACCGAGGACCTGGTGCGCCTGCTGACGGAGGCGCTGACCGGGGCGCGCCTGGACTACGACCGGGCCGAATCCTTCGTAACCGCGCGGCGCCTGACGGCGGTGGTCGACGGATTGCCGCGCACGCAGCCGGAGCAACGCAGCGAGCGCAGGGGGCCCAAGGTCGGGGCGCCGGAGCCGGCGATCCAGGGTTTCCTGCGGTCGACCGGCCTGACCCTCGATGCTTGCGAGGTGCGCGATACCGGCAAGGGTGACTTCTATTTCGCGGTGATGGAGTCGCCGGGCCAACCGACGGCTGCCCTACTGCCGGAGATCATCACCGATGTGGCCCGGCGGTTGCCGTGGCAGAAATCGATGCGTTGGGCGGCGCGGCAGGAACGCTGGGTGCGGCCGTTGCATAGCGTGTTGGCGGTCTTCGACGGTAAGCCCCTAAGTGGAGAGGTGTTCGGACTGGCGCTGGGCAATCAGACCGTCGGGCACAGATTTCTGGCGCCGGAGACGATATCGGTACGGTCGTTCGACGACTATGCCGAGACCTTGCGCGGCGCCTACGTGATGTTGGATCCCGCGGAGCGGCGGCGGACGATCTGGGAGGATGCGGTGCGGGCCGCCGGGCAATCGGGTCTGACAGTGCAAAGGGATCCGGCGCTGTTGGCGGAAGTCGCCGGACTGGTCGAGTGGCCAGTGGTGCTGATGGGACGGATCGACGATGCTTTCATGGCGGTACCGCCGGAGGCGCTGTCGACGGCGATGCGGGCGCACCAGAAATATTTTTCCGTGCGCACCGGTGACGGCACGCTGGCGCCCCATTTCGTGTTCGTGGCCAACATGCATGCCGACGATGGCGGTCAGACCATCGTCGATGGCAATGAGCGGGTGCTGCGGGCGCGGCTGGCGGACGCCAAGTTCTTCTGGGACAAGGACCGTAAGACGCCGCTTGCCGAGGCGGTGCCGGCGCTGGATCAGGTCGCCTTCCATGCCAAACTGGGCAGTGTCGGCGCCAAGGCGGCGCGCATGGCGGCCCTGGCGGAGGAACTGGCGGCGGTCATTCCGGACTGCGATGCGGCCCTGGCGCGGCGAGGGGCACAGCTCGCCAAGGCCGATCTGGTGAGCGAAATGGTTGGCGAATTTCCCGAATTACAGGGCCTGATGGGGCGATATTATGCCCTCGAGGCCGGGGAAAATCCTGAAGTGGCCGAGGCTATTGGGACTCATTACGCGCCGGTGGGGCCTGGGGATGCCCATCCGACGGCGCCGGTCAGCGTCGCGGTGGCGTTGGCGGACAAGATCGACACGCTGGTCGGCTTCTGGGCCATCGATCAGAAGCCGACGGGCTCGAAAGACCCCTATGCGCTGCGCCGGGCGGCGTTGGGGGTGATCCGGATAATCCTAGGCAATGGACTGCGGTTGTCGCTCACCGACGCGTTCACGGCGTCATTGGCGCTGCAGAACCTCGCCGAAAAGCCGGATGCAGCGGGGCTCGCCAGTGATCTGATGGGCTTTTTCGCCGAGCGGCTGAAGGTGCATTTGCGGGAAGAGGGTATTCCCCATGATCACGTTGCGGCAATATTCGCGCTGGCGGCGGAAGGCGATTTGGTGCGACTGGTGGCGCGGGTCAAGGCGCTCGGCGATTTCCTGGCGTCCAGTGATGGCGGCAACTTGCTGACGGCCTATCGTCGAGCGGCAAACATCGTGCGCGTCGAGGAAAAGAAGGACGGCGTGGTGTTCGACGGTCGCGGTTACGATGGGGCGCTGGCGAGCGGCGATGAGGTTGAGCTGTGGTCGGTGCTGGCGGAGATCGAGGGCTCGGCGGCCGACATGATCGCCGCCGAGCGTTTTGGCGACATGATGACGCTGTATGCCCAATTACGGGTGCCGGTCGACGATTTCTTCGCCAATGTGACGGTCAACGTCGATGACGCGGCATTGCGGGCGAACCGCTTGCGGCTGCTGGCGCGGATCGTCTCATCGATGAACGATATCGCCGATTTTTCTCAGATCTCCGGTTAGTCCGGGTAACCCCGGTCGGATCGTTGACTCGTGTATGTTGGGACGATATGTCCTGGATCGGCGCTCGGCTCGGAGTGCCTAAGAGCATGAGATGCAGGGGCCGGAGTCGGCTTGGTAATCGTTTCGACAGGCGCGAGTAGGGTGTTCTTGTAAAGAAGCGTTAACCAGAAAATGCGAGGCTGGGGGCTGCTCGGTCGGGAGATCGGAGACCAATGGAAAGCTGGGTCTATAAGTTCGGTGACGGCCAGGCGGATGGCCGCGCGGAAATGCGTAACCTGCTTGGTGGCAAGGGTGCCAATCTGGCAGAAATGAGCCACCTCGGTCTGCCGGTGCCGCCGGGATTTACCCTGACCACCGAGGTTTGCAAATACTACTACGACCATGATGTCAGCTATCCCGGCGATCTGGAGGATCAGGTCGACGCGGCGCTGGCGGCGTTGGAGAAGAGCGTCGGGGCGCGCTTCGGCGATCCGGAGAACCCATTGTTGGTGTCGGTACGCTCCGGGGCGCGGGTGTCGATGCCGGGCATGATGGATACGGTGCTCAATCTCGGCCTCAACGATGTAACGGTCGCAGGCCTGGCGAAACGTGTCGGCGATGAGCGCTTTGCCTATGACAGCTATCGGCGCTTCATTCAGATGTATGGCGACGTGGTGCTGGGGGTCGATCACTACTCTTTCGAGCATGAGTTGGCGATGCTGAAGGAAGAGTGCGAAGCTGAGCTGGATACGGACCTAACCGCCGACGATCTCAAGGAATTGGTGAAGCGTTACAGCGCGATCATCCAGGAGCAACGCGGCAAGCCGTTCCCGCAAGAGCCAAAGGCTCAGCTTTGGGGCGCCATCGACGCGGTGTTCGGGTCCTGGATGAACCAACGCGCCATTACCTATCGCCAACTGCACGACATTCCCAAGGATTGGGGTACCGCGGTCAATGTGCAGGTGATGGTGTTCGGCAATATGGGCGACGACTGCGCGACAGGAGTGGCGTTCACGCGCAACCCGTCGACCGGCGAGAACATGTTCTATGGCGAATATCTGATCAACGCCCAGGGCGAGGATGTGGTTGCCGGCATTCGCACGCCGCAGCCGCTGACCAATGGTGGGCAGCAGCTCAATGGTGCGGCGCTGCCGGCCATGGAAGACGTGATGCCGGTGGTGTTCAAGCAGTTGATGGATGTGCGCCAGACGCTGGAACGCCACTATAAGGACATGCAGGACATCGAGTTCACCGTTCAGCGCGACAAGCTCTACATGCTGCAGACGCGCAGCGGTAAGCGCACCGCGGCGGCGGCGATACGGATTGCCGTGGAGATGGCGCAAGACGGGCTGATCAGCGAAGCCGAGGCAGTGCAGCGGATCGACCCCTCCCACCTGGATCAATTGCTGCACCCAACCCTGGATCCGGATGCGGCGCGGGATGTCTTGGGGCGCGGCCTGCCGGCGTCGCCGGGGGCGGCCTGCGGCAAGATCGTGTTCAATGCCGAGGATGCGGTCGATCAGGCCGGGCGCAATGAGCGCGTCATCCTGGTGCGCATCGAAACCAGCCCGGAGGACATTCACGGCATGCATGCGGCGGCGGGAATCCTGACCACCCGCGGCGGCATGACCAGCCATGCGGCCGTGGTCGCCCGCGGTATGGGGCGGAGTTGCGTCGCCGGCGCCGGCGAGCTTTCCGTCGACTATAAGGCGCAGACGCTGAGTTCGCGGGACATCACCCTGCGGGCGGGCGATGTGATTACCATCGACGGCACCTCCGGTGAGGTAATGGTGGGCGAAGTCGCGACCATCGATCCCGATCTGTCGGACGAATTCACCACACTGATGGCGTGGGCGGACCGCACGCGGCGCCTCAAGGTGCGGACAAACGCCGAGACGCCGGACGATGTGCGGACGGCGCTGCAATTCGGGGCCGAGGGGATCGGCCTGTGCCGGACCGAGCATATGTTCTTCGACCCGGCGCGGATCGTCGCGGTGCGGCGCATGATCCTGGCGGAGGATAGAAGCGGCAGGCAGGCGGCGTTGGCCGAGCTGCTGCCCTACCAACGGGCGGATTTCGCGGAAATCTTCGACCTCATGAAGGGACTGCCGGTTACCATCCGCTTGCTGGATCCGCCGTTGCATGAATTCCTGCCGCACTCGGCCGAAGAGATTGCCGATGTTGCCAAGGCAGCCGGGGTCGACCCGGAGGTCATGCGCCGACGGGCGTTGCGGCTGGCGGAGCAGAATCCGATGTTGGGCCACCGCGGCTGCCGGTTGGCGATCAGCTATCCGGAAATCTGCGAGATGCAAGCACGGGCGATCTTCGAAGCGGCCACCGAGGTGAGCCAGAAGCAGGGTCTCGGGGTGGTTCCGGAAATCATGATCCCGTTGGTGGCGAGCCGACGCGAGTTCGTGATCTTGAAAGAGTTGATCGACAAGATTGCCGCCGCGGTCGAGGAAGAGACCGGCGCCAAGATCGACTATCTGGTGGGCACGATGATCGAGCTGCCGCGGGCCTGCCTGCGGGCCGGCGAGATCGCGGAGCAGGCCGAGTTCTTCAGCTTCGGCACTAACGACCTTACCCAAACCACCTTCGGGATCAGCCGTGACGATGCCGGCAACTTTCTGCCGGACTATGAGGTCCAAGGGATTTTGGAGAAGGACCCGTTCGTTACCATCGATGTCGACGGGGTCGGCGAATTGGTGCGCATCGGGGTGGAGCGCGGACGGGCCACGACACCGGACCTGAAGCTGGGGATCTGCGGCGAACACGGCGGCGACCCGGCGTCGATCCATTTTTGCGAAGGGGTCGGGCTGGATTATGTGTCCTGCTCACCCTACCGTGTGCCGATCGCGAGACTGGCCGCCGCACAAGCGGCACTGAAAGCCAAGAGCAACGGCGGGGGCTAGGCGCCCGCGCACGAGTGCCAAGTATCCGGCGCGGGTTCCACGCCTTCGGCAATATCAGTGGTCGGGACGAATGATCGCCTCGCCGGCATGTAACGGGGTGCCGGCCTCGAGCGCTTCGAGGCGCAGGAGTGCCATGGCGCGGTTGCCGCGGCCGGAGCGGATGGTGCCGACCGGTTTGTCGGCAGCGAGAATTGGCGTGCCGTGTGGCGGCAGCGGGCCGTCGACCTGCACGGGCATCAGGCGTTTCTTGACCAGGCCACGGTATTTGGTACGGGCGGTCAACTCCTGGCCCATATAACAACCCTTGTCCCAATCGACGCCGTTGAGGGCTTCGAAGTCGCTCTCCAACAGCGTGGCCTTTTCACGCTCCATATCACGGCCACCGTCGGGTATCCCGAGGGCGAGCCGATGACTGTCATAGTCCGCGGCAGCGCCGGGGACGAAGCCGGCGTCGGTGAAGAATGCGAGTGACTGGTCGCGGCTGCCGATGGCGCGGCAGCCCAAGCCGAGGCGTCGCGGGTCGACGAACAGCATGCCGCCGTCGAGTTGGCGCGTGGCGCCGAGACGATCGGCGAGGCCGCATAGGGTCGATGTGTCGGCGCCGAAGGCGGCGATCACATTGTGGTCGGCGCTGACATCGTCGATGGTTACTTTGGCGCGCAGCTTGTAGCGGCTGAGCCTGGTGCGCAGGTCGGCGGCGCCGGCGGCTTCGCAGTCGAGCAGCAGAGCGGCGCCGCGCGCAGCGATGCAGAAATCGTAGAGGAACTTTCCTTGTGGGGTTAACAGGGCGCCATAAGCCGCTGTATCCGAATCGACTTTCTCCACGTCTTGGGAGATCAGGCCCTGGAGGAAACTGCGGGCGTCGGCGCCGGCGACGGAGATGACGCCGCGCTCCTTCAAGGTGACAAAAGTGGGTTGGCTCATGCCGTCGGTGTCCGGGTTCGGGCTGGTGGCGGTAAGGTGGGTCGGCAGGGTTGTGGTGACAAGAGGTAAGATCGGTGGCCTCCGGCGCGATGGCAGCGTATAAGGCGGCCTGGCTGATGAAACTCCTGTTTGTTGGACATACGCGGATCGGCGATCCGATTCTTTTGACCGGTTTGGGCACCCAAAGCGTGGCCGAATGAGCGCTGTGCGTTTGTCGGCCTTGGTGGTGGCCCATAACGAAGAGGCCCAGCTGGCCGACTGCCTGGAATCGCTACGCTTTGCCGACCAGCTGGTTGTCGTGTTGGACCGCTGCAGCGACGGGTCGAAAGGCATTGCCGAGCGCTTCTCGGCAGAGATCATCGAAGGGGCCTGGGAAATCGAGGGGCCGCGGCGCAATGAGGGCATCGCGGCCTGCGACGGTGACTGGATCTTGGAGGTGGACGCGGACGAGCGGGTGAGTGCGGCATTGGCAGAAGAAATTCGCCAGCGGATCGTCGCGGCACCGTTCGGCCATTTCCTGATTCCCTACCATAACTATGTCGGGAACCACCTGGTCAAACATGGCTGGGGCGGGGCGTGGGGGGTTAGTGCAACGGTCCGGCTGTTTGCGCGCGGTGCCAAGAGTTGGGGGGACCAGCGCATCCATCCGACCGTCACTCTGAAGGGCAAGCGCGACGTTCTGCAGTCGCCGATGATCCATTATGTGGATCGTGACATTTCCGACATGTTGCGCCGCCTCGACCGCTATTCGACGGCGCGGGCCCGCGACCTGCGGGAGTCCGGCGAGATTGGCCGTTTGTTTCCGAATGTCCGGCGGGTATTCTCGCGGTTCTGGAAATGCTTCGTGGCGCGGCGCGGGTACCGCGAAGGCCATTATGGATTCCTGATCGCGCTGATGGCCGGGCTGTACCCCATCATGAGCTATCTGAAGGCTCGGCTGGAGGAGCAGTAAGCGTGCGGCTGGTGCAGACAATGGCCGGCTCGGCCCATGGCGGCGCGGAGGCGTTTTTCGTGCGGCTTGCTGGCGGTCTCGCGCGGGCCGGTGTTGCGCAACGGTTGATCGTTCGGCGGCACGACCGGCGGGCGGAGCAGTTGCGGGTGCTGGATCCGGGGCTGATGGAACTGCGCTTCGGCGGGGCGCTGGACTTATGGACCCGGGCGGCCATCAAGCGAGAGATCCGGCGCTTCAATCCAGACCTGGTGTTGAGTTGGATGAACCGGGCCAGTCTGGCGACGCCAATGGGCCCCTATCCGCTCGTCGCCCGCCTGGGCGGCTACTACAATCTGAAATATTATCGTCATTGTGATCACCTGATCGGTAATACCCGGGACATCGTCGCTTATCTCGTGGATCAAGGCTGGCCGGCGGAGCGAGCGCATTATCTGCCGAACTTCGTCGATGAACCGGTGTCGCCAGCGGTCGCGCGGGCGGATCTGCAGACCCCGGAGGACGTGCCGCTGGTGCTGGCGTTGGGGCGGCTGCACCGCAACAAGGCGTTCGATATATTGCTGGGCGCGATGGCCGAGGTGCCGGACACTTGGTTGTGGTTGGCCGGGGAGGGTCCCGATCGCGAGGAGCTGGAAAGCCTGGCCAGCACATTGGGGATCGGCGAGCGGGTACGGTTCCTTGGCTGGCGCGACGATAGTGCGGCGCTGCTGGCGACGTGCGACCTGTTCGTTTGTCCATCGCGGCACGAGCCGTTGGGCAATGTGGTGATCGAGAGCTGGGCGGCCGCGAAACCGGTTGTGGCGGCGCGCTCAGCGGGCCCGGTATCGCTGATCGAGGATGGTATCAGCGGGCGGTTGGTTCCGATCGACGATGCGTCGGCATTGGCGGTCGCGATGGCAGCTACCCTTGCAGACCCGGCGGGGAGTGCTGCAATGGCGCAGGCTGGGCGCGCGGCCTATGAACGAGAGTTTACCGAGCGGTCGGTGGTGGCGCAGTATTTGGATTTCTTCGAGAGCATACGGACGACATGTGCGGCATCGCGGGGGTAATGGCGCGAAACGGCGGGCGGCTGGATCGGTCCGCCTTAAGGACAATGACGACCGCCATGGCCCATCGGGGCCCGGACGGCCAAGGCGAGTATGTGTTGCCGGGGGTCGCGCTGGCGCAGACGCGCCTGGCGATTATCGACTTGGAAACAGGCGATCAACCGCTTTTCGAACCGGGCGGGGCGGTCCTCGTGGCGAATGCGGAAATCTACAATTATCTGGAATTGCGGGGGACGTTCGACGGACCGTTCGCGACGAACTCCGATTGCGAACCGGCACTGCATCTGTTTCGGCGAGATGGCCTCGATTTCGCGGAAGGCCTGCGCGGCATGTATGCGATCGCGATATACGATCCACAAGAGGAACAATTGGTTCTGGCGCGCGACCCGTTCGGCATCAAGCCGCTCTATTATATGCAGCGGGAGGATTGCTTTGCGTTTGCATCGGAACCGCAAGCCTTAATCGCGGCGGGATTTGCTGACCGGGCCATCGAACGGTCGGTGTGTAAGGAGTTGTTGCAACTGCAATACACGACCGGGGACGGCACGATCTTTAGCGGCATACATCGGGTGTTACCGGGTGAGACCTTGGTTGTACGCGATGGCAGTATCGTCGACCGGCGCCGCCGCTCGGCGCTGCCGATGGGGGCGCCGGCGGTCTGGACGGAGGCCGAAGCCCAAGAAAAACTCGATCGGGCGTTGCGCGACAGCGTGCTGGTGCATCAGCGATCCGACGTGCCGTACGGCATGTTCTTGTCCGGCGGCATCGACAGCACGGTCGTGCTCAGTCTGATGGCAGAGCTCAATGATCGGCCGGTGCAAGCGTTTACCGCCGGGTTCAGCGGCACCGATGTGGCGGACGAGCGGGTGCATGCGCGCGCCGTGGCCGATGCGCTGGGGGCGGAAATCAGCGAGGTGGAGTTCGGCGAGACGGATTTCTGGCAGTTGCTGCCGGAGATCGTCGGCGTGCTCGACGACCCGACGGCGGATTACGCCGTGTTGCCGACGTACAAACTCGCGGGATTGGCAAAGGCTAACGGCATTACGGTTATTCTAAGCGGCGAGGGCGGCGACGAGATGTTCGCCGGCTACGGCCGTTACCGCAGCGCCATGCGGCCGATCTGGTTGGGCGGCCGCAATATGCGTTCGCGCGGTATTCTTGACGGTGTCGGCGTATTGCGTGGCCCGGCCCGGGGCTGGCGCGATGGGCTCGCAGCGGCGGAGATGCGGGAAAGCCAGGAGGGCCGGTCGCGGCTGCAAGTGGCGCAGGCGGTGGATTGTGCCGACTGGCTGCCAAACGATCTGCTGACGAAACTGGACCGGTGCCTGATGGCGCATGGTGTCGAAGGACGCACGCCGTTTCTCGATCCGGCGATCGCGGACGTTGCGTTTCGTTTGCCGGACGCTCTCAAGGTGTGCAAGGGTCAAGGCAAATGGCTGCTTCGGCGCTGGCTCGATGAGCGGCTGCCGATGGCGCGGCCGTTCAGTAAAAAACGGGGGTTCACGGTGCCCGTTGCAGAGTGGATCCTGCGCCGCGGCGATACGCTGGGGCCGCTGGTGGCAGCGCAGCAAGGGGTGGTGGAACTCTGCGAGCCAGCGGATGTCGAGGCGCTTTATCTGAGTCGGGGCAAGCGGGTCGGCTTTGCCGCCTGGGCGTTGTTGTTTTATGCGTTGTGGCACCATCGGCATGTGCTGCAGCAGCCGCTTGGCGGCGACGTGTTCGAAACGTTGGGAGATGGGCAGTGACAGCACGTTTCGATCTGGTGATTCGCGGTGGCGTGTGTTTGACCCCTGCGGGTCGTGTCACGGCAGATGTCGGCGTCCGGGATGGGCGAACCGCGGCGATCGGTGACTTGGCGCAAGCCGATGCGGCGGCCGTGTTCGATGCCGCGGGCCTGCATGTCCTGCCGGGCGTGATCGATACCCAAGTGCACTTCCGTGAACCCGGCCTGGACCACAAAGAGGATCTGGCGACCGGCACCGCGGCCGCGGTGGCCGGCGGGGTGACGGCAATATTCGAGATGCCCAATACCAACCCCGGCACCGTTGATGCGGCGGCGCTGGCGGACAAGTTGTCGCGAGCGGCCGGCCGGGCTTGGTGCGATCATGCGTTCTTCGTCGGCGCGACCGGGGGCAATGCGGCCGAGCTGGCCGGGTTGGAGCGATCGCCAGGTTGCTGCGGCGTGAAGATCTTCATGGGCAGCTCAACCGGCGACTTGCTGGTTGCCGACGATGCCGGTTTGGCCGCGGCGCTCGGTTGCGGGATCAGGCGGGTGGCGGTGCACGCCGAGGATGAGAGCCGCCTGAAGGAACGCCGCGGGCTGGTATCGGACGGCGCCCCGGCGGCGATGCATCCGGTGTGGCGGGATGTGGAGACGGCGCTGCGGGCGACGCGGCGATTGTTGACGATTGCCCGACAGACGGGCCGTCGCGTGCATGTGCTGCATATTACGACGGCGGACGAGATGGCGCTGCTGGCGCAGCATCGCGATATCGCGACGGTTGAGGTGACGCCGCAGCATTTGAGCCTAAGTGCGGATGACTGTTACGAAAACCTCGGGTCGCTCGCGCAGATGAACCCACCGATCCGCGCGGCCGCGCAGCAAGCGGCACTATGGCAGGCCATTGCCGACGGTGTCGTGGATGTGATTGGTTCGGACCACGCGCCGCACACCTTGGCCGAGAAACAACAGGTCTATCCGAATACGCCGTCAGGTATGCCCGGGGTGCAAACCCTGGTGCCGCTGATGCTGGACCATGTTGCCGCCGGCCGGCTGACGCTGGAACGGTTCGTCGATCTGACCGCCCATGGGCCGGCACGAATTTACAATATCGCCGGCAAGGGCAGGCTGGGCGTTGGTCACGACGCGGATTTCACCCTGGTCGATTTGCAGGCGAAGCGGACGATCAGTAACGAATGGATACGCAGCAAATGTGGTTGGACGCCGTTCGACGGCCGGGATGTCGTCGGCTGGCCGCTGGCGACAATCGTGCGCGGGCGCGTCGTCATGCGCGAGGATGAATTGCTGGGCGAGCCGTGCGGCGAGCCGGTTCGGTTTCAGGATTTGCTAGCGGCCTAGAGGATGGTGGCCGCGCTGGCGGGTGCGAAATAGGGACCGGCTAAGACCGAGGGTCAGCATGGCCAGGGGCCGATGGATCACACCGGCGAAGGCCGCTTCCAGGGTGGCGCTTGCGGATGGGCAGGCGAGCGAGCCGGGCCGCGCGACCTCGACACGATAATCCACGAGGCCGCGGGTAAACAGAATGGCGGCGGCGCACAGAAAGACAATGGGGTCGGCGGGCAGCATCGTCAGGCCGGCGGCATGGAGGATCGACGTGGCGGTAACCAGGGTGGCGGCGGCCGTCACGACGGCCCAAAGCGCGCCATTGATCGTCGCGGCGGCCCGGGTTGCGAGCGGTGAGATTGTTCCGGTGCGGTGAAAATCCGCCATAAACTGAAGGCCGGTGGCTGAGGTCCTTGAGCGAAGAGTGGGCGGCAAAGCTTGCAAGATCGTTAAAAGCGGGGGCCGGAAGCCCTATATTTGAACCTGACCGCCCGTAGTGCCGGAAAATGGAGATCGATCATGAGCGCCTGCATCGTTGGCTGGAACCATCTGAAATTCGGCAAGCATGCCGACAAGGATGTCGAAGCGATGATCAGCGAGGTCGCCGCCGCGGCGATCGCCGATGCCGGGGTGGCGCCGCGGGATATTGACGCGATTATGCTGGGCACTTTCAACGCCGGCTTTGTGACCCAGGATTTCCCGGCATCGCTGGTGTTGCAGGCCGATGATGCGTTGCGCTTCACGCCGGCCACGCGGGTCGAGAATGCCTGTGCGACGGGCTCGGCGGCGGTCTATCAGGGTCTGAACGCGATCGCGGCGAAAAAGGCGCGACTGGTTCTGGTCGTCGGTGTCGAGAAGATGACTGAGGTCTCCGGCGAGGAGCTTGGACTGATCCTCACCAAAGCTTCCTACATGAAGGAAGAGGGTGGCGCGAATATGAGCTTCACCGACATATTCGCGCGCATTGCCGAGCGATATTTTCAGGCGCATGGCGACAAATCCGACGCCCTGGCGATGATCGCGGCAAAGAACCACAAGAACGGCTGCGGCAATCCCTACGCCCATTTGCAGAAAGATCTGGGCTACGATTTTTGCCGAACGGTCTCCGACAAGAATCCGGTGGTTTCCGGGCCCCTGCGGCGTACCGATTGTTCGCTGGTATCGGACGGCGCCGCGGCGTTGGTGTTAGCCGATCTCGATACCGCCTTGACGCTGGACAAGGCAGTCTATTTTCGTGCGGCGCAGCAGGTATCGGACTATTTGCCGATGTCCCGGCGCAATATCATCGAATTCGAAGGACCGGCCGAGGCGTGGCGGCGGGCCTTTGCCGAGGCGCGCGCCGAGTTGGACGATTTGAGCCTGGTCGAAACCCACGACTGCTTCACAATAGCCGAGTTGATCGAATATGAGGCGATGGGGCTGACCCCGCCGGGCGGTGGGGAGCGGGCGATCATGGAAGGCTGGACCCACAAGCAGGGACGCTTGCCGGTCAATCCTTCCGGGGGTTTGAAGGCGAAAGGGCACCCGATCGGCGCGACGGGTGTCTCAATGCATATCCTCGGGGCGATGCAGTTGACGGGCACGGCCGGCACGATGCAGATACGGGACGCCAAAATGGCCGGCGTCTTCAATATGGGCGGGGCGGCTGTCGCAAGCTATGTCTCGATCCTGGAACCGCTGCGTAGCTGACAGCTTTTTTCGGTGCCACCTGGCCTAACCAATCGTTAAATCATGGCCGGCTAGGATGGTGATGCGATGGCCCGTATTAACAAAATCCTGATGACAGCCGCAGCAGGGCTTGCGCTCGCGGGCTGTGCTTCCAGCGTGTTACCGCCGGCTTGGCAGGGTCTTGCCAGTATGGACTGGTTTATCGGCCCTGCCCCCGGGGCCGCTGCAGCGGCGAATCCCGTACCCGTGCGCTATTGTTATGACAGCCTTGGCCGGATCGAGTGCCACCATCAGCCCTTGGCGGGCGAGGATGGGCGACTTATCGGCTTCGCCGGTCCTGCGCCGGCAGGATATCAACCCTAGAAAGGGTTAGATCGGGCCATAATGGGACCGATTGCTTGCAACCTGTGACATTTTGTGGCGCTGTTGCGCCCGGCGACACATTGAGTCGCCAAGGGATTGGCTTTCTTGGAGCTTTTCGTGCGGTGGGCTACGCGTGTCGCTCTATTGGCGATGATAACGGTGTCTCCGGCATGGGCAGAAATACCGGGCCCAGGGGCGACCTATGGCGATGCTATTCGTTGGTACGCCAGGGCAGCGGGGGCTGGGGATGCGCGGGCGCAGTTCCTGCTCGGCATTAAGCTGGAGAGCGGAATCGAGGTCGACCGGGATCCGGTCGCAGCGGCGGAATGGTTTCGCAAGGCGGCCGAACAGGGGCATCCCGAGGCACAGTTCAAGCTCGCGACGTTGCTGGAGCAAGGTCGTGGCGTGGACCAAAACCATGAAGCGGCATTCCGCTGGTACAGCGCGGCCGCCGAGAGCGGCTTGGCGGCGGCGCAGTATAATCTCGCGGTGGCGTTTCTAAACGGCCGCGGCACGGAACAGGACATCATCGAAGCCTATGCCTGGGTCGATCTGGCCGCCGAGCAAGGTTTGGACGCGGCGGCGAACCTGAGAGAACGCCTGCGGCAGGTCTTGCCCGACGATGTGCTGGCCGAGGCTCAGAGTCGCGCTGACGAGATCAGGACCAAGCCGGTGGCAAACTGAAGCAATCCACCTGCAGGCACAAAATCAGAAAACATGGGGACTAGCTGTGGCAAAAGTTACGCTCGCGCAAGCGGATCGGATAGTCGACGGGGCACTGGAACGGGGCCGGGAACTTGGCTGCCAACCGCTGACCGTCGCGGTGCTTGATGACGGCGGCCATCTGGTGGCGTTCAAGCGCCAGGATGGCAGCTCGATCATGCGGCAACAAATTGCGTTCGGGAAGGCCTGGGGCGCGCTTGGCGTCGGCAAGTCGTCCCGTGGGTTGGAGCAGATGGCCAAGGACCGGCCGCATTTCATCTCCGCCGCCGTGGCGGCGTCGGAAGGACGCCTGGTGCCGGTGGCCGGCGGCGTGTTGGCCGTCGGCGACGATGGTGTCGTCGTCGGCGCGGTCGGAATCAGCGGTGACACGTCGGACCGCGACGAAGATTGCGTGAAAGCCGGCATCGTCGCGGCGGGTTTGGCGCCCGGACCCGACTAGGCCCGCGGCCGCCTACTCAGACGGGGCCTGACCATAAGCACGAAGGTGATCAGTCCCGCGGTTACGGAGCCACTGATCATCAGGGCCAAAGGAACCGCCGATTGAATCACGATTGCCGCAACGATCGCGGTCGTAATGCTGCCGAACAGCATCTGCGTGAAGCCACCCACGGCCGCGGCGGCGCCGGCCATATTCGGTTCGACGACATTCAAGGCGCTGGCGAGGGAGATCGGGAATGTCAGGCCGCTGATGACCGCGTACACGGCGAGCAGAGCCAGGGTCGGCAGCAGGCCGCCGCCGGCGGCGGCGACCAGCAGCAATGCACCGCCGCTGAGGCTGCCGACCGCGACCGCCACGAGAATCAGCCTGTCCATGCCGACCCGAGACGCCAGGGGGCTGGAGGCGAAGTTGCCGAGGGTAAAGCCGATCGGGATGGCGATGAGGTACCAGCCGAACAGTTCAGGCGGCACGCCGAAGATGACGATCACGACAACCGGCGCGGCGGCGAGGTAACCCTGAAATCCTCCCGACAAGAATGAGATCAGAAGGGAATAGCCCATGAAGGACCGCATTCGGGTCAGGTACAGATAGCGCGGGAACATGCGGGCGAAAGAGCTTGGATGGCGTTTGGCGGCCGGAAGTGTCTCAGGCAGCCACCAGAGGGCGGCCAACGAAACCAGCAGGCCGGTGATGGCGATGAAGTGAAAGCTGGCACGCCAATCGAACCATGCTTCCAACTGGCCGCCAATGATGGGTGCGAGAGCCGGCGCGGCGGCGAGGGACATACCGAGATAGGCATTGGCCTTGGCGGCGGTGATGCCATCCGCGGTGTCGCGGATGACGGCGCGACTGACGACCAGGCTGGCGCAACCCCCAACTGCCTGGAGGATCCGAGCGAGGAGCAGGATTTGAATGCTCGGCGCAAGAGCCGCGGCAGCACTCGCCAAGGTGTAGAGACCGAGACCGGCAAGCAGCACAGGGCGGCGGCCAAGGCTATCGGAAAGCGGACCGATGACAAGCTGGGCCAGGCCGAAGGATGCCAGATAGACGGTAACGACGAACTGCACCTGGGTTTGTGATGCCGCGAGATCCGCGGCCATGAAAGGAAGGGAGGGTAAGAATATCGTGACGGCCAGCTGGCCGGAGCTCAGAATCGCTACGAGGAGCCAGAGGGATGGCTTGGGAGAGGCCGTTTTCATTATCGGTCTTGTGGTGAGCCCGCTCGGGTATTGCGGTGGCCAAGGCGTTGACACCGGGGGGCGTCGGCAACCGCACCAATTCTGATATCGAAAACTAGAAGATATGACCGCGGCAGACTAACGTATGAGACGCGGCGCCACCAACGCTTCTCGCATGTCAACGCCACCGGGGCGGGCCGTGGCGTGATAGATGTATTCGCTGCGCCTGCACGCGCCGTCAGGAGGTCGATATGGCTGGTAAATCAGAGGTGGCGACGATTGAAGCACGGACGCGGCCGGACGAGATTGGTGCCGTCGAGTGGGACGCGAGGGTGCGGCTGGCTGCTTGTTATCGGCTGTTCGACCATCTGGGTTGGACCGAGCTGATATACAATCACGTCACGTTGCGCGTACCGGGGCCGGAGCGACATTTCCTCATCAACCCCTTTGGCTTGTTGTACCGCGAGGTCACCGCGTCGAACTTGCTGAAGATCGATTTGGACGGCAATCTGGTTGGTGCGTCGGCGGGCAAGGTGAATCCGGCGGGATTTATCATTCACGGCGCCATCCATGCCGCGTGTCCGCAGGCCCATTGCGTCATGCATACACATACGACGGCCGGGATGGCGGTGGCGTGCAAGCGCGAAGGTCTGGCGCCGACCAATTTCTACGCGGCGCAGATCATCAAGGATGTTGCCTATCATGACTTCGAAGGCATTACCCTCAACCCGGACGAGCAGCCGCGCTTGTTAGCGAGCCTCGGCGACAAGTGCGTGCTGATCCTGCGCAATCATGGTTTGCTGGTGCATGGTGAAACGGTCGCAGAAGCCTTTGTCAGACTTTGGACCGTGCAGCGGGCCTGCGAAATTCAACTGGCGAGCGGCGCGGTAGCGGGGGCCGATATCGTCGTGCCCGACGATGTCATCGACCGGGCCCATGAACAATCTCTCCAGTTCAGTCCGGATCTTGGCCGCGGCGACGATGTCTTCGAGGCAATGGTGCGGATCATCGACGCAAAGGATGCGAGCTATCGTCTGTGATCCGTGACGATAGGCGTGCCGGTTGGGGGTTGGGGCCGGAGTACCACTGATGTGCCGACTCTCCTGTCGGTTGATATTGCACCTTTCTCGTCGGCGAATAAGGCGAATGCTCCGGCCATTGCTGTTGCAGGCGTTGTAGGATTAGTCGTCGTAACCTGACGGCGTTCAGCATTCCCCCTCGCAGCCGAAACGCCGGGGTGTTTTGCGACCTTTGCGTATCCGGGGCGGTGGACCACGTTCGCCGCCCCGGTGCCTTTGTGGTGACTGCCGATCGGTCTGAATGCAGCGCTTGCGGTGCGCGATCGTAATGGCATCGTGATCGGGCGTTCGGTTCGACATGGTACGCCGCCATCCTGCCGATTTGGCCGATCTATGTGGCATATTCCGTTCGATGGATTAGCCCATCGGAGGAAATTGCATCGAGGTGTTAGTAGCTTTGCGGTCCGCCCTAGTTCTTGAGCGTGTCTTCAGCGGAAGGGTGGAAGCGGTATATGCTCTGAGTATGGTATTGGAGGAAGCTTAGCCATCACCAAGAGTGGCAAGACTAGGTCGGTTTCGGGGCATGTTCAGGCAATTCGACGGAATGAAGTCCAGGCGAGCCTGCTTTTTGTGGCAGTTCAGCGTGGCACCACTTTTGATCGCGCCGTTCGCTCCGGCGGCTGTTATCATTGCATCATATTAGAATTGGGGCGCATCGAAATGCACTTGGCTGACCGGCTGGAGACACGGACATTCGCGCGTGTATTGGTTGCGGTGAACGAGGGGAAGGAACGCAGGGACCTGCTTAAGCTGCTGGGGAATATGCAGCATTTGGAGATCGATGTTGTCGACGACCTTAGCCTCGTGTCACCAAACGACATACGACGCACCGACTTTTTGATCGCTTGGTACGCGTCGCTGCAGAAGCTTCGGGAGTCCGGAGCAAATGCCTATGTTCAGATCTCCCGGCGCGCTCGCGTGATTGTCGCGCTGACCAGCGACCGTTTGCTGGAGGCTGCGGGAACGTTGCATCTGGCCGATTCGTGGCTGTTCACTGATTTGACCATGACGCATCTATCGGAAGTGATCGAGCTCAGCAGCAGCGGTTACACACTCATGCCGCCGGAACTTGGGGCGACATTCGGCTTGGATGAGTTGCGTCTCAATCTGGTGCAACGGCTGAGCGATAGCGAGTTGCAGGTGCTGCGGGAATTGTCCGTCGGACGCCGCAACCGAGATATCGCCCGGGCGATGGGCGTGTCGGAGGCGCAGGCCAAGTCGCTGGTGCGAAGTGTGCTGGGCAAACTGCATTTCCGTAACCGCACGGAAGCCGGCGTCTTCATGGCTCGGCAGCAATGGCGCGACGCTTTTCCGCGGCCAGAGGTTCATTGAGCGGGAAATGAAACAGGCCGGCTAGCGCCGGCCTGTGATCCCGATACCGCCTAGTTTGGCGTCGTCGTTTATTCGGCTGCGTCCGGCGGGCTCATGCCGGCATTGAGGCCGTTGTTCAAAGCCCAAATTGCGGCCTGCGTGCGGTTGCTCGCGTCAATCTTGCGGAGCAAGCTTTTCATGTGCACTTTTACCGTCGCCTCGGTGATGTTCAGGCGGTTGGCGATCATTTTGTTGGAATCACCCTGAACAAGGCACTGCAGAATTTGCACTTCGCGTTCGGACAACCCATGGGCGTTCGTGGTCGAGATCCGCGTTGGCGCGGTGCTTGCCATGCCGTTTACCAACAGTGCGGCAAGGTGGGTCGGAAATACCTTTTCGCCGAGCATGACCAGGCGAAGCGACTGCAGTAGCGCATCAACCGAGATATCTTTGATCAGATAGCCATGGGCGCCGGCCGCCAAACACGCTGCCAGTGTCTGCGAGCATAGTGTCTCAGTTAGGACAACAATTTGGGCGTTTGGCAACAGCGAGCGGAGATGAGAAAGATCGTCCGCGGCATGCTCGGGCTCGGCGGAGAAATCCAGCAGTATGATGTCCGGGTTGGCGTCTTTTGACAGCCTGGTGTGGGTCTGGCCAACATCATCGGCTTCGCCGACAACCTCGAACTGAGAGCCGTTCAATAGGCTTTTTAAGCCCTCCCGGAAGAGCTTATTCCTCCCCACCAGAAATGTTCTTATTTCACTCATATTTGCCTCCGGACCGCGCGCCAGTCCAAACTATCTACCCGGGATCGATCAAAATCTTGGTGAACTTCTATTATTAGGGCTTACTTACTTACCCCTCTCGGTTCACCAGTATGATGGTATTGGAAACTTTAGAAGCTTCCCATTGCTAAGAGGGATAGTTTCTCCGTACAGCGGAGGTACAACGGTGGGGCGAATATAACACTAAAGGGCGTTGAGCTGATGGGGTAGAACGTTCCATTCTCTTTGTTCAGCCAATGACTAAAGAACTAATCTCGCCAACTTTGCGCTTCCAGTGTCCACAAGGTAGACCCCGCGCGGTAATGCTGTGGCGAGGATCTTCTCCTCGGAAACCAACGCTGCTTAGTCCCGATGGGTCGGTGAGCGCGCACGGGTCGCGTATTATTCGGTGCTCGGCTTGGCAATTAAGTTATCGATGGAAGGAAGGGACAAAAGATACATAGCGATTGCTTCGAGATCCTCGTCCAGCAATCTCGAGGTGCTTTGCTCAACAACCTCACCCATTGAGCCGCCGACGGAATCGAACTCCGGCGTCAATCCGCTTTTCAATAGCGATGTTAGATCTGCGACGCTCCAGGCGCCGATCCCGGTATCGGGATGGGGCGAGATGTTGGGAACCGTCTGCCCCTCGGGCCCGGCCACGGTGCCGGCCATGCGGCGATCCGCGTCGGTGGCGCCGAGGGCGTTGCGTGGCGTGTGACACTCACCGCAATGGGTCAATGTGTCGACTAGATAGCGGCCGCGATTGAGCTGAACGTCCTGGTTCGGATCTTCGGCAAAGGTGGCCGGTTTGAAGTTCAACATTCGCCAGCCCCACAGTAGTGGGCGCCAACCAAAAGGAAAGCGCAGCTCGTGGGCACGGCTGGGCTGCGCTACCGGTGGCAATGAGAATATATAGGCCTTCAGATCGAGGAGATCCTCAGGTTTGGCCCGGTTGAAAGAGGTAAAGGGAAAAGCTGGATAATAGGGCTTGCCGGCAGGGGAGACGCCGGTCTTGAGGGCGGTGACGAATTGTTCGTCGGTCCATGCGCCGATGCCGTGCTGCGGATCCGGGGTGATATTGGGGCCATAGAAGCGGCCGAAGGGTGTCTCCAACGGGCGGCCGCCGGCGAGTAACGGCCCGTTGCCCTTGAGATCGGTGTGGCAGCCGGCACAGCCGGCGGCGTTGAAGATGTACTCGCCCCGCTCGATGGCGTCGGCCTCGGCGAGGGCGTCGGCGGGCGTAAGGACAAGCAGTAATAAGATGAGGGTCGGAAATCTCAACATGGCTGGTTTCTGACGTCGTCGGCAAGACATGGGGCGCGCCGGAACCCTCGGTTGTCCCGACGCTCAGAACTAAGACGATAATTGTGACGTCACCATGGCGAGGTGTGCGGGCCGTAGGAGGCCGACGTGCGGGCCCTTGTGGTTACCAGGAGCCGATGGCTTGGGCACCAAAGCAGACGATGCGGGCGAGGGCCCATTTGCGGCAGATCAGCTCGAGCCGATGAGCGGCGTAGTCGTGCCAGTCCTGTTGACCGGTGACGTTCTGACGCCGGTCGGCGGATGGCAGATATTCGAAGGCGAAGCCGTGGTGGCGGAACAAGTGAAAGGCTGTAGAACTGGTCAGGAAGACCGGGGTGAAATCGCGCGTCTTGCGTTGCTGGCTGGCGATCAGCGCAAGCACTTCGTGCAAGCGTTCTTCGGTGAGACCGAATACGGAAATGCCGAGGACTTTGGCGGTCGTGTTGGCAAGTTCGTAACAACTCCAACCCGGTGCAGGAACCAGAGGCGGCGCCGTCTCGTCATGGCGTGGCCACCATGAGGTTTGCGGTGGTGCCGGCGGCTGGTCGGCACGCGCCACCGGTTCCGCCGCGACCGTTTTCCAAACCCGTTGCTGGTATTCGGTGATCGCCCGGCGGGGCAGAGCGGGTAGCAACTCGACCGTTTCGCTGCGCAAGCCGGCGTCGGCCATGGTCTGGCGCAAACGCCCCTCTATCGTCTCGATGTGGCGTGCCTGAGACTCAACGCGCTGGCGCAAGCTACGGACATCGGCGGATGGGGCGGCGATGCGGGAGGAGAGTGGGGAACGAGCGGGAGCGTTCATCGGTAATGTTGCTTTCTGCTACATCAAGTAATCGGCGATCGCGCCGGCCGCCGCGGCGGCGCCGTTCGCGCGGGTCAGCCGGGCGCAATTCGTCTTGAGGTGATTGCGAACGTCCTGATTGAGCATGATCTCGAAATATTGAGACAAGTCGGTGGTTTGGGGATCGTCGAGACATAGGGCCGCGCCGTTGGCCTCGGCGTGCGTGGCCCGAGCCCGCTGATCGTCCATTTCCGGCTGATCGTTGGGCACGAAGATCGTCGGCAAAGCGAGGCTGATCGCCTCGTTAAAGGCGTTGTAGCCGGCGGCGCCTACAGCAAAGTCAAAGGCCTTGAAATAGCGGCTTAGGGGGTATCCACGCAGGCGCTTCACGCCCGGCCACAAATCGAGGTGATGCGGTGCCATGAGCCATTCGGCGATGACAGGCTGAAGCTGTGGAAAGGCCGCGGCCGTCTGCAGGATGCGGCCGGTGACCGAGACGACGTCCTGGTTGGACCCGGCACCGAGCTGGATCAATAGGGCGGGACGGTCGGGATCGAGCCCCAGTGCCTCGGCGGCGTCCTGGCGGCTGAGAAGCTCATCCTCATCAAGCAACCGAATTGGCGCGACGGTCAGGGCGGCGTGACGGTTCTCAACGGTCAACCCGTTGTCCTGCGTGGCAGCGATATCGTCGGGCTCGATAATGAGGTCAAAATGTTGCTGGCGGGCGATTACGCCGTCGTTCGCCTGCTCCGGACGCCACATGCCCCGGCGGATCCAGGCAAGCCGGCAATCGGGGTCTGGCCCGACGGCGTCGATCAATCCGGAATAGGGCACGGAACCATCGAAGACGACGGTGCTCGCGGCGTAATAGTCGATAACCTGTCGGAGTTGCTTGGAAAGCCAGACGTTCCAGTCGGCAATGTTGCAGCCGTTGTACGCGTGAAACGGAATATGTTCAGCTGGGAAGCCGTGCTGTTCGACGATTTGGAGAGCCTGGCTCATGGTCGCGAAGACCGGCTCCACCGGTTCAGGCATGCGGCGGGCAACGGCCAAGAGGCGGGTTAGATGGCCGAGGCCGACACCGTTGGAACTGACGAAGAGCACGCGATTGTTAGCGCGGCGCCGGTGCGTCGTATAAGGCTCCTTGATCGCGTCGCCGATGAGATGGCGCAGTCGCGCCTTGTGGATGTTGGCGCCGAACTGCTGGCGGGCCTGTCGGGCGGCGTGGGTGGCCTGGTCGTCGTAGGCGTCTTGGCGGGCAAAGAGACTATGGACCATGGCGATGGCCCGTTGGGGTCTGGTGTATAGTGGACCAGTGCCGAACTGCGCTTTGAGATGGCGCGGCAAGATTGTGACGACGCCGCGCGCCATGGCTTCGATAATGGCGTGCGATGGCAACTCCTTGTGGCCATTTCCGGCGTAGTAGACGAAGAAATCGAGATTATCGATGAATTTGCTTTGGTCGGTGCTGGCGGGGTGGAAGAGCTGCCAGGCGGCCGGCGGCGGCCCGCCGGCCACCGAGCGCAGCGCCGGCGCGCAGGCGACGCGCACGACGAGTTCACCGTTAGCCGGGTAGACTTGCTCCACCTCCTCGGCGGTATCCGGCCATTGGCGGTCGCCGGCGAGACTGCTGCGGCCGATGATCGGTACGGTGTGCGCGCGCGGGCGCGTGCGCCAAGTCGGGAGGGCCAGGGACGGCGTCCAGGTGCTGTCGAGCAGCCGCACGTCGGCATTATGTTCGACGATACTGTGGCGAATCTCTTCATCCACCGGCGCCCAATACAGCTCACCGCCGAAATGGGTGCGGAAAAGCCGATCTTTGCGGATGAGATCATAAGGCGGCGGATGGTTGACGGGCGACTGGTCTACCACCACGACGATTTTATCGGCAAGGATGCGCGGTACCGGCTGAGGGTCGCCTGAGAGAACGGATTCGGGGCCATGGATAATCAAGAGTCTGGTATGAATCAGGGTGCTGGCCGGATCGAGCGGGGTGGCAAGGCCTTCGCCTACACAGGCGTCGATGGCCGGATGGATGACCGGACCGACGTCGGCGCGCTGGCCAGGCAGGTGAACCAGCGCCGTGCGGTATCCGGCCGCCGCCTGGATACGAGCTTCATGGGCGACCCGCCAGGCAGTCTCGCCATAGCACCGAAAGTCGCCAACGACGGTGACATCCGCTTCGTGGATGCTGGCCTTGGCCGGGTTGGAGGGCTTGACGGCGGCGAGGGTGCTCGCAAACCCGTCGGTTTCATTGGGATGCACGGGGGCAGCACTGATAAGACGGCGGACACGCTTGAGATGGGCATCCGGGCCGCATAGCCGGGTGATGAAACGGCGGCCGACGTCGGATTGGACCTGGTAACGCTCCCAATCGCGGTAGAATTCGAGAATGGTCGGAACCACGTCGCCGGGTTCGCGATAAAGGGCAGCCTCCTGGAAAACCGACTGGAAATGCGGCGGCAATATCACGACACAGCCGCTGGCCAAGGCCTCGGCAATGTTACGGCCGAAACCTTCGATCCAATCCTGGTGGTGGTAGTAGACGAAAAAGTCGATGGAGCGCAGGAACTGTGCCGGGTCGAGTTCGTTGAAGGCGTAGGTCCGCCAGTTGCGCGGTTGTTCGCCGATCTGGGACTGCAGGCGCTCCGCGACGCCAAGCAGGCGGACATCGATGTCGTCGCGGGCGGGGTAAACCAGTAACGTGTCTTCCCGGGTGGCGGGCCATTTCTCCCATTCCGGCCGGCTGTGACGCCCGATTACCGGAATCAGGCCGACGGGCCGCGAGCGATCGGCCTGCCAATGGTCGAGCTCGATGAGATTGCCCCAATCCTCTTCGAGGATGGGGTAGGGCAGATTGGCGGCAATGAGATTGGCGCGGCTGGCAGCGGATATGGGCGCCCATTGGATGCCGGTGCCGAACAAGTCCTCGCAGACCGCGTTGACCCGCGCAGCGTCATAGTAGGGCACACCGTTGGCATCGACGATCGGCTGATGGGCGACGAGGATCTTTGTCGCGGCGTAGATTTGCGGCCGCCGCTCGGGCGCCTCGGTGAAGACGTATGGATTGTGCAGGACCAGGAGCTCAGCCCGTAGCGGGGTCTCGCTGGCATCCACCAAATCGCACAGTTCTTCGTCGATGCAGGCCTGAAGATGATTGTGGAATTGCTGGTTGCGGTTGAAGCGGCGGGTCGGGATGTGAACCAGCGCCAGGCGATAAGACGCGTTCGCCAGGGCGCGAATCTCTTGCGCCATGCAGGTCGACGTGCCCCCGGGAAAGCGGAGGTCTCCGACTATGACCAAGTCATAAAGGTTTGAGGACATGTCCCCGAATTGCTCCTTGCTGCCTGTGGCCGACCCGACGGGCTGCCACTGGTCGGTCAATAAATCGTCGTCGTTGGCGGATCGCCGGTGGTCAGATTGAGCGCGGGCAGGCGTTGCGCGGGGTCGAGCGGGGCCGGCACATAGGGTTGCTGAGGCGTCGAGATCCGCGCGTTGAGTTCCTCGAATGCCCGAGCCGCCAACGCGCTGTTGGGGAAGAGGATGAGGAACTCCTGGAGCGCCTCGACCGTTCCTTCGGCCAAAGCCGCGTCGAAAGCGGCGCTTTCCTCGGGCGTCTGCGCGGCGGCTTCCTCGGCGGTGCCAGCGATACCGGCGCCGGCGGCAAGAGCGCTAAGGGCCGCGATAAGTAATTTTTTTTCCATCCCGTCCCGTATTCCGCGGACAAGGTCCGGTATTGCCTTTCGGCGACGAACCGCCAGACATATCTAGAGAAATTTGGTTAACGGGGCCTTAAACAGCGAGGCTGCGTGGCCGCGGGCGCAGCGCCGCTGCAATCCAGGTGTGCGCGCCGATAACACTTTCGCGATGCCCGTCAGACGGTGGAGGCGGGCGCTGTTCAGCGTCGTAATCGCGGTGCTGACGAGGCAAATTTCGGGCAGCGGGGATCTTAACAATTGCTAAGTGAACTAAGCGGACACTTTGTAGCTGTTATTCAGTCTCAGGATGGAGCCGATGACTAAGGACCGTGGCGTTTTGGTAGTTGATGACGATGGCCCCTATGCACAGGCCGTCGTGCGCTATCTTGAACGGCAGGGGGTCGAGGCCGTCGCCGCGGAGAGCGGTGAGGCGGCAGTAGCACTCGCGCGTAAGAGCCATCCGGCGGTCATTTTGCTGGACATCGGGTTGCCCGACATGGACGGCATGGAAGTGGCGGCGCTGGTTCGGGAAGCGTCATACAAACCCCATATCATCTTGCTGTCCGGCTGCATCGAATGGCTGCAACTCGGCGCCATGTCCGGGATCGACATTGTCGATAGCGTTGCCAAGCCGACCCGGCTAAGCGTCATTGCCGAGCGGGTGCGCGCATGGTTGCCGGAGCGGATCGGTCCGGCACCGGCGATACTAGGGCCCGCCGCGGGATAACCTTCGCGAACCCGCCGGGATCCGCACAAGGCCCGTCGCTGGCCTTGCGGCAGGCGTCCAACGGACTAGACTTTGCCCATGTGCGAGCTGTTGGGCATGAACTGCAACGTTCCGACGGATATCCGGTTCAGTTTCTCGGGCCTTATTCAGCGCGGCGGGCGGACAGGGCCCCATCGTGACGGCTGGGGGATCGCCTTTTATGAGGGGCGAGGCTGCCGGACGTTTCAGGATCCTTTGCCGGGCGTGGCGTCGGAAGTCGCCCAATTGGTGCAAAGCCATGCGGTGAAGAGCCGGAATGTGATCTGCCACATCCGCAAGGCGACGAATGGCCGGGTTTGTTTGGAGAACACGCACCCGTTCACGCGGGAGATGTGGGGGCGGCACTGGGCATTTGCTCACAATGGAAGGCTCAAAGGCGTTAAGAGTTGGCCGCTGGGCCCGTACCGGCCGATCGGGACAACCGACAGCGAACACGCTTTCTGCTGGATGCTCGAGCAAATCCGTCGGCGGTTTCCGGAACCGCCGACGCGCGAGAAGGCCTTGTCGGACTTGGTACGCGAACTCGCCGGTACCCTCGGCGCCGCTGGGACCTTCAACATGCTGCTCTGCGATTCGCGGCGGCTCTATTGCTATTGCAGTACCCATCTCAGTTGGCTGACGCGGCGCGCGCCGTTCGGAGAGGCCAGGCTGATCGATACGGAGTTGAGCGTCGATTTCGCCGATGTCACGACGCCGCGGGACGTGGTCTCAGTGATCGCGACACGGCCGCTTACTGACAACGAAGCCTGGCAGACCATGGAACGTGGTAAGATGATGGTGTTCCGCAACGGCGTGGCCCGCGGCGGGAGATAGAGCTTTGGCCACCAACCTGCTGCCGCGTGACGGCGTAGCCTTGCTGCATGAGCATGCGATCAACCGGCGAGATGCAGATCTGCTCTTGGAGCGGCTGTTGGTGGAAATCGACTGGCAGCAGGAATGGCTCACGATAATGGGGAGGCGTGTCGCCGTGCCGCGGCTGACCGCCTGGTATGGTGACATGGGATATCGCTATAGCGGCATCGACCATGCGCCCCGGTCTTGGACTGAACTGCTGCTGACCCTAAGACAGGTGGCGGAAGTTCACGCCGACCACAGCTTCAATGGCGTGTTGCTCAATCGCTATAGAGATGGCCGCGACAGTGTCTCCTGGCATGCCGATAACGAGGTCAGCCTAGGTCGGCGGCCGGTGATTGCCAGTCTGACCCTCGGTGGTACGAGACGCTTCGTTTTGAAGCATCGAGGCGGCGAGCGGGTGGCCTTGGACCTGGGGCACGGCAGCTGCCTGGTGATGGCCGGCGACACGCAGCACTATTGGCGGCACAGCATCCCGAAGAGCCGCCGTCCGAAGGCAGCGCGGGTGAATCTAACCTTCAGGGCAGTTTTGGCCTGCGGTTGAGACAGGGTAGTTTTGACGGCGCAAGGGAGCGGACGTGCTAGACTAGGCCAGTACTCTCTTGGGTTTTTGGCATGTATTGCGAACGATGCGGGCATTCTGACGTAGGAAGCCGAGCCCAGTGCGGCTATTGCGGTGCGTCGTTGCCGCTGATTTGCTCGGGCTGCCGCAATGTCAATTCATCCGGCGCCAAGTTTTGCGTGCGCTGCGGGGCCCGATTGACGCGATCGTCGGACGATAGGCGCGCCGACAGCCAGGAGGGGGAGCGGCGGCAGCTTACGGTATTGTATTGCGACCTCGTGGTCGCGCCAATGCGGTCCGGACGTCTCGACCCGGAAGATATCAGAGGTATTAGACGACGTTTCCGCGATGCTTGTGCCACGGTGGTCCATGAGCGCCGGGGTTTCCTCGGTGAGCAGTTCGGCGACGGTTTGTTTGCCTATTTCGGCTATCCGCAAGCGCATGAAGACGATGCGGAGCGGGCAATCAATGCGGGGCTGCAAATCTGCGACGGCGTCGCGGCCGTGGCGCGACAGGAGAATCTAGAGCCGGATGTGCGGATCGGGATCGCGACGGGCCTGATGGTCGTTGACGACTTGACCGGGACGGAACCGCTGCCAGAGGGAACGGTCGTCGGTGCCGCGACGAGTCTTGCGGTCATGCTGCATGCTCTTGCCGATGAAAACGCGGTCGTGGTCAGCGCCCTGACACATGAACTGGCCGGTGCGTTGTTCTCATATGCCGATTTGGGCTTGCAGAAGCTACGTGGTGTGCCAGCGCCGACCCAGGCGTGGCGGGTGACGGGGCGACATGCGGCGAGCAGTAGATTTGCAGCCCAACATGGTCAATTGCCGCCTCTTTTCGGGCGCGCTCGGGAGCTCGAACAGCTCTTGGAATGTTGGCGATCCGCCAAACAGGGCCAAGGCCAAGTGGCGCTGATCTCAGGCGAGGATGGGATGGGCAAGTCGCATATCGTCGAGACGCTGCGGGAGCGGGCGCTGAAGGAAGATGCCCCGGCGCTGCGATATTACCGGGCTCCGATGTATCAGAGCAGCGCCCTACTGCCCGTCGTTCGGCAGATCGAGCGCGCGGCAGGCATCAGTCGGGAAGATCCGGGTCCGCTGAGCTTGGAGAAGCTCAAGACCTATTTGCGCGAGGAAGGCAGCGACAGTTCGCTAACGGCGGGATTGGCTGATTTGCTGGCACTTCCGGGGCAATCCGAGGCGGTTGAGGGAACCGGCAACGACAAGAAAGCGGATGGTCGGCAGCGGCGCATCGAACGATTGTTGGATGTGTTGGTGAAACGCGATGTCGGTTTCGCGACGGAGCGGCCGGTGCTGATCGTTTTTGAGGATGCCCATTGGTCTGATCCCGCGACCTTGCGGTTCCTTGGCCGGTTGATGAAGCGCATTACCGAGAAGCGGGTCCTGCTGCTGATCACCCATCGGTCGGATTTTTCGGTGTCCGCGTGGCAGGAAGCAGCGCATCTGACGACGATCGAGCTGGGCGGCCTCAGGGAAGCCGATAGCAAAGCGATGATCGGCTGGGTGGCAGGCGGCAAAGCCTTGCCGGCCGCGGTCGTTGACGAGATCGTGGCGAGGGCGAGCGGGGTGCCGCTGTTTATCGTCGAGGTGACGAAGACCTTGCTGCAGTCGGAGGTGCTTGAGCAAGGCCCCGACGGCTACCTGCTTACGGAGCCTTTGGGGCCACTGACCATTCCGCTTTCACTAAAAGATAGTTTGATGGTGAAACTGGACAAGCTTGGTGCCGCGAAGGAGGTGACGCAGATCGCGGCGGTGCTTGGCAGTCGGTTCAGCAAGACTCAGATGGCCGCGATCACACAGCTTAGCGACAAGCGGCTGGAGGACGCGATCGCGGAAATGATCGAAACCGATGTTATTCGGCCCGTGCCCGGTCATGGTGGCGATTATGATTTCTGTTACCCGTTGTTGCGCGAAGTCGCCTATGAATCGCTGCTGCTAACGAAGCGGCGGAAGTTGCACCGTCGGGCGGCTCAGTTGCTGGAAAGGGTTTATCCGGCGACCGCCGAACGCGAGCCGGAATTGCTTGCCCATCACTATGCCGGCGCAGGCGTGAATGATCGAGCTATTGCCTATGGATGGCGGGCGGCCGAGCGAGCGATGGCGGGCCGGGCCTTTGGCATCGCGATCAGCCAGCTCAAACGGGTTCTGGTGCTGCTGCCGACATTGCCCGAAAGCGACGAGCGGGTCGAAAGCGAAAAACGCTGCCGTGCCATGCTCGGCAGGGCTTTGGCCGGGTTCCGCGGGTATGCCGATTGGGCCGAACTAGACGAGGCGCGGGAGCTCCTCAACTCCTAATCTGGGGCGGCGTTCAATTAGTTGGGCAGCGCGCCGCGCTGGGCAATCGATCGGCAAGTTCATGCTCTGTTAGCGCCCGTCTGTTAACGTCGCCGCGGTCGAAATCGTCGACCGGATCGAGGTGGGTCAGAGTGATGTTGGCTGTCGTCGGTGCCATGGAAGAAGAGATCGACCTGCTGGCGCAGGCGATGAGCGTTGCCGAGCGGCACGTGCGCGCCGGCGTCGAGGTCGTGAGTGGCGCATTTCGCGGCGTCGATCTGGTGGTGGCCCGCTGCGGGATCGGCAAGGTCAACGCGACGATCTGCACACAGATGCTGATCGACCACTACCCACTGGACAAAATGATCTTTAGCGGCGTTGCCGGTGGCCTGTTGCCGAATATGCGCGTCGGTGACTTGGTGGTCGCCAGTCATGTCATCCAATATGACGTGGATCTGACTGCGTTCGGGCGGCGCCATGGGGAGTTGCCCGACAAAGGGCGCACGGTCGAATCCTGCCCGGCGCTGGTCCAACTGGCGGCCGATGCCTATGACGCGGTTTTCGACGGCGGGGCCGGCGACCCCAACCTGATGCTCGGTACCGTTGTTTCGGGCGACCGGTTCGTCCAAGACCCCGACACGTTGCGTTGGTTGCAGCGGGAATTCTCCGCGCTGGCGACAGAGATGGAGGGGGCAGCGGTCGGCTATACCTGCGATTTGAACGGCATTCCGTTCGTCGTCATCCGCGGCTTGTCGGATACCGCCGGCAGCGAGGCTGCGGCGGATTTCTCGGTGAATCTCTCGGCCGTGTGCCGGAATTGTTTTCGGTTGCTGGAACAGTTGATCCCGATGGCGTCCCAAGATCCGGCGGCGGCCAAAACGAGGATGGCCGGCGCCGGTTGACCTGCTGCCGACCGGCGATTTTTATGGCCGACCCTACGCCAATTGCGTCTTCAGAAAATCGACAAAAGCACGCACCGCGGGCGATACATGCTTGCGGCTCGGGGTGATGGCCCATAGAGGACGGGGCGGCCCGCCCGCCTCGGGCAGGATCGTCTTGAGGCGTCCGGCAGCGATGTCGCCGGCGATCCAATCGACGGGTAAGATCGCGATGCCGAAGCCGGCCGCGGCAGCGTGCCTAGCGGCGTCGAGATGGTTGACTGAGAGGCGGCCCTTGATCGGCACTTTCATGAGCCCATTGGGGCCGTAGAGGGTCCAGCCAGCTTTGGGCGACCACGGCCCGAAAATCACGCAGTCATGGTTTGCCAATTCTTCGACGCTTTGCGGTGTGCCGTTGGAGTCGAGATAGGCCGGACTGGCAACGAGCACACGGCGTGCTTCGCGCAGTTTCGTTGCGACCATCGTGGAGTCGGATAGTACGCCGGCTCGGACCGCGACGTCGAAGCCCTCCTCGACGAGATCGACATACCGATTGGTCAGGTCAAGATCGATCTGCACCTTCGGATGGAGACTAAGGAAGTCCGTAGCCAAGCGGGCTATGGCGGGAAACTCGACCGGTGCGGTAATCCGCAAGCGGCCAACCGGTTCGGCGCGCATTTTCGTTACGGCGCTTTCGGCGTCTCGGAGGTCGGACATGATATGGGCGCTTCGGGCGTGCAAAGTGCGCCCGGCATCGGTCAAATTGAGCTTGCGGGTGGTGCGTTGCAAAAGCCGCGTGCCGAGCTGCGCTTCCAAGCTGGACACCCGACGACTGACCGTTGATTTCGGCGAACCAAGAACCTCGGCAGCCGCCGTAAAGCTTCCAGACTCAACCACTTGAGTGAAAATCAGCAGATCATTGAGGTCGAGCACGATTGTTCCATTATTGCAATAATAATTTGCAAATCTACCATCTAAACCCATGACTGCAACAGTCTATATGGTTCGTATCAGTCGAGTCGATTTCTGGAACACTTATAGGAGAAGGCCATGGGTTGGCAGGTTGAGCCCTTCGTGATCGAGGTGAGGGCCGGCGAGACGAAGGCTTTTTGTGCCTGCAACAAGTCACGGAACGGCCCGTTTTGCGATGGATCGCACAAGGATACCGGAAAGACGCCGCATATCGTGACGTTTGACGAGGACAAGACGATTTATGCCTGCGGTTGTCAGCGATCAGAAAATCGGCCGTTCTGCGACGGCAGCCACGCGAAACCCTGAATCGACGCGCGGTAACCGGCGTCCTTCGGTAAGGAGTCATGGAATGAACGGACTACAACAAAATTTGCCGCTGTTGGGCCGGGTCTTGCTCGGTTTGCTTTTTGTGCTGAGCGGAATTTTCAAGATCCCGGGCTGGGAGCCGACGCTGGGGTTTATGAATGCCGCGGGCGTGCCGCTTGCGGCGTTGTTCCTGGTCGGCACGATCGCCCTGGAGATTGTCGGCGGCTTGGCGTTGATGGTGGGTTACCAAGCGCGCGTCGCCGCGGCGGCCTTGGCACTTTTTTCGGTGGTGGCCGCGGTCCTTTTCCACAATTTCTGGGCCTTCAGCGGCTTTGAGCAACAGGCGCAAATGGCCAATTTCCTGAAGAATTTCTCGATCGCCGGCGGCCTGCTGCTTGTCGTCGCCTTCGGGCCCGGCGCCCGGAGCGTCGGCGCGGACCGGTTTGGCAAGGCCGCGGCAATGACCAGCTAGGCGACGACGGTCCAGTTTTGCCTCCCGGGGCGCCGATCAACGCCGGTTGATCGGCGTCCCTTTTTGTGGCCGGGCTAGGCCTTGTCCTGGCAGTGCCGGCAAGAGACCCGGCACCGTCACAAGGTGCGTGTGGCGCCGCGTCGGCGCGGGCGACGGCATTGCCGATCCGTGCCGTCGAGCAGACGGCTTGCAGCGATGCCGGCGATATCCAAGAATGAGCCTCACCTCTGAGTCCGACTGCCGATCACGTCCCATGGGTTGAGCGCGGTCGACTCAGCGAAAGACAGCGGGAGTTGGGCGATGGAAAGCTGGCGCAATCGAAAGACCCTCATCCTGGGCCGCAGCGACATGATGGGGCTGCTAACCCCCGCCGAGTACAACGCCTGTGTCGAGCAGGCCTATCGGATGCATGGCGAGGGCCGGTTCTATATGGAGCCGAAAGGCCATATCGTCCTCGACAAATATCCCGGGGAATGGGAGGCGATGCCGTCCTATATCGAGGAGCCGGAGGCGGCGGCCTGCAAGTGGGTTTCGATCCGGGAAGAGAATCGCAAGAAGTTCGAACTGCCCACGGTATTCTCGATTCTGATCTATACCCATCCGGAAACCGGGTTTCCATTGGCGATCTGCGACGGTAGTTACCACACAGTGATGCGCACAGGAGCAGCCGGTGCCGTATCGGCCAAATGGCTGGCGCGCAAGAACTCCACACGACTGGCGATCGTCGGTGCCGGGAATATGGCGGAAGGCGCGCTGGCGACCTGCAACGAGGTATTCCCGTGGCAGGATGTCCGGGTGTGGAGCCGATCGCAAGAGACCCTTAACGAATTCGTGGCGACGCAGCAGCCGAAATATAGCGGCTTTGAAATTCGGACCTCGACGGATCTGGAAGAGGTCGTGCCCGGGGCGGATGTCGTGGTCACTATCACGCCCGCGAGAGATCCCATCATCAAAGATGAGTGGATCGGGCCGGGCACTCATATTGCCGCCGTGGGAGCCGATAAGGGCGGCGATCAGGAGTTGGAGTCCAGTATCCTGGCGAGGGCGCGAATATTCGTCGATGACATTCGTCAGTGTCGCACCGATGGAGAGATCAACGTGCCGCTGGCCCAGGGCCTAATTACCGAGGCTGATATCGCCGGTGAGATCGGGGAGGTCGTCGCCGGTAAGAAGGAAGGCCGCCGGTCCGACGAAGAAATCACGGTCTTTGATTCGACGGGTATCGCTTTACAAGATTCCGCGACCGTGCCGCTCGAGTATGAGCGGGCCGTGGCGGCCGGCGTTGGTGTCGAAAAGAAGATGATATCGACATGACATGCTGATGCCAGCCTTGGGCCGTTTGGGGCCCGAGGCCTCGGTCCGGCGGCGATAGTCGTTATTAACAGTTTGTCCAGCCATAGATGGCTAAACTAAACCCACAAGAGCCTCGTGGTTCTTTTCTCTAGGGGCGCGACCTAGGGACGAGGCGGTCTTGCGAATTGAACCTGGTCAGTCCTATGAGCGGCGCGGAAGCATCATCTGAGGCGGGTAGCACTCATTTCGTCTTTGCCCATAAGGTCTTTGAGATCGAGGGCTGCCATTTCTCCAGCACGACGCGCGGCGAACCGCGGTTTAAGCTTCCCATGGGCGAGAATGTCGCCGCCATCGCGTTTCCGGCGCTGCGGCAAGAGTTTGGCATCGTCGAGGAGTCGCCGGACGGCGAGTTGCTCAAAACCGTGGCAGACGGCCTGAAATTCGTGCGGGTGATCCGCCCGAATGACGCCATCCCGCGGGAGTTGCTCGATGGCTCGGCCTCATGGTCGGTCGATGACGAGCACCGCGTCACGGCGAAGAACCGCCTGGTTGTCCAATTGATTACCTGGTTGTCCGGCAGTGAAGAGATCGTTCGCGATGCCGCCCAGCTTGAGCAGATGGCCAAGAACCCGGATACGGTTGGACAACTGAAGATTGCCTTTAAGGAAATGGCCGAGCGCATTGGCACGGGCGACGGCGGCGAAAAGGAGATTATTCGCAGGATAGACAATCTTGCCCACGAGCTCGCTTATATTGAGGGCTTATGGGCGTACTTCCTGCGTATTCGTAATATTGCGGAGAAAGTCGATGTGGCCCGCCAACTTTATGGCAGCGATGCCAGTATCAAGGAGATATTGGAGCGGGTAGCGCTATTGATAAAGCCGGTGATTGACGACATCGAGTTCCGTTTCGATGAGCTCGAGGCGCAGAGCGAGGTCGCCAAGGTATTGGAGAATCACGATGCGCATATTAAGACCGTGCGGCAAAGCCGGGACGAGCTGCATCTAGCGACACAGATCTGGAGCGAACTGTCGGAGAAGTGGCAGGAGCAGACAGCGACGAGTCGGAGCGACGATCTCGAACGCGTGGTGCAAGAGACCTATCAGTTCCTGGCCCAACATTTCCCGCAGGGTCAGGAGTGGAAGCTGACATACTGACCGCGCCCTCGGCCACGCTGATCTCAAACGCGGCAGAGATTGAGTCGTCGTCAGCAGCCTTTGCTTGGCGCTGAGGTCGGCGAAACGTTTCTGGTTCTCGGCCCAGAACTCTCGAAATTCTGGTGGAATCTCCCGTCACCCGTCGGCAGGAAGGCTCTCGTCTTCGACCTCTACCGAGTATTCACAAATCCAGTACACGCGTGCTCGCCGGCGATCGAAGGGGTCGAATCCGCCCCATCGATCAGAGGGCGAATGGCAACATGCGTACTTCCGACTCGATCACGCACTTTGTTCGTTCTAGTGCCGACACCACGCAATCGCGAGTCGGGCCGAGCCTGAGCTGTTGTAGCGTATTTGCAACGATCAAGTATTTTTTTTCGCAATTCTTGTGATCGCCAAAAAATAGGCGAGGGCGTCGATCGTCTGGGGAGGAACAATGTCCGGGAGAGTCATTGTCGCGCTGCTTGGCGCGCTACTCATGGCGTTACCGCTGTTTCCGGTCTCCGCGCAACAATCCGTCGAGGAGGTCAACAAGGGGACAGTCGGCATCATATCAGGCGGTATCGACGGTACCTACATCCGCATAGCCAGCGACTTGGCGTCGGTCCTCGATTCCGGAAACGATCTTCGTGTGCTCGCCATCCGTGGCAAAGGCTCCGTGCAAAATATCAACGACATACTCTTTCTGCGCGGGATCGACATCGGAATCGTGCAGTCGGACGTGCTCGAGTTTGCGAAGCGCGAGGAGCTCTTTCCGTCGATCACCGACCGTATTCACTACATCACCAAGCTTTACAACGAAGAGGTTCACATCCTCGCGCGGTCGGACATCACCGAGATCGGTGAACTCGAAGGCCAAGCGGTGAATGTGGGGATCGCCGGAAGCGGTACCGCGATGACAGCCTCGATCATCTTTAACACGCTCGGTATCTCGGTGGACACGCGGTTTCTTGGTCAGGGCGATGCGTTGGAAAAGCTGAAGTCCGGTGAAATTGCGGCGCAGGTTTTCGTCTCCGGTAAGCCGACGAGCGCCTTCGACAATCTGGAACAACAGGACGGCGTCCATTTCCTGCCGATCCCACTCTCACCATCGCTGTTGGAAACCTACTTGCCGTCGCAGCTTACCAGTACGGACTATCCGAAATTGGTGGCGAGCGATGAACCGGTAAACACCGTGGCCGTGGGGGCGGTGATGGCAGTCTATAACTGGAATGAAGAGTCCTACCGATATCGCAAAGTGGGGCGGTTTATCGACGCATTCTTCAGCCGATTTTCGGAATTTCAGGAGGCGCCACGCCACCCGAAGTGGCGAGAGGTCAGCCTGACGGCCCAAGTTCCGGGCTGGCAGCGGTTCGCCGCCGCGGACGACTGGCTGAGGTTCAAGACGGCCAGTCCGGGTGAACCGATCAAACAAGAGTTCGAGGTGTTCCTTGCCCAGGCATCGGTCGATCCGAGCACGATAACCGACGCCAACAAGAACGCTTTGTTCGAAGAGTTCTTGCGCTGGCGCGATCAGAACGCGCGATAAAACAGGGCGGGCTAAATCACGGTGGAGGGAGGCGATCCGGGACGGTCAGAGCGATGAGTGTTGGGAAGGGAGCTGATGGCGTGGATTCCGATCCTGCCGTCGATGACGAACACAAAGAGGAGCGGCTCGCTCCTCTCGCGGCGATGTGTCAGGCGCTCACCGGAAGACTGTTGGCGCAGGACGACCGGGCCGTGCCGGAGGCCGCCGAAAGTGGCGGGTCGATAGACGAGCAACCGGCGCCGGAACCACCCGACCATGATGACACCGCCGGCTGGCGTTCCGATGCTGTCTCCGGTGCCGGCAGCGGCCTCCCCGATGGCGAGCGGTTTGCCGACTATCGTCCCGACCACGAAGCCCTTCCCGACATACCGGCGTTCTTAAGATTAGACCCGCTGAAGGTCGACGGCGCTGACGATGGGGGGTGGTCGGCTCGGCAGCGGCGCCGCGGCATGCGCGCGCCGATTTGGCTGGTTGCGTCGCTGGTCTTTGTCGCCAGCGCCGCGGTCGCCGGCGCGACCTATGTTACCGACTTCGGCTTTATGGCCGATCTCGTCGATCGGAGCCCCCACCCACGGCTGAGCGTACGAAACGCGCGCGGTGTCGAAGACGGGGTGATTGCGCTCGAAATCTCCGTGGCGCCGGCCTTTGGGACCGCGCTAGCCGAGTTGATCGTCGAAGGTCTGCCGGAAGGGGCGGTGTTGTCGGCGGGACGGCAGGAGAGTTCGGGTAAGTGGCTGCTATCGCCGGACTCCCTGGCCAATCTGACCGTTACGCCGGCAGAAAACTACAACGGCACGGTGGTGCTTTTCGTAACCGCGACGGCGCAGGCCGACGAAGACCTGGTGGAGAGTGTCGAGAGCCTCACGCTTGTCGTCGAGGCAGTCGCCGATGCGCCGCACTTGCGGGTAACGGACGTGGCCGGTGCCGAAGACACACCGGTTCGATTGGGTATCGCGGCGAGTGTCACGGATGCACGGGAGCAGCTGGTCGTCACCATCGCGGACATTCCCGACGGCGCGACGATGTCGCATGGAGAACCGGTCGAAGGCCTGGTCTGGTCGGTGCCGGCAGGTGAGCTGGCCGACCTCAGCTTGACGCCGCCGGCTAACTTCAAGGGCGCGTTCGCCTTGCGCGTGTCGGCGATGTCGACCGACGGCGATGACGACGTCGTGGTCAGCCGAACGGTGGACGTGACGATTCGACCGGTCGCTGATCCGGCGATCCTCGAAGTCGCCGCTGGGCCAGCGCGCGAGGATACGCCGATCCCGGTGCGGATCGCGGCGAGCCCGGCGGATGTGTCGGAGACGGTTTCGGTGGGGGTGTCGGGGCTGCCGGATGGTGCGGCATTGACGGCCGGTGTGAGGCTGGACAATGGCGGTTGGAGCCTGACGGCGGAGGATCTCGTCGATCTCGCCCTGGTTCCGCCCGCTAATTTCAATGGTGAGTTGAGTTTTGCCGTCACGGCGAAGTCGTTCGACGGGGCGGATCAGACGACGGTGCGGATCGATCATGTGGTCGCGGTGACGGCTGAAGCGGACCGACCGGCGTTACGGATTTCCGCCGCGACGGGGCCGGAGGACAGCGCGATCGCGTTGCCTGTAGCGGCCAAATCCGGTGCGGCGGGCGAGCGGTTGCTGGTGACCATCAGCGATGTTCCGCAAGGTGCGCAGCTTTCTGCGGGCGCGCATGACGGGGCCGGGGCGTGGACGCTGACCTCAGCGGATTTGGCGGACCTCACACTGACACCGCCGGCCGACTTTAGCGGGGCGATTGCCTTACGGGTCGTCGCCGCGTCGATTGACGGTTCCGACCGTGTTACCCGAAGCGAACGGCTGGAAGTCTCCGTCACGCCGGTCGCGGATGTACCGATTCTATCGGTGACAGCGGCCAGCGGGCATGAGGATACGGAGATCGATCTGCCGATCAGCGTCAAGGCGGCCGATGCATCGGAAACGGTGGAAGTTCGCATTGAAGCGTTGCCGCCCGGTGCCACCCTATCGGCCGGATCCGCCGACGATGCAGGCGTGTGGACCGTGCCGCTCGCGGCGCTCCCGAAGCTTAGCATGACGCCGCCGGCCAACTTCAGCGGATCGCTGTCGTTGCCGGTTGTCGCCGTTGCAACGGATAGTACGGATCGCGCGGAAACGCGGGCGGCGCTGAACATCGTCATGGCACCGGTCGCGGATCCGCCACAGCTTGCCGCAAGCGACGTGTTCGGGCTTGAGGATGAGCCGGCCGCGTTGGAGATTTCCGTGCGCGCCGTCGACGAGCCAGAGTTGCTGTCCCTATGGGTCGAGGGCTTGCCGGAAGGTGGGACATTATCGGCGGGAACGCGCACGGAAGAGGGGCGGTGGGCCGTGCCGATCGCCGATCTGACCGACTTGAAACTGACCCCGCCGGAGCACTTCAACGGCGCGTTCGATCTCGTGGTGATCGCCGTTGCCACCGACGGCGATGCGACCGCCGAGACGCGGGCACGACTGCAGGTCAAGACGGCGGCCGTTGCCGATCCCCCGGTGTTGGGCTTGCAAGACGCAGCGGGGACTGAAGATGGTCAGATCCCACTGGCGATCGATGTCGGCGTTTTGGGACCGGCGGAGACCGTCTCGCTGTTAATCGACAATTTGCCGGCGGGCGCCTCGCTCTCCGCCGGAACGGAAGTTGAGGATGGCCGGTGGCGCATCGCCAGCGAAGACGTTGCGGATCTGCGGCTGTCGCCGCCGAATGATTTTAGCGGTGTGCTGGAACTCGGGGTCGTCGCCGAAGCGCTCGATGGGACGGACCGGGCGGTGACCCACGGTATCCTCAAGGTTAGTTTGTCCGCCGTTGCGGATAGTCCGCTCCTGACGATCAAGGACGTGTCCGGGGTGGAGGACGAGCCGCTGCCGCTGGCCATCGCCGCGGCACCCGGCGATGTTTCCGAAGTTCTGGTCATCCGCATTGCCGGCCTGCCGAATGGTGCGGCATTGACCTCCGGTCAGGACGAAGGCAACGGGCGTTGGCGGCTTTCACCCGCCGATCTTGCCGGTCTGGCCTTGATTCCGCCACGCAACTTCCATGGCGTACTGCCGCTTGCGGTGGCGGTGACAGCGTTCGACGGCGCCGCCAGCGCGACCGCCGCGGGGGATCTGGTCGCCACCGTCCGGGGTGTCGCCGACCGACCCAGTCTCGCCGTGCAGCCGGCTTCGGGGATTGAAGACCGTCCCATACCGCTGGCCATCGAGGTGACGGCAGAGGATCCTTCCGAACGGCTTGAGATCACGCTGTTTGGCCTGCCTGAGGGAGGCAGTCTCTCTGCCGGCGCGGCGGCTGAGTCGGGTTGGGCGTTGGCCACCGAAGACCTGGCGGCCTTGACATTCACGGCGCCGCAGAACTTCAGCGGCAGCGTGCCGCTTGAGGTTCTGGTGGTATCGATAGAGGGTTCGGATCGCGCGGAATCGCGGGCGGCCCTTGGCGTTGCGGTTGCCCCGGTCGCGGACGAGCCGCGACTTTCGGTGCTGACGGCCGCCGGCGCGGAGGATAGCGAGATCCCGCTGACCATCGATGCCGCAGTGACCGATCCGTCCGAAACACTTGCGGTGGAGATCGGCGAACTGCCGCCAGGCGCCAGCTTGTCCGCGGGCGTGGCCGACGACACCGGCCGCTGGTCGATTCCGGTGGCCGATCTCGACGGGCTGACGTTGACGCCGCCGCAGGACTTTAGTGGAATATTGCCGCTGACCGTGACGGCATTTGCGCAAGATGGCGCCGACCAGGCGGCGAGCCAGGCCGAGCTCCGGGTGGCGGTCAAACCGGTCGCGGATCCGCCGCGCCTGGCGGTCTCCAATGTCTTCGGCCCAGAAGACACCGCCATCCCGATCCCGATCACGAGTGCTGTCTCCGACCCGTCAGAGCGGCTGCTGGTCACGATCGAGGATGTTCCGGCAGGGGCCTCACTGTCGGCTGGTTCGCGGGTCAGCGACGGTGTTTGGTCGATCGAACCGGAAGCGTTGGTGGGGTTGATGCTGACACCTCCGGCCGATTTCAGCGGTGCGTTTTCGTTGCGCGCCGGTGCGGTCGCCGTCGACGGTGAGGATCGCTGGGAGAAGACGGAGACGATCACCGTCGTCGTGGCGCCGGTTGCCGATGAACCGCAATTGGCGGTCGCGGACGCCGCTGGCGAAGAGGATCGCGCGGTGGCGCTGATCGTCGAGGCGGCCGCGGCTGACAGCTCGGAGGCGTTGACGGTGCACATCGCAGGCGTGCCGGCCGGTGGCGCGCTGTCAGCCGGCACCAGAGAAGAAGATGGACGCTGGATCCTGACGCCGGTCGATCTGGCCGGCCTGTCGCTGACGCCGCCGGAAAACTTCGACGGGACGCTCGAGTTGCTGGCGGTGGCGGAGTCGCGAGACGGTGCGGGCGTTGCCAAAGTCGAACAGCCATTCGGTGTGACCTTTAGCCCGGTCGCCGATGCGGCGCGACTTGCGGTCGCGGCGGTGGAAGGCCGTGAGGATTTGCCGGTTGGCCTGAGCATCGTCGCCGCGGTCGCGGACCCATCGGAGACCCTGTCGCTGTCGATCGAGAGTTTGCCGGCGGGTGCCGCCCTATCGGCCGGGGTCGTCGACGGCGAGGGGCGTTATATGCTCACGGCAGACGATCTGGTTGATCTGAGTTTGCTGCCGCCAAAGGACTTTAGCGGTGCGTTTTCGCTGGCTGTCGTTGCCGAGACCACTGACGGGACAGATGTCGCCGTGACCGAAACGACATTTGATGTGACCTTCGCGGCGGTGGCGGACGTTCCGGTCGTTTCGGTCGCCGACGCGGTTGGCGAAGAGGATGAGGATGTCGCGCTCGCGCTCGCGGCAGCGCCCGGCGATGTTTCGGAGGCGCTGACGATCACGGTCGACGGATTGCCGGAGGGCGCCATACTGTCCGCCGGCGCGGCCGGCGACGGCGGGGGATGGGAGGTCGCGGCGGCGGAACTTGCCGGGCTAACGTTGACCCCGCCGGCTGATTTCAGTGGTCAAATTCCGTTGTCCATATCGGTTGCGGCGACGGATGGCGACGACCGTTTGGTGACTGAACACGGCCTCGTACTCACCATAGAACCGCGCGCGGACACACCGACGCTGAGGGTTAGTGACGCCCTCGGCATCGAGGATGGCACGATCACGCTGGATATTGACGCCGCGTTGGCCGATCCCTCGGAGCAGCTCTTCGTGACCCTTCGCGAGGTGCCGGTCGCGGCGGCGCTCTCGGCCGGTACCGAGACCGAGCCGGGGGTCTGGGTTCTGGCCGCCGATGATCTGCCGGGTCTGGCGATGACCCTGCCGGAGGACTTCAACGGGAAAATGCAACTGGTTGCGGTGGCGACCGCCGTCGACGGGGACGACACCGCCGAGTTGAGTTTGCCGCTTGGCGTGGTCGTCGCGCCGGTGGCGGATGCGCCGGTGATTGCGGCAGCGTCGGTGCAAGGCGGTGTTGGCGAGGCGATCCCGGTGCCGATCACCGTTTCGCCAGGGGCGGCCGCGGAGCGGGTGGCGGTTACGGTTGGGGGTCTGCCGGCAGGCGCGGCGCTGAGCGCCGGCGAGGGGGCAGGCAATGGTGGCTGGACATTGACAGGCGCGGATCTTACGGATCTAAATATAACGTTGCCAGAGGATTACGAAGGTTCCTTCACATTGTTGTTCGGTATTTCCGCGATCGATGGCAATGACCGAAAGGACATCGAGCAGACGCTTGAGGTCACCGTTCCGGGCGCTGCCGGTGCCGATGCGGTGCTGCTGGCCGAGCGTGACTCAGCCGATAGCGACGGATCGGCGGTGGCGACGGTGCCTGGCTTCGCGACGATCAACACCGTCGAGCAGTCTGTCCCGGCGCATGACGAGAGCCCGCCTGCCACCCGTGCCGTGACGGTGAAGCCGGCCGCCGGACCGGCGTTTGCGTCAAGCGCCCCGACCCTCTCGCAAGAAGAGCTTGAGGGCCTTACCGAGCGGGGCAACGCGTTGCTGAGAATCGGCGATATTTTCTCGGCGCGGCTGATGTTCGAACTGGCGGCGCGCAGCGACCACGCTGCGGCCGGTCTGGGCCTCGGCAAGACCTATGATCCGGTCTATTTCAGTGACGCCAACGTGGTCGGCGCCGTGGCCGATCCCGAGAAAGCCAAGCGCTGGTATGGGATCGCCCGCGATCAAGGCAATGCCGAAGCCGGGCAACGTCTGGCGCTGCTACGGGCGTGGCTCGGTGAGGAAGACCAGCCCGAGGTAATCGACGCGCCACCGGCGCCACAGCGCAGTGCGCCGCCCAACACGGCGACCGCGCGACGGGTGTTCTAAGGTACTTTCGCCATACGGCCACGGATGCCCTAGGCAAGATGAGGCGCCTAGGCGTGGACTGGGCTCAATTTTTCGGCGTCAGTTTCAGTAGGCGCCCGCCGGCTCTGTCTTCGAGGACCCATAGGGCGCCGTCTGGTCCCTGTTCGACTTCGCGGATGCGCTGGCCCCACTCAAAGCGCTCGATCTCCGCAGCGCGCTCGTCGGTCATATCGACATGGACCAGAGCCCGCGAGGACAAGCCGCCGAGAAAACCGTCGCCTTGCCAGTCGGGGAACATGTCGCCGTCGTAAATCACAAAACCGGCGGGCGAGATTGCCGGTACCCAGTAGGCTATGGGCGCGGCGAATTCCGGGCGTGACTCGTGGTCGGGGATGGGGATGCCGGAATAGTGGTTGCCGTTGGAGACGATCGGCCAGCCGTAATTCCGGCCCTTGACGATCAGGTTCAGTTCGTCGCCGTGACGCGGTCCCATTTCGTGGGTCCACAATCGGCCGGCGCTATCGAAGGCGATGCCAAGCAGATTGCGGTGGCCCATGGACCAGAAGGTCTTGGCCAGATCGCCGTTGTCTTGCCACGGATTGTCGTCCGGGACGCTGCCATCGTCGTGGAGGCGGATGACCTTGCCCAGCGCCTTGGTGAGGTCCTGCGCCGGCTGCTGCTTCTGGCGGTCGCCGGCGGTGATGAACAGCATGCCGTCGGGCCCGAAGGCGATGCGATGACTGAAATGCCCCTGGCCGGATACTTTGGGCTGTTGGGTCCAGATTCTCTCGATATCGGTGAGTTTCGCGGCGGCGCCGCTGCGGTCGAGCCGGGCCCGGGTGACGATGGCGCCGGACGTCCTGCCGCCGTCCAGGGTTTCGACATTGGAGAGATAGACCAGGCCGTTGGCGGCGAAATCGGGGTGGAGCACGACATCGCCGAGGCCCGCCTGGCCGCCATAGCCGACCTCCCACATGCCGGCGACCGCGGTTTGGTCGCCCCGCTGGGTGACGTGAAAAAGTTTACCGGGTTTGGTGGTCACCAGCAGGGTGCCGTCGGGCAGGAAGGTCATGGCCCAGGGTTCGTCGAAACTGGCGACGGCAGACGCGCGCAGGATCGTGCCGGCGGTGCTGGTCACGTCGAAGGTCTGGGCGGCGGCGGGGGATAAGCCGGCGGTGGCGATGGCGGCGGCGAAGAATAGGGTGCGATGGCGCATCGACAAGATCTCCGATTCTGGGTGGCCACGTCACAAACAGGCGCCGGACCCCAATGGTTCCCGCTGCACAGTGTTGTTAGGAAATATGGTGTGCTTGGGGCGAATACGAAAGAGACGCGTGCCACATTATGGGATTCGTGGCCGGTGGTATGAGGCCGGGGCCGCCCTTTGAGGTTGCCGATCGACGACAGCTATTGGCATGGTTGTGGTGACGAGTGCTACGGCTCGCCAGAGCGGTTGCGAGTTCGCCGCAGCCATACCGTCCAACTTGTCCGATACCCGCTCTTTTGCGTCGCATCGCAGAGCTATGAAAGGCGTTAAGGAAGGCGGAATATCCGGTCTCGATATTGCCAAGGCTTCAGTTCGGCCGGTGCGCCTTGATTTGTGCTTCGAGAAGTGCGGCAGCGCCTGACAGAGTTCCTCAAAGCTGTTGTTGACCGAAACCTCAGGCGTGCACATGAGGATTTGGCATATCGTTCCAAGTGCGACCCCTGAATATCCGGCCTGTGCGTTTTTTGTTCACGCCGCCCCACTGCTTGAAAAAGAAGCGAACATCATGCTTCTCGCATTGGTCAAATATCTGATCGACCCAGTCGATTCCAAGCTGTCTAGCCCGCGGCCCGGATTCACCGCCGACAATGGCCCAGTGAATTTTCGACATGTTGACGTTTCCGATCGGACCGATCAGCGGTTCAAACGAGATGAAGCGCACAGCGGCCCGACACCTCTTTAAGTTCGCGATCCGATCAACAACGCGCTTGTCCTCAACTGATGTGCCAAGCCAAACATTCTTTAGCGCGTATCTTTTTCTCTGGCGTAGAAATTCAGCCATACGCTCGGGCCGCTTGGTGAGAATCTGGAAGGTGTGGATTTTCGCCCGCTCCATGGTTTGCCAGACGCGTTCGACGTACTCGAACGGAATACTGTCTTGAAACAGGTCAGACATGGAGTTTACAAAAACCAAGCGCGGTTTGTTCCACGTCAGCGGTGTGTCGAGCGTACGCTCAAGCAAATGGGTTTTGCCTGTCCAGACGTATCGATTGCCGCTTTTGCGAGTGGTACCCTCATACGAATCGTGGTCCATCGCCTGAAGACGCGCAGCCATACGCATGGCGTAGCAATTCGTGCAGCCGGCAGAGAGCACCCGACACCCGGAAACCGGATTCCAAGTCGCATCTGTCCATTCAATGTCAGACAAGCCTGCCATGTTTTCGATCCGTTGCCTTTACTGCTGCTTTGGATAACTTCTTTGCCAGAGCAGTCGCCTTGGTCGAGGGATTCCCCCACGCGAAAAGAAGATAGTATGATGGGTAGGCGTGTTTCCCGAGTGGGATCATTTCCTCAAGAACTCCGCCACGAAAAGCGGTCTTCAATCTCTCAATCATAAATTCGGTAGCGCTTTCGGGCGTGACGACTTTCTCATTGGCAGCTACCTTGCCGAATAGATCGCCCTGCTTCGAGGGCTTTATGAAAGCGGTTTTCCAGTCCTCGGTCCCGACAATCCGGGTGATCGATTGTTCATGAGTTGGATCAACGGTGCCGTCTTTTCCGATCTGCCTAAAAATGCTTAACCCTGCGGGAAAGAGATACCAGAGGTCCAGAGCTTCAGTTGCGGCAATCGCTTCAATGGTGGGCCATTTCACCTGACTTCCGAACGGATCGAGTAACACTACACCGCGCTGGAATTGCCATTTTTCATTTGCACATAACTCCTGCACGTGTCTGTTCGCATCTCCGACAAGATGACGGACACGGTGAGCATTGATTCCGTCTTCAAATTTCGCCTTCAGTGCATCGATGCATGCTTTGCGTTTGTCTATGAAAATATAGCGGGCGAACGCAGGCGACACGTTAAATGCGCGATCCGCAGACCCCGCCATAACGGATTTCACGTCGTCATCAAATAGGCCGTCTTCATGATCGGCAAGTGGAACTTCGCCGCTGCCTGCGAAACCGTCAATATACAGAGTTTTTAGTCCTGTATTGCTCAGCGCCTTCTGATACATCGAGAGATACTCCTCGATGACGTCAAGTTTCCTACCGGTGCTATCGGCGCTGCCGAATCGTCTCTGTACCATATTATCGATATAGAACAAATATAGAACATTTTGTCAAGGTGCCGCAACCAAAAAAGTTCGTTTTGGTTCGGTGCCTAACACTGGTTTAGCCTTCAATGCCCAGCCGGTAGAGAGTATTAAGCTCCCGATGTCTTGGGAGTTGATAGAAAGGCGATATGTTCTAATAGCCACAAAGGCTCAACGTCTGATATGAGCCAGAGGCAGCAACGGGGCGCGCAGGCGCACGACTTGTTCTATCGTGGTTCTTGGCGCGAATGTAGCGTTGTCTGACTGGCGTTCACGAGGAGTGAATAGGGTGTTGCCTCTGGCTCGAACTCCCGCAATCACGCTGCCTTTCGAAGTCTTGAACGCGACTTCCAGTTCGGATTTGGAAATGGTGCCGCCGGTAAGAATCGAACTTACGGCCCCACCCTTACCAAGGGTGTGCTCTACCCCTGAGCTACGGCGGCACCGGGGGGTGGCTTGGGGTATGCCATAGGCTTGGGCCGGGGCGCAAGCGGGGTTAGGCGGCGATGAGGCGGAAGTTGTCGACGTCGACGAGGCCGAGGTCGGTGATCTTGAGGTGGGGGATTACCGGCAGGGGCAGGAAAGCAAGCTGCAGGAAGGGTTCGGGTAGAGGGCAGCCCATGGCCTTGACGGCGTGGCGGAGGCCGAGCAGGCCTTGCCGGACCTCGGCGAAGGGGCGGTCCGACATGAGGCCGGCGACGGGCAGCGCCAGTTCGGCCCGGATGGCGCCGTCGCGGGCGGCGACGAAGCCGCCGCCAAGTTCGATGAGGCGGTTGACCGCCAACACCATGTCGGCGTCGGCCATGCCGACGACACATATATTATGGCTGTCATGGCCGACGCTGGAGGCCAGGGCGCCGCCTTGCAGGCCGAAACCCCGGACGAAGCCGCGGCCGACATTGTCGTTCACGCCATGGCGGGCGAAGACGCAGATTTTTGCGGTGTCCTGGGCGGGGTCGGGCCGGCGCTCGCCGTGGTCATAGGGCAGGCTGAGGGTGAGGTGCTCGGTGATGATCTGACCGGGGATCAGGCCGATGACCGGGCCGCCGGGGCCGGCGGCGGGGACGCGCAAGGCAGCGGCGGCGATGGGGTCAAGTTTGATGGAGTCGCGGCCGAGCGTGGTGGATTTGGCCCGGCCGAAGCTTTCGTCGGAGACGAGCCGTCCCGATTTGATCACCGACTGCACGGCGCAACTGTCGACATCGTCGAGCAGCACCAGGTCGGCCCGGTAGCCGGGGGCGACGAGGCCGAGATCGCGCAGACCGAAGCCCTGGGCGGCGGACCAGGTGGCGGCGCGGTAGGCGATAACGGGCGGCACGCCGGCGGCGATGGCGCCGCGGATGAGGTGATCGAGATGGCCCTCCTCGGCAATGTCCAGGGGGTTGCGGTCGTCGGTGCAGAAGGTGACAAAGGGCGAAGCGGTGGCGTCGAGCAGGGGCGCCAGGGCCGCGAGATCCTTCGATACGCTGCCCTCGCGGATCAGCACCTGCATGCCCTTGCGCAGTTTCTCGCCGGCCTCGGCGAGGCTGGTGCTCTCATGGCAGTTGCGGACGCCGACGGCGCAATAGGCGTTCAATTCATGGCCGGTGACCAGCGGGCAATGGCCGTCGATGTGGGCGCCCTCGAAGGCGGCGAGTTTCTCCAGCACCTCCGGGTCCTTGGCGAAGATGCCGGGGAAATTCATGAACTCGGCGAGGCCGATGACGGCCGGATGGTCGCGATAGGGCAAAAGGTCGGTGGCGGTGAGGCGGGCGCCGGCGGTCTCCAAGTCGGTGGAGGGGACGCAGGAGCTGAGCTGGACCCGCAAATCGACGGTCAGTTGGCTGCTGGCGTCGAGGAAATGTTCCAGGCCGGCGCGGCCGAGGACATTGCAGATCTCATGGGGATCGCAGATCGCCGTGGTGGTGCCATGGGGCAAGACACAGCGATCGAACTGGTCGGGGGTGACCAAGGTCGACTCGACATGGACGTGACTGTCGATGAAACCGGGGGAGACGACGAGGTCCCTGCCGTCGATCTCGGTCTTACCGCGATATTCCTCATGGGTGCCGACAATGCGGTCGCCGCAGATGGCGATATCGCCGCGGTCGATGGCGCCGCTGGCGATGTTGAGGAAGCGGGTGTTGCGAATGACCAGGTCGGCCGGTTCGCGGCCCAGGGCCTGGTCGATGCGCCGCTCGAGATGGGCGGTTTTGCTCATCGACGGTATATAGGGCTTACGGGGGCGTTGAGATAGCCCCGGGCGCGGATTCTCGGATGGCTTGACCGGTGTCGAGGTTCGGTCCATCAAGGTTGGCAATGAGCAAGGATAGCGAGAAAGCGACGGTTAAGGGGCGCGGCAAGGCCGGCGCGGCCGGGCGGGCGGATCGGCAGGCAGAAGCGTTGCGGGCCAATCTGCAACGGCGCAAGCAGCAGAGCCGGGCCAGGCGCGAGGACGGGAAGACGGACGCCGATGGCGACGGCGCCGGCGGGGAGGGCTGAGAGCGACGCGAATTTCTCGACTTAGGCAGCTTGAGACGGCTTCGCGCATCCTATACAAGCCGGGATTGGAATGAGCGCAAGCGAGGGGGCTTGGGCATGACCGTCATGCCGGATTCATGGATCAGGCGAATGGCGCTCGAACACAATATGATCGAGCCCTTCGTCGATGCGCAGAAGCGCGAAGGCGTCATCTCCTATGGCGTGTCGTCCTATGGCTACGACGCCCGGGTGAGCCGCGAATTCAAGATATTTACCAATGTGAATTCGGCGACCGTCGATCCGAAGGATTTCAAGGAATCGAGCTTCGTCGATCGTGAGGCGGATGTCTGTATCATCCCGCCGAACAGCTTTGCGCTGGCACGCACGGTGGAATATTTCCGCGTGCCGCGAGATGTGCTGGTGATTTGCCTGGGCAAGTCCACCTACGCCCGGTGCGGGATCATCGTCAATGTGACCCCGCTCGAGCCGGAGTGGGAAGGGCATGTGACCCTGGAGTTTTCCAACACCACGCCGTTGCCGGCGAAGATCTACGCCGATGAAGGGGCCAGCCAGTTTTTGTTCCTCAAGGGGGACGGGCCGCCGGATGTCTCCTATGCGGATCGGGCCGGCAAATATATGGGCCAGCGCGGCATCACGGTGCCGAAGCTTTAGTTAAGGATTTGGTAGGGCGGTGCCGCCACCGTATCGACATAAATCCAGGATATCTGGGGCGCCACTGACATAGGCCACCAGCAAACAGGCATAGGTGCATGGACAAAATTCGGATCCGTGGCGGACACGCCCTGAACGGTAAGATCCAAATCGGCGGGGCCAAGAATGCGGCGTTGCCGCTGATGGCGGCGAGTTTGCTGACGGAGGAGACCCTGAAGCTGGCGCCGATGCCGCATCTGGCGGATATCACGACCATGGTGAACCTGCTGGGTCAGCATGGCGTCAAGGTGGTGTTGAACGGCGAGGGGCAAAATGGCGGCAGCGCCGGGCGGGCATTGTCCCTGACCGCCGACGATGTCAGCAGTGTGACCGCTCCCTACGACCTGGTGCGCAAGATGAGAGCCAGCGTGCTGGTGCTGGGACCGTTGCTGGCGCGCTTCGGCAAGGCCGTTGTGTCGCTGCCAGGGGGTTGTGCTATCGGCAGCCGACCGGTGGATTTGCATCTGAAGGGCTTGAGCCAACTGGGCGCCGAAGTAGAGGTCGAGGGCGGCTATATCCATGCCTCGGCGCCGCAGGGGCTTATCGGGGGACGCGTCGTGTTTCCGCAAATCTCGGTCGGCGCGACGGAGAATTTGCTGATGGCGGCGGCCCTGGCGCGCGGTGAGTCGCGGCTGGAGAATGCGGCCAGAGAACCGGAGATCGCCAATCTCGCGGAATGCCTGATCGCCATGGGGGCGCAGATCGACGGCGTCGGCAGCGATACGCTGGTGGTGCAAGGGGTCACAGAGCTGCATGGCGCCGAACATGCGGTGATGGGGGACCGGATCGAGGCCGGCACCTACGCCATTGCCGCGGCGATTACCGGCGGCTCGCTGGATTTGGATGGCGCGCGGCTGGCCCATTTCGACGCCGTGGCCGGGGTGTTGCGGGAAGCCGGGGTGACCGTGGAGCAACGCAATGGCGGGGTATTCGTGTCCCGGGCCAACCACGCGCTGGTCGGTGTGGATGTGATGACCGAACCGTTCCCGGGCTTCGCGACCGATCTGCAGGCGCAGACCATGGCGCTGATGACGGTTGCGGACGGCGCCTCGATGATCACGGAGACGATCTTCGAGAACCGCTTCATGCATGTGCCGGAGTTGCGTCGTATGGGCGCCAGTATCAATTTGCACGGCGGCTCCGCTATGGTACGCGGGGTGGACCGACTAACCGGGGCGCAGGTCATGGCCAGCGATCTGCGGGCCAGTGCGTCACTGGTGCTCGCCGGCTTGGCGGCGGAAGGCGAGACGCTGATCAACCGCGTCTATCACCTGGACCGCGGCTATGAACGTTTGGAAGAGAAATTGGCGGGCGTGGGTGCCGATATCGAAAGGGTCGAGGCGGCGGAGTGAGCGGTAAGGATGTCTGGACACCTTCGCCAGCGCTGAAGCTGCGCGCAGAAGACGCGGAGGATCTGGCGGTGCTCTCCGCCTGCGTTCAGGACGCCTTGGTACCGTTGAGCGATATGGCCTATCTGCCCGACGAGAACCGGTTCGTGTTCGTGGCGAACCGCTTTCGCTGGGAGGCCAAGGGCGACGCCCGGCGTACTCATTTCGAGCGGGTGCTGTGCGGCGTGTGCTTCGAGAATGTCGTAGGCGTAAGACGGCGCGGTATCGCCGAGGATCGCCGGTCGGGTTTTCTGAACCTGCTGGCCATGGATTTGGCCGAGGATAACGGGGATTGCGGTGGCCCGGTGATCCAGTTGACATTCGCCGGGGTTGCCGCAATACGCCTGGAAACCCGCGGTTTGCTATGCCATTTAGAGGATCTGGGAGAATCCTGGCCGACCCGGTGGCGGCCGAGCCATCCCAGCGACTGACACCGGCGCCGTCCGCGTTTGCTTCCGGCGGGTCTGCCGCCAAGCGGAGAGTGTTTGTGGCCAAAGACGATGCACTGGTGCTGGCGTTGCCGAAAGGGCGAATCCTGGGCCAACTGATGCCGCTGTTGCGCGCCGCGGGCATCGAGCCCGAGCCGGCCTTCGACGACCCGGACAACCGACAACTCCGATTTGGCACCAACCTGACGGGACTGGAGCTGATCCGCGTGCGCTCCTTCGATGTGGCGACGTTCGTCGGTTTCGGTGCGGCGCATCTGGGGGTCTGCGGCAGCGATGTGGTGATGGAGTTCGACTATCCGGAACTCTATGCGCCGGTCGACCTCGGCATTGGGCGTTGCCGCCTGGTGGTCGCCGAACCGCGGGCGCTGGTCGCGGTCGACGATCCGAGCCGCTGGAGCCATGTGCGGGTGGCGACGAAATATCCGAACCTGACACGCAAGCATTTCGCAGCGCGCGGCGTGCAGGCGGAATGCGTCCATCTCAACGGCGCGATCGAGCTGGCGCCGACCTTGGGACTGTGCCGGCGGATCGTGGATCTGGTGGAGACGGGGTCGACATTACGCGCCAACGGCCTGGTGGAGATCGAGACGATTTGCGAGGTCAGCTCCAGGCTGGTGGTCAATAGGGCGGCACTCAAGACCCGCGCGAGCGAACTCACGGCCTGGCTGGACAGGGTGCGCAAAGGCGTCCGGGATCGCAGCGATGCCGCATAGGCTTACGTATAAAAGTGCCAGCTTTAATAACGAGTTCTCGGGCGTTGTTGGCAAGAAACGCGAATCTCATGGGGATGTCCAAGCGGTCGTCGCTGAGATCATCGCGGCGGTTCGCGATGAAGGTGATGCGGCGCTGCTGCGCTATACCGCCGAATTCGACCAGCTGTCGGTGAGCGCTGCCGGGTTGGCGGTCACGCAAGGCGAAATTGCGGCGGCGGTGGCGGCTTGCGACGCGGAAGACTTGGCGGCGCTGGGGTTCGCGCGCGATCGTATCGAGGACTATCATCGGCGGCAGTTGCCGGACGATTTGGACTATGTGGACGACGCCGGGGTCCGCCTGGGCAGCCGCTGGCGTCCCGTGGCCGCCGTCGGGATCTATGTGCCCGGGGGAACGGCGTCCTATCCCTCATCGGTATTGATGAATGCGGTGCCGGCGCAGGTGGCCGGGGTCGGTCGGGTGGTGATGACGGTGCCGGCACCCGGCGGCGACCTGAACCCGCTGGTGCTGGCGGCGGCGAAGTTGGCGGGGGTCGATGAGATCTATCGGGTCGGCGGCGCTCAGGCGATCGCCGCTCTGGCTTATGGCACCGGGACGATGGTGCCGGGAGACAAGATCGTCGGGCCGGGCAACGCCTATGTGGCAGCGGCCAAGCGCCAGGTGTTCGGGGTTGTCGGTATCGACATGATTGCCGGCCCGTCGGAGATCCTGGTGATCGCCGACAACGCGAATGACCCGGCCTGGATTGCGGCGGATCTGCTAAGTCAGGCGGAACATGACACGGCCGCGCAGGCGATCCTGATTACCGACGATAGCGATTTTGCCGACGCCGTGGAGGCGGCGGTGACCGGGTTGCTGAGGACGTTGCCGCGCGCCGAGATCGCCGCCGAAAGCTGGGCACAAAACGGTATAGTGATCGTGGTCGAGACACTTGGGCAGGCGGTGGCGTTGGCAGACCATATCGCGCCAGAACATCTCGAGTTGGCTTGTGACGAGGCCGAGGCCATGGCGGCCGCGATAAACCACGCCGGCGCGATCTTCATTGGTCGTTATACGCCGGAAGTGGTCGGCGATTATGTCGCCGGGCCCAATCACGTGTTGCCAACAAGCCGCACGGCGCGGTTCTCCTCCGGCCTCGGTGTGCTCGATTTCCTCAAGCGTAGCTCGGTGATCTCCTGCAGCGTGGACGGTTTACGGGCGCTGGCGCCGGCGGCGGTACGACTGGCCCGGGCCGAGGGGCTCGATGCGCATGGGTTGAGCGTGCAGTTGCGATTGAACATGCCAAAGGGCAGTCCGGGCCGTGACGGGTGAGGCCGCGAACAAGGGGATCGCGAAGGTCCAGCATCGGATCGTCTCGATCGATATCGATGATCAGGGCATCGTTCGTTATCATTCCGACGTGGAGCGCGAGCGCGCCGTCGCCATATTCGACCTTGTCGAAGACAACATGTTCCGGCCGGTGGGCGACTATCCCGGTCCCTACATGCTGCGGCTCTCGTCACGCGACCGGCAGCTGATATTCGACATCCGCACCCAGAAAGATGTTCCGCTTTGTAAGGTAGCCCTGCCGCTGTCGCCGTTTCGTAAGACGATCAAAGACTACTTTACGGTGTGCGAGAGTTATTACGAGGCGATCCGATCGGCTGGGTTGGCGCAGATCGAGGCGCTCGATATGGGCCGACGCGGCTTGCATAACGAGGGCTCCGAATGCCTGATGGAGATGCTCAGTGGCCGCATCGAAATCGATATGGTGACGGCACGGCGGTTGTTTACGCTACTATGCGTGTTGCATATTCGAGAATAGCCGCTCAATCGACCAGTTGACTGGTGCCATCGTATCCAGCGATTTAGAATGACGGCGACGGCGAGATCTAGTGCGAGATTAGGACGATCGTTGTTTTCTTAGTCGGTTCGATTGGGAAAGGTCGCTCGTTTGTGCGAACATTCGATCATTGGCAGCGCCGATAAGGCTTGGGAAGCGCGTTTAGCGAGGGCATGGGATCAACACCGCTCATGAAGGACGGTCGGCGACGCGTCGTGGCCAACGAAGATAGTGCCGACGAGGCGGCGCTAGAACTGGGTTTGGCCGCGCTGCGCGCGCAACACCTGGCGATGGCCGAACTTGGCCCGCTGCTGGCGATCAGGCGCGGCGGCGGCGCGTCTTGCCGCGTGCTGCAAGTGCCGATCGACGCATTGCATCGCGGATTGTGCGGCGGCAAGGAACTCGGCCTGGAGCCGCGCGATGCGGCGGCGGCGGGAGCGGTCGATACGGGGCTGGCCCCGGACGAGCATGATCAATGGCTGCGCGGTTTGGCCCAGGCGACCCAGAATGGCGATGGCGGCGCCGGACTGTTTTTCGGTTTTGGGCTGTGCCACTTGCAGGACGATAGCGGTGGCGCGGCAAAGCTAGCGCCGATCTTGCTGATGCCGGCATGGTTGCGACGTGCCGACGTGCATGCCGGCACGGAGCGTTGGCGCTATCGGATCCGATATTCCGGTCACACGCCGCTGCCGAACGCCGTGCTCGATGAGACGCTGCGACGGGTGCATGGGGTTGGGCTGCCGGAGTTGACCAGAGGCGAAACGCCCGAGCGTTTCGTGGAGCGCGTCAAGCGGATGCTGGACGGCAAGACCGAGGTCGACGTGCGGCGCCAAGTCGTGCTCGGGGCGTTTGATGTCCGTCCGTTGGTGGTGGCCCGAGAGCTTGACCCGGCGCGCTGGCCCGCGGAGCGGGGACCATGGCAGCATGACAATGTCGCTTGTTTGTTGGGCGCCGCGGCAAAAGTGGAGAAGGCCGCCACCGAAACGGACCTAACGGCGCTGCTGGTTCATCCGGCCGATGAGTTGCAGCTGGCGAGCATAGCCGCGGCCTTCGCCGGCAACGATTTGGTCATCGAGGGACCGCCCGGTTCGGGCCGCTCGCAGACTGTCGCCAACCTAATTGCGGCGGCCTTGGCGTGCGGCAAGAAGGTCTTGCTGGTCGGCGAAGAACCAGCTGTGCTCGAGACCGTGCGGCGACAGCTTGAAGCGGCCGGGCTTGGCGACTTCTGCCTTGCCTCGGCAGCGGCGACGACCATCGCCAATGCTGCCAACGGGGGCTGTGACCTGGGAATAAAGCGCCGGTTCGAAGGCTTGGGTTCCGTTCCCGAGGCACCTCACGATGGCGACCCGGCGCAGCAGGTTGCGGACGCCGAGCAGGTGCTCGACGATCATCTCAGCCGATTGGACAAGGGGCGAAACCGGCTTGGTTTGACGCCGCGTGAGGTGTTCACCGCGGCGCTGGCGTACCGCACGGATCTGGATCTGCCCCTGTCGGTCCTGCATGGGATTAGCTTGGGCGAAGCGCCGGCGGCGGAAGCGGCGGCCGTTGACGAGGCAACGGTTGAGCGGGCCGAGGCGAACCTAAGGCGTTTCGTGGCGGCGTTCGAGCTGGTCTCGTCCAATGGGAGCCTTGCCGCTCATCCGTGGCATGGTGTCACGCGAGCAAACCTCAACCCTTCGGAGTGGAGCGCGCTGGCCGACGCCTTGACGGCTTGGCAGCGGGCCGCCGAGCCCGTAGAGACGGCGCTGGCCGAGATCAGCGAGCGCACCGAAATACCCCTGCCGCGGACTCCGGCGACGGTCACGGATCTGCTGTCGCTGCAGGCTGCTGTGCCGGAAGATCCGACGGCGCTGTACCCGGAGTTGATCCAATCCGCCGCAGATCCGGAAGTCGCGGAGGCGCTGCGGCGGCTTGGCGACAGACTGGACCAGGTTCGCGCCTTGGAGGCCAAATGCGGACGCTTCTTCGGCGCCGTCCGCGTGCTGCCCGACGAGCAACTGGCAGCGCTGGATCAACTGCTCGCCGCCGCGGGGAAATTCGGACAACCCGACCGTCCGCTCGCGGATCGTTCGCTGGGCGAGGTGGCTCAGCTCGGAGAACTGGCCGGTGAGGCAGCCGAACTGACCGCCGCGCTGGCCCCCGGCTTTAGCGCCCTTACAGCGCGGCTGGGTGCGACAGTGCCGTTCTCCGCCGCGGGGTTGCGGCAACTGGAAGCCATCATCACCCTTGCCGAAGCGGCACCCGCGGAGGCGCTGGCACTGCGGGACGATATTCCGATGGACCGCGATATCGGGGTCACGCTGGCCAAGGCCGAGGGGGAGGCAAGGGCCTTGCAGCGCATGCGACGCGCCCTGTCGGACAAATTTGATTTGGATAAAGTCCCGCACCCTCGGGTGTTGGCCACTGCGACGCGGGAGCTGGCGCGCGGTGGACCGATGCGGGCGCTTAGCGGCGAGTGGCGCAAGGCCGAACGGGTTTACCAGTCGGTGGCCCGCGGTAAGCGGCAGGATCAAAAGCACAAATTGAAGGATTTGGAGCGCTTGTTGGCGTATGAGGAACACCTCGCCGCCTTCTCGCGCCATGTTGGCTATCGCCAGGCCCTCGGACCACAGTTCCGCGGGCTGGCAACCGATTTTTCGTCATTTCACGCGTTGCTCGAGTGGCGGGCGCTGGTGCGCGCACGCGCCGGGGCCTTTGGCAACCCGGCAGCCGGCGAGGTGCTGCTGACGCTGCCCGAGGGCGATATCAGCGCCTTGGCGGAACTGCCGCGGGCGATTGCGCCTTGGCATCAGGCGCTGGAGCGGCTGCTGCAAATCTGGCCGCAATGCGCGGAGTTCGTGGCCGATGCGGACCAGACATTCGACAGCATGCGGCCGCCGTTGGGGCGCGTAAATGATGTCCTGACCGAGATCGGATCCGGGCTCGAGATCTTGCAGCCGGACAAATCCACGAAGCTGAGCGCGTTGCGCGAGGGGCTGGCGCTGCTCAACGAATATGGCGCCGTCCAGCGCGCCGCCGCGCAGGCGGGATTGGCGGCAAAAGTCGACTTGGCCGCCGTGGGATCGGTGGAACACGCTAAATCATGCCTGGGCAATACCGTGGCTCTGATTACCGCGATCAACAATTCGACGTTGGCCGATCCGCTGCGGGCTTGGTTGGCCGTCGATAACGGCCGCATTGCGCGCTTGTGCGGCGACCTCACGGCGCTGGAGAGTGCCAATCAAGCGTGGGAAAGCGCTTATGACGCTTTCGCCGAACTGGGATATGTGGAGAAGGATTTGTGGCTGGTCGGTATGGAGCCGATCAGTTTCGACGGGTTGCACGAACGGGCCGCGCGGGCCGTCGACGCCATGAATACCCTGTCGGAATGGATCGATTATTTACGGGCGGCGAACACCCTTGAGGCCGCCGGGTTGACGCGGCTCGGGGACCTTGTCGAACGGGGTAAGCTGTCCGGGGACCAAGTTCTGACCGCCTTCAGGGCTTGGCTATATGACGCATTGGCCCGCGACCTGCTGATCGAGCGGCCGCGGCTGGCGACCACACGCGGCCGGGATCTTGAAGCACTGCATGGTGAGCTGATCGTCAATCGGCGTCGGCTCCTGGAGTTGACGCGTGGGCGTATCGCCCATGCTCTCGACGCCACGGCGTTGGCCTACCGGGCGGCGGTTGGGGAAGGTGCTTTTGCCGAGGTGGTGCAGGATGACGTTGGTGTGGCCGCCCTGAGCGGCCAAGGCGTCGAGGCGCTGCTGGCTCTCAAGCCGTGCGTCATGATGACACCGGCGGAGGTCTCGGCAACCCTCGACCCCGGAAAAGCTGCGTTCGATTTGGTGATCATTCACGGCGGTGCGGTGATGACGCTGGCCGCCGCGCTGGGATCCGTAGCCCGGGCAAGGCAACTGGTGGTCTTCGGTGATTCCGCGATTTGTGGCGACAAGACGGAGGCGACAGGGGACATGGCGGATGCGCTGCTGCCGGCGGCGCGGGCAGCGCTGGCCCATGTGGCGCTCAGCAACCGCTATGGCACGGACCATCCGCGGATGTTCGCGTTGGTCAATGAGCGGTTTTATGGCGGGCGGATTCGACCGACGCCGTCGCCCCGGCCGAAAGCGGTCGGACAGGTCCTGACGGAGGGGGCCTACGAGCGCGGTCAGAACCGGGTCGAGGCCGACCAGGTCGTCGACGCGGCGCTTGACCATATGCTGACCAGACCGGGAGAGTCGCTGGGTATCATCGCGATGACCGGCGAGCAGGCCCGGCTGATCGAGGACGAGCTACTGCGGCGCGCGGCGGCGTTGCCGGCGGCGCGGGCCTTCCTCAAGGCGCGTGAGGCCGGGTTGCAGCCGGTGCGCGTCTGGCCCGCCGCGGTGGCGCGTGAGGGACGTGACACGATGCTGGTGTCGGTGACCTACGGGCGCAATCGTAACGGCCAACTGCTACAGAGTTTCCCCGAGCTCGGTGGGTCGGATGGCTGGCGACTGATAAACGCCGTGGCGCTGAGCAGTCGAAAGCGGCTGGTGATCTACGTGTCGCTCGCCGCGGAAGATATCCTGATCGGCCCGGATAGCGGGTTCGGCATCAGAGCTTTACGGGACTTCCTTAGTGCCTGTGGCGCCCAGGAGGCCGGCGAAGACGTCGCGGCGGGTGAGCCAACCGGCTTGATCGGGCTGGTCGCCGCGGCGCTGGAGCGGCAAGGGTTCGCCGGTGTGCCGCTGGCGGGCCATCGCGACGACGCCCCGCTGTATGGTGTGCGCCACCCGAGACAGCCCGGTGCCTTCGTGATGGCGTTGGCCGATGCCGTTCCGTCGCGTTCCTCCGAACGGTGGCGGCCGGTAACCTTGGCGGCCCAAGGATGGCATATCCACCGACTTTACGCGCCGGACTGCTTCAAGGATTTGGAGGGCGAGCTGGGCCGCATGGTCAGCCGGATCGACGCCATTCAGGCGAGCGAGAAACGCCGGGAGCGCAGGAGCGACGCGCTTGGCGACCAGGTGATGGCGTTCAGACGGGCGGTGATGGCGCAGGAAAGTGGCGATTTGGACGATCGCGCCGAGGCACCATTGCCGATGACGCCGGAAGAAGCACGACGTGCCTTGGTGGCGCTGCGTGAGCATGTTATCAAGCCGGCGTGTCCGGCTACGGATCCGGCGCATGGATTGCTGCGGGACCCGATGCTCGACCTGCTGCTGGCCGAGATACCGCGAACGCCGGAGGCGTTCCGTTCGGCGATCTCGGTAAAGCAGCTGCAAGAGACCGATGCCGCCCAGCTCGAGACTTATTTGGATCAGGTGCTCGAAATCGTGGCGCGGATAGCTGCCTAGCGCAGCGAATTTGCTCGTTCTTAGGTGGTTTTGCACTTGTCAGCGGTAGGGATGTGGAGCCCATAATGCCGCCCAGCCGGGTATTTGTTGTCACAACTGATGGATGAGGTATGGCGAAGGAAGATCTGCTTGAATTCTCGGGCGTCGTCTCGGAGGTGCTGCCGAACGCAATGTTCCGGGTCAAACTCGATAACGATCATGAAGTTCTGGCCCACACCGCAGGCAAGATGCGGAAACACCGAATTCGTGTGCTGGCCGGCGACCGGGTCAATGTTGAAATGACCCCTTACGACCTGAGCAAAGGCCGTATCACCTTCCGGTTCAAGTAATACCGGGCTCGACTTACACTCGCGCGATGAGCGCGACCTTCTCTCCTCACAGGCTGGTTCTGGCATCGGCCTCGCCGCGGCGCCTGGCGCTGCTGCGTCAGGTGGGCATCGAGCCCACGGCCGTTGCACCGACCGACATCGATGAGACCCCGAGACGTGGCGAGCTGCCGCTAAAGCTGGCAGCCCGTTTGGCGGAAGCCAAGGCCGCCGCCGCGGCGTGCCACCACCGCGATGTTTTCGTCCTCGGTGCCGACACAGTGGTCGCGGTGGGTCGCCGCATTCTGCCCAAACCAGCGGATGCGGGGGCCGCCGCGCATTGCCTGGCCTTGCTCTCCGGGCGGCGGCATCGGGTGTTCGGCGGCATTGCGGTGGCGCGACCGGGTGCGGCAGAGATCGCGGTGCGGGTGGTCACAACGGCGGTACAGTTCAAACGCCTCAGCAAGGCGGAAGTTGCCGACTATCTGGCCAGTGGGGAATGGCAGGACAAGGCCGGCGGCTATGCCATTCAGGGCCGGGCCGCGGCCTTTATTCAGAGAATCAACGGCTCGCCGTCCAATGTGATCGGGCTGGCGCTGGCCGAGACAGTCGCGATGCTGCGCGGCCTTGGCCTGCGGTGTTGATCGATACGCTCCTGCTGGAGGCGAGCCCCGGCGAGTTGCGCGGGGCGCTGCTGGCGGCTGGGCAGGTCTGGCAAGTGGAGCATGAGCGGCGGTGGCCCGAGCCGGACGGCACCGAGATCGCCGGGGCGGTCTTTTGCGGACGGGTGCGCCGGATCGACCCGGGCATGAATGCGGCGTTCGTGGACCTGGGCGCCGGCGCAGACGGTTTCCTGCGGGCGCGAGACGCCTTGGGGAGCGATGGCCAGCGCGATCGCGGCGGTCGGATTCAGCGGTTGGTGCAGGAAGGTGCCCTGGTGCCGGTGCAGATCGTTGGCAGTGCGCGTGGCGACAAGGGGCCGGTGGTCAGTATGGCGGCCCTACGGGAAGATTTGGCCGGCCTCTCGCAGCGTTGCCAGGCGATGGCCGTGCCGGCGTTGCTGACGCCCGGACCGGATCTGGTGCTGCGCTTGCTGACCACGTACTACCGGCCGGATTCGGTGCGGCTGGTGACAAACGATCGGGGCGTCGCAAAAGCGCTGGAGGCCGGCCTTTCGGCGTTAGGGCTGTCGGGGGATATCGCGCTGGAGGCGCCGGGCGACATCGCGCAGGCGGGGGGACTGTTCGAGAGCTACGGCATCGAGGCTGCGATCACGACGGCGCTGGACCGCCGGGTGGCGCTGCCGGGTGGCGGGCGGCTGATCTTCGATGAGGCGGAGGCGCTGACGGTCATAGACGTGGACAGCGGCCGCCATGCCGGCCGTCCGGGTCGTGGCGCGTGCGACGTCAACGTTGCGGCGGCGCCGGAGATTGCCCGCCAGTTGCGACTCCGCAATATCGGTGGGGTGGTGGTGATCGATGCCCTGAAGCTCGACCGGAAAGCCGATCGCGAGGTTTTTCTTAAAGCCCTTCAGTCGGCGCTGGTCGCCGATCCGGCTGGAGTCAGGGTGCATGGGATGACGACTTTGGGCCTGGTGGAGCTGACCCGGCCGCAACGTGGGACGACCTTGGCCGCGCGCTTGCTGGAGGGTCGCGGCGAGAGGCCGGTGCGGGCCGATGCCGTCGCCTACGACGCCCTGCGATCGTTGCAGCGCATGGCAGCGATGCGCCCGGGCGCCGCGGTAAGACTGCGGGCGGCAGCGGCGGTGATCGCGGCCTTGGAGGGTGGGCTGAACAAGGCGGTGGGCGCCGTCGAGACCGCCGCGGGCGTGCGGATTACCTTGACGGCGGAAGCAGGCTGGCCGCGTGGGCGCGTGGAATTCGAGGAGATGGCGCGATGACAGAAACAAACGGCAAAGCCGGCTGCCCGATTTGCCGTAAGCCGATGGTGACCGCACACCGGCCGTTCTGCTCACGGCGCTGCAAGGACCTGGATCTGCACCGGTGGCTCGGTGGACACTACCGTGTGAAGACCGAGGAAAGGCAGGATCCTGGGGAGGGCGAGGGCGGTGACCCGGACGAAGGATAAGGCCAACCGCGAGGCCCCTCGATGACCAGGTTGGGATCTGGACAATAGCCCGGATATCTCCTATACCCCGCCTTCACTCCCGGTGCCCAGGTAGCTCAGTTGGTAGAGCAGGGGACTGAAAATCCCCGTGTCGGCAGTTCAAATCTGTCCCTGGGCACCATTTCGTCCATCCGCAATTGATACGAATTCAATGTTCTCCTGCTCGCGGAAACGGGATTAGGAGACGGTTGGGGATGCTGGTACCGGCGTTGGGATCTTCGCCGGTGCCGAGATCAGGAGAACCGGCTCGGGGCCACGCTGTCTCAACATGTAGCGCTTGACGGAGCCCCACTCGCCGCACACCCGCACTTTGTCTCAGGGTGGAAGAAATGCGACGCCGGCGGGAGAGGCAGGCCGGCGCCGCATCTTAACGAGTCGCTTCACATCCGAACAACGTTCGGCGGCGGCGACTTATTCCCACCGAGCCCGTCGCCTCGAAAAAAAGACTCGCCGACCCCGGATCCGGGCCAAATCCGTCGCGCTAACTGGCCCAGGTCCAGGCGCCGTCATCGCTGCGGCAGGCGGTGTTTTGGACCATGCCGTCGCGACCGCCAACGAGCAAGCGCTCGTCATAGTCACGGCAAAATACGCCGCGGTCGGTAATAAAGGTCCGACGCGGTGTAAATGACCCCTGGTTGCCCGTGGTGTCGTTGTTCCAGTCTACAGTTTGCGCCGTCGGTCTGGTTTCCAACGCGACCCGCATCGCTGCGACGGCCAGTTCGACGTCGCCGTCCGACATCTCGCCGTACAACTCGGCCGGATCGGCGAAGGCCGTGTCGATGCGCTCGACCAGCCCGGTCGCCGCCTGCTTTACTTGCTTGAAACCGTTGTCGATCGTGCTACAGCCGGCCAACCCACAACACAGCAAAACTAATACATTACGCATCAGTTCATTCCCCAATTCGAAGGTGCACTGTTAGGACGGGTCGTCTTCGCCAGTTTCGGCGCCGTCGCCGGAGCCGCTGGCCAGAGCAAGGTCGTCTTCGTCAATGTCGCCGTCGCCGTCCTGGTCCAGATCGATGGTTTCCCAACCACCGGCCGGACCGTTGCCGGGCTTGACCGCAGCGATCGCCGCCTCGAGTTCCGCCTCGGCCGCAGCCGCGGTTTCCTCGGCGGCCTCGGCGTCTTGCACGGCCTGTTCCAGGTCTTCCTGAGCAGCGACATTGTCGGCTTCCGCATCGGCCAAGGTCTGTTCCGCTTCGCCCAGTGCCGCCGTCGCCTCTTCGAGCTGCTGTTGGGCAGCGGCTTTGTCCGCATCGCTCGCGGCCGGATCGTCAAGCACGGTCTGCGCGCCGGCAATCGTCTCATTAAGCGCCGCGAGAGCGGCGGCCGCGTCGGCCTCAGCGGTCTCCGCATCGGCGGCGGCCGCTTCTGCCTCGACCAACGCCTCCAGGTCGAAGGAACCGGCTTCGGCCGTGGCGGCAAGCCCGGTTAGGCCGTTTTCGTTTGCAGTTCCGAAGTTGGCCCACATAGCGCCATAGTAACTCGGCAGGTCGAGGGCGCGCGCCATTTCAAGGTAGAAGGTCACGCGCGCACCGTGGTTCGAGAACCCGTCGTCCAACTCTTTGCGTTTGGCACCCCAGCCCTGGCCAATGAGCGCGTCGGTCTCGGCGTCGTTTAGTGTCCGTTCGGAATTTCCGAAGCCATTTCCGTTGCCGCTATTCTGGCGCTTCTGAAGCGCTGCCAGTGCAGCGTTGTATCGACCTTGGGCACCGGATTTTGCGTCGTCCGACTTGCCGTTGCCGAAGGATGCACCCTTGCCGGACGCCGCGCTATTGCCGCCGGCGTTGCTCTTGCCGTTGCCGCCGGCGTTGCCATTACCGTTGCCGCCGGCGTTGCCATTACCGTTGCCGCCGGCGTTGCCGTTACCGTTGCCGCCGGCGTTGCCGTTACCGCCGCCGTTGCCGTTGCCGTTATCGCCACTGTTACCGCCGCCATTCCCGTTGCCACTATTCGCCATAGCGGCGTTCACTGATACGATCCCGTCTTCGGCGCCTCCCAGCGTCACCGGCGCTGCGGTCAGCAAGACCACTGCAGTAGCCCCCGAAAGCAATCCAACCGTAGAAAAGAGTTTGATCAGTCGCGTCTCAAACATCGTGTTTCTCCCAAGATATGCCCCCCGACCGTACCCCGTCGACGGCACAAACTGCGGCTTTCCGGACGCTCCCGGAATTCTGACCCGTCGCTAGGGGCGATGCTACGGCTTTCATGGCTAACCATTTGTTAACCGCGCGCTGAGATCGTTGGCGCGTCCATCTGGAATCGCCCAGCCCCGTGTCACTCCATCGAGACAACGGATCAGGGTGCCGAACTATTCCTCCGCAAATTGCTCCGCCCAAAGCCCGCGGCGGCCGGACGGAGCCGGAGTGCCAAAAAATGCGGAATAGAACTCACCCGACAACCGTTATCAGCCTGTAGATGCCGGATCAACACCCCGGCGACGCCGCATTTCGGGCACAGCTAATCGGGCTGCTGCCGCGACTTCGGCGGTTCGCTCACGGTCTGGCGAAATCACCCGATGAGGGCGACGAGTTGGTACAAGCGGCGTGCATCAGGGCCCTAGAACGGCAGGATCAGTGGCGGGAAGGTACTCGGCTAGACAGCTGGCTGTACCGGATAATCCAGACTATCTGGTTCGATCGCATCCGCGCCGCGCGGGTCAGAAAGGACTATGCCGAAAATTCGGCTCAACAATTGGTTGCGACCCTCGCCGTCGACGGATCCGGTGCTGCGGAGGCGCAATTAACCTTAAGCCGCGTGCGCCGGTTGATCGATGCGCTCCCGGCGGACCAGCGGGCGGTGCTGCTGCTGGTCGGGGTCGAGGGTTTCACGTACCGCGAGGCGGCCGAGGCTCTGGAAATCCCTACCGGTACGGTGATGAGCCGCTTGGCCAGGGCCAGGGCCGCGCTGGCAGATCAGATGCGTGACCAAGCCGACCGTGGATCGACGGTTGCCAAACGGAAGATTTCCGATGTTCCGGCCTGATAGGCTAACGCTTGGCGCCTATGTCGACGGCGAACTCGACGCCTCGACGGCGGCCGATGTCGAGGCGGCCGCCGCCCACGATCCAACCATTCGGCACGAGCTCGACCGGTTGTTGCGCCTCGCCGCGACGTTACGTGTCGCCTACGAAGACCCACTGCGTGAACCGGTTCCCGACCATTTGGTCAGCGCCATCCTCGACTATGCCCATCCGGCAAACCAGAACGCGGATACGGGCAGTGACAAGGTTGTTGCCCTGCGACGCCGAGACCGGTCGCCGGCACCGCGGTTCGCTTGGGCCGCCGCCGCGGCCGTCGCCTTGGTCGTTGGCTTCGGCAGCGCCCAATTCTTTGATGAGGTCACGGCGCCGGATACCGGCACGACCTTCTCCGCCGCCCACCAGGCCGCCTTGCAGGCGACGGTTAACCAAGCCCTTGAGAGTCTGCCCAACGGACAGCAGGCGCCTATCGCCGTTAACAGCGAGTCGATCGGCTCCGTCACGCCGTTGCGGACCTACATTAATGCCGATGGCCGCTATTGCCGAGATTATATCGTCGCGTTCGTCATTACGGCGGGCAAGAAAACAGCCTGTCGAACCGATGGCGGCGAGTGGAAGGAACCCCTAGTACAGGATGGTTCGTTCGGACAAATATAGAAAATAGCTGCGGATAGAATTTCTGAAAAACAGAGTTGATAACGACTCTGTTTACTAGGGTTATCGTGCCTGGTTTATGGGGTTATTTTTTCCATTATCCTCTTCTTGAACGGCGGTACTTTTTTCCTCTCTTTATGAGCCTATACGTGCTTTGATTGCTCCTCTATCTTGGGATTTTATCAGAAAAAAGGGCGCCAAAATTCGCCCTTTTTGAATCCGGAAACGACGCCTAGGACGGCAGGGCGGACAGGTTCTGCAATGCGTCGTCAAGCAGGTCCTGGCGCACCTCCGGCGCTTTGCCCTCAAACGTCGCGGCAGCAACGATTTGCTCGACAATGAAGCCAACCTGATAGAAGGCGAGAGGCTGGCGGTGGGTCGTCCGCACCTCGCGCAAAACGTAGTCCACCTGCTCGGCTGACATCGTCAGGCCGGCACGCTGGCAGACCTGGCTGAGCGCCTCCCGGTATTGCTCATCCGACGGTGGCCGCATCTCGATCTTGTACGGAATACGGCGCAGGAATGCCGGATCCATGAGGCGCGCCGGCTCCAGGTTAGTCGAGAAAATGAGCAAACTATCGAATGGCACCTCGATCGTCGTGCCGACATTCAGCGCCAGGTAGTCAATGCCCCGCTCCATAGGGATGATCCAACGGTTGAGCAGATCCTTAGCGGAGACCCGCTGGCGGCCAAGATCGTCGAGGATGAAGATACCGCCGTTGGCCTTCATTTGCAGCGGCGCTTCGTGCAATCCGGAGTTGGCGCTATGGGTCAGCTCCAAAGCCTCCATGGTCAGTTCACCGCCGACCATGACGATCGGCCGGCGGCATGACAGCCAGCGGCCGTCGGTCTCATCAGCGCGCACGACATTGGCGGTTTCTTGGGCTTTTTCGTCCGTTTCCATAGCGGGCTGGTGGACCATGGGGTCATAGACCTTGATGATCTGACCATCGACCTCAATCGCATGCGGCACTTGAACCGCGCCGGCATAGGTCGTGGAAATCCGCTCGGCCACAGAGGTCTTGCCATTACCCGGTTCACCATAGAAGAGCATCGACCGGCCGCCATTGACCGCCGGCCCAATGTGACGGGCCAGTTGCGGGGGCAGCACCAAATCGGCCAAGTTTTCCGAGAGTTTTTCCAGGGTCACCGTCTCGCCCCGCAACCGTTGCCGGGCCACCTGGGCGCAATAGTCCGCGAGGGTCACGGGCGCCGGCCCGACATATTGGTTGCGCTGCAACGCATTGTCGGCCAATTCCCGACCCTTGGTCGTCAGGGCATAGATGAAATCGCTGTATCCGGTGCCGCTCGAGCCGCGGATTTCCACCAGCTGCTTATCCTTGGCCTCGGTCATTAGCTCCGAGGCTATGCCGAACCCCAGTCCGAGGCTGGTCGCCAGCTCCGCCGCGGTTTCGACGCCGCGCAGGTGGCAGTGCTTCAGCGTCAGGCGCAGCAGGTTGGGCTGATTGAGGCCGGTGTCGGCGATTTTTCGGGGGGCCTGCGGCAGCGCAGCTACAGGTTGTATTGCGAGGTTTCCGTCCATGGTTATGCTCGACCATTCAGGTAATTAATCAGGGCTGAGATTTTCCGGCCTTTCTGGGCGTTTTTCAACGGCACATAAGTTGGCGCGATTGCAGTATCATGGGACTATTATAATATTCCTATAATGACCACCCCAAATGCACGAAATCATACCCCATTTCGACCCTCTCATTCGATTTGATTATCTCTTATCTTCCTCGCTATTGCCGATACCACTTTGAATTGTATTCGCCAGCGATGCCAAAGTTCCGCCAGTTAATCGGTGTTTGTTCAACTGGCTCCCGCGGGGACCGAAATTGGAGAAAAGTATTATGCATAAGTTCTTTTCAATGTTCCGTAAGGACGAAAAAGGCGGCAGCGCCGCAGAGTACGCGCTGATCCTGGCGATCATCGGTGGCCTGGTTGCCGGTGGCGCCGTTGCCCTTGGCACCAGCATTGATGGCGCCCTCGACAGCGGTTCGGCCGTCATCGACGTCGGCGCCGCCTCCCTGGATGCCGCCGCCGCTGCAATTGCCCCGGCACCTTAAGTCTTAAACGAGCGTGGCGCCCTCCGGCGCCACGCTCGCTTCTTTGCGTTCCTTCAGCACACGGCGAGCGAATCATGCAATCTCGTGGACTCATTATTCTCCTGGTGGCCGTCGTCCTCGGCGGTGCGGCGGTGTGGCTGGCGCGTGGCTGGCTTGAAGACCAAGTCCGCGTCGAGACCGTTATCCAGGAAGCGCCGGCGAAACCGGCCGCCTCCGTGGTCGTGGCCAGCACGCCCCTGACCTTTGGCAACAATATTCGCCGTGAACATCTGCGCGTCGTCGATTGGCCGACCGGCTCGGTGCCACAAGGCGCTTTCAGCTCTGTCGACGAGCTGCTTGGCGAGGGCGGACAGCGCGTTGCCCTGAAATCCATTGCGGTCAACGAACCGGTGCTGCAATCCAAGGTTTCCGGTTTCGGCGGTCGCGCCACTCTGTCGGCGTTGATCAACCCGGACATGCGCGGCACCACCATTCGGGTCAACGACGTCAACGGTGTCGCCGGTTTCGTCCTGCCCGGCGACCATGTCGATATCTTGCTCACCCGAGATCGCAATGACCGCCTGATCAGTGACATCCTGCTGCAAAACGTCCTCGTTCTCGGTATCGACCAAGATGCCAACGAAGAGCGAGAGCAGCCGGCGGTGGTTAAGGCGGTGACCGTTGAGGTGACGCCCCAGCAATCGCAAAAGCTCAGTCTTGCGCAACAAGTCGGCGTTTTGTCCCTGGCCTTGCGGGCGGTCACAGACAGCGATCCAGGCACCTTCGTTACCATCACGGAAGGTGATCTGACCATTGGCGAGGCCAATACACCGGCCGTCGCCAAGGTCGAAACATCGGCGCCAGCGGTCGCGGCCGCTCCGGCACATGCCGCCGCCGTTCGTGCGGCGCCGCGGCGCAAGGCCAAGTCCCTGGTCAGTGTCGTTCGCGCTCTGAATGAGACCGAGTACGACGTAAAGCCGGAGGGTGGCAGCACGATCGGGACCCGCCCGCGACCAACCGCCGAGCCGACACTGCCGGCCGAACCGGTCGCAGCGCCGGTTGACGTTACGCCCACCCGTGGCCTGATCCCGGAACTCATCAGCCAGCAGATCGCTCCTACGAAGCGCGGAGGTATTGTGCAATGAAAACGACAAATACTCTGAACCGAGCCTTGGTGTTCGGTGCGGCGGCGGTGGTCGCCGGAATATTGTTTCTCGCCGGCACAGCCGACGCCCAGACCCGCATCTCGACCGATGGCGCAGACAGCGTCCATGCCGGCGAGTTCGCGGTCAACGTCAATGGCTCCCAGGTTCTGCGGTTGGATGATACCTTCACCGACCTGCTGGTCGGCAATCCAGAAATCGCGGACGTCCTGCCGCTATCCGATCGGTCGATCTACGTCCTCGGTAAGGCGACGGGCAAAACCAGCCTGACCATTCGCAACGGCGGCCAGTTGGTGGCGGTCGCCGACCTCGTGGTTCGCCACGACGTCGAAGGCTTGAAAGAGCGGCTGTTCGAAATGGCGCCGGAAGAGGAAATCGAGATCCGCGCCGTCAACGACACCATCATGCTCAGTGGTACGGTCTCCAGCGCCACCCGTCTCGACGACATTCTCACGGTGGCAGAGAGCTTCGCGCCGGGCAACGTGCGCAACCTGTTGGCCGTCGCCGGCAGCCAGCAAGTGATGCTGCAAGTCCGCTTCGTCGAGGTGTCCCGCAACGCGGTCAAAGACTTCGGCCTAAACACAATCGGATTCGATCCCGATTTCCCGGTCACGTTCCTGACCGGTGACAATATTGCCGGCAACATTGGCGTCGACCTCAATACAGGTGACCTCACGTCGGCGGCGACCATCACGGCGCCGGCCAACACCTTCCTGCTTGGCGCGGCTACCGGCCGTGTCGGCAGCCTGACCCTCGGCCTGCTGTTCAATGCCTTGGAGCAAAAGGGCGTGGCCAAGGTGATCGCCGAGCCGAACTTGATCGCGATGTCCGGCGACACGGCAACGTTCCTGGCCGGCGGGGAGTTCCCGGTCCCGGTAGCACAGGACACGGATAATGGCGGTACCACGATCACCGTGGAATTCAAAGAGTTCGGCATCTCCCTGGCCTTCACGCCGACCGTACTCGACAACGGTATGATCAACCTGGTCGCCAGCCCGGAGGTCAGCCGCATCGACCGTACCCTGTCGGTCATCACCACCGGGTTCAACATCCCCGGTGTCGCGACACGGCGGGCCACGACGACCGTCGAACTGCGTGACGGCGAGGCGTTCGCCATCGCGGGCCTGTTGTCCAGCAACTTCCAGGACAACATCCGCCAGCTTCCGGGGATCGGCGACGTGCCGGTGCTCGGCGCCCTGTCGCGCAGCTCGAACTTTCAAAAGAACGAAACCGAGCTGGTGATCATTGTCGAGCCGCACTTGGTGCAGCCGGCCGCGGCCGGTACCTTGGCGACACCGGCCGATAACTTCGTGCCGCCGTCCGATCTCGACATCTTCCTCAATGGCCGTGTCGAGGCGCCGACCTCCGGCGTGGCGACGGGCACCCCGACAGCTACGGCGGTGGCGGTCGAGGCCCTCAACAAACAAAGCGCCGGCGGTATCGAAGGTACCTACGGCCACATCCTGAAGTGAGGTATTGCGACATGAAGCGCTTACTCTTCCTTGGCTCCGTTCTGGTCCTCGCTGCGTGCAGCAACAATACCGAGCCCTTGGGCGCCGATTTCGGCAACGCGGTACAGCACAACCGCACCGCCCACATCATCAACCCGGCGCCGGCTTATGACGGCCCCGCCACCACTGACGGCCAGCGCACCGCGGGCAGCTTCGGCCGCTACGTCCGCGGCAAGGTCAAGCAGCCGGCGGGTGTCAGCACAACCGATGGCGGAAAGGGCAACTAGTGACCACCCGCGCCCCCTGGCATCGGCTGCCGCGGTTGGTCCGGGACGACGATGGCAACGTGACGGCCATCGTCGCGGTGACCTTCGTTGCTCTTGCCGGTATCGCGTCCCTGTCCTTCGACTTTGGGCGGCTGCTCAATCTCGATACGGAGATGCAGAGTGCCGTCGACGCGGCGGCACTGGCGGGCGCGACACAGCTCGACAACGAGCTCGGCGCCCGCGACCGGGCGCGCCAGGCGGCGATCACTTCGGCCAATGCCCTAGCAGTCAACGGTCAGGTCTTTTCGACCGATGACAACGGTACCTTGGTGACGATCCGTACGGAAAACATCCGCTTCCTCATCGATCTGGAAACCCGCGACGAGGCGACGACAGACGCCGAAGCCAATTTCATCGAAATCGACGCCGACCAACGGCGTGTCGATTACGCGTTCGGCGGCCTTGTCGGTAACGTGTCGGCCGACACGGGTGGGCACGCGGTTGCCGGTATGACGACGGCATTCTGTCAAGTGCCGCCGTTGATGATTTGCGCGCCGCCAAACGACTTCAACCCAAGCGACCCCGACGAAATCTTTCTTCCCGGCCAAGGCATTCAGTTGAAGGAAAGCAATGGCGGCGGCTGGGTGCCAGGCAACTTCGGGCTGCTCGCGCTGAACCAGCCGGACGGCAGTGTTGACCTGTCGGCCGACTTGATCCGCGACGCCCTTGGTCGCGTCGACCCGGTGGCCCAGTGCTTCAATACAGACGGCACGGTAACAACGAAGCCCGGCCAGACGACTTCTGTCGCGATGGGCATCAACATGCGCTTCGATATCTATCCCCAGGGCAACCTTGGCGGTCCACCATATCCCGACGAGCCGAGTAAATTCGAAGACAACCCCCACTACATGCCCAGCATGAACCCGACGAAGGGTTTGGTGCGCAACGGCAGTGAGTGCTCTTTCGAGCATCCCAACGGCTGGAACCATCCCGCCGAACGGTACGACGGCCCCGGGGACACCGCGGTCGATGCCATGGGCTTCCCACGAGACAATTGCGCCTACCCCAGCGGCGGCAATGGCTGCAACCCCAACGCCGGCGGCAGCCAATTCGGCGACACCGTGTGGGATGTCGACAAGTATATGGAGGTCAACCATCCGGGCATCGCTTGGCCGACCGAATTCGGCGGCTACCCGGGGATTTTTGCCGACGCCAACAACCCGACCCGGTACGAAGTCTATCAGTGGGAGTTAGTACCGGACGCCAACGTGCCGCCGAACTACCCGAATATGCCGGGTGGCGCCAATACGGCAGAGGCCCCCTACATCGGCCCGCAATGCAACACCACCGCGGTACAGGCCAATCCTGATCGGCGGGTCATTTCCGCCGCGCTGATCGACTGCACCGGACTGACCGGTACGGAAACGGTCGAAGATTTCACCTTCATCCAGTTGCTGCTGACCGAGCCTATGGGTGTCTACGACGGCAACAACGATATCTATGTTGAATACATCGGCTTGGCCGACGAGGGTGGCCCGACGGCCAGCGTCGCCCGCCACATCGTACAGCTTTACGAGTAGGCCGGGTGATGCGAGGGACCACCATGATGCCGACCCTCGCGAAGGCGCTGCTGCGTGATCGCCGCGGCGCCGCGGCGACCGAACTGGCGTTGACCCTGCCGGTCCTGTTGCTGATCCTGTTCGGCATTATCGAGTTCGGCCGCTTGTTGCACGACTATCAAATCGTCGACAAGGGCGTGCGCGACGCGGGTCGGTATCTGTCACGGATGGACCTGATATGCCCCGGTGCGGCGCTCGCCGCCGCCGACCTCGACACGGCGCGCCGGCTGGCCCTGACCGGGCAGCCCGATGGCGACCAAGCATTGTTGTATTATTGGACGGACCCGACCTCGGTTGCCGTCGCCGTTAGCTGCGCCGCGATCGGCGGCTATTCCGGTGCCTATTCCGGTGCCGCCGGCATTCCGCAAGTCACCGTGACGGCGACCGTGCCGTTCACCTTCGCATTCCTGGCACCGTTCTTGGACAACCCGAACCTGACAATTCGGGCGCGGCACAACGAGGTGGTGATCGGTGACTAATTCCTCGCAACGACACCTAAGGCGGTTGTTCGGTGACACCAGCGGTGGGGCCGCAGCGGAATTCGCCTTGATCTCGACGGCGCTGATCATGCTGATTATCGGCATTCTCGATTTCGGCCGCGCCCTGTGGGAGTGGAACGCAGCCGGCAAGGCAACCCAGGAGGGCGCGCGCCTCGCCATTGTCAGCGATATGGTCGCGCAGGGATTGCAGGATTTCGACGGCCTGGCTTTTATCGGCAACGGCTTGGCCGTGCCGATCGCCAGCGTCAGTCCCAACCCGGTGATCTGCACGTCGGCCGGTTGCAACGGTTATGGCCCTCTCGACGACGCTGCGTTCGGTCGTATCGCCGGATGGGTTCAGGCCAATTACCCGCGCGCCGGCGCCGACAACATCGTCATCGAGTATCGCCACATCGGCCTGGGTTTCTCCGGCAACCCCATCGGGCCGGATATTTCGCCCGCCGTGACCTTGCGCCTGCAAGGCCTACAGTTCCAATTCATCGGGTCGGTGCTGTTCGGCCTCGACCCAATTCAGATGCCTGACTTCGCGACCACCCTGACCGGTGAGGATTTCGGCAGCTAATCCGCTGGCCGAGTGTATGGAGAGTGACGTGACCAACCCAGACCACCTCAAGATCGCCGGTATGTTTCGTGATGAGGCTGCCGCCGCCGCGTTCCGCGCCGATTGCGGGTCCCTCAACGGCCACCGTCTCGATACCCATGTGTGCGCCTTGTCGGACATTCGTCCGGGCTCGCAACGCCTCGCCGCCAGCGATGTCTTGCTCCTCGACGTCGACCCGACCGATGCCGGGCAGCTCACGGACCTGGCTGCCGTGCTCGAGGCGTTCGCCGACAAGCCGGTGATCGCGACCGCGCCGCAGCCTTCCGTACAGGACATTCGCCGGCTGTTACATCTCGGCGTCGTCGATGTGCTGCCACAGCCGCACGGCGCCGACGATCTGGACGCCGCGCTGCGCCAGGCTATGCGTGCCCACCAGGCGCCGCGCGGTGCGGCGGCGCTGCGCCGCGGTCGCAAGATCGCGTTCCTCAAGGCCGCCGGCGGGGTCGGCGCGACGACACTGGCGGTGCAGTCCGGCTGCCTCCTTGTCGAAGAGCGGAGGCGGCAAACGGTGCCGACGGCGTGCCTGCTCGATTTCGATATCCAGCAGGGCGCTGCCGGGTTGCACCTCGATCTGCCGCCCTGTGAGCAGCTTGCCGGCTTGGTCGGTGCTCCGGATCGTATGGACGATGCCTTGCTTGAAGGCTTGCTGGCGCACCATGCGAGCGGCCTGGGCGTACTCACGGCGCCGCCGCGGATCATGCCTCTGGAAACCCTCGACCCGACATTCGTGTCGGCGGTGATCGATACGGCGGCCCGGGTCAAAGACCATGTATTGATCGACCTGCCGAGCGCCTGGACCGACTGGAAACTCGTGGCGTTGCAATCGGCCGACATGGTGTTGCTGGTTACCGAACTTACGGTGCCCAGTGTCCGCAATGCCCGCATGCAGCTCGATACTTTGGCCGAGCAAGGTCTCGCCGACCTACCGGTTACCATCGTTGCGAACCGTTACTGCCGCCGGGTTGCCGGGTCCGTGGCGATCGCCAACGCAGAGAAGGCTTTGGATCGGCCGATCCGGTATCGGGTACGCAACGACTGGGCGACCGTCAGCGAGGCCATAAACCAGGGTGTTGCCCTGCGCCACATCAAGCGCCGCAGCAAGGTCGAAAAAAGTCTACGGCAACTGGTCGACGGGGTTGTTCGACAGCCCGTTCAGCCGCGCGCCGAGCCAAAGCTAAGCGCCGACACTCACATGATGCTGGAGGTCCGATAGATGTTTTCCCAATGGTCCGGCCGCTCGGGCCGCGCACAGATGCCTCCGGCGCAACCTGCCGTCATCCTCAATAGCGCGGGCATTGACACGGGCCCGAAGGAAGCGGCGGTGGCACAACAACGCTCCACGGCGAACCTGGAACTCAAGCTCACCATCCATCGCCGGCTGCTCGACAGTATCAATCTGGCGGCGATCGAGAAAATGCCTCAGGAGCAGTTCCGGCGCGAGGTCGGAGAGATCGTCCGCGAATTGCTGCGTGAGGAAGGCACGGCGCTGAACCTCGGCGAACAGAACCAGCTGGTCGAGGATGTCCTCGACGAGGTCCTCGGCCTCGGGCCACTCGAGCCGCTGATCAAGGACCAGACGATCACCGACATCCTGGTCAACGGCCATGATCGTGTGTTCATCGAGCGTAATGGCTTGCTGGAACTGACACCGGTGCGCTTCAAGGATGACCGCCATCTGCTGCGTATCATCGACCGCATCGTTTCGGCCGTCGGCCGCCGTGTCGACGAATCCCAACCGATGGTCGACGCTCGCCTTGCCGACGGCAGCCGGGTCAATGCGATCGTGCCACCCTTGGCGATCGATGGCCCAATGGTTTCGATCCGCAAGTTCGCCGCCAAGCCCATCGACATGGACCGGTTGGTCGAACTCAACGCCGTGCCCGCGGCGATGGCCGAGCTTATCGAAGGTGTCGTCCGTAGCCGGCGCAACGTCCTGATCTCAGGCGGCACCGGCAGCGGCAAGACGACCATGCTCAATGCCATGTCGGCCTTCATCAATGGTCGCGAGCGCATCATTACCATCGAGGACGCCGCCGAGTTGCAGTTGCAGCAGATCCATGTGGGCCGGCTGGAAACGCGACCGGCGAACGTCGAAGGCCGCGGCGAGATCTCCCAGCGCGAACTGGTCAAGAACGCCCTGCGCATGCGCCCCGACCGGATCATCGTCGGCGAGGTGCGCGGTGGCGAAGCCTTCGACATGTTGCAGGCGATGAATACCGGGCATGAAGGTTCGATGACCACCGTTCACGCGAACTCCTGCCGCGACGCCCTAACCCGTGTCGAGCAGATGATCGGGATGGCGAGGCTCGACCTGCCGACCATGACCATGCGTTCCCAAGTGGCGTCGGCCCTGCACGTCGTTCTGCAGCTTGATCGCATGGGCGACGGCAGTCGCCGTTTGGTCAGTATGAGCGAGCTTACCGGCATGGAGGGCGACATCATCACCATGCAGGAGATCTTCCACTTCCAGCGTCTTAGCACCGACGCTGACGGCATGATCCACGGCCGCTTCAGGGCCACGGGTATCCGGCCCAAGTTCATGCGCGATTTCGAGGCCCGCGGCATTACCGTCGACCAGGAAATCTTCAACCCGAACAAGGGCATGGAGTAGACCATGAATGTGCCGACGGAATACTTGATATACGGCGCCATATTTCTGTTCGTCGTGCTGGCGATCGAGGCGATCTTCCTGATCTCGAGCGCTGCCAGGGCGAGCCGCGAAAACGCGAACCGGCGGATGGCGATGATCGCCGCCGGTGCTACCCGGGGGGCGATGGTCGGCAATTTGCGGCTATCTCGCCGCCAAGGCACCGGCTTGCTGCGCCCGTTGGACAAGCTGTTGATCCAAGCGGGCAGCAGTCTGTCCCTGAGGCAGCTGTTGCTGGTCATGCTCGGCCTCAGCCTGATTGTCGGGGTCAGTTCCCTGTACGTCACCATCGGCACCCTTGGGTTGTCTATCCAGCCCGTAACACTGGTGCCGCATGGGCTCATCGGGCTGGTGATCGGCGTAAGCGTGCCCTGGTTGGTCCTGTCGATCCGTCGCGGCAAGCGTCTAAAGAAGTTCCAAGAACAGTTACCCGACGCCCTTGATGCGATTGTCCGCGGCCTGAAGGCCGGCCACCCCATTGGGTCCGCCTTGCAGTTGGTGTCGGAAGAAATGGCCGACCCGATCGGCAGCGAGTTCGGCTTTGTGATCGACGAGATGACCTACGGTCGCGACCTCAGCCAGGCCCTGGAGAACATGGCCGAGCGTATCGATCTGCCGGACTTCGAGTACTTCGTCGTCGCGGTCAATATTCAACATGAGTCCGGCGGTAACCTGGCCGAGATCTTATCCGGCCTGTCGCGGGTCATCCGCGATCGCTTCCGCTTGTTCAAGAAGGTCCGCGCGCTGTCGGCGGAAGGCCGCATATCGGCAATGCTGTTGTCGGTGCTGCCGTTCATAACCGGCGCGGTGATCCTCTCCGTCAACCCGAGCTACTATCTCAACACCCTCGATGACCCATTGTTCCTGCCGGGCATGGGCGGTGTTCTGGTGATGATGATCCTCGGCATCATCACCATGTACCGCATGGTCAATTTCCGGGTCTAGGAGAGCAGCATGCCAGATCTGAAAACCCTCCTCGTCACGGCCCAGGCCCAGGGCTCCTTGGCAATGATCTTGCTCTTCGCGGCGGTCGTGCTCGTGACCCTCGGTGTCAGTGCTTTGCTCCGCCCAAACCCGGCCCACCGGCGCTTGGCACGCCGGTGCGCGACAGTCGGCCAGACGTCCTTGAGCGAGATCGAACGGGGCTCCTTCTGGAACGGCGTCATGGCGCGCCTCGAACGCCGGGTCGGCCTCGACAAGAACGAACGCAGCAAACTGCGCGTCAAGATGATGCGTGCGGGATTTCTCGGCACCAAGGCCGCGCGCAACTTCTACGTTACGCGCATCGTGCTTGGATTTGGACTGCCCGCTTTGTGGTTGGTTTCGTTGCCGGTGATATCCCGGGAAATCGAGTTCGAATTCGTGCTTCTTGGCGCGGCGATGGTTGCCGGAGTGGGCCTTTATGCGCCAGCCCTATGGCTGGCCTTGCGCACCTCCAGCTACCAGGACGCGATCACCGATAGCTTCCCGGACGCCCTCGATATGATGATGGTCTGCGTGGAAGCCGGGCTCGGTCTCGACGCGGCCTTCGACCGCGTTGGCAGACAGATCGCTCGTGCTCACCCTGAACTCTCGCTGCAGTACGGCCTGGTTTCGCTGGAACTGCGCGCTGGCAAGGGGCGGGAAGATGCGTTGCGCAACCTGGGGCAACGGGTCGGCCTCGAAGAAGTCCAATCGTTTGTGTCGCTGTTGATCCAATCCGACCGCCTCGGCACCAGCATTGCCCAAACTCTCCGGGTTTACTCCGACGAAATGCGGGTGAAACGGGCACTGCGCGCTGAAGAAAAGGCGCACAAGCTGCCGGTCAAACTGTCCATACCGTTGGTCACTTTCATCCTGCCCTCGATGTTGGCGGTGGTCATGCTGCCGGCGGTCATCATCGTCATCCGCGTATTGCTTCCAGCCTTGGGAGGCCAACCATCATGATTTGCCGGTTTCGTTCCCTATTGGTCGTCGCGACGCTGGCCATCAGCGCCTGTTCCACCGGTGCGCCGGAATTCAGCGTTCGTTTTGACTCATTCGATCAGGCAGCCGCATACGACAGGGGTCGGAACCAGTTTCAGGCCGGTCAGTACGGCTTGGCCGTGCAGTCCTTCGAGCGCGCAGTCGCCGTGGCGCCGAACTCGGTCGACGCCCTTAACGGCCTCGGCGCCGCGTACGACAAGGTCGGCCGGTTCGATCTCGCACAGCGCCACTATGAGCGTGCTTTGCGCTTGGATCCTGTCTCAATTCAAACCCTCAATAACCTGGGTTATTCATACTATCTGCAGGGGCGCTACGATCTCGCCGCGGTTTTCTTGCAGGACGCCTTTTGGTTGAGCCAGGAGAATCCTCAGGTTCTCGGAAACCGTTCTTTGCTCGAGGCGGCGGCGACCGGCCAAGTCTCAAAGCAACCGCAAATCTCGGCGCTCCCCGCGGTAGACCCTGGAGAAGGCAAGGACGCCAAACCGGCGCTCGAGATCGTCCGCATCTCTCGCCGAGAACAAGCGCTGGTCAAGGCCTTCGGTCGTAACGGTGATACCGCCATCACCGATGTCCTCGAGGGAAGCAGAGCGGATACATCGGCGGGGCACGAAAGACCGATGACAGTGCAGCTCGCAGGATATTACGGCGCCAAATCGCCCGAGATCGAAGCAGTGGCGCCGCAGCAGGTTGCCGGCGACCCGATCCTCGCAGGATTGGCTTCGCCACATGTCGGGACGAGGCCGCCTGCCGCCACGATGACCAGCCTCATGGTAATTTCGCCGCCCAAGGTGGCCAGGCCGCCTGCCGCCACGATGACCAATCTCATGGTTATCTCGCCCAAGCCGTGGGCCGTGCAGCCGATCGACACAGTGCTTGTTGCCTTCGGCCCGCCGGTCAACTTGGTCGGTGAGCTGACCGCCACATTCGCTGTTAGCGACCCCGTCGCCATCACGGCCGCACAAAGAGCGCCGGCGTCATCGCGGGTCGTGTCGACGGGGTACTGGTCCGACCAAACGCAAATTGCGGATACACGGGGTCCGGGCTACGTCGCCAACGAGACCTATTGGTAAGCCATTTTGAACGATTTTTAGTGCCGATATTTTCAGCGTTTTTTTGAGCAGGAGTATTTGAGATGTCGTTTCGCGCCTTTTGCCGTAAGCGGTTTTCCGGTTCCCGTAAAGCTACGCTACTGGTTTTTGCATCCATGGCGCTGGCCGCCTGCGCCAGCACCGCGGTCCCGGAAGTCGCGATCGAGGAGCCGTTAATCCGGCCGTCCTCCCCGCAAACCCTGGCGTTTGCCGAGACCGCGTTCAACGAAGGCCGCTTCCGCGACGCTTCCGCCATTCTGGAACGCGTCCTGCTCGGCGAGCCGCAAAACATCCAGGCCAACCTGATCATGGCGGAGATCAGCTTGGCGGTTGGCGATCTGCGCCGCGCGGAGGCCGGATTCACGCAATTGGCGGAAATCGAGGACGTGCGGCCGCGCGCCCTGCAAGGCAAGGCGATCGCCCTGCTGCGCGACGGCCGTGGCAGTGACGCCCGAAGCGACCTGCAAGAGGCCGTTGCCGACGACCCGAGCCTGTGGCGCGCCTGGAACGCCCTTGGTTTCGTCCACGATGCGGCCCACGAGTGGGATCTTGCCGAGGATGCCTATGGCCGTGCCATCGAGCTGCAGCCGGAGGTGGCCATCTTGCACAACAATCGCGGCTACTCCCGCATCTTGCAAAGGCGCTACGACGACGCCGTCGTTGATTTGGTTAACGCGCTGACGCTTGACACCCAGTCACAGGAAACCCAGCGCAACCTCCGTGTCGCGCTGGCCTGGTCGGGCAACTACGATCAGGCGCTGGCCGGGGCCGTACCCGGTAGCCGTGCCGAAGTGTTGAACAATGTCGGTTATATTGCCTTGCTGAAAGGCGACTTCGACGAGGCCGAAGGCTATCTCTTGCGTGCCATCGAGGCCGACGCCAGCTTCAACCAGATCGCCTATCGCAACCTATCACTGCTTGAATCGATGCGCGACACGGCAACGAAGTAGGTTGGACAGATGATGCTGTTCAGCCTGTTCAGCGCCGCCGCGTTTGTCGCTCTGATTGCGTGGGCGGCGATTTCGGACTTGCGCAGCTACCGTATCCCCAACGCCGTTTCGGTGGGTCTCGTGACCCTGTTTTCCGTCACCGGCGTGGCCCTTGGGGCAGCGTGGCCGAGCCATCTTCTGGCCGGCCTTATCGCCTTGGGATTAGGGTTGGTCCTTTACCGCTTTGATATCGTCGGCGGTGGTGATGTGAAGTTGATCGCGGCTGTCGCCTTGTGGGCCGGTGCCGATTGGCAGGTTTTCGTACTGGCGCTGTCAATTGCCACGATGACTTTCGCCCTGGCGGTCCTGGCGGCGCGTAAGGTCGGCGCCGAGCTGGCCGCCGACGGCGTCGCGTCGACGAATTGGCCGCGGATGCTGCGCAGGGGTGAACAATTGCCGTTCGCCGTGACCATCGCAGTCGCCGCAATGATGATGATCGCCCGCTCTCCGCTCGTAGGTGTGCTATGACCATTCTTGCTCTGCGCCGGATGTCTTGGGACGGCGCCAACCTGTGGCGTGCTTTCGCCGTCCTGGCGATGGTGTTTTCCGTTGCCAGTTTCGTTCGAGTTTCATTGCCCGAGCCGGCGGACGACGGCCTGACCCCTGCGGCCCGCGATGAGATCCGGGTGTTGATGCGCGACTTGGTATCGCGCGACCCGAATATCGTGATTGACGCTCTTCGCCTCGCCGAAGCCCAAGCGATCCAGCAGCGCCAGGCGCAGGCCCAATCCATTGTCCGCAACTATGCCGCCGCGTTGTTCGACGACTCTGACGCCCCGGCTATGGGCGCCACCTTGCCGACCGTCAAGCTGGTTGAATTCCTCGACTATCAGTGTGGCTTCTGCCGCCGCGCCCATCCGGGTCTCGAGACGTTGATGGCGGAAAATCCCGACGTCCGCTTGATTACCAAGCAAATCCCCATCCTCGGTCCGGTCTCCCTCTACGCCGCCCGTGCCGTCATCGCGGCCGACCGTCTTGGCGAATTCCCGCCTTTCCATAGGGCGTTGATGGAAAGCCGGGTGCGGCTCAGCGAAGAGACCATATTGCGCCTCGCCGAACAAAGCGGCATCGATCGTGAGGCATTGCTCGCGGAAATGGCCTCCGGCCGACAGGCCGATGAACAGGCCCTGACCCGCAACGGCGAACTTGCCCGCAACCTCGGCATCACCGGCACACCGGCCTTCGTCGTCGGCGATACGGTTCTACGTGGCCTGCCGGATATGGCGACCCTGCAATCCCTCATCGATCAGGCGAGGCCGGAGAGATAGAGCGCGGGCCGTTCCGAAGGACACCAGCCGAGCCACTCTTGGTGATTTGCCGCTTCATCGTTCGGGTCGGAGCGGTGTTCCATGGTACAAAATTCGGAACAAGCAGGGCGCCGGCTTTTCCAGCCGGGCTGCTCCTGGCGCCGGACCAAATTGGGGATACTTCACGATGACTCCAGACCGTATCTTGCTCGCACCGGGGCTCGAGATCCGCCGGGTTGTCACCGGCCTCTGGCAGGTCGCCGATCTGGAACGCGACGGTCGAGAACTGGATCTCGATTCGGCGGGCCGGGCCTTGGCCGACTATGCGGATGCCGGATTCGATACCTTCGACATGGCCGACCATTATGGCAGCGCCGAACTGATCGCCGGGCGTTGTCTGGATCTCCTCGCCAGCCGGGATGGCGGGCCGGCGGCACGGACGCCCGTGGTCTTTACCAAATGGTGCCCGAAGCCGGGGGAGATGACGCCTGACGTGGTCCGCGCGGGCGTGCAACGAAGCTTGGACCGGCTGGGTGTCGCCAAGATCGATCTGCTGCAATTCCACTGGTGGACGTTCGAGCATCCGGCCTATTTGGATGCCATGCGGGAATTGCAGGCCTTACGGACCGAAGGTCTGATCGGTCATCTCGGCGTCACGAACTTCGATACGGATCATTTGCGCGTGCTCGCCGCGGAAGGCATCGACATTGCCGCCAACCAAGTTTGCTTTTCGCTTCTCGATCGCCGCGCGGCCGACGAGATGAGTGATTTTTGTCTGCAGCACGACATCAAGCTGCTGGCCTACGGCACCCTGGCCGGCGGCTTCCTAACGGACAAATGGGTCGGCGCGGCGGACAAAAAGGTCTCGGACCTCGACGATTGGAGCAAGATGAAATACCGCCGATTCATTGATGCGATCGGCGGCTGGGATGTCTTCCAGGATATTCTTAGAGCATTGTCTGATGTCGCTGAAAAACATAATGTTTCTGTGGCTAATATAGCGACGCGCTGGGTCTTGGAACAGCGAGCGGTGGGGGCGATTATCGTCGGCGCCCGGCTTGGGGAAAATGAGCATCGCGACGACAATCTGCGGGTTTTGTCATTTGTGTTCGATGACGAAGACCGCGCCACCATCGACGCGGCCTGCGCCGGATCCGCACGGCTGATCGGTGATTGTGGCGATGAGTATCGGCGTCCGCCTTTTCTCACAGCGTCGGGCGATCTCAGCCACCATCTGGATAGTCTGCCGAAAGTCTATTCGGCGGTCGCCATGCCGGGGCGGCCAAATCGTTTGCGGATCGATACCGGAACGGTTTGGGAAGGGGCTTGCGGGTTCAGCCGCGCCATCCGCCAAGGTGAGCGCATCGTGGTCAGTGGCACGACGGCGACGGACGGTGGGGGCAACATGGTCTGCAAGGGCGATGTCGCCGGCCAGACCGTCTATGTCCTGGACAAAATAGCGGCCAGTTTGTCCGCCCTCGGCGGGTCGCTGGACGACGTGATCCGGACACGGATCTATCTGCGCGATGCCACGCAGTGGGTCGCCGTCGGGCGAGTTCACGGCCACTATTTCGAAACCGCCCGGCCGGTCAACACGTTGGTGGAGATCAGCGATCTGGTGGGTGAGTACGATGTGGAGATCGAGGCCGAAGCCTGGGTGGACGGGTAACTTCCGCGTAATGGCGCGGCTGCGGCCGCCTAGGTCGCAAGGCCGAGGGCGACCTCTAGGTCGCGGGCGCGCATGAAGCCCATGCCGTGGGTGGGGTCGTTGCCGCCCTGGCGAAAGATCTCTTGGCCGTCCCCGTTGAACAGATAAACCGCCGGGATCGTGCGCACGCCGCCGAGGTCATCGCCGGTTTCGGGGGCGCCGATAACCACGGCAATGGAGGGGTCGATAACGCGCCGGGCATAGGCTTCGACCCGGGCGGGGTCGCCGCTGCCGGCGAAGGCCTCAATCCAATTCACCGCGATAATGCGTACCTTGTCGGGGCCGTGCTTGGCGATGAAGTCGCGGAGCTGCTCGAATTCGGCGCGGCAGGGAGGGCACCAGGTTGCCCAGAATGAAAGCAGGACGGGGGTGCCGTCGAAGTAGCGTGCGGCCTCGACGCCAGCGCCGCGGATAGCCGGGAGGCCGACGAGCCGGTCGCGGGCGGCGGCGGTTAGCTGCAGAGAGCCTTGGGCCTGGGCTGGGCGCGATAGGGCGATTGGCGCGGCGGCAAGGCCGGCGAGCGCGGTGGCGAGGAATGTACGACGATCCATCGGCGGGGCTCCAGGGATGAGGCTTTGGCGGGGCGGGGCTTGGTGAAGGGAGGATCATACAGCAGCAGAGGGCGCGAGATTATTAACGATTTCATGAGGTCCGCCGCCGGCATGGCCCTCAAGGCCCAGATGTCCTTCGCCGGGCGCCGGCGAAGCTTGCAAAATTGTAAAGTGGCCGCGAAGCGGCTGAAAAGCTGAGTTCCTATCTTGCACTTCATCGGGACGGCACGAAGCGGTCCTTTCAACCGAGACGAAGGTGCAAGACGATGAAATTTCCATCCTTTAGGACCACACTGACGGCTACGGCAGCGCTGATGTCGGCGGGTGCGCTCACCTTTGCCGGCGCCGCCTACTCCCAGCAAGAGGGCGACGCCGTGGCTTTGCAGAACGCCAAGGTGAGCCTGAGCCAGGCGATCGACGCCGCCAAGGCTGAAACCGGCGGCACGGCGGTGGAGGCGGAATTCGAGGCGGGGCGGGGAAAGGCCTTCTATGAGCTGGATCTCATTGCCGCCGACGGGTCCGAAATCGAGGTCCGGGTCGATGCGGAAACGGGTGAGGTGGTGCTGGCCGAAGTGGATCGCGACGAGCGGGACGGGGATGACGAGGATGAAGCCGTCATCACCTTAGCGGCGCTCAATGGCCTGAACATGACCCTCGAGGAGGCCATCCTACGCGCCGAGACAGAAGCCGGCGGTCAGGCGATCGAGGCGGAACTGGAGCTAGAGGACGGGCAGGCCGCGTTCGAGGTGGAGCTGCTGAAGGCGGACGGCTCGGAAGTGGAGCTCACGTTCGATGCTGGAAAGGTCCCGTCGACCGACAATTGATCGGCCGGAAATGTCCGCCAACCGGGGCGGTGGCTTGGAGGTCGACTCCGACCACCGCCGCTACGGCGCGGCGATCCTTCATGATATGATCCAAGGAGCGAGAGATGAACGTTTTGCAGCAGACCACGCATAGGCTTAAGGCCGCGGCAGACCGGCTGGGAAGGCGTATGACGCCAATCTTCGGCGCAGCGGTGGCCATGGCTATTTTGGGAGTATTGGCCTGGGTTGGCTTGGTGGCTTTCGGCCTCCTCGCGGTGTTGTTGTTCGTTCCATTGGTGCTGGGGCGGCTGTCACGCCGCGGCCAATTCCAATCAGCGTGAGGGCGCCGAATTTCCGGGAGAGGCGAGGCTGATGCGGTTGTTGGTGCTTGAAGACGATAGTGAACTCGGTCCGTGGATCGCCAACGGTTTGCGCGCAGCCGGGCATGTCGTCGATCTGTTGACCGACGGGCGCGAGGTCCTGGTGGCGGCGACGATGCAAGACTATGACGCCATCATCCTGGACCGGATGACACCCGGGCTCGATGGCCTGTCGGCCTTGAAGGCGATGCGCGCCGCCAAGGTTGCGGCACCGGTGCTGTTCCTGACCGCCATGGGCGAGGTTGAAGACCGGGTCGAGGGCCTGGAGGCGGGAGGCGACGATTATCTGGTCAAACCCTTCGCGTTCACCGAGCTCCTGGCTCGGATCGGGGCGCTGGGCCGGCGGCCGGCAACCGAAGCCCGCAGCGAGCCGACGATTCTCGAGGCGGGCGATTTGACGCTCGATCTGCTGCGACGGAAATGCATCAGACGGGGCGAGGAGATCGATCTAAAGGCGACGGAGTTTCGGCTGCTGGAGGTCTTGCTGAGAAACCAGGGACGGGTGTTGACTCGCGCCATGTTGTTGGAACGGGTCTGGGACATGAATTTCGATCCGACGACCAGCGTCGTCGAGACGCATGTCAGCCGCCTGCGGTCGAAGATCGAAAAGCCGTTCGGCGACCGGTTGATCCGTACAGTCCGCGGTTCCGGCTATGTCCTTGATCCAGCCGGTTGACGGAATGCGCCGCCTGTGGCGCATGGCGGCCTTGCGGCAGGCGGCGATTTCGACGGCGGTGTTTCTCGGCGTGGTCGCGTTGGCCTGGGCGGGCTCGTTCTGGATCGTACGGGAGGCGCTGATCGACCGGGTCGATCAGGCGCTGCGGCTGGAGCACGACACGCTCTCACGGATCATCGGCGAAAGCGGTCCGACGCGCGCGCTGCTCTCGAGTTCGGAAGAGCGCTTCGCGACCTTCCGCGACGAAGATGGCCGCATTCATGGCCTTGGCGATGCACGCCTGTTTCGCCGGCAAGGTTTGGCGACGCTGATGGCTGGAGACGAAGAAGAGGAGTACGAAGATCAGTGGCGGGTCCTGATCGCGCCGATGCCAGGCGGCGTGCTGGCGATTGGCACCAATCTCGACGATACCTCGGAAATCCTGGAGATCCTCAACGGTGCATTCTTATTGACTTGGCTCGCCGCCATGTCGGCGACACTGATCAGTGGTGGCGTATTGGGGTTTCACGCGCAGCGGCGGATTTTGCGGATCAACGACGCGCTCGCCGCCATTGCCAAGGGCGATCTCTCGGCGCGGGTCGCGCCGCGGCGGGATCGCGACGACCTCGATCATCTGGCGCTGCGCCTGGACGAAACCACCGCAAGGCTGCAGACCCTGATGCAGCAAACGCGCGATCTCTCGGCCAACATCGCCCATGACCTCAGGACACCGATCGCGCGGCTGCGCGCCCGGTTGGAAGATGCGGTGGCGGCACGAGGGTCGGGCGACATCGATAAGGCTCTGGAGTCAGCGCTGGGCCAGGCCGATGAGGTGGCCGATATCTTCAACGCGATCATGCGGATTGCCAGAGTCGATTCAGGCGAGAGCCGGGCGGCTTTCACTCCGGTCGACCTGGCGGCCGTGATCGAGCAAGTGTCCGAGACCTTTGGACCCGTCGTCGAAGATTCGGGCCGCACTCTGGATGTGGACGTCTCCGGCGCGTCCACGGTTATGGGTGACCAGGATCTGCTGGTGCAACTGCTTGCCAACCTCATTCAGAACGCGATCCGGCATACGCCGCCAGGTAGTGCGATCACGCTGCTCGGGCGCCGACATATGATCGGCATCGCGGATGACGGACCCGGCATTCCGCCAGACGACCGGCAGCGCGTGCTCGAGCCGATGTACCGCTTAGAAAAAAGCCGTCAGAACGAAGGCGCCGGTCTGGGGCTCGCGTTGGTGCGTGCCATTGCCGATCTGCACGGCGCCGAGCTGTCGCTGCAAGACAATCCGACGGCGTCGGGCGCAGGGCCAGGCCTGCGCGTGGAAATAGACTTGCCGGGGTGACGCTCGCGAATGGTGTGGCGCCGGAAGGCTGCCGGCGACTATGCGCTCATACGCGCCACATTGTCGTAGGATTCGATGTTGGGCGGTCCGGCGAGGAGGTCGGCCAAGCCACCCCAGATGGCCCTGACCTGCTCGGTCGCGGCGTCCGCCGCCGCCTGATTTTCGTATATCGACGTGGTGACGCCGTTGCCATCCAAACGCCAGGCCGTGTAGATGTGCACGACACCCGATATCTCGGCAACCTGCGCCTTGATGCCGTCGATCTTGGCAACCATTTCGTCGTGACGTGCTGGGTCGAACCGATATGTTGTCACGCGGGCATACATGTTTTCGTCTCCCCTAGATTGTCAGGGAGAGCGTGACATAAGGCTCAACTGCGCGCAACTGAGCGGCGCTAATCATGGATGTCGTCGACCAGCGGCTCGGTAATTTCGAATCCGGTGTAGGTCGCTTCGAATCCCTCTCGTTGCGGGGAGCAGAAGGCGATACCGACGGACAGGGTCGTGTGGATCGGCGGGAAATAGGCGAGACGCGCCATCTGCCATGTTCTCCCGTCTTGCCGGTACTGAATGAATACCGCGTCGGCCTTTCTGGTCATGCGGACCGAGATGTTGTCGCCGGTGCCGTCTAACTTCTGCACCGACCAATCGGAATTGCCGTTGGTCACGACGACGCTGAAATGCCGATGGCCGTCGGTAAACTCGACGCCGCATTTGAGCCAGTGGGTTGCATCGACGCGCAGCATTAACCCCGCCTGGTCGTAGAGGGTTTCGTAGGCCCCAGAGTAGGTTGCCGATGCCGTGAAATCGCCCGTTACCTTACGCGATAGGAAGTGTCCGTCGTCGCGATGAAAGCCGTAGTAGGTGCCCTGCCAGAAATCGGTCTTGTGGCCCGAACGCAGGATTAGCGCGGTGTCCGAGGCCTTTACGAAAGGGGGCTCGTTCAGCCAAGTCATGCCGTCGAGATGCAGCGTCATCGGTCTTTTCCAGGCAATTCGGTGGGTTGCCGCTAGGCCTCGGCCTCGGCCTCGATCTCGACCAGCATGTCCGGCAAGGCGAGGCGACTAAGCCCGAGAAGGCTTTGCGGAGGACGAATGCCGGCTTGCGATATCCACTCTGCGTAAATCTCATAGTTGGTCAGAAAACCATCCATGTCGGTGGTAAAGAAGCGCAGGAATACGATGTCCGCCCGGGTCATGCCGGCCTGTTCGAGAATGGCATCGATGTTGGAGAGTGCGGTTCTCATCTGTGCGGCGATGTCACCCAGATGTTCGACGCTGATGCCGATCTCGGCTTCGGTGTCCGCTCTTAGGTCGACCTGTCCCGAGCAGCGCAGATGCTTGGTGGCGCCGGTTACGATTTCGCCCTGATCCATCTGGAAGGCGAGGCCCCAATCGGTCGGGTTTATGGAAGTCCGTTCCATGACGTCTCCTCTTCAATACTTGTAAGGGACAGCGACAAGCTGCCGATCTTGCGGGCGGCACGGGCTCATTGCAAGTAATCCGGGCGGCCGTCGACGGTCTCAGTCGACGCCGGTAATCATCGAAACGATTTCGTTTTTGTCGGTTTTCGCCGTCTCACGGATGCCGATTTGCTGGCCGCGACGGAGCACGCAGATACGGTCGGCGAGGCGGAAGACCTGATCCAGGCTGTGGCTAATGATCAGGATGGCGAGGTTGCGCTCGCGCAGGGTTCGAACGGTCTTTTCCACCTTTGCCGTTTCGGCGACGCCCAGCGCCGCCGTCGGTTCGTCGAGGAGCACCAGTTTGGTGGCCCAATGGGTCGCACGGGCGATGGCGACGCCTTGGCGCTGGCCGCCGGATAGATCGCGAATGATGGCGCGGGCCGATGGGATGCGGACGTCCAGCTCATCGACGAGGGTTTGGGTTTCATGAACCATCTTCTTGCGATCGAGCCGGCGAAGTGGGCCACGCACCTGTTCACGACCAAGAAACAGGTTCATATAGACCGGCTGCTGATCCGCCAGTGCGAGATCCTGGTAGACGACTTCGATGCCACGTTCGCGCGCCACGCTGGCATCGCTGAACGAAACCGTTTCGCCGCTCAGGCTGATGGTGCCGGCGGTCGGTTGGTGTACACCGGAGACCACTTTGACGATGGTGGATTTGCCGGCGCCATTGTCGCCGACCAGTGCAACGATCTCGCCAGCATACAAATCGAGGGAGAATTTTTCGACCGCGACCACGCCGCCGAATTGCTTGCGGATGTCTCGCAGCTGCAGCACCGGCGTCCGGTCGTCTGTTTGTGCGCTCATGAGCTTGTCGACAGGCCGGCGACGGGATCGCCAAAGCCATTCTCGATTGTCTGGACGGCAGGCTTGTCACCGGCGATCCCGGTGACGCCGACAATGTTGGCGCGCGTTACGAAAGCCTGCCCGCGGAAGCCGAAGACGACGCTGTCGCCGGTTCGCGGCTTTACCGTGCCACTGGTATCAATCATGCCGTAATAGTCGATCGCACTTGGCGGTGGGATCTCGACACTGGCCAGATCTCGCGCTGCACTGGTGGGTTCGCGGGCGACGATCGCCTGCACGTCATAGTCGGGGAAAACCGGGTCGATATAAAGACCGCCACCGAAGCAATAGGCGCGACCCGCATGCTCATGGGACACCTCGGTGAGGTAGACCACCGCCGGTCGTTCCGGCAAGTCCTTGACGGCATGGAGTGGCGTGGTGCCGTGGAGGCCGTTGCCCGGCTCGCATTGCGTGGCGCCCGCCTCGGCCAAGGCAGGCAGGACTATGGATGAATTGGTGCCCGGGGCATTGATCTCGATATCACGGCGCCCCGATTTGGTAACCATTGCCGCCGCTTGGGAGAGCGTCGTCAAGTTGGCGGTCGGCTTTATCTCGTTGGTATCGTTGTCGAACAATAGGGCAGGGAAGGTGGTGACACCGGCGAACCGGGCCCCGGGAAGGGCGTCGATTTCATCCGCGACCGCAGCAATTTCCTGAGCCGGGAAACCACCTTCGTGGCCGCGGTAAAAGGTATCGCCGGCGGCCTGAATGCGGGTCAGCAGGTTTTGACGGCGGCCCAATCGGTGCGTCGCGGCGGCGGCTTCCTCGGCTTTGACGCGGTTGAAGACCGTCCAGTAGTCGGGTTGCAGGCGGGCCGCGGTATCAGCCTCGTGGCGGGGAATCTGCACGAGATGCCCGAGGTGACCGATAGGTAGCCCGGCCCGATGGCAGGCGATGGCGCACGCCATATCGACAGCGACCGCCTTGTCGATGCCGCCCTGTTTGACCGCTCGGCAGAAGGCGGAGTTGCGTCCGACCTGCTTGGTCATGGCGAAGGTCTTTAGCCCCAGACGATCGGCTTCGGCTTTGAAGAGTCGGGTGTTGGCCGTGACCGTGTCGAGATCGATGACGTAGGTGTTTGCGGGGATGCTGCCATCCTGGTGCAAGACGATAGCAGCCTCGATGAGCTGAGGATTGCGGCGGCGAAGAACATCAAGGAACATCGAAGAACCCCACGAATAGTGTTGGCCGATAGCGGTCTTGCTGCCGCTTGATTGATGTTTGGGCGTCTGCCGCGATCATCCGGCAGCGCCGACGAATTTCACGACCTCGGCGGGCGGAAGGGCGATCTCGGCGCCCGGAACGCCGCCGGAGAACAACGTCGCGTGGAGCCGACTGAGACCAATGGCGGCGCCGCCGGCGATGGTTGCCTGCGCGCCCAAGGCAGATGCCGCGAGGTCGATGGGGTAGGGAAAACACAGCGGCAAGAGCTTGCGGACACGGTCGACAAGTTCCTCTCGGCCGCCGATCGAGCCGCCGAGCACGACTTTGCCGGGGTCGGTGACGGCACAGACGGTGGCGATGGCGCGGGCGATGTAGTGGGCGGTCTCGTCGAGAACAGTGCGCGCGCAGGGATCGGTGGCGGCCGCCTCGAAGAGGGCTGGAATGTTGGCGTCTTTGCCGCTGAGTTCGCGGTAGCGCGCGCGCATGCCGGCGGTCGCGGTCACGCGTTCCAGTGCGCCGACACGCCGTGACTCCGGCTCGAACGGATTCGCGCCAATGGGCAGAAAACCAAGCTCGCCGGAGCCATTGGCATGACCGCGAACGAGTTCACCGCCGACCATGATACCGGCGCCGATACCGGTGCCGAGGGCGATATAGGCGAGATCATCGACGCCGGCGCCACTGCCGACCCAATGTTCACCCAAGACCGCAAGGTTGACATCGTTTTCAAGGATGACGTCGAGGTCAAGTTCCCGCCGCAGCGCTGCGGCAACGTCGAAAGTGTCGAAATCGGGAATGTTCGGTGCCATCAGGACGCGGCCGGTCCGGCGATCCGGTACACCCGGGACGCCGACAACGACCAAGCGCACCTTGTCGAAATCGATACGATTGTGGCGTGCGGCTTCCCTACATAGGCGGGAGATCTGGCGAACGACATGTTTGCCGCCACGCTTATCAGTGGATTCAGTCAACTCAGCAAGAACTCGGCAGGACAAATCAGCAATCGCGGCGCGCGCCTTGGTTCCACCGAGATCGACGGTGGCGATGCAAGCTGCTTCGGGCACGATCTCGTAAGTCACCGCCGTGCGACCAACATGGCCACTGGTCCGGCCAGTTTCGCGAATCCAGCCACCGTTTTCGAGCTGGCGAGCGATTTCCGAGATCGTCTGCTTCGAAAGGCCGGTTTGTTTGGCAACGCTCGCCCGGGAGATTGGGCCGCAATGGACGATCGTCTCCATTACCGTGCAGAGGGAAAATCGGCGCGACATACGGGAGGCTTCGCTCACAATGCGGCGACTCTTATTAGTTCGTTCTGTTACAGAACTAATAAGATAAGAAGCGATGCGGGTCAAGTGGGGCGCGATGCCGGCGGTTTCGGGACGAGCTACGGCGGCGGTTGGGACGACCGGGAGCCGGACCGATCCGGCGTACGCGGCGCCGGCCAACGGCACGGGTAGTCGGTCGCCTCAGCCGAGGACCGTGACCAGATTCTGCGGCACCTGCGCGCGGATGATCGTGGCCAAGCGGGTGACCAGTTCGGTGCGTGGATAGGAGGCTCGGCAGACGAGTGTCACGTACCGCCCGGCTTTGTTGGAGGTTTCGCGTCGCGTGGTGATGCCGGCGGACCCGACACCTTTTTTGGGCTTTGCCAAGGCCGGTACCAAGGTGACGCCGTCGCCCGCGGCGACCAGCGCGAGCAGGGTCTCCAGGCTGGTTTCTCGGGTGTTGGCATTGGTGATTCCGGTAGTGGCGTGACAGGCGTCCAAGATCTGGTCGCGCAGGCAATGTCCGTCGGCGAGTAACAGCAGTTCCTGATGATCGAGCCGGTCGAGATCGATGGTCTTCCGGCCGGCCAGGGCATGTTGGTTCGGGAGCGCTATCCAGAAGGGTTCGTCATAGAGGGCGATGGCGCGCAGATGCCGCTCCTCGGGCGGCGTCGCCAGGATAGCGCCATCCAATTCTCCGACGGCGACCCGCTTTTCCAAATCGCCGGTCAAGCCCTCGATCAACGTCAATGAGAGATCGGGTAACTGCCGGCGGATTTCGGGCAGAATAAGCGGCGACAGATAAGGGCCGATGGTCGCGATCATGCCAAGCCGATAGAGCCCGGACAACGGGTCCCGCGCGGCATGGGCGGTGGCGATTATTTCGTCCGACAAGGTAATCAACCGGCGGGCTTGCGCGACAATTTGCTGGCCGGTGGGGGTGACCTGAACCGCGCGGTTGGTCCGCTCAAACAGGGTCACACCAAGAGAGTCCTCGAGCTTGCGAATTTGGCCGCTCAGGGCGGGCTGGCTGATATGGCATTTATGCGCGGCACGACCGAAATGCAGCTCTTCGGCGACGGCTATTACATATCGGAGGTCTCTGATGTTCATCGGGCGGTTCAACGGCTGTCAGTATGATAGGTATAGCTTATCGATTCGATAAATACAATCGACTTTACAGATATACGGCCCATCGCTACTTTCGGGAGGCACAGGCGATCACCACCGACCCAGCGGGAGCAGACAGACGATGAGTAGATGCCCGATCATGACAGCCAACAATGGCAGTCCAATATCCGACAACCGAAACAGCCTCACGGCGGGGCCACGAGGCCCGCTGCTGGCGCAGGATTGGCAGCTGTTCGAGAAACATGCGCATTTCAACCGTGAGCGCATCCCTGAGCGGATCGTGCATGCCAAAGGTTCGGGTGCCTACGGCAAGCTCACCATCACCGGCGATATCACCAAATATACCAAGGCGAAGGTGTTCGAGGTCGGCAAGGAAACCGAGTGTTTTTTGCGGTTCTCCACGGTGGCCGGGGAGAAAGGCGCGGCGGATGCCGAGCGCGACGTGCGGGGCTTCGCGGTGAAGTTCTACACGGAGGAGGGCAACTGGGACATCGTCGGCAACAACACGCCGGTGTTCTTCGTCCGGGATCCCTATAAATTCATGGACTTCATCCATAGCCAGAAGCGCGACCCAAGAACAAATCTGCGCTCCGGCACCATGCAATGGGATTTCTGGTCCCATGCGCCGGAGGCGCTGCACCAGATCACGATCCTCATGTCGGACCGCGGTCAGCCGGCGTCCTATCGCCATATGAATGGCTACGGCTCCCATACCTACAGCCTGATCAACGCCGCCGGCGAGCGGTGCTGGGTGAAGTTCCACTTCAAGACCGAACAGGGTCATAAGACCAACAGTAACGAGCAAGTTGCCGAACTCATCGGCAACGACCGGGAAAGCCACCAGCGCGACCTGTATGAGGCGATCGAGAATAGTGATTTTCCGAAGTGGAAGCTGAAAGTGCAGATCATGACGGAGGCGGCGGCGGCCGGCACATCCTTCAACCCCTTCGACCTGACGAAGGTGTGGCCGCATAGCGACTTCCCGTTGATCGACGTCGGCGTCCTGGAGCTCAACCGAAACCCGGAGAACTATTTTGCCGAGGTCGAGCAGGCAGCCTTTACGCCGGCGAACATCGTCCCCGGCATCGGCCACAGCCCCGACAAGATGCTGCAGATGCGGATTCTGTCCTACGGTGATGCGCAGCGTTACCGCGTCGGTGCCAACCATCAGCAGCTGCCGGTGAATGCGGCACGCTGTCCCGTGCGCAACTATCAGCGCGATGGCGCCATGCGGTTCGACGGCAATGGCGGCGGGGCGGTCAACTACGAGCCCAATAGTTTCGGCGGGCCGGTCGAAGATGCGTCGGCGAAAGAGCCGGTGCTGGCGCTCGCCGGCGTGGCGGACCGCTACGATCACCGCGAAGGCAATGACGACTTCAGCCAAGCCGGCAACCTGTTCCGGCTGATGCCCAGGGCCGAGCAGGACCGCTTGATGGATACCATCGCCGGCGCCATGGCCGGGGTCCCGACGGAGATCCTGCTAAGGCAACTGGGCTATTTTCGGGAAGCCGATGCGGTCTATGGGGATGGGATCGCAAAACGGCTAGGCCTCGATTGAGCCTTGCCGATCCTTCCCGCCCGGGTTTGCCCTCGCCACGGTTTTCGTCGGCGGGGGCAAACCGCTTGGCCGGACGCAAGGCGGTTTGGCAAGATCGGGGTTGGTCTTGCCGGCAGCAGCGTTTATCTCTGGGCCGCCCTACCGTACGGTAGGAACACCGGGCCGTGGAGATCCGGGACCGTCGTCAGGGAGGTATGAGTGACTGCACCGAAATTGGATCCAGATCGGTTGCTACCGACCGGGGAGGGGGTTCGTCGGCTGGCGCGCACGCTGTATGAGGAAATCGCGACGCTGCCGCTGATCTGTCCGCACGGCCATACGGACCCAGCTTGGTTCGTCGACAATGCCTGCTTTGAAGATGCCGCCGAGTTGCTGATCTTGCCGGATCACTACGTGCTGCGGATGCTGCTGAGCCAGGGCGTCTGCTATGACGATCTAGGCGTGCCGCGCGCCGACGGCACCGTGCCGGCTGTGGATGGGCGGTCAATCTGGCGGCTGTTCGCCGCCAATTACCGCCTGTTTCTGGGTACCCCGTCGCGGGTGTGGATGGACCACGCATTGTATGAGGTGATCGGCGTCGATCGCCGGCTCGACGAGGCGACGGCGGACTATACTTATGATTTCATCAACGAGCGCCTTGCCGACGACAGTTTCAGGCCGCGCGCGTTGTACGAGCGGTTCGGGATCGAGGTTCTGGCGACGACCGATGACGCGTTGGACGATCTTGCCAATCACCGGGCGTTGCGGGACGGCGATTGGCAGGGCCGTGTGATACCGACCTTCCGACCGGATCGGGTCACGGATCCGGACAATGAGGGTTTTCGCGGCGATGTGCCGAGACTGGCCGAGCTGACGGGCGAAGACGTCACGGATTGGTCAGGCTATTTGGCGGCACTTCGGCGCCGGCGCGCGACATTTATCGGCCTGGGTGCTACGGCGACGGATAGTGGTTTTCCGACGGCGCGAACGGCCGATCTCGCCGAAACCGAGTGCCAGCGCCTGCTCACCGGTGCGTTGGCCGGAACGCTGCCGCCCGATGACGCCGATCTCTTCCGCGGCCAGATGCTGACGGAGATGGCGCGGATGAGCATCGACGACGGGCTGGTCATGCAACTGCATGTGGGGTCGGGCCGCAATTATGCTCCGGCGGTGCAGGCCAGGTATGGCCGCGATCGGGGCTTCGATATTCCAATGGCCACCGATTGGTCGAAAGGCCTAAAGCCGCTGCTCGACGCCTGCGGCCTGGACGAGCGTTTGAGGCTTATTCTGTTCACCCTCGACGAAGCGACCTATACGCGCGAACTGGCGCCGCTGGTCGGCGCGTTTCCCTCACTCTTGCTGGGCCCACCGTGGTGGTTCTTCGATTCGCCGAACGGCATGCGAGACTATCGCCGGCGGGTTACCGAAACAGCCGGATACTTCAACACGGCCGGCTTCAATGACGATACCCGGGCGCTGCTCTCCATCCCGGCGCGGCACGACATGTACCGCCGCGTCGAGGCCGGGGTGCTGGCCGAGTTCGTGGCCGAAGGGCAATTCGGCCTTGAGGAAGCCAGGGACCTTGCGCAAGAACTCGCGGTCGGTTTGGTTCGGCGGGCCTATAAACTCTAGCGGGCAAGTTCCCGCTGGCGCATGAGGAGTTGTCGCCATGAAAAGGGACGCAGCGAACCCCAAGGGTCATAGTCAATGGACCCCGTTTCAAGACGAACTGGAGCCGGCGAACAAGAGCGGCAGGCTGGCGAACCCGTCGGTGATCCCGTTGTTCGATGTCGCCGCCCTCCCCGATCGCGCCCGCTTCGTCGTCGTCGGCGCGGGGGTTCACGGCATGTCAACGGCGTGGCACCTGGCGATGTCGCTTGAGAGGTCCGGCAAGGGAAAGGGGTCGGAGGTCGTGCTGATCGACAAGCAAGGACCCGGCGCCGGCGCCACCGGCGTGGCCTGCGGTTGTATCCGCAATTTCTACATGACCGGCCCGTTGCACGCGATCCTGCGGGAAAGCGTGGCCGTTTGGGAATCCGATCCGGTCAATTTCGGCTTTCAACAGGTTGGCTACATTTCCGTCGGCGAGGCCAACCAAGAGGCCGATTATGTCAAATTGCATAAGAGCCAGAAGGACAACGGTTATGCCTCCGATCTTTATGTCGGCCGCGAGGCGAAGGCGTTCCTGACGTCGTTGTGGCCGGATTTCAAGACTGCCAATTGCGATGTCGTTCTGCATGAGAAGCCGTCGGGCTATGCAGGGACCCATTTGGCGGTTTGGGGGCTCGATCAGAAATGTCGGCAGTGGGGCGTGCAGCGTGTCTATGGCGCTGAAGTGACGGGCTACGACATGGCGAACGGCACCGTCAACGGGGTCATTACGGATCGCGGCAGGATCGGTGTCGACGAGGCGGTCGTGGTGTCGGCGGGTGGCTGGATGCCGATCCATTGGGACTGGCTAGGCCGGGCCAGCAAACTGGACGTGACCTATCCGGATGGCCATCGGGAAGACGATATGGACATGTGGACTTTCTGGCGGCTGCTGGAAGGCGAAGTCTATTTGCCGGATGGGGTGGACTTCCGCACCGCGGACGGCCGGGATTCACCCGTCCTGCATGTGGAGCTGATGAACACACCGGTGTTGGGCGGCGACGGCCGAGAGCTGCAGGACCATGTCTATTGGTACACGCGCTATGCGGCGGAGCGCGTCGGCGCGCCGGGCCTGCAAGGCGGCACGATCCCGGTCAAGCTGGGCCCCGAGGCCGTGCTCGAGCCCTATGGTCATCTGAACGATCGCTATCAGGCCGACGATTGGTTCGCGGACTATTACTGCACGGTCGCGGGCATGCTATTCGAACGGTTCGAGACTTTGCGCGGCCACTTCAAGGAACGCCGCAACGGTGGCATCGGCGCCTTCACGCCGGACAATGTGCCAGTGTTCGACTGGGTCGCCGACAATGCGTTCATGACGGCGGATTCAAACCACGGTTTCAAGATGATAGGGGTCGGCAAGCTGGTGGCGAACATGCTGGTTCAGGGGGAGATGCCGGCGGCGCTGCGGCCGTTTGGCCTGGAACGCTATCGGACGGGCGCGACGTTCGGGGACAGGAATTCGAACTGCCCCTGGGTCTAACCCAAGGCGCGCCCGCCGAGACGCGAATGAGCGGATGTATGTTGGCTACGGCCCAAAGGCATAGATAGCGCCGTCATGAGCACCGAAATAGAGGCGGTCGCCGATAATCGTCGGTGAGGTCCAGACGCGATCGCCGATCGCTAGGCTCCACAGCACGCGGCCATCGCTGCGGCCGAGGGCATAGAGCCGACCGTCACTGGAGCCGACGTAGATCCGTTCAGCGGTGACGGCAGGGGATGAAAATATGGCGCCGTTGAGCTGGGTCTGCCATTGGCGGGCGCCCGACGCCGCGTCCAGCGCATAGAGAAATCCAGTGTGGGCGCCGACATAGACGCTGCCGTCGGCGACCGCGGGAGAAGAGAAAATTTTGCGACCGGCCCGGAAACGCCAGGCGAGTTCACCGGTGGCGGCATCAAGGGCGTAGAGATGACCGTCGTCCGAGCCGACGAAAATATGGCTCTCCGAGCCGGCGGGTGAGGAGAAGGATGGCGCGCCAGTCCGAAAACGCCAGGCCAGGGCGCCGGTGTTGGCGTCGAGGGCGTAGATGTTGTGGTCGATGCCGGCGATGAAGACCTGACCATTCTGCACCAGGGGTGAGGAGAGAATCCCGGATCCGGTCTCAAAGCGCCAGCGTTCGGCGCCGGTGTTGGCGTCGAGGGCGTAGACATGGCGGTCGAAGGCGCCGAAGTAGACGACGCCGTTGTGGACCGCGGGCGACGATTGCTCACCGCCGCCGCCGAGGGGGAATTTCCAAGAGACCTCACCGGTATCCGCCGCTAGGGCATAGAAAAAATTGTCGTCCGCGCCGAAATAGACGCGCCCGTCGACGACTGCCGGCGAGGCGCGGACGAGGCCGCGCACCGGAAAACGCCATAACTCGCTGCCGGTCTCGACATCGAGTGCGAAAAGGGCATTGGCGAAGGTGCCTTGGTACAGCGTGCCATCGATCACCGCTGGCGAGGATTCCACGGTGCCCCCCGTGGGAAATCGCCAGAGCAGGTTCGGCGACATTTCCGGTCCGGCGCCGCGGGCGGCCGTGCGCGCCGGATCGCCACGGAAGGTGGGCCAAGCCCCGAGGGTTTGATCCTCCGTGGTTTGGGCAGAAGCCGTGCCGGCAGTCGATGTAAGCAGGACGGCCAGGCCCAAGCTAAGGATGAGGGCGGCCGGACGGCGTCGTGCCATGACTGATCCTCGGCGTTCGCAGCGGTGTTGCAGATAGGCAGGTCGCCGGGCGCAGGCCAAGGGCGAAGTGCTCTCGACCGGTCAAGTCATGGTGAGTTTGGCTGGCTTGGCGCGGGTTGAGGGCCCTGCAGTCGTTATGCTCCGTCGCGGTGTGCCACGAATTCGTTCAAAATATAGGGGACATAACGAAAGTCGCGGATGTGATTCAGTTTGTCGCCGTGCCAGCCAAGTTGAATGACATAGGGCGGCCAGCCAGGCTGGGTTACAAAGATCGCGCTGGCGCCCTCGAAAGAACCGAGGCGCAGCCGCACATCATCTTGGCAGGCGTAGCGCCCGAAATATTGTCCAACCTCTCGTTGACCCTGCAGGTCGGCCTTGCCAACAAGGTCAAGTCTGACCTCCTCGGCCAGTAACGCCCGTAAGCTTGCCCAATCCTGGGCATTGAAGAGATCGACATAACGCGTAGCCGCGGCGGCCGACGACGCCGGCATGTGCTGTTCGTCGTCACCGGTTTCGCCGAACGAATGAAGGGCGTGGCGCCCGCGATGAAGCGCCGCCTTGGTTGCGGGTACGGTCATGCTGAGGATCTCCGCCACCTCGTTTATGGAATGATCGAGGATGTCCTTAAGGATTACGGCGCCGCGGGGCCGAACCGGAAGCCGGCAGAAGCAAGACAGCGCCAATGCCGTCGCCTCGCGGCGTTCAATGGGATCCGGGTCATCCGCCGCGGTTGGCTCGTTGGCGATATCCTCCACCGACACCACATGGCGGCGCTCGTAGCGCCGAAGCCAATCCACGGCGCGATTGTGCGCGATGCGGAAAAGCCAGGGTGCTAGATCGGGGATGGAGTCGCGCATGGAGAGTTGGTAGTAGGCCTTGGCCAGAGTGTCTTGAACGACATCTTCACCGTCCGTCAGCGACCCGGTCATGCGGGCGCAATAGCGATGAAGCTGCGGCCTAATATCCTCGACCAGAGCGAGGAACCGCTCTCTCGCTTCGCGCAGCTCCAGGGGCGGGGTTTCGCGCATGGGTATTGGCTAGGCCTCCAGCACGGTAGGCCCATCGCCGGCGATGGCGATTGCCCGGGCTTGCCCGAATGTGTCGTCGGTCAGTGCCTGCTCGAAATAGCGAGCGAACTCGGATGGGCCCATGGGGGTGCCGAAGCCGGCGAGAAACTGCTCGATGGTGACGCCTTGACGGGCGGCGTAACCGGCGGCCGCGGCATGGCCGAGATCGGTTTCGCCGACGATCCGCTTGGGCAGAATGACGCGAAATCGAATCCCGAGTTCGTTGGCGTCACTGACCCCTTGAAAGTAATTTGCCATAAACCACTGGGTGCGCTTGGCGCCGGCGTAGCCGCCGCTGATCGGGGAGCCACCGATGGCGGCGCCGGAGGATACGATCACGACTTCGCTGCCGGGTTGCAAGGGCTGGTTCAGACAGGCCTGACCCCAGGCTAGGGTGCCCCTGACATCGGTGTTCCAAGTGGTGGAGAATTCTTCCCAGCTCATTTGATCGATGGTCTTGTTCGGCCCGTTTACGCCGGCGCAAAGGACGACCAGGTCGGGGGACCATTCGGCCACAAGCTGCGCGGCCAGACCGGCGTCGGTGATGTCGCCGGAGACCGGCCGGATAGCGCCATCGGTTTCGCTGGCCAACGTTTGTAGCTGCACCTCGTTGCGGGCGAGGCCGACGATTCGGCCGCCGCTGGATGCAAGCTGCTGGGCGATGGCCCGGCCGAGACCGCGGCTGGCGCCGGTCACGATTGCCGTCTTGCCTGCGATACTCTCCATATTACCGTGCTCCCGCAAATTGTTCGAGTTGAGCACCGCATGTCAGCCGTGCCCGACGCGATAACGTTTGAGAGATCGAAAAGGATTCGCCGGCGACGGAGATTTCCGCCGGCGGGTCGTGCCACGCGGCCTGTTTCGCTTGCCTTGTTGAGAATGACGGCGCGAATCAATCGCTCTTGAAACTATCACAGGTTGTGCTAGTTTGCAGCCCGTCCGGGAGGAATCCGACGCGGGTGCCAATGAGTGCCGATCCTCAATCCAGCTTAATCAATCGATCGGTTATGGCAAGAAACATTGAACGCGTGATGCGCCTGATACTCGATGCAGAGCAACTTACACCCACTTTGATGCGGGATGCCGAGATGCTGCTGCATGGCCTCTCGGTCGCGGAGAAGGTGAATGTCATGCATATGGCTGTGCGCGGTCGGCGCGAGCAGGGCGATGCTGGATCGCCGTCGGAGACGCCGGAGGATTAGGAATCAAGGGCGGCGGGGCGGTTGTGACGGGCCGCTATGCGGCCGAGGACAGGCGCCTCTGTTTGGCCCGCCGCGGGCGCTGGGCGCCGATCTCCGCTAACACCATCCGATGACGGACCGCCGCTTCGTCGGCCGGCAAGGTCGCCACCTCGAAGTACGCATCCTGTGGATCGACGTCGTGGCACGCGACCAGATTGTCCAATAAGATCCGCCGATCGCCAAGGCCACGATAGTGATCGAAGCTTATTCCAGCAGCTTCCCACTTCGCCGGACTGGGCTGGACGCCCACGGAAGCCTTGTTCGGACAGGTAAGGGCGGTGCGCAGACTCTCTCGCAAGACTCGTACCGCCGGCGCGTGATCCCCCATGGAACGCCTCGGTCGTTTGTGCAATGTCAAGTGATATGTCGTGGGCAGTAGTCTATACAGGTGCTTCGAGTCGACGCCAGCCTTGTTTTTGCTTGAGAATCGGCATTGCGTCGGCAGTCGCGACATCAAAAAGACTCAACTCGACGAAGTCGAAGGCGGTGTAGGGATCGTTCGGCGCGACAAAAACAACGCGCATGAACCCGTCCCATCCGCCGGCGCCATCCTCTGTGAAGACCTCATCGAATTCCAAGACGGCGGAACGCGCCTGAATCAAGCCGTCGCGTGGGCCTTGATTGCGTAGCAACAGCGTGCGGTGTGGTTTGGTGCGGAAGGCAACCGCTATCAGCGCCGGGTCGATGTCGTAGTCACCGAAAACAAGATTGAAGAAGATCCTGGAACCGGGAACGATATCGTCGCCATCGATGGTGAATTCGAACTGAAACTCGGCGTTGTTCGGGAGGGCGGGACCGTCGGCATCGGGCCAGGCGTCGTCGGGAGCCGATATCGATAAAGATAGATCGGTCCAGTTCGCGCCGGCGGTACCGTCGCCGATGGTCGCGCAGCCGACGCATTGGGCGGCGGCGTTGGCGCTCTCCTCAGGGGAGCGATTGTCGAAATTGTCGAGGCTGGTCCAAGCGACACCGCCGTCGCGGTTGAGGTCGGGGAGAAATTCCTCCTGTCGCAAGACGCCATCGCCATCGCTATCTGCCGGCAGAATGTGAGGGGGCGGCGAGGCGCGCACTAGCTCCGACGAACCGGTGAAGCCAAAGCCGTCCTGGTCGCCGATGCGGATGAATTCGAATGGCTCAGCGGTGGCGGCGACGGAGGTGATCGTCAGTGCGAGGATGGCTATGCCGATAAAAGCGGGAGCCGATAGCAGTTGATTCATCCGGGCAAAACCGAGTTTGAACGTAGGGGGCACGACCTCAACAGGGTGACACTGCCCAAGCAAGGCACAAGGTCGTTACTGCCGGATCGTGGTATTCTTGCGCCGGTGCCGGTGGGCCGGAAGAATGAGTCGCAAGAATCGGTTAGCTGGAGAGCTTCATGTCGAATCTCAGCGGTAAGCAGATCGTGCTGCAGCAGGATGATCGCGTCGGGACGATCTTGATCAATAATCCCGAGCGTCGGAATGCGATCTCACTGAAAATGTGGCGGGATCTGCGCGCGGCCGCACAGGCGTTGGCCGCGGCGGACCGGTTGCGAGTCGCCGTGATACGTGGCGCCGGCGGGAAGGCTTTCGCGTCGGGTGCGGATATTTCCGAATTTGACACTCAGCGCGACGGTGTGGGCGCCGTCATGGCGTATGACCATGCGGTTGCGGCCGCCTGCGAGTCGATCGGTTTACTTGAAATACCGACGATCGCTTTGATCGAGGGATATTGCGTCGGCGGCGGGCTCGCCTTGGCGCTGTGCTGCGATCTCCGCTTGGCATCGGATGATGCACAATTCGCTATTCCGGCGGCCCGCTTAGGCTTGGCGTATCGCTATGACATGGTGGCCAGGCTCGTCTCGGTGGTCGGGCCGGCCCAGGCGAAAGAGATCCTGTTCACCGGTCGGTTATTCGATGCCAATCAGGCGCTGCGGATGGGCCTGGTCAATCAGGTGTCGCCGGCGCCGGTAATGGGCGCCATGCTCGACGAGAGTTTGGAGACAATCGCGGCGAATGCGCCGCTAACCTTGGCGGCGGCGAAGCACGCCGTCGCCGAGACGATGAAAGATCCTGGACAGCGAGACATGGCGCGGATGGCAGAGCTCGAGGCGGCATGTATTGCCAGTGATGACTATTTGGAGGGGAGACGCGCTTTCGAAGAGAAACGACCGCCCAAGTTTGTGGGGCGGTAGGGCGCGCGTCGTGCACGGTATTTCTTGGCGGGACTGTACTATTCCCTGGCACGCTCCGGCCGGGGACATACAGGTCGTTCGGGTACGTCACGACGCCGGCGATCCGCGCCTCGGTTTGGCGATTTTGTCGGCGTCGGAGTGTCGGCGGGCCGACGCGTATTCGGCTGAGGATGCGATGCGTCGGTTTGTCATGACCCGGGCGGTGCTTCGCCGTTTACTGGGCGAAATCTGTGGCCTGAGGCCGGAGGCGGTCGGAATCGACACCGGTCGCCACGGCAAACCGCTGCTGACGAACCAGCCGCATGGCGGTGACATTCGCTTTAATATCAGCCACAGCGGGAGCCTGTCGCTGATCGTCTTCGCCAGTCGGCGCGAGGTAGGGGTCGATATAGAGGAAACGAGTCGCCGGACCGATATTCAGGCAGTGGCGCGGCGGTTTTTCCCGACGGCGGAGGCTGATTTCCTCGCGGGACTGGCGGATGAGGCCGAGCGGAGTCGGGTATTCTATGGGTTGTGGACGCAGCGAGAAGCGCTGGCGAAAGCGATAGGCAGTGGCCTGAACGACGCCGTTTTTGGTTCGCCGCTGCAAGGATTTGACCAAGGTAGCCAAGTCGTCGAACTGGGCCGGTCAGCGTGGTATCTGAGATGCCTCGATGTCATGCCCGGCTTCGCGGTGGCGCTGGCGTTGGAGGGGCGTGGCGAGCCGTCACTGAGCTATTGGGATGGGTCGACCGTGCTAAGCTAGATTGCTCAAGATCCCTGCCGCGCCGTGAATGCGTCGATCGCTCGCTGCAAATCTTCACGTTGTTCGCAGCCGGCCGGGCACAAGGCCGTAAGGGTCAGCAATTGCTGGCGCGCCGACTCCAGATCGTTCAGCATCAAAAAGAGCTCGCCGAGATATTCATGGGCGCCTTTGTGACTGGGGTCGAGGGCGAGCGCCTTGTCGTAATTTTGCCGAGCCGACCGGATATCGCCGAGCTGGCGCTGGCTGAAGGCAAGAAGGTTCCAGGCGTCGGCGTTGTCGGGCTCTGCACGGACCAACTCCTGGAGGATCGGCAGGGCGCGACTGAACCTAAGGGAGTCGACATAGACCTTGGCTTCCGTATAGGACGGCGCCGCCGGGGCGCTGCTCTCGCTGCTGTCCACCGCAGCGGCGCGGTCCGCTAGTTGGCTGGCCGCAAGGGCGATGGTCAAGCCGATGACGGCAACGCGTGCGCGCATTTATCGAGTCCTTCCGCGAGGGTGAATCAACCTTGAAGCAGGTCGGATTATTAGGCGGCTTCGGTGGCGATAATATGGCGGGATCTAGACGTTGGAGAGGGTCGGAGACGGCATCCCACCGGTTTTGGGGCGTGACCCGGTGAGCCGGCCGTTCTCGGTGCGGTAGAGGTTCCAGGAGAGCAGCAGGGTAATGGCTTCTCCGAGGGCGATGCCGAAGATCGACAGGCGGAAATCCGCGAAAACGATCAGAACGGTGACGGCGACCAGGCTGGTCAACGCGCCCGTCAACTGCAGCAGGGCGAGCTGACGGAAGGCAAGCATGGACTGCAGCGGTATGCTGAGTAGGCTGCGGCAAGAGCTCAGGACAGAGACCAAACCCCATGCGGCGACGACGAGCTTCATATCGGCATACTTGTCGCCGTAGATTAAGGCATCGATGGGCGCCCAAAACAGGTAGAGACCGGAGAATAAGATGGTGAAGCCGAGGCCTAGGGCGATAAAGGACAGACGATTGGACTCGCTGATTTTGCCGACTCGGTCCTGACCGATACAGCGGGCGAGATAGGGTCGCGTGATCTTGCCCCAGGCGACCAGCAGCATGCGGATCGGGCCGAATAGTAGGTTGCCGGCGGCCAGGACAGCAAATGCCTCTGCGCCCAGCGACGCGGAGACAATAAGCGCGTGCGCGCGAGTCTGAAGATTTATGATGCCGACCCCCGCCAGAGCCCAACGGACATCGCGCCAAGGGGCCAAATAATACGCCAGTACCCGTGGTTTGAGAGTGAGCCGCAATGGTTGTCCCGAGAGCACAAAACCGACGATAGCACCGGCAAAACTGCCGGCGGCGAGGAGGCCCAGAACACTGGCGAGGCTCGTCTGTTCAGGGGCGAGTAGGGCGAGGGCGATGGCCAAGCCGGAAATTGCGACAAAGGTTAAATCGACCGCGGTGACAATGCCGGCCTTCAGATACGAGAACAGATATGCGCGCACATAGTTGATCAGCAGGGAACCGGCGGTGTAGGCGGCTACCGCCCAGGCGGCGACGGGTGAGAGCAGATCGTCGCCGCTCAGCAGGGCGCCGGCGGCGACAGCCAGAAAGACCAAAAGGACGAAGAGGGCGTTCACCGAGGAGAGCGCCAGCTCCAAGAGGGCGCGAGGGGCGCGGCGGTTAAGGCGGGGGGCATGCACCCCCAGGGGGGAGTTCAGAGCAGCCCCCTGGACGGACCGCAGGGTCCAGACGATCACCAGAACAAGCGCGAAGACCCCGTAGGCTGCCGGCTCCCAAAGCTTCACCAGGACAATATTGATGACGAAATGAAAAAGACTGATCAGGCCCTGATTGGCGAACGACAATATGTACTTACGGATCATTCTGGTAAGTGAATCCGAGCTGCTTGTGTTGGTTGTGCGGTGTTGAATTGGGCCAAGACCTCGGCACGCTTTACCTTGCCTGAAGTTGTTTTCGGCAAAGCCGGCACGACTCGGATCTCAGCGGGGATTTTATAGCTCGACAGTTCTTTGCGGCAGAAGTTCAAAAGGTCGCGCTGCTCAATTGGTTGCTTGGCGACAACGGCGGCGACGACTTCCTCGCCGAGGACCGGCGAGGGCCGGCCGATCACCGCGGCCTCGGCGACGGCGTGATGGGAAAGGATCACGCGCTCGACTTCCTCCGGGTAAACGTTCGCGCCGCCGCGTATGATCAGGCTCGAGCTACGGCCGTGCAGAGTGAGATAGCCGGCCTCGTCCAAGGCGCCCAGCTCGCCGGTATAGAACCAGTCGCCCTTGATGCCCTCCTCGGAATCGTCGGTCTCGCCGCCGTAATAGCCGCGCGATACGCCGGGGCCTTGGCAGCGGACCCGGCCGATCTCACCGGCGGGAAGCGGATGATCTTGACTATCGACGATCTGCAGGTCGATGGAAAAATATGGCCGGCCGACGGTTTCGGCGTGGGCAGCCAAGTTATCGGCGCCTAGGGTACTGATGCCGCCGGTTCCCGAGGCGGAATAGCCAAAGACAATATTGGGCGCGATGCGACGGGCGGCCTCAAGCTTTTCCTCGGGATACATGAACGCCGTTCCGGTACCCCAGACGCGCAGTCCCGGCAGCAGCGGCTGCGCTTGCTCGGGTAGGCTAAGGAGCCATCTGACGGCCGTGGGCACAAGAAATGCGGTGGTCACATCGTATCGTTTCGCCGCCTCGACATACTCCTCCGGTCCAAACAGGGGCGGGTAAAGGATCACGGTACTGCCGATGACTAGGTTGTACAGCAGCAAGTTGCGACCGGCGCTGAAGCATAGCGGCATCACCGAGAGGTACCGGTAACGGCCGCCGCGACCGTAGGCTGTCGGATATCGTGCCAAGCGGTAGCGATAATCGTCGTGAGTGACAATGGCGCCCTTTGGCGTACCGGTTGTCCCCGATGATAGATTCAGCAGGAAGGTGTGACTGCCGTTGGTCGGGAATGTGAGGCAGGGCGCGGCGGTGGCAACCGAGACGTGCCAGGTCTCATCCAGGGGCACGCAGGGAACGCCGTCGGGCATGGTGTCGCCGACTTCGGTAAGGACCGCGGTGACATCAAATGTTTCGGCCAGGCGCTGTTTCTCTGCGGGTCGGGCACGCCAATCCACGGGCACTATGGCAGCGCCAATCCGGGCAACGGCAAGGATGGCGATGACGTGGTCGACGCTGTCCTTGAGAGCAATACCGACGCGGTCATCAGCCTTGATGCCAAGGCCAAGGAGATGGCTGGCGGTCCTATTGACCAGGACGGCCAGTTCGCGAAAACTTATGCTGCGGTCACCATCAATGATCGCGGGCCGGTCGGGGTCGGTCGCGGCGTTGCGGGTGATCAGGTCGACAATATTCACTGAGATTGGCGGTCCGGGGCGCGAAAGGGCTGTAGGGTCTTACCGGAGGAGCCTAGCCGATCGTTGAGGTGGCGGGCGCGGCAGAAATGGTGGGTCGGCCCGGGCGTTGGGGATACTCAATCCGGCCTATGGCGGCGGTGAAATATCGCGTTTGGCCTAGTGACCCACCTATTCGGACTATTCGCTGTTGATCGTGACGCCGGCGGACACCACTGTCCTTTGGGGCTCAAGCGTCTTAGACTTGGCAGAGACACTTTCAAGTAGCCAGTCTGGCAGGTAAATACTACCCCAGGCTGTGTTCTGGGCTCGGGTATCGGGATGAATTATCAACGCCATCGCCAGGCTGCTGCCGGCGGTTTGATGACCATACGGATGTTGCCATGACTGCGGACGAATTCGTCAGGGGCGAGGCTGCGACCTTGCCACGAAGCGATCCGTCTATATGCGTACGCGAGTTGGACGCCGACTGGAATATTACCCATGTCAACGACACGCATTGCGCGCTTTTTTGCTGTAGTCCCGAGGATCTGATTGGCCGCAAAGCCTGGTCGTTGATGGTTGATCCTCTTGCGGAAGCCGAACAACGGCACTTTTTGATGTCCTTGCTGGAGGAGCAGCCGGCGCCAGAGACATTTTATTGCACCGAGCGCGCGAGCAACGGCGCAGCGCTGCCGGTCCGGGTCGATTGGGCCTATCGCCGCAATAGTGCCGGCGATGTCGTCGGGTTTATCTGGTGGCTGGAGAAATTGGCTGGTGGCGCCGAGCAGCAGGCGATCCCAGGCGGGCAACCGTACCGGGAATTGCTCGACATGATGCATGATGGCGTCGGTCTGGTGCATCGCAACGGCTCGTTCATCTATGTGAACGAGCGTTTGTGCGAAATACTCGGTGCGAGCCAACCGGCGCTGATCGGGCGTTCGATCTTTCTGCTTGGTGACAAGCCCGGCAAGCAAGTGCTGGCAGCGGCTCGTGCAGCGGCTAGGGCGGCGGGACGGCCAGGAGAGATCAATCGGTGCGAGATGACCCACCGACATCCGAACGGCACACGTATGTGCCTGTCGGTATCCGGACATGGGATCTCGCCGCAATCGGGAATCCCGATTGCTGGCTTAATCGTCGTTTCCGATGTGACGGACCGATGGCGCGCGGAGACGATACGCCGGCGACAGGCGCAAATTTTCGACGAGATCCACGATGCCGTCCTCGTTGTGGACACCGAGCGGACGATCGTTGACTGCAACGCCTCGGCGGAACAACTCTTCGGCTATACGAAGCAGGCGCTGGTTGGCCGACCCGTAAGCTCTCTGCATGCGGCGACGGCGCCACCTGAGCAAGGGGCAGTGATCGCCGCGGCGCTTCGTGAATCCGGCCGTTGGTCTGGTGAGATAGAAATTCGGCGGCAGGACGGAAGTGACGGGATCAGCGAAGTCACCATCGGCCCGATCCGAGGTGAAGGTGGGCAAACTATCGGCTACATCAGCGTAAACCGGGATGTCACGGAGCGGAAAGCAACTGAAAGAGCCCTTTGCGAGAGCGAGGAGCGTTACCGGCAGTTGGTCGAGATGCAGACCGATTCCGTCATCGTGCAAGATGAGACGGGCAAGATTCTGTTCGCGAACAGCGCGGCGGCAAAGCTCTATCGTGCCGATTCTGCGGAAAGCCTAACTCGTGAGAATTGGCGCGGTCTATTGGCTCCGGAGATTCAGGAGATTGCCGTCAAACGCGCCGCTGAGGTGCTCAAAACAGGACTTGCTCCAACCGCAGTTGAGACCACTCGGCGCCGGCTCGACGGGACACTCGTCGATGTGGAGGCGTCGTCGCGCCGGGTGATCTGGGGCGGGCGAATGGCCGTCATGGGCATCGCCCGAGACATCACCGAACGCAAACGAGCCGAGAGTGCCCTGCTGGAAAGCGAGGCCAAGTTCCGCAATCTCGTCAGTGTCTCGATCCAGGGCTACGCTATTATTGGAACCGACTGGAGGCTGCTGTTTTGCAATGACGCCATTGCCCGGATATTCGGTTATTCGGGTGTGATGCAGATGGGCGAAGCCGGTGCCGCCAAGTCGTTGCTAGCTGACGAGCACGTAGAGCGGGTCACAAAGGCCAGCGAGGCGGTGTTGAATGGACTGGGCTCGCGGACCTTGGAGTTTGAGGGCCGGCGCCGGGATGGCAGCTCGATCTGGCTCAACGCGGCGATCGGTTTGGTGGATTGGGAAGGCGAACATGCCATTCAGGCGGCGGTCGTCGATATCACGCAGCGCAAGGAAGCGGAGATTGCACTGCTGACGAGCGAAGCGAAGGTGCGCTTGGTTACCGACGCGCTGCCGGGTTTTGTGAACTATATCGATCCCGATTATTGCTATCAGTTCAACAACAAAGCTTATGAGGCATGGTTCGGCATTCCGCGTGAGCAGCTTCGCGGAACGCATATCAGCGAGGTGATCGGCGAGGTCGAATATTGCAGAATCCGCCCATGGCTGGATAGCGGATTGGCGGGCCGGACGACGAAATTCGAGGTTCGGACAGGTGCTGATGGTCGGCGTTATCTAAGAGGGACCTTTATTCCGGATGTTGACCCGTCGGGGGCGGTGCGGGGTGTCGTGAGCTACATCACCGACGTGTCGGAGCAGAAGAACGCTGAGAATGCGCTGCGGCTGCAAGCGGCCCTGTTGGAGAATATGGCCGAGGGGGTTGGTCTGATTACGCCGGCCGATCGCCGGATCGTTTATGCCAATCCGAAACTGGAACGAATGTTGGACTATGAGCCGGGCGGGCTGATGGGGTGCGCTATCGATGTGCTGGTCACCCAAGGGCAACATTCGCAACTGGATCCTGCTTTCAAGGCCCTTGAGGCATCCGGCGGCTGGGTCGGCGACATGGAATGCGCAACGAAGTCCGGCGAGTCACTTTGGTGTCGCGGAAATTTCACAACCTTCGACCATCCGGATCATGGTGTCGTTTGGATCGGCGTTTTCGCCGATATCAGCGAGGAAAAAAAGGTTCATCGGGCGCTCCAGGAAGCTAAAGAAGAGGCGGTCCGGGCGAACGCGGCGAAATCTCGCTTCCTGGCTTCCGCCAGTCATGATCTGCGGCAACCTTTGCAGGCCTCAAACTTGTTTCTTGCCGCCTTGGCGGATGCGCGTACCGCGGATGAACGCGATGAGATCACCAGCGACCTCGGTACCGCGCTTATCACCATGGGCTCCCTACTGAATGCGTTGTTGGATGTCAGCAAACTCGAAGCCAAGGTGGTTCATCCGGAAATCACCGATTTCAACTTGCGCGGGATGCTGACGCAACTTGCTGCCGAATTCGGCGCGCAGGCGCGGGCCAAAGGAATTGAAATGCGGTTGGTCGGGAGTAGCACCGTCGTGCGTACCGACCCATCCCTATTGAGTCGGGTGTTGGGCAACTTCCTGGCCAATGCGGTGCAGCACACGGAGCGGGGCAAGATTCTTTTCGGGTGCCGGCGAATTGGGGCGAGCGTCCGCATTGCCGTCTTGGACACGGGCGGTGGGATACCGGAGGAAGGGCTGGAGCTGATTTTCGAGGAGTTCTATCAGCACGGTAAGCGGCGGCCCGACCGGAATACCGGGCTTGGATTGGGGCTGGCGATTGCGCAGCGCACGGCGCGCCTGTTGGAGCATCCGCTCCATGTAACGTCGCAAGTTGGCAGGGGTTCAATGTTTGCCGTCGATGTGCCGCTGGGGTCGGTGGCCCGCGAAGCCGAAGAGGCCCGGCGCTGGTCGCAAATGGTCACTGGCGATATTGCCGGGGCGACGATTGTGGTGTTGGAAGACGACGCGATCGTGCGCAAGGCGACCGAGCGATTGTTGCGGGGGTGGGGCGCCGTCGTTATCGCCCGGGAGGGTTCGGGCGAGGCCATCGACGAGCTCGGGCGAGCGGCCGCGTATCCCGACATACTGATCGCCGACTATCAATTGGTGGATGAAACGGGGATCGAAGCCGTAGCAAAGATTCGCGAGGTCTGCGGGCGCGACATACCGACTATCATGGTCACCGGCGACCCAACGCCGGAGCGGCTGGCCGAAATCGCGGGCAGTGGTGCCACGACCATGAGTAAACCGGTGAGCCCGGCGGAACTGCGACTGCTAGTTCGGAAAATTCTGCGCGCGACTTAGGCTGGATATTGAGGGCCCTCGATATCTCGCCCTAGCGCCTACGTGCGGCCCGGCCGCGCGCAGCGGAGGATTGATAGCCTGCTGCGAGGACAGCGGCTTGGGTGCGGTTTTCAACGCTTAAGGCGCGCAGGATTGCGGTCATGTGGACGCGGACCGTATGCTCCGAGACCCCGAGGTCGAGGGCTATTTGGCGGTTCGACTTTCCCTGAGAGAGCAAGTCGAAGACTTCGCGCTGACGATTCGTGAGTTCTTCAATGGAACTCGCCTTGCGTGCATCGGTTTCGAAATGCATGCGGTCCTGCATCACCGCAGGCGTGCTTTGTGTCAACAGGTCCCTCGGGATCCAAATCTCGCCGGCAAGGACGCGACGGACAATGTCGACGATCTCGTCGCCGCTGGTCGCTTTGGAAATGTAACCCATGGCACCAAGATCGATGGAACGCAGGACCTCCTCACGCGATTCGAGAATCGAAAAAATGATGATCGGAACGGTCGGCTGTGCGTCGCGGAGTTCCTGGAGACCGGCAAAGGGCGTGTTTCCGGGCATCAAGAGATCAAGGATGATCAGGTCTAGGTCGGGGTTGTCCGCAGCCGCCTGCGTAGCGTCAGGGAAGTTCGAGACCTCTATGACCTCCGCGCCTTCGAGATCGCGCAAGATGTGCTTCAAACCCGCTCGGACGACCCAGTGATCGTCTGCCGACAATATCTTCATAGCCTTCCATGCTCTCCCGACAATCGACCAGGATAGTTCTTCCTGTTTCTTTGGGAGAGCACGATACAGAGGCCGGCTCTATTATAATATAATCTCTCGAGTGTACTTATTATTGGCTAGTCGATATATTTATTATCTCTATCTTGTTCAAGTTAACCGTGAATTAGCAATGCCTTAGCAAGTCCTCAGGTAAGCTTGTTCGTGGGGGATCGCTAGCAAAGACCCGGCAAGCACAGGCCTGGTGTCTATGCTGTGAGGAGAGCGGCGATGTTTGAAGCGATTACTTCCTTGAATCTTGCCAAGAAAGTGCCGGCGATCATTGTGTTGGCGGCGTTTCTTTCGGCGATGGCGATTGGACTGCCTATTTTGGTCAACAGCTCCAGTGCCCTCAATCATGAGGCGAATGCTCGAATGAGCGCGCTCGTCGAGGCCCGCAGCGTGCAGCTTGGCGACTACTTGAACTCGATTCGGCAGGATTTGACCGCGGTCGCCGCGAACCCCTTCACTCTTGAAGCGCTTGCGGCATTTCAGCGCGGTTGGAGTGCCCTGGGTACCGGCCAGACCGAAACTCTACAGCATCTGTATATTGACGTTAACCCGTATCCAACCGGGCAGAAAGAGGAGCTTGACGCGGCGAATGACGGTTCATTCTACTCGCAAGCGCACGCCCGGTATCATCCCTGGTTTCGGACGTTCCTACGAGAACGAGGCTACTACGATATTTTCCTGTTCGACGAGGGCGGCAACCTTGTCTACACCGTGTTCAAAGAATTGGACTATGCAACCAATCTGTTGAACGGCGAGTGGGCTGACACGGATCTTGGTCGCGCCTTTCGTGCGGCGCGGGACAATCCGACGGCGGGGCAGCAAAACTTCTTCGATTTTCAGGCCTATGCGCCGAGTGCGGACGCACCGGCGAGCTTCATCTCGACACCGCTGACCGACAGCAACGGCAACTTTGTCGGTGCGCTGGTGTTCCAAATGCCCATCGACAATCTCAACCAGATTATGCAGACCTCTGCCGGTCTCGGTATGACCGGCGAGATTTCGATCGTTGGCGGCGATCGTCTGATGCGCAACGATTCGCGCTTCAGCGACGAGTCGACCATTCTATCCGGCATCATCGACAGCCGAGCGGCGGATGAGGCCCTGGCGGGACGATCTGGGATCGTGAAGGTTACCGGCCGACTTGGTCAACCGGTGGTCAGCGCGTATTCGTATCTCGATTTCTTGGGCACTCGCTGGGCGTTGGTTGCGGAAGCTGACCGCGGTGAGGTGCGGTCGGCCGCCGTCGGCATGCGCAACAGGGCAATTGTCATCGGCCTGGTTACATTGCTGCTCATGACCATGGGAGGCACATTGGTGGCGCGGACCATCACACGACCGATCACGGCCATGACGAATGCCATGACCAAACTTGCCGGTGGTGACAACAAGACTATGGTTCCGGCCGTGGATCGCAGCGACGAGATCGGCGATATGGCCCGAACCGTCGAAGTGTTCAAAAAGAACGCGTTAGAGAAGGAAGAGTCGGAGGCGCGGCAAGCGGCCGAGCGGGCGGAACGCGAGCGCCGCGCCAAGCTGATGGAGCGGCATGTCAGCGCCTTCGATGCGTCGGTCGGAGAGGTGGTTACTGCCGTCAGCAATGGTGCCGACACCATGCGCAGCTCGGCGGAGGCGATGTCGGCGACGGCTTCGCAAGCAAGCGAGAAATCGACAGCCGTGGCCGCCGCATCGGAGGAGGCTTCCGCCAATGTTCAGACCGTCGCGTCGGCGGCGGAAGAGCTTTCCGCTTCGATCACTGAGATCAGCCGGCAGGTGTCTCAGGCCGAACAGGTATCGCAAACCGCGGTTGGCGAGGCCGGTCGGATGAATGAAGAGGTGCAGGGGCTGGCCCAGGCCGCGCAGAAGATCGGTGAGGTCGTCAATCTGATCAGCGATATCGCCGGGCAGACCAACCTTCTGGCGCTCAATGCGACGATCGAGGCGGCGCGGGCCGGAGAAGCCGGCAAGGGCTTCGCGGTCGTGGCCTCCGAAGTGAAAAGTCTGGCGACGCAAACGGGTCGGGCAACGGAAGAAATCGCGACGCAAATCTCGGATATGCAAAGCGCCACGAGTAGTGCCGTGACGGCAATCGGCGCGATCGGCGAGCGGATCAATGAGATCAGTCAGATTTCGGGCACCATCGCCGCGGCCGTGGAAGAACAAGGCTCGGCGACGCAGGAGATCGCCAACAACGTGCAACAGGCCTCGGAAGGCACGCTGGAGGTCAACACGAACATCTCGGGCGTAAGTGCCGCCGCCTCCGAGACCGGACAAGTCGCGTCGCAGGTCCTGGAGGCATCCAGCACCATGGCAGGACAGGCAGACTTGTTGCGCTCCCGGGTTGAGGAATTCCTGGCGAACGTCCGCAGCGCCTAGTCGTTCAGCATGAGCGGCAGCGGGGCCCGCCGAAAGGCCGGCCCCGCTTTACTTTGAGGTCTTGTCGTTAGCGTAGACGATGATGTCGAGCGGCGGCACGTCGACCCCTGCCTGGGTCAACATCGTGTGGACCTGACCGCGATGGTGCGTCTGGTGATTGAACAGCGTTATGAGGATCAAGTGGCGCGGCGTCGCGGCGGACCGGCCGTCGACAAACCGATACGTGACCAGCTCGCCTAGTGCCGTCTCGTCGAGAGACTCGACAACATCGATCAGTCGCTGGTCTTCGGCGCTGCGGTCGGTCCTAAGCGCGGCGAAATCGTCATGGAGGCATTGGTTGAGGCCGACCAACTCCGGCGTCGCTTGGCCAAGCAAGCGCCCGAGCCAAATCCGGTCGACAACAAGCAGGTGATTCAAGGTGTTGTGAATAGAGCCAAAGAAGGCGCCGCGATCCTGACGGTATGACTCGTCGGTTAGAACCGAGCAGGCCTGGTAGACACGTTCGTTGGCCCAACGATTGTAGCCGGCGAGCAATGGCAGTTGGTTCATTTTTTGGTACTTTCCTTATTTCAGAGTGCATTGCCCCCTTCTAACGCGCTATAGAATAGCAGATCAATTTGGCGGGTTATCGTGTATTCGACCAGCGGCGACTGGGCTGAAACGATGGCACGGACGAGAACGACCGATCGTGGCAAGGCCCGACCCGGTGCCAGGGCGTGGCAAGGTCATGTGCGGCCGTTGATGGTGTTGCTAATCTTGGCCTGCGGGGTCGGCCTCAGTGCTAGTGCGCTTGAGCGCCCGGGCGGGTATTTCTTAGTGGCCCCGGCGCTTGCCCCGACACCCGCGATCACTCGGTTGGCGTTTGCCGGCCCGATGCCGCCGGCTCCGGAAGCACCGGCTCTGGAGGGGCGCTGGAGCGCCCCGGATCTCGTGGAAGCAAGGCCGACGTGGGAAGGCGAGGCGTCGACGCTGGCGATCAAGCCGCAGCCGGTCAGCCTGCCAAGCATTCCCGACTTTGAGCTTATCTCCGATACCAAAGTGGCGACAATTGAAGGCCGGCCGCTTCTGGCCGATCCACTGCTCGACGCGGTGGAGCCCACAAAAGTGCCTGTGACGTCCCAATTTATGACCGTCTTGCCGCAACCGGCCCGATCGGCGTCGGTACCGGATGGGCCGCAGCTATTCTGCGACGGATTCTGCTAGGTCGCGCTCTCTTCCTTCCGACCGCAAGCCGATGCACATTGGCGCCCCAGCCGGCTATAGTGGGTGTTGGCAATACTTTGTCATACAAATTAATCTGGGCGGTCGATGATAGAATTTGCAACGCATCCGAGCCGGTATCGTCACTGGCGGTTTTCCGTCGACGGGCGGGTGGCGACCTTGGCGCTTGACGTGCAGGAAGATGGCGGACTCGAGTCTGGGTATGCGTTGAAGCTGAATTCCTACGATCTCAGTGTCGATATCGAACTCTATGACGCGGTGCAACGGCTGCGATTCGAACACCCCGGGGTGGGGGCGGTAATGTTGACATCGGCCAAGGAGCGGGTGTTTTGCGCCGGGGCCAATATCGGCATGTTGGGGCAATCGTCCCATGGCGCGAAGGTGAATTTCTGCAAATTTACCAACGAGACACGTAACGCGATCGAGGATGCGAGCGCGTTTTCGGGACAGCGCTATCTCTGCGTCATCAACGGGGCCTGTGCCGGTGGCGGCTATGAACTCGCGTTGGCGACCGATCACATCATGCTGGTGGACGATGGGTCGAGCGCGGTCTCACTGCCGGAGGTGCCGCTGCTGGCGGTGTTGCCGGGGACGGGGGGGCTGACTCGTCTGGTGGACAAGCGTCATGTCAGGCGCGATCAAGCCGATTTCTTCTGCACGACGACGGAAGGGGTCAGGGGCCGGCGGGCGCTCGACTGGCGCCTGGTGGATGAGTTGGTGCCGCGGTCGCGCTTGGCCGACGCCGCGCGTGCAAGGGCGGCGGAATTTGCCGAGCAGTGCGATCGGTCGACGGAGGCGGTCGGTGTTGTGCTCACACCGTTGGCGAAGACCCTCGACGAGGACACGCTTACCTATGACTGCCTCAGTGTGGCGCTGGATCGGTCACGCGGTCTGGCGCGGATCGAGGTGCGCGCGCCGGCAACGCCGCCACCGCAAGATTTGCCGGCGATCCACGCCGCCGGTGTCGATTTCTGGCCGTTGGCGCTGGCGCGGGCACTGGACGACGCGGTCTTGCATCTGCGCTTCAATGAACCGGAACTCGGCACTTGGGTGTTTTGCACCAGCGGCAGTGCCGATCATGTGCGATTGGCGGATGCGGCCCTGTTGGCCCATCAGCCGGATTGGCTGGTGCGGGAGATCACGCTGTATTTGAAACGCAGTTTCAAACGCCTGGACGTTTCTTCGCGTAGCCTCGTCGCCCTCATCGAACCGGGGAGCTGCTTTACCGGCACGTTGCTGGAATTGGCGCTGGCCGCGGACAGAAGTTTTATGCTCGAGGGCGACTTCGAGGGATCCAATCTGGGCCCGGCGGAGATCGGCCTTAACGAGATGAATCTCGGCGCATTGCCGATGGTCAATGGCCTGTCCCGGCTGGAGAGCCGGTTCTTCGGTGACGGTGCCGCCTTGGATGCGGCGCGCGCGCGCGTCGGCGCGGCGCTCGATGCCGAAGAAGCAGAGGCGCTGGGGCTGGTGACCTTCACGCCGGACGATTTGGATTGGGACGATGAAGTGCGGGTGGCGCTGGAAGAGCGGGCAGGGTTCTCGCCGGACGCTCTGAGCGGCATGGAGGCGAACCTTCGGTTCGTCGGGCCGGAGACCGTGGAGAGCAAGATTTTCAGCCGTCTCAGCGCATGGCAAAACTGGATCTTCCAGCGACCGAACGCCGTCGGCGAAGAGGGTGCGCTGAAACTCTTCGGGACCGGCAACCAGGCGAGCTTTGACAGGAAGCGGGTGTAGCATGAGCATCGACTACAACGAGAAGATTCCCAACAATGTCGATCTGGCCGAGGACCGCCGGCTGCAGCGAGCCTTGGAGAAATGGCAACCGGCCTATCTTGAGTGGTGGCGTGACCTGGGACCGGCGCAGAGCGATACCTTCGAGGTATATTTGCGCACGGCCATCAGTGTCGAGCCGGGCGGTTGGGCGCATTATGACTTCGTGCGCATGCCGGAGTACCGCTGGGGCATTTTTCTGGCGCCGCCGGTGGCCGATCGGCGCATCGGCTTCGGCATGCATAAAGGTCACCCGGTATGGCACGAGCTGCCGGGCGAATATCGGGCCGAGTTGCGGCGCTTGATCGTCACGCAAGGCGATACCGAGCCGGCGTCGGTGGAACAGCAACGCTATTTGGGCGCGACTTGTCCGTCACTTTACGATTTGCGCAATCTGTTTCAGGTCAATGTGGAAGAGGGGCGACATCTGTGGGCGATGGTCTATCTGTTGCATGCCTATTTCGGGCGCGACGGTCGGGAGGAAGCCGAAGGGTTGCTGGAACGTCATGCCGGCGACCCGGATCGACCGCGTATTCTCGAGGCGTTCAACGAGCAGACCGAGAATTGGTTATCGTTTTTCATGTTCACATTCTTCCAAGACCGCGACGGCAAATTCCAATTGGCGGCATTGGCGGAATCGGGTTTCGATCCGTTGTCCCGGACTTGCCGGTTCATGCTGACCGAAGAAGCGCATCATATGTTCGTCGGTGAGACCGGCATCATGCGCATCGTGCAGCGGACTGCCGAGCTGATGCGGGAACACAACACCGACGACGTGGCTCGGTTCGGTGGGATTCCCCTGGCGCTGGTCCAGAAATTCATCAACTTTCACTATTCGATCTGCTTGGATCTGTTCGGTTCGGAAAAATCGACGAATGCGGCGAACTACTACACGATGGGACTGAAAGGGCGCTATGACGAGACGAAGATCGACGACGATCACGTCCTCACCGATGCGGTCTGCGAGATCCCGGAAGTTCGCGACGGCCAACTGGTGATGACCGAGGCGCCGGCGTTGACGGCGATGAATGAGCGGCTGCGGTTGTCGTATCGACAGGATAGTCAGCGGGGCGTCGACCGTTTTAACAAGGTTATCAGGGCGCATGATATCGACTGCGAACTGACGCTGCCCCATGGGGCGTTTCACCGCAACATCGGCGGCTGCGCCGGTATCCAAGTGACGCCGAGCGGCGAGATCATCGATCGGGAAACCTGGAACAAACGTCAGGCCGACTGGTTGCCGACGCCGGAGGATTTCGCTTTCTTGCGTTCGTTGATGCGGCCGGTTACCGAGCCGGGCAGAATGGCCGGCTGGATTGCGCCGCCGAAACGGGGCATCCACGGACAGCCGGTGGATTTCGACTATGTCCATTTTTATTAATGCCAAGTTTTAATAATTCGAGTCATGGATTACCGGCAAGCGGCTGTTGTTAATGGATAAATTGGTTGGGCTTGCGGCTGCCGTGGCGACCCATGTCGGGGATGGCGACAGTGTCGTGCTCGGGGCTTGTCTGGAGGCGAACATCCCGTTTGCGGCAAGTTATGAGATTATCCGCCAGGGACGACGGGGTTTGAATATCATCGCGCCGATCTCTGACGCGTCGACGGATATGATGATCGGTGCTGGCTGCGTCGGCCAAGTGACCGGGGCCTGGGTCGGCAGTGTTTCCGGCGGCCTCGGCCATAACTATCGGCGGGCGGTCGAACAGGGTGAGCCGCAGCCGATAACAATCCGTGACCATTCGAATTTCTCCCTGGGTATGGCGTTGATGGCCGGGGCCTACGGTATGCCCTATGCGCCGCTACGCTCATTGTTGGGATCGGACATCCTGAAATCCAATCCGGCGTTTAAGTTGACGGAGAATCCGCTGAGCGACGCGGCGGAACCTGTCGTGCTGGTGCCGCCGCTGCGTCCGGACGTGGCGGTGTTGGCGGTGCAACGGGCCGACCGTTTCGGGAATGCGCATTTGTGGGGCAACAGCGGCGTGACCCAAGAGGCGGCGCTGGCGGCGGCGCGGGTTATCGTCATGGCCGACGAATTGGTCGAAACCGAGGTCATCCGGTCCGATCCGAGCCGGGTGCTGTTTCCCGGTTACCGGGTGGCTGCGGTCTGCCATGTGCCCGGCGGCGTACACCCCTCGCCGATGGTGGGGCGGTGGCGACGGGACAATGCCTTCTTCAATGACTACCACCAGCAGTCGCGGACGGCCGCGGGATTTGCGGCTTGGCTGGATGAGTGGGTTCTGGGGCCCGAAGATCATCCGGCCTATGACGCAAAGTTGGGCGCACAGCGGGAGGCGCTGCGGATCAAAGGGCAGGCGCTGGCGGCGCCGGCGAACTATGCGGCGACTTGAAGTGCCGGATTTTTCCACGCAAGAACTGATGATCATCGCGGCGGCGCGGGAAATTTGCGATGGCGAGGTGGTGTTCGTCGGCATGCGCCTGCCGATCACGGCCTTCGGGGTGGCGCGCCTGACCCATGCGCCGAATGCGGTCGGGCTGTTCGAATGCGGTTTGGCGCGGGATTTGCCGGCGACGGAAACCCTCTACACCATGTCGGACCCGGCCAATCAACAAGGTGCCTTATGGGCGAGCGGGCTGGTGCCGGTGATGGGGCAGTTGCAGGGCGGCCGGGTCGATGCCGGGTTTATCGGCGGGGCCGAGATCGATCGCTACGGCAACATCAACAGCTCTTATATCGGCGATCATGAGGCACCCAAGGTCAAGCTGCCGGGTTCCGGCGGGGCCGCCGACATCGCCGCCATGGCCGGGCGGTTGATCGCGATCATGAACCATGACAAGCGGCGCCTGGTGGACCGGGTCGGTTATGTCACCTCACCCGGCTTTCTCGCAGGCGGCGACGCGCGGCGCCGGGCCGGATTGGACGGTGGCCCCTCGGCGGTGATCACCGACCGGGCGATCCTGCGGCCGCACGGCGATCGGCACGAACTGCATCTGGCCTCGGTGCATCCGGGGCATGATGTGGCCGAGGTTGTCGCGAATACCGGCTGGCCGCTGCAACGATTGACCGATGCGGGTGAAACCCCGGCACCGACGGCGGCGGAGGTTGCGGCTCTGCGTGAGGTCGATCGTGACGGGTTCTGGCGCTGAAGCCGAGGTGACCGGCGCGCCTACTAAACGCCGAGATAGCGGTGCTGGAGGGATGGATCGGCGCTGAGCTGCGCAGAACTGCCGGACCAGACCACGCGACCGCGCTCGACGATGTAGTGGCGGTCAGCAAAGCGGGTCAGGGCGGCGATGTTCTTATCGATGATCAGAATCGAGAGATCAGCGGCCCTTAAGCCTGTGAGCACGCGCCAAATTTCGGTGCGGACGAGCGGGGCCAAGCCCTCCGTGGCCTCATCGAGGATCAGCAAACGCGGATTGGTCATCAGCGCGCGGCCGATGGCCAGCATCTGCTGTTCGCCGCCGGAAAGTTGACTGCCCATATTGTTCAGACGGCCGGTGAGCGCGGGAAACAGTGCGAGAACGCGTGCGAGATCCCAAGGTTCGGCCTTGCTGCGCGGTGGCAGTGCGGTCGCGATGAGGTTCTCGCGAACCGTCAGATTGGGGAAAATTTGCCGGCCTTCGGGGACGAGACCGAGCCCGGCGATGGCGATACGGTGGCTCGGCAAGCCATGGATCGGCGCGCCGTCGAAGAGGATCTCACCGCGTTTCGGCGGCGTGATGCCCATGATCGAGTGAATCGTCGTTGTCTTACCCATGCCGTTGCGGCCCAGCATGGTTACGACCTCCCCGGCGGCCACGGTAAGGTCCATGCCGAACAGCACCTGGCTGTCACCATACGCGGTCTCGAGTCCGGCGACATGGAGCATCATGCCGCCGCCTCGTCGCCGAGATAGGCACGGCGGACGTCGGGATTGGCACGGATTTCCTGGGGCGTGCCGGTGGCGATGACGCGGCCATAGACGAGCACGGTGATGCGGTCAGCGAGGGCGAACACGGCGTCCATGTCATGCTCGATCAGCAGCATGGTATACTGTTCTTTGAGTTCGCGGAGAAAGTGCAGCAAACGCTCGCTCTCCTCGATGCCCATACCGGCCATCGGCTCGTCCAGAAGCAACATTTTCGGCCGCGTGGCCAGGACGATGGCAATCTCGAGTTGTCGCTGTTCGCCATGGGCCAGGTTGCCGGCCATCACCGTGGCGCGGTCGGCGAGGCCGACGCGTTCGAGCAGCGCCCGGGCCGGGCCGCGCAGTGCCGGGTCGCGCCGGGCCGGTCGCCACAGACGAAAGCTGTGACCGGCGGCGGACTGAACCGCAAGGGCGACGTTGTCGAGGGCCGAGACGTTGCGGAAAATGCTGGTGATCTGGAAAGACCGGGCGAGACCGCGCCGGCAGCGTGCCGGCGCCGAGGCACGCGTGATGTTGGCGTGGTCGAAGTGAATCGTACCGGCGTCGGACGGCAGGAGGCCCGAGAGCACGTTGATCAAAGTCGTCTTGCCGGCGCCGTTCGGCCCGATGATGGCATGGATCTCGCCGGGCGTGATATCGAGGTCGACATTATCGGTGGCAGCGATGCCGCCGAACGATTTGCACAGGCCACGCACGGCGAGCAACGGCTCGGTCATCGGTCGGCCCGGCCGGTTAGGCGGTCAAGGATGCCGGAAAGACCGCCGCGGGCGAAGAGCACCACGAGGACGAGAAACGGTCCGAAAATCAAGTGCCAGTGTTCGGTCCAGGTGGACAGGATTTCAGAGAGCAACAAGAAGGCGACGCTGCCGAGGATGGGGCCGAACAAGGTTCCCATGCCGCCGAGAACGACCATGACGATGAGCTCGCCCGAGCGTGGCCAGTTCATGACATCGGGGCTGATAAAACGCTCGAAATTGGCGGACAACAGTCCCGCCACACCGCACATCATTCCGGAAATGACGAAAGCCGTGAGGCGGTAGCGGTAGGTCGGCACGCCGATGGCCTGCATGCGGGTTTCATTGGCCATAGCACCTTGGATGACCATGCCGAAGCGCGAATTGACGATGCGATGGCTGAGATAAACGCTGCCGATGAGCAGGATCCAAATAACATAATACAGGGTTGTGGCGTCGCTGAGGTCGAGCTCGGCGAAGCCGAAATCGAACTCGCTGCGGGTGAAGATCAGCAAGCCGTCGTCGCTGCCGTATTTCTCGACACTGATGCCGAGGAAGAACAGCATCTGGGCGAATGCCAGGGTGATCATGATGAAATAGACGCCCTTGGTGCGCAAAGAGATGGCGCCAAAAACCAGGGCAATGAGACCGCATATCAGCAGCGCCAACGGCCATTGGATAAAGCCGTTGGTGATGTTGTCGAAGGCGAGAATGCCGACGGTGTAGCCGGCGATACCGAGGTAGACCGCGTGGCCGAAACTGACCATGCCGCCGTAACCGAGAATGAGGTTGAGGCTGGTGGCGGCGATCGCCCAAATCATGATACGGGCGGTGACGTCGACATAGAACGGCTGGCCAAGGGCGGGCGCGGCGACGGGTGTGATGGCCGCGATGGCGAGCAACAGCAGGGCCACGCTGGTGCGGGCGTCGCGCAGACGGGTGGTGAGACGTGGACTCTGCGGGACGGTTGCGGGTGTTTCGACGGTCATTGGCCGCGCGGCGGAAACAGGCCCTGGGGCCGGATTGCCAGGACCAGCGCCATGAGGATGTAGATCATCATCGAGGAGAGCGCGGGACCTGCGGTCTCCGCCGCGTTTGGCGGTAAGAAGATGAGCAGGATGACATCGAGGAAAGACCGGCCCATGGTGTCGATGATGCCGATGAGCAGGGCCCCGACAAGGGCGCCGCGGATCGATCCGATGCCGCCGATGACGATGACGACGAAAGCAAGGATCAGGATCTGTTCACCCATGCCGATGGAGGCTTGGGTGACCGGGGCGATCATCATGCCGGCGAGGCCGGCTAAAGCGGCACCAAGGCCGAACACCAAGGTAAATAGCCGCTGAATGTTGACGCCGAGGGCGCCGGCCATGGTGCGATTAGAGGCACCCGCGCGTATCAGCATGCCGATGCGGGTGCGTGTGACCAAAAGATAGAGGCCGACCGCGACCGCCAGGCTGACGATGATGATGACAAGGCGATAAAGCGGGTAAGTGATGCCAAGTACCAGCGATACCGAACCATCGAGGACGCCGGGCAGCGGGATCGACAGCCCGGCCGGCCCCCAAACCACCCGCACCAACTCATTGAAAAATAGGATAAGACCGAAGGTTGCGAGGACGTGATCGAGGTGGTTGCGCGTGTAGAGGGTGCGCAAGACGGTGACCTCGATGACGATTCCCGCGACTAGGGTTGCCGGCAGGGCCAGCAGCACGCCGATGACGAAAGACCCGGTCAGGGCCGTGAAAGTGGCGGCGAAGAAGGCGCCGATCATATAGAGGGAGCCATGGGCCAGATTGACTAGGTCCATGATCCCGAAGACCAACGTCAGCCCGGCCGAGAGCAGGAACAACAGTAATCCGAGTTGGATGCCGTTGAGGAACTGCTCCGCCAGTAGGATGAAGTTCATATGGGCAGGCGGCGCGCTGTTATCGGGGCAGGATCACCCCGGCAGCCCTGGGTCGGCGCTGCCGGGGTTTTTCGACCGCTATATTACATACCGCATTCTGAAGCGTAGGGATCCTGATGGTTTGCCAATACGACGTCGCGAACGGCGGTGGTCCAGTTACCGTCGGCATCGGCGACGACTTCCCGGCTGTAGAAATTCTGAATGGGGAAGTGGTTGTTGCCGAACTGGAAATCGCCGCGTACGGACGGGAAATCCGCCTTGGCGATGGCCTCGCGAAGGGCGTCGACATCGTCGAGCTTGCCGTCCAACGCTTCGACCGCGCTCTTAATCAGGAACATGGTGTCGTAGGACTGGGCGCCATAGAAGGATGGATACTTGCCGTATTTGGCGCGGTAGTCGGCGACAAACCGGCTGTTCTGCTCGTTGTCCATATCGGGGGCCCAGAACTGGGTCATCACCGTGCCAAGGACGTCCTCCATCTGGGCCTCTTGGAAACGGGGCAGGCTGACGGAGTCCAGGGTGAAGACCGTGTATAACGGCACCTCGCCGAACAGTCCGGCCTGTTGATACTGCTTGATGAAAGCCGGGCCGTGGCGGGCCGGGTAGAAGATGAACACGCCGTCAGGCTTAGCGGCCTTGACCTTGGAAAGCTCGGCCGCCCAGTCGAGCTGGTCGGGCCAGGAGGTCATGTCCTTGCCGACAATCTCGCCCTTAAAGGTGCGCTCGACACCGGCGACCATGTTCTGGCCGGCGGCATAATTGGGGGCGATGACGTAGAGACTTTCGACGCCCTTCTGGTTCAACACTTCACCCATCGCCATGGGCGTTTGGTCGTTCTGCCAGGAGACGTTGAAGAAATTCGCGTTGCACCCCTTGCCGGCGAGCTGAGACGGGCCGGCGTTGGAACTGATCAGGATCTTGTCGGCGTCCAGGACAACGTTGGCGGAGGCCAGCAATACGTTCGACCAGATATAGCCGGCAACGATATCGACATCCTGTTGTTTGACCAGGCGCTCGGTGACTTGGCGTCCCTTCTGCGGGTTGAATTCGTCGTCGCCGTAGATCACCTCGACGTCGAGATCCCCCATTTTGAGGTTCATGTGGATCAGCGCTAGCTCGACCGCGTTGCGCATATCTTCGCCGATAACGGAGCCGCCGGTCGTCAAGGTGGTGACGAAACCGATTTTTATCTTCTCAGCGAACGCAGGTGTGGAAATCAAAGCCAAGGCCGAGGCGGCCAATAGTGCCCTCTTGATCATGCTGAACCTCCCAATTCCCTAGTTAATACCCTTAGTCAATTATACGCACCTCCAGGAGTTGGCGGAAAGGGTTTGACGGTAATTTGGTAAGCCTGTACTTACGTGTAAGTGTCTGCTTACGGGATGACTGATGGGACACGACTTGGTCTTTGCCGCCCTGGCCGATCCGACCCGACGCAAGGTGTTCGA
>JAJFJA010000018.1 GCA_021774445.1 Alphaproteobacteria bacterium
AGAGTTAGACTAACCCTCGTGTTCGAGGGGAAAGCGATGCTGGAATTCCTCAAACCTTGGAAATGGGACCGGCTGCAAGCGCTCAGTAGGCAGGGGGTCGTCAAGGCAACGATCATAATGCCAGTCGTGGGCTACCTTATCCTGTTCAACGCTAGACTACAGACTGACCTACAGCTTTCCGAGACCTTCGTGTATTCAGCGGACTCTTTTTCGGTGGCGAGGCTGTACTTCCTGTATTTCGGTCTGGCAGCAATGGGAGTTGCGTCACTCTGGTTTCAACTGCGATGCCCGCCAGTGATAAAAGCACATGGCTCAGCATATGAATTCATCAACCAAGAGGAGAGAGCGGCGAGTAAGTTTCACATGGAGAAGATGCTAGAGTGGGTTATCAGACATGACCATGAGCGATCATTATGCGCGCTCGATTTGACTGCTGAAGCAGCAGTTCAGATAGCCAGAAGCCACTATACGGATGTAGCAATAGCGGGGCACATGTTTCCTCAATTCACGGTGCCGCGCCCAACGCCACAGGAACCCTCCCCTGATGCTCTGGATTACGCAATGGAAAATGACCCTGATTCATTCAAAAGGCTCTCAGAATTCTTTCAACACATAGTCCCAGAAATTGAGACCTACGACGAGGGTCGGTCCGAGGTGATGAATGTCTACCTAGTTCGCCAAAAGACGTTCCATCCATTCCACAGAGCCTCAATAACGTATCTCTATATCGCTAGTTTTCTCCTTCTAGCGGTTCCCACCATCGAAGTTTTTGTGAAGGTCGTAATACAGGTTATTCGCTCGTTCTTGATGTGGATAGGGGTGGAGTTAGGCGCTATCGAATAGAACCCCAAGCACTCCCGCTAGCTCCGGCCCTTTGTATCGAGGCCACCGGATGCTCGGCAAATACCTGGGGTTCTTAGAACCATTGAGCTATATTGCCCCGGTAGCGACGCCCAGCGAAGCTTAAAAAGCAGTCATTGACAAAGCATGGCGGGGATGCACTCGATGCACTCCCAGGCTGCCGTCCCAATTTGGCGTAGCGACCGTATCCTCGCGCCTAACGCCCTGGTTCAGGCGCAACCAGATGTTAGGCCCCGGTCTCATGGCAGACCACTTCGATGTTGTGTCCGTCGGGGTCAAGAACGAACGCCGCGTAGTACTGACCACTGTACTGAGGACGCAGTCCGGGCGGTCCGTTGCCCTGACCGCCTGCGCCAAGAGCGGCGCAATAGAACGCGTCGACTTGTTGCCGGCTCTCGGCTATGAATGCAATGTGTAGATGCGCAGGCTTCTCGTCCGTTTGGTACAGGCACAGTGAACTCTTGCCTGTTGGTTGACTCAGTTCAGCACCATTTGGCGGCCAATCGGTGACGACAGTCACTCCAATTGGTTCGAGCGCCTTCAGGTAGAAGATTTTGCTCAGCGCAAAGTCGCGAACACCGAACTTGACGTGGTCAAACATGAGTGTCCAATTCCTCTTCACCGGGAGAGAGGTCGCGTTCTCCCTGGCCTAACTAATGAGTGGGGAGCCATAGGCTCGTCATTACGTATCCGGTCATTCCTTTCCTCGATTGTGAGATTCGCCACATGTCTTCTTGAGCGGCCGCTTTGGAGCCAAGGGTAGCGAATGGTCAACGTCTCTTCTTAGCCGACTGCCGCCTATGGCACTGCAGCAATTGGCAGACGTGGTTTCAATGAAAGCCGACACTGTCCGTCAGATCAAGTGTGGGCTATTACAATTAGGAAGTGGATAGGAGAGTGCACTACCTCGACGGCCCGAATAAGTAATCGATGAACTCCCCATCCTCTTCCAACGCACGGCTGGCCTTGCTAAGTTGACTCGCCGGCAAGGGCGCCCCGAAGTCTGCCAACAGCCTCACCACAGATCGGAGCAAGGCCGGGTCAGCTTCCCCCTGCTGAACCTGTTTCGTGAACTGGCCAATGTCAGAGGCAACAGCCCCGACAGGACCGCCTCCTGGGAAACCCTGGATAGCTCCAGCAGCTTCTCGGACCAAGGGAATACCGGCTGTAGCTGTGCCGAAGATCGTTTCCGCCACGTTGGTCAGCGCTTCCTCTCCATCGTCACCATGGAAGATCACGCCAGCGGCGCCAATCACTAGGGCCTCAGTGACGTACAGCAGGAACATGGACGAGATGAAGTCCATCAGGTCGGCAGGGTTCTTGAAGTTCGTTCTCCCGAACCGCTCTAGGGCCACATTGTTCTTGGCCACAAAGTAGCTGGCAAAGGTCGTGAACAGCTTCACGAATTCCTGCTGCTATTTGTTCCTGCAAACAGGCCACTAGCTTGTGTTCGGGCATCCGCCACTACCCGCGCAGGTCTCAATAATATCCGCGGGCACGCATTAGGGCGTCCGAGCGGTTTTGTGCTTTCTCGAGCGCTTGGTCGATGGGGGTTAGTTTGCGCAACACGTCATGCAACTCCTCGCCCGCGATCGCGATGATTTCGGTGATTTCGGGCACCGGGGGACGCGGCCACATTTGCAGGTAGCCTTCCCGCGCCATCGCGTCGACGGCTGGAATAACCGGCAGTAGGGACCGGATCTGCGGGTCGCTGCTGACACTGAACCTGGGACTGACGGCACTGCCATTCTCGAGATACAGCTTGACCGCGCCCGGCGATGTCAGGGAACAAATCGCCCGCCACACCGCATCGATCCGCTCCGGCGAAATATTCGCCGGAATGGCCAGAGCATAACCACCGATCGGCGCGATCGGCGCGCCGTTGGGTCCGGCGGGATGGGGCAGATAACCCGTACGCCCATGCGCCGGCGACTCTTCGTCGAGCTCGAACAACGGCGCCAGCAGCGTGTAACAATATGCCATGGCCACGGACCCGTCGGCATACGCCACCGCGCGTTCGTACCAGGACATGCTCAGGATGGTCGGCGGGGAGAAGTTGACGAGTTCCATAAGATACTCGGCCGTGGCGCGGGCACCGTCGGACTGAAACATCGGTCGCATGTTTTCGCCGCTAACAGCCTCGCCGTCAAAACCGTCACCCTGCCGCCGAAGATTGATAATCGGCTGCCCGAATGCCCCCATCACCATCAAGAAGGTGTGGCCCAGCGGCGTGCCGCGCGCGCCATTCCAGGCAATGCCGTAGCGCTCCCGCATCGGATCATGGAAGTACCGCGCCGCCGCCAGGGTCGCCGCGGCGGTCGTCGGCTCCTCGATACCCGCTTCCAAGAACTGATCGGACCGATAGACCAGCAACTCCGGCGTGGTCTGTACCGGGATGCCATACTGCGCCCCGCGATATCGCGCACTCGCCATCGCCGCCGGATGGAAGTCCGGACTGTCGAAGTCGACATGCTCCATCAACCCATCGAGCGGCAGCAGCACGTCCTTGGCCGCAAGTTCACCAAACCACGGTAGATCCGAAGCGATAATGTCGTAACGCGAGACCTTCCTGTCGCCATTGCTCAATATTTCTTGGCGCAGACGATCGATCGACAGGGCTCGGCTGTTCAGGCCGACGCCGAATATCGTCTGAAACTGCCGCTTCAGCGAGTTCATGGCCATGAATGTCGGATCGGCATGGGCCAGGATGCGCAAATCGCCGGACAACTGAAGCTTGTGATGCAACGCCGCCTGCACCGGCAATATGTCGCTCGCCGTGTAAGAAGAGCCGAAATAATAGTCCGGCGCCTCTCGCGGTCCGGATTCCGGCCCCAAGGACGACGTCAGCAGCGATCGGGTACGGCGCGCAAACTCCTGCAATTGCTCTAACAGAGCCGGCGTCGGGTGGAGCGAGGAGGTCTTTCCGGTCCGGGTACGCGGCCTCTTGACGATCAAGCCACGCTCTTGGCAGTCGCCGATCGCCCGCAGCGCCGTACCGTAGGACAGACCCGATGCGGCGACCAGCGAGGTCGTCGTCGTTATGCGTCCGTTCAGGTGATCCCGTACCAGGTTGACCAGCAAACGCAGCTCACGGTTCCCGGGTTTGATCGCCAGAGCCCTCTCGGTCTCTTCCTCCATCGCTTCGACAAAATCCAAGAACTGAATAAGCTCCGGGTGGGAAATCCCTGTCCGCCCCTGGAGATCCGGCGATTCATAGGGCCCCTCCGGCGCCCGTCTTGCATGGCCGGGTGATACGCGGCGCGCCACGTCCGAGCGGCGTCGATAATCCGCTTTACCCATTCCGGCCAAGTTCGGCTCCCTATTCCAATCCCCGGCGCCCGCCGCCGAAAATGCTACGTCGGTACCTGTCGATCAAGGATACGTTGCTTTTTCTCAAGTAAGGCAACTTTTCGCAGATCCACCGCCTGCAGTACCGCCCATCGCCTCTGTTGCGCGTCGAACAGGCGGGAACCGGTCTGAAACATGATCACGATCAACAACAATACGCCAAGATAAAGCTGTACCTTAAAGGCCGGCGTCACATTAAAGACCAGCCCCGTATTGAGGAAATTGACCGTAAGCGTCCCAATAGCCGCCCCGACGACACCCCCCTTCCCGCCGAGAATGCTGACCCCACCGATGAACGCCGCGACCGTGCCCGTCAACAGGAGAAACTGTAACCCAAGGGCCTGGGCGGTACCCGACCGAAGGCCGATGATCGCCCCGCCTAATCCGGCGCAGAACCCCGAGATCGCAAAAACAATAATCATCGGCCGCTTCAAGTTGATCCCCGCCGCCAGAGCTTCCTTTCGGGCCCCACCGATGGCATAGATCTCACGGCCATATTTAGTGAAACGCATGAAGATACCGACCAGGACGAACATCGCCACCACAAGCAAGCTCGCCGGTGAAAAATAGACCAGCATCTTCGTCTGGATGAAATCCGTCACCCGAAAATCGGTCAGCATGACGGTCTTCTCTTCCGCCGCGAACAATGCCACACCGCGTAGCAACATCAAGGTCCCGACCGTCAGCACGATGGCTCGAACCCGCAAATAGGCAATGAAATAGCCTTGAATGACGCCAATCAACGTCGAGATAAATACCCCGACCGCCAGCGCGCTGAACGCCCCCAAAGAATCCGTCAGCCGAACGATAATGACGGCCGATAGGGCCGCATTGGAGCCGATGGACAAATCTATCTCGCCCGCGATTATGCAGAGAGTCAGCGCCAGGGCCACCAACCCCAAGACCGCGAAGCGCTCCATGATCGCGAAGGTCGTATTGTGGGTGAGAAAGAGTTCGTTGGTCACCGCGAAATACAAATAGACCATCGCCGCCAACAAGACCGCAAAGGTCAAATCCGGCTCGTCGACGATCTTGCTCTTCAGTCGTTGGAACAGCGGGCTGCTTGCTAACATCGGGGTTACTCCTGCGCCCTAGAGCCTTTTTGTGCGAGCGAGAATACGATAATGCTGAACACGATCATCAGGCCAACCGCGAGCACCCTCGGTCCGCTATTGAAACCGCGCAGCACCATCATATTGTCGATCACTGCGATGAAGACCGCGCCCAAGCTCGTTCGTAGCGTCGAGCCATATCCGCCCATGATCGAGTTACCGCCGACCATAACGGTGGCAATGACCAAAATGGTCATGTCCCCGCTCGAACCGAATTCCGAGGAAAAATAGTTTGCCTGGGCGCTAGAGATTTGTGCCGCGAAGGCAACCGCGACAAAGCCGGAACACACGGACGCGATCGTACAGACCTTGATAGCCATCGGCAGATTCTCATGTCCGGTCGCCTTACCCGCGGCGCGGTTCGCACCGATCAGATAGACTTGCCGGCCGAACCGCGTATACCGCAGCACCACTTCCGCCAGGACCGCTATGAGGATGAAGGCGATGGTGATGTTCGGCAGCCCCAGGAACGAACCGGTACCGAGCCACTCGGCGTCGTTTGGGCGCCGGAACGAAACGACCAGGTTGTCGCTCCACCACGACGCAATGCCGATAAAAACACCGGCGGCACCCAGGGTGACCACGATCGGATTGCCGCCCAGGCCAATCAGCAGCCCTTGCAGTACACCGGCCCCGACGGCGACCCCCATGGTCGCGAGCAACGAAAGTTCGAAACCCCAACCATTGGACATACCCATGGCGAACGCGATGATGCACAGCGCCGCGGTTTCTTTCATCGACAGCAGGAAAAAGTTGCCCGACAGGGTAACGAAGGTCAGCCCGATCCCCATGATGCCGACCAATGCAGCGTCGCGGATGATCGTCTTAAGGTTGAACAGGTTCAGGAAATTGTCCGTCGTAACGATGCCATAAAGAAACACCGCCAGGAACAAAGCGACCAGGAACACGACGAGGGGGGAGGAATGCTTCTCGGTCCATCGCTCCAACCATGGCGGCACAAACGTGCGGCCAAGCCGCATAATCGCTTCCATGTTGTCCTGCCCTACAAATTCGTTTCGTCGAACGGGTCTGTTATCTGCTTCAATATGCCGGCGGTTGAGATACTGGCGAGATCGAACTCACCGATCTGCATACCGCGGTAATAGGTAATGACGCGGTCCGGCAAGTAAGTGATTTCCTGCATGTCGGTTGACGCAAAGATGATGGCGGCGCCGTCGTCGGCAAGATCGCGCATCTTGCGGTAGATTTCCGCCTTGGCACCAACGTCGACGCCACGGGTGGGTTCGTTGACCAATATGACCTTCGGCGATATGGCCAGCCATTTACCCAACGCGACTTTCTGCTGATTACCGCCCGACAGGACCCCGGCTTCGGCACGCAATCGGCTTACATCGACGGTGAATTTTTCGGCGATTTCACGTGCCTTTTTCCGCTCGGCATTGCCCGCGATCCAACCGAATCGAGAGACGGTCTCGAGCGCCGGCGATACCAGATTTTCGCGAATTGGCCGGCCGAGGAAGAGCCCGTCATATTTGCGGTCGTCGGAGCAGTAGCCGATCTTTCGCCTGATCGCCGCCCTCGGATTCTTGGGTAGGAATGATTCACCGGCGAACTCGACAGTGCCGGAGCGGGTCTTATGCGCGCCGGCGATAGCCGCCAGGATCTCACCGGTACCGCTACCGAGTTGACCGGCCAAACCGAGGATCTCGCCGCCGAAGACATCAAAGTCCACAGGTTCGAGTGCACCGTCCGGCCACAGGTTGCGCACCGACATAAGCGGCCGGCGCCGCTCACCGGCTTTGCGGTCCGGGAACATGTTCTCGAGTTTCCGCCCCAGCATCATCTCGACCAGGGAGTTTACGTCGAGCTCCTTCGCCTGACGCGGCGGTTGGCTCTGCCCATCGCGCAACACTGTAATGCGATCGGTGATCTTGAATATCTCGTCAAGTCGGTGGCTGACATAGATGATGGACTTACCTGCCTTGGCAAGCCGCTTCACCATGTCGATGATCCGTAACGAGTCCGATTCACCTAACGCCGCCGTCGGTTCGTCGAGAATGAGAACCTTGGGGTCGTGCGCGATCAGTCGCGCCACTTCGACCAGGTGCTGCTCGCCGACGGAGAGGCGGTCGACCCGGCTGCTCGGATCAATATCGCTCAGGCCGACTTCGTCGAGATACCGGCGTGCTTGCCCGGCCAGGGTGCGTTTCGTGGCGATCGTGCGCACGTTGTGGCCGGCTAGAAAAATATTCTCGGCCACCGTCATCGCTGGGATGAGACTTAATTCTTGCTGCGCAATGGCGATACCCGCCAGTTCCGCCGCACCGGGGCTGTGGAACCGTACTGAGCTGCCACTGAATTCATAAGTGCCGGTATAGCCGTCATCGAACCCACCGACGATCTTGACCAGCGTCGATTTCCCGGCCCCGTTTTCGCCGACGAGCCCCATGATCTCGCCTGGTCGGACCTCAAACCTCACGTCCGACAACGCTTGGATCGCGCCGAACGAGCGCGAGATACCCGACAGGCTGAGAATCGGCTCCGCAGTGGGCGGCACTTCCATCAGGCTCTAATCTCCCTGCTCGCTGGCCGGGGCAGCCAATAGCGGCGGATAACCGCGTCGTCGACGGACGTCATCGGGGCGGCACGGTTTCGTCCGTGACCGCCCCGATGCCGGTGAGTGCTATGTCAGCCGCCGGTCCAGGCGCCCGAGCACAGCTCATCGATACCGTACAACGCCCCATCATATCCGCGCAGCGCGACCGTCTCGAGATTATCGAGCGTAACAGCCGGATTCGGGGTGAAGTTGAGGTAGTTTTCCAGCGTACCCGTCTCCAGGTACTCGGTCGCCATCTTGATGGCGAGTTGGCCCTCATGCAGGGGCGACTGCAGGGTCGTACCGTACTGTTTGCCCTCTTCGATGAGTTGCTTGTCGCCATTGCAGACGGTGCCCACGGCGACGATATCCTCGCCCATCTTGAAGCCGGCTTCTTCCAGCGCCTTGATACCACCCGTGAGGATCGCATCATCCATGCCGTAGACGAAGTCGATGCCCTGGTCTTTCACCTTCGCGACCAGCTTCGCAGCGCCCTTGTAACCGTTCGACTGGCCGAAACCCTCGTCGATGTCCCCGATGATATTCAGCGGCGACCCTTCAATGGCCTCGTTGAAGGCGTTGATCGAAAGACCGTAACCGCCATAGGAATGCGGATAGGACAACACGATCACGTTAAAGCCTTCTTCGCCACGCGCCTGCTTGGCCGCAGCGGCCTGGCGCAGCATGTACCCGGCATTCCGCGCCCGCAGACGGTCATCCGGGCCGGCATAACCGAAGATGAACTGCTTGTCCTGCTCGTTTGGTAGTTGATTGATCTTCAGCACCGGAACACCGGTCTTGTGCAATGCGCGGAGCGACCCCAGGCCGGCGACGGCGTCGGACGGCCACCACAGGAACACGTCCGGCTTCTTGCCGGCCGCCAACACCTGCTGCACCTGCTGATCCTGTTCGGCCTGATTGAACTGATTCTCAAAGACCTCGATATCATAGCCGTTTAGTTCGGCAGTCGCTTTGATACCTTTAATGAATTTTCCGATATACGCCTCACCGGCGGGACCGTTGAACGAAATGATCAGCGGCTTGTCTTGGGCGAGTGCGCTGGTAGCCATGACACCGATGGCCACGGTGGTTGTGGCCGCAATGGCCACGGCGTGCTTGAGCACGGACATCTTAGGCTCCTCCTACTTTGTCCATTTCTGACGGATTCGATTGCTTTCAACGGATCATTGTCCACGCTCTTCGGCCTGTGTACCGCAAATCGATCCAATCTGGATCTTTTTTCTCCGTTTTGGATATTTTTGCCGTACCGAGGTGCCGGAACACCCTCTAGCGTAACCACAATAGTCGTCGCGCGCGGCTCGCCGGGAAGATCGACCGGGTCATGCAAAAAGGCAAAAGTGAGGGAGATCCGAAATGGATACCGATCGCCTGAAAGGCAAGAATGTCGTCATAACCGGCGCTGCCCAAGGCATGGGCGCCGCAATCGCGGAGCATTATGCGGCGCAGGGCGCCAAAGTCTGCGTGACCGACGTCAACATCGATGGCTGCAATGCGGTCGTCGACCGCATCAAGGCGCAGGGCGGCGAGGCAATCGCCGTGCAAGTGGACGTCACCAAGCGCCGAGATATCCAGATCGCCATCGAGAGTGCCGTTGGCGCTTTCGGATCGATCAACGTGATGCTGAACAATGCCGGCATCAACAAGCCACTGATGTTCCTCGATATCACCGAGGAAAATTGGCACTCGATCATGGACATCAATGCGCTCGGTGTCTTGCTCGGCATGCAGGAAGCGGCAAAGCAGATGATCAAACAGGGCAAACAAGATTACCCGTACAAGATCATCAATGTCGGTTCGATTCTGTCCCGCCAAGCATTCGACGACGTGGTGCCCTACTCTTGCTCGAAACACGCCGTCTTGGCGATGATCAATGGTGGCGCCAAGGCCCTGGCGGCAGAGAATATTACCGTAAACGGATACGGCCCCGGTGTGGTTCGCACCGAATTATGGGAGCAACTCGACAAGGATCTCGTCGCGATCGGTAAGTTCGAAAAAGAAGGCGAGTCAATGGATAAGCTCGCCGAGGACATGATCCTTCTCAAACGCTACTCCTATCCGAAGGATGTTGTCGGTACGGCCAGCTTCCTCGCCAGCGCCGAATCCGACTACATGACCGGCCAATTACTCATGATCGACGGCGGCATGGTGCTTCAGTAACCCATGCCACCGGCCGCATTTCGCTCCTATTGAACAAACGACAAGACCGCACAGCGCTTAACGGGCCCCTTTAGCGCCTAACCCGATCCAGGGAGACCACAGATGACCAATGCCCTTTCGCCGCACATACTACGGCCTGAGGATGCGGACCCGAATTGGCAGTGGGAGCGGCACATTCCCGCCCTGGGTCACTCGGCCGTAGATTTCGAGCGCCGCGTGGATTTTGAGCGGCTGCGCCGCTACCGGCTGAGCCGCGCGCGCGAGGCGCTTAAGAACTCGGACTGCGGCGCTTTATTGATGTTCGACGTCAATAACATTCGCTACGTCTCCTCCACCAAGATCGGCGAGTGGGAACGGGATAAGCTCTGCCGCTTCTGCCTGCTGGCGGGCGACGAAGAGCCAATCGTTTGGGATTTCGGTTCAGCAGCGGTCCACCACCGCATGTACTGCGATTGGCTACCGGACAGTTGCTGCCGTGCCGGGGTAACCGGGATGCGCGGTACCATCCCGCCGTCCTTCGGATTGATGAAGCGTTATGCCGAAGAGATCATGTCGGCACTGCGCGAAGCCGGCGTGGCCGACATGCCCGTTGGCGTCGACCTTGCCGAGACAGCGATGTTCTTTGAGCTCCAGGCAGCCGGCATGCATGTCGTCGATGGTCAGCAAGTCATGCTTAGTGCCCGCGAGATCAAGAACATCGACGAAATCCATCTGCTCAACCAAGCCGCGTCCATGGTCGACGGCGTCTATCACATGATCTCGGAAGAGCTGAAGCCCGGTGTGCGGGAATCCGGCATCGTCGCGATGGCAAACAAGATGCTTTATGAGATGGGTTCCGACGATGTCGAGGCGATCAACGCCATCTCCGGCGAACGCTGTAACCCACACCCGCACAACTTCACCGATCGGATTATCCGCCCCGGTGACCAAGCTTTTTTCGATATTCTGCAATCCTATGTCGGCTATCGCACCTGCTATTACCGGACGTTTAATGTCGGTAAGGCGACCCCGTCCCAGAACGACGCCTACGTCAAGGCGCGGGAATGGTTGGATCGTTCGATCGAGATGATCCGGCCCGGCGTCGGCACCGATCAGGTAGCGGCCGTGTGGCCCGCGGCGGAGGACTTCGGCTTCCCCGACGAGCTTTCCGCGTTTGGTCTCCAGTTCGGTCACGGACTCGGACTGGCACTACATGAAAGACCGATCATCTCGCGATGCATCTCCTTGGAGAACCCGATGGAGATCAAAACCGGCATGGTGTTCGCGCTGGAGACTTTCTGTCCGGCAAGCGACGGCTATTCCGCCGCCCGGATCGAAGAAGAAGTCGTCGTCACCGACACCGGTTGCACGGTCATCACACTATTCCCGGCACAAGAGCTACCCATAGCCAACCGTTACTAACAGAGATGGCAAAGCGGCGAGCATCATCAAAGGAAGTGTCGAACGACGATATCGGCGAGGCAAATCGCCTCGAGCTTTGGCGCCTGCAGGTCGAGATTCGTCACTGTGAGCAACGTGCCTACGACTTGTTTTTGCAGAACCTAGTCAAAGGCACCAGCCATCTCTCACTCGGACAGGAAGCCATTGCCGCCGGCTTCGCCGCCGCCATGGAACCCGGTGACAAGAGCTTTTGCACCTATCGCGGGCACGCTCACACCTTGGCCCGCGGCGTGCCGATGGAGGGTGTGCTCGGCGAGCTGATGCAACGCGACTGTGGGCTGATGCGCGGTAAAGGTGGCTCCATGCATCTGACGTCGGTCGAGCACGGGGTCATGGGGTCCTACGCCATCATCGGCGCCCATATTCCGATCGCCTGCGGCTCGGCCTGGCGGGCCCAATATCTCGGGCACCCCGACGTATCGGTGGTCTTCTTCGGCGATGGGACCACCAATATCGGCGCCTTCCATGAGGCACTGAACTACGCGGCGGTCTTCAAGCTGCCGGTCGTCTTCGTCTGCGAAAATAATCTCTATATGGAATACACGCCGATCGGCCAGATCACCGCTGTCGAGCACCCCGCCGCCGACCGCGCGTCGGCCTATGGCCTTGAAAGCATCATCATCGACGGCAACGACGCCGATGAGGTCTATCGCTCGGCACGGGCCGCCTACGACAAGGCGCGTGCTGGCGACGGCCCAACGCTGATCGAGTGCAAGACCTATCGCCATTCGGGCCATTCCCGGGCCGATCCTGGAAAATACCGTCCCCCTGGAGAGCTTGATGCTTGGAAGAAGCGCGATCCCATCAAGATCTATCGCCAGCGCCTATTGAGTTTTGGCGTCACGGAGAGCGTCGTTCAGGGGATCGATGACGAAGCGCTGCGGAAGGTCGACGCCGCCACCGAGATTTGCAAGGCATCCGAGCTGCCGCCGGAGGACATCCTGACCACCGATGTTTATGCAGATGGGGGTTGGGCATGGCGCAACTGACCTACCGCGAAGCGGTCGCCGCGGGCATCACCCAGGAAATGGAGCATGACGATCGCGTTGCCCTGATCGGCGAGGATGTCGCCGGTGCCGGCGGCGTGTTCAAGGCAACCGTCGGCCTACTGGAGAAATTCGGACCAAGGCGCGTCATCGACACGCCGATTTCCGAGGAAGCCATTCTCGGTGCCGCAATGGGCGCGGCGATGACCGGCATGCGGCCGATCGCGGAGATCATGTTTTCCGACTTTCTGGCAGTGTGTTGGGATTTCGTCGCCAACGAGTTCCCCAAATCGCGCTACATGTCGAACGGACAGCTCGGATGCCCGCTTGTCGTGCGCACCGGCAATGGCGCCGGATCGCGGTTCGGCGCTCAACATTCCCAGTCGGTCGAAAACTGGGCGATGGCGATACCCGGTCTCAAGGTCGTCGCGCCATCGACGCCGGCGGATGTCAAAGGTCTGCTTGCGGCATCGGTGCGCGATCCCGACCCGGTTATCTTCTTTGAGCACAAGTCGCTCTACGCCATGAAGGGCGATGTGCCGGACGGCATACACGTCGACACACTCGGCACCGCCCGCGTCGTCCGCCCCGGCAGCGATTGCACGATCCTGGCCCTGGCGCTGATGGTGCACCGCGCGCTTGATGCCGCCGATCGCCTGGCAGCCGAGGGGATCGACGCGGAAGTGATCGACGTGCGCTCTTTGGTGCCGCTGGACACGCAGACGATCCTCGGTTCCTTGGTCAAGACTGGACGGCTCTACACGGTCGAGGAGAATCCGCGGCTCTGCGGATGGGGCGCCGAAATCGCTTCGATCGCGGCGGACGAGTGTTTTTACGATTTGGACGGCCCGATCGTGCGCATCACCACGCCCCACATCCCGCTGCCGGCAGCCGACAACCTTGAAGACATTGTCCTGCCGACACCCGAGCGGATTGCCGATAAGGTCCGGCGGTCGATGGGTTGAGACGCATGAACCCGCACAACATTGATACCGTTCCTACGGACCTGTTTATCGGCGGCGAATGGCGCCCGGCCTCGGACGGCGGACGCTTTGACGTGATCAACCCGGCCTCTGAGGCAACTGTGGCGTCTGTCGCCTCCGCAACCGTCGAGGACGCCATCACGGCGGTCGATGCCGCAAGTTCTGCGTTCGCCGATTGGTCCGGCCGGACGCCGCGGGACCGCAGTGAAATCCTCCGCAAGGCGTTCGAGCTGTTCACGTCACGGCGCGAAGAGTTCGCGGCGCTGATCACTCTGGAGAACGGCAAAGCCCGTGCCGACGCGATCGGCGAGGCGGCTTACGCCGCGGAGTTCTTCCGCTGGTACGCGGAAGCTGCCGTGCGCAATCTTGGTTCCCTCGGTCACGCCCCGGCCTCGGGCGCCCGTATCCTGGTCCAGCACAAACCGGCCGGGATCGCCGTTCTGGTGACGCCGTGGAATTACCCGGCGGCCATGGGTACCCGCAAGATCGCCCCTGCCCTCGCGGCCGGTTGCCCCGTTATCGTCAAACCAGCGTCGGAGACGCCGCTCACCATGCTGGCCCTGATGCCCCTGCTTGAAGAGGCCGGCGTCCCGCCGGGCGTCGTCAACATACTGCCGTCGCGGTCATCCGGCCAAGTCGTCGACGCCATGCTGCATGACCCGCGGGTACGGGTGGTGTCATTCACCGGCTCAACGGAGGTCGGCCGCAAATTGCTGCGCTCGGCCGCCGACTGTGTCGTCAACCCGGCCATGGAATTGGGTGGCAACGCGCCGGTCATCGTCTTCGAAGACGCCGACATCGAGCAGGCCGTCGCCGGCACCATGCTGGCCAAAATGCGCAATCTCGGCGAGGCTTGCACGGCGGCAAACCGGATCTTCGTCCATCAGACGGTGCATGACGAATTCGCGGACCGACTAGCCACCGCCATGTCTTCCCTGACGATGGGCGACGGCATGGATCCCTCTGTCGATGTCGGCCCCCTAGTCAACGCCGATACGCGCGACAAAGTCGCCGCTCTTGTGGCAGATGCCGTTGCCAAGGGTGCGACCTGTCTTTGCGGCGGTGAGGCCCCTCACCGTACCGGGTTTTACTATCCGCCCACCGTACTGTGCGATGTACCACCGGGCGCGACCTGCGTTGGCGAGGAGATCTTCGGACCAGTCGCCGCACTGCAGCGTTTTAGCGACGAGAGCGAGGTCGTGGCCCGTGCCAACGCCACCGAGTATGGCTTGGTCGCCTATGTGTTCACCACGGATCTCGCGCGCGGATTGAAGGTCTCGGAGCGGCTGGAATTCGGCATGGTCGGCCTGAACCGCGGCCTGGTCTCCGACCCGGCGGCACCGTTCGGCGGTGTCAAGCAGTCCGGCATCGGCCGCGAGGGCGCCGAGGAAGGCATGCAGGAATTCCTCGAAACCCAATATATCGCCGTGGAGTGGTGATCGATGAATGTCCTGATGCCGCAGCTTGGCGAGACAGTTACCGAGGGCACGATCAGCGCCTGGTTCAAATCGATCGGCGACGCGGTAACCGCCGGAGAAAACCTCTTCGAGATCGAAACCGACAAGGCGGCCATGGAAGTCCAAGCCGTGGAGTCGGGAGTGCTGACGGAGATCCGTGGCGCCGTTGGCGACACCCTCGATGTGGGGTCGGTCGTCGCCGTGATCGGTGGGCAGGAGCAACCGGCGGCCGCCGAAACCAAACCGGTCGCCACGGCCGTCCAAGAAGGCCCTTCCGCCGAGGCGCCCACGACCAGACCAAACGGCGTTTCTGCCGCCGTCGATTTCGGTCCCTTCAGCGAAGTTCGGACACCGGAGCGCGGTTACGGACGTGCCGGCCCTTATGCCGGATTGCGCAGCACGCCGCTGGCGCGGCGTCTAGCCTCGCAGAATAACGTCGACCTCATGGCGGTCGCGCAGCAGGTGAAGGCGCGGGGCGGCTCTCGCATTGCCAAGGCCGATGTCCTGGCGGTGGCACATGCCGCCCGTTCCCGCCCCGCTACGCCGGGTCTGCCGGGGCCCGAGCGCGCACCGGGCACAAAACGGCTGCCACTCAATAAGATTCGCCGCCGCACCGCCGCGCATCTCACCCAGTCTTGGCAGACAATCCCCCATGTCTTGCAAGCGGTCGAGGCAGACTTCCATAACGTCGAGAAAACCCGCGCCGCACTGAACGCCCAGTTTAGCGATACGTGGGGCTTCAAACTCTCTTATCTGCCCTTTATCGCTCGCGCGGTTTGCCTCGCCATCCGCGAGTATCCGTTCGTCAACGCCTCGATTGACGGCACGGATCTGATTGTTCATCCAACCGTCAACCTTGGCGTCGCCGTCGATCTGGCACATGACGGCTTGGTGGTCCCGGTTATTCATAACGCCGACGGTCTCAATCTTATCGGCCTGGCGCGGGCACTCAAAACCAAGGCGGAGCAGGCACGTAAGGGAGCGTTAACACCCGGTGATATCGCCGGTGGCACCTACACGATCTCGAATTCCGGGGGATTCGGAACGCTCATCACGGCACCGATCATCAACCCGCCCGAGGTTGCGATCCTCTCGACGGACGGTGTATCCAAGAAGCCGGTAATTGTAGATACCGAGGACGGCGAGCATATCGCCATCCGGCCGGTCGGCATCTTGGCGCAGAGTTTTGATCATCGCGCCTTCGATGGCGCATACTCGGCATCGTTTCTCGGCGAGGTGCGCCGGGCCCTCGAGACCCGCGATTGGCGGCAGGAGATTTGATGGTAGCGAGTGGCGGGGAACAAACCTCCACTTTTTCGATGCAGCGGTTTCGCCTCGATGGGCGGCGCGCCTTGGTGACCGGAGGCGCGACCGGTATCGGCCGCGCCATTTCGGTTGCCCTGGCAACCGCGGGGGCCGATGTCGCGGTGACCTATCGTTCCCACAAACCCGACGATGTTCTGGCCGAAATCGAAGCCCAGGGGCGCGCCGCTACCGCCGTGCCAATAGACTTTTCGTCATTTAGCGCCGCCCAGGCGGACACGCTTGTCGAGGACGTACATACCCAGCTCGGGGGGCTGGATATTCTGGTCAACAATGCCGGGACGATCGTACGGACCAAGGCTGAGGACTTCGCTGAATCGGACTGGCGTCAGGTACGGGAGGTTAACCTCGATGCCGTATGGCTGACGACCCAAGCGGCCGGAAGGCGCATGCTGGAGGCCGAGTATGGCCGCATTATCATGGTCGCATCGGTGCTTGGCTTTCGCGGCGGCATCCTGGTCGCCCCCTACACCGCGGCAAAACATGCGCTCGTCGGCATCACCAAGACACTGAGCAACGAGTGGGCGTCCCGCGGCGTGACCGTCAACGCCTTGGCCCCCGGCTATACGGTCACCGACAACACCGCCCCGTTGCGGGCGGACCCGGCCCGCAACGCCGCGATCTCCAACAGCATCCCGGCCGGCCGCTGGGGTACGCCGGCAGATATGGCCGGCGCCACAGTCTTCCTGGCGTCGGATGCCGCAAGCTATGTCAGCGGCCACACCCTCGCCGTCGACGGGGGCTGGCTAGGACAGTGATGCCGTTACAGCGCTATCGCCTGACCTTCCCGACGCGACCGGTCGCAGGCTAGGGCCAGGGCGAGAGCGGCTTTGCCGTCATCCTGAGTGACGGCGGGCAAGCGGCCGCTCGCTATCGCCTCGAGAAAATCACCGAGCTGCAGCGCAAACGCCTCTGCATAACGCTCCAGGAAAAAGTGTTTGAGTCGCGGGCGCGAACTCATTCTATCCGCATCCGTGCGCGCGACGTGAACCTCGCGTTGATTCTCGGTTTGAATCATGCCGGCCGAACCGAAGGCTTCGATGCGTTGGTCGAAGCCATAGACCGATCGCCGGCTGTTGTTGATATGGCACAGCCGGCCACTAGGCATGCGTAGAATCGTCATCGCCGTATCGACATCGCCGACTTCGCCGATCATCGGATCGACCAGGCAGGACGCCATCGTACACACCTCTTTCGGATCCTCACCCATAATCCAGCGCGCCAGATCGAGATCGTGAATGGTGCTGTCGCAAAAGTATCCGCCCGAGGTTTTGACATATTCAATCGGCGGTGGCGCGGGATCGCGGCTGGTGATGAGCAGCAAGTGGAGATCACCGACTTCCCCGGCCTGCACCGCGTCGCGCAACGCCTTGACGCTGGGGTCGAAGCGGCGGTTGAAACCCAGCGCAAACGGGACGGGATACCTGTCGAGCACCTCAAGGCACTGATCGACCCGCCCCATATCCAGATCGAGGGGTTTCTCGCAGAGGATCGGCTTGCCCGCGCGGGCAGCCAGAGTGATCTGCTCCAAATGTGTGTTCGTCGGCGTGCTGATGATAACCGCGTCGACATCGGGATCCTCGACAGCGGTGACAACATCGCCGCTCGCGGTCCCGCCAAACCGTTCCGCGAGCGCCATGGCGGAGTCCAAGTTTGGATTGACCGTGTAGACAAGACGCGCGTCGGCGCGCGCAGCGACATTGGCCGCATAGATCTGTCCCATGCGTCCGGAGCCAAGCAGGCAAATACCCAACATTGAACTCTAGTGCAGTTTGGCGTCGGCGAGGACCATATCGGCCCCTTTTTCGCCGATCATGATGGTCGCCGCGTTGGTATTGCCGGAAACGATCGTTGGCATGATGGAGGCGTCGACCACACGGAGGCTGTCAATGCCACGTACCCGGAGGCGCGGGTCGACAACGGCATCGTCACCGTTTCCCATCCGACAGGTTCCCACCGGATGAAGCAGGGACAAACCACCGTTGCGGCAATGCTCCAAAAGGGCTTCGTCGCTGGCATGATCCGCGCCGGGACTGATCTCCTTCTCGATATAGCCGCGCATCGGTTCCGTTTGCGATATTCGCCGCGCGTATTTCAAACCCGCCATCGCGGCATCGCGATCCGCTTCGGTTTGTAGGAAGTTGAATAGGATAGCGGGCGGTTCGCTCGGGTCGGAACTCTTGATTGTCACGCTGCCGCGGGATTGCGGCCGAATATGTTCAGCGAGAATCGTGAAACCGGAAAACGGGCGCGGCTTCAGATCCTCACCAGTACACCAGGCCATGAAAGTGATCATCATGTCCGGCCTGTCGATATGATCACCGGTACGGATAAAAGTATTGGAATAGTTGCCGTTACTACTCATCGGGCCGGAGCGGAACAGCGCATATCGCGCCAAGGCCAACGCGCCGCGGATCGGATTATTGGCCAGGTCGTTGACCGTTACCGGCTTGTTACAGCGAAATTCCAGGCCGATGCCGAAGTGATCTTGCAGATCCCGACCCACGCCTTCGGCGTCACGCAAGATCGGAATTCCCAGACCCTGCAGCAGATCGCCGGGACCAATACCGGAATGTTGAAGGATTTGCGGCGAGTTGAAAGTCCCACCGCACAGAATGACCTCACCGGAAGCCATTGCCGTCTTTTCGCCGGCACGATTGGCGTAATGCACGCCGACCGCCCTGCTGTTTTCGACGATGATCCGCCGAACCAGAGAATGCAGCGAAATCTTTATCTTCGAGTTCCGGGCGCCCAGATAGCCCGTCGCGGTGCTGCAGCGACGACCCTTACGCGTCGTCACCTGAACATATCCGGTTCCTTCCTGGGTGGCGCCGTTGAAATCGTCGTTGCGGGGCGACCCGAGCCGGACCGACGCCTCGCTGAACGCATCGGCGAGCTCATGGCGGGAGGGCAGATCGGACACCCACAAGGGCCCGCCTGTCCCGTGATAGGCATCCGCGCCGCGTTCCTGATGTTCGGCCTTCTTGAAAAACGGCATGACATCATCGAAACCCCACCCGTCGCAGCCGGCATCCCGCCAATTATCGAAATCCTGTGGCTGACCGCGCACGTAGATCATGCCGTTTATAGCGCCGGTACCGCCGAGCACCTTGCCACGCGGCTGAAACAACCGGCGCCCGTTCAATCCGGGTTCGGGTTCACTGCTGTAACACCAATTGACCTTGGGGTTGGCGTAGAGTTTGGCGTAGCCGAGCGGGATGTGGATCCAGGGATTGCTATCCCGACCGCCGGCCTCCAGCAACAGCACGCTGTGGCCCGCGTCGCCCAGCCGACCCGCAACGACGCAGCCGGCCGATCCGGCACCAATGACGACATAGTCAAAAGTCTCTGCGTCAGCGACCATCTTGGTCATACATTCCGTTAGGTTGACCGAAGCATTTCTTGGGAATCATCATCGTCCGGCACGGGCTTGATGCTGCGGCGCAAGGTCGTCGCGGTCGCATTCCCTGGATACGTCTTGCCATTGCAGGTGCCGTGCCGACGTGATGGCGGCGTCTACGACACACTGCACGGCCCATGCCTCACGGAAATCCGGGAACGGAATAGCCTCGCCGTTTAGGGCCGCGAGCAAATGGGCCACCTCGATCACCTTGAGGTCGTTGAAGCCGAGTTGATGTCCGGGTGCCGGGCAAAATGCGGCATACGGCGAGTGATCCGGTCCGGCCTCGATAACCTTGAAACCCTCACGGCCGGTTCGCTGTCCCGCCTCATAGAGGCGTAACTCGTTGAACCGCTCTTGCGTAAAGGAAAGCGACCCATTGCTGCCGGTAATGTCGAACGCCAGCTGCATTTTGCGCCCGCTTGCGACCCAACTCGCCTCTAGCGACCCGCTCGCGCCACGATCAAAATCGATGAGCGCACGCATCTGGTCGTCAACCTCGACGGAACGAAGCTCAGCACTGCCCGGCGCCGTTGGCCGGCGACGATGAATGGTCTCGGTCGTGGCGCAGATCCGCCGAATGGGACCGAGCAAAAAGCGTGCAATGGAGATGATATGGCTACCCAAATCGGCGGTCGCGCCACCCCCGTCCGGCTCGTGCCGGAAAGTGAAAGGAGACGCAGGATCCGCCATATAGTCCTCTGCGTGAATCCCACGAAAACCGATAACATCGCCAATCTCACCGCTGCTGACAATTTCGCGGGCTAACGCGATCATCGGATTCTTGAGAAAATTGAAGCCCACGAGCGTGAATACGCCTGCCTCCTCCGCGGCATGCGTTAACAGCGCGGCATCCTCCGCGCAGGTCGCTAACGGCTTTTCGCAATAGACATGTTTGCCCACCTGAATCGCGCCCAAGGCGATGGGCTTGTGCAGGCGGTTTGGCGCGGTAATTGCCACAAGGTCGACATCCGGATCAGCGATCAACTCTCGCCAATCGCCGACCGCTTTGGCAAAGCCGAATGTTCGCGCCGCCCGCGCGGCACACACCTCGTCGATATCCGCCAGAGAAACCAGCTTGGGGCGCAGCGTCGGATCGAACAGCGTGCCTACCGAGCCAAAGGCGTTGGCGTGGCAACGCCCCATAAAACCGGAGCCGACAAGGCCAACACCCAACTCGGTCACGGGGTTCTTCCCTCAGCGTCCACAAACGAACGTCCCACTTGGATTACCCTCCGGCTTGATCCTGCCCTTTACATCCTCTCTGGAACACGGAAGGCCTCAACACCGTTGTTATCCGAATTGGACATTTCTTCGAGCGCCGAAATATGGTCAACTCGAATATCCTAGGAAAGCATGACCAAGAACGAGCTTTTAACGATCATCGCGTTCATCGACTCCTCGCGTCATCCGGCGGTCAGTAAGCTGGGGATCGAGGCGCCGGATCCGGTCTGGGCGATGGTCCTTCACCTTCTGCGTCGCCATTTTCAGAACAAGCTGGTCACAATATCGAACCTGGCGCAGGCATCAGGTGTGCCTTACGGCACCGCCATGCGGCGGATTGGCGAACTGATTGATCACGGACTAATCGTGAGACGTCCGCGCACATCATCAGGCAAGAGTTTTTCATTGCATCCCAGCAAAGATCTGCTGGTACGTTTTCAAGAGTTTGCCTGGGAGATCAAGGGCCTTGTCGGTCAAACTTTTGGCTTGCCCAATGATGGCGACGGCGGCAGTGCGGATTTCTTTTTCGGCGCTTCCTACCTCGCGGCTCGGATCATTCCGGCGCCGTCGATCCTAAGCTCGGACAAGATGATCGGTGGCTCAATTCGAATACTGACCGATGACGACCCGGTTTTCCTGACTTTGGAGAGACTCCACGCCGACTTGGAGTCACTGATCGGCGCGCGAGTGGAACTTGACACGGTTGAGCTGGATCAGCTCCGCGCGGCGACGTTGTCGAACGCCGAGCGCCCCAAGTCGCGCTACGACATAGTTGGTTGGGATCTACCATGGCTGGGCGAGTTTGCGACCTCCGGTGTGCTGCTTCCGCTCAACGAATTTCTCGGCAAGGGCACCATCAACCAGGCGGACTTTCACCCGGGCGGTTGGGAGGCCGTCGCCCGAGACGGCGATATCTTCGGCATCCCCATCGAACCGATGCCGGAAATACTTGTATATCGATCGGACCGCCTTGCGGCGGTAGGACTTACCGCTCCCACGACGACTCATGATTTACTTACTGCGTGCGCCGCCCTCAATGAACCTGCGAGGGGACGCTACGGTATCGCGTGGTGCGCCGGACGGGGTACGCCCCTCGGCCACACCTTCATCCAGACCATGGCGGCGCATGGCCGACCCATCATCAACCTCCCGCCGGCAAGCGACGGGTTTCAGTTCTCGGACCTCCCAGGAGAAGCGTACCGACCGATGCTGGATACGCCGGAGGCCCGTGAGACGGCCGAATATCTGGTGCGTCTCCTCGAATTCTCGCCGCCCGATATCCTATCCATGGAATGGAACCGCAGCGTCGACGCGTTTTCTCAGGGGCGGGTGGCCATGGCTTACGCCTGGACGTGCAGAGCGGCCGGATTTGACCCGAGCGATAATTCCGAGGCACAGGGAAACGTCGGTTATGCGCCACACCCGGCAGGCCTTAAGGCGGATAATATTTCGCCGATCGGCGGATTCGCCCTCGGTATTCCCGCTAATCTGGACGAACAGCGTGTGCACCTCGCATGGCGCGTTATCGCCTGGCTCACGAGCCCGGAGATGATGAAGCTCTATGTTCAGAACGGCAGCCTTGTCAGCCCACGCTTTAGCGTCAGCAACGACCCGGAAGTCCGCGCCGTCAGCCCAATTATCGGCGCCGTTGATGAGATGGCCCGTCTCGGCCAATTGCAGCATTGGCCGCGGCCGCCGGTACCCGAGTTCTCTGAAATCGTCCAAATCGCCGGAACGGAGCTGCACCATATGCTGACCGGCGAGCTGAAACCCCACGCGGCATTAGCGTGCGCGCAACAGCGCATCGACCAGCTCATGCGGGCAAACGGCCACTATTGACGAAAGCGGCCCGACCGGCCTATGCCCTGATTCCAGACTTGATATTGTCCAGCCAAACCGCCGCTATAATCACCGCGCCGATCAACACCTGTTGCCAGAAAGAAGATATTCCCAGGATATTCAACCCGTTTGTAATCATGGCCATAATCACCGCTCCGACAAGCGCGGTCAGCACCACGCCCCTACCACCGGCAAAACTAATACCGCCGATGATCACCGCGGCAATCGCCTGCAATTCGATCCCCTGCGCCACATTCGGCGGCGTGGCCGCCAGTCGGCCCACCATCACGATTGCGGCAACGGCAGCTAGAAAACCACTCAGCATATAGACCTTCGTCTTTTGCCGATCGACGGGTATGCCTTGCAAGCGCGCCACACGCTCGTCGCCGCCAATCGCGTAGACGTGACGGCCGAAGCGAGAACTGACCATCATGACGTAGATGGCCGCGAAAGTGACAATGACGAAAAAGATCGGGACTGGCAGACCGAGAAAGCTGGAGTTTCCGATGTAGAGGAAAAACGGTACCAGCACCTGGTAGCTAACACCTTCGGTCACCACCAGCGCCAGACCCCGTGCGATGCCCAGCATGCCGAGCGTGGCGATAAAGGGCGCGATCCGACCTCGAGTGATGATGAAGCCGTTGACGAAGCCCGCAAACGTACCCACCGCAAGCCCACAAAGCGACGCTAAGGCGGGGTCAACACCTTGCTGGACCAGCCACCCAATGGTAATTGCCGAGAGCGCAAGTACTGACCCAACGGATAGGTCGATCCCACCCGAAATGATGACAATCGACTGACCGGCGGCCAGAATTGCAACAATCGAAACCTGTTTCATCAGGTTTGTCACATTGCCTGTTGTCAGAAAATAGGGCGATAAGTTCGATAGAACAGCGCCTAGAATAACGGCGATAAGGATGATCCAGGTCAGCGAATAGGACTGGAGTCTCACGACAAGGGACTTCATTGGGCACGGTTCCCTTGTCCAGTCGCCTGCGACCGATCCAAAGGCTTGCCCGTGATAATCATCGACACGATTTCGTCCTGGGTGAAGTCTTTGGTCGCGCAGGTGATTACATTCCGACCACCGTTCAAGATCGCGATCCTATCGGTGAACGCATAGACATCGTGGATGTCATGGCTGATCCAAAAAATACCTAAGCCATTACTCTTCAATTCCTGGATCAATTTGATGACCATCTCCGTCTCTTCCATGCCCAGGGCGGCTGTAGGCTCGTCCATGATCAATATCCTGGCATCGAAGTAAACCGCACGGCTGATCGAGATCGCCTGTCGCTGTCCACCGGACATACTTTCGACTTCGGCACCAAGTGATTTGATTTTGATACTCAATTTTTTCAAGGCTTTGGCGGCTTCATCGCGCATGAATTTCTTACGGAGAAAGCCGAATCTTTGCGGCTCGCGTCCCATGAACAAGTTGGCCGGAGCGCTCAAATTCCCGCATAGGGCCAGTTCTTGATAAATCGTTTCAACCCCATACTTCCGGGCGTCGTTTGGATCGCCGATATGGGCATGCTCCCCGGCAATTATGATCTCGCCGCTGTCCGCTCTTTGCGCCCCCGCAAGGATCTTGATCAGGGTTGATTTTCCCGCCCCGTTGTGACCCAAAATACCAACGACTTCCCCGGGATAAAGGTCGACGCTAACATCGGTTAGCGCTTGCAGACCGCCAAAATGTTTTGAGATATTTCGCATCTCAACAAGGGGGCCAGTTTCTGCCATGTCGCCGAATCCCGAATCAAATACGCCAGCCAAGCAACAGCTTGGCTGGCGTTAAGGTTGATAGCAAATTTTACTCTAATTCGATGCCGCGGCCGTCTAGATATGCCTGCGTCACATCCTTATCGATCATGATCGACGAGGGAACCGTGATCATAGCGTCAGGTTTGGTTCCGTTGGCGACCAGCTCATAGGCAGCCTTGACCGCCTCATAGCCGACCCTATCGGTGTTGCCGTCTATCGTCGCGTCCAGATCGCCAGCCTTTAGAGCTGACAGAGCTGACGGGATCGCATCGTCGCCAACGATCAACACTTGATCCAGTTTGCCGGCCCCTTTGACGGCCTGAACCGCTCCCAATGCCATCTGGTCATTTGAGCCAATGATTGCGGCGACATCCGGATGCGCCTGCAGGATATCCTCGGACGCTTTCAGACCCTTTTCACGGTCCCAATCTGCGGCGATGGATGCCACGACTTCGATCCCTTCGTTGGCATTAAATACGTCCATCATCCCATTGAGTCGGAGCTCAGCGGTCGAACTGCCCCGGAACCCTTCCAGGATAGCAACTTTTCCGGTTCCGCCCAGTTTCTCGACAACCCATTCGGCCATGCCGGCGAATGACTCCCGTTCGTCCAGCCCGACAAATGTTTCGACCTTGCCCGGACCGTCGTCGACGCGGGTATCTGCCGTGATGACCGGAATTCCCAGGTTGTTGGCTTCCATCACCTTGGGTATCAGCGCCGTCCCGTTCATTGGCACCAGAACGATCGCATCGGGCGACTTGACCAGTTCCGTTTCGACCACGGCGATCTGGCCTTCAATGTCGCCATTGACCTTTGCCGAAACAAAAGTCAGGTCAATACCCAGCTCGGCGGCAGCCTTTTTTGCACCCTCGCCCATGCGCCAGTAGTACGGGTTGGTCATGTCCTTAACGATGAAGGACATTTTCATATCCTGCGCGAATACCGGCGCCGAACCCATAAGGCCTACGACCGCCAAGCCGACAACAGAACTGGCTATTTGCTTCATAATTTTCATATCAGGTCCACCTCCCTAGTTGCGTCACACCCAGCAAATTAGGGCGCGAAATAAGACCCATTAGGCTGTGAAGCGTGACACAAAGAAACCCAACAAATGTCCATTTTGGACTTTCTGGAGATGACTTGCGGTTGCGTAAAGACCCCCCGCGCGAAGTTCCGAAACGCCGCCAGGCTGTCGGATGAGCCGAAGCAGTGTGCTAAGCGCCCAAGTCGAACGCCGCCTCGGCGAACCCGTCTTTGTCGATCCAGTAAGGTGCCCAGACAAGTTTGATTTCGGAGGCACTCAGGTCGGCCTTGCGCGGGCGCACGGTCTGTTCGCTGAATTCGAACATCTCCGGCTCGAGGGCCTGGCGCAGCGCTTCAGTTTCCGCATCGAATTCGTCAGAGAGCTCGCCCAGCTGCGAGTTCAGGAGCACGATCTGCTCTTCCGCACGCTTCACGTCCTGGCGTTCGCGCGCCGCCCGGCCGGCGCCACGCAATGTTGTGCCGGCGCGCCCGACGGTGCCGACGCTGGCGGCCTTGCGCCCGAACAAGGCGCCCAGCACGGTCGTCCCCATAGAGATTGCCGTTTGCATTTTCTGATGTTTGTACTGCGACTGCTCTCGCCCCAGCCGATCCTCTGCTGTCCGGATCTTCTGCTCAAGCCGCGCTAGTTTCGGCGCGTAGCGCTTGCGCAACTTCTCGACCTCCAGATCCCGCTTCTCCCGGACGGCTTCACGTGACCGTACCAGAAATTCCGCCGCGCTCTCATCTGGGCCGGAGGTCAGCTTGAGAGCCTTGCAAGTACGCAAGCTCAAGCCACAATGACGATAAACATGCGTCTTCAGGGCACTCTGCCAGCTCTTGTAGCGCTTCGCCTGCATCGCCGCGGAAGCCAACGCGGCAAAACCTGCCTCGTCCTCGGGCGCATCCTCCATTTCGATCTCAATGTCGTACAGCGTCTCGGCCTCCCGCCACAGGGTCGCGGCGCTGACTTTCTCACCTACCGGAGCGAGGCATGCCGCCCGGCGCCAACGATCGAGGTCGAGCCGAGCATTGACATAGTGCAGATCGGCCGCGCCCCAGAGCATCGGCCGGTAGAACAAGCCGGCCTCGTTTCCTGTGGCCTCTGTGACCGGCAGAAAGCCTTCGCCGATCTCCGGCGGCAACACCGGGCGTTCCGAAGTTTCGGATTTGGATTTCGCGGCTCTCGGTTTTTTGCCCGATGATTGTGCAACTCCCGTCAAATTCCCTTCCGCCACCGGGGTTGCATCGGCCTCTACCGGCGCCTGCTCCACCGACAGCCGCTGAATCTCGTTCCGGGTCATCGGACCGCGCAAATAGGACAAGGCCCAGCGCGTATGCATCAGAACCGGAGCGTCTTCATGCACGTTGTTCGTCAGGAAGACACGGCTTGGCAGGCCGGACAGAAGGCGATCGACGCGGCCCCGGTCGAAACCGCCGCCACTTGTCGCCGCAACACTCTCGAGGCCATCCAGAAGACGTAGCTTGTCGCGTTCTGTCTGCAGTCGTCCGACGAACCACGTGCCGGTGTTGGACAGCCCTTTGTAATCTAGGTCTACGGGATTTTGGGTTGCCAGAACCACACCGACGCCATAGGCCCGGGCCTGTTTCAACAGTGTCAGCAGCGGTTTCTTCGATGGCGGATTTTCGGTCGGCGGCAAATAGCCGAACACCTCATCCATATATAGCAGCGCCCGCAGACTTGTCGTCCCGCTCTGCGCTCTGACCCAGGCAACGACCTCGTTGAACAAAATCGTCACGAAGAACATCCGTTCGGCATCGGAAAGATGGGCGATCGACAGCACGGAAATGCGCGGCTTGCCGCTCTCCGTCCACAGCAGCTTCCCAATGTCCAGCGGTTCGCCGTCCATCCAGGCAGCGAAGCCTGGCGACGCCAGCAGATTGTTGAGCATCATCGACAAACCGAAACGGTCGTCGGCGGGATAGACCGCCTCCAGATCCATCACCCCGATCCTGTCGAAGGGCGGCTGCTGGATCTCCCGCACCAGTTCGGCGACGCTCAGATCGCGGCCGGCTTGCCAATGATGCGCCAACAAGGTCGACAGCAGGATATGCTCACGGCTGCGCACCGGATCGGCCGTCACGCCGATCAATGCAAGCAGACCCGACACGGCGGCACTGACCCGCTCGCGGAACCCATCCGGATCGTCAATCAGCCCGGCCGGCGGGGCGGCGAAGGAGCGCAGCAGAGAAATCGGTAGACCGGCATTGCTGCCCGGCGTGTAGATAGCAATGTCAACGGCGTCGCGCAGCCGCTCGATACGCCGGCCGTCCTGCCCCCAATCGGCCAGCCCCTTACGCCACAGCTTGGCGGTGCTCGCGGCGTGTTCGGCGATGGTCTCGCCCTTGCGCGCCGCCGAGCCCGGATCAACCCACGGCGCAAAGTCACTCGGCGCAAGCTCCGGAAAGGACAGCAGCAGGTTCCCGATATCGCCCTTCGGATCGATGGCGATGGCGGGGATTCCATCAATCGCTGCTTCTTCGAGGAGCGAGAGGCAGAGCCCGGTCTTACCGCTGCCGGTCATGCCCACGCAGACCGCGTGGGTCGTCAAGTCTTTGGCATCATAAAGCAACGGCGCCGGCGTCACGGTGCCGGCGTCGGCATCGTAGACGCGGCCGAGATAAAAGGCGCTGAGCTTCTCGAACGGCGCCGGGTCAGTCACTTTTGGGTCTTGATATGCCATGATCTGCTTGGTTCTTGTTGGTTGGAATCTGGTTACCGTTTGCGACTATCGGTCGCGAGCACGGATCTTCGGGTCCTAGATCTCGCCCGCGTCCAGCCGCCGCTTGGCCTCACTTACGAACGCAGCGGCAGCGTCCTCCGCGCTATCGAACTCCCCGGGCGCGGTGAAGCGAAGATTGCGTACCGTCGCGCCGTCCGGCTGTCGCAAAACACCGTTGGCAACGAAACGACCATCGACGCGCCGGGTTGGCTCGGGCGCGATGCTGCTACCTTTGTAGTGCTCCTCGGACATCAGCGTAATCCTCCGCGGCCTGGCCATTCTCGCGCAGCATAGCCGCCGCGGCGCTATCGGGAAAAGCTAAGCTAACGAACACGCGAAGGCCGGCCCCACGTCGCCGGCCAAGACGTTCGCGCACAAGGCACACATCGGCCTAAAAGCGGGATCTGAAAGCCCCTTCGTGAGGCGTTTCACCGGTCAATTGAAGGCGCCGAATTCAGCTCAGCCCCGCTTCAGGTCGGCCAGGCTTATTGCCGCTTGCAACTGGTAGAGCCCCTTGTCTGCAGGCCCGGCAGCCCCAGCCGAGACAAGCACATCGTCGGATAGCGCTTCTCGGCAGACCTCGCCGAACATAGCGATGTCGGCCCAGCCCTCGACCAGCACGATCCACCGCGGGATGCGGTTCGGCTCGCCGCGCACCTTGCGCTCGGCTGTGTCGACGGCGCTGATATCCGGATCGGCGATCAAAAGGTGAGCGCCGGCAACGCCGCCGTTGGCCGCTAGCTCCGGCAAGATTTTCCCTGTCAGGGCTTCAATATGTCCGGCGGAGCCGTCCTCCGGAACATCGTAGCGCCAGGTGGCGATCATCCCGCCCTGCCCGGTACCAAACGTCGCTGCGACACGGCAGATCGAGCGCGCGACATGCTTGTAGTGCTTTACCATCGCCCGGGTCCAAGGTGTCGGGTTATTGAGTCTTTCCTGGTAGTCGGGGCTAGCCAGAACCTTTGGGGAGCGGGCTTCGTACAGGTTGAAATACGCCAGATCGGCGTGAATTGCTTCGTAGCGCCTGCCCCGCAGAAACCCCGGAATCCCGACCCGTTCCGGCATGTGTTCCCTGCCGTGCCACGCATAGAAATCCTCCCGTCCCTCCGGCAGGATGTCATGCCAGATTGCGACCGCCCCTTCGCCCACCAGACTCATCCGAACCTCCGATACGTCACAAAAATGAAAACATATTCCAATTTTGAATTCGTTTCTATACACTCGGGCCAGTTGCAGGGATATAGCGAATGACAGTCATAGCGATTGAGCGTTGCTTGCATCTCGTCGAAGCGCTTGCCGGCGAGAGCGAGCCGGTCGAGCTTATCGAGCTCGCCAGACGCGTCGGCCTGCCGAACAGTGCCGCGCACCGCACGTTGGCGACGCTCGTCACCTGCGGTTGGGTGGTCCAAGATCCGGCCAGTCAGAACTATGCCCTGTCCCTTCGGCTGTGCACCCTCGCATTTCGTAACCTCGAGGCCCGCGCCGTTTCCGACATCGTGCAGACGGTGCTCAACCGCCTTGCCCAGCGCACCAAAGAGTATTGCAGGCTAGCGATCGTCGAAGGCGATGACCTTGTTTGGGTCGCCCGGGCACAGGGAGCAACCGGCGGTCTACGCTATGACCCGGATATGGGGTTGGAATTGGTTCTCCACGCCACGGCCAACGGCAAAGCTTGGTTGGCAACACTGCCTGAGAACGAGGCCCTGCGCATTGTCTGCACCCGCGGCTTCGACGCCGTGCGGCCGTTGGGGCCGATGGCTGCCCGCAGCGTCGACGAATTGCGACACAACCTCGCTGAAACAAGATCGCGCGGCTACGCCGTTGCCATCGAAGAAGCCGAGGTTGGCACGGCGGCGGTGGCCGTGCCGTTCTTCAGTGATGAGTCCGAGGATGCCCCGGCTGCAGGGACCATCAGTGTTGCCGGGCCGCTGGTGCGCATCGTACCCGAGCGCTTTGACGAGTTGAGCCGAGAGCTGCACGCCGCCGCCGACGAGATAACGGTGCTTTGGCCGCTCCGCACCCGCCAGCGCGGCACGGTAACCGGAACAGCCTCACCGAACTTCGCCGCGGTAGGTGAGTGATGAGGCTCGGTCAGTGACCGGCATGCTCAAAAGGGTGTACGAGCCGGCCCTGTGGTTCGCGGGGTTGCTAATCGTGTGGGAGGTACTAGTCCGCGCCTTTGACGTTCAGTCCTTCATCCTGCCCGCGCCGTCGGTTTTCCTCGTCCGAATATTTCACGATTTCGATCGACTACTGCTGCAAGGAGCGATAACGACGAAGCTAATACTCTATGGTTTCGTCGCCGGCACCATTCCCGGTGTCGTGCTTGGCTACCTGATCGCCAGCTTCCGCATTTGCGAACGCCTGCTGTATCCGCTGGTTGTTTTCATTCAGGGACTGCCGAAAATTACCCTGGCACCTCTGCTGCTTGTCTGGTTCGGATTCAGCGACTTTCCCAAGATCCTGCTCACCTCGCTGATAACCTTCTTTCCCATATTGGTCGACAGCGTTGCCGGTTTCAAATCCATGGATCGACGTCATTACTACCTGAGCCGATCCATGGGCGCCTCCGGGTGGCAAACATTTTGGCGTTTCCAGCTTCCATCGGCCGCACCGAACATCTTTTCCGGTCTCAAGATCACCATCGTCATTGCCGTCACGGTCGTGATCGTTGTCGAGTGGCTCAACTCGAACAACGGTCTCGGCCATGTCGTATTGCGCGCCATGGATAGCCATGACACACCGCTCATTTTCGCCGTGCTCGTCGTCGCATCGACGATCGGCGTTTTCCTGAACTACGGAATCGTCGTGCTGGAAAACGTTCTTCTGCCATGGCGTCGCGGGGTCGAAGACAACGCATAGGAGTGACTCAACGAAAAGGGAGAGATAAGGCTGGTAAGGTCGAGGAAGTACATCGTAGTGACATGCGAAAACTAGGGAGACATCAATGAAACAGACAGCAAAGAGTCTCGTGGCGACAGTCGCCGCAACCGCCGTCCTTTCTTTCGCCGCAAACGCGATCGCGGCCGAGAAGATCAAGATGACGATGAACTGGACCGCCGATTCCGCTCATCTAGGCTTCGCCATGGCCCAAAAGAACGGCTATTACGCCGATGAGGGGCTGGAGGTAGAGTTGGAAGAAGGGCGTGGCTCATCGGTCGCGGCGCAGATGGTCGCGACAGGCCAGGCCGAGCTGGGTTATGCCGACGCGGGGGCCGCGTTGAATGTTGCGTCGAAAGGCGCGCCCATCAAGATCATCTCGACCATCTGGAAGTCCGGACAATTCGGCGTCCAATTCCTTGAGTCATCCGGGATCAAGGAGCCCAAAGACTTGGTTGGCAAGAAGCTTTCCGTCCCGCCCGGGTCTGCGATGGTGCCGCTGGTACCCATTTTCCTGCAAGCCAACGGCATTGCCGAGTCCGACGTCGAAATCGTGTCTGCCGCCCAGAACGCGACCCTGGGCCTGCTCACCTCCGGCGCCATCGATGCAGTCGCCGAGACCCCCGAGAATGTCGTCGTACCGCTTGCCCAGCAGGGGATCGAGGCCGGAAACATGTACTTCTACAATAACGGCGTTCCCTTGGTCAGCCTCAGCCTGATCGCCCGCGAGGACAAGCTCGCCGCCCATCCGGATCTGTACCGGCGTTTCATCGAAGCGACAATGAAGGGCTGGCAAGAAGCCATGAAGGACCCGGGTGCTGCGGTAGATGCCCTTTTGGAGATATTTCCTGAAACGGAAAATTCTAAGGATGTTCTTATGCAGGGCGCAATCTACAGTTTCGCCTCGGTCTGCCCGGGCGGATCGGGAGACAGCATCGGCGTCACCGACGCGGCAACGTGGGACAACATTTACAATGTCATGACGACGGCGATGGAATTCCCCAAAGATCGGCCGATAACCACCTACTATTCGGCGGACTATCTTCCGGCGAACGCATATGCCTGTCCGTAACCGGACGATTTGATCGACGAAAGTGATAGCGAGCAGCACGGTCTGCTCGCTATCACCGCACCTCCCGGCTCGGCAGTAACCCTCTCACGGCCAGGACCCCACCGTGGCAATGACCACCGCCGCAACCGCTGTTTCCGACACACCCGGCCGGCCGTTCAAGGGCGAGTGGATCTGGTCCTTGGTTTTTCCCGTGTTGTCCGTGATCGTTTTCCTTGGCACATGGGAAATCTTAATTCGGGTATTAGAGGTTCCGGCCTGGCTGGTGCCCAAACCCTCAGATTTCTTGTCTCGGTTATCGACCGACTTTACCACAATCGCCGGCCATGCCTGGGTGACATCGAAGACCATCGCATTCGGGTTCGCCATCGGCGTACTAATCGCCGTTCCGTTGGCTCTCGCCATCGTCTCCGTGCGGTCGCTCGAACGTGGGCTCTTTCCGGTAATCATCTTTCTCAACATCATGCCGAAGACCGTGGTCGGACCGATCTTCGTTGTCTGGTTCGGTATCGGCCCGCTGGCTTCCGTCATCATCGTATTCCTGATGTGCTTTTTCCCGGTTCTGGTCGATAGCATGTCCGGATTCAGGGCGGTCGATCCTCGCCTTTACCACATTACTCGCTCCATGGGCGCATCCCAGTTGCAGACCTTCCGGTACATCCGCATACCTGCTTCTATGCGGTACATCTTCGCCGGCATGAAGATCGGTATCGTGAAAGCGATTGAAGGTGTCATCATTGCCGAGTTTATCGCCTCAAGCGCGGGGCTCGGCTTCATGATCATGCGCGCCTCCAGCTTCATGGATACCACACTGATGTTCAGCGGATTAATAGCAACCGCTTCGGTCGCCCTCGTCTTCAACGGGCTCATGGTAGCGGCCGAACGGCTGCTAATGCCCTGGGCCCGGCAGTAGTGCGGATAGTAGAATATGAACATGATTGGAAAATCAGAGGTGACCAATATGCGGGCAAACGGCCAGGAACGCGCCGCCGACACCGGCGCGTCAATTGCCGGACGCGGGATCAAGAAGGTGTTCGGCACCGGCCCTTCCGCTCACCATGCGCTGGGGCCGATCGACCTGGACGTCAAACCGGGCGAGTTCGTCAGCCTGATCGGCCCCTCCGGTTGCGGTAAAAGCACCACGATGCTGTTGGTCGCCGGCCTCGAAAAAACCACCGAGGGCAAGATCGAAATCGACGGTGTACCGCTATCTGCGCCACTGTCTGAAGTTGGCATCGTCTTTCAGGACCACCTCCTTCTCGAATTCCGTACCGCGATTCGGAACGTGATGCTGCAACAGGAGATTCGGCGTCTTGATCGGCAGGAACTGCGAGAGCGCGCTGACGCTCTGTTCGAGAAACTCGGCTTGACCGGCGCCGAGAACCGCTATCCCTGGCAGCTCTCGGGCGGCATGCGGCAGCGCGTATCTATCGCGCGGGCGCTCGTTCATCAGCCCTCCATGCTGCTGATGGATGAGCCATTCGGTGCCTTGGACGCAATCACCAGAACGCAAATCCGCCATGACTTGGAGATGCTCTGGCTCGAAACCCGCAAGACCGTTCTCTTCATCACCCATTCGATTGAGGAGGCGGTGGGGCTGTCGGACCGCGTGCTCGTCATGTCGGACGGTCCGGGAAAAATTGTCGATGAGATCCATATCGACCTGCCGCGGCCACGCCCGGCTCATCTAGGCGATTATCCCGACTTCGCCCAATATGCTCAGCGGGTTTATACGACCTTCGAGAAGCTAGGGATCTACAAGTTCAAATAGCAACGGTGGACGGATGCCGAAAGCCGTGACAGACCGGCACTACATCATGATCGGCGCCCCGGTAACCAATGTGCGCACCCCACCCTTGCTGCGAGCGTGCTTCAAGCGCTTGCACATCGAGGCGCGGGTCGAAGCCCGACATGTCGATCCCGACGACCTCGATATGTTTATGCGGGCTGTATCAGCTGACGATACCGTCGACGGGCTGCTTATCACGATGCCCCACAAGAAAACCATCATACCTTATCTCGCGGCCGTCTCTGCCATATCCCAGCGCGTCGGCAGTGTGAACTCAGTCAAACGGCTACCCTCCGGCAGCCTCGTGGGCGCCCAATTTGATGGCCCCGCACTTGTTAACGCCCTGCACGCGAACCATGTCCCGCTCGCAACGACCCGTGTACTTCTCGTCGGCGCCGGCGGCGCTGGCCTCTCTATAGCGTTCGCTATAGCGACCCACGGCTGCGCCTCCCTCGCCATTGCCGATCGCGATGCCGGCGCAATTGCCACGGCTCTGCAAATCCTGCCAAACGACACCGCTCACTTGGCCGAGCCGGCATACGACACCTACGACCTGCTCATCAATGCGACGCCGCTCGGCATGCGCCTCGAAGATCCCAGTCCCTTCGACCTTAACCTGGTTGCGCGGGCCTCGTGGGTCGCTGACATCGTCGCGGATCCGCCGCGGACCCGACTGCAGGCGCTTGCCAAACAGGCGGAAACCGGCTTCATTTCTGGCAGAGATATGGTGAAAGGGCAGATTGGCTTGATCCACCGCTGGCTGCTTGCCCCAGGCCTCGAGCAATAGCCGGAGACACGCCGACCGCCCGGCTACCGGAGTGACTTCTATGACTTACGACCTCCTACGCAGTTTTGGGCGACGGATCCGCTGGGGCATGGTCGGCGGCGGCATCGATTCCTTGATCGGCGAGGTTCACCGGCTGAGCGCCCGGCTCGACAACCGTTATGAACTGGTCGCCGGGGCGATGTCGATCGACCCCGATATTGCCCACGAAACAGCGGCGCAAAGTCTGATCGCCCCTGACCGCAGCTATACTGATTATCGCGAAATGGCGCAGCGCGAAGCGGCACGCGAGGACGGTATCGAGGTCGTGACGATCGCCACGCCGCCTCATCTGCATGCTGGGATTGCCACGCTCTTCATGGCGCAGAGCATCGACGTCATTTGCGAGAAGCCGATGACCTGCACTTTGGCGGAGGCCGAGCAACTACGACGAACCGTGCAAGACAGCGGTCGGCTCTTCGCCTTGACCCACTGCTATTCCGGATACCCCATGGTACGCGAGGCGCGCGCCCGGGTCCGCGCCGGCGCCATCGGCAAGGTCCGCCAGATCGAATGCGACTTCGTCGCCGGGTCGTTCTTGGTTGAGGAACCCGAACGCGACAAACGCCACTGGCGTTTCCGCCCGGAATTCATGGGCAAGGAGGCGATACTCGGTGAGATCGGCACCCACACATACCACATGGCGAACTTCGTCTCGGACCGACTCCCGGTCGCCCTGTCCGCCAACATGTCGATCCTGACCCCGGGACGAGAAACCTACGACGACGTCCAGATCGTTCTGAAATACGCCGACGACGTGTTCGGCCGTATGTGGCTTTCCTTCACCGCCGCGGGTAACGAGCACGGCCTTGGTTTCCGCATCCACGGGACTGAAGGCGCCGTCATTTGGCAGCAGGAGCAGCCTGAGACACTTGTGCTGCAGCATGCCGACCGGCCGGCGGAACGGCTGACGCCGGGACATCCGGACCGGCTGACGCCTGAGGGGATGCACGCCTGCCGCCTCCGCGAGGGCCACCCGGAGGGCTATGTGCTGGCCTTCGCGAACCTTTACCGCGACTTCGCGGACACCTATTTTGCCAAGGCCCTCGGCGCCGGCCACATGCCGGAATTAGGCCACTTTCCAACCGTCGAGGACGGCGTCAACACGATGCGTTTCTATGAAGCGACGGCCAAATCCAACGACCGATCCGGCGCTTGGATCGAGCTCTGAAATAAGGAGATACGGATGCAAATCAACGCGCTGCATCACGTCAACCTCATCACCGCGGACCAGCCTAGACTTATCGACTTTTACCGCCAGGTGCTTGGTCTGACTGTCGGGGATCGGCCACCATTCGAGGTCAATGGCACGTGGCTTTATCTCAATGAGATTCCCATTATCCACCTGGTCGAGACCGCCGTGCCTTATCGCAACGAAGAGCCCCAGGTGAATCACTACGCCCTGACGGGACAAGGACTGGCCGAATTTATCGACCGTCTGCGACAGCTCGACATTCCCTACAATGTCTTTGTCGCGCCGCAGGTGAACATCCGCCAGGTCGAGATGTTCGACCCCGACGGCAACAAGTTTGAAGTGCTGTTTGACAGCGCCGAAGAAGCCGATCTCAGCCCCTACAAATGGCCCCACTGACGCGCCGGCGTTGGCCAGAACGACGAGTAACAAAGCCATGACGAATATCGCCATGCTCGGGGCCGGTTTCATTGGCCAAATGCATTCATTGGCTCTCGGCCTCGCCGCGAAATCCCGCGAGCGGAAAGTATCCCCGTATCTCGCCGACTTGATCGAGCTCGGGCCAGGCCAGGCGCTTGCGACGGAAGTCGCCGAGCGCTTCGGCTGGGAAAACATCGTTTTGGACGACTGGTCGAGGTCGGTGGCGCGCGACGGTATCGACCTGTTCATCAACGCCGGTCCCAACGACGCCCACATCGATCCGACCATCGCTGCCGCACAGGCAGGCAAGCATGTCTTCAGCGAAAAACCTCTTGCCGCAACCGCAGCCGAGGCCCACACGCTCTGGCAGGCGGTCGATGCTGCAGGCGTCAAACATATGTGCGCTTTCGTGCACCGGTTCATCCCCGCACTCCGTGTCGCACGAAACATGGTTCGCTCGGGCGAGCTTGGCGATATCCTCCACTACCGAAGCCAATTCCTGCTCGATATGCGCGAACCCGATGGCGTGCCGTCCTGGCGCTTCAGCAAGACCCGCGCCGGCGGCGGCGCCACCGGTGATCTCGGCTCCCACCACATCGACGTCGCCCGCTTCATCGTCGGCGAAGTCGAGGACGTCTGTGCTGCCACCCGCACCTGGACAACCGACCCTGCCGGTGGCCGCAACGATATCAATGACGACTCATTCAGCGCCGTCGCCCGGCTCGACCAGGGCGCCCTCGCCACCTTCGAAGCGTCGCGCATTCCGGCAGGCCATGCCCTCACCGGGCGTATCGAGGTCGACGGCACCAAGGGTACCTTGAGCTTCTCCATGGAGCGCTTGAACGAACTCGTGCTGACCGAGCCCCGCAAAGGGCCTCGTATCATTTCCACCGCGGCGCAGGAACATCCCTACGCCCGCTTCTCATTACCTGTCGGCATCCAGGGTGCACATCCGACCGGCTGGCGAGACTGCTTCGCCTTTCAGGCCTATCATATGTTGTCTGCGGTTGAACACGGCACCGCAGTCGACCCGGACGGCGCAACGTTCAGGGACGGATATCGCGTTGCGGAAATCGTCGACACGATCCTACGCTCCGCCGAATCCCGACGATTTGAGACCGTGCAGTATCAAGACTAACGAGCCAAAGGGCCGCTCAAATGACAGACTTCGCCACATTCCACGACCTCAAGGACGCCAGCGTGTTCATCACCGGCGGCGGCTCGGGCATCGGCGCTGCCCTGACCGAGGGCTTCTTGCGCCAAGGCGCCAAGGTCGCCTTCGTCCAGCGTTCGGACGCCGGCGAATTCGTCCAGGCCATGGCAGAAAAACATGACAATACGCCAATGTTTGTCCCCTGCGACATCACCGATGTCGAGGCGCTTCGTCGCACTATGGCCAAGGCTGCCGACGCCCATGGCCCGATCACGGTTCTGGTCAACAATGCCGCCAACGACACCCGCCACGACCTTGCCGACTTTTCGGTCGAGGCCTGGGACCAAACGATCAACGTCAACCTGCGTCCGCATTTCTTCACCGCCCAAGCGGCCGCGCCCGGCATGCGCGCGGCCGGCGGCGGCGCGATTGTCAATTTTTCCTCGATTTCCTACATGATGGGCAACGCGGGTTATCCCGCCTACGCCAGTTCCAAGGCCGCGATCACCGGCCTAACCCGTTCTCTGGCCCGAGAATTGGGACCCGACAACATTCGCGTCAACGCACTCATGCCGGGCTGGGTACTCACGGACCGCCAACTCGCCCTCTGGGCAACGCCAGAGGACCTCACGGCCCATCTCGGCAAACAATGCTTGCAGGAACACCTGAAGCCCGCGGACATCGTCGGCGCAACCTTATTCCTCGCCTCGGGCGTCAGCCGGATGATGACCGGCCAGGCCCTTGTGGTCGACGGCGGCGTCGTCGTAACCGGCTAACAGAGGGAGGACGCCGATGTTCGATTTGCAGCAATATGCAAAACACGGGTTCGCCGCCCCATTGCCGGTGCTGAGCGAACAAGAGGCCGGCGCTCTTTATGAACGGGTCGCCGCGGTGCACCGGGACCAGCCCGAGGTCGCGCCGGCGGCCTTCGCCAGCAATTGCCACCTGTTATTTCCCTGGCTCTACGACCTGACCCTGGACGACGGCATATTGGATGCGGTGGAAACTATTATTGGGCCGAACATCCTCGTCTGGGCGGCCGGCTTCTTTCACAAGGGTCCGAGCAGCCAGGACTTCGTCTCCTGGCATCAGGACAGTACCTATTGGGGCCTCGAGCCGCCGGAGATCGTCACCGCCTGGCTCGCCCTAACCCCGAGCACGCCTGAAAGCGGTTGCCTGCGCGTACTCCCGGGCAGCCATCAGTGGGGCCAGATCGACCACGAGGATACGTTTGTTGACGACAACCTCCTGAGCCGCGGACAGCACGTCCAAACGGCTGTCGACGAGACCGCCGCCCACGACGTCGTGTTACGGCCGGGCGAGATGAGCCTGCACCACGTGCGCTTGATCCATGGCTCCAACCCCAATCGCAGTGCGCTGCCTCGGATCGGTTTCGCAATCCGTTACATCCCGAGCCATGTTCATCAATCCGGCGGCCGGACCTATGCCGTTCTCGCCCGCGGCCACGACGCGTTCCGGCATTTCGACGCGCCGCGGCGGCCGGACAGCGATCTCAGCCCGGCCGCCTGGGAGACGCATCAGGATGCCTTGCGCCGGGTCAACGCCATCCTCATGCGCGACGCGGCCCAACCCAGCAAGGCCAACGCACATCAACTAAAGGACTGACATGGCGCGCATCGTACGAGCCGAACTATGGCTGACCGACCTGCCGCCGAAAGTGCAGCGGACCGACGCCATCCAGGCGTTTGTCAGCCAGGAAACCCCCATCCTGCGGCTCACCGACGCCGACGGTGCCCAAGGGGTCGGCTACAGCTACACCATCGGCACCGGCGGCAGTTCCATAGTCGCTTTGCTCTCGGACCATCTGCTGCCGGCGCTGATCGGTCGCGAGGCCACCGAGATCGAAGCCATCTGGCGTGATTTGTTCTTCCGGACCCACGCCACCGCGGTGGGCGCCATTACCTCGCTCGCCCTTGCGACCATCGACATCGCCCTTTGGGACCTGCGCTGCATCCGCGCCGCCGAGCCCCTTTGGCGACTTGCCGGCGGCGCCCGGCAGCGCGTGCCGATTTACAGCACCGAGGGCGGCTGGCTCCAGATCTCCACCGCCGCCATCGTCGAAGATGCCGTCGCCCGCCAAGCCGACGGCTTCGGCGGCTGCAAGATCAAGGTCGGCCGGCCCCATGTCGCAGAGGATGTGGAACGGCTCGCCGCCGTGCGCGACGCGGTCGGCCCGGCTTTTGAGATCATGGTCGATGCCAACCAGGCCTTCACCGTCGACGAGGCCATCCGCCGCGCCCGCTGTTTCGAACCCCTCGACCTGGCGTGGTTCGAGGAACCGCTGCCGGCCGAGGATCTCGGCGGCCATGTCCGGTTATGCCGATCCACCAGCCTGCCCATCGCAGTCGGCGAATCCCTCTACAGCCCCTCCCATTTTCGCGAATATCTGCAACAGGGCGCCTGCTCGATCATCCAGACCGACGCCGCACGGATCGGCGGCATCACGCCCTGGTTGAAGACGGCACACCTGGCTGAAGCGTTCAACCAATCCATATGCCCGCATTTTCTGATGGAGCTGCATGTCAGCCTCTGCGCCGCCGTGCCCAATGCACGCTGGGTCGAATACATCCCACAGCTCGACGACCTCACCACCACCCAACTGACCATCGAAGACGGTCACGCTATCGCGCCGGACGCTCCGGGCATCGGCATTGCTTGGGACATGCAGGCCATCGCCGGCCGGGCCAGCGTCGCCCACACCGCCAAATAGGAGGCAGACATGCAACGCATGGGCATGATGATCGGCATCCGCCCCGAAAAAATCGCCGAGTATAAAAAGTTGCACGCCGAAACCTGGCCCGGGGTCCTGGACCGCATCGAGAAGTGCAATATTCGCAATTACAGTATCTGGCTGCATGAAGGCGAGCAGGTGCTGTTCGCCTATTGGGAGTATCATGGCACCGATTTCGAGGCCGACGCCAAGCAGATGGCGGACGATCCCGAGACCCAGCGCTGGTGGGATATCTGCATGCCGCTTCAGAAACCGGTGACGACCCGTCAGCCGGGTGAGCACTGGGCCATGATGGAGGAGGTCTTCTATCATGACGCCCCCTTATGACGCCCTCCTATGACGCCATCCTATGACGCCATCCTATGACCTCAACGACTGACCCGATCACCCGGCGTCTGGAGAGCTGTTATACCGGCGTCCTACATGACGTGATGCGCGACGCCGGCATGCAGGATTTCGTCCTCCCCGGCGAGATCCGACCCATCCTGCCCGCTCAGCAGCTCTGCGGCCCGGCTTTTACCATCAGCGGCCAACCCGCACCCGGCGCCGATCCCCACGAAACGCTGTTGGCCTGGACCGGTTTGTTATCGCAAGCCCCGACCGGATCCCTGTGGGTGTGCCAACCCAACGACCGCCGCATCGCCCATATGGGCGAACTGTCGGCGGAGACGCTGCAGTTCCGCGGCGTGCGCGGCGCCCTCATCGACGGCTTCTCCCGCGACATCGGTTTCCTGCTCGACCTCGGTTTCCAAACCTGGTGCCGCGGCTTTACGCCCCGCGACATCGTCGGCGCCTGGCTCCCCAACGCCACCGACGTGCCAGTCGTCATCGGCGAAGTGACCATCAATCCCGGCGACTATCTCTGCGGCGACCGCGACGGCTGCGTCGTCATCCCGCACGAGAAAGCGGCGGATATCGTCACCCAAGCCGAAGCCGCCATCGCCAAGGAGGATTTGGTGCGCACCGCGATTCTACAGGGCATCGACCCGCAGGAAGCCTACAAGCGGCACGGCAAGTTCTAATCGGCTTGCCGCGCAACAATTGCCAGTTGTTAGTTCAGAGGAGACGCAGCATGGACCGATTCACCGGCGGTTGCCTGTGCGGCAACGTCCGAATTGTGGCGTCGGGACTCCCATACCGGGTCGGCCTTTGTCACTGTCTCGACTGCCGCAAGCATCATGGGGCCCTTTTTCACGCTTCCGCGGTGTTC
>JAJFJA010000019.1 GCA_021774445.1 Alphaproteobacteria bacterium
ACATCGTGGACCGTCGTCCGGGTGATAACGACGTCGGCGAGGACGTTACCGAGGACTTCAGCGAATTTTTGCAGGCGTCGTGCGAGGGCCAGATGCTCCTGCTGGACGTCGCCGATGGCTTGGGCCGCGGCGGGGTCTCGCTGCAACAATCGCTGATAGACCAAATCCTCCCCGACGTGGTGCCCCTGATCGGGGTAAGTCAGAAAGTACTCGGCGGCGCTTTGAAAGATATCGTAGTCGGGACTCCCCGCAGCGTCGAAGGTCGCCAACTCGCGCTCGAGAACGCTCAGCAGTTTGGCAATATTCACATGATCCCGCTGCAGCCTGTCGATGGTACGCGTCATGACCGACGCTCCCCGTGGTGGTGGCAGACAAACTGGACACTAGGCCAATTGGGCGAGGCCGTGATTGATCTGGCGCAACCGGCCCTAGGGTACCGACTTGGTGCCGGCGACCAGTAGGGGGCCATAGAGAACGACAAAGAGTAGAAAGCCACCGGCCCACAGCGTCCCGGCAATGTGCAATCCGGCCGTAACGTCAAATGGCAGGGTCAGAGCGATGACCCGAAGCGCGGCGCCGAGGAAAATCAGCACATAAATCGCCACGGTTCCCATACCGGCGGTCAGCTCGCGGCCCGTGTGCCCGAGGATAGCGCGGGTCATGACAGCCACCGTCATCATGCCGATAGTCCCGGCGGTGAGGGCGTGGAGGCCACTGACGGGCCAGAATACGGCAAGGGCACCGGTGTTGAACGCCAACAGGCCCAGACTAACGGGCAACCAGGCATAACCGACATGCAGCACCAGCACGAGTGGTTCCCCGACGGTCCGCCAACCTTGCCACCTTGCCAATCTGGCAAGGTGCAGCAAGGCGGCGGCCAGTAGGGCAACGGCGCTACCGAAGGCGGCCGGCTGCGCCACCCAGAGCAGGAGTGCCACGGCGGTGACCGCAAGGCTGGCGATATCGAAGCGGCCAAAAGGTGCCGGCAAGACCGAGGGGTTGCGCTTGGCCAGCCAATTGCGGGTGAAGCTGGGGATAATGCGGCCACCGACCAAGGCGATCAGTATGGCGATGACCGCGATGGCGGCCCGGATGGCGATACCCGGCGGCAGGCCCAAAACGGGTTCCAGGTAGAACAGGATATTGGCGAGGGCAAAGAAGCTTACCAAACCGCAGATAGGGATATTGCGACGGTTGTTACCGGTCAGAACCTCGCGCCACGCGATGATGCTCAACAGGACCAGGAAGGACGCCTCAAGCGCCAGGGCGGCGGGACCGACGGACTCGGCCACCAGCGGCGCTAGGCGCCCGGCAACCCAGAGCGCGAAAAGGGCTGCCAGCGGCCATCCGGTCACCGGTAGGCGGCCAGTCCAGTTGGGAATGGCGGTCAGAAGGAACCCGGTCAGAACGGCAGAGATATAGCCAAAGACCATCTCGTGGCTATGCCAGGCTAGCGCATCGAACTGACCGGCAGACTGGGCCTGCGAGAGCCACAGCGGAATGGCGATCGCGGCGAATAGGCCGGCGCCGAGAAAGAATGGTCGGAAGCCGCGCGCGAATAAGGCCGGCCCGTTATATGTTCGATAGGTCTCGGCGGATCCCGCCATGGCCCCTCCCCCGGTGTCCATGCCTACAAGCTAGGGCGCGAACGGATGAGGACAATAACCGGTTGGCGCGGCCGGATGTCGCGGGGGTCGCAGCCGACTAGACAAGTGCCGCGGCCGCAGCGGCCATGACTTCCATGCCGCCGTCGCGGATCATGTCGAAGGCCACAATGACAATGATCACCAGGCCGATATAAGCAATCCAGGGGAAGCGTTCGATCAGGCGCGCCACATACCCCGCGGCGACCGCCATCAGGGCGACCGACAACGCCAAGCCAAAAGCCATGATGAGCGGCTCGTGCCGGGCGGCGCCGGCGACAGCCAGGACGTTGTCAAGCGACATGGATATATCCGCGGCGGCGACATGAATAACGGCCGTGCGGAAGGATTTCGGATGGCGGGCGCAATGGGCGGCGTCGGCATCTCCGTCGCCGCGTCGGCTGGGCGCTATTTCGCGCCACATCTTCCACGCAACCCAAAGCAGCAGGAGCCCACCGGCCAACAAGAGACCGATGACGCTCAGGAGCTGGGTGGCCAAGAGCGCAAAGCCGATACGCGCAATAAGGGCCAGAAGGACGCCGAGATAAATGACCTTGCGGCGCTGGGCCGCCGGCAGGCCGGAGGCCGCGGTTCCAACGACAATCGCGTTGTCGCAGGCGAGAACGATGTCAATCATGATGACCGAGAACAGCGCGGTCAGTTCTGACATACTCGCTCCGGAAAAATCGCCAAGAACCCTAAAAAAACAAAAGCGCCGACGGCGCTTGGTTATAGATGGGGGCGGCGGCAGGCCATGACAAGTAACGCCTAGAGGCAGTCTCCGGCCACGTAGGTACGGTGGATGGCGCGGTCGTCACCAAGCGTCATCAGGACAAACAGGGTCTCCGGCAGGTTACCGGCGGCGGTCTCCATACGATGACGCATGGTCGGCGTGGCTGTTGGATCGAGGACGACAATATCGGCCTCATAGCCGGGCGCCAACCGGCCGATCTTATCGCCCAGGCTGAGGGCATGGGCATTACCGCAGGTGATCATGTGGAACGCCTCCAGGGCGGGCAGGTTCTGACCTTGGAGCTGCATGACCTTATACGCCTCCGCGGCGGTTCGCAGCATGGAATAGCTGGTGCCGCCACCGACATCGGTGCCGAGCCCGGTGCGGACCGGACGCGGCTGGCGATGCAGGGCCTGGAGATCGAAGAGACCGCTGCCGATAAACAGGTTCGAGGTCGGGCACAGGGCGGCGACGGTCGCGGTTTCCGACAGGCGCTGCAGTTCCGGCTCCGTCAGGTGGATGCAGTGACCCAAGAGCGTGCGCTCACCGAGGAGGCCGTAGCGGTCATAGACATGAGTGTATGATTCGGACCACGGAAACAGCCGGGCGACTTCGGCCACTTCGGCCCGGTTCTCGGAGATGTGTGTCTGCAAGTAGGTATCGGGGAACTCTCTCTTCAGGGTGCCGGTCGCCTCGAGCTGCGCCTCCGTCGAGGTGATAGCGAAACGGGGGGTCAGGGCATAGAGCTGGCGGCCACGGCCGTGCCATTTCTCGAGCAAGGCGCGAGAGTCCGCGTAACCCTGCTCGGGGGTGTCGCGCAGGCCGGGCGGCGCGTTGCGGTCCATCATGACCTTGCCGGCAATCATGCGCGTGTTGCACCGTTCGGATTCGGCAAAAAACGCTTCGACGGAGTTGGGGCTGACAGCGCAGTAGACAGCCGCCGTCGTGGTGCCGTTGCGCAACAACTCAGCGAGGAAGAAGCGCGCACCGGCGGCGGCATGGTCGGGGTCGGCGTATTTCAGTTCCTCGACGAACGTATAGCGCTCGAGCCACTCCAGCAGCTGGGCGCCATAGGAAGCGATGACTTGGGTTTGCGGGTAGTGGATATGGAGATCAATGAAGCCCGGCATGATCAGCTTGCCGGGGAAATGATCGATGACGGTCTCCGGGGCGAGCGTCGGCGCCAGCCGGGAGGCGTCATCGATCTGACTGATCCGGCCGTGTTCGATGGTCAATAGGCCATCTTCGAGATACCGATACGCCCCCTCTCCGGCTGTTGGCGGCTGCTCGGAGAAACTGAGCATGGGGCCACGAAGGGCTTTGATCATTCCAAAGGTGCCCCGCGCGCCAGCCAGTGCGAGAGGGTCTGACGCTCCGTATCGGTCATTTCAGTGACGTTGCCGAGGGGCATGGCACGGCTGTTCACCGCTTGGGTACGAATGCGGGGAATAGAGCGCTGAATATCGCGCATATCGTCGAAGATGACGCCGCCGGGCGGTCTATCGAAGCCTTCGAAGGTGGGCGTGGCGGAATGACATACCGTGCAGCGGACATCGATGATCCGCCGTACTTCGGTGAAGCTCACTTCCGGGATGTCCTCTAGGGCCACATTGCTTCGTGGCGGCAAGGACAAGCCGATGGCCGCGAGCATAAAGGCACCGGCGATGGGCATGAGCCAATATTGCTCACCCTTGCCGGCGTTTTTGAGGTTGTAGAAATGCCGCACCACGCCGCCGACGACGATGACGCAAGTGAGAATCAACCAATTCCAACGGCTCTCGAACGTCATCGGGTAGTGGTTGCTGACCATGACGAAAAGGACCGGCAGCGTCAGGTAGTTATTGTGGACGGAGCGCTGCTTGCCGTCGCGTCCAAGGGCGGGGTCCGGGGTCCGGCCGGCGATGAGGTCGGCAACGACTTTCTTCTGGTTGGGAATGATAATGAAGAAGACGTTGGCAACCATGATGGTGCCGATGAGCGCACCGGAATGCATAAAGGCGCCGCGGCCGGAGAAGACCTGAGTGTAGCCCCAACTTACGGCGACCAAGAGGATGAAGCCGACGGCCGATAGTGCTGTTTCGTTCTGTCCCAGCGGTGACTTGCAAAGCTGGTCGTAAACGACCCAACCGGCGGCCAGCGAGGCCACGCCGATAAGCACGGCGACGCCGGCATTGATATCCCAGACCTCCGGATCGATCAGGAAGAGCTCGGCGCTCAAATAATAAAGCAGGGCAAGCAGGAGGAAACCGCTGATCCAGGTGAAATAGGCCTCGTATTTGAACCAATGCAGTTCGGCAGGCAAATCCGCCGGGGCGGTGGCATATTTCTGCATGTGATAGAAACCGCCGCCATGGACCTGCCAACTCTCACCGGCGACGCCGTCGGGCATGGCCGCCCGCTGACGCAGGCTGGCATCAAGGAAGATGAAATAGAATGAGGAGCCGATCCAGGCGATGCCGGTAATGATGTGTACCCAACGAATTATCAGGCCAACCCAATCGATCAATAACGGATACATTCTTTCTCCAATGTCGGCCGCAGCCCGAACCTAATGCCGAGCCTGCGCCCACCAAGATGCGAAGCGGGCGACCGCAAAGTCTATATCAGACCGGCTGGTATGCCGACCTAATCCGAAACGAACACTGGAATGGGCGGTCTGGGGACTATGTCCCATCGCCAGTAGGACGTGAGATGGACCCGGTTTGCCGGAGGCGCAGGCCGATCCCGTCGACAAGGCCAATTCGGGCAGTTCCAACAGCATGGCCGCCGCATCGATCCCCGGAAGGGTGACGTTCAAACAGCCGGCAAGGGCGTGCTGCGGCGTCCCGTTGCGGCGGACGTCCGGGAATGTGCGCTTCAGACCGGCGAACAGGTGCTCGCGTAGGGGTTGTATGCGGGATTCGTCATGGGCGGCGCGCTCGGCGGCGATGCGGCAGGCCTCGCCAAGACCGACGCAGAGAGCGACCGGCAGGGTGCCAGGTCGCAGGCCATGCTGCTGGGCGCCGCCATATAACAGCGGCTGGAGGTCGAGGCCATCGCGCGCAAAAAGGGCGCCGATGCCCATGGGTCCATAGAGTTTGTGCCCGGACAGACTGAGCAGGTCGAGGCCTAGGGCGTTCACGTCGAGCCGCCTGGTGGTGAGGATCTGGGTGGCATCGGTGTGCAACAACGTGTCGTGGGCACCACGGACGGCCGCGATTTCTTCGAGCGGCTGGATCACGCCGGTCTCGTTGTTGGCGGCCATGATGGACACGAGGGTCGGCCGTTCATCGATTGCAACACCAAAGTCATCCGGGGTCACTCGGCCGTCGGGGTCGACCGGTAGACGCGTGACCGCGACACCGTCGCGCTCCAGCACGGGCAGGCCATCGAGGATGCTGGGATGCTCAATCGCCGAGGTTATGATGTGCCGGCGCCCGATGGGTCCGCGTAAGGCCAGGTTGTTGGCTTCGGTTGCCCCCGATGTGAAAACGATCTCGCCCGGGCGCGCACCAATCAGGGCGGCAACTTGGGCGCGGGCTTGCTCGACCGCCTCGGCAGCGCGCCAACCGGCGCCGTGATGCACGGAGTGGGGATTGCCAACGGCATCCGGCTCTAGCCAGCGCCGCATAGCTACGCGTACCTGTTCGTCCAAGGGCGTGCTGGCCATGTAGTCGAGATAGACGGGACGCCGCGCAGCGGTCATGTGCCGGGCGACTGGCCGTCGAACACAAACAAGAGTTGGGCGGCGGTCATGGCGGCGATGACCGCGGGCCGCTTGTCCGTCGTGCCGGCGATCCCAATGGGACAGACCAGCTTGGCGAGGACTGCTTGGTCAATGCCGTGGGCCGTGAGGCGCCGTTCGCATTGTTTTCGCTTCGTCGAAGAGCCGATAAGGCCGGCATAAGCGAAATCGCCGCGCGCAAGCACCGCTTCACAGATCGTAAAATCGAGGTCGTGACTGTGAGTCATGACAAGATAACTGGCCTGCGGCGGCGCCTCGGCCACCCAGTCGACCGGGGAGCGCGCCGTGATCGCCTCAGTATCATGCGGTAAAGGCGTCGGGAACATTTCGGCGCGCTGGTCGACCCAACGCAGCCGGCAAGGCAGCGGTGCAAGTGCCGCGGCAACGGCTTTGCCAACATGGCCGGCGCCAAAAAGCAGGACTAGGGGTCGGCGGTCGCCAATGGGCTGGATCAACCAGCGCCGGCCCTCTCGATCCTTCGCCGTGCCGGGCTCGCCCGTCGCCAAGGCATCGCGGATGGCGGGCTGGAGCGGTGTCGGATCGTCCGCGGTATATGCCCGGTGCTGTAGAGGCTCGGCAAGGCAAGTGACCATGGCGGCCTGTTCTGGTGCACCTTGCAGCGTGGCAAGGCGCTGCACGGCCTCGGTATCCAATGGTTCCAGCAACAGCAGGACATTGCCGCCGCAGCATTGGCCCAAAGCCGGACCGAGCGCCATTTCGCTGAGACTGTCGCCCTGCTTCCCGGTCAACCGAGCGCGGGCGAGTTCGGACGCCTCATACTCCAGCCGGCCGCCGCCGATGGTGCCGACAAGTCCCTGGCGGGTAACCAGCATCGCGGCGCCGGTATTACGCGGGCTCGAGCCACGGGCATCGGCGACGGTGACGAGGACGGCCGGTTCGCCCGCCGCCAAGAGCTGGCGCGCCGGCTCTAGTAATCGGGTCATGGCCGGTTGCCGAGCCCCTCGCGGCGACGGACGTTCTCAATCGTCGCGAGCACGCGCTCCGGGGTTGCCGGGCTATCCAATCTAGGGCAATGGCGATGATCGGCGACGCTGGCGATGGCGTCGGACAACGCGTGCAGAACGGATATCGCCAGCATCAGAGGCGGCTCGCCGACTGCCTTGGAGCGGTAGATGGTTTCCTCGGGATTATCTCGGCCGGCAAGCAACTTGACGCGGAGGTCCTTGGGGCGGTCACCGCAAGTGGGGATCTTGTATGTCGACGGCGCATGGGTGCGCAAACGGCCCTTGTCATCCCACCACAACTCCTCGGTGGTCAGCCAACCCATGCCCTGGATGAAGCCGCCCTCGACCTGGCCCATATCAATCGCCGGGTTCAGCGAGCGGCCGACGTCATGGAGGATATCCACCCGATCGACACGGTATTCGCCGGTCAGCGTATCGACGGTGACTTCGCTGACCGCGGCGCCGTAGGCGAAATAGAAAAACGGCCGGCCGCGCCCGGTATCCGGATCGAAATGGATCTTCGGGGTTTTGTAGAATCCCGTAGAGGATAGGGACACCCGGGCCATGTATGCCGCCTTTACCAAATCGGCGAAAGGAACCTCCTGATTGCCGATGCGAACGCGGTTGGGCAGGAATTCGACCTGCTGGCGCGGTACGCCATAATGGTCGGCGGCGAAGACAATCAATCTCTCCTTGATAATGCGGGCGGCGGCCTGGGCGGCCATGCCATTCAAGTCGGAACCGGATGATGCGGCGGTGGCGGATGTGTTTGGGACCTTGGCGGTGTTGGTCGCGGTGATGCGGACATGATCGATGTCGACCTGGAACTCCTGCGCGACCACCTGGGCGACCTTGATGAACAGCCCCTGCCCCATCTCCGTGCCGCCATGGTTGAGCTGGATACTGCCGTCGGCATAGATATTGACGAGGGCGCCAGCCTGGTTGAGGTGGGTCGCCGTGAAAGAGATGCCGAATTTTACCGGCGTCAGCGCCAGGCCCTTTTTGAGCCATTGGTTGGCGCTATTGAATTCCCGAATGCCTTGCTGCCGTCGCGCGTAATCGGATGAGTCTGCCAACTCGGCAACCAGCTCGTGGATGACATTGTCTTCTACGGTCTGGTGATAGGGCGTCACATTGCGGTCGGTCCGGCCGTAGAAATTGCGCTTCCTTACCTCCAGCGGATCGAGGCCAAGGGCGAAAGAGATCTCCTCGATGACCCGTTCACCGCCGAGCATGCCTTGGGGGCCGCCAAAACCACGGAAGGCGGTGTTTGAGACGGTGTTGGTTTTCAAAGGCAGGCTGGCGATGGTGGCGTTGTCGAGGTAGTAACAATTGTCGGCGTGGAACAGGGCGCGATCGTTGATGGCACTGGAAAGATCCGCCGAAATGCCGCAACGGGAGGCGAAAACAAAGTCGACGCCGGCGATGCGCCCGTCATCGTCGAAGCCGACATCATAGTCGACCTCGAAATCATGACGTTTGCCGGTCAGAATCATGTCTTCGTCGCGGTCGAGCCGAAATTTGGCGGCCCGGCCGGTGCGTTTGGCAACGAGGGCGGCCAGGACGGCGCAAAGGGAGGCTTGGGATTCCTTGCCGCCAAACCCGCCGCCCATGCGGCGGGTTTCCACGGTCACCGCGCTGGCGGGTACTTCGAGGACGTGAGAGACGACGGTTTGGATTTCCGTCGGGTGCTGGGTGGAGGAATAGACCAGAACCTCGTCATCCTCGCCCGGTACAGCCATGGCCACCTGTCCTTCCAGGTAAAAATGTTCCTGTCCGCCCATGGTCATGCGGCCTTGTAGGCGGTGTTTGGCGGCAGCAAGCGCGGCGGCGGTGTCGCCGCGCTGCAGGCGATGGGGCTCGGTGACGCATACCGCTGCTTCGCGGGCCTGACCGACATCGAGGACGGGTTCCCGTTCGTCATAGTCGACCTTGCCGAGACGGGCGGCGCGACGCGCCGCGTCCCGCGTTTCGGCGGCGACGGCAAACAGGGCTTGCCCGGCGAACGACACTTCGCCGGGCGCGAAGATCGGGTCATCGCCGACACTCAGGGGACTGATGTCATTCTTGCCGGGAATATCGTCGACGGTCAGCACTAGGACGACATCCGGGGCAGTGCGCACGGCGCTGAGATCCATACCGGTGATCTTCGCGCGGGCGCTGGCACTGGTGCCCACATAGACATGCAGCATGCCGGCGGGCTCCGGAATGTCATCGATATAGACCGCCTCACCGGAGACATGCTTATGGGCACTGTCGTGGACCCGCGAATGATGAATCTGACCGGCAATGGTGTCCTCAGACATGCGCGAAGTTCCCGGCCCCGACGACCCGGGTGGCGGCGCTGGCCTGAGTGGTTTCAATGAAGAATTTGCGCAGTAAGTTACCGGCGACACGAAGCCGATAGTCAGCACTGGCGCGCATGTCTGTGATGGGTTGGAAATCTTGCGCCAGGGCGGCGATAGCCGAAGCGACCGAAGCCTCCGACCATGGTCGCCCGCTGAGGCATTGTTCGGCCTGGTTGGCGCGTTTGGGGGTTGCGGCCATGCCGCCGAAGGCGATGCGGATATGGGCGACCCGGCCATTCTCGATGCGCAGGGCGAAGGCAGCACAAACGGCGCTGATATCCTGGTCGAAACGCTTGGAGATTTTGTAGGCGCGAAACTGCGTGCCGGCGTCCGGTTTGGGCAGGGTGATACGCTCGACAAACTCGCCGGGCTGGCGGTCCTGTTTGCCGTAATCGATAAAATAGGCCTCGAGCGGCAGGCTGCGGCGATCTTTGCCACGGCGCAGATGCAAAGTGGCGCCGGCGGCGATCAGAGGCGGCGGGGAATCCCCGATGGGAGAGCCGTTGGCGATGTTACCGCCAATAGTGCCGGCGTTGCGCACCTGTACCGCACCCAAACGGCGGAATAGCTCGCCCAGATCGGGATAGTGTCCGGCGATCAGCTCCATGGCGGCGGAGTAGGTAACGGCGGCGCCGATTTCGATGGTGCTGTCGGTCTCGCCGAACTCGGCTAGTTCTGCAACCCGGCCGATATAGATGATGGTGTCGAGGATCCGGAGCTGCTTGGTCACCCAGAGTCCGATATCGGTGCCACCGGCGAGGATCTGTGCATCCGGGTGGGCGAGAACAAGGTCGGCGAGGTCGTCAAGGGTGGCCGGGGCGAAAAACCGCCGTGATCCATCGCCAACACAGACAGTCTCCTGGTCCGAGATCGCGGCGAGACTGTCCACGGTTTGGCCGGCGAGGCGCCGGAAGGCGTCGCCGGTCCGGTCGCCGATCGCGTACATGCGCTCAGCCGCCGCGATGATTGGGCCGTAGCCGGTGCAGCGGCAGAGATTTCCAGCCAGACAATCGTCGATTTCCTGCCGCTGTGGCGGATTGGGTGTGCCCTGGTAGAGCGCAAACATGGACATGATGAAGCCGGGGGTGCAAAAACCGCATTGCGAGCCGTCGGTTTCGACCATGGCTTGCTGGACCGTGTGGAGCGAGCCATCCGGTCGCTTAAGATCCTCGACGGTCAGCAGTTGCGTGCCGTCGAGCGTCGGCAAGAACTGGATGCAGGCATTGACGGCCTCGTAGCGCACCCGGCCGTCGTTGAGCCGGCCCAAGACGACCGTGCAGGCACCGCAGTCGCCCTCCCCGCAGCCTTCCTTGGTGCCGCAACGACGCTGCTCTCCGCGCAGGTAGTCGAGCACCGTCATGGTGGGGTCGGTGACAGTGAGCTCGCGGGGCTCCTGCCCAAGCAGGAAGCGGACCTGTTCGCGCATCAGCTACCCCTGTAGGTGGCGTAACCGAAGGGCGAGACCAACAATGGCACATGATAATGCTGATCCGGCGCCGCGATGCCAAAACGGACCGGTACGACATCGAGAAAGCTCGGATCGGCCGGCGGCACGCCGGAGGCGGCAAAATAGTCGCCGACATGGAACAGAATTTCGTACTGGCCGGCGACCAGCGCCGCGCCTGTGAGCAGCGGGGCGGGGCAGCGGCCATCCTGGTTGGTCACGGCGTCGGCGAGACGTTCACGCTGCTGACCGGCGAGCCGAAAAAGCTCGACCCTTAGATTGGCCGCCGGCCGACCGTGGGCGGTATCCAGGACATGGGTGGTTAGTCGACCCGTGGCCTCGCCTGCTGTCCCACTCATACCATCCACCTGCGCCCGTCCGACCCGACCGACAATGATGCGGGCTCATTTCGTTGTTTTTTCAATAGCTTGGACAATTCGTTTGAAAAACTATCGAAGGGATTGTATCGCTGAACCATGGTGTCGGCCAGGGGCCGGTGCTGCTCGTCAAAGACGCCAATTCTACCGGCGATAGGTGCCATGGGCCAAGACTATCCGCGAGACCTAGTGGGATACGGGGCAAAGCCGCCGGCGGCGGATTGGCCGGGCGGCGCCCGCCTCGCCGTGCAGTTCGTGTTGAACTATGAAGAAGGCGGCGAACGGTCCATCCTGCACGGCGATAGCGAGTCCGAGGCTTTCCTGTCGGAGATCGTCGGCGCGCAACCGTTGCCGGGGGCGCGCCATATCAGCATGGAATCGCTGTACGATTATGGGGCGCGGGTCGGCGTGTGGCGCATCCTGGAATTGTTCGCGGAGCGGCAAATCCCGTTGACGATCTTCGGGGTCGGCATGGCCTTGGAGCGCAACCCGGACGTCGCCAAGGCGTTCGCCGCGGCGGGGCATGAGATCGCCAGCCACGGTTACCGTTGGATCGACTACCAATATGTCGACCCGGCGGTGGAGCGGGAGCATATACGCCTGGCAGTCGAGATCATCGAGCGGTTGTGTGGGGAGCGGCCGTTGGGCTGGTACACCGGACGCACCGGGCCGAATACGCGTACGCTGGTCGCCGAGCATGGCGGTTTCCTCTATGACGCAGATGCTTACGACGATGAACTACCTTATTGGGTCGAGGTCGACGGGGCACCGCAATTGGTGGTGCCCTATACCCTGGACGCCAATGACATGCGCTTTGCGACACCGCAGGGCTTCAATGCCGGGGATCAGTTTTTTACCTATCTGCGCGACAGTTTCGACGTGCTCTATGAGGAAGGGAACAAGACGCCGCGGATGATGTCGGTGGGCTTGCACTGCCGGCTGGTGGGGCGGCCCGGGCGGATTGCTTCGTTGAAGCGCTTTCTCGATCACGTACAGAGTCATAACGATGTATGGTTGTGCCGGCGGGTTGATATCGCCCGCCATTGGCGCGCCCGACATCCTTATGAAGAAGCCAAATGATACGGCCAAGTGCGTTGAGCCGGGAGGATTTCGTGGCGCGGTTCGGTGGCGTGTTCGAGCATTCGCCGTGGATTGCCGACAACGCCTGGGATGCCGGCCTTACCGCGGCCGAGGACGATGTGGATGGTTTAGCCGCGGCGATGGCGGCGGCGATGCGGGCGGCCGCGCCGGAAAGGCAGTTGGCCTTGATACGCGCGCATCCCGACCTGGCCGGCAAGTTGGCGGTTGCGGGGACATTGACCGCGGAATCCACAACGGAACAGGCAAGTGCCGGTTTGGACCGCTGCACGCCGGACGAATTTCAGCGGTTTCAGACATATAACAACCGGTACTGGGCGAAATTCGACTTTCCTTTCGTAATGGCCGTGACCGGCCGTAGCCGTGCTGAAATCCTTGCCGCTTTCGAGCGGCGGCTGGAAAATGCGGCGGAAGCGGAATTGCAGACAGCGTTGGCGGAAATCGTGAAGATCGCGAAAATCAGAATTGCCGCTCTGATGGCGGCGGAGGACCAAGTATGACCAGCACCGAGCAAGGCATCGCCGATTTTGTCGGTTCGCGGCATGACGAGCAGATCGGGTTTCTGGCTGAGCTGGTGAAGGTTCCGTCCGACAATCCGCCCGGCGATTTTCTCGCTCATACGGCGCGCGCAACCGAACTGTTGGAGGGACTTGGCTTTACCGTCGAGCAGCATCGGGTGCCGGACGAACTCGTGCGGGCGGCGGGTATGCAACGGGCGATCAATCTGATCGTGCGGCATCGCTTCGGCGACGGTCCGACGATCGCGCTCAATGCCCATGGCGATGTGGTGCCGCCGGGGGACGGCTGGACCAAGGACCCCTATGGGGCGGAAATCGAAGATGGCTGGATGTACGGCCGCGGCGTTGCGGTCTCCAAGTCCGATTTTGCGACTTATACCTATGCCCTGCTGGCGCTGATCGATGGCGGCGCCGATCTGCATGGCACGGTGGAGCTGCATTTCACCTATGACGAGGAGGTTGGCGGGATTATCGGGCCAAAATGGCTGCTGGAACAGGGCCTGACCAGGCCGGACTACGTACTGTCGGCGGGTTTCTCCTATGGTGTCGTGACCGCGCACGACGGTTGCCTGCATCTGGAAGTGACGATCAACGGCAAGTCGGCCCATGCGGCCCGGCCCGCGACAGGACATGACGCCCTTGAAGCGGCTACCGGCGTGTTGGCAACACTCTATGATTTGCGCAAGGCATATGAGGCGACGGAATCCGAGATCCCTGGGATTGGCTCGCCGTCGCTGGTGGTCGGCCTGATCGAAGGCGGCATCAACACGAATGTGGTGCCAGACAGAGTTAGTTTCCGGATCGACCGGCGGCTGATCCCGGAAGAAAACCCGGTGGAGGTCGAAAAAACGCTGCGGCGAGAGATCTTGGCGGCCGCCGGCAAATGGCCCGGTATCACCTGCGAGGTGCGGCAAATCCTGCTGGCCGAGCCGCTGAAAGCGACGGCGGAATCAGAGCGCCTGGCCGGGCTGTTCTGCCGGCGGGCGTCGGCGATCTTCGGCGAGACGGTGGAGACACATGGCGTGCCGCTTTACACCGATGCGCGCCATTATGCCGCCGCGGATATCCCGACGGTGCTCTATGGTGCGGGCCCACACTCCATCGAGGAAGCCAACGCCCATCGGGCCGATGAGCGACTGCCGCTCGAGGATTTGCGCCGGGCGACGGTCGTGGTGGCGTTGGCGATCGGGGACCTACTGGCATAATCTTTCGTTGGCAACAGCATGAGACTCTTGGTCACCGGCAGCAGCGGACATCTCGGCGAGGCGCTGGTCCGGACCTTGCGTGAGACCGAGCACGACGTTGTCGGCATAGATCTCAGCAACTCTGCCTTCACCTCGGAAACCGGATCGATCGGCGACCGCGCCTTCGTGGCGCGCTGCATGACTGGCGTGGAGGCCGTCGTCCACACCGCGACGCTGCACAAGCCCCATGTGGCGACCCATGGCCGCCAGGACTTCGTTGACACCAATATCACGGGAACGCTGAACCTGCTGGAAGAAGCGGTCGTCGCCGGCGTTAAGTCGTTCGTGTTCACCAGCACGACGAGCGTGTTCGGCAATGCGCTGGTGCCGCGGCCCGGCGCGCCGGCCGCCTGGATCACCGAGGATGTGACACCAATCCCGAAGAACATCTATGGGGTGACAAAGGCGGCCGCTGAGGATCTGTGCCATCTGTTCCATCAGAAACACGCTTTGCCTTGCCTGGTCCTGAGAACGTCCCGGTTCTTCCCCGAGGAAGATGACAACCGGGCTATCCGGGACAGCTACATCGATGCAAATGCCAAAGCGAACGAATTCCTGTTCCGCCGCGTCGACATCGAAGATGTCGTCAGCGCGCATATACTGGCTGTAAAGCGGGCTCCGACAATCGGGTTCCAGCGCTATATCATCAGCGCCACGACGCCGTTGATCCCCGAAGATCTGGCCGACCTGCGTGAGGATGCGCCAGGCGTCGTGCGGCGGCGAGTTCCGGGTTACGAGGGCGAGTACGAACGGCGGGGTTGGCGGATGTTTCCCGACCTCGACCGGGTCTATGTCAGTGACCAGGCGCGAACCGATCTCGGCTGGCGGCCGAAATATGACTTTGCCCGGGTCCTTTCGCAGCTCAATGCGGACGAGAGACCGGGCAGCGATCTTGCTCGCTTGGTCGGGTCAAAGGGTTATCACACGGAGCCGTTTGCCGACGGGCCCTATCCAGTGGCATGATTTCCAGCGATCTTACTATGAACGATCAACAACCTCGGCGGACCGCTCGGCCCGCGACCTCGATGGAGTGGATCATGCCAGACCAAACACGCCGGCCGCCGCGCCTGATTCTGTTGGTTTTTGCAATAACCGTTCTGGCGACGGCGGCCAGCGCGCAACAGAAGGCCAAGCCGGTCGACTTGGCGCCTGGCGCGACCGTGAGCTTTCGGGTAACCGGCGCCGATTTCGGCGCCATCGATCGCCTCGTTGTGGTTTCGGGTCGCCGCGGGAGTGAAAAAACCACTAGGCAAATCAGTGCCCGGATCGGACGGCCGGCGCGCGGCAGCCGCCTGGTGGAGGTAACCGCGGCAAAAGACGCGGCCCCAGGGGTGTACCGGATCGACGGCTATGCCGGCCGCACGCTTAAGATAGCGCTCCCCCAACAGCTCAACGTGGTGGCGCCACGGCGCACCGTTACGCGCCGCCCCCAGAAGTCGCCCAGGACTTCGCGCGTGACGCCACCCGCGACGCCACCGGCAGAGACGGCGCCCGCCAACGCGGGACCAGCCTTCAGCTATTTCGATGCCAACGCCGGCGGCGCGACATGGGACGAGGCCTATCTGATGTCGCTGCTGTCCTGGGTCTCATACTTCGACCCGGCCGATGCCAGGAGCATCCTGCAAGACTGGGGCCTGACGGTCCAAACGGACGGCTTCTTCGACATCGACACTCTCTACCTGTTCGGGGCCTCCGGCAGTACCCAGGGCTTCGTCGCTTACAACGACTCCGCCATATTCGTTGCCTTTCAAGGCTCGACGACCAACGACTTCGCGCAGGACTGGGTTGACAACGACCTCGATCTAGCGCCCCAGCCCATGCCGAGCTGGGGACCGACCGTCGTCCTGCACCACGGCTTCGCGGAAGCCACCGCCGTGAGCTACCACCAGGTCCGTGGCCGGGTCGAGCAACTGCTGAAGGATCGGCCAAGCCGGAAGCTATGGATCACCGGACACAGTCTTGGTGGCGCCGTCGCCACACTCACCGCGTTTCGCCTGAGTCATGACAACAATATCGAGGTTCAGGGGGTGCACACCTTCGGCGCGCCGCCGGTCGGCAATAACAGTTGGAAGAGCCTGTTCGAAAGCACCGTCACCAACGTACACCGTTGGAATCTTCAGAACGATCCCATCGTCTCACTGCTGCCGCCGCCCGCCTTCGCCCATGTTGGACGCAACAACAACCTATATGCAAACGGGCAGCACGACATCGGCGATACCAGCTATTTCTTCTATCTCCCGGGCAGCATGACGCTTTACGACCTGTCGGTCACGCACATGGGTTACTGGTGTCGAATGCACGAGGAGTTGCTGGAGCATGGCGGTGACGAGGCCGCCGCGTTGCCATCACCACCCGCCAGCCCAACGTCAAGTTGCGTGAACTGAGACCCTCGCCGGTGCCTGGAATAAATCGACTACAGTTGAGCTTCAGCGCATCGCGGAGAGGTTGACAATCAGAGCGTCGTTTTTCCGGCGGATGGCGGTCGCGATCTTGTGGGCGGTGTCCTGCTCCGCCTCACTGCATTCGTGGCAAGCGTCGACAGCCCGGTGTTGCGCTTCCAGCATACCGCGGATAACCGCTGCTTCGATCACTTTGGCGACCTTATCGGTTTGATCACCGGACAAGGTTCCCGCCAGTTCCCCAATTGCGCCATCGACAATGGCTTTCAGTCTCTCCATATCCCGTCCCTCCGCGTTGCCACGCCTGCTTCAAACGGAAAATGTACCTTGAATCGAAGGCCGGGAGAACTGCACTCTCCAAGCCTTACTCTGTCGGCGTGCTGAGCCGACACCCGTCACTGCGCCGTCGCGCTAGACTAATCGGCCTGTTCAAGAGTCTGTTTGATGATACTCAGGACCTGTTCTCTTCGGAACGGCTTGGCCAGGGTAGCGTTGGCACCAAGTTCCTTAGCAACGCTAAGGTAGTCGACATTCTGGGCACGCCCACCCCCCGAAATCGCGATGATCTTCAGATCCGGCATATGTTCCTTTAACTCGATGATTGTCTCGATCCCCTCCATTTCAGGCATGAGGATATCGGTAATAACCAAGTCAACATCATGTTCCTCGAGGGCACGCATGGCTTTGCCGCCGTTCGCCGCTTCGATGACTCCGTAGTCGGCGTTCTCCAACATCTGACGGAGCGTCGTGCGGACCATCTCTTCGTCATCGACAACGAGAATATTTGCCATAGCTAACCTCCTCGAGGTTTTTGGGGTCATGCTTGGGGGTCATCCAGAACGCGGCGGACCTTTTGCGCCAAGTCGTCTTGGAAGTAGGGCTTACCAATCCATTCAGTCCGCTGATTGAATTTGCTATCATCGGTAAGGGCTTTTTCGGAATAACCCGATGTGCAGAGCACCTTGGGTCTCGGGATGCGGCCCGATACTTCGCGGACAAGGTCGAGGCCGCTCATGCCTCCCGGCATGACGATGTCGGTGAACAGCAAATCGACATCGCTGTGCTCGTCCAGGAGCGTCAGCGCCGCCGGCCCGTTCTCGGCCAATAGCACCTGGTAACCCAAGTTTTGCAGGAGCGCGAGGGCGGTTTCGCGCACATCGGTGTCGTCTTCGACCACGAGCACGGTTTCCACGCCGCCCGGACTCGTGCGCTTGGACGCGGATCTCTCCGATGAAACTGTCGCCGAGGCTTCGGCGACGGGCAGGTAGAGCCTCACGCAGGTGCCTTGTTTCTCTTCGCTGTAAAGGGTCACATGCCCGCCCAATTGCTTGACGAAGCCGAAGATCATGCTCAGGCCCAGGCCGGTTCCCTTACCAACCTCCTTGGTGGTGAAGAAGGGCTCGAAAACGTGCTCCCTGACGTCCGCAGGTATGCCGAAACCGTTGTCGCTCATCGACAGCATGACGTAAGAGCCGGGCGTCACGTCGGGATGCTGGGCGGCATAGGCCTCATCGAGCTCAACGTCGACGGACTCGATAAGAAGACGGCCGCCCTTCGGCATGGCATCCCGGGCATTGATGGCCAGGTTGATTATCGCGCTCTCGAGCTGTGCGAGGTCGGCCCATATGGGTCGCAGATTTTCGGCGACGTGCGTTTCCAACTCGATCGACTCGGTCAAGGTCGTCTGCAGAATCGCGCCCATCCCGGAGAGAACCTCGCGAAGATCCAAGACTTCGGATTCGAGATGCTGACGGCGCGAGAAGGCAAGCAGGTGGTGGGTCAACTCCGCCGCCCGCGAGGCGGCCCTGAAAGCGATGTCCAATGATCGCTTGGCGCTCGCCTGGCCTTTCAGGTGATCGCCCAGAATTTCCAAATTGCCAATGATGGCCGCCAGCATGTTGTTGAAGTCGTGCGCAATGCCGCCGGTCAATTGCCCGACCGCCTCCATTTTTTGGGCTTGGTGTAGCTGCTCCTCGGTACGCTTGCGGTCCGTGATGTCTTCGATGATGGCGGCGAATACCAGCTGATCTTCCGAGCAAATCTGCTGTAAAATCACCTTCACGTCGTACCGCGTGGCGTCCTTGCGACGGTGAACGGTCTCAAACCGGAGGTATTTTGCCTCGTCGCTCCTGAGGGCGGAGATGAGGCGCTCAAATGTGTCGACCGTATGGTCCGGCTTGAGGTCGACAGGCGTGAGCTCTTTCAGTTCCGCCATCGTGTAGCCAAGATTCTTGCAAGCGGCGGCGTTGACCTGCACGAATTTGAGAGTCTCGGCGTCGAACACATAGATCTCGTTCATCGAATCTTCGACGATCCGGGCGAGTCTGCGCGTCGTGGCTTCGGCCCTACTACGCTCCTCTTCTATCCTCTTGCGCTCCTCAATTTCTTTCTGCAAGGCCTCGTTCGTCTGGTTCAATCCGGCCTCCGACCGCTCGAGGTCAGAGACCACCAGCTTGAGCGCACGCATTGGCAGGGTCCGTAATGCAAGAAAGATAGCCCAGCTCAGCGTCAGGCTGATCAACGTGACACCGCCGGTTTTGAGAATTAGCGGCCAGAGACTCTCGCGAACGGTGACGGTGGCGACAGTCTGACCGCCATCTCCTATTTCGGCCGCGCTCTGAATTGCCGGGAAAGCAAGTTGCGGCCCGCGAGAGATGACCTCATTGCCGTCCAGGTCGAGAACGCGGTGTTGCGACCGGTTCAGGTGTTCGAGGTTAAACGACAGCATCTCCTCGAGCCGGAGTTCCTGAAAGCGCCAGTGCTTAGGATCGCTATAGACAAGCTTGGCGATGCGAGCCGCGTAAGAGTCCGCTTCGGCCTGGATTCTGTCACGCTCGTACGACCATGCGGTCGAGAGATAGATGGTCGGTATGGCGCAGAAGGTTAGCAGGGCGATCGTGAAAGCAAACTTGGTGGTCGTTCGAATCAGTTGTTGGTTCGTTGACTCCGACATGTCACTGCCCGCTTAACCTTGCACCGGTGCATGGCCAGTCTCACGCAGTAGCTCCTGGCCTTCTGGTGACTGGATAAAAGCAATAAAGCCACGGACCAGCGATGTGGGCGCACTCTTGGTTACGAGATAAAAGGATTTGGTCAAGGGGTAGGAGCCGTCGGCAATGGTCGCCTCATTGGCAATAATTCCGTCCAATGCAAGTGCCCTGAGAGGCCGTCCTTCGCTGCGGATAAGCGAAAGCGCGGTTAGCCCAAAACCTCCGGGCATCTGCTGAATCTGGTCAGCGTTCTCTTGATCCGTATAGGCCACCGGAACGGCTGAATTTGATCTGAGGCTTTCGGAAGCTCCTTCGATCTCAGGAATGTAGTTATGAAGTAGCCTTGTATCGGTCTCGCCTTTTGGACGCAGGACCAAGCGCACGGTTGTCCCGTCCGACCAGGACGCCCATTCGCCCCGATACAATCCAAGCAACTCGCGGGAGGTTAGGCCAGTCGTGGGATTGCTCTCAAATACTGCCGGCACGATCGCCGTCGTGGCGTATCGCAACGCGGTCGCGCCAGCTGCCCGTTCCTCGTCCTTCGGTAGTCGAGCGGCGACCGCCAAATCGATCGCGTCGCTCAAGACTGCCTTAATTCCACCGGAACTGCCCAAACTCTGTAACACCCTGCCCGACACCTCCGGGTGTGACTCGGTGTAGGCGTTGAGCAGCAGACGCATAGTTCCCAACGCCGCCCCAGTCCCGCCGATTTCGATCTCGTTGGCTCGGACCATGTTGGTGCTGGTCATCATAAGAAGCGCCAGGGGTAGAACCGCCAAAATAATCGTTTTTTTGGCGCGAAATTCATACATGCGGGGCATCCCGAGACTGAATGCTGAGGTGCGACCAGAGCAGGTCAAACGGAGATCCTAGAGTTCCCGAAAAAGCTCTAGATACTATTAATGGAAACTAAACCCGCGCCCGTTCGGCGTTGCGTGCGGTGTCATCCGCTAACAGGACCAGGTTTCGGCAGGGCTATGTGGCTGCCGGATTGTCGCACTTGTAGTCCGGCTATGTGGCTGTCGGATGCTTCGGCTGACTCAGCCCAACGCGATCGCCGCTGGGAAGCGCGGTGACCGTCAGTCGCCTCGCTGGGTCAAGAGCGCATAATGCGACTTGCGCTGGATGGCTCGGTACATAGGATGGCGCGCCATGGCTGCGCATTCATCGAAGAAAGTAGTACTCGCCGCGTTGGTGGGTAACACGCTGATTGCTGTCACGAAATTCGTGGCAGCCGGAATCACCGGCAGCTCGGCGATGCTGAGCGAGGCAATTCACTCCGTGGTCGATACGGGCAATCAAGGGCTGCTGCTGTATGGGCTGAAACGGGCGGCGCGACGGGCCGATGAGCGCCATCCGTTCGGTTATGGGCGGGAGCTGTATTTCTGGAGCTTCGTGGTTGCCATCATCCTGTTCGGATTGGGTTCCGGCGTCTCAATCTATGAGGGCGTGCAGAAGATTATCGAGCCGCATGAGGTGGAGAGTCCCTTCATCTCCTACGCCGTGCTGCTCGTGGCCATGGTGTTCGAGGCGGGGGCCTGGACCGTGGCTTTCAAGGAATTCCGCAAGAGCAAGGGCGACGTCGGTTATTTCGAGGCGGTGCGGCGGAGCAAGGATCCGGCGCTGTTCACGGTGCTGTTCGAGGACACCGCAGCGATGCTAGGGCTGATCGTCGCCTTTGTCGGGATCGGCCTTGGGCAGGTGTTGGAGATGCCGGTGCTGGACGGCGTGGCCTCCGTCGGGATCGGCGTGATCCTGGCGATTACAGCGGCGCTGCTGGCGTTCGAAACCAAGGGGCTGCTGATCGGCGAGGCGGCGAGCGGGACCGTGGTGCGCGGTATCCGGCGCGTTGCGGGCGAGCAAAAAGGGATCAGCCGAGTCAACGAGCTGCTGACCATGCATCTTGGACCCCGCGACGTGCTGCTTACCTTGAGCCTGGATTTCGCAGACAATTTGTCCTCGGCGGATGTGGAGAAATCCATCTCGGTGCTGGAAGCGCGGATCAAGCAACGCTTCCCGGAGATTACGCGGATATTTATCGAGGCCCAGAGTCGGCTCGGTCACGAGCGCAGCCAGCGGACATCGCGGCTGACCGGTGGCGACTCGCACTAGCAAAGACCGCCGAATTTTCTCCCAAGGGCGGTTGAGCTAAGGTCGCGCCTTCCTTCTTGAAGGTTTCGCATGAGTCTCGTAACAACCGCCGCTGTTTTGGCCAGCGTGCCACCGACCGCTTTGCTCTCGGGGATCTTCGGGATGAGCGGCGGCATGATCCTGATGGGAGTCTTCGCCTGGCTGTTGCCGGTCGCGGTGGCGATGATCCTGCACGGCATCACCCAAGCCGGCTCAAATGGCTATCGTGCCTTTCTGCACCGACGCCATATCCATTGGCCGGTGCTGCGCGGGTATCTTGCCGGTTCGGCGATCGCCGTTGGTTTTTTCAGCTGGGTGGCCTATGTCCCGAGCGCCCCGGTGGTTTTTCTCGCGCTGGGCTCGCTGCCGTTTATCCACCGCCTGTTTCCGAAGGCCGGCACGGTCGAGATCACGCGGCCGGGAGCCTCGGTGGTATGTGGGACGGTGGTAACGGCCACCCAGCTGGTCGCCGGCGTGTCGGGACCAATCTTGGACATCTTCTATTTGAAGAGCCCAATGACCCGCCATCAGGTGGTGGCGACGAAGGCGATCACGCAGACCATCGGTCATGTGGTCAAGCTAGGGTATTTTGCGCTGATCGCCGGGTTCCTGGGGCAACTGGATGGCACGGTGCCGCTGTGGGTCTATGGTGCGGTGATCCCGCTGGCATTCCTCGGCACCAGCATGGGGAGTTCCATCCTCAATCGGCTGACGGACGTGCAGTTCCGCCGCATCACACAATGGCTGACGTTGGCCATCGGCACGGTGTTTTTGGTGCGCGGCGCGGTGCTGCTGGCGACTTAGGGGGTCAAGAAGGAGAACGGCACGTTGCGCCGGACGTTCTCGTCGATGCGCAACTGATGGTGGAGCGGCGGATGGGCGCGCTGGGCGCAATCCAGCCGCTCACAGACACGGCAACTGACGCCGATGGGGATGGCGCGCGGCGACTTGAGATCGATGCCGTCGGCATAAATCAAATGTTTGGCGTCCTTGATCTCGCAACCCAGGCCAACCGCGAACTGGGGCTGCAAGGCGTCGAGCCGGCTGCTGACAAGGTCCAAAGTGCGGCCGATGGTGAAGAACGTCGTGTCGTCGGGCATCACCGCGACCTGAGTTTGGATCAGACCGGGCGTTCGGAACGCGTCATGGACGATCCAGCGCGGGCATGTGCCGCCGAGGCGCGCGAAATGGAAGCCGCCACCATCCAAGCGCTTGGAGATATTGCCGGCATTATCGACGCGGATGAAGAAGAACGGCACGCCGCGGGCGCCGGGCCGCTGCATGGTGGTCAGCCGGTGACAGACTTGTTCGACGCTCGCGCCGAAACGACGCCGCAGCAAGTCGATGTCGTAGCGCAATTGGGTGGCAGCGTTGAGGAAGCGGTCATAGGGCATCATCAGCGCGGCAGCGAAATGGTTGGCCAGGGCGATGCGAAGCATGCGCGGCGAGGCCGGATTGAGCAGTGACGCCTTGGCCACCGCTTGATCAAGCACCTCGCGCTGGCCGATCAAGGCGACCTGCACGGCGAGCTGGAAGGTCCGTCCCGACGGCGGCAGGGCCTCCGACAGCAGCACGCGGCGGCCATGATGATCGTAGCGCCGCATGGTGTCCTGCAGGACATCGACGGGCATGACCTTGACGCCCGTCGCATGGATACGCTGGAGGTATCTGGCGAGCGCCGCGAAGAGATCCTGATCGGCGAAATCAACCTCTTCCGCGAGGCGTTCAGCGGCGGTCTCGATCTCCGGGAAGTGGTTGGCCTGGGCCTGCTGGTAGTCGCGAATTTCCTCGACCGGGGTGGGCTGGCTATCGCGAAGCCCCTGCCCTTCGACGCCATTGGGGTGGTCGCCACGGGCCTGGGCTTCGTCCCAAAACCGACGGTAGGCGTCGTACAGGGTCACCATGGCCTGGGCCGCCGTCGGACTCGAGGCCACGAGTTCGCGGATCTCTTGCTGCGGTACCGGCTGGCCGGCAAACAGAGGATCGCTGAAGACCTCCTTGAGGCCGGCGGCGAGACGGGTGTCGTCGTCGCCGGCGAACTCGCGCAAATCAAAATCGAAGGCCTGACCGAGCTTGAACAACAACGGGACGGTGACCGGCCGCTGATTGTGCTCAATCAGGTTGAGGTAGCTCGCCGAAATGCCTATGCGCTCAGCCATTTCGGCTTGTCGCATACCCTGTTCCTGGCGAAAACGGCGGAGCTTGTTGCCAAGCATCACCTTGCGGTCCATCGGTCGTCTTTCTTTACAAAATTTACAATTTTACTTGTTTGAACATCACTAAATTTTCTTCGTAACTCTATTACTTTCAATGGTTTATGGACATTTGTCCTGTAAGTCAAATACCATAACGACGTAAATGAAAGATGTATCCGGGTGGATTCCAACCGGCGACAAACGGAGCTATTCAATGGATCAGATTTCGGCCGATATCCGAGACAATGGGACGATCGCTCGGGACTATTCACCCGGGGACGTCGCAGCCCTGCGCGGATCCGTCCGCATAGAGCATACGCTGGCCCGGTGGGGCGCAGAGCGGCTGCGGGCGCTGCTGGAGAGCGAGGCCTATGTGCCGGCGCTTGGCGCGATGACGGGCAACCAAGCGATGCAGATGGTGCGCGCCGGGCTGAAGGCGATCTACGTCTCCGGCTGGCAGGTGGCGGCAGACAATAACAATGCGGGCGCCATGTACCCCGACCAGAGCTTGTATCCTGTGGATAGCGGACCGGAGCTGGTGCGGCGCATCAATCGGACGCTGCAGCGAGCGGATCAGATCCAGCATCTCGAAGGCGATGGGGATATCGACTGGTTCGCGCCGATCGTGGCCGATGCCGAAGCCGGCTTCGGCGGGGCGCTAAACGCCTTCGAGCTGACCAAGAGCTATATCGAAGCGGGCGCGGCGGCGGTCCATTTCGAGGACCAATTGGCGTCGGAGAAAAAGTGCGGCCATATGGGCGGCAAGGTATTGGTGCCAACGCAGCAGCATATCCGCACTCTCAACGCCGCGCGCCTGGCGGCGGACGTGATGGACGTGCCGACCTTGATCGTGGCCCGTACCGATGCGGAAAGCGCGAAACTGCTGACCAGCGACGTCGACCCGCAGGACCGTCAATTCATCACCGGAGAGCGGTCGCCGGAAGGCTTCTACCGACTCAGCGAGGGGTCAAGCTTCGAACGCTGTGTGGCCCGGGCAATCGCCTTCGCACGCTATGCGGATCTGGTGTGGATCGAGACCTCCAAACCGGACCTCGACCAAGCGCGGCGCTTTGCCGAGGCGATTCACCGCGAACTGCCCGGACAGATGCTGGCCTACAACTGCTCGCCGTCCTTCAACTGGTCAGGCAATCTGGACCAAGGCGACATTGCACGCTTTCAGCGAGAACTGGGAGCGATGGGTTACAAGTTCCAATTCGTAACCTTGGCCGGGTTCCACGCCCTGAACCACAGCATGTTCGAACTCGCGCGCGGCTATCGAGAGCGCGGCATGGCGGCCTATTCCGAACTGCAGAACGCCGAGTTCGCATCGGAGGCCGCGGGCTACACGGCGACCCGGCATCAACGCGAAGTAGGAACCGGATATTTCGATGCGGTCGCGACGGCGATTGCCGGGGGTCAATCATCGACCACGGCGCTGACCGGCTCCACAGAAGAGGCGCAGTTCTTGGCGGCGGAGTGATGCTCAGGATCTGGTCATCGGGGACCATGCAGGTGCTAACAGGAGAGTTTCGATGAATACACAGTTTTGGGTTATCGGTGGCGAGTATACGGATACGGCGTTTCAGAAGCTGGTCGGAGGTACCGAATGCCTCGTTGGACCGTTCGATAGCCGCGTGGGTGCGATGAGTAAATGGCGGGAGATCGCCGCCGAGACGCGCAGCAACTGCCATGCTCGCTTCACCATCGTGCAGGATTCTCCGGCGGGCTAGGTCGTGCCGCCACGCGTATGGCCCGCCCCCCGACGGGCCATACGCCCCGCCGGCGTCCGCTATGACGACGCCGGGGGAACGAAGACTTCCGGCAGCTCGGACGGCCAGGTCTCGACATAAAGAGACTGGCTGGGGAAGGCGAAACCGGTTCCGGCCTGTTCGATAATCTCTTTGATCCGGTAGGCGAGACGCTCTTTGATCTCGAGCCATTTCCCCCAATCCGTGGTGCGGGTAAAGCAATAGAGCATCAAGTCGATCGATGAATCGCTGAAGCGGTCGATACGCACGAATGTCGCCACTTCCGATGGATCGGCAAAGTCGTCGCTCTCGAGAACAACACGCTCAATGTTGTCGCGAATCTCGCGTAGCTGATCAACGGTCGTGCGGTATTCGACGCCAATCATCCAATAGATGCGGCGATGGGTCATGGCGGAGAAATTGATGACGGCGTCATCTGACAGTTTGGAGTTGGGCACATGCACCGGGGCTTTGTCGAAGCGACGCACGATGGTGGAGCGAAAGCCAATACTTTCGACCGTGCCCTCAACCGTGCCTTCGGCCTTGATCCAATCGCCCTTGCGAAAGCGTTTCTCACCGAGAATGAGAATGCCGGCGATCAAGTTTTTAAACAGATCCTGGGCGCCGAGTGCCAGGGCAACACCGAACAATCCGGCGCCGGCGATGATGGGGCCGACAGCTACGCCCCAGGTCTGCAGGATGGTGGCGCCGCCGACGAGGGCAATAGCGATGCGTACCGACTTAATCAGCCACTCAACCAGCTCATGGGTGAATATCGCCTCCAGGCGGTTCAAGACGAAGCTGAGGGGTGCGACCAAGCGGTATAGCGACCAGAAGATGGTGAATCCGATCAGCGAGCGGACGAGGTCGTCGGCGATATCCGCGTAGATATCCTGCAGATCGAGAAATTGGGCGGCGAAAAACAGACCGATTGTCGGCGGGACAAGCCGGAAAGGCGGCACAAGGGCATCGACCATGGCATCGTCGATCCGATTTGAGCTGCGCTGCGCCGCGGCCCGCAAACGATTCTCGAACAGCTTGGTCAACAGACCACGGATCAGAAAAAAGCCGACAAGAATCAGCAGGGCGCCGATAAATCTGCCAACGTCGATGCCGAAGACGCCGCTTTGCCAGACTTCGACGACGAGCGCCCAAAACTCAGCTAGATTTTCCATGTGCCAATCGATGTCGCCATAACTGCCGCCGGTCGTGCGATGTAAACAGCTGGCAGGTGGATTACAACCGCTGTTGTCGCGGGTCTAGGCGTCCCAGAGAGCGATGATGCGGCGGTAGCTTTCGGCGATGCGGTCTACGGCATCGGAGTCGGTGATCTCTCCAGCAAACCAGGCCTTTGCCGGATCGGCAAAGATACTGCGGCCAATGGCAAAACCGCGGCAGAGCGGCTGCCGCCGCGCCACGGCGAAGGCGCGGGCGAGCTCATCCTCCGGCGCCTCCAGACCCAGCAGCAAGATGCCACGACAGTATTTGTCGAAACGGTCGATCGTCGAGGCGATGTTCCGCCAGGCGGTTTCATCCGGCGGCGATTGAAGTTTCCACCAATCGGGATAGATCCCGGCTTGGTACAGGCTGTCTAGGATCGTCGCCACCGTGTCGCTATCCAACGGGCGATCGCGGGGGACGACGACCTCGAGCAGCAGTTCGCGATAGGTGGCGACACAGGCCGCATGAAGCATCTGCAACTGGGCGATCTGTTGCCGCTGAAGGTCGGCGGCGTCGTCAGGGTGGTAGAAAACAAGGCATTTAGCGACATGCTCGACCGGCCATTCACGCAATGTAAGGCCAATATCGGGGCCCGCTTCGAATTGCAGCGGTATTGAGCCGGGAAGTTCCACGGGCCGGGCAATCCAGGCGCCACTTCCGGCGGCCGCAAAGAGCACATCCTGACCATATCGGTCGTCGACGATGATACCGGCATCGGCGCGCCCCTCGGCGACGTGCGATGCAGCCGACCAGATCAGCGTCTTGAATTCAGCGATCTTTTCACGCGGGGCCTGATGCCGGGCGGCGAGATCCTCGAGCTGACTGCGATGATCAAAGGCGAGAGCCCGGATGCTCTGGGGACCTGGGCGGCGGGTCGTGGCCCAGTGGATGTGATTGATGCGCGCATCCTCGCGGAGGCGGTGATGGGGACTACCCTGCTCACAGAAGTCGATCAACTCGTCCCAACTGGGGATCGCGGGTGCGCAGCCGTGACGGGAAACCGCAAAGGCACCACAGGCGTTGGCGTATGTGCAGCATGTCTCCAAGGTCTCGTCGCGTAACCAGCCGCGCAAAAAGCCGCTCATGAACGCATCGCCGGCCCCAAGGATATTGTATACCTCGATGGGAAAACCCCGCCCGACGATGCCGTCGTCCAGGCTATCGGGTATGTCGGCGGGAAAAACGCTACAGCCCATCGGGCCGCGCTTGGCGACGATCGTGGCGTCAGTGAGCTGACGGATGCGGCGGAGCGCGGCAATGGTATCGGTGGTGCCGCCGGCGATGTGCAGTTCCTCCTCGGTGCCGACGACCAGATCGCATTCGGCGACGATAGATTGCAGATGTTCAGTCACCTTGTCGTCGGCAACGAACCGATCCTCGCCCTCGCCGAGACCGGTGAGACCCCAAAGCACCGGGCGGTAGTCGATATCGAGGGCGATCTTGGTCCCCGCCTCGCGGGCATAGCGCATCGCCGTGCGGGAGGCCCGGTCAACCTTGGCGGTGGAAAAATGCGTGCCCGAGACGAGCAGCGCCCGAGACGACGCGATGAAAGCCGGGTCGATATCGTCGGCGTCGATGGCCATATCGGCACAATCGGTGCGGTAGAAGATCAGCGGGAATATCTCCCGGTCTCGGATGCCGAGGATCACCAAAGCGCTGAGCCGATCCGGGTCGGTCCGCACATGGCTGGTATCGACGCGTTCACGCTCCAGGGTCTCGCGAATAAAGCGCCCCATGTGCTCATCGCCGACGCGGGTGATAACGGCGGCGCTCAACCCCAGCCGCGAGGCGCCGATGGCGGTGTTCGTCGGACTGCCGCCGATATATTTCGCGAAGGACGACATATCCTCCAGCCGGCCGCCGACCTGCTCGCCATAGAGATCGACCGACGAGCGCCCCAGCCCAATGACGTCCAGCGTTCGCTCAGGCATCGTCCTCTAACCCTGCGGGCCGCCAGAAATCGGCATCCTCCTTGGTCGTCCAAATATGCTCCTCGGTGAACTCGGGCACGGTGTAGGGATTGCCGGGAAGATTGCGGATAACCCAGGCATAGTACATGCCGTAACCAGGGGCGGCGCACTGCGCATGGTCATAACCGTCGAAGATCTTCACGGTGTCGTTCTGGCGTACCTTGAGGACCTCCTCGCCAAGCTCGGCATGGCCAAAGCCCTGGGGCTTGGTAAAGCGATAATGATAAATCTCGGGCTGCGGGTGGTGATGGGGCGGATAGCTGGACCACCGCCCCGGCATAGTGACGACCTCACCCAGGACGAGTTCGGCGTCGGGATGGGAGGTGGTGTGATCGAAGATGGTGCGCACGAAGCGGAGGCAGGTGCCGCCGACCTGGCCGGCGCCGCGATGCTCGTTGGGGACATCCGAGGGCCGAAAAATCCGCGACGGGAAGGTCTTGGTATTCGCCGTCGTGTAGATCGTGAACTCGACATCCGTCTCAGCGTGGAAACCGACGGTCTCACCGGCGGCGACGTGAATGCAGGTGGCACTCTCGTCGAACAAGGATTGGCGGGCCAGTTGAGCTTGCTGGTCGCCGACCGTCGCCGTGACCTGCCCCGCCATCAGCAGCCAGGCGGTTTCATGCTCGGCCGTGACCTGATGCCGCTCGCCCGGCGCCAGCCTGAGGGCCGCAAGGCCGATCCCAGTATTGTCTTCGGCCTCATCGAAACTGGTGATTTGCGTCAGACCCGCTTCAAAGCCGTCGCGATGTTCGGTCAGATGCAGAGTCATCAGCCATCCCCCCTTCTTGCGTGTCCCGATCCGCCGTCGTTCACCCGGCATCTGAGGTTGCCGGGTTCAAGGCAATCGAATGTTTGTTCTATTTAGCCGCAAGATAGAGATTTTTTCTGCCGCCAACAAGGTCGACGGGTCGGTAAGCCGGTTTCAGGCTATGTGAGTGTTTCTGTCAGTTTGCGTCCGGCAAAACGCCGCTGGGGCTACCAAGGGCCTGCTCATAACGATCGGCCACCGCCTCGGGATCGAGACCGAGGAAGTGCGCATAGGCGCGGACTTTGGAGAGACAATCGGCGCGCGGCAAATCAGCGGGCTCACCCTGTTCGAGGGCGCGCAGATGCCGGAACGCTACGGGAAGGCCCGCGGCTACGTCGCTAAGCTTCATGCCGAGCGCGTTGCGCATGCATTCAAGTTCCTGGCCGACCGACCGAACAGCGGCGGTATCCATCGAATATCCACTCATATGTTGAGGTCACTCCGTCAGGGCCCCGCTGGCCCGTGAAGATCGCGTATCCTAGAGAGCCGTACAGGCATGGTTGTGGGCGCGTATGGGTGGATTGAACGGCGCAAGTGGCGTATCCCAGAAGGATAATCGGCCGCTTGCGGTGGCCATCTGTTCGCCGCGCAACCGCGGTATAGTGCGTCGAAATAGGACTTGGACTCATGGATCGCCGAGACACGGCACGCGTCTTTCGCGTGCGGCTAAGCGAGGCGCTGGAACGGGCGGGCGTCAACCAATCATCGCTGGCCCGGCGTACCGGTATCGATCGGTCGACGCTGTCGCAACTGCTCTCGCCGGACGAGACGCGACTACCGAGGGCCGACACCGTGGCCGCCATCGCGACTGCCCTGCAAGTCAGTCTCGACTGGCTGCTTGGAATCAGCCAGGAAGCAAAGCTTGGCGCAGACATCCTGCATGAGTCGCTGAGGATAACGCCAAGTGCCCGGACGCCGGTGGACGAAGGATTGATCCGATGGCATGAGGAGGCCGCCGGCTACAAGATCCGGTACGTGCCGACGACGCTGCCCGACCTCATCAAGACCGATGCCGTTGTCAGGCATGAGTTCAGTGCGCCGATCAGGAAAACGCCGGACCAGGCCTTGGCGGCGTCACGCAGTCGCCTGCACTACACGCGGTTGCCCGAGACAGACATGGAAATATGCATGCCGCGGCAACGGCTGGACGTATTCGCCGCTGGGGCGGGAATCTGGGCGGACCTGTCGTTGGACGCGAGGCTGGAGCAGCTCGATCAGATGGCCGACTTGCTGGACGAGCTCTATCCCTCACTGCGGCTGTATATGTACAACGAGCTTAGCCATTTCTCGGTGCCCTACACGATTTTCGGCACCATGCGAGCGGCGGTCTATATCGGGCAAGCCTATTTCGTGTTCAATACCACCGGGCATATTCGCGATCTGACGACGCATTTCGATGAGCTGATACGGGCCGCCATGGTGCAGGCGCATGAGGCGGCGCAATTCGTGCGAGATCTGCGGGACCATGCCGCAGCGGCGCGGCACGAGTAGGCTTGGATGAGACCCGCAAGCCTGCCGATGTATGGGCTGCCGGAGCTGGAGGCCGTAAACGATGGCTGGTGGCACGGCCTAGCGCGCCACTTCGAACGTGCAGGACTAAGGGACGTACCGGGCCGGCTGATCCAGCCTGAGCACCGGCTGGCCCATTGGCGCGATCCGAACCTGTTGTTTAGTCAAACTTGCGGCTATCCGCTGATCAATTCGTTGGACGGATGGGTCAAACTGCTAGCGACCCCTTGCTATACGGCGGCAGGGTGCACAGGGGCCAATTACCGGAGCGTTCTGGTCGTGGCGAGTTCATCGACGGCAAGGGCGTTGGCCGATATGCAGGGGTCGCGGTGCGTGGTGAATGAGCCAACCTCGCATTCCGGCTATAATATACTCCGGTCGATGGTGGCACCGCTGGCGCAGGGTGATCGGTTTTTTGAGAATGTGGCGGTCAGCGGGAGCCACCGCCGCAGTATTGAGATGGTCGGCACGGGCATCGCGGATCTGGCGGCGGTGGATTGCGTGACCTATGGCTTGCTCGAGGCACACGCGCCGGCAGCGCTGGCCGGGACCCGGTCGTTGAGCATGAGCCCCGCGGCGCCAGCGCTGCCCTACATCACGGGTGGGCGGGTCAGCGATAACGAGGTCACGAGGCTGCGCGCCGGACTGAGCGCGGCCTGTGCGGATCCGGCGCTGGCCGATATCAGGGCAGCCTTGCTGCTTGACGGCGTGATGACGAATGGCAGCGACAGCTACCAGTGCATTCGGGAGTACGAGCTTCAGGCCAGCAATATCGGTTACCCTAAGCTGGCTTGAAACGAGGACAATATTCACCAGGTGAAATCGCGCTCGGTCTCCTTGAAAGTCCTCAGTAGCGATGCCCGGTCGTCGGTACCACCCTGCGCTCGTACGGCCACATCGATGCGCCGGGCCGCGTTGTATCCCTGTGCCGCTTGGGGTGACGGCGGACTGCCGTATTCTCGTTCATAGGCGGAACTAAAAGCTGCAACGCCAGGCAGGTCGGGCTCGAAAAAGGGTGGCTCGCCCGGCAAGAGCAGCGCAACCCCGGTGTCTTCGAAAAGCCGCCCGATCCGGTTCGGGGTCTCCTCCGGGCCGAAGACGACGACGATGTCGAACTCGCCTCTCGTCACGAGGCGCGCCGCGTCGGCGGGAGCCCTCCCCAATTCATCGATAACAGTCACATAAACATCAAGACCACCAAGATGGCCGTCGGATTCTTGGCCAGGGTGGCTGTCCCGTTCCGCCGTTGCCAGCATGAAGCCCTCCTGGATGTGGCGGCGCTGGACCGTCTCTAAATTCGCTCGTGGGACTACGAGAGCAACGTTAAAGCGATGGGCAAGAGCGGGGTTGCTGGCAAGTACAACGACGCCGACCAAGCTAAGGAATAGTGACACAGCCTTTTTTCGGATGTTCATATCGGTCGAATCCAGTGTTTTTTTCAATGTCGCAGCCGCGTGTATTTAAGTTTTTGGTAACCGATTTGCGATACCAGCAACTGAACGGCGGCCACTTTCGCGGTTGCTGTTGTGCAAAAACTCCTAGGAGAGATGTTATGGCTGCAACTGCGAGGGCGAAGAAGTCCTCTGCGAAAAAAGCGTCGACTGCTCGTAAGTCGACGGCTCGTAAGAGCACCGCGCGCCGCGTGTCGGCCCGCAAATCCACCGCTCGTAAAAGCCCGGCCCGCAAGACGGTTGCTCGTAAGAGCACTGCCCGTAAGGCCGTTGCCCGCAAGAGCACTGCCCGCAAGACCGTAGCTCGTAGAAGCACCGCCCGTAAGGCGGTTGCCCGCAAGAGCCCGGCTCGCAAAGCAAATCCGATGGCAGCGGCGATTAAGGCCCTGCAAGCGGATATCCGTCAGCTTACCAGTGACACGAACAAAATGATGCGCGCCGTCAGCTCCGACGTGAGCAAGGTCGCATCACGTGCCAAGAAGGTCAGCGAGAAGGCTGCGGCTGCCAAGAAAGCAACCGCTAAGAAGTCTCCGGCTAAAAAGACGGCTGCCAAGAAGAAGACAGCCAAAAAGACGACGGCTCGTCGGACTGCCGCCCGTAAGACCACGGCGCGGAAGTCTACTGCTCGTCGTACGACCGCTCGCAAGAGCCCGGCTCGGAAGACTGCTGCTCGCAAGACCGTCGCTCGCAAGAGCCCGGCTCGGAAGACTGCTGCTCGGAAGACCGTCGCTCGCAAGAGCCCGGCGCGGAAGAAGGTCGCTCGGAAGACCGTCGCTCGTAAGAGCCCGGCTCGGAAGGCGGTTGCCCGTAAGAGCACAGCTCGGAAGAGCGTAGCGAAGAAGGCTACCGCTCGTAAGACGGTTGCTAAGAAGGCTGCGCCGAAAAAAGCCGTTGCGAAAAAGATCGTGGCTAAAAAAGTAGCCAAGAAGGTCGTTCGCAAAGCTTCTCCGAAGAAAGCCGTCGCTCGCAAGAGCAATGGTGCGAAGAAGTCAATTGCTAAGACCGCGCCGAAGGCGTCGCCAATGGTTCCGGCCATGCCGATGCATCCGCGCTCGAACGGTTCTTGGGCGATTACGTCCGGACGCTAACGTTCAGTTGGACGGGGGCGCCATCCGGCGCCCCTATCCGACCTCCCTCAGATAAGCGCTTGTCAGGCCGCGGCCCCGCCGTTGGCCTTTTTGTCGTTTCAGGATCTAGCAAAGCCCGCGATGACGATCTGCCAATTGATCTGCTTGGCAGGGGGCCGAAACTTCTGATATAACCCCGGCGTTTTGATGCGCTGCTCGCCTTGCGGGCCGCACACTGGTCCGCGGTAGCTCAGTTGGTAGAGCAGGTGGCTGTTAACCACCTTGTCGCAGGTTCGAGTCCTGCCCGCGGAGCCAAATTTCTTACGGAGAAGAGCCGGACTTCTCCGTAGTATCAATGACTTAGTCGTTCATATTCCTAGCTTTCCGACGCTCTTCCGTGCTTCAGTCCGGCGCCAGTCGCACGGCGCAGATCGCCGCCGCCGCGGCTGGGTCGATGACAATGCGGCAGCACAACCGGCCCAATAACGGCCCTGACGACAGGCGAGCGGATCACGGTGGTTGAAATGGAAGATTCTCTGGAGAAACTCGAGCACAAGCAGCGCAAAAAGGTCTAGGCCTGTCGTGGCACAAGCCGTCTTGCGCCAGGCAATTCCCTCATAGCTGGGCGCATCAGGAGAACCTATGCCCTTGCTGACGGTCGCCCAAGGTAGGCGGCTGCGACCATAGCGTCGATTTCGGGCGGAACCGGGACGACGCAGTGGGAGGCGTCGACGCGGCTCTGGGCAACCCATTCGAGGCAACGAGCTTGCAGTGTGAAGCCGAGATCCATGGATTCGACGGAGTTGCCGAGGGGTCTCGGACCGGCGAGATTGGCCATGTGGCCGTGACCGAGAATGTGGACCTGCCTGCCATCGACCAGATGCAAGGTTTCGACGCCATCGTCGTAGCTGTCGACATCGACCACGGCGCGATCGGCAATGAGGCCGTCGACCGCGATCTCTACCGGGAAGTGGCCACCATTCATGAGGATGGCGCCGTCCTTGAGCAGGGGCAGATCGGCCGCGGTGATAATGCCGGCGGCGCCGGTGACCGTCACGATGACGTCGGCAGAGCGGATGGCCTCCGCACGCGACGGGGTGGCGAAGCCGTCGAAATGCGCCTCGAGGGTCGTCACGGGGTTGGCGTCGACGACAGTCGTTGTCGCGAAGGCGTTGCGAAAGTTCGCGGCTACGCCCTTACCACAGGCGCCGTAGCCGAAGACCGTGACCCGCTTGCCATTGGTTGAGCGGTTGGTGAAGCGCAGGTAACTCTCGAAGATGCTCTGGCCGACCGCGTGTTTGTTCTCGGCAAACTGTTTTATCGGGCTGTCATTGATCACCAGGATCGGGAGATTCAGCGTGTCGCGCAGGGGCGCCAGGCGGGTGCGGCCCGATGTCGTTTCCTCGGTGCCGCCGCGCAGCTTCGGATAGGGCGCTGCGGCAACCATGGCGAAGAGGTCGCCGCCATTGTCGAGCAATAGATCGGGCTGACGGGCCAGAATTGCAGCGATGTTGGCGTCGTGATCCGCCGACGCCGTGGTGTTGCCGCCAACAACCGTGACGCCGCGCTCGCGGAGGTAGTGGATCGTTTCATCTTGCGTGCTGTTGAGGTTGCCGGTCGCCACGATTTGGGCACCGCCCGCTTGCAGCGTGGTCAGCAGGGCCGCGGTCTTGGGCTCGAGATGGATCGCGGTGCCGATGGTCAGAGCATCGAAAGGTCTGGTCCGCGCCAGATCGGCCGCGGTGGCCGCAAGCAGGCGGCAACTGGCGCCGATCCATTCGATGCGCGACTTGTCCTGCGCCATGCCTGGCATACTCCCTCAATAACTCACGGCATTTCGATCAAGCCATGCTCGGCGCTGGCACGATATCCGGTGAGGGTGCGCTCCGCGAAGCTGAGGCGCCACGACAGCATGGCTTGGCTACACTCCAGCGCCGCGACCGCCATGGCCGGCTCGCCGGCGACGTTACGCATCTCATCGGGATCATCGGCGAGATCGAACAGGATCGGCGGCAGATTGGCGAAATGGACGTATTTGAAGCGCGGCCCCCGCAGCGCGCAGAGATTGGCCTGATCATTCGACAGCCCCAAGGCGCTTGCGGTGCGATCGTCGACGGTATCGCGGAAATCATATTCGAAGTGAGCCTCGGCGCGCCATGGGTTCGCGGCTTGACCCTCCAGAAACTGGCGTAGGTTCACGCCGTCGCAGGTTCGAGGTATGTCGGCGCCGACCCAATCCAGGATTGTCGGCATTAGGTCGACGGACTCAGTGAACTCGCGAACAATAGTGCCGCGGGTTGTGTCGGCGCTCTTGCTCGGATCGCGAATAATCAGAGGTATACGAAAGCTCTGGTCATAAAAAGTGTGTTTACCGAACAAGTAGTGATCGCCGAGATGCTCGCCATGATCGCTGGTGAACACGATCAGTGTGTCGTCCCAAAGGCCTTGCGCCTTGAGAAAATCGAACAGCCGGCCGAGATGATGGTCGACTTCCGTCATGAGGCCAAAATAAGCGGCCCGCATGGCCTGTATGTCGGCCTCACTGAGGTCGCGCACCAGGCCCGGCGCACCACGCACATAATCACTGACAGGCGTGCGCGCCAGCACCTCGGCCATGAAGGGATGCTGTTGCGCTTCATCCTGCCAATGTTCAGCGCGCTGTGAGCCCGGGAGCGCGTCCGGCTGATAGGCGCGGTGGTAGGGGGCGGGCGCGATGAACGGTGGGTGCGGCCTGAGGAAACCGACATGCAGGAGCCATTTCTGGTCGGCCCGCTGGTGCAGGTAGGAGAGCGCCATCTCGGCCGACCAAGCGGTGTCAGAATGCTCCGCCGGCACCGCCGCCGGGCCGCGGAACAGTTCGCCATCCCGGGGCAGCCAGACATCCTTGGGGTCGGCAGGGACATCGAAACCCCGGGCGGCCAGCCAAGAAAAATAACCGAGCCGGCCTGGGTCGATATAAGTCGCGACCGGGACCCAGCCGGGCATGGTGCCGCCCAGGACGCGGAACTCCGGATCACCCGGCGGCGTTATCCGGGGGTCGGGCGTGGTGTCGGTATATCCGACCAAGGCCGGCTCATAGCCATGCTTGCGGACCTCGCGCGCGAGGTTGGTATGGCGGTTATCGAGCGGCACGGTATTTCGCACGTGCCGATGGTTCATCAGGTAGAGACCGGTCAGCAGCGATGATCGCGCCGGCCCGCAGGGGGTGGCCTGAGCAAAGTGCCTACCAAACGTCACGCCTTCGGCACATAGCTGCTGCAAATTCGGTAGATCCAGCCAGTCAGCTCCCATGGCCGGCAGGAAATCGCCGCGCCATTGGTCGACGACGATCATCAGAACGTTACGCGGCATGGACATATCCCAAGCATCGGTCGCGGAAAACGGGACTACAGCTCCGACGAAAACCGCCAAATCTGTGCACATCCCTGGGAGGCTCCGAACCCGACGATCAAATCGCCCTCATATTCGCAGAACTGATAAACATACTCAGCCGCCCAACGGTTGGAAAGCGGCGCGAATTGGTCGCGGTATACCCGAGGGCTCCAGGAATCATTGATCCCCTTGCCGCCGATTTGATACCACGCCTTGCCGTCCAAACAGAAGACGCTGGCTCGTCCCGCCGGGCGCCCGCCGGCGCCAACTACCAGTTTCCCGCGATAGGCAACGAGGGCGTTAAAGCTGTAGAGCTGTTTGCACGCCGTGGGCAAGGCTAGCAGAGGGGCCCATGTCTCGCCGTCGCAGGCCCAAATATTGGAGAAATTGCCGGGGCCCTGAGGCTCACGGTTCATGATCGCAACAAGTTTTCCGCCGATGCTGCGTAGCCGAAGTACGGTTGAATTCCGGCGCCAACTTCCTCTCCGGCCGTCGCCGGCGACCAGCTCCGGCTCGCCCGACAGCCGCCAAACATGGCCGCCGAACCAACCGTGTGCGACGAAGCCGGCATAAAGCTCTCCATCATGAACGCACATATCGTAGGCGCCGATATAGCGGTGTCCCCATGTGCTTTCGCTACCGACATCGTGCCACCGGCCATCATAGGCAACGATGTTGGCCTCGGTGTCGGTTTTGCCGCCGATCAGCCCGACATAGAGCCGGTCTTGGTGGGTGCATAGCGCGGACACGGTGAAGCGATCCGGCCAGGCGCCGACGCGCTCCCACTCATCGCCGCTCTGGGTGCGCCAAAGCTGCGCGCCGAGTTTTGCGGATGAGACACCCGCGTAAAGCATACCGCCGTGCGCACACAGGGTGTGAACCTCTTGGCCGTGCGCCCAGCCGCTGCTGCCGCCGCCGAGTTGGCTCCAGGAACCATGCTTGTAAGCAAAGAGCGCAGCTTTGCCTGCGCGACCACCGTCCACGCCGACCCAGAGTCGGCCATCATGCACAACGATCGCGCGCGCGCTTGGCCGCCATCTTTTCCCAAGAGCCGCTGCCCTCGGTGCCGCCAAGCGGTCTCCACCGGCCGGGGAGCGGGCCAGGATGCAAATCGAGCTGGGTTGGACAAACGTCCGAGTTTTCTGCCGCCAGGTAGCCCAAATAGGCCTCCAGCTGAGACACCCGATTCTGCAAATCCCGCTGCCGATGGAAGTAGTATTCCACTCGACTAAAAAGATTTATCATACGCTGTTTTGCTGTTGCCCGCTTGTGCAGACTAGTTCATAGGTTCAACCTACAAACTCAACAGCGCCGCCGGCAAGAGCTTTTTTTGCTCACTCGGCGAGACGGAACAATGCGAGCTTTGCCGCGGCTCGCGCCGGGGGCTCGCGTTCGCCGCCGACGGGTGGCGGGTCTTCGATGATCCGAGCGATCTCTTTCGCGAAGGCCCGGCGTATCAGGGGATGGGACGAGGCGCCGCCACCGGTCAGTGCGACTGGTTTAGGTCCGACATGGGCGACGAGCGATTTTACCAGGCGCGCAAGTTCAGCGGCGGCGCAATTAAGGATCGTGATCGCGGTTGGATCGCCAGCCGAGGCGGCGGCCGAGACGGGGCGTGACAGGCTGGCCACGTTGTTGCGGGTGTCACTGTAGGCGAAGCGCCGGACCGTCGGCCAGTCGTCGCCGCCAATGTGCTTGCGAAGATGGTCAGCCAATGTGGCAGGCGCTAGAGGCGGCACGCCCTCCGACCGCCGCACCAACCACAGGAGCGCCTCACGCCCGATCCAGTAACCGGAGCCGCCGTCGTCGATCACCGCACCGTAGCCGCCGGCGCGAAAAACGTTCGACCGGTCGTCGAGATGATAGGCGAAAGAACCGGTGCCGCTGTAGACAAGGATGCCCTCACCGGGCTCGAACGATGCCAGGTAGCCAATTCTGGCATCGTCGAAGGCTGCTGCATGTTGCCGCGGGATTCCGAGACCGGCACTCAACGCCTCCACGAATGCCTCGGCTTCCGGCGTGTCATCACTCAGCCCGGTGACACCCGCAGCCGCGGCGTCGATGGCAAGGCCGAATTTGGCGATTTCGGCGCACAGCGCGGCGATGGCCGTAAGGAATTTCTGATGCTGCGCCGGGGTGTAAAGCAGGCCCGATATCGCCGGCCCGGCGCCCTCGGCCAGGTTTCGACCGGCCGCGTCGATAACGAACCAGCGCGTGGCGCTGCCGCCGCAATCCAAGCCAAGTCCTACCGACATAAGTCCTCCGACCGGAAACCAATGGGCGAGCAAGCCCTGGCCGGCTATTCTTACCCCACCTGGGGCCGCCGGGACACCGGGCAAGCCGCAACGAAGCGACGGGTGATTTCCATGGGATTGGTGATTGCGGTGCCGACAACAACAGCATGGGCACCGCGTGCAAACGCCTCTGCGACGGCCGCCGGGGTCCAATATCGCCCCTCGGCCACGACAGGAAGACTTGTACGCTGCGCCAAGGCGCTGACCAGGGCCAAATCGGGTTCACGTGGCGGCGGCGAATCGGTGGAGTAGCCGGATAGCGTCGTCGCCAAATAATCCGCACCGAAGTCAGCGGCCTCAAGGCCCTCCTCCGCCGTGGCGACATCGGCCATGACCTGCTTGCCAAGCACCTTCTTTACCAAAGAAAAAAGCGCCTCCAAGGATTCCGCCGTTCTTGGTCCCGCGGCGGCACCTATCGCAATGATATCGGCACCGCCGCGTGCCGCCTCGTTGACGGCGGCGCTGTCCGGGGTGATGGCGAGGTGGGGGGCGTACTCGAACCGCTTCACCAGGCCGATGATGGGCAAGGCCGTGACCCGACGTATCGCGGCAATATTGTCGCCGCCATTGGCACGAATACCCCCTGCCCCGCCAAGCTGCGCTGCCATGGCCATCGCCGCCATGTATTGGGCACCGTGCAACGGGTTGTCCTTGCGGGCCTGACAGGACACGACGAGGGCACCCTTGAACAAAGTATTCGTCATTTGACGCTGCCATAGGTCATGCCGGCGATAAAGTGCCGCGAGAGCACGATATAGACAAAAATGATGGGCAACGCCGAAAGCGAGAGGCCGGCGAAGAGTGCCCCCCAGTCAGTGCTGAACTCGCCCATGAAGGCGGTAAGGCCCTGGGGCAGCGTCTTGTTGGCATCGGTGTGGATGAAGACCAGCGGGAAAAAGAAGTCGTTCCAGATGGGCACCGCATTATGTATGCCCGCGATGACCAGCGCCGGTTTGGTCAAAGGCATCATGATAAGCAGCATTATCTTGGGCTCGCTGGCGCCATCTATGCGGGCCGCGTCTTCCAGCTCTCCCGGCAATGTTCGCAGAAACCCGGTAAGGATAAAGACAGTCGACGGCAAGCCCATCGCGGTGTACAGCAAAATCAAGCTGAGGCGCGTATCAAGAATACCAAGCTCTCGAAACTGAATGAACAGCGGGATGATCGCCAGCTTGAGGGGCACCATCAAGCCGCTGAGGAAAAACAAGAACAAGAAGGTGCTGCCGCGGAACTTGTAACGGGCGATGGCATAGGCCGCCATGCTACCGAAAATCAGAATGCAAGCGAGGGCCCCGGTGGTGACCAGGATGGAGTTGGTAAAATATGTGATGAAGTTGGTCTCTCGGATAATGCGGGCGAAGTTGGCTAAGTTCGTGAAATTCGGCAGGGCGAATGGGCTGGTAAAGATATCCGACGTGGTCTTGAACGCAGAGAAAAACATGATGAGAATGGGATAGAGCATGAGCACCGTATTGCCGATCAGCAAGATCTGAACCAGCATTTTGTTACGGTTGATGGCGCCAAGATGGTGCCAAGGATTGCTGGCCGCGGTCGGGCTGCCGGCAAGCTCCGTCATAGCTCAATCTCCCGGCGACGGAGGTAGATCGTCCAGGTGGCCGCGGCGACCAGAATGAAACTAAAGATGATGACGGCCAGGGCGCTGCCCATGCCGAAATCCTGAACGCCGGCACTCTGATTGCCAAATGCCGTACGGTAGAAATAGAGACCGAGAACGTCGGTAGAGCCAAATGGCGAGCCGTCCAGCCCCGCCATGATGAAGGGGAGCTCAAACCAGTTGAAGGCGCCGATAAAGGTCAGGACGAAGATGATCGTGGTGGCCGGCGCCACCAGCGGCCAGATCACATTCCTGAGCACCTTCAATTCACTGGAGGTGTCGAGACGCGCCGCCTCAATAAGGTCGCGGGGGATGCGTTGCATCCCGGCGAGATAGATCAGTGTCGGGAAGCCGACAAAATGCCAGGCGTTGGCAAAAATTAGCGCGCCAAGTGCCGTGCGGCTGTCGCCAAGCCAAGGCAGCGCAAGAGCGTCCAGGCCGACCCCGTTGAGGAACTGGTTGACGATGCCAAACAGCGGGTGAAGAAATAACTTCCAAAGAAAGCCGACGATGACGGTCGATAATATGACCGGCAGGAAGACGGCCGTTCGGTAGAAACGGTAGCCGAATGGCTCCTTAAAAATCAGATAAGCAAGCAGGAACCCGGTGACGTTCTGTACCACCATAAGGGCGCAGAATACGATGACATTATGCGTGAATGCGTTCAGGGTCCAACGATTGAAAGGTTCCTGAAACAAAACCTTTTGGAAGTTGGCGAACCAGATAAATTCGCCACGGGCCAGACCATTCCAGTCATAGAGGCTGTAGGCCAAGGCGGACGCGATGGGTATCAGGACAAAAGATACCATCACCACGACCGCCGGCGCGATGAGGAACAAGATCCAAGCCATATGGGAAAGGCGATGCCGTGACGGCATGGTGATTCCAGATTCGCCGGCCCAGGACCGCCTCAGGCGATCGTGGGCCGGCGCCGTGCTGCGATGCTACTGGAAGGGCGTGTAGTAAGTCGCAATGCCCTCGGTAACCTCCTTGCCGACTTCGGCCGGCGTGGCCTGTCCGGCCATCATGCGCTGGACGGTTTGCTGCAATAGAACCGACCCGCTGGGCTCCTCATAGCGGAAATGCACCAGCATGATGTAGGACGCCGCGGTATCGTTGAACTGCGATACCTTGCTAAGGATCGGATCGTCGAAGGTGACGCCCGGTACCGGCGATATATTCCCGAGCAGCGAGGCAAGCTTCTGCCCAAAGTCTTTGGAGGCGGCGAAGCGCAGGAAGCTCAACGCCTCTTCGTCATGCTCACTGTTGGCATTTACCGCGTAACCACCATCGAAAAAGGTGGAGACAAGCCTTGGGTCGCCGGCGTTCGGTGCCGGGCTCGGCATAATGTCGAAATTCAAATCCGCGTTCTGTTTGCGGAAATTGGCGATCTCCCATGAGCCACCGGCGAACATGGCCGCGCGCCCAGTGAGGAAAAGCTGTTGGGCCGTGGGATAATCAATACCGGTGTAGCCGTCTGGCAGGAAGTCGGTGATCTCCGTCAGCTTCTCAAGGGCGCCGACGAAGCGCGGGTCCTCAAAGGTGGCGTTGCCGGCCACAACATCGGCCTCAAACTGGGCGCCGTAGAAACTGGGAACGACGGTGCCAACAAGGATCTCATTTTGCCAAGCGGTCGCCGTGCCGTTGGCGATGGGAATGACCCCGGCATCCTTGAGGGTTTGGGAGACCGCGAGGAACTCCGCCCAGGTCTCCGGGGCGGTCACGCCATGCTCGGCGAATAGGTCGGTGTTGTAATAGATAACCAGAGTCTGTGAGGCGAACGGCACGGCATAGAGGTTGCCATCTTCGCGCATGGTCTCGGCGGTGATGGACAACGCCGGGAAGGCCTTCAGATCCGGGATCTCATCCATGGCGATGGGCCGAAGATAGCCAGGTGAGGCGACGGTCTCGAGATTGCCATAGGCGCGGACGTGGATAATGTCCGGGCCCTTGCCGGCGGCGAGCGCCGTGGACAGCACCGTCTGATAGTTCTGGGGCTCAAAGGTCTCGAACTTGATCGTCGTGTCGGGCTGTTGCTTGTTGAAATCGGCGATTAACTCCTCATAGGCGGCCTTGTCCTCCTGGCGCCAACTCCAAAAGGTCAGCTCGGCGGCCTCGGCCCAGTTCTGGGTAAGTAATGCCCCGACGGCTACGGTCGCGACGGTGGCAAGGTTTCTTACCATGAGATTCTCCTCCACTATGTTGCGTTGTTATTTGGCGATAGCTTATTGGGCGCGACGGTTGCCGTGCAAGGCCGGTCACAACGCCAGTTCGACCCATGCGGGATCGTGATCGCTACCATCGCCGCCATGTTTGGTCCGACGGCCAATGAAAGATCCGTCCTGCTTACCCGCGAGCGAGGGACTGAGCCAGATCTGGTCAAAGAGTTCATAACGCGCCGGTTGGCCGCTGGCCTTGAAGCGGTGGGTCCAAGCCGGGCCTGGCGGTGGCGGGTTATCGGCCTTTGCCGGTCTGGTTTCGGTGGGTTCGGTCAGGGCATCCACAAGGCCGAGCTCCGAAGATGCCGCAAAGGGCTCCAAAAACTCCGAATCAGGGGGATCGTTCATGTCGCCGAGGACGATAAACCGGCTGTTTGGTCGGGTTTGCGTCAGCACGATGTCGCGCACCGCCTCGGCCTGTTGCCGGCGTCGCGTGTTGGCGCGGAGTGCCCCCGCTGCGGCGTCTTGACCGAAGGGAACGAAGTGGCTTTTCAAGTGGTTATTGAAAACAGTGAAGAGTTTTCTTGTGCGGCCAGGGTTTAATATATCGACCTGCATCAGGTCTCTGCCGAAGACAGTTTGGTCGGGCGATTCCGGATGGGTCGCGTGGCGCCATGAGGTCACGCCGCCGAGCGGCAATTTGGATAGCAGGCCGACATCGATCAGCCGTGGGTCGTTACCTTCGATCAAGGCTCGAAATGGATATAGGCCATCGAGGTCGTCGCGAGCGAAGCCGTTCAGGATATCAATATCCTCGACTTCCTGAACCGCGAGGACATCGACATCCATGTCGATGATCCGCTGAACCACGGTGGCACGCTCGGCTTCTGGTTTGGCCGTGACCAGCCGACCCTGAAACGCACGAACGCGAAATCCCTGCGGCTCGCTCAGATCGAAAGTAATAGTGGTGCTGACGGACAGATCGCCCGCCGACAGGGACCCGAGATCGGCGCGGAAATTGAACCTTGAGAACAGGTTGTTAAGGTTGAAGGTCCCGACTTTCACCCGCATGACCCGGCTCCGTTTGCGATTCGAGGCCGCAACCATATCACTGGGACTGTTGTGTTTTAGCGGTCAATTGCGGGCGGCGCCTTTGACCGGCGGACAGTTCCTTCTACCTAACGCCAATCTGCCGTAGGATCGACGGTCAGCTTGGAGGCAGCGCAACAAATGAATTCAAAGACTTGGCGGATGCCGGTCGTCGTATTGCTTTGCGGCGGTGGGGTGCTGGCACTCAGCATGGGCATCAGGCAGACATTCGGTCTGTTCCTCGAGCCGATGACGCTGGCGCTCGATATCGGGCGCGGGAATTTCGCCCTGGCGATCGCCGTGCAGAATCTGATTTGGGGCTTGCTGACGCCTTTGGTCGGCATACTTGCCGACCGTTATGGCACGGCGCGTTGCCTGATCTTCGGCGGCATAACCTACGCCGCCGGCATATTGCTGATGGCACTGGGCGACAGTGTGCTTGCCCTGCATCTTGGCGGCGGCGTGCTGGTCGGCATCGCCGTTTCGGCGACCTCCTTCCCTCTTGTCCTGTCAGCCGTAGCGCGGGCGGTCCCGGTACAACGACGCAGTGCAGCGCTGGGCATCACTTCGGCCGGTGGCTCGGTGGGCCAGTTCCTGTTGCTGCCCTACACGCAGAGCTCCATCGGCCAGATCGGTTGGGTCAGCACGCTGGTCGTCCTGGCGGTCTTGAGCGCGCTGATCGTGCCCTTATCGGCAGCATTGGTGGGGCGGCCGCCGAAGGCCTCGACCGACGAGCTTTCCATCGGCGATGCCGTGACCGAGGCGCGGCAGCACCGGGGCTATCAATTGCTCTGCGGCGGATTTTTCGTCTGCGGGTTTCACGTCGCGTTCGTCGCGACCCATCTGCCGGCTTATATCAGCGCCCTCGGTTTCGAGCCCCAGGTTGGGGCCAATGCGCTCAGCGCCATCGGCTTCTTCAATATCGTCGGCGGTCTGTTGGCGGGCTATTTGGGGGGCCGATACAGGAAGAAATATCTGCTGGCCGGGATCTATCTAGGCCGGTCAATCGCGATCATTCTGTTCATGACGTTGCCGCCGACGGAATTGACGGTGTGGCTGTTCTCGGCCAGTTTCGGTCTTATGTGGCTGAGCACCGTCCCCCTGACCAGTGGTCTGGTCGGCGATGTCTTCGGCCCGCGCTATATGGCAACGCTGTTCGGGTTCGTCATGCTGGCCCATCAGATGGGGTCGTTTCTCGGCGCCTGGCTGGGCGGCATCAGCTATGACCTGACCGGTTCCTATGGTTCGGTCTGGTTTCTGGCCGTGGTGCTGGGCCTGATCGCGGCGGCGCTGCATTGGCCGATTGCCGACCGGCCGGTGGCGGAGACGCGCATCCGCGTGGCAGAAGAAGCATGAGCCGAGGTCCGACCGCACCCGAGCAGTTCGCGACCGCGCGACTTCTGCTCAGGAAGCCCAAGCGTGACGACGCAGAGGTGATCTTCCGGGCCTATGCGGCTGATGCGCAGGTTTCCTATTACATGATATGGCGCCCCCACGCGACGGCGGATGAGACGAGGACCTTCGTGGATCTCTGCCTGGGCCAATGGGCAGAAGGATCGGAATATTCATATGCGATTACCGAACCCGACCGGCCCGATCATCCGTTCGGCATGATCACCATGCGCCGCCGGCCGCACGAGATGCAGTTCGGCTATGTGCTTGCTCGAGCGGTTTGGGGCCGAGGTTATGCGACTGAGGCGCTCACCTGCTTGGTGGAGTGGTCCTTGAGCCAGAGCGAAATCTGGCGGGCGTCGGCGTTTTGCGATGTCGACAACAGGGCTTCCGCACGGGTTATGGAGAAATCCGGCATGTCTTTCGAGGGCGTTTTGCGGCGATACTGCGTGCACCCAAACATATCGGATGCGCCACGGGATTGCCGGATGTACGCCAAAATCCGTTAGAATTCTGTCAGGTCTCAGAATTTCCGGCGGAAGCGGAGGGCGAGAATGCCCTCGTCGCTGGCGTCCGCAATGTGCCCTGGCTGGTGACGCAACGCCGCGCTTGCGGTGATCGAACCATCGTCACCCAGAGGCGCGCTGTAGAACACTTCAAGATCGAGTTCGCGGCCAGTGGGCGCGAGGTCGGCGGAGAAATCGCTGGATGTCAGATTGCCGGCCGTGTCGCGCCCGGTGGTTATGGAGATATCGGCGGTACCGCTGGACACGCGCAAGGGTTGATTGAGGATCACGCCGAAGCCATCACCGTCCTGCAAGAAATCCTGGCCGACCATACCGATGCTGAACGACTGGGACCGTATGTCGGAGACGTCGGAGAACAGTGAGTCCGCGGCCGGGCTCGGGCGCGAGATACCGGTGTATATGCTGCCGACGAGGCTCAGCTTGCGGTTCAGCGCCAGCGCTCCGGAAATACCGCTGAATATGGTGGGGGTGTCGGCGGCAAAACCGAACGCGCCTTGGGTCGTGGTGCCGAGAAATGTGGCTTCTTCGGCGATAACACCAAGCTGAACGGCAACCGTGGCGGATTCGACCGGCTGCATGGATATTTCCATCGCCGTGCCAAACGCCTTGCTTTCTCCGCCGTCCTCCACGGTGCCGGAAAACGATCCGACGCGCAGATCGCCGAGGCCAGCGAGTTCAGCGGACGTGCCGAACGCGACGGTGTCGTCCGTCATGGACAGAAAGGGCGCCGCAAAGGCGTCCTCGGCAATCAGGGTGGCATGGTCAACGGACCCGCTGGCATGGAGGCCGAATGCCAGGCTGGGATCCTCATTGTAGCTGACGGACATTGATGTGCTGTCATGCAGCCGGGTCGTGAAGGAGAAGGACTCAACGGCAGTCTCGCTGCTGCGGCCAAAGGCGGTTTGTGTCGGCGCGAGCGCAGCCGCCACGGTGGTCGGACCGAGATCGAAGGTCTGGGTATCGACGTTGCCGAAGCGCTTGAGCAAGCCGGGCAAATCGATTGAGCTGTCGGCAAGCTGCACAAAGGGTTCCAAATCGACGAAGAATGTCGCCCGCTGGCTGTCGAAGACGGCCAGTTTCGCGCCGCTCAGGGCATTCCTCAGGCCGTCGCCGAAGGCCGCGCCAAGCTGAAGCGTCGTATCGTCGAGCTGAAATGATGCGTCAGCGATGGTGGCGCCGGTCAGTACCTCAGTCGCGCCAACCGGCCGGGTCGCCGCCTCGAGGTCCAGCAAGCCCTGGCCGTAGATGATTTGGTTGGCGTAAATGCCGCCGCCATTGGCGGTGGTGAGCAAGCGCTGGACGATGACGTCCGCGGTCAGCTCAGGGAACAACTGCTTAAGTATGGCGACGGCGGCCGAGACGTGCGGCGTCGCCATGGAGGTGCCGGACTTGACGGCAGTGCCGCCACCGGGCGCCACGGACACGATACCGCTGCCCGGAGCGGCGAGGCACCAAGCAGCGGCCACGCCGCAGCGATTGCTGTATGACGCGATAGAGCCACTCTGATCGATGGCCGCGACAGCGAGCCAATAGGGCTGCAAATCAGGCGCATGGAACGGCAAACCGGCGCGCGGCGACGGATTCGGCAGACCGGCATTGTGGGCGGCGAAAACAATGACCCTGTCTGCCGCGGCGGCGCGGCGGTAGGCGGCAATTTCCGGCCCGATCTGGGTGAATATCTGTTGGGTGGTGAGGTCGGTCACCTGGACCCCGTTTACGCCCCAACTGTTGTTGAGAACGAAGGCGCCATTGGCGACGGCGTGGTCGGCTGCCGCCGCCAGACCGGTGGTGGATAGGGGTATCCCACCGGCCGCGTTGCCGATACGGACGGGCAGAATGCTGGCGCCGTAGGCAACGCCATGCATATCGACCCCGTTTCGGTTCGCGGCGACGATACCGGCGACGTGGGAGCCATGGCCATTGAGGTCGGATACGTCGGTGTTGTTGCCGACGAAATTGAACCCGCCGGGTGCGACGCGCCCGAGGAACTCCGCGTGAGTCACGTCCAGCCCGGTGTCGAGGACTGCCACAATGACACCGGCACCGGTCAAGCCACGACCATAGGCAGCGGACGCGTTGATTGCCGCGAGGCCATTGGATGCGAGATATTCGGCGGTCTCGAAGACGTTCGGGGGCTGGGGCGGGTTGGGAGATTGGGGCGGCGATGAATTGGGCGGTGCCGGCGTCGGCGCCGGGGCGGAGGTATCATCTCCGCCGCTGCCGCCACCACCGCCAGTGGCGGCAGCGGCAACCGCGCCGGCGGCGCCGGCGCCGCCAAGGATCGGTGCCAAGGCAAAGCCGAGGGGACCAGCGGCGGGCACAACGGCGATCTCGCCACCTGCCGCGGCCGTCGCCGTGGCTCGGATTTCTTCGGCCAGGGCCGGTTCCAGGGCGATCGCCGCGTCGATAACCTCCGACGCGAGTTCCGGGTTGGCCGCAACCGCCTCCCCGACGGCGTCAAGGAGCGCCTGCTCACTCTCGGTGGCCGACAGCTTTAAACCAAGATTAATGTTGGCGGGCAGGTCGCGCGCCCAGGCCGTGGGTAGCGTCGACGCTGCGACGGCGACCGCAAGGGTCGCCGCAATGGTCCCCAAGAATAGCCGAATCACACTTTGCTCCCCCCGAATGCGCCCGCGAGTCCGCCAGACATTTCGCTGCACATTTTGTCTTTTCACGTTAGCCTAGAGCATCGGATCGTGTCCACCGGTGGCAAAGCTGAAACATCGCGCGCAGAGACAAACGGACGTGCCATCGAGCTGCAAGGGGACCGGAAGATCGGTCAACCTAGACAGCAAAGAGTTTGGTCGCGAGTTCATCGAGCGTGGCGATGTCCTGTAGGGGGAAAAGCGCTGCGATGGGCTCGAAGACGTCCATCGTGTGATGCTGGGCCAGGCCGATTGCCTGACGGTGCAGTGCGAGACCCAGTGCCTGGCGGGGAAAGTTCTTGCCGACCGGCCAGTCGCTGGCCGCCAGGAATGCCCGCAACAGCCCCTTGTCGCAACCGAACATGTCGCGGTAGAGCTGGATGATTTCATAATGCCGGTCGGTCACCATCGCATCGCCCCAGTCGATGATCCCGGAGGGGCGACCATCCTCGACAAACACGTGGTTGGCGCACAGATCGCCGTGGACGAAGACGCGGTCGAACGGCGCAAGCCGGGCGAGGTAGTCGTCGATTTGCGCGATCAGATGGGGCGGCAGTGAACTCTGCTCCGCCGCGGCCGCCGGGTTCAGGGTCTGCCAGTCCTCGTGGGTTGCGACGCCGAATGGACGCAGCGTGTGCACATGTCGTATTTGCCGTCCGAGCTCCGTTGCCACCGCAAGCCGCTGTTCGGCCGACAGCTCCGCACACGACGAGGCGACCCCGGACATACGGGTGGTGATCAGATATGGCCACGGGGCATCGTGATCGTCGTACAACCGCCCCGCGCCCAGCAGGCCGGGTGCGGCGATTTCCGGGTCGGTCGCGATAAGGGCTTGCGCGGCGCGTTCGGACGCGTGGCTCTGGCGCCACGCCCGGGAATAGCCGAACAGCTTGACTACGACATCGCCGCAGAGGAAGGTCGGGTGCGTCGCATTGGAACCCGCTACCGGCGGCCGTCCGGCGGCCGCCAAGTCGTGACGTTCCAGGGCCTCGGTAACGTACGGCCCCCAGAAGTCGACGTCACCGAGGCGGGAGATGTGCTGCCGTATCGACGCGACTGTGGGGGGCGCGATCATCGGGCGGGTGTAGTCGGATATACCGCGTCACGCAATGACCGCTCATGGCGCTTCCGAGATATCCGGAGCCGCAGCGGCAAATGCGGAGAAGCTTCGTGAACGGGTTTGGGGGACGGGTTGGATGGCAGCGTTGTTTCATGACGACACGCCCTAGAATATCTTCGCCGGATTCGCGCCTTTCTCATTTTGATAGACGTGGACAAAATAGCCGGCCATGGGATTTCTCGTGAGATACTCGCAGAGGTAGTCGCGGCAGGCGGGCGAGGCGTCGCGGATGAGGTATTGCCAGAGCGGCTCCATATTGCCGGTGTGTTTGTCGTCGTGACCGACTGAGATGCTGCCGCCCCATTCGATCTCGAACCCGCTGAGATAGTTCTCCGCGTAGTGGCGAAAGACATGCTCGTCGTCAATGTTGATGCCAGCCTTGTTCTCAAAACACAGCCTTAAGTTCATCTAAAATATACCTCTTCTCTGCACAAGCAGGGCGCCGACCGCCGTTGGAACACCTGCCGTGAACCGGATTTCGTTACCAGGTTGTAATGTTCGGGACATTTGGCCGTAAGGTCCACACCCCATCTTCTTCCCACCATAGGACGCGTAGCAAAGGGAGCTCGATCATGGTGAGGGATTTAGATATTCATAGCGGATCAGCAAAGCAAGCCCGACAAATCTTGGGGCCAGCGAGGGTCATCGGGTTCGTGGTGCTGACGGTGGTTGGCACGGCGTTGTTCAGTTACACCGGGGCGGTAAAGGCGGCGCCCCCAGCCGTCGCCGGTGCCGAGGCCTTGGTACTGTCCGCCCCATCGGGTTTTGCCGATCTGGTGGACCTGGTTAGTCCGGCGGTTGTCAATATCCAGGTGACGCATTCGGCGCAGGCACAGACCTCCAGATTCGAGCGTGGGCAGCCGCGCAATCCGCCGGAGTTCTTCCGTCGCTTCAACGAAGACCCGGACGGCGACCGATCTTCGCGGCAGCGGCGCCAACGGGCCCCACAAGCGCGCGGCGTCGGTTCCGGCTTCATCATCGATCCGGACGGTCTCATCGTCACGAACGACCACGTGGTCGGCGAATCCGAAAGTATCACAGTTCAGTTGCAGGACGGCACGACGCTTCCGGCGACTCTGGTCGGCCGCGACCCGAAGACGGACTTGGCACTGATCAAGGTCGATAACGGCGGGCCGCTACCCGTTGTCGCCTTCGGCGATTCGGACGCCGCGCGGGTCGGCGATTGGGTCGTTGCCATCGGTACGCCCTTCGGCCTCGACCAAACCGTCACCGTCGGCATCATCTCGGCGCGCAGCCGCGATATCGGCGCCGGGCCGTTCGATGATTTCCTACAGATCGATGCGCCGATCAATCGTGGCAATTCGGGTGGCCCGACGTTCAATCTGGCCGGTGAGGTGATTGGCGTGAACTCGGCAATCTTCTCGCCCACGGGCGGCAGCGTCGGCATCGGCTTCGCTATCCCGGCGTCAACGGCGGTCGATATTATCGACCAACTGAAGACCAACGGCGAAGTGCGGCGTGGCTGGCTTGGCGTCAACATACAAGGCGTTACTCCCGATATCGCCAGCGGGCTTGGCTTGGATCGGCCACGCGGCGCGATCGTGGCCGATGTGGTCGGCGACGGGCCGGCTGAAATAGCCGGACTGCTGGTCGGCGACACTATTCTTGAGGTCGACGGCATAGAGGTAGACTCGGTTCGCGACCTGCCAAGGCTGATCGCCGCGATACCCGCCGGGACCCAGAGTGACCTAACGATCTGGCGCGACGGTAAAGAGCAAATCGTAACGGCACGGATCGGTAGCGTACCCGGTGACAAGGAGGTCGCGGCGCTGGTCGAGGACGTGCCCGACGGCGCTCTGCTGGGAATGGAACTGGCCAGCCTTAACGCTACGACACGGCGGGACTATGGGGTCGAAGCCGATATCGAAGGCGTGGTCATCACCGACGTCGCCAGCGACAGCAGAGCCCTCGAGAAAGGATTGCGGGTCGGCGACGTTATCGCCGCCGTCGGTCAACGCAAGGTTACCACGGCTGCCGAGGTCTTCGACTTGATTGAAAAAGCCGAAGCAGCCGACCAGGAAGCGGTATTGCTGCTGGTCGTGAGAAACGTCACGCAACGGTTTGTTGCCCTTCCCCTCCGCGACGCGTAGCCCCCTCCCCCCCGGGGGGGGTGTCGCGGCTCCCTGAGGCCGGTGCCTTACCTCTCCCAGGCACCGGCCTTTCCTTTGTTTGGACGGATCCGAGCGGACAGGTGCCATGGGACCCAACTTTCGCTAAAGTCCCTCTCCTATCACAGGTCTGAGACATGCGCGTTTTGGTGATTGAAGACGACCGCAGGGCCGCGGAATACATGCAGAAGGGCTTGCAGGAGTCCGGGCATCTGGCCGAGCTTGCCGGCGATGGCATCGAGGGCTTGGCAATGGCGCAGAGCGGCAATTTCGACGTGCTTATCGTCGACCGCATGTTGCCGCGGCTGGACGGTCTCACTCTGGTTTCCGAACTGCGCGCGGCCGGTGGGGAAACGCCGGTGCTGTTTCTGAGCGCGCTGGGTCAGGTGGACGATCGGGTAAAAGGTCTAAAGGCGGGTGGCGACGACTACCTGGCCAAGCCATACGCCTTCACAGAGCTATTGGCCCGGATCGAAGCCTTGGTTCGGCGGCGAAGCCCGCAGCAAGTGGAGACAGAGCTGCAGGTGGCGGACCTGACAATGGATCTGCTGCAACATCGAGTGGAGCGTGGCGGCAAGCGCGTCATACTGCAACCACGCGAGTTTCGACTGCTGGAATACTTGATGAAAAACGCGGGCCGCGTGGTGACCCGAACCATGCTGCTAGAGAAGGTTTGGGAGTATCACTTCGATCCCCAAACCAATGTCATCGATGTGCATATCAGCCGGTTGCGCGGAAAAATCGACAAGGGCTTCGCGAAACCACTGCTGCACACCGTGCGTGGCGCGGGGTATTGCCTTCGTGCGCCTGAATAAGATCCTGCGCACCACCGCTTTTCGAATGGCGCTGGGCTATCTGGCGCTGTTCGGGCTTTCCAGCCTGGCGCTAATGGCCTTTTTGTTCTGGACGACAAACGGCCTTATCGCCCGGCAAACAGACGACACCATTCGCGCGGAAATCACCGGGCTGGCGGAGCAATACCGGCGAAGCGGCACGACCGGGCTGCGCAACATCGTTGCCGAACGAAGCCAAAACCAACGTAGCAGCGTGTATTTGCTGACCACGCCGACTGGACGTTTGCTGGCCGGTAACTTGGATAGCTGGCCGGCGGTGCAGACACAGCCGGACGGCTGGGTGGACTTTACTTTCGAACGCCCGGTCGGTGCGACAACCGAGACACATAGGGCTCGCGGACGACATTTTTCGCTGCGAGGGGATTTTCAGTTGTTGGTCGGGCGCGACGTGCAGGAGCGCGTCGAGATCGGGGCCCGGGTGCGTCAGTCGTTAATCTGGGCACTGGCGCTGACGGTGGTGCTCGGCCTGATCGGCGGACTTCTGATGAGCCGAAATATGCTGAGCCGCATCGATGCGATAAACCGGACCAGCCGGGATATCATGGCCGGGGATTTGAGCCGACGGGTCCCAGTTGCGGGCACCGGCGATGAGTTGGATCGATTGGCCAGTCAACTCAACCAAATGCTGGCGCAGATCGAACGGCTGATGACCGCAATGCGGCAGGTCACCGACAATGTGGCTCATGACCTGCGCAGCCCGCTGACCCGGATGCGCAGCCGCATGGAAGTTGCCCTGATGGAGGGGCCAGGCGTGGCCGACTATCGGGACGTGCTCAGCGCGTCTATCGAGGACAGCGACCGTCTGCTCAAAACCTTCAACGAGTTGCTGAAAATTGCCCGGGCGGAAAGCGGCAGTGAAGCCGCCGATATGAAGGAGCTGGATCTCAGCGCCTTGGTGCAAGGCGTTGGGGAACTCTATGAGCCCGTGGCCGAAGAAAAGGGTCTGACGCTACACTTCGATATCGCGGGTGGCGTGACGAGCCGGGGGATTGAGCCGTTGCTGTCGCAGGCGGTCGCCAACCTGTTGGACAACGCCATCAAATACGCCGATGCCGGCGGCAATGCGACCGTCCGCTTGACGGCTGAAGAAAACGGTCCCGTGCTGATGGTGGCCGATACCGGACCGGGCATCCCGGCCGCGGAGCGCGAACGTGTGCTCGAACGGTTCGTGCGATTGGATGCAAGCCGGTCAGAGGCCGGCAGCGGCTTGGGGCTCAGCCTGGTCGACGCGGTTGCCCGACTGCATGGCGCCGAGTTGGTCTTGGAAGACAATAACCCCGGCCTCCGGGTGCTGATTAGCTTCGCGGCGCCATAGGCCCATTCTCACCAAACCCGCATAATCACGGCGACACTGCACTTAGGCGGTACCAACAAAGTATTGGGTCGTCGTTTCTCACCCAATATTCAGGCGTGATTCGATCCGGACGCTCCGCTAATCTCGCATTTGGGGAGAACGAATGATGGAACGGCGCCTCGCAGCAATACTTGCAGCCGATGCGGTGGGCTACTCGCGCCTTATGGAGGCGGATGAAGACGGTACGCTCGCGACGCTGCAAGGGTTCCGAAGGTTCATCGACGAGTGCATTGTCGCGCATGGCGGCCGCGTGTTCGGCAGCGCCGGCGATAGTGTGATCGCTGAGTTTTCCAGCCCGGTCGAAGCGGTGCGCTGTGCGGTCGAGTTCCAACGCGAACTCGAGACACGAAACGCCGAATTGCCGGATAACCTTCGCATGCGTTTTCGCGCCGGCATCAACCTCGGCGACATCGTGGCGGAAGACGGAAACCTACACGGCGATGCGGTGAACGTCGCGGCCCGGCTGGAACCGCTAGCCGAGCCTGGCGGCCTCTGCGTATCCGGCACGGTCCATGACCATTTGGTGGGTAAGCTCGCCATTACTTTCCATGACCTTGGTGAGCGGAAGCTCAAGAACCTCACAAGACCCGTGTCCGTTTGGGGTTGGACGACGGATGGTAGAGCGCCGCCGGCGCGCACCAAGCCAAGTCATTCGGGCAAGCCGACGATTGCCGTGCTGCCGTTCAACAATATGTCCGGCGATCCGGAACAGGAATACTTCTCCGATGGTATTACGGAGGACGTTATTACCGCGCTGTCCAAACACCGCTGGCTTGGGGTCGTCGCCCGCAATACGACCTTTGCCTACAGGGAACAGTCCGTGGATGTCCGCCGGCTCGCGGACGAACTGAGTGCGGACTACGTTGTCGAGGGCAGTGTGCGCCGCGCGGGTGACCGAATAAGAGTGACCGCGCAGTTGATCGACGCCAAGACCGGCAATCATTTGTGGGCAGAGCGGTATGATCGCAAGCTCGAGGATATTTTCGACGTTCAGGATGAAATTACCGCAACGATCGCGGCGCGGGTGGAGCCAGAAGTCGGTGCGGCGGAGCGGGAGCGCGTTGCGCGTGGCCCACGCACGGACCTCCGAGCTTGGGACCAATACCATTTGGGCGTCGCGCATTTCTACAAGTTCACAGCCGAGGACAACCTCGAGGCGCAACGCCTGCTGCAAGCCAGTCGGGAATTGGATCCGAGTTTTGGCGATGCGCATGCCTGGTGGGCCTATGCCGTCACCCTTGGTATGGTTTACTGGGACACCGAACCCGACGAAGGGCTCTTGGATGAGGCCCTGTCGGCCGCCAAAAGAGCACTCGAGCTGGATGATCAGAATGCGGTTTTCTATGCCCTGAAAGCACGCGTTCAATTGGCGAGGCGCGAATACACCAGCGCCTTGGCCGAGAACGAAATGGCCGTCAAGTTGAACCCGACGTTCGCGACCGCCTACTGCGGCTTGGGCGACTCTTTGTGCTACGAAGGCCGGTACGATGAAGCCATCGAGAGGTTCGAGAAAGCGGTCGAGCTTAGCCCCAGTCATCCACAGAGATGGGCGTTTTTGACCTATGGCGCCTTGGCCCTAATCTTCAAAAAAGACTTTGAAACCGCGCTGACCTGGACGGCAAAAGCCATCGAAATCCCCAATTGCCAATACTGGACCACGGCACACAGGGCGGTCGCGTTCGCCCATCTCGACCGGTTGGACGAGGCGCGCCAGACAGCGGTGGCGCTTTTGGCCGAAAAACCGGGCTTCAACTGCGCGTTTGCCAAGCGGAAGTTGTTCTACCTCAAGCGGCCGGAGCAACTGAAAATGTATATGGATGGCTTGCTCACAGCCGGCGTGCCGGAAAAATGAGCGGGACCGGGCGCATGTCATGGGTCGGCCGCGCCGCCAAAGCTTCGCGTTAGACGGTCGGGGACGGTATGGCGGCATTCTCGAATCCGGTCGCCTACGAGCGTTGGATGGGACGGTGGAGCCGGCGTCTGGCGCCAGCTCTGGTGGCGTTTGCGGACCCGCCAAACGGGGCGCGGCTACTCGACGTTGGCAGTGGTACCGGCGCGCTGTCCTTGGCCCTCGTCGAGTGTGTGGCGGATGCCATGGTAATTGGCATTGAGCCGGCGGAGGCATATGTCTCCCATAGTCGAGCGCAAATCGCCAACAGCCGACTGCGCTTTCAAGTCGGCGACGCGTTGGACATCTCCTTCGACGACGACAGCTTCGACTCGACGATTTCCTTGCTTATCTTGCAGGAACTTCCAGACGCCCCTCTGGCGTTGAAGGAGATGCGCCGAGTGACGCGACCGGGCGGGACCGTGGCCGCAAGCCAGTGGGACTTCGCCCATGGTCTGCCGATGTTGGGCCTATTTTGGGATACGGTCTTGGAAGTGGCGCCGAGCGAGATTGCATATCGGGTGGCTAACAACACCCTGCAGGTGGATCATCCAGACGACGTTGCCTTGCAAAAGCTCTGGCATGATACAGGTTTGGTGGAGGTTGAGACCGCAAGACATACCGTCGATATGACCTTTAGTTCCTTTGAAGATTATTGGACGCCGTTTTTGGGTAATGTTACGCCGACTTCATCGTATGTCGGGACTTTGGCGGCCGATAAAGCGGCGGAGATCAAGCGCCTACTGCAGCAGAAAACAGTCGGCGATGAACCGGATCAGCCGTTTATTTTGCAGGCTGATGCGTGGGCCGTCCGCGGCACGGTGCCCTAGTCAGGACATGTCGAGGAAGTCGGCATAGTCGCCGGCCACCGCCTGCTCGGCGGCGGCGACGAGCGCCCGGCCGTGCTCGGGCGTTGCGAGCGCGGAATGGGAGCCGACGCGGCCGTCGGGAAACTGGCGACGATGCTGATCCGGGGGGCCATGGCGGTCGCCCGCGTGTTCCTTGATGAATGCCGGCGAGAGCTTCTCAGGGGGTGCTGTGGCAGGGCCGGGGGCGATAACGCGGGTTATCGCTTGGGTTATGGATACCTCGGACGGTGTGCCGTGCATGCCCTCCCAATCACCGTAATAGGCCTGCCGCAGCGCATTGACCGTCTGAAAATCCCACCAGCTTCGGATTCGAACGTTTGCCCGCGCGAAATTTTCGGCCACGCGTTGCAACGGCGCGAGATTGGCACCGTGTCCGTTGAGGAAATAGATATGGTCGAGGCCGTGCGAGAGGAGAGCCGCTAAGATCTCGGAGACCAAAGTCTCGAACACCGGTTCGGAGACCGAGATCGTGCCGGGAAAAGCCATGTTGAAGGCGGCCGGCGTGTAGGCCAAGGTCGGTGCGACGTAGGCTTCAGCCCGTGCCGCGGCGCCTTCCGCTATTTTCTCGGCGCACAGCGCGTCCGTGCCGATAAGCCCCATGGGGCCGTGTTGCTCGGTTGACCCGGTCGGAATGATGATCCCGCGCGACCGCTCGAGATAGGTCTCGACCTCTTGCCATGTGGCCTGATCGAGCCTCATGTCGTCGCTCGCCGAGGCGAGAGAAAAGGGGCACCGCGGTGCCCCTTTTCCGTCAGTTCAAGAGCCGCCACTTCTTGCCGAGTGTATCGAAGAGACCGCTTTCCTCTTTAAGCGCAATCCAGGTGTTCACGTAGTTGATCCAAACCTGGTCGTCTTGCGGCATCAGCATGGCGATCGGGGTCGGCGCCTTGGGTGCGGGCACCGGAACGATCATCATCTGGGGATACTGCTCCACCAGCTTATTGGCTTCGACATTCGACGTGATGTGAGCGTCGGCGCGGCCGGACAAGACTTCCTGGAAGTCACGTGCCGGGGCTTCGACAATTTTATGTTTGGCGTTCGGGAAGAATTGCTTGACCTGCTTTTCCTGGGTCGTGCCGAGCGTCGCCGCGACGGTCACATCGCCGTTGTCGAGGTCTCCCCAATCCTTGAACTTGGCCTCATTCTTGGCCAGGATCAGCGGCACCGTCGCCAACGAGAAGTAGCTCCTCGAATAGCCTGCGGCCTTGGCGCGTGCCGGAGAAATCGAAGCCGAACCGGTGATGTGATACTTACCCGACGTCACGCCGCTGACCAGAGTCTTCCAGTCCGTCGGTACAAACTTCAGCTCAACGCCGAGATCATTGGCCAGCTCGGTCATGACGTCGATATCGTAACCGGTATAACTGTTGTTGGCCGGATCCTTCATGGTCATGGGATTCCAGTCGCCGGTGGTTCCGACCTTCAGCACGCCCGCGTTGAGAATGTCCTGCAACGCCGACTGCGCCTGTGCTTGCGCCGCCATGCCCACAATAAGAAGTGCGGCGGAAATTAGCCTTAATGCCCTCATTAATCCCTCCCCTATTGGCTCAGCCGATACCATTGCATGGAACCTATCGGATTGCAAAAAGATGAATTTGTTGCGTGAGACTAAACGTCGTGTTCAAGTTGGCGTGGGAAAGCGTGGGGAGACGCTATGGTGGCGAGTGAGACACGACCGATCATCCAGATCGATCAGGTTTCGAAGTATTTTGGCGACTTTCAGGCGCTGAAAGACGTGTCTCTGGAGGTCGCTCTGGGCGAGCGCGTGGTGATCTGTGGGCCGTCCGGATCCGGCAAATCGACGCTGATACGCTGCATCAACCAACTGGAAAAGCATGAGTCCGGCACAATCGTCGTCGATGATGTGGAACTGGACGATAGCAAGCAAAGCCTGAATTCGATCCGCGCCAAAGTCGGCATGGTTTTTCAGCAGTTTAATCTGTTCCCCCATCTGACGGTGATCGAGAACCTGACCCTCGGGCCGATCAGGGCACGCAAGATGTCGAAGACCGAGGCTGGGGAGATCGCCATGCGGTATTTGGAACGCGTGAAGATTCCCGAGCAGGCCAGCAAATATCCACGGCAGCTCTCCGGCGGCCAGCAGCAACGGGTCGCCATCGCGCGCTCGTTGTGCATGGAGCCGAGCATCATGCTGTTCGATGAACCGACCTCCGCCCTGGATCCGGAGATGATCAATGAAGTGCTCGAAACGATGGCCGAGCTCGCCACGAGCGGGATGACCATGATCTGCGTGACCCACGAAATGGGATTCGCCCGTCGGGTCGCCGACAAAATGGTGTTTATGGATCACGGCGAAATCGTCGAGATGGCCCGCCCGGACCGGTTCTTCGAAGCTCCCGAAAGCGAACGCTGCCGGGAGTTCCTGGAGAAGATCCTGCAGCACTAGGGAGATCGAAAATGAAGAAAGCAGCCATCTGGCTTGCGCTTATTCTCGTGCTTCCCGGCTGTTCCGGCAGTTGGGGTTGGTATGTGGTCAATCCCTACACATCGACGGGCCTGACTAATCTGCGGTTCCTGGCGGATGGGCTTTATTACACGATTCTGCTGTCGTTCTCCGCGATCGCGATTTCGGTGGTGGTCGGTCTGCTGATCGCCCTGCCCGGCCTGTCGGCCAACCGGAAATTACGCGGCATTAACCGGACTTATGTGGAAGTCGTGCGCGCGGTACCGATACTGGTCCTAATCCTGTGGGTCTATTACGGCCTGCCGCAGATGGCGAATATTTCGATCAGTGTGTTTTGGGCAGGGGTCGTTGCCCTGGCACTGTCCGACAGTGCGTTCGAAGCGGAGATCTTCCGCGCCGGGATTCAATCCATCAACAGGGGACAGTATGAGGCGGCCCGCTCAGTCTCGCTAAGTTATCCCGACACCATGCGCTTCGTGATCCTGCCGCAGGCCATCCGACGCATTCTGCCGGCGTTGGGTAATCAACTCGTCTACATGCTGAAAATGTCGTCGCTGGTCTCGGTGATCGGGATGCAGGAATTGACCCGACGGGCCAATGAATTGGTGGTCACGGAGTACCGGCCGTTGGAGGTCTACACGGTGCTGGTGCTGGAATATCTGGCCCTCATATTGGTCGTGTCTGCGGCGGTGCGATGGGTCGAGCGGCGGATGCGGACAGACGAGCGATTCTGAGGGGTATTTGGCGCCATGTCGGCTTGGATAAGAATGGTCCCGGACGAAGAGGCCAGCGAGGACTTGCTGGAGGTTCTGGCCCTTGCGCGGACGCCGCATGGAACGGTGGACAATGTCATGCGCGTTCATTCCCTGCGCCCCAGCACCATGCGCGGCCACGTGGCGCTTTATCGAGCGGCGCTGCATGACGAGGCCAACACGCTGCCGGAATGGTTGCAGGAGACCATCAGTTCCTATGTCTCGATCCTCAACCAATGCGGTTATTCCTTGGCGAACCATTGGGCTAATGCCCGCCATCTGATCGCGGACGATCGGCGCGCCGACGAGATCGAGAAGGCACTCCACGCGCGGCGGCCGGAAGATGCGCTCGACGGTGCCGAACTGGCGCTGCTTCGTTACGCGGCGAAGCTGACCCTCTCCCCGGGCGACATGACGAGAGCGGATGTGGATGCCCTAAAGGCTGCGGGACTTGACGATGGTCAGATCCTCGAGGCCAACCAGATCATCTGCTACTTCAATTACGTCAACCGCAGCCTGAACGGCCTTGGCGTGTCGACCGACGGCGATATCGTCGGCTATTACGCAAAGACATAGTTATTGTTCTATGTGCATTTATTTGCATATTATGCAACTTTAGAGCCCTCTGTAGGAGTTAAGTGGCAATGGCCTATGCCCAGGCAAGACGGGTCGGTGCAGACGCTGTTCCGGTAATCGATATAGCGCCGCTTCGCGATGGCAGCGATCCTGGGCGGGTGGCCGAGGCGCTGCATGCCGCGAGCCGAGGTCTGGGCTTTATTTACATCAAGGGCCATGGGATCCCCGAGACGACAATCGAGGCGGCGCGCCGATGTGCCTTCGATTTTTTTCATGGCACGGAAGCCGACAAAGCCAGCGTCACCGTTTCATCGGAACATCGCGGCTGGCTCGGCCGCGGCGGTGCCAAAATGCAGGACGACGCAAGGGTCGACCTTAAGGAGAGCTTCATTTGGGGCTTCGAAAATCAGGACGGCGGCACGCCCGAAAACCATCCCTTATTCGGGCGCAATCAATGGCCGACGTTCGTGCCGGGCATGCAAAAACACGCGATGGATTATTTTCACGAGGCGCATGAGGTCGCACATCATTTGATGCGGGGGTTCGCCCTGGGCCTTGATCTGGACGAGGGTTTTTTTCTGCGCACCTGTGCCACACCGCTGAGCCGCGCTTCATTCGTCTATTATCCCGAACAGCCGGAGGAGATGGGCGAGGAGCAGTTCGGCGTCGGGCCCCATACCGATTTCGGGGTACTTACCGTGCTGTGTCAGGACTCGGTTGGCGGACTGCAGGTTCAGGACATCGATGGCGAGTGGATACAGGCGCCGCCGATCGAAGGAACATTGGTGGTGAATGTGGCGGACCTGCTGTCCCGCTGGACCGATGGCGCCTACAAATCGACGCCGCATCGCGTGGTCAACAGCTCAGGCCGAGAGCGGCTTTCTCTGGTGCTGGCGTTCGATCCGGACCCCGACACGGTGATCGATGCGCGGGCAATATACGGCCCCAACTACGCGGCCAAGGAAGAACCGATTACGTGTGGCGACTATCTGGTCTGGCGGTTCGGCAAGGCCTTCGCCTATCGCGAGGTTTCAGAGTGAGCGAGACGGCTCAAACACCGCCGAACGGCTCGATTGACCTGGCCATCGGCGCGGCCTTGCGCGATTTACGCCAAAATAGGGACCTGACCGCGAGACAACTTGCCGCCGATGCCAATGTCTCGGCGGCCATGATCAGCAGAATCGAAAGCGGCCAAGTTTCACCATCGATCTCGACCCTGGGGGCGCTGAGCAAGGCGCTGGAAGTACCGCTGGTCAGCCTGTTCCGGGAGACGACCCCGGATCACGTCAATTTCACCCATGTCAAAGAAGGTGAAGGGCTGACATCGACGCGGATCGTCGACGAGCACAGCCACGAGTTCGTCGAGTTGGCGTTCCATAAGCGCCGTGACCTGCAATTCGAAGCACGAATGGTGACCCTGCTGCGGCAAACAGCGCGGCCACCGATTTATGTCGGGCATGGCGTTGTGTTCGTTCACGCGGTCGAGGGCGAGGCAATCTACGGGTATGGACAGCGGGAGATCACCCTCAAGGCCGGTGACAGCTTGAGCCTAGACGCGGAGCTGAGCCACGGATTCAGGCGGGTTTTGACGCCGCGGTTCCGCTTCCTCACCGTACAAGCGGAGCGGCGGCGGTGACGGATGCGGGAGCCCTTGCGGAGGGGGCGCGCAATCTGCTGCTCAACTGCGCCGACTTAACGGCCGGCCAGACCGTGCTGGTCCTCGCCGAGGATCCGGCTCTGGGCTGGTATGACGCCGAGGCGCCGAGGGCGGTGGCCGAAGAAGCCCGGAGACTGGGGATGGTATCCACGCTGGTAGGGGTCGGCGACCCGGCGGACCGTCCCGACCGCGGCGTGGCGGAGGCCATTGCCGAGCATGACTGCACGGTTTTCTTTGCCCGCATCGGCGATCAGGACCGGTTCTCAAGCCCGATACCGGGCCGGACAGCCGTCATGTGTTATGCCCGCGATGCCGACATGCTGGGATCTGCCTACGGTCGGGCCTCCCACCATGCGTTTCATGAATTGAAGGAAGCGATCGACGAGGTCTTGCTGAACGCCAAGCGGATCGAGATCACTTGTCGGCGCGGTACGGCGTATGCCGGCGTTGCCTCAGAAGAGACCCAGACATGGCGAAGCGACACGTCCGTGCGACGGTTTCCGCTGGGCGTGCCGTTGCCGATGAGCGCGTCAGACTTCTCGGGTCGGCTGGCCCTGGTCGAGTATCTAACGCCGACGGGCTCCAGATCGTATGAGCCGGCATATGTGGCATTTGACGGCCCGCTATTTGCGGAGATCGAGCGCGGCCGAATCGTCGGTTTTACCGGCGACCCCGCGGAGGTGGCTCGGGCGCAAGAGCACTATCAGCGAATCGCGGACAAGTTCGGTATCGAGCGGGACGTGGTCCATTCATGGCATGCGGGAATCCATCCCGGATGCGCCTATGTCGCCGGCGTGGCTGAGAATCCGGATCGCTGGTCGAACACCGTGTTCACCAATCCGCGGTTCGTTCACTTCCACACTTGTGGGGATTATGCCCCCGGCGAGATCTGCCTGATGGTGCTGGATCAGACAATCTCGGTCGACGGCGTCACGCTGTGGGATCATGGCCGACTTCGCCCGGAAGCACTGCCCGAGACGAAGGTCTGTCTGGATAACTGGCCGGAACTGAATGCTCTTTTTGCCCAGCCATCAGACCTGATCGGGCTGGCGGACGACCGATAGTCGAGAGAAACTCGCCAACGTCCGCGCCCGGACGGTACGGGACCGATCCGGGCGCCGGTTGACGCTAGAAGTGCTCTGGGTTCCCCGGAACAATCTTACTGATGGTACCGGCCGGATTGCCGTCCGGTCCGATATAGGTGAACTTGCCGGGCTCGTAAGCGATCTTCCAGTTGCCTTCCGGGCCGTCTTGCCAGTTCACGAAGTAGCCGTCAGTGCTGATCTCCAACTCGCCTTTCAGAGTCGGACCGTCGGGCAGCCTCATATGAGCGGCTCGGGCGGAGGGATAATAGACAATCGCCTCGGTACTCTTGCCAATGTCTACATAGTGCGTCGAGCCGACCATCAGTGTCGGTAGTGTGTCACCGGAAAGCGTCGTCATGTGTCTTCCTTTCTGTGCTTAGAGGATGATGTCGCAACGGATCGCCTTAGACCGCCTAGCGCCGCGCCCAAGAAACTGCCGCTTGCTCATGCGGCACCGAGGATTATTTTTTAGTCAAGTAACTTGACGTTAAGCTGCGAAGGCGACACTGTCAAGATACTTGACGATATGGACGACGAGAACCCGATGGAACCAACAAGGAAACAACCAGAACTGATCGACCATATCGGCTGGGACCTCTGGCGCGCGACCGACTCTTGGGTACGCCGTTTCACTCAGGCGATGGTCGATCGAGGCTACTTTTGGTTCGGGGAAGCCCGCGGCGGTTTGATCCAACACATCGGCCCCGGCGGTGTTCCGCAGACTGCATTGGCGGCAAGAGCGGGGATGACGAAACAAGCCGTGCAGCAACATCTCGACGACCTGGTGAAGGACAGCGTGGTGGAGCGAATACCCGACCCCCTGGATGCGCGCCGCAAGTGGGTCCAATTCACCGCCGACGGTATTCTGGCCTTCGAGACCGCGAACGAGATCAAAAGGGCGATCGAGGCCGATTATCAGCGGCTGATGGGCAAGGCGGCGTTCGACGGAATGAAGCGTTCACTGGCCCTCATTATCGCGGACACGGATCGGTCGTAAGTTGCCGCAAGAGCGGTAGTTCAAACCCTGCTCGCAACCGCAAGCAACATGCGGTCCGGACCTCCGATTGAGAAATTCGTCGGTGTTGGGGGCTAGCCAGCGCCGCTGTTCATGTTTTATACTCCTGGTCGCTTGAGTTGGGCACTTGAGCTTTTGAAAACCCGTCACCGCACTCGGTGACCGCTTAGACGGTCGCAGATCGTGCGCTCCACCTGCAGACTACGGTCGCGGGCCTGGAAACGGGCCGCCCCGGCGGAACAGACCTGTTTCGTCCGAACTTTGTTTGACTAGAGCGTGTGCCGGCACCGCTTTGTGCCGTGCAGCGGTAGTGGTGACTTTGCGTGACTGAAAAGACAGCCGCGGCTGCAAGAAGCAGCGTCGGCCCGCCGGCTATTCCGAGCCGGGGCGGAACATTGACGCGGATATTCGCCTTGGCAATGCATTACCGCTGGCGGTTTGCCGTTGCGGTACCCGCTGCCATCGTCGCGGCCCTGTTCCAGGTCCTGATTCCGCGGTTTCTGGGACGCTCGGTGGATGAAGCACAGGGATTGCTAGCGGGTGCCGAAGCCACCGTTTCCGAAGCACAGGCCGCCCTTTGGGGAACAGCGGCGCTGCTGCTGGTCGTCGCGATCTTACGCGGCTTGTTCACTATGCTGCACAACTATCAGGGCGAGGCGATCGGCCAATGCATCGCCTATGAACTGCGCCTGGCCTATTACGACAAACTCCAAAGGCTGGGCTTCAGTTTTCATGATCGGGTCCATACGGGCGAGCTGATTACGCGCGGCATGCTGGATATCGAGGGCGTCCGCAATTTCATCGACCAGGGCGTCATCCGAGTCATCGTACTGGTGCTGCTGCTGGTGATTGGCAGTGTTCGTCTATTCGGTATCGATGTGGCCCTCGGGTTGTTGGCCCTAAGCTTTGTGCCGTTCGTCAGTTGGCGCGCCATAGTGGCGCGGTTCCAGTTGCGCTGGAGCTGGCACGAACTGCAGGAGCGACTGGGGCGCCTGACTCAGGCGATGGAAGAGAATCTGGGCGGCATTCGCGTGGTTCGGGCGTTCATGGCCCAGGACCACGAGATGGCGAAATTCGACATCGCGTCGGACTCGGCGCGAGAACTGGCGAGTCGACGGATCGGTATCCGCTTCCGGAATACATCGCTGATGACATTCGCCTATTTCCTAGCCATGGCTCTGGTGCTTTGGGCGGGCGGCCTGAAGGTCATGGCCGGCGTAATGAGCGTCGGTCAACTCACCGAGTTCCTGGCGTATATGGCGATCCTACAGGCGCCGGTGCGGCAAGTAGGGATGATGGTCAATTCGATCGCGCGCGCCTCGACGTCGGGTGGCCGCTTGTTCGAGATCCTGGACCTTGAGCCAACGATCAAGGAGAAACCGGACGCGCCGGACCTTCGGATCTCGGCAGGAGAGCTGCGATTCGAGCATGTGGACTTCGCCTATGGCGAGGGAGAGAACGCCCGGCAAGTCCTGTTCGACATAAACTTCACCCTGCGCCGCGGCCAGACGCTGGGCATCGTCGGCCCACCCGGGAGCGGCAAGTCGACTATCGCGCATTTGATTCCGCGCTATTACGACGTCACGGGTGGGAGGATTCTGATCGACGGGCAGGATATTCGTGACGTTACACTAGAATCGCTGCGGCATGGGGCAATTGTGGTGCAGCAAGATCCGTTCCTGTTCACGGCGGCGATCGAAAACAATGTGGCCTACGGCGACCCGTGGGCGGACCGTTATCGCATCGCGGGCGCGACCGACGCGGCGCAACTGCACCGATACATAGGCCAATTGCCGATGGGCTATCAATCGCTGGTCGGCGAACGCGGTGTATCGCTGTCCGGTGGACAACGACAACGACTGACTATCGCCAGAAGTGTCCTGCTGGCACCAACAATCATAGCCTTCGACGATTCAACGGCGTCTGTGGACGCGGCCACCGAGCAGCGCATTCGGACGGCGCTCGGTGAACGCAAAAAGGAGCAAACGACGATTATCATCGCACACAGGCTGAGTTCACTTATGCACGCCGACGAAATCCTTTTCATTCAGGATGGGCGCATTATCGAGCGCGGCGACCATGCCGCCCTGCTGGCTCAGCGCGGCCATTATAACGACCTCCACAGACTACAGATGCAGGATTCCGATGACACCGACGATCCGTCGACAGTCGGTGAGGTGCGGGCGTCATGACAGCGGTATCAGGTGCCACCCTGCGAGACGGCGGAAACCGGCCACCCCGCGCCGAGGTCGGCTCCGAGGCGGACGTCGACGAGCAAATATTCGGGGCGCTCTTCGATGGCAAGGTGGTGCGGCGCTTTGGTGCCTTCGTCAGGCCCTACGCGGGCCGACTCTATTTGGCGATGGGCGCCGTGCTGGTGTTCACCCTGACACAGCTGGCAATACCCCTGACGATCCGGCGGGCGATCGACGATGCATTACTGGCCGAGGAACCCAGCCGATCCCTGCTCGGCATCGTAACGCTGGGCCTGGTCGCGGTCATTAGCATCAACTTCGTGGCTAACTTCGTGCAGCTGATTATCGTCGGACGTACTGCCGAGCATGTCCTGTTTGACATGCGCCGGGCCATGTACGCCCATTTGCAACATGTTTCCCTATCATTCATGGACAAAACCCAAGTCGGCCGGCTGATGTCCCGGCTGCAGGGTGACGTCAATGCCTTGCAGGAATTCCTAGAGACTTCGGTCTTTGCGATCGGCGACCTGGTCTTGTTGGCCGGTATTGTTGCCGTGTTGTTGGCATTGGATTGGAAACTCGGGCTATTGACACTTGCCGTCGTGCCGACATTGTTTGCGGTCCGTGTGGTCTGGCTGCCGCGCGCCCGCAAGGCGTTTCTGCGGGCAAGAGAGACAAGCTCCTTGGTCAACGGTGCGTTGGCGGAGAGTATCAACGGCGTCCGTACGGTCCAGGGAATGGCGCGGGAAAGCGTGAACTTCCAGCTGTTCGACGACCGGTCATATGAGAATCTTCAGACCCATCTCAAAGCGTCCCAGTTCGCCCAAGTGATGGTCCCGACAGTCGATACGTTGACCGGGTTTGCCATGGCGGTGGTGGTTATCGTCGGCGGCAATTTGGTGCTGAACGATACCCTCGATGTCGGCGTCATGGTGGCGTTCATGTTCTATGTGCAGCGGTTCTTCGATCCCATTCGATCTTTGACCATGCAATACAGCGTGATGCAGCGAGCCATGGCTTCGGGGCAGAGGGTCTTCGAGGTCCTTGATGTGCCGGTGGACATCACCGACGCCCCCGATGCGCGGGATCTGCGCGACGCCGACGGCTCGGTCGAGTTCCGCAACGTGACCTTCGGTTATGCTCCCGGGCAGCCGGTGCTCAAGAATGTGTCCTTCCGGGTCAAATCAGGAGAAACGGTCGCACTTGTCGGACCCACCGGTTCCGGCAAAACCAGCACGATGGCCCTGGTCCACCGGTTCTACGATGTCTGGGACGGCGCGGTGCTGGTCGGCGGCGAGGACGTCCGAAACGTCACGCAGGACTCCCTCGGCCGGGCGGTCGCGATGGTCCTGCAAGAACCCTATCTGTTCAGCGGGACGGTCGCCGCAAACATCCGCTATCGGGAATCCGAGGCCAGCCAAGAGACCGTTGAGCGCGCGGCACGCACCGTGGGCGCGCATGATTTCATCATGCAGCTGCCGGACGGCTATGAGACGTTGTTGGAGCAGCGGGGGAGCAACCTGTCGCTCGGCCAGCGCCAGCTTATCAGCTTCGCCCGAGCGATCGTGGCCGATGCCAAGATCCTGGTCCTGGACGAGGCAACGGCGAGCATCGACAGCTATACCGAGAGGCAGATCCAAACCGCGCTAAAACGGTTGTTGGATGGGCGCACCGCCCTGGTGATCGCGCATCGCCTGGCGACGATCCGTGGTGCCGATAAGATCATCGTTCTTCAGGACGGTGAGGTAATCGAGAGCGGCGACCATCAGACGCTCATAGCCCGGCGTGGTCTTTATGCAAAGCTCTACGCCATGAACTATGCGTCCTTCGACGATCTAGCCGAAGACCTGAAAGGCCCGGCCTAGCTAGGCCTTCTCTCTAGTCCTTTTCGCTATTTTTCTGCCTTTTTCACCTAATCCAATAAGTTCTGCGCGATCTCACAAATCTTTAACTAATACGCGGCATCTTTGCGGGATGAGCGTAGAGGGTGGCAGTGCGGGCGGCGACCTGGGCGCGCGGATCAAGCGACCGCGCCTGAAGGCGCTGTATCGCCTATGGGAGGACCGGTGCGACGGCAATGCAATGCCGAGCTGGGAACGGTTCGATATTCTGGAAATGCGCGAATGGATCGGCAATTTGAGCCTGCTCGAGGTCGTGCACGAGCCATTGGACATGGTTTACCGGGTGTTCTCAACCCGTGTTTCCGAGCATCTGCGGCGGGAACTAACCGGTCGATGGCTGAGCGAATCCGAACACCTCGTGCCGAAGTCCGTTCGAGATTGCTACTACGAGGTAGTCGCTACTCGGAAGCCAATAATGCAGCATCTGGACGATCTCAGCGACGATGGCCAAGTCGTTGTTCTAGAACGACTTGTACTGCCGATGTCGGAAGACGGCAAACAGGTAAACATGATCCTGGTCGGGTATTAGATTGCGCTAAACATAGTTATAAAATCGCTATTAATCTTTGGTAAAGGGCCGCAGCGTAGCCTTTTGGGTCAAGCGGAATATTTCGCGGTAGGACCATGGCAGCGCTGCAGGAAATTGCAGACGATCGGGATATTGTTAAGCGGCGGCGCATGCCTCTCGCAGAAATCCCTCAGGCAGATAAAGTTCTCGGAGAAGCGCTGGCGTATTGGCAATCACTGCGCCAAGATGGTCTGCTACCGTCGCGCGACGACGTCGATGTCTTGGACCTGCGCCCACTGGTCGGCAACATTCACTTGGTCGATGTCGGCGATGATCCATCCGACATAAGGTTTGGGCTTTATGGCACCAGAGTGCCGTTACAAAACTACAAAGATTTCACCGGCAAGGGGCCGGGAATGGTCGGCTCGGCGGCATACTCACAAGCCGTGATGGAAGACTATAAGGCCGTGCAGGCAACCGGCACGCCTTGTTACCAGCATATTGTCGCGCGGATCGATTATATCGTGCACAGCTATGCTCGGCTCATCCTGCCGCTGGCGGACGACGGCCGGCATGTAAACAAGCTGCTCGTCTGCATCAACGTGCGGCCATTCGAAGACCTCACGCCGTAGGACGCAGCATTTCCTCGTTCGTTCCCTGGTTCTCGATTTCGCCCAATCCCGCTACCAGCTGTTGGAGTATCTTCTGCCGCTCGATGTAGCAGAGGTATAAGTACTCGTTCTGGCGGGTCGGCGGAAAATAACCGTCAACGCAGAGCTTGCTGTCGGGATAGCCATAGGACCGACCTTGGACGTTGTGCCTCATCAGGCTGCGCCGAACTAGGCCCGCGTGATAATTGGTTTCGAAGTTGCGCATACATAACGCTCGGCTGAGATCCTTTATCAGACGAGCAGTGCCCGTGCCGCGGTATTTCGGATCGAGCCACATGACGCCGGAATAGCCGACAGATCCCCTCACCTCGAGGGTTAGACCCGGGATAAGAGCCAATTTTTGCGCATCTTCATTGATCGCCTGGAAGCCGTCGTCGTACCACAATCTTCCCGATCGCATCAGCGATACGAAGTCGTCCACGTTGAAGATACGGTCAGCATGGCACCCCACGGTATTGCCATCCAGGTCCTTCAAACGAAACCAAAATCCCTTGCCGCGAAGGTCATTGTAGCGGGGGTCGAAGGTGGGATTGTAACTTGGCCGGGCGCGCGAACCCGGCAGTTGGCTCGTCAACTCCGCCAAGCGTGAGAAATCCGTTTCGACCTCGATGTTCAAGTGCCGCCGGGCGACGCGTTCAAGCAACGCATCGATGCTTTCCTGGAGGATGCCGAATTCACGGTTGGTAAGCTGCTGCATCACGCACAATCCTTGACAGCGTGTGAAGCGGCCTACCTAGCCACCCTTACGGTCGGACAATCAGGCTCCCACATCGCGCCGACGCCTGTAAACTCATAACTAAGAGTCATCAGGGCCAATAACCGTATTGGGTGGATCGCGGCGCGACTTGACTAAGCAATGCCACAAAATTGTTCCATCTTTCGAGGTATCGCTACCGAAAGTTGGCCAATTGGAATGAGTCCGCATAACCTTCGCGCAAGATGCGGCGTTGCCATCACGACAGGTAGTCATGAAGATTGTAAAGACGGACAGCTCCGGCTATGTCCTTGAATGCGACTGTGAGCGCGAGTTTCGGGGCGGCCGGATGCGCCTTACATTCGAATGTACGCGCTGCGGCCGAGTGGCCTATGCCGCCGAAATCATCGGTGACTGGCTACTCAGCCGGCGTGGCACGGAAGCACGACTTACGGGCGCGCCGTTTTAGGCGGCTTCGTTATCGCAGTGCAGCAGGCCATTCTCGACAGCCCACACGGCGATCTGAGTTCGGTTCTTTAGCTGCAGTTTGCGCTGAACGTTGCGGACATGGATCTTGATGGTGCCGTCCATGATGCCAAGGTCACGGGCGATCTCCTTGTTCGACCGACCCGACGCGAGATGGCTGACGACGGTCAGCTCGCGTTGAGACAAATTGGCGAACTCCTTAGGAATGCTGCCAAACGAGCTGCCAAAGGTCCCGCCCTCACCCATGCGGCCAACGGCCTGGTGAACGACGGTTTCACCGAGCATGACCAAGTTGATGTAGCCGATCAAGGCCTCCGGCGCGATGTCGGTTTTGAGCAATCCGGCCACGCCCGCGTCGCACAGCAACTGGGCGATGTTCGCCGGCAGGCTGTCGACCAGCACGACGATACGAGCGCTTGCCGCGGCGGCATTCAGTGCCTTGACGAGCTCAAACTCGTCGGAATCCAGTTCGGGGCATTCCACCAGCACCAGAGCCGGTGCGGCGCCCGCTTCGAGTTGGCCCAATGCCGCGGCGACACTGGCTGTCTCACCGACAACGTTAAAGCCATGGCCTTGTAGTAAGGCCTTGAAGCCCGCGCGCTGTAGAGCGGCGGGAATTACGATGTGCGTATCTATACCATTTGTCATTATCTGCTACCTGCTTGCTTGACTGGCCCACCCAATTGCATCGGCCGAGGCCCGTTTGGGTATGTCTTGATGAGGTTTTGCGGTAGCCGCTGTGGTTAACGCAACGTTAACGATGGCATATCCCGTTTCTGCGCCGGGGTATTGCTTTTGCGGTACTTGCAATTTCGACTAAAATTGTGCCGATCCGCGCAATGCGCGTCGCAGGCAAAAAAATGGGCGGCAGCTAACTGCCGCCCATTAGAAGTCTCTGGAGGAGACTCTGACGACGTGGAGGACGTCGTCATCGGGGGGGGGAAACGACCCTAGTCTAGACCCAAGCGCAGCCGAGCCGTGTGGGCGCAAATGGCATAGTCGTGTGCGCTTCTTGGTTAGCAATGTAGTTATAGCTTAAATTTGGGGCAAAATTCCGGAGATTTCGGAAAATCCCGCAAACTGGCTATCTCCTTAGAGATTAGGCTTATTACCTTTGCGCCGATCGTTCGGCCGATGGGCAGCGCTACAGTCCGGAGAGTCACGCCAATCCAGAAGTGCAGCCCGGAGAATCCTGACGTGGACCGAGAACCACCACAACGCTGGGGGGATGTCAGCCCCTACTTAATGCGCCCGCTGCGCAGTTTGGCGGAAGTCCTGGCGCACCGTGAGACGCCCGACGGAGTGGCCCGTAGCGCCGGGACGGCGAAGCTAGGCTCGAGAATCATCGCGTTCCCGCGCACACCGAAGCAATAGGCCGCTTTTTCCATCTATCGGTCGCCGATCGGCACGACGCTGCGCCGACCCACCCTAGCGGCTCGCCCGCAGCGCCACATTTTCGACGCCGATACGATGAGCCAAAAGCGCCGTGTTGAGGACCGAGAATATGATCGCAACGCGCCACATGCCGAAAGCGAGCGGCAAGAGGGCGATTTCCGCTGTCACAACGAGATAATTCGGGTGGTTGAGGTAGCGATAGACGCCACGGCGGACCAAGGGGGTCCCAGGCAGGACAATGACGCGGGTGGTCCAGTGCTCACCTAGGGTCGCGAGGATCCAAAGGCGCGCGGCCTGCAGCAACAGGAACGCGGCGAGTAGCCAAAGATTGACCGAGGCGCCGGGCGAGAGCAGCCCTAGGGACGCCAGCCAGGCCGCATGGAGCAGGACAATCAGCGGATAATGACCGGCACCATACTCCCTGGCGCCACGAGCCAGCAGCCGTCTGGTATTGCGTCGAGCATAAACGAGTTCCGCAAGCCGCTGGGCAACAACCAGAAGAATAACGAGAGTTGCCAGGCTCATTTTCCGGGGACGTCGAAGAGTAAGAACCCGGCGCTGAAGCCCGGGCCGAGGGCCGACATGAGATATCGACCGGGCCGGCACGTCTCCAAGGTGCGCTGCAGGACGAAGAGAACCGTCGCGGCGGACATGTTGCCGTAATCGCGGAGGATCTCGCGGGCGTGCGTCATGGCACCCTCGGGCAAGCCCATAGTCTCTTCCAGCGCACTAATGACCTTGGCGCCACCTGGATGGACGACATAGCCGGCCAAATCGCCTTGCGCGGTCGCGGACCGGGCAAGGAATTCCTCCGAGGCCGCACGATATCGCTGCCGAACCATGGCCGGGATATCCCGTGAGAAGACAACCTTCAGCCCGTCATCCTCAAGCTGCCAGCCCATCACATCCAGCGTATCGGGCCAGGTATGCTCGCCCCAGGCGACAAGGGCCGGCACGCCGGGGACGTGTCGCGCGGTGATCACGGCGGCGGCGGCACCGTCGCCGAACAGGGCCGTGGCCACAATGTTGCTTTTCGATTGATCGCCGCTACGGAAGGTCAGGGCGCATAGTTCAACGACCAAGAACAAGACGGTGGCGTCCGGGTCGGCTTGAGCCAGGGCGGCCGCCCTGGCGAGACCGAGCGCGCCACCGGCGCAGCCAAGACCGAATATGGGCAATCGGCGGACGTCACTGCGAAAGGGCAGCCGGGCCAGCAGCCGAGCATCGAGGGACGGCGTGGCGATGCCCGACGTAGACGCCACGACAATCTGGTCGATCTGTTGGGCCGTGATGCCTGCTTGGGCAAGACACTGCGTCGCGGCCTGCTCGATCAAGTTAAGGGCATTCTCCAGGTATAACGCGTTGCGCTCGCGCCAACCGGTCTTTTGGGTATACCAGTCTATGGGGACACAGGAATAGCGCCGCGCAATACCGGCGTTGGCGAAGACGGGCAAGAGCCGTTCAATATCGCTGCCGGACTCGGCGAACAGAATGCGGGCGCGGGCCATGACGTCCTCCTGTTCAAGAACGAACGGCGGCACCGCGGTGGTGACCGATAGCAGGCTTGGCGGCCGGGGCATAAATATCTTTCCTCGATTGCCGGGGATATCCGCGGATCTAATCAAGATGGAAATAGTGTCCAAACTATGGTTCGCATACCAGGCCAACACAGTTCTTCACATTGCGGTGTTGCGCGCCCGAATGGCCGACTTCCTCCCGTAAATTACCTCACCCGCGCGCTAGGCGGGGCGCTTAACGCTATGCCGAAACCATCGGCGTATCTCTCAGGGAGTGAAACCAATGCGTATGCTACCGGCCATTGCTGTCTCGACAATTGCCATGAGCCTGACGGCGGGCGCAGCCATGGCCCAAGAGGGCGCCTGGACATTTACCGAGCTGGGGCCCGGCATCAAGCCTGCCTTGGCGGTGGATGACAACAACTCGCCCCATGTGGCCTTTCTGACCGAGGCCATCGTGGGCGCCGTATTCTACGCGTCCAACAAGTCCGGCGACTGGGAGACCGCGACCGTCGCTGAAGGCTATTTTTACGGGCCAGTGGATATTGATGTAACGGGCGCCGGGGTACCCTACATCGCGTATCACGATCATGAGGCGGCCAGTTTCGACCCTAGCCTTGGGTCCGGTGTATTGCAGATCAAGGACGACGGCGGTTGGGCCAAGGTCCAGATCGAGGATCCGGGCCATGATCAATGGGATGCCGATGTGGCCGTCGAAGACAACGGCAACTGGCATTTCGCCGGCGTCGATCCGGTGCAGTTCGGGTCCGTCGTCGGCCTGGAGTATGTGACCAACGCGTTCGGCGAGCCACGGGTCGAGGAAGTCGGCAGCGGCGCTATTCCCTACGAGTTCGGGGTCAGTGTCGAAGTCGGCGACGGCGGAGAAGTTGGCATTAGCTACTACGACGCGCGGCAACAATCGCTGAACTATGCCGAGCGCAGCGCCGGGGACGGCGGTAGCTGGTCGATCGCCAATATTCAAGCGGATGGCGATTCCGGCCGCTATTCAGACCTGGCCTATGACGCGGCAGGCCGCCCGCATGTTTCCTATTGGGTCTTTAGCAGCTCAAATAGCGGCGTGGTGCGCCATGCCTGGCGCGGCGATGACGGAAATTGGCAGATTGAAGATGTCGGCGAATTGAATGCCGTAGAACCGGGCTTTACCGGCGCACGTAAGATCACCGCGATCGAGATTGCGAGCGATGGCACGCCCCAGGTCATGTATGGCGACAAAGAAAGAATAGTCCACGCGACGCGGAACGCCGATGGCAGCTGGGCCAACACGACCGTGCTGGAATCGAGCGGCCGCGCCTTAGGCCAGCTGGTGGAGTTCGCCCTTGATGGCGATGACCGCCCGCATGTCACCTATTTCGAAGTCACCAGTCCGAGCCCGCTGGAGGGGGTCGTCTTCTATGGGACCACCGGATAGCGCGACGGAACGGGACGGTCGTCAGAACTTCTCGGTCCAGGGTCGAAGCTCGATTTCCCAGGTCCAAGCGCTACGATGCTGGCGGTGGACTTGAATGTAGCTGGCGGCGATGGCGTCGGGCTCGAGCAGACCGTCGGGTCCGCCGGCGGCGCTGCGCTGGGTCGGCGCCGGCGGCCTGATGCCGCCGTCGATGACGAAATGAGCGACGTGAATGTTTTGCGGAGCGAGTTCACGGGCCATGCTTTGGGCGAGACCGCGAAGGCCGAATTTTCCCATCGCAAATGGCGCCGACTCCGCATAACCCTTGACGCTGGCGGACGCGCCCGTAAAGAGGATCGAACCACTACCGCGTTCGAGCATACGGCGGGCCGCAGCCTGCCCAACTAGGAAACCGCCGTAGCAGGTGACCGCGAGGGTTTTGGCGACATCGCCGGGGTCGAGGTCGACCAGGGGACCGCGAACGCGGAAACTTGGGTTATAGATCACCAGATCAGGCGCGGCGCTATCCGTCTCCAGAGAAACCAGCAGATTCTCGACATCGGCGGGCACCGAGGCGTCGCAGGCATAGACGCGGGCGCCAGTCTCGGATGCCAAGCCGGCAAGTTTCTCCGGATTACGAGCGGCCAGCGCCACCTGCATGCCATCGGCGGCGCAGATACGGGCCAGCGACGCGCTCAAGCCGTCACCAGCGCCCACGATAAGGGCAGATTCGGAAATCGTCATGTTCCCTCCCCGGCCGCTTTTAAGGCCTTTCATCGGCAATGATGCGGCGGCTCCTTGCGATAGCGTATGTAACATACGCCGTCCTGATGGCCCCGGCCGGCCTCGTACCAATCGTTGCGCAGATAAAACCGCCGTGCCGAATCATTGTCGATGCGGCACTTAAGGTCTACCGGTCGGTCAACGCGGGCCAACAGCTCATTGAGTAACAATAGGCCCGCGCCGCGGCCGCGCCAGTCCCGGCGGATCAACAAATAGTGGATGAATGGGTCGGGACGCCAAAGTGACGCAAAGCCGATGACAGACCCATCTGCTTCGGCGACCCAAATCTCTTCCCCCCGGGTGTCGATATCGAACCGTTCACGGGAGAATTTCTCCGGGTCGTCGTCAGCAAATATCTCTTGCTGGATGATTTCGAACAGCCAAGCACAGGCCATCCGATCCTGGGCTCGAAAAGGGCGAGCTGTGATGCATTTCGTCTCGGCCTGGGGGCTCAGATTCCCGTTATCCGGCGACATTCTTCGGTCACTCCCGGCGCCGTGGCGAGGATCGGGTTGCCCTTGCTGAGCCCGTCTCCCGCCAGGAAATCATTGGTCCACCCACCGGCCTCCTGCACCAACCCTATCCCCGCAAGGCAATCCCACGCGTTGATATGGGGCTCATAATAGCCAATCAGGCGACCGGCAGCGACGTAGGCGAGCATCAAGGCGCCCGAGTTGTTATTGTAATACATGCCGCCGGCAGCAAGCAGCGGGTCGATTACCGCCAAGGAGGCCGCGACCTCGCAGCGGTGCGAGAAACCGACACCCATGGCGCCGTCACGGACGCTCGAGGCCGGATTTGCGGCGATCGGCTGGCCGTTGAGCGTGGCTCCCCCGCCGCGCTGCGATACATAGAATTCGTCATCGGTCGGGACGTAGATCAGGCCGATTTCGACGGTCCTGCCAATAATATAAGCCAGGGATACACACCAGGTCGGTAGGCCCGCCAAGAAACATGCCGTGCCGTCGATGGGATCGGCAACCCAAAGGCCGTCATCGGCGTTCGCCGCCGCGGACATGCCCTGCTCCTCCCCCAACACGCCGTCGCCGGGAAAAGCGGCTTCGATGCCGGCGCGGATCAGGTCCTCGACCTCACGATCGGCGCGGCTGACGACATCCTGTAGGCCCTTGCTTTCAACGACCAATTGATCGCGAGTGTTGAAGTATGCCAAAGCAAGATCGCCGGCGGCGCGGACAATCCGTTGGCCGGCGGCGACACGCGCGGCGATTTCTTGGTTCACGTTGTTCCTTCCTGCGGTGCCATTCGGCTCACAAAACCGTTATGAGATCATAACCTGGCCGGCCGCTTGACGATGGAACAAATATGCCAGCCAATCGGCATTTTCAAAACTCTTACGCTTTTGTTACAGTTCTGTTACGTCCTGACAATTCGAAGGGCGGCCATACGGTCGGATCATAATCCCTTCGAAAAGCTCGATCATACTTATTGGGAGGAATACTATGAGAAGAAGACAATTCTTAGCAGTTTCCGGTGCCGTCGCAGCGACGGCGGCATTTGGCGGGGTTCGACCGGCCGTCGCGCAAGATAGTGAGTTGGTACTCTATTGCAGCCCGCAAATCGAGTGGTGCCAGCTTATGGTCGAGGAATTCGAAAAGGCCACCGGCATTAAAGTCGCCATGACCCGGAAGAGTTCGGGTGAGACCTTTGCACAGATCAAGGCCGAGGCGCGCAATCCTAAGGGCGATGTCTGGTGGGGCGGCACCGGCGACCCGCATTTACAGGCGGCCGAGGAAGATCTCACCGAAGAGTATATGTCGAGTGCGTTCGACGGGCTGCATGATTGGGCAAAAAGGCAAGCCGCAACCGCGAACAACCGCACCGTAGGCATTTACGCGGGTGCGTTGGGCATCGGTTACAACAGCGAACTTCTGGCGCAGGCCGGATTGCCGGCGCCTGAGTGTTGGGCCGACCTAGCCAAGCCCATTTACAAAGGCGAAGTGCAGATCGCCAACCCGAACTCCTCGGGTACATCCTATACGACCCTGGCCACTCTGGTGCAGGTGTTCGGCGAAGACGAGGCGTTCGAGTTTCTCAAGAAGATGCATGCGAACGTCAACCAATACACCAAGTCCGGTTCGGCGCCGATCAAGGCAGCGGCGCGTGGCGAGACCACTATCGCCATTGTCTTCCAGCATGACATGGTGACCCAAAAGGTCGCGGGTTTCCCGATCGAGATCGTGTCGCCCTGCGAGGGCACCGGTTTTGAGATCGGCTCCATGAGCATCATCAAGGATGGGCCAAACCCGGAGGCGGCACGCAGGTTCTATGACTTTGCGCTCGATAAAGACATCCAGGAGATGGCTGCCGGTGCAAAAGCCTATCAGGTGCCTTCAAATGCCGGCGCGTCACCGCCGCCACAGGCGCCGAAGTTGGAGCAGATTAAGTTGATCGACTACGACTTCAAGGAATTTGGCTCGTCGGAGACGCGTCGCCGCCTGTTGAAGCGGTGGGACGACGAAGTCAACTCGCTGCCGCGTTAAGCGCGTTAGGCAGGTCGTTAGGGGTCGCCGTTGAACCGGAATCTCGTGTGGTGGATGGCCGTCGGTCTCGGCGGCTATCTGCTGTTGCCCTGGTATGTCGCGGACGACGGTTTTTGGTCGTTCACTTGGCTGATCGGCGGCGCCCCCGTAACGGCCGACTACGCGTCCGGCCTATTCAAAGGTCTGTTGCATGGCCGCCCCTGGCTATTGCCGGTGGGTGTGCTCCTTATCGCCCCCGGTCTGGTGATCGGGCGCCCCAAAGCCGATCCGGTTTTCGGTGCGGCGCTGATTACTATTGGCGCGCTTGGATTGATCTACATCGTTGGCCAGGGCTTCACCATCGGTATCAGCGGGTGGGAATTCCCGGGGCTGGAGCAATTGTTCGGGCCGACCGAGCTGCGCCAGGAGGGAATGGGATACGGCGCGCTGCTGGCCTCGGCAGCCTTCTTGTTCATGTTCACGCTCGGCTTCGCGGCTCGCGGCGCGATAAAGGGGGATGTCTTTGTCGTCGGCTCGATCGGGTTGATCGTGGCGCTAGTCGCAGCGTTCGTGTTCTTCCCGGTGATCAGGATTCTGATCAGCGCCGTGCAAGACAATGATGGCTCGTATGCGTTCCACCTGTTCTTTCCGAAACTGTTCGACGGCAAAATCTGGGGGGTGGCCTGCGTCACCAGCGGGTTACGCTGCGGCGTCGCGTGGAACTCACTGTTCCTGGCGATCCTGACGGGCGCGAGTTCAACACTGCTAGGCCTGGCCTTCGCGCTGATCGCGACGCGGACCGATTTTCGAGCCAAGCGCCTGCTGCGCGTACTTACCTTGCTGCCCATTATCACCCCGCCTTTTGTCATCGGTTTAGCGGTGATCCTGCTGTTCGGTCGATCGGGGCTGGTCAGCCAGTGGCTTTGGGAATTCTTCGGCGTGCCACCGAGCCGCTGGATCTTCGGCCTACCGGGTATCTGGTTTGCGCAAACGCTGGCCTTCGCGCCGATAGCCTTCTTGGTGCTGATCGGCGTCGTCGAAGGCGTGAGCCCAGCAATGGAAGAGGCGTCGCAGACGCTACGGGCCAGTAGCTGGCGAACCTTCTCGACCATATCCCTGCCGTTGATGCGACCCGGCCTAGCCAATGCCTTCCTGCTCGGTTTCATCGAGAGTTTGGCCGATTTTGGCAATCCGTTGGTGCTCGGGGGGAATTACGACGTGCTGTCGACGGAGATATTCTTTGCCATTGTCGGGGCGCAAAATGATCAGGGCCGCGCCGCGGTCCTGGCGATCGTGCTGCTGGCCTTCACGCTGTCGGCATTTGTGGCTCAACGTCTGTGGCTGGGTCGAAAGTCATACGTAACGGTTACCGGCAAAGCAGATTCCGGCATGCCGGTGAAGATCCCAGCGCGAGTGAAGGCTGCGGTGTATGGCACTGCGTTGCCTTGGGCCGGCCTTACCGTGGTGATTTATATCATCATCCTGTTCGGCGGGTTTGTGGAGTTGCTGGGGCGGAACAACACGTTCACGTTCCGGCACTATATCGATACATTCGGGATCACCCAGGGTGAGTTCGGGCTGGTGTTTAGCGGCCTGGCCTGGAACTCGTTCAGAACGACGGTCTCAATCGCGGCGATCTCGGCACCCTTGACGGCAATCGTCGGCCTGCTCACCGCCTATATCCTGGTTCGTCAGCGTTTCGTCGGGCGCCAAGCGTTCGAATTCGGCACCATGCTGAGCTTCGCCATCCCGGGGACGGTCATCGGCGTCAGCTATATTCTGGCGTTCAATGTGCCGCCGATCGAAATTACGGGCACCGGGGTTATCCTGGTCATCAGCTTCGTCTTCCGCAACATGCCGGTCGGGGTGCGGGCCGGTATCGCCTCGATGAGTCAGCTCGACAATAGTTTGGACGAGGCGTCCCTGACCCTGGGGGCAAATAGTTTCACCACCGTGCGCAAGGTGATCCTGCCGCTACTGCGGCCGGCGATATTGGCGGCGTTGGTGTTTAGCTTCGTGCGGGCGATGACGGCGATCAGCGCGGTGATTTTCCTGGTGAGCGCCAATTACGATATGGCCACGTCCTTCATCATAGGTCGGGTTGAGAACGGTGACTTCGGACAGGCGATCGCTTACTCGTCGGTATTGATCCTGGTGATGATTCTGGCGATTGGGTTGTTACAGCTGTTGGTCGGCGAGCGGCAGATCCGGCGGCGAACCGACGTTGTCGCGCCTGTTCCCACAGCAAGCACTGGATTGGCAGCATGACGAGCAACGCCAAAGCCGCCGCAGTGCGGTTCGACGGGGTTACCAAAGCGTTCGGCGCGGTGGTGGCGGTGAGTGACGTGTCGTTCACGGTCGAGGCCGGAAAACTGGTCACCCTGCTAGGGCCGAGCGGCTGCGGCAAGACAACCACGCTGCGGATGATCGCGGGTCTCGAGATGGCGACCTCGGGGCGCGTCTTGATCGGCGAGGAGGATGTCACAGCACTGCCGGCGACGGACCGCGACGTGAGTATGGTGTTTCAGTCCTATGCACTGTTTCCCCATATGAACGTCATCGACAACGTCTCCTACGGGCTGGTGGTTAGCGGTATTGCAAAATCGACGGCGCGCGCGCAGGCCGAAGAAGGCCTCGCGCAAGTCGGACTTGCCGGTTACGGCAAGCGTTTGCCGAGTGAGCTGTCCGGTGGCCAACAGCAGCGCGTGGCCGTCGCACGGGCGTTGGTGCTAGAGCCCCAGGTGCTGCTGTTCGATGAGCCACTGTCGAACTTGGATGCCAAGTTGCGGCGGCGGGTTCGTGAGGATATCCGTGAGTTGCAGCAAAACCTGGAAATGACCTCGGTTTACGTCACGCATGATCAAGAAGAAGCGTTGGCGGTGTCCGATCGAGTCATCGTCATGCGGAACGCGGAGATCGCGCAGGAAGGTACGCCACATGACCTTTATGAGCGCCCGACCGACGTTTTCGTGGCGGATTTCGTCGGTGACGCCAATCTGGTAAAGTGTGAGATTACCCGTATCGACGGTGAGGACGCGACTGTGCGGCTCGGCAGCATTGAGTGCACGCTGCCGCATCGTGGCCTCTCGGCCGGCGAGGCCGATCTGGCAATTCGCCCAGAGTCCATAAGGCTGGGCACCGACGCCTCCACCGCCGGCATTGCGGGTAATGTGCGCAAGGCTGTATATCTAGGCAGTCACGTCGAATATACGGTCGATACGGAGGTCGGGGATCTGTTCGTCACAGATCCTCGTGCCGATCGTGCCATTGTGGCCGGTAGCTCTGTCATGGTCACCTTGGCTGAGCGCGGTGTGGTGCTCGTTCGACCCTGATTCGCGTCTATTGCAGGTCTTGAGTTATGGAGGTTCGTCATAGGCGGAACTGAAATACTGTTGAATATTGCCGGCGGCGTGGCGCTGTTGCTGTGGGGCATCCGCATGGTGCGGACAGGCGTCACGCGGGCGTTCGGCGCGGCGTTGCGACGGACGTTGGCTACCAGTACCCGGAGCCGCCTGCGGGCCTTTGGACTGGGCCTCGGCGTGACGGTCATTCTGCAAAGCAGTACCGCGACGGCCCTGATTATCTCGTCATTCGCAGGGCGGGGCTTGATCCTGGCGTCGGCAGCGCTGGCGGTGATGCTGGGGGCAGACCTGGGCACGACCCTGGTGGCACAGGTGTTGTCGTTCAATCTGAGCCTGCTATCGCCAATACTGATTCTGATTGGTGTGGCGGCGTTCATGAGCACCGATAGTGGGCGACCGCGACATTTGGGCCGGGTAGCCATTGGCCTTGGGCTCATGCTGCTGGCGCTCAAACTCGTGGTGGCGAGTTCGGCGCCGCTGCGCGAGTCCGATTTGCTCGGCGCGCTGGTCGCGCCGCTGGCCAGCGAACCTATTCTGGCGGTCGCAATCGCGGCGTTGCTGACTTGGCTGGCCCATTCGAGCCTGGCGGTGGTACTGCTGATCATGTCGCTGGCGACCGGTGGACTGATCCCGGTACCGCTGGCCTTGGCACTGGTCGTCGGGGCGAATATGGGCGGCGCCCTGCCGGCTATGTTCATGACCATGGCCGGCGGCCCGCTGGCCCGCCGGGTACCGCTTGGCAACTTGATCATGCGGGTCGCGGGCGGCATTGCCGTGCTGCCCTTCCTAGGGCTCATCGCACCGTTGCTCGCCGAACTGGACGGCGGCGCGGCGCGCCAAGTGGTGAACTTTCATACCGGACTCAACTTGGCGCTCGCTGTCGTGTTCTTGCCGCTGGTGTCATTCGTAGACGCACTTTGCCTGAAGCTGCTGCCGGCGAAGGTGGACAAGGAAGACCCGGCCATGCCGCGTTATCTGGATCAGGGCGCGTTAGATACACCGACGGTGGCGCTAGCCGGCGCGGCGCGTGAGACCCTACGCATGGGCGATCTAGTGGAGCGCATGCTGGCCGATACGATCGAAGTGTTCCGACATAATGACGAGAAGTTGGCCCATGAGATCGAGGATAAGGACGACGAGGTCGACCGGCTGCATGAGTCCATCAAGCTGTATCTGACCAAGGTTTCAAACGAGGGGTTGGACGATAAAGAGAGCCGGCAATATGTCGAGGTGCTGACCTTCACGACCAACTTGGAGCATATCGGCGATATCATCGATAAGAATTTGATGGAGTTGGCGACCAAGAAAATCCGTAGGCAGTTGAGCTTTTCAGCGGCCGGGTGGAAAGAGATCGTCAGCATCCACGAAAAGGTTGTGCAGAACATGCAGCTGGCGTTCAACGTGTTCCTGACGCGGGACGTGAAGTTGGCGCGGCAGCTCCTGCGGGGCAAAGTTACGCTGCGCGATGCGGAATGGTCGGCGGCGGAAAGCCATTTCGACAGGCTGCGAGCGCGGCGACCGGAGACGGTGGAGACCAGCGGCCTGCACCTCGACCTCATCCGCGATCTGAAGCGGATCAATAGCCATCTGACCTCCGTCGCCTACCCCATTCTCGAGGAAGTCGGAGAACTTCGGACCAGTCGACTGCGCCAGGTTACAACCGAGATCCCGGAAGGGCCGGCCGCGTTGAACGATCTGCCGGAGGGGTGAGTCACTTATTCCGGGTCGTCGATGCGGTCCGCATAATTGACTCTTGGCATGTTCTGATATAGAACAAATCAAGAACATGAACAAAGCTATGCTGGAAACTCTGCGGCAGCAGATTGCCGCCATTGAGCGCGCCGGTTGGACCGGGGCGTCACGGCTTGGCGGACAGGCCGGGTTGCTGGCGGCTAATAACGGTGCGGCGGCACCGGCCGTGCGGTTTGGGGTTGCGGCCGTGGATGGGCATTTGCCTTGGCGTGGTCTACCGGGGGGCTGTCTGCATGAGGTGAATGACGGTTGGAGGCCGCCGCGTGGCTTCTCGCGGCGCCAGCCCAGCGGTGCGGCAACCGGCTTTGTGGCGGCATTGCTGACGCGGGCCGGTAAACGTGGCGGACGCCCTGTGGTGTGGATCACCGGACAGGAAACCCTGCATGCCGCCGGCCTTATGGGCTTTGGGCTGGCGGCGGAGACGCTTATCGCGGTGACGGCCAGCGACCGCGACGAAGCGCTGTGGGCGATGGAAGAAAGCTTGCGCGCGGGCTGTGTCGGCACGGTCGTCGGCGAGGTACCGCAAGTTGACCTGACGGCCAGCCGACGGCTGCAACTCGCGGCCGAAGCCGGCGGCAGTTTGGGAATACTGCTGTTACCGGACACGCCACAAGGTCACGAGGAGGTATCGCTGGCGCCCTCGGTCGCGGTCACGCGCTGGCGGATCACCGCCGCGCCCAGCGCGCCGGCACGGGGGTTGGAGAAATTAGTGGGCCCGACGCGCTGGCAGGCATCGTTGTTACGGTGTCGTGGCGCGGTGCCGCGGTCTTGGTGTTTGGAGTGGTGCTGTGAGACGCGTGGTTTCGCTTTGGCTACCCCGCTTTCCGACCGACCGGTGGTGCCGGCGGCCGGATCGACGGGAACCGTCGCTAGAACCGACCGGCCGCACGCCGTGGCAGGCTAGGCCGCTGGTCACCATCGCCGCGTGGTCACCGGGCGACGGTATGATGGACAGCACCAAGCTGGCGGCGCGCGGCGGCCATACGGGCTTACGGCTTATCGCCGTCAATGGGGCCGCGGCCGACGCCGGTCTTTATCCCGGCAAATCGCTGGCCGACGCCCGGGCGCTGGAACCGGGACTGCACGCCGTCGAGGCCGACCCGGTAGGGGATAGTCGGGCCTTGGCGGGGCTGGCGGATTGGTGCGGACGTTATAGCCCCTGGACCGCCGTGGCCGGGTTGGAGGCGGATGGCTCCGGCGGCATCTGGATCGATGTCAGCGGCTGCGCCCATCTGTTCGGTAGCGAGACAGCGCTGCTAGCCGATTTGACGGGCCGGCTGGCCGGGTTGGGCTACAGCGCCCGCGCCGCGGTGGCGGATACGCCTGGCGCGGCCTGGGCGGTGGCCCGCTATGGGCACGGCGACAGCGCCAGCCATCTGGTGCCGATAGGTGGGCAAGAAGCCGCCTTGCGCGACTTGCCGATTGCCGGGCTACGGTTACCCGCCGCGCTGGTCGGCGATCTGGATCGGCTCGGATTGCGCCAAATCGGCGACTTGCTAGCGCTGCCCCGAGGCGGGCTGGCGGCGCGCTTCGGAGCGGTCCTACCACAGCGCATGGACCAGGCGTTGGGGCGGATCAGCGAACCCATTTCGCCACGCCAGCCGCAGCCATCCTTGCGGGTTCGCATGAATTTTCCCGAACCTGTCGGCCGGCCGGAGGATATCGCGGCCGCGGTGGAACAGTTGCTCGATCTCTTGATGAAAAAGCTCGATGAGCTTGGTCGCGGTGTGCGGCGGCTGGTACTCAGCCTTAACCGTAGCGACGGCCGGGTGGACCATGTGGAGATCATGACCAACCGGGCTAGCCGGGATGCGGTGCATTTGTGGCGGCTGTTGCAGGAAAAGCTGGACCGGATGCCGGAGGATACCGGTGCGGACAACTTGGTCGACCTGCTGATCCTCGGTGTGTCGCGCAGCGAGCCCCTTGCCGCCCGCCAGACGAAACTGGCCGGAGAGCCCAATGCCAACAGCGCGCCAGTTTCACAAACAGCCCTTGCCGGATTGGTGGATCGGCTGAGTAATCGTCTGGGCGGTGAGCGCGTGGTGCAATTCCGGGCGCGGGAAAGCCATCTGCCGGAACGGACTCAAGTGGCCGTCGCGGCTCTGACCGCGCGTCTTGCAACGGCACTGCCGGCGCCGGAGCGGCCGCGGCCGACGCGGCTGCTGTCGCGCCCGGAACCGGTGACCGCCGTCGCGCCGGTGCCGGACGACCCGCCGGTCCTGTTCCGCTGGCGTGGCCGCCGCTATCGGATCGCACGGGCCGATGGACCGGAACGGTTGGAGGCGGAGTGGTGGCGCGCCACGGCATTCCTCGGCGAGGAGACGCGGGACTATTATCGGGTAGAGGATGACGCCGGTCAGCGCTTCTGGCTTTACCGCGCCGGACTCTACCAGTCGGAATCCTCGCCGCCACAATGGTTCCTGCATGGACTGTTCGCTTAGTGATCGGCGCCATCGAGGGATTAGTCGCGCAAAGTGGGGCGCTCGGACCCGTCATCCCAACACCAGACAGGCGCACCGGATCGAATCTCGACCCCGCCGACCCAGCGGTGGACCGGGGCAATGTCGAGCCAGCTTACGCGACGTTCCAACAAAGCCTTGGCGGTGTCCGTGAGGCGCACTTCTCGGCGCCAACGTTCCTCCTCGCCGTCCAGGTCGCCGAGGGTGATGGCCGGGCGCGGGCCGGCCGCTAACCCGCACAGGATCAGATCGTAGAAGCCGAGATCGCCCATGAAGACCAGCGGCTCATAGTGGTTGGTGTAACGACCGAAGAGGCGGCCGGCGGTCATGGACCCTTCCCGCTCGAGAATACTCAGGGCCAACTGCTCGGTGAAGCCGAGCCCGTTGGCAAGCGCCGGTAACTCTCGCAGTTGCCTGAGGATCGCGGGCGCCAATGTCGGCAGTTGCGGCGTGCCGTCGGTGGCGAGATCGAACAACGGCCGCGGGCCCGGCTGGATGAGAGCCTGCCAGGCGGCTTGACCGAGACCGTATTGTTCGACCGTAACCGGCTGGCGTGACTGCCAAAGTACTCGGAAAGCGTCCGGCGGCAACTGACCGAGGCCGTGAAAATTGGGGAAACCGGGATAGTCCGAAACGCAGATGAGATCGACTTGGCGCGGGCGCCGGGTTGATTTCGAGAACCAGTCGAGCAGGAAGACGAGGCAGAGCTGATCATAGGCGTCATGCTCGAACCAAAAGCAGATCCGATCATAGTCGGCGGCGGCTGCGAGACCGGCGAATTCGCCGGTCAGGCGCGACCGCGCTTCTGCTTCGGTTTGCACGAAGCTTACCGATGAGAGAAAGCGGGCGCCGATCTCGATAAAGTTCGATACCGGCTCGGCGCTCGGTGCCGGGCCATGGACGAAAGGATAGGCGAAGCTGAGATAATCACCACGGAACCCGGCAATGGCGAGGCCGTCGCGGATATCGGACCCGCAGCGTATGTGTAGCGTGCGCGCGTCTTTGTCGGGTACCGATGGGGCGCCTGATCGTAGGATATCTCGGGCCATGCGGGCGCGCTCGGCGTGGGCTTTCAGCCCTTCCCATTTCGAAAAACCGAGTTCGCGGGCAATAACATGCTGGGCATCGGCGAGCTTGGGCGCGCCGGCTTCTACCGACCTGGCGTGTTGGGCCAAACGCGCCAGGGCATCAGGTTCGCCGTTTCGGCTGGCCTTCAGCAGCTCCTTAGCGCGCTTTTTCTGCTGCTCGAGACTGACCGGGCGGGCGGCTGTCGTCTCGTCGAGGCGGTGGGAAGATAAGGTGGCGGCACGTGCCGCGAGGCTATCGATCATGAGGATCTCCCTGACAAGATGTCCCGGCGCCCGCCGATCAGGATCAAGGAAATCGATATGGTGGTTCGTATTTGACGGGCGCAGCCCTTCCCGCGGGCGGGACGCTGTCAAATCAGCGCGCGTTAGGACTAGGCCAACCGATGGCGCCGGGTCAAGGGCTGGACGCGGGCCGCGTTGAGGCTAGATCACCGGTTACGGCCCGGAGGGCCAAGGGCATGCGTTCAATAGGTTGGAAAATGGACATCGATCATGTGGTGCTGTGGGTCGAGGACCCGAAAGAGGCGTTGGCGTTTTATGTCGACGTGCTCGGCCTTGAGGCCGTACGGGGCCAGGGCTACGCCGATGGAGAGGTCGGCTTTCCGAGCGTTCGCATTAGTGAGACCGCGATCGTCGACCTGATGGCTCGGAGCAGTTTGCCCGGTGTACGCAAATTTACCGGTGGCGGCGATGACAGCGGCGGGACACCTATCAATCATCTCTGCCTAGCGATGAACTCAATGGACTATGCGGCGCTAAGAGCAAGGCTGGAGGCGAGAGGCGTGGGCCTGACCTCAGGCGGAGACCGCGCCTTCGGTGCCCGGGGCGAAGCCGCACGCTCCGAATATTTTTGCGATCCGGACGGCAATGTCCTCGAGATGCGACATTACGACGAGGCTTGAAGCGGTGCCCGAGCCGCTAATCCACCTCTCTCACCTTACCGGCTTCGAGGAGTTCGGCCAGGAGCTCGGGGTGCGTCAGGCCGGCGGCGACGCGGGCTTCCAAAGCCGCCTCGGCTTCCCTGACGACGGGCAGCTCGGCGACAAGGCCGGCGAGCCGGGCGCGAGGCACCACCACTACGCCGTCCCGGTCGCCGACGATCACGTCGCCGGCGGCGACCGAAACGCCCCCCAAGGTGATCGGCAAGCCCACCGACCCCGGTCCGTTGCACGCCGGCGAATTCGGCGATACGCCGCGCGAAAAAACTGGGACGCCCGCGGCGACTATGCCCTCGGCGTCGCGGACTAGGCCGTCGGTCACCAGAGCCCGCACCTGGGCGTTGCGCGCCATGCCCATGACCTGGTCGCCGACCAGCGCCGTCGTGGTACAGGCGTCAGTCGCCGCCACGATCACGTCGCCGGGCTTGGCGACCGAGAGTGCCGCCAACAGGGCTAGGATATCGGCCGGACCGCAAGCGCAAGTGAGGGCGGTTCCGACAATGATCGGGCTCGATCCCGCCATGTCCGGCAGCGGCTTGATGCGATAATCCATGGCCCCTCGCCCGCCGAGGGCGTCTACCGCAAAACCGGTCGGTACAGCCTCCAGCGCCTCGAGCAGCTTTGGGTCCGGGCGCTCAAATTCACGCCGAAGTGTGAGAACCGGCGGTGCCTCAATCATCGTGTCGTCCCTATCCTTGCCGTGCGGTTGCGCCGTGAGACTCTCAAGATACGCCAGCAGGGACGTTGCGTCACATGGTGCCGATTAGGCGTGCCCCAACGTCCGCACGGCGGCCACGAGACTCTGGAGCTTCGCGCGGGCGATCTCCGGGGGCAGCATGATGAGACCACAATCAGGTCCAACGATCAGCCGCTCGGCATCGATGTGTTCGAGAGCCGCCGTTAGACGCTCGGCAATCTCTATGGTGCCTTCAACCCGGGTCTGCGCGACATTGATAACGCCGAGAATTACGCTGGTGTCGGTGAATTGGTCCAGCAATGAGAGGTCGTTGTGCCGATGTGCGTCCTCAAGGGAGACCGCGTCCACCGGCGCCGCTTCCAAAGCCGCCGCAAGGTCAAAATAAGCATGTGCGTCGGCCTTAGGAAAATCCTCCAGGTCAAGAGCGCCGGGATAACCACAGCAGATGTGGACAGCGCGATTGACGTGGTCCGGCACGCCCTCGAAACATCGTGAAAGGGCGGCGACGCCATAATCCAGAGCGTTTTGGGGTTGGCGCGCAAATATCGGCTCGTCGACCTGGATCCAAATACAGCCGGCCTCAGCCAGGGCGCGAATCTCGGCGTTGAGCACCGTCGCCAACGCCATCGCGAGTTCACGATTGTCGCCGTAGTGGGCATCCGCGGTCGAATCCATAATCGTCAGCGGACCCGGCACGGTGATCTTGACCGGGTGATCGGTCACAGCCTGGGCGACACGCCAATCTTGCGGGAGAAATGGTCGGCCGGCGGCCAGCTTACCTACCACTGTCGGCACCTGTGCCTGCCAGCTGCCATCGCGCATGGTTTTGCCGGTCAAGCGATCGAAATCAAAACCCTGGATATGCCGGAGATGGTAGTAGATGTAGTGCTCGCGACGCACTTCGCCGTCCGTTGGTATGTCGATACCGATCTCGGCCTGCTCGCGTACGACAGCTTGCGTCGCCTGATCGAGCCTTTCGCCGGCGTCCGCCGCTTGGTCCCGGATGAACTCGGTGTAAGTCTTCGTTGGCTCGTTCGGATTGACCTTGCGGTCCTGAAACCAGCCCGGCACCGGGGTTCCCGGCGGTTTCGGATACGAACCGATCGTCGTGGTTCTGAGCGGCATCGGCCCTGCCCCCTTTGCCGTCAGCCGCCCTTTTCGGTGGTCGGATCGATTAGGCGCCGGATCGGGGTAATTTTGGTGGCCGGAAAGCCGCTGATTTCCGCGTGCTTGTGGATCACGTCTTCATCCTTGGCGAGGTAGATACAGAAGGTCTTGTCGCCGGCAACATAGCTCTCGACCCACTGAATATCCGGAGCCAGTTGCGACAACGCCTCATTCGATTTCGCCGCCGCGCCCGCCAACTGCTCGCGCTCGAGCGACCCCACATCCGGGATATCGCGTTCGATAACGTATCTGTTCAGCGCCATGTCGCCCTCCCTTGAAGCCGCTCTTGGCGGCACAGTTTTCCTCGACTTCCATCAAACACGGAAGGCGGGTCGAGAGCGATTCAATAATTAGTGCGGAAGGGTTGGAGATACGCCAGTGCGCGGCCTATGCCCGGGTCACGCTGGCCGCGAAACACCCGCGCTTGGCATAGTGCAAATGCAAATAGGAGACGTTCGGGTTGCCGAACATGCCTTCGATCCTGCCAGCCAACTCGGGGGGATCGGTCACGTCGGCGTCGATCATTTGGTGCGCCTTATCGAAGGCGCGAACGGACAAGAGGCGCTCGATGAGGACCTGCGGCACTTCGTCGACCTGAAGTCTCGCCTGCCGTACGCCCGCACGCACAAAGATGGCGTGGGCCGCACGATAAGGGCTGTCGTTCGGCTGGTGCTCGTAATTCAACAGGATAGCGGTCTCGCCGACCTCCGCATCGGCCAGGCTGACACGGCAAGGGACGCCGGGTTTGGCGTCGACGACAACCCGGCATGCCGAGTGCTGGGCTAGCTCTTCGTCAGATAGGGCGAACAGCTCGGTGAATTGGGATTCCGGTAGGGCGTGAATTTGGAATGCCATCGGGCGGGCTCCTTTGGTCGCGGTCTATCGCGTCAGAGCCCGAAACTATGGCGCTGTCCGTCCGGCAGCCACCCGGTTCTTGCGGTGCGGCCGCTCACAACCAACGCGGCGGCGTATTTGCCCAGTCGGCAGCGCCGACCCTAGTCATGATCTGCCAAAGAGGATCGCTGGCACTGTGCGATCTCACGCGCCAAGAGATGGTGCGGCGTCGCGGCATTCCGTGAACATGGTTTTGACGACCTCGTCGCCGGGCTTGAAGCGGACGGCGGGGTTCTCGGCGATTTGGACGGCGACGGGCTTTGCGGAATCGAGTAGGGCCGCAAGGACGTTGCGGCCGACGGCAAGTCGGGTGTCGATAATAGCGGCGACAGCCCCGTCGATCGTGTCGAACAAACTTAAGTTCGGACGTTTGTCGCCCTTGATCGTGACCTGCAATCTGGCGCCCAGCGAGAGGTCGGCGGTTTCCGCCGTGTAGATCGCCACGACAGCGACTTCCGGGACCGCCTCGACACAGCCGACAATGACGAATGATTCATCCCGATCACCGCGGATGATCGCCAGCTTAAGTTCGTAGTCCTCGGTGTTTTGCTCCCCAACAGCGTCGTAGATCTCCTGCAACTGCAGGACGGTCCAGGCGTCGGCGTTGATCGTTCGGTCGGCATCCAGAATGAGGTCGGCGCGCAGGGTCGGTTGCGGGCCGGTTTGCGGCGCACAGGCGGTGGCGAGCAGGAGCAACCCGAAGATAGGTATCGCTCGCATGGGACAGACCTCGCGGTTTGGTGGCGGAATATCATCCGCCTCTAAGCATAAGCGTAGCCCCTTCGGTCATCTCCGCGCGAGACCGCAAAGGCAATACCCAATGGGCATCATTGTCGGGTTTTTGCCTCTTGTCATGCCGGTGTTCGCGATATAGAACATATCATGAACAAACAAGACTATGCTGAGCTTCAGGTCACCAGCAACTTCAGTTTTTTGCGGGGGGCGTCCCATGCAGAGGAGCTGGTGCAGACGGCGGCGGCCTTGGGGCATCGGGCGGTGGCGATTACCGACCGCAATACGCTGGCCGGGGTGGTGCGGGCATTCTCGGCGGCGCGGGAGGTTGGGATTCAGTTGCTGGTGGGGACGCGGCTGGATTTGGAAGATGGGCCGTCGATGCTGTGTTTTGCCATGGACCGGGAGGCCTATGGGCGCTTGTCGCGGCTGCTGACCCTGGGCAAGCGGCGGACCGAGAAGGGGTCCTGCCGGCTGACGCTGGAGGACGTGCGGGCCTATGGCGCGGGGCAGATTATTCTGGTGATCCCGCCCGACTGGACGCCGGGGGACGATAGTGCCGGCCCGGGCGCGGCGTTCGTCAACCAACTTCAGGAACTGAAAGCCGCCTTTCAGGACCGTTGTTATCTGGTGGCCAACCATCTTTATCGCGGCGACGACGCCCGTCGGCTGGCGCTATTGCATGGGCTGAGCGTGGTGTGCGAGACGCCGATGGTGGCGACCAACGACGTGCATACCCATGCGGTATCGCGGCGGCCATTGCAGGACGTCCTGACCTGTATTCGTGAACATTGCACCATCGATGAAGCCGGTTACCGGCTGGCGGCCAATGGCGAGCGGGTGCTCAAACCAGTGGCGGAAATGAAACGACTGTTTCGCGACTATCCCGAGGCGATCGCGCGGACGGTGGAAATCGCCGACCGCTGCCAGTTCAGCCTGGCTGAGTTGCGCTATGAATATGCCGCCGATCCGCTGCCGACGGGACGCACGGCCGACGAGCAACTGGCCCATCTGTCCTGGGCGGGGGCGGATGAGCGTTACCCGGAAGGCGTGCCGGATAATGTCAAAAAGGCAATCAAGCATGAGCTGGCGCTGATCGCACAGCTTAAATACGCGCCTTACTTTCTGACGGTGCATGACATCGTGCGTTACGCCCGCAGCCAAAGCATCCTTTGTCAGGGTCGCGGGTCGGCGGCGAATTCCGCGGTTTGCTACTGCCTGGGCATTACGGCGATCGATCCGGTACAGCTCAATCTGCTGTTCGAGCGTTTCGTTTCGGCGGAGCGCAATGAGCCGCCGGATATCGATGTCGATTTCGAGCATGAGCGGCGCGAGGAAGTGATCCAGTACATCTATGAGAAATACGGCCGGGAACGGGCCGGCCTGGCGGCAACGGTAATCAGCTACCGGGCGCGCAGCGCGGTACGAGAGGTTGGCAAGGCGTTGGGGTTGAGCGCCGATACCGTGGGGGCGCTGGCCGGTCAGGTCTGGGGCTGGTCAAGCGAGGGCATCGCCGAGGAGGTGGCACGGGAGTTGGGGCTCGATCCCACGGATCACCGGCTGGCCCTGACCCTGGATTTGACGCGGGAGTTGATCAGCTTTCCGCGCCATCTCAGCCAACATGTGGGCGGCTTCGTCATCACCAAAGGGCGGCTCGACGAATTGGTGCCGATCGAGAATGCGGCGATGGAAAACCGCACCGCCATCGAATGGGACAAGGACGATCTGGACAGCGTCGGCATGTTGAAGATCGATGTGCTGGGGCTGGGCATGCTGAGTTGCATCCGCCGCGGCTTCGACCTGTTGGCGCAGCATTACGGCAAGCGCTATGAGCTGGCGACGATCCCGCAGGAAGACCCGGCGGTTTACGACATGCTGTGTCAGGCCGACAGCCTGGGTGTGTTCCAGGTAGAAAGCCGGGCGCAGATGGCGTTCCTGCCACGGATGAAACCGCGCACCTTCTACGACCTGGTGATCGAAGTGGCGATCGTGCGGCCCGGGCCGATCCAAGGGGACATGGTGCATCCCTATTTGCGCCGTCGCAACGGTGAGGAAGTGGTCAACTTCCCGTCGGAAGAGCTGCGCGTGGTGCTGGGCAAGACGATGGGGGTACCGCTGTTTCAAGAACAGGCGATGCAGATCGCCATCGTGGCGGCGGGCTTTACGCCGACCGAGTCCGATGGCTTGCGCCGGGCGATGGCGACCTTCCGGCGGCTAGGGACGATCCACAGCTTTCGCGACAAGTTCATCAACGGCATGACGGCGCGGGGTTATGAAGCCGATTTTGCCGAGCGCTGCTTCCGGCAGATCGAGGGCTTTGGCGACTACGGCTTCCCGGAGAGCCATGCGGCGAGCTTCGCGCTGCTGGTCTATGTCTCGGCATGGCTGAAATGCCATTACCCGGACGTGTTCGCCGCCGCGCTGCTGAACAGCCAGCCGATGGGGTTCTATGCGCCGGCGCAGATCGTGCGCGATGCGCGTGAACATGACGTCGACGTGCGCGGCGTCGATATCAATCATAGCGACTGGGATTGCACGCTGGAGCCACTACAGGACGGGCGGTGCGCCCTGCGGCTCGGCTTCCGGCAGATCAAGGGAATGAAGGAGGAGGAGGCCGACCGCATCGTGGCGGCGCGTGGCGACGGTTATGGGGATGCACGCAGCCTGTGGCGGCGGGCCGGCGTAGGGGGGCATACCTTGGCAGTGTTGGCGCGTGCCGACGCCTTTACGTCGCTGGGGCTGAATCGTCGCGGGGCGTTGTGGGCGGTGAAGGGACTGGGCGATCCGCCGCTGCCCTTGTTCGCGCAGGCCGAAGCGCGGCCGGGGGTCTCGACGGTGCCGAAAGAACCGGCCATCACGCTGCCGGTCGAGGCGCCGGGGGAAGTGGTGGCGAACGACTATGCGACGCTGCGGCTTTCACTCAAGCATCACCCATTGCAATTGCTGCGCGGGGAGATGGCGCGGCTGGGGGCGATGCCCAACGATTTGTTGGTTAGGTCCAAGCCGGACAGGCGGGTGACGGTGGCCGGGCTGGTTTTGGTGCGGCAACGCCCCGGCAGCGCCAATGGCGTGATCTTCATGACCTTGGAAGATGAGACCGGCGTGGCCAATGTGATCGTCTGGCCCGATTGTTTCGAGCGCTACCGCAAACTGATCCTGGGATCGCGTCTGGTGTTGGTGAAAGGGACTTTGCAGCGCGAGGGTATCGTCACCCATGTGATCGCCCGGGAGATCGTCAATCTCTCGGCACGGCTGGATGCCCTGGCTCTCGGCGACGCCGGCGATAACACATGCCATCCCGGCTTCGCCCCCGCCGACGCGGTCAAGCATCCGCATCGGCCCGACCCGCGCGACCTTGCCAACGCCCGGCGCCATCCACGCGATGCGCAGATCCGGATCGGCTCGCGGGATTTCCATTGATCCCGATCCCGTCGACCACAGCTCACTCTTGGGCAACCGATAATCTTCCGTGATAATCTGGACCAAGACATAGGAGCAGCAAGAGTGACGGAACAAGATCGCTATCAGTTACAAGGCACCGCGGCACAGACATATGAGGCGCAGAAGGTCCCCTCGATGTTTCGACCGCTCGCCGAGGCAACCTTGGCGCAAGTCGAGGTGCGGGCCGGTGACCGGGTGCTGGATGTCGCCTGCGGCACAGGCATCATGGCCCGTCTGGCGTCTGCCAAGGTCGGGCCGTCCGGAAGGGTTGTCGGCGTCGATTTGAACGCCAGCATGATCGAAGTCGCGCGCGCGGTGGCGACCAACAGCAACCTGGAGTGGCGCGAGGGGGACGCGACCGCCCTGCCCTTCGATGACGGCAACTTTGATCTCGTGTTCTGCCAGCAAGGTCTGCAGTTCTTTCCGGACAAGCCCGGGGCCTTGCGAGAAATGCAGCGAGTACTGGATACCGGCGGCCGGGCGGTACTGACGGTTTGGAGTGAGGCAAGCCTGCTTTTCGCCGCGCTGGGCGAGGCGCTGACGAGACATATCAGTGCCGAGCTTGCGACCCGTGCGGTCGCACCGTTCGCGTTTCGTGACGGCAAGGTTATCGAAGGCCTGCTGGCAGATGCCGGGTTCCGGCACATCGATATGCATGCCGTTACCGTGGTCCGGCGGATCGGTCCAATTACACGATCGCTGCCGCTGGAAATCGCCGGGTCGCCCATCGGCGCCGAGTTCGCAAGCTCCGACATGTCCGCTCAGGGGTCGGTGATCGCCGATGTCGAGGATGCCTTGGCCAGGTTCCGCGAGGACGGAGGGGTTGCCATTCCCCAGCAATCTCACCTCATTATCGCCCAATAAGGCGCTCAATCACCCCGATCCCGGCATTCTTCGGCGACCGTTGATCGCGGGAGCCTCGGTTGCCAACGGCATGATCGGGCCATAGGTTACACGCTTCAGGGCCGGACCGACCGCCGGCATTATGGGCAATCTGATATGTCGTTAGAGTTTCTACTGATCTGCCTAATCGTCGTCATCACCCCGGGAACGGGGATGATTTACACCTTGGTTTGTTCTCTTTCGCGAGGCTGGAGCGGCAGCTTTTTCGGGGCCCTGGGCAGCACCTTGAGCATAGTCCCCCACATCGCGGCGGCGGTATTCGGTTTGGCCGCGGTGCTGCATGCCAGCGCCATGGCCTTCCAGTTGGTGAAATATGCCGGTGTCGCTTATTTACTCTTCATGGCCTGGAAAGTACTTAAGGACCATTCTGCCATCGTCGTAGAGGGAAAAACCGACAACCGCAGAAATCTTGAGGTCATCTTTCATGGCATATTGGCCAGCCTTCTCAACCCCAAACTGTCGATCTTTTTCCTGGCCTTCCTACCGCAGTTCGTCGACGTGAACGCCGTCAATCCGATATCGCAGATGATTGGACTGGGCACGGTGTTCATGGGCATGACCTTCGTGGTCTTTGTCCTGGTTGGGTCCGCCGCCGTGCTGGTCCGCGATGAGATCATTTCCCGACCACCGATCATGACCTGGCTGGCCCGGCTGTTTGCCGGAAGTTTTGTGGCACTGGGGGCCAAACTGGCCTTCGCGGAGCGCTGATCCGGTGGCCGCCGGCTGCAATCATGAACCTGCATTCGACGGCGTCTCGGCGGCTTACAAGCGCGTATTGTGGATCGTCATCGCCATCAACGCGACGATGTTCTTTGTCGAGATAACCGCCGGCGCGGCGGCGCGGTCCTCGGCGCTATGGGCCGACTCCCTGGATTTCCTCGGCGACAGCGTAACCTACCTATTGAGCCTGGCGGTCATCGGGCATTCGGTACGTTGGCGGGCCTCTGCGGCACTCCTGAAAGGCGTCAGCCTGGGTGTTTTCGGGCTGTGGGTTCTAGGTGTCACGCTGTACCGGGTCTTCGGCACCGGTGTTCCCGAAGCATCGCTGATGGGCGCCATCGGCCTGCTGGCCCTGGTTGCGAACGTTACTAGCGCGCTGTTGCTGCTGAAGTTTCGCAATGGCGACGCCAATGTACGCTCGGTGTGGTTGTGCAGCCGTAACGACGCGATTGGAAATGTCGCCGTTGTGCTCGCGGCCAGCGGGGTGTGGGCATCCGGGACCGGGTGGCCGGATCTGATCGTCGCGGCGATCATGGCCGGCCTGTTTCTTTCCAGCGCCGTGCAAATCACGGTCCGCGCCTTGCGCGAATTGCGCGGGGAGATGGCGGCGGGGTAGGCATGACCGCCGCGCCGGTTCGGTGCTACCTTCGGTCATGCACTCATCCTGAGTGTTGATGACCTGACGGAGTATCGCCGCTATGGCTTCACAGAAGCTCACCTTCACGGGGTCGCTAGGCGCGCAGTTGGCCGCCCGCCTCGACCTGCCGGATGGACGGCCTCGGGCTTTTGCCCTGTTCGCCCATTGTTTTACCTGCACCAAGGATATCTTTGCGGCGGCACGTATTTCGGCGGCGCTGGTGGAGAATGGTATTGCAGTCATGCGGTTCGATTTCACCGGTCTGGGCCATAGCGACGGAGAGTTCGCGAGCACGAATTTCAGTTCCAATGTGCAAGATCTGGTGGTCGCCGCGGACTATCTGCGCAATCATCACGAAGCACCGGCCATCCTCATCGGGCACAGTCTCGGCGGTGCCGCGGTTCTCGCCGCCGCCGGCAAGATCCCCGAGGCGCGTGCCGTGGCGACTATCGGTGCGCCTGCCGATCCGAGTCATGTCGCTCATCTGTTTGATGGCTCCCTCGAAGAGATCGAAAGAGAAGGCGAGGCGAAGGTCAATCTTGCCGGACGAGAATTTACAATCGCCAAACAGTTCATCGATGATGTGCGCGAGCGGTCCCTGACGTCTGACATCGGGCGGCTGGGCAAGGCGCTACTGGTCATGCATGGGCCACGCGATACCACCGTCTCGGTCGATAACGCCGCGCAGATATTTATCGCCGCCAAACACCCCAAAAGCTTCGTGTCGTTGGACGACGCAGACCATCTGCTATCGCGGAAGGAAGATGCGCGCTACGCCGCCGAGGTCCTGGCGGCATGGGCGAGTCGCTATATCGATACGGAAGCGGCGGAGACGGACGTCGAAACCGTGGAGGAAGGCGATGTCGTCGTTGCCGAGAACGGCGAAGGGCGCTTTCAGCAAACCATCACGGCAGGACGTCACCGCCTGCGGGCGGACGAGCCACCCGCTGTCGGCGGCGGCGACACCGGGCCGTCGCCCTATGATTTGCTGCTGGCGTCACTGGGTGCCTGCACGAATATGACGCTGCGCATGTATGCGGCACGTAAACAAATTCCGCTGGAGCGTTGTGTTGTCAGGCTGAGCCATAAGAAGATCCATGCCCAGGACTGTGAGCATTGCGAGCAGACGACCGGTAAGATTGACAAGATCGACCGAGTCTTGGAGCTTCATGGCGCCCTCGACGAAGCCACAATCACACGATTGTTGGAGATCGCCGATCGATGTCCGGTGCATCAAACGCTATCTCGCGAAAACGTTATCACGACTGAGCTCGCGACGGCGTCAACCGGCGGTTGAGGCGCCTGTTTGCGCCGCGCCGATCAGGCCCGCGGTTGACATGAGCGGCCTCGCCCGGGATAATTAATAGAACGCCAAATGACGGAAAATAAAGCCTGTCCACGGCCTTCTGGCGCGATGTAAATCAAAAAGAGACCAAGTGAAGACCTCGCGATACAGAAGTATAGAGGGCCGAACCAGTGGATATTTGCTGTGCATTTTCTCATGGCGACTTGAATCGACAATCGAAAGCGACTAGGAGCCCTGACCAATGTCTGATACTCCTTGGTGGAAACATACACATCCGGCCGTCCCTGAATTGGCGGAGCAACTTCGCGACGGCAAAATCAAACGCCGAGACTTCCTACGCACCGCAACCCTGTTAGGCGTGTCTGCCACGGCCGCCTACACATTAGCCGGCCGCTTGACCGGCGAGACCGCCATACCGCGTGCGGTCGCACAGGGGAGCCCGAAAAAGGGCGGCAACCTGCGGGTCTCGATGTTCGTCAAACCGGTGGATGATCCGGCGATATCCGAGTGGAGCGAGACGGGCAATTTGGCGCGGCAGGTCGTCGAGCCACTGGCGCAAGTCGGTACGGACTTCGTGACCCGGCCCTATCTGATGGAATCCTGGCAGGCGTCGGAAGACCTTAAGACTTGGACGCTGAAATTGCGGCAGGGCGTCAAGTGGTCGAACGGCGACGATTTCGGCGCCGAAGACGTGGCCTTCAATTTCGAACGCTGGCTGGATCCGGCGACCGGCTCTTCGAACCAGAGCCGTTTCGCGGGAATGACCCATGTGGTGACCAAGAAGGACGCGGAAGGCAAAGACGTCGAGAGTCGCGTGGCCAACGAAGGCGCGGTGGAAATCGTCGACGCGCACACGGTGCGACTGCATTTGGCGAATGCGGAGCTGGCCGTTCCCGAGAGCCTCGGCGACTATCCCGCCCTAATCGTGCACCGCCATTTCAGCGACGAAGGCGGCGATTTGTCGAAGAGCCGGGTCGGCACCGGACCGTTCGAGCTGACCGACTACGCGGTGGGCGAACGAGCCGTGATGCGCCGGCGGGAGGGGCAACACTGGACGGGCGATGTTTATCTCGATCAAATCACCTACATCGACACGGGCGGCGATAAGAGCGCGGAGATTGCGGCGTTCGCATCGGGGCAAATCGACATCAATGACCGCACCGGTGTCGAGCAAATCCCGGCGATGCAACAGATCCCCGGCTTGATCGTCCACGATACGCCGACCGCACAGACCGGCGTCGCCCGGTTCAAGGTTACGGAAGCGCCGTTCGACAATAAGAAGCTGCGGCAGGCCTTCCAAGCGGCCATAGATCATGCGCGTATCCTCGACCTTGCCTATCAGAACAACGGTATTCCGGGCGAAGATCATCACGTGTCACCGGCGCATCCGGACTATGCCGAATTGCCGCCGCTAAAGCAGGATATCGAACTGTCGAAGAAGCTGTTGGCGGAAGCGGGTTATCCTGACGGGATCGAGTTCGACTTCGTCTGCGTGAACTCACCGCAATGGGAGCCCAACACCTGTCAGGCGATCGTTGAAATGGTGCGTGCCGCCGGGTTCAGGCTGAACCTAAAGGTGACACCGGGCGAGACCTATTGGCCGCGCTGGGACGATTGGCCGTACAGCTTTACCTCCTGGACTCACCGCGCCTTGGGTACACAAGTGCCGAACTTGGCCTATCGGTCGGGCGGTGTTTGGAATGAGTCGTCCTATTCCAACCCGGAATATGACGCCCTGCTCGATCAAGCCGGCGGCACGATCGACGTCAATGAGCGCATAAAGATCATGGCGAAGCTGGAGAAGATTCTGCAAGACGACGCCGTGATTACGCAGCCGTTCTGGCGGTCGGTATTCGTCACTACGACCGAAAAGGTCAAGGGCTTCGCCGTTCAGCCATCCTTGGAGCATCATTACAACAAGGTTTGGCTGGACACATAGGACGGGCCTGGTCGTCGCGGCGCATGCCGCTGCGACGACCACTCGCACATAATAGCCTCGAACGAGACTCAGTATCATGGCTATCCTGATCCTCAAGCGGATCGGAACCATGGCGCTCATGATGCTCGTGGTTTCCTTGATCGTCTTCCTGCTGCTGGAAATCGACAAAGAAAGCGTGGCCGTAAAGGTCTTGGGCGTGTTCACGACCGAGGAGCAGCGGCGGCTTTGGCTTGAGGCAAACGGTTACTTCGAGCCGCTCTATTTGCGCTACTTCAGTTGGCTTGCCGGGTTTGTGACCGGCGACCTTGGCGAGTCGACGGTTTTCCGCGTGCCGGTGTCGGAAATCTTGTGGCCGCGCTTGGCCAACACGGCCATCCTCGGCGTGCTCGCCATGCTGGTGTTGATCCCCCTGTCGCTGCTGCTTGGTGTGTTTGCGGGGATGCGAGAAGGGTCGCTGCAGGACCGCGCGATTTCCGTAGTCAGCATCATCACCACCTCGGTGCCGGAGTTCGCCAGCGGAATTTTCCTGGTTGCAGTGTTTGTCGTCGGCCTGCACCTGCTGCCCGGCACGAGCACGATGATAGAGGGGTTTGACCTGACGCAACTGGTGTTGCCGGTGGCGGTCCTGGTGATTTACGACTTTGGCTATGTCACCCGCATGACCCGTGCCTCGATGGCGGAAGTCATGATGACTCCCTATATCCGCACGGCCGTCCTTAAGGGTTTGCCGTTCCGCCGCGTTATCGTCCGACATGCCCTGCGTAATGCGCTGATTGCGCCGTTCACGGTGATCATGCTGCAGATCAATTGGCTGCTTTCGGGGGTCATCGTGGTCGAGCTGCTGTTCGCGTATAAGGGTTTCGGCACCCTATTGCTGGAGGCGGCGCTTAACGGCGATATCTTCGTGATCGAAGCGTGCACGATGGTTGCCGTCTTTGTCGCCGTGGCAACGCAGACGATTGCGGATCTGGGTTATACCCTGCTCAACCCGCGGATTCGGTTCACATGATGACGGAGCAGGTCGTCGGAGAAACTGCGCCACCGTCTGTGGTCCGACAGACAGTGCGGTCAATCGGATATCTGAAAGAAAGCCCGGTGGCGGTAATCGGCACCGCCATAGTCGTGTTCTGGAGCCTGGTGGCGATCTTGGCGCCGCTGATTTCACCGTTCGAGCCGACGGCGACAATCCTGCCGTTTGCCAGGCCCTTGACCCCGGCGCCGGATGGCGGCCGCTTTCTGCTGGGCACGGACCAGCTCGGCCGCGACATACTTTCGCGGATCATCTGGGGTTCACGTACGGTGCTGATATACGCCCCGCTGGCGACCTTCTCGGCCTATCTGGTCGGCGTGATGATGGGACTGGCGGCGGGTTATCTGCGCGGTTCGACGGATAGCGTACTGTCCTTTGTCTCGAACGTGATTCTGTCGTTCCCGGTATTGATACTCTACATCTTGATCATCACGACCATCGGGCCGTCAGGCCTCAATGTCGTCATCGCCGTCACGTTCGCCAGTGCGCCAGGGATCATGCGCATCGTCCGCGGCCTCGTGCTTGACTTGCGTAATCGGGAGTATGTGGCGGCGGCGCAGACGCGTGGCGAGAGTGCCTGGTACATCATGCTGTGCGAAATCCTACCCAACGCCCGCGGGCCACTGGTGGTCGATATTTGCCTACGGCTTGGCTATGTCACGATCACTATCGGCACACTCGGGTTCCTTGGCTTGGGACTGCCGCCGCCGCGGCCGGACTGGGGCGGGATGGTCAGCGATATCCGGGCGCTGGCGCCGGCGTTTCCGCATATGGCCGTGTTCCCGTGCTTGGCCATTTCCTCGCTGGTGCTGGGCTTGAACCTGCTGGCGGACGGTTTGCGCGAGATTTCCTTAAGGGACTGATGGAAAACCACATGACTCGTCAGCCGTTATTGGAGATCGAGAATCTCGCGGTATCCTATTTCACGCGGGCCGGTGAAATTCCTGCGGTTGCCGATTTCAATTTGCGACTGGATGCCGGCGAGGCCGTCGGCTTGGTCGGCGAAAGCGGCTGTGGGAAAACCACGGTCGCGATGGCGATCATGCGCTATCTCGGCGGCAACGGCAGGATCGTCGACGGCAGCATCCGATTTCAGGACCGCGATCTGACCACCATGGGCAAGGAAGAGCTGCGTCAGTTGCGCGGGTCGGCCATCGCAATGGTCTATCAAGAGCCGATGGCGGCGTTGAATCCGTCCATGACCATCGGCGCCCAGCTTATGGAAGTGCCACGCTTTCATGACGGGGCCACACATGCGGAGGCCTACGAGCGCTCCCGCGAACTGCTCGCCGACGTGAAGTTGGCCGACAGCGCACGCCTCATGGCGGCCTATCCGCACCAACTTTCAGGCGGACAGCAGCAGCGGGTGGTTATCGCCATGGCGCTGCTTTCCAACCCCAAGCTGCTGTTGCTTGACGAGCCGACGACCGCCTTAGACGTAACGGTCGAGGCCGGCATCGTCGAACTGATCCGTGAGCTGGCGCAGAAATACGGCACAGGCATGCTGTATATCTCGCATAATCTGGGGTTGATCAGGGATACCTGCGACCGCGTGTGCATCATGTATTCCGGTAGAGCCGTAGAGATGGGCAGCGTTCGGCAATTGTTCGAGCAGCCACGCCATCCCTACACGCAAGGCTTGTTCCACTGCATCGCCCTGCCAAGCACCGACAAGCTGGCACGCCCGCTGAAGCCCATCCGTGGCCAGCTACCGTTGCCCCATCAACGTCCGCCGGGGTGCAGCTTCGCGCCGCGCTGCGACCATTTCGCAGCCGGCACCTGCGACACGCCCGGCTTGAAGATGCATGAAATCGGCGGCGGGCATGAGGTGCGTTGCGAGCGCTGGCGCGACATCGATAAGGACGCCGTCACGGTCACCGCACCGGCGGAAGCAGCCCAAGCCGTTGGCGAAGAAGTTATCTCGGTAAATGATTTGAGCAAGTATTACGCCGTCCGGGACCGGTCGGTCGCGGCGATGATTACCAGGCGCAGGGTACGCTATGTCAAAGCCAACGAGTCACTGACCTTCACGGCGCGAGAGGGTGAGACCGTGGCCATCGTCGGGGAGTCCGGTTGCGGCAAATCGACGTTCGCGAAAGTCCTGATGGGCCTGGAGACAGCGACCGACGGCGCGATCGAGTTTCAGGGCAAGGACATCGCCAATACGGATGTGCAGCAGCGGTCACGAAAACAGGTCAGCGCCCTGCAGATGGTGTTCCAAAACCCCTTCGACACGCTGAACCCGAGCCAAAGCGTCGGGTCGCAAATCGGTCGTGTTATCCGCAAATTCGATAGCTCCACGGATCGCAGCAAGGTTAGGAGCCGCGTGGTCGAGTTGCTGGACCTGGTGAAGTTGCCACGGGATTTCATGCATCGTCGCCCGCGGCAATTATCGGGCGGGCAAAAGCAGCGCGTGGGAATCGCCCGGGCCTTTGCCGGCAATCCCTCGGCGGTGGTCGCCGATGAGCCGGTATCCGCCCTGGATGTTTCGGTGGCCGCGGCGGTGACGGCCCTGTTGCTAGACATCCAGCGGCGCAACAGGACGACGCTGCTGTTTATCAGCCACGATCTCGGTGTCGTGCGCTACCTCGCCGACCGGGTGGTGGTGATGTATCTCGGCAGGGTTATGGAGCAGGGCACAACGGAAGAAGTCTTCAGCCCGCCCTATCACCCCTACACGGAAGCATTGCTCTCGGCGGTGCCAGTGGCCGACACACGGGTGCGCAAAAAGCGGATCATTCTCGAAGGCACGTTGCCGAGCCCGCTCAATCCGCCAAAGGGCTGCCCGTTCGCGTCGCGCTGCCAGCGCAAAATCGGTGATATCTGCGATACGACACCGCCGCCGGTGCTGGCAAGTCCATCCGGACACGCCATTGCCTGCCACATTGCGCTGGCGGAGCTGGCGGAGGTGGAACCGGTTTTCACAGTCGAACAGGCGGACGCCGCGGAGTAATCCCGGTGCGGGAACAAAGATGAGTGAAAGACCCGTCGTTTATCACATTCCGATCTGTCCCTTTTGCCAAAGGCTCGAGATCCTTCTGGCCCTGAAGGGGCTTATCGGTGCGGTAGAATTTCAAGTGATCGATATCACCAAACCTCGGGAACCTTGGCTGCTCGAAAAGACCGGGGGTACGACGGCGCTGCCCGTCCTTGAGACACAGGACGGCAAGATACTTAAGGAAAGCCTGGTCATACTCAGCTATCTCGAGGAGCTGTTTTCGAAGCCCCCGGTGCGGCGGTCCGAGATTTACGAGCGGGCGGTGGAACGGATGCTCATCGTCAAGGAAGGACCGTTCACGACCGCCGGCTATCTCTTTGTGATGAACCAAGATCGTGAGAAGCGACAAGGTCATGCGGAGCGAATGCTTGAGCTGTATGCGGACCTGAACAACTACCTGCGCCAACACAATCCGGAGGGGACGTTCCTGTTCGATGAGTTTGGGCTCGCCGAGGCGGTCTTTTCGCCCATCTTCATGCGGTTCTGGTTCCTCGAATATTATGAAGAGTTCGAACTACCGAGCGACCAAGCATATGAGCGCGTGCGGCGGTGGCGTGCGGCCTGCCTGGCACATCCGGCAGCACAGCAAGTGAAGCGCGAACAGATCATAAAACTTTACTACGACTACGCGCTGGGCGCCGGAAATGGTGCGCTCCCGCCCGGCCGTACCCGATCAAGCTTCGTCTTCGAACCGGATTGGACGGAACGCCCGTGGCCGCCACGGGAGAAATACAACCACCAGGCGAGCGATCGCGAGCTTGGCCTGATCGGTTGACGGGTCCGGGGTGCCGGATAGACGATCAGGCGGCCGGTTCAATCAGATCCCAGTAGTTGCCGTAGAGATCTTCGAAGACAGCGACGATACCGTAGGATTCCCGTCTTGGTTCTGCCCTGAAACGAACCCCGCGCGACTGCATCTCGCGGTAGTCGCGATAGAAATCATCGGTATGTAGAAACAAGAAAACTCGGCCGCCAGCCTGATCGCCGACGCGGGCCAGCTGTCGGGTACCCTCGGCCTTGGCGAGCAGGAGACGGGGTGCGGATGATCCATGCGGCGCCAGCAGCACCCACCTCTTGCCGTCGCCGAGCGGCGTATCGCTGACCAGCTCGAAGCCGAGCTTCTCGGTATAGAACTGGATGGCCTCGTCATAATCCCTGACGAGCAAGGCGAGGCTGGCGATCCGTTGATTCATTAGACACCCTCCGTGCTGCCGACGCATCGATTGTGGCACAGCGCACGAGGTGCTGGTTGAGCAGACGCACCGAGGGGCATCGTCTGCATAGGATCTGCGTATTTTCCGTCGAATCTGCAAAAGCGTCGAAACCGACGGGTGGAATTCCTGGTCATTCTGCACCTTACTTCCTGCATCGGAATCTGCTATGAAATATTACGTAACTTGAATCGTATGCGAAGATGCGATGACCGACATTTCCCGAGAGATCGCCACCGCAACCATCGCGCCCCGATCAGGACTGTCACTGTCACCACGCATTCCGCAGCTTGCCGCCATGGCGTTGGGCGCCGGCCTGCATCTGGCCGCAACGGTCAGCTTTGCCGGTACCAATCTCCGCGTCGGGCTGACCGACCTGTTGCTGCCCGTCATCCTTTTGTTGATCGCCGTCGACCGGCTTTATGCCAGGCAACCGTGGCCGTCGCCACGCCTCGCCCATGGCTGGTGGTGGTTGGCGGCGCTGAGCGGCTGGATGGTCGTCGCCCTCATCACCGGCCGTTTCTACGCCGGCTCTTGGCAAGTTTGGGGTGTTGCCAACAAGGGCGCTGGCTGGTTTGTGTTGCTGGCCTATTTTCTCGCAGGCTTTTGGCTTAGTGGCCACGGGATGGCGGCGCGACTGAGCTTCTTGCGTGCCTTCTTTGTCATGGGCTGGCTGGCCAGCGCCTTCAGCTTCGGTCTGTTTCTCTTGGCGTTCTACCGGATACCTGTTGACCTTGCCGCCAATTACGATCGCGCCACCGGCTTTCTTGCCAATCCCAATGCGTTCGGCATTGCCATCGCCGCCCAGCTGGCCCTGCAGATTCCACTCATGCGGCAGCGGCTCGTTTTCCCGACCTGGCTGCATGCGGCCGGCATGGCCTTCTGTGTACTGGCGCTGTTCTATTCCGGGTCGCGTAGCGCCTGGCTGGGCTTTGCCGTCGCTCTCCTGGCCCTGCTGATCATCCGGCAAGTCCCCTGGCGCGGGATTTTACTGACCCTGTCATTGGCGGTTGGCATCAACGCGATTTCCATCGACCTACCGCGCGTCATGCCTCATGCTCTCGCGCTCATCCCAACCGCCGAGACCGCGGGCGTGAGTGTGGGCGCGGGTGTGGGCGCCGGCGTGGGTGGTGCGAGTGGGGCTGTGGTTGCGGCTGCCGTTGCGGTTACGGCTAAGGAAACCACCAACGCCAAGCGGCAGAAGTTGAAGCCGTACCGCTATGTCGCGCGTTCCAAGATGATGGCCGACCCAGCCAGCCAACACCGTGTCGTGTCCACCCGGCTGGCGATCGAATATTGGCGCGATCAACCGTTCCGTGGCATCGGTCTCGGCAGTTTCTTGTGGCGCCGCGGCCAGACCGACGATGCCACATCCGGCACCGGCATCCATGCCACCAGCCTCTGGCTGATGACCGAAACCGGCTTGGTCGGCTTGGTGCTGTTCTCGGCATTCTTCCTGGCCGCCTTGAAGGCGCTGATTTGGCGCAACGGCCGATTCGAGGTCGATCCGCTGCCAATCGGCATCGCCGCCGTGCTCGTTACGCTGGCGGCGGCGTCTGTCGGCACGGAAATTCTCTATCAGCGCTATCTGTGGGTGCTCGGCGGTATCGGATTGGCGGTGGCAGTCGGTCCCTTGGCAAGCGAGCGACCAACCGATGGGCGCTCTCCATGAGTCGACCCGATGATCAGACCCGGCAACAACGCCGATGAATAGCCGCCGACCTTCAGGCGCCGGCTTTTTTTCTGACGAACGCCGGCGCGGCGAGATCGCCGCGTCCGGTCTTGTCGGCGACCTGGTAGTAGTACTTCACCACAAACCTGTCGGACGGCGGCGCAAATTCCGACATGGCGGTTTCGCAGACCTGACCAGTTTGATCGGCATAGAAGTCCATCTCCGAATTGTCGCCGATGCGTCCCAACCTAAGAAGCGGACCGTTATAGTCTTGGATCAGTTTCCGCTCTCCCCATAGGAGCGGGATGGGCTTGGGTGGGCTGTCTGGCTGCTTCGTCATCTGATGTCGGTCCCTCCGACCGTCCTTGCCAAATCACCCGGCGCAGGGGGAAGTCGATGAAGCCTAGGGTATTGCCGCTGGAATCCAGCAGCCGCAATATGTGGGGATCGGTCCGCTCGGCCTGCACCGCTAAGTCGAGCGACGCGTTAATGCCCTCCAAAACGGCGAGCAGGTCGGCGACCAGAATCTGTGGGCCGGTATTCGTCGACATAACGCAATTTAGCATAATGCTCTTAATAACTCGATAATGTATGGCTAGAATATTAGTAGTTATCTCTATCGTCTCATCATGAGAAAAAATCCGCTCCGCCTGGGGAGCGCTAGGCTTTTTCCCACTCCACACGTCCAGAGGCCCGGATCGTGGTCATGAAAAGCGAGTCCGATATTTAGGCGGTTTCCTCAGCCAAAATAGGCGACGGACTAAAGTCAGCCAGGATAACGAGCAGGGCCGGTACTAGGAACAAGACGGACGCCGCCGATACGGCGATGCCGAACGTCAGGCTGGTGACAAGCGGGATAAGTATTTGTGCCTGCAGGCTGGTCTCTGTCAGCAGGGGCAGCAAGCCGACGATGGTGGTTACGGAGGTCAGCAGGATCGGGCGAAAACGCCGACGGCTGGCCTGGGCGGCTGCTTCGGCCAGACTGGCGCCCGCCGCGACCCCCTGGTCGGCAAAGCCGACCAGCAAGATGGCGTTGTTGACGACAATGCCGGACAAAGAAACGAAGCCGATAACAGATGGCATGGACAAGTCGAGGCCCATAATCAAATGTCCCCAAATGGCGCCGATCAAGCCGGTCGGGATGGTGATCAGCACCGCGACCGGCTGCAGGTAGCTGCGAAAGACCAGCGCAAGGAGCAAGAACACGCCAAGCATGCCGAGCAAGAAACCAGTACGGATGGACGCCGCCGTCTTGCCGGCGTCTTCAGCCTGCCCTTCGAAGGAGACCGAGATACCGGGGAAGCGGTCGGCAAGGTCGGGCAGGAACCGGGCGCGAGTATCGTTGAGTATTTCCTGGGCATTACCCTGGGTGGTGTCCAGCTCACCCTGCAGCGTCACCGTGCGGCGGCCGTCGATGCGATTGATGCGCGCGTAACCACGCTCGAGTTGCATGGTCGCAACCGAGCCAATGGGTACCTGGTAACCATCGGCGGCGGTGACCGTAAAATCCAAAAGGTCGGTACGGCTGTTGCGGTCCTCGGGCGCTAGCCTGACATCGACTTCGTAAGATTCTCGGCCGCTTTGAAACTCGGTGGCGGTGCTACCAAAGTAGGCGGCGCGAAGCTGTGTGGAAATGATATCTGCGTTAAGCCCAAGCCCAAGCGTCCCTTCGCGGGTTGCGAGACGGATTTCCGGCTTGCCCGGCCGTAGGTCGAAATTAAGGTCGGCGATACCGCGATAGGACCCGAGCCAGCCGGTCAATTCGTGCGCGGCCGCAGCGAGGTCTCCCAAGTGGTCGCCCTGCAGGCGGATGTCGATGGCCTTGCCGCCCGGGCCGACGGTGAAATCGGTGAACTTCAGCGCGAGAACGTCCGGAACCACCCCGACCTCGTCGCGCCAGCGTTGCAGGATGTCGTCGATACGGGTACCCCGCGCGTCGGCTGTCAGCAGGTCGACGCTGACGGTGGCGACGTGGGGGCCGACCTCGAATGCGTCGATGTTCTTGTTGAATTGGATATTGACGTTACGGACCAGTGCCGGTGCGCCCGCCTGATCCGATGACAACGCCTCATCGACACGGCCGAGACCGGCAACGATCCGATCGACCACGGCCTCGGTTCGAGACAAGGAGGTGCCCTGGGGCAACAGGATGCGCGCCTCCACGACGTCGCCGTCGAGATCCGGGAAGGCTTGGAATTTGACGATGCCGCCCGCCAGCAACGCTACCGAGCCCAACAGAAATAGAAGCATCACGCCGACGGTCAGATAGCGCCAGGCAATGGCCGCATCGACAAGCCGGCCGACAATGTACTCGCGACTCCAATCGACGCCGGCGTCAAGATGTCGGCGAATACGGCCCGGTTTCTGATCGGACGTCGGCCGCAGACTATGACGCAGGTGGTGGGGCAAGATCAGGAATGCCTCGATCAAGCTGACGCTCAAGGTCAGGATCAAGACGACCGGCATGACTTTGAGAATGGCGCCGATGTCGCCTTTGAGGAAGGCGAGCGGGCCAAACACCATCACCGTGGTGGCGAAAGACGAAAGCACACCGGGTGCCACTTCGCGCACCCCGTTGACGGCGGCGTCGAGTGGTTTGGCACCACGGGCGTGATGGGCGGCGATGTTCTCGGCGATAACAATGGCATCGTCGACAAGTATGCCGATGGCAATTAACAGTCCAACCATCGTGATCATGTCGATCGAGAGGCCGATCCAGACCATGGCGGCCAGGGTGCCGGCAAAGGCTACCGGCAAGCCGAGGGCGACCCAAAGGGCGTAGCGCAGAGAAAAGAACAGAGTCAGCGTCAGCACAACCAGCAGCAGGCCCTGCGCGCCGTTCTCGATGAGCATCCTGAGGCGGTCGCTGACAATGCTGGATACGTCTTGGGTTACCTCGAGCGCCACGTCCGGAGGCGCCCGTTGTGACTCCTCTTCGACGAACCGACGCACGGCCCCGATGACCCGGAGCGTGTCGGCGTCGCGTGACTTCTTAACCTCAAGCATCGCCGCGCGCCGGCCATTGAAAAGGATGCGTTCTTCAGCCTTCTCAAAACGGTCGGTAATACGGGCGATGTCGCCGAGACGGATCTCCGCCCCCGCTTCACCGCCAACGACGACCAGGTCGGCGAAGCTCCGCGCTGTGCGGCGCTCGTCGTCGAAACGCAAAAGCAGTTCGCGCTGGTCGTTCTCGATGGTGCCCAAGGGCCGCTGCAGCGACTGGCGTCCGACAATCGTGGCGACGTCGTTGATGCTGAGGCCTAGCTGACGTAAGTTCAAGGCCGGTATTTCGATGCGGATCTGATTGTCGGAGAAGCCCCTGACGCTGACCTCGCTGACCTCTTCGGCGCGGGCGAGACGATCCTTGAGATCCTCCGCATAGGCCTTGAGGTCGCGCGCCGACATGGGTCCGGTGACGGCGATCGCGGCGACAAAATCCTCGGTGCCGAGCTGACGAATCGTCGGCGTGCCGACATCGGAGGGGAAATCATCGATGGCTTCCACTTCGGTTTTGACGTTGGCGAGCAAACGATCGAAGTTGCCGCCTTCAGCCATGACCGCCGTAGCCACCGCAATGCCCTCGCGCGCCTCGCAGCGGAGTTCCTCGACCTGATTGACGTTCTCCGTTGCATCCTCGATGCGGCGGCAGACCCCCTCCTCCACCTGTTCGGCGCTGGCGCCGAGATAGTCCAGCCGGATCTCGATCTCGTCGGGCGGGATCTCTGGAAAGGTTTCCCTGGTGAGCGCCGGCAATGCGACCACGCCAAGCGCAAGCAAGCCGATCATGAGAAGGTTGGCCGCCGTCGGATGGCGGGCGAAATAGGCGATCATGGGGCGGCGGTGGCGAGTGCCGCGACACGGGCCGCCGCCGCGGCATCTTCAACGACTTGCAAGAGCATGCCATCGATTGCCGGGATCGGGTCGGACAGGATCACGCGCTCGCCGGCCGCGACACCGTCCACCACGGTGACGAAATCGTCCTGGGCGAAGCCAATCGTCACCGGCCGGCGCTGCAGCCGGTTGTCGGCACCAGCAACATAGACGAGGGTTTCACCGTTATCGCCCTGCTGGAGCGCGTCACTGGGCAATACAAAGGTATCGGGCCGCGGCTCGCCGGTCAGTTCGACCTCGACCAACATGCCCTTAACAAGAGGTGGCCGGCGTCCCGGCAATGCGTTGCGAATGGGCTCGTCGACGGTGACAATGACGCCAAAGGCGCGCGTCCTGGGGTCGATGGCGTCGCTGCCGCGAGACACTTTGGCCGGCCATTCGGCGGTGACATCGCCGGTTCGTAAATGAACCGAAGCCTGCAGTCCGAAGCGGCCCGGCAACTCCGACAGCTCCGACGCCGACAGGCTGCTGATATCGAGATGACTGCTGATCAAGGGTACGATGCGGCTTAGTGGATACTGGGCCTCGATTTCAGCCGTGGCAATGCCGTCACCCTGCGCGAGAGTATCACCTTGGCGGACAAACTGAGTGCGCTCGACGCGGGTATCGGAAAGACGCAGGTCGAACGGGGCGCGGATTTCGGTTCGGGTGAGGTCGAGCCTAGCCTCCTCACGCTGCGTCGCATAGAGAGACTGCTTCGCTTGCAGGAGGCTGCGCTCGGTCGGGATCAACGCTAAGCTGTTGTCGAGATCTTGCACGCGCTGGCTGCTGTCTAGAACCGCGCGCTGCTGGTCATCAAGGGCGGCTTCAGAAATCGTGCCGCGCTGGCTTAATGTGCGCTTGCGCTCCAAATCGCGCTCGCTGAGGGCCATGGAGCGGATTTCTATGCCGCGGGAGTTGCGCAGATTTTCGGCGCGCGCCTCAAGGGAGGCGAGTTCAGCATTGGCACTGGCCAGGTTGGCATCGGCGCGGGCAAGGGCGAGTTCATAGTCGGTGGGGTCGATGCGCAAAAGCACGGTGTCCGCCGGAATAATGGCGCCGCGCTGCAATCGCGGATTGAGTTCGACGACCTTGCCGGCGACTTGGGCGACGGCCGACCACTCTTTCGCCGGGGTGACGGTACCGAACCCGATGGCACGGGGCACGACGTCGACAAGCTGCACCGGTACCACCCGCACCAGGGTCAGGTGTTCGCTTATCTCCTGGCGCTGCGGGCCATCGCGGCCGCGGACGACGAAGGCCAATATCAGCACACCGATGACAACAGGCGGGATGAATGCCAAACGTCGCAACTTGCTGCCGCGGCCTTCAGCCATTGGCGACCGCGCCAGATTGTTGGGGGAGCCGCAACGCCGATAACAACACCGACGCGGCCGCCTCGGCAATCGCCGTGACACGCGCCGGGGTGTAGTCATCCCAATCCAAGCGCCGGCAAAGGGCAACACGGGCAATCGCAAAAGACATGCACATGCCGAGCAGGGCGTGGCCCTGCATTACGACTGCTTCGTCATCCGGGTCGTTCCGGCCCGAAGCGGCGGCCGCAAGGATGGAGAAGACCCGGTGCATCGGCTGTATCGCCTGGCCAAACAAGACCGGGAAGACCTCGGTCGGCAGGGCAAATTCGCGGATCACCAGGCCAACCATGGGGCGACGCTTCGTCTCGCCGATCAGCGCTGTAACAAAGCCCCGGCAAAAGCCGTGCGCCGCGGCGGCAAGTGCCTCTCGGTCATCGCCGGCGCGCGCGACGGCCTGAGCCAATTGCTGTCCCATGGGGCCCACCAGCTGACTCATACTGCCAGCAATATCATCAACCACGGCCCGGTAGAGGCCCTGCTTGCTGCCGAAATGGTAGTTGATGGCCGCCAGATTGGCGCCAGCTTCCTTGGTGACCATGCGCGTAGTTACGCCGTGATAGCCGTGAACGGCGAACAGGCGCAATGCGGTATTGACCAGTTGGTCCCGGGTCTCCGCCCCACGGTCGTTGCCGCGCGGCCGCCGGTCGGCGGCAGATATGTCGATTCCATAGGCCATGACGGATATACATATTCGAAACTATCGTTTAAGTCAATCGTTCGTTTTAATAGAACAAGCATCAAAGGCGGTTGCCATGGCGTAGCTGCGGTGCGATTTATCCCGTCTGCCTCACCACCCTCATACATCGCCCGCGAATGGGAATGGTTGCATGGATAGAGCGCCCCTCCCCCTGTACAGACTTGCGGACACCGTCTTGGCAGACCTGGGCGCGCGGGACGACTTGCCCGGATCCGTCGGCGAGTGGATGGTGCAGATTCGGGCACAGCTCAAGCCATCGCTCGACGAGGTGGCGAAAAAAAACGCCGGCGGCGCGGGTGACATCGCAGATTTTGTGGCCGCCTATGGCGGCAAAGCCAATTTCCGGGATCTGCTGTTCGCCGTTCATACGGTGGCGCACTTCCTGGAATGGGAACAGCAACCGTTCGGCGAGTTCGCCGGGCAACGGGCCGCCGTCGCCTTGGCTCAGATGATCAAAGTCTATCTGTTCTTCCTGGAATGCCTGCCGACGATCGAGGAGCAGCAAAGCGAGTTGCTGGATCTGTTTGTCGAAAGATATGAAGATGCAGACTTGCAGGATCTACTGAAGGTGCCGGATGAACGAGGGTCGCTGTAGCAATGTCTGAAGAAGGCGTAGAACTGATAGACAAAACAATCGCTTATGACGGCTACTTCAAGATCATTCGATTCGGACTCAGACACCGGCAATTTCGCGGCGGCATGGGGACCAGGATAGATCGCGAGGTGTTCGAACGGGGCTCGGCGGCGGCGGTGCTGCCCTATGACCCGGTGCGCGACGAAGTCGTCTTGCTGGAGCAATTTCGCGTCGGTGCCTTCGCCGCGGGACGGCCGGCATGGCTTATTGAAATCGTCGCTGGAATGATCGAGCCGGGCGAGGATCCGGCCGATGTGGCGCGGCGGGAGACGGCAGAGGAAGCCGGTCTGCAACTGGGCCGGCTGGAAGCCATCGGCGATGTCATCATGTCGCCCGGAGGGTGTACGGAAACGGTCGCGTTATTTTGCGGACAGGTGGATGCGGCGGACGCGGGCGGCATCTTTGGGCTCGACCATGAGGGAGAGGACATCCGGGCCTTCACGCTGCCCTTCGACAAGGCCTATGACCGCGTGCGGTCAGGTGAAATCGACAACGCGTCCTCGGTCATATCCATCCAATGGCTGGCTTTGAACCGCGAAGATCTGCGGCGTCGCTGGATGTGACTGCGCCCCTACCGCTTGCCGTCGCATGACGGCAGCGGTTACTCTGCCGCGCCGCTAAAACAATGCTCTGGCGAAGGAAAAGGATCGTCTGATGGACGTGCGCGACGGCTTTATCGACACTATCGGCAATACCCCCCTGATGAAGCTCAAGCGGGTGTCCGAGGAGACCGGTTGCACGATCCTGGGCAAGGCCGAGTTCCTTAATCCGGGCGGCTCGGTCAAGGACAGGGCGGCACTGGCCATCGTCAAGGACGCGGAGGCAAAGGGACAGTTGAAGCCCGGCGGCGTCATCGTCGAGGGCACCGCGGGAAATACCGGGATCGGGTTGGCACTGGTGGCCAATGCCAAGGGCTACCGGACGGTGATCGTCATCCCGGAAACGCAGACCCAGGAAAAAAAGGACATGCTGCAGATCTGCGGCGCGGACCTTCGCCAGGTGCCTGCCGTGCCTTATCGGGATCCGAACAATTATGTCCACTACTCGCGTCGCCTCGCCGAAGAGTTGAACGAGAGCGAACCTAACGGCGCCATATGGGCCAACCAGTTCGATAATGTGGCGAACCGCCAGGGCCACTATGAAACGACCGGCCCGGAAATCTGGCGGCAGACCGACGGCACGGTGGATGCCTTTATTTGTGCGGTGGGCACGGGCGGGACCTTGGCCGGCGTCGGTAGCTACCTCAGAGAACAGCGCAGCGATGTCGTTGTCGGCCTCGCCGATCCGATGGGTGCCGCCTTGTTCAATTATTATAAACATGGCGAGTTGAAGTCCGAAGGCAGCTCGATCAGCGAGGGGATCGGCCAGGGCCGCGTGACCGCCAATCTGGAAGGATTGGTCGTCGACGAAGCCTTCCAGATTCCGGACCCGGAAATGCTGGAGTATGTGTTCGACATGGTGAAGCAGGAGGGGCTGGTGCTCGGCACGTCGAGCGGTATCAACGTGGCCGGCGCGGTACGGCTGGCAAAGCAGATGGGACCGGGCCACACGATCGTTACGGTACTGTGCGACTACGGCACGCGCTATCAATCGAAGATCTTCAATCCGGCATTCCTGAAGCAAAAAGGGCTGCCCCACCCGGCATGGCTGGAAGGCTAGACATGGCGAGCAGCGAGGTCTTTCGGCAGGACGCCTATGCCCAATCCTGCGAGGCGACGGTGTTGAGCGTCAACGAGCGCGGCGGGATCGTGCTCGACCGGACGGTATTCTATCCGACCGGCGGCGGCCAGCCGGGCGACAGCGGACTGCTGAAGCTCGCCGGCGGTGGGGAAATCAAGATCGTAACGGCGGTCAAAGGCGATACGGCCGGTGAGATCGTGCATGTGCCGGAGGAAGGCGGCTCGGTGCCAGGCGTCGGCGATGCCGTCGTCGCCCAAATCGACTGGGAAAGGCGCCATCGTCATATGCGGATCCACACCTGCCTGCATCTGCTGTCGGCAGTCCTGTCCTATCCGGTGACCGGTGGGCAAATCGGCGACGGTAAGGGACGGTTGGATTTCGATATCCCGGAGGGCGGACTCGACAAGGAGCAAATTACCGAGCAACTCAACGCATTGGTCGAGGCCGATCTCCCGGTGACCGCCGAGTGGATTTCCGATGAGGACCTGGCGGCGCAGCCTGATTTGGTCAAGACGATGAGCGTCAAACCGCCGACGGGTGCCGGGCGCGTCAGGCTGATCAATATCGATGGTCGGGATTTGCAGCCCTGCGGCGGCACCCATGTCGCAAGAACCGGCGAGATCGGGCGGGTGATCGTGCGTAAGATAGAAAAAAAGGGCCGCCAGAACCGCAGGGTTTCGATCGCGTTCGCGGCGTAGAAGGCGGTGACGAATAGGAGGGGCTGACAATGGCTCAGTTTGGTCCATTGATCGAAACCGAGTGGCTCGCGGCACATCTTGGTGACCCGCGGCTACGTGTGCTCGACGCGAGTTGGTACCTGCCGGCGATGGATCGCGACGCCCGGGAAGAGCACGCGGCAGCTCGGATTCCGGGTGCGACGTATTTCGATATCGACGCCGTTGCGGATCAATCGAGCGACTTGCCGCATATGCTGCCCGGCGCCGAGGCATTCGGGAAAGCCGTCGGGGAGATGGGTATCGGCAATGACAGCCGCGTCGTGGTCTACGACGCCATGGGGGCCTTCTCGGCGCCGCGGGTGTGGTGGATGTTTCACGCCTTCGGTCATGACGATGTCGCGGTGCTAAACGGCGGATTGCACAAATGGCAGGCCGAAGGTCGTCCGCTGACCAGCGAGGGAGACCAGGCCGCACCGACGGTCTTCCAAGCGGCGCTGCGTGAGAAGCTGGTGCGCTCCGTCGACGAGATAGTGGCGAATTTGGCGTCCGGCGAAGATCAGGTGGCGGACGTCCGAGGTGCCGGGCGGTTCGACGGTAGTGAGCCGGAGGTGCGGCCGGGGTTACGATCGGGACATATTCCGGGTTCGGTGAACATTCCCTTCGAGAGGATGACCGATCCAACCACGCGCGCCTTTTTGGCGCCGGCGCAACTGCGCCAAGTGATCCAAGACGCAGGCCTCGACTTGGGCCGGCCGATTGTCACCAGCTGCGGTTCCGGCGTAACCGCCTGCGTCGTCGCGCTGGGGCTGGAACTGATCGGTTTTCAAGACTACGCAATTTATGACGGTTCGTGGACCGAGTGGGGCGGGCGTACGGACCTGCCGATCGCGCCTTGACCCGAGAGTTCGCCACCCGGCCCTATGAGAGCGCCGACCGGGATGTCGTGGTGGCGCTGTGGCGGCGCTGTGGTCTTGTGGTGCCGTGGAACGACCCGGACGAGGACATTGCGGCGTTTATGCAATGTGAGAACGCGACGATCCTCGTCGGCTGCGGCGATAGCGTCGTGGTGGCTACGGCGGCTGCCGGATATGACGGCCATCGGGGCTGGATCTATTATGTTGCGGCCCATCCGGACCAGCGCAAGCGCGGCGCCGGCAGGCAGGTGGTCGAGGCCGCCGAAGCCTGGCTGAGGGAGCGATCAGCCGCCAAGGTGCAGATCATGATCCGGACCGACAACTGGCCGGTGGCGCGGTTTTATGCGCGACTGGGCTATCAAACGGCGCCGCGCACCACGATGCAACGCTGGCTATCGCCGCCAGCGGTCACAGAATTCGACGATAGCGGCGATGGGACGCTGGCTATTTCCCAAACAAGGCTGGAGATGCTCGCCCCGCCGCCACGGCCGCGCTTCGTGCAGCCGGGCGGCAAGCTGGCACTGTTACACGCGCCGACGCCGCCAGTGAGGTTCTTTCGCTATCTCTACGACAATGTCGGCGAGCGTTGGTTTTGGTGGGAACGCCGGGCCATGGACGACGAGGCGTTGGCGGGGATTCTCGCCGACCCGCTGGTCGAGCTCTATGTGCTCTATGTCGACGGGGCGCCGGCCGGATTTGCGGAACTGGATCTCAACGAGCTCTCGTCCAGTCAAACGATTTCGCTCAATTTGCTGGGTCTGATGCCGGAGCATCTCGGTAAAGGCTATGGCCGCTATTTGATGACTTGGGCGATCGATTCCGCCTGGCGCCGTGAGCCGAAACGGCTGGTCACGACGATCCGTTCCCTGGACCATCCGCACGCCGCGGCCGTGCTACAGCAACATGGGTTCGTGCCGTTCGAGCAGGAGCGGATGACAATGGAAGATCCTCGGCGTTGCGGGCTTATCCCGGCAGATGTGGGCCTGGGCACGACCGGCTACGGCCGGCCAGCCGCGACCTTGGTGGGCGGCGATAGCGTCGTCACACCCCTGCCCCGCCGCGATTGAGGTTTCTTATGACTAACCGGCATGACCGTGGAACAACCGACCTGCCGGCGCCGCTGGCGCCGCCGCCGGTGTTCTTCGGCGGGGCATTCATCATTGGACTCGGCCTGCAATGGTTGCTGCCGCCGGCACGCTGGAATGAGGCCTGGCTGTCGGTCGTCGGCGCCGTGGCGGTTCTTGCCGGCGCTGTTCTCGCTGTCTGGGGCTTTCGGACCCTGCGCAGGGCGCAGACGACTATCCATGTGCATGAGGTGTCGAGCACGCTGGTCAACCGCGGGCCCTATGGCCTGAGCCGCAACCCACTTTATGTCGCGCTTATCCTGCTCTATCTGGGACTTGCCATCGGTCTCGGGTTGCTGTGGCCGCTGGTGCTGTTGCCGGTGGCGATTGCCATTGTCCAGATTCTGGTGATCAATCGCGAAGAGGCCCGCCTGGAGGCGTGGTTCGGGCAGGCCTATCTCGACTATAAGACTCGAGTGCGGCGCTGGATTTAGGTGCCAAATAGCTGGCACGCCTGTCGGGGCTTTGCTTAACTGCCGGCCACACCGCCGTGACACCCCATGGAGACTGTTCGGCCATGAAGGACGACACCCTGTTGGTGACCGAGGGGCGCGACCCGGAAAGCCATTCGGGCAGCGTGAACCCCCCGGTCTACCATGCGTCGACGATATTGTTCCCGTCCCTGGCCGCGCAAGACGCGGCGGAGAAGAACCGTTATGAGACTATCTATTATTCTCGTCACGGCACGCCGACAACTTTTGCTCTGCAAGACGCGGTGGCGAAAATCGAGGGTGGGGCGAAGGGCCAGGTGGCACCTTCCGGGGTCGCAGCGATTGCGACCGCGCTGACAGCTTTCCTGCAGCAAGGTGAGCATGTGCTGGTCCCCGACAACGCCTATGGGCCGACACGCGCCTTTTGCGATAAATCGCTGTCGCGGATGGGGGTGGAGGTCACTTATTACGATCCGCTGGTTGGGGCCGATATCGCGGGACTGATCAGAGACAATACCAAGGTGGTCTTCACGGAATCGCCGGGCTCACTGACGTTCGAAGTGCAGGACATTCCGGCGATTGCCGAGGCGGCCCATGCCCACGGCGCGGTTTTGATCCACGACAATACCTGGGCATCCCCATTGCTTTTCAAGTCGTTCGAGCATGGCGTTGACGTCTCAGTTCACTCGGCAACCAAATACATCCTGGGCCACTCGGACGCGATGCTCGGGGTTACAGTGACTACTGCCGACGCCTATTTGCCGCTAAAGAGAAATACGGCGCTGTTCGGCCAATGCGCCGGACCCGACGATGTATTTTTGGCGTTGCGCGGCTTGCGGACCCTGTCGGTGCGGATGGCGCGGCATCAGGAAAACGCCACGGTGGTCGCGCGCTGGCTCCAGAGCCGGCCGGAGGTGGACCGAGTGCTCTATCCGGCGCTGGAGGACGATCCCGGACATACCCTGTGGAAGCGGGACTTTCGTGGCGCCAGCGGGTTGTTCGGCGTGGTGTTGGCGCGGCCTTTCGAGCGACCGGCGCTGGCGGCGATGCTCGACAATATGACGCTGTTCGGCATGGGCTTTAGCTGGGGCGGCTTCGAGTCGCTGATGACGTTGAGCGATTTGAGCCATGAGCGGACGACAACACGGTGGGACGCGCCGGGGCCCCTGCTGCGGCTGCATATCGGCCTCGAAGATACCGACGACCTGATCGCGGACCTGGAGGCCGGGTTCGCGCGACTTACGGCTGCGGGCTGATAGAGGCACGGATGGAAACGGATCGCGAGGGGCCACCGGCACTCGACGCTATTGCGTTCGACAAAGACGGCTTGGTGCCTGCCATCGCGCAGCAGCGCGATACGGGCGAGGTGTTGATGATGGCCTGGATGAACCGCCAAGCCATCGGGGAGACGCTGCGCACCGGAGAGGTGCATTACTGGTCACGCTCCCGCCAGGCTCTGTGGCATAAGGGCGAGACTTCCGGACAGATACAGAAGCTGGTCGAGATACGGCTGGACTGCGATGGCGATACTTTGTTGGTGATCGTCGAACAGGCCGGGGTCGCCTGTCATACCGGCCGGCGGACCTGTTTCTATCGCTCGCTGCATGGCGCCGCGTGGCGCGATATTGTCCCGGTCGAGACCGATCCCGGCTTGCTATATCGAGACTAGACTTGCCGGAGTTCGCTCAGGCTCAGGGTCTGGCTGATCACGGGCATGCCGGCTTCGTCGTGAGCGCGCAGCGCTATCCGTGGGTCGAGGCGCTCCCAGTCGATCTCGATGGTGCCGAAATTACGGCCATTGTAGGCGGCGCCGACACGGTTCATGTTCGGTGCCGCGTAGGGCCATGACTTGGTCAGGCCGCTCGAGGTGAGTTCCCACAGCGGATAGGGCACATTCGTCTGACTCCGGGAGAGCTCGGCGCGATGAACGTCGCCGCTGATCAAGACGACACCCGACGCGGAAGTCGTGGTGATGAGGCGCTTTAGCCGGCTCAGTTCGCCGGGCATGTTGGCCCAGGTCTCCCAACCCGTGAAATTCATCAAAATCGGCGTGCTGCTGCACAGAATGCGAATGTCGGCCGGGACGCTCAATTGAGCGGCGAGCCACAGCCATTGCCGCTCGCTAAGCATGCGCGCCGTGGCGGTGGTTGTGGGCTGGTAGGGTCCCATCGCGCGGGAGCGGCGGGCCAAAGCGCTCAATCGGTCGATCCGGAGCAGTGGCGTGCGGGCGAATCGGGTGTCGAGCAGGATCACCTGCAAACGGCGACCGGGCGGGCCGAACGTCTGCGCGGTATAGATGCCGTCGTCGCGCAGGCGGCGCTCGGTTCCTGGTGGCTCGTCAAAGAAATCGAGGAAGATCTGCTTGGATACCCGTTTCAGCGGATAATCCGCACCGGCATCGTTCTCGCCGTAATCGTGGTCGTCCCAGGTGGCAATAATCGGCGTCTCGCCGCGAAGACGCTGAAAGCCCGGCTGTGCGGCAAGTTGGCGGTATTTGGCCGCCATTACGTCGGGATCGCGGGTGTCGGCATAGATGTTGTCGCCGAGGAACAGGAACAACTCAGGGCGTTGCGCCAAGATCGGCAACCAGATCGGCTGCGGCTTGTTCTGCTCGGCGCAAGCACCGAAGGCAAGGCGCGAAATCGGCGCGGCTTGCGCCAACCCGGGCGTGGGGACAGCAAGCGCGGCTAGGCCGCCGGCCGCCGCCTTGATGATGTCGCGGCGACGCCAATTGTGGTTGCCGGTTGCCAAATCGCGGCCGGTACGCATGATGAGTCGTTCCCGCTGCCAGGTCTGGATGGCGCCCGAAGATTCATCCGATCTGGCGACACTATCGGCCTTGCACCAGCCGGGATAGACCATTCGTCATGGCAGTCTTGTTTTCGGTTACCCTGCCGGTGTTCGGCCTAATTCTGTGCGGTTTCGGCGCGGGCCGCTTGCGGCTGCTGGGCAATTCGGCGACGGATGGGCTCAACGGCTTCGTCTACTATTTCGCCTTACCTGCCTTGCTAGCGCATTCGGTGGCCAAAGCCCCGCTCGCCGATATCTTCGACTGGGGTTACCTCGGTGCGGTTTCAGGTGGCCTCGCCCTGACCGTCGCCATAACCGTCGTGCTTTCGAAGGCCGTTTATGGTGACGGGCTTTCGGTTGCGACCCTACGGGCGACGAGTGCGGCTTTCGCCAATACCGGCTATGTCGGCATTCCGCTGGCGATCACCGCCTTCGGCCCTGCAGCGGCATTGCCGGCCATATTGGCTACGGTCGTCAATTCGATGGTTATCGGCCTTGCGGCGGCGATGATCGAACTCGACCAACGGGAGAGCGGCGTCGGCCCGCTGGGCAGCATCGTTCGCACTTTGGGCACGAATCCACTGATCATATCGGTGGCACTCGGCTGTGCCGTGGCACTCTCGGGGCTTGCCGTGCCGTCGGCGATCGCGACTTTCCTCGATCTGCTCGGCGCGGCGGCCGGGCCGTGCGCGTTATTCGCGCTCGGACTGTTCGTGTCACAGCAACGCGCCAAGGAAGGACGCTTTGCCGACACGCTCGTGCTGACGACACTCAAGTTATTCGTTCATCCGGCCGTAACATGGCTGCTGACTATCGCGGTCTTCCGGCTCGATCCGGCGACGACGGCGGTCGCGGTGACCATGGCGGCGCTGCCGACTGGGGCCCTGGCCTTCGTGCTGGCGCAACGGTATCAGGTGTTTGTCGGTCGAGCTTCAAGCACAATCTTGCTTTCAACCGCACTGTCTATGGTCAGCGTGACCGTGGTGCTAACCTTGTTGGGCGCATAACCCTAATATCCAAGAGCACAGCCGTCCTTGCGCGGGTCCGAGCCACCGATCAGCGCGCCGCGTTCCCAGTCGATCACGATGGCTTGGCCGCCGCCATGGGGCATGTCGGGCCTGGTTACTTTGTGGCCCATCGCCGTCAGGGCCGCGACAGTCGTTTCGCTATAGCCGCGCTCAACGACAAGCTCGCCGTCGACAGCGAAGGCGCGAGGACAGTCGATGGCGGCCTGAACATCCATGCCGTAATCGATGATGTTGGTAAGGACGTGAGTATGGCCGACAGGCTGGTATTGGCCGCCCATGACGCCATAACTCGCGGCGACACGGCCCTGGTGCATCAGCAGGCCGGGAATAATGGTGTGCAAGGGACGCTTGTTCGGCCCGACACAATTTGGGTGTCCGGGCTCAAGGCGGAAGCCGGCGCCGCGGTTTTGCAGAATGACTCCGGTCTTCGGACACATCAGGCCAGAACCAAATCCGGCGAATAGCGAGTTGATGTGGGAGCATGCGTTGCGGTCTCGATCGACGACCGTGAGGTAGACGGTGTCGCGGTGGACCCCTCGCCCCGACCACGCCGTGCCGCCGCTGCGGTCGGGCTGCATCAGCGCTCGTTGTTCCGCAATGTAGGCGTCGGACAATATCCGCTCAACCGGGACCTCGACGACCGCTTGGTCGGCGACATCGTTGTTGCGCATCTGGAAGCCAAGCCGTGTCGCCTCCGCCTCGAGATGGGTGCGCTCAGGGCCAAGGGGATCGAGGCCACCTAGATTGTAACCCTCGAGCAGGCGCATCATCATTAAGGCGACAATGCCTTGACCGTTCGGCGGCACCTGGACGACCTCATGGCCGCGATAGCCGGCGCGAATGGGGGTCACATATTCGGAAGTATGCGCGGCGAGATCCTCCTCCGTATGGACGCCACCATGGCCGCGCAAATGGGCGACCAGTGCCGCCGCGACAGGGCCACGGTAGAAGCCGTCCCGACCCGCTTCGGCGACAATGCGCAGGGTCTGCGCAAGCAGCGGTTGGCGCTGAATATCACCGGGTTCCGGACGGCGGCCACCGGGGATGAAGATTTGTTTGGCGATGTCATCAATGAGGCGACCGCCGGCGTTGTGGTGATCCGTGGCAACCCGCGGGCCCAGTATGTAGCCGTCCTCGGCGTATCCGATCGCCGGCTGGAGGACCTCTTCGATACCCATGGTGCCGTGATCGGCCAGCATGCGACACCAGGCGTCGACGGCGCCGGGGATGGTCACCGAATGCGCGCCGGCCTCCGGCATTTCGATATGCCCCTGGCCTCTGAGGATTTCCGGCGTGAGTGCTGCAGGCGCCCGGCCGGAGCCGTTAAGGGCGACGACGTCGTCCCGACCACCGGGCGCGTACAGCATGAAGCAATCGCCGCCAATGCCGGTCGATGCCGGTTCGACAACACAAAGAACAGCACTGGCCGATACCGCGGCGTCGACCGCATTGCCGCCGCGGCGCAGGATGTCGACCGCCGCCAGACTGGCAAGGGGATGCGAACTCGCGGCCATGCCGTTGGCAGCATGGACCGTTGAGCGGCCGGGTTGTTGGAAATCGCGCATGAATTAATCCTTGGCTAAGTGCCGACCCGCATGGGTGCAACGAGGCCACGCAGGGTAGCCATGATGCTGAGCGGGGTCAGCCGGCCGGTCCTGGGGTTCTCGGCACTGGGAATGCCTTCGATGGTCATCTCGAAGCGGGCGCTGTCAGCCTCGATTTCGATATGATGGGTGTTGCGCACAATCGTCGGGTCAGCCCAAATGCGCAAGCGTGTACGGTCCGGCCCAATGCCGGCCAAACTCAAGGCCGCCGCGACATTGACGTTCGCCGGGAAACCCTTGGCGCCGTCGCGTGCGCTGCCGTCGAATACCAGCATCGGCTCCGTCAGCCCCGCAAGATCGATGCCATTTTCGACCAGATGCGGGGCGCCAACCAATCCGGCTGGCGGCTTGCGGGTGGTAATAGAGGCGCTGTGGATCTCGCCCTCGGCCGCCGCACGGACTGCGTCGAGACCGAGTAACGCGCCCGTCGGTACAATAATGCGAGCCCCTGTTCGTGCCGCAAGTTCGATCAGGTCCGGGCGCCCGAGGAGGGCGCCGACGCTCGCCGGCACGAAGACGCGCCCGGCGCGAATCGACGGTTCGGCAACTTCGTCAAAAACCGCCGGCGGGGCACATTCGACAACAATATCCGCAATATCCGCCAATTCATGGAGAGCGACCACAGGGACAGGGCGACGGAAGTCGCCCATGCGGCGCCGGGCGCCGGCGGTGTCCCGTACCGAAATGGCAACCAACTCAAGGTCAGGAATACTTGCTGCGTCCAGCCGCGCCGCCACGGGATGGCCAATCGCGCCGAAACCCGCCAAACCAACGGTTCTTAGCCTAGTCGTCATGGTTTCCTTGATGTGCCCACGATGGGCTTAATACGTAATAAAATTACTCGATCGTCGTCTGCGGAGGGCGTATTCGATGAGGTGAATGAGGATAGACCCCGGCACAATAGCGTTGCAAGCGAGCGCCAGACGAGTGGAAAGCGGCCTTGGCCCACGATTTATGCTGGCCCACTGTGGCAAATCACGCTAATGCACTACCCCTTAGTTGGATCATTGAGGAGTCTCATGAATAAGAACGATCTTGCCGCGGCCGTCGCACGGGACTGCGATCAAAGCGTTGCCGGCGCCGCGAATGTTGTCGATGCGATCTTTGACGTAATTTCCCAGGCCCTTCAGTCCGGGGACGAGGTAAAAATCGCCGGGTTCGGTTCGTTCAGCGTGGCCAATCGCGCCGCGCGCTCCGGGCGCAACCCGCGAACGGGCGAAGCCATTACGATTTCGGCTAGCCGTCAGCCTAAATTCAAGGCTGGCAAGGCGCTAAAGGACGCTGTTAACGGCTGATTTTAACGGTGCGGCCCCGGCCACCCTCGGGTGGTCGAGGGCACACACCGGCGATTTTTTTGCGGGGCAGTTGTCTGATTGCACGCAACGTCTATTTATAGTAGAAGAACTACCGCCCATTCTCGAACAGCTTAGCCCCTCTTAACAGCGGCTTACGGCTATGCGGCGTGGTATCTAGTGGTTTTAGGCAGACTATTGTTGGGATGAATTAATATGGCTAATGTCAAGGGCGCACAGAGCCCAACCCGAATCCTTTGCGTAGATGATGAGTGGATCGTCCGCGCGGGCCTAAATCACCTGTTGGCGCAGAAGCCAAACACTGAAATTACCGGCATGGCCAGTGTCGAGGAAGCGGTAGCGGCGATTGCCGCGGGAAATGACTACGACCTTATCATTCTTGACTTGAAGCTGCCGGATACGAAGCCATTCGCGGGCCTGAGCGAACTGCATCAGATGGCGCCGACGGTGCCGATTATCGTGTTCTCCGTTTACGACACACGCGAGGATGTGCTGACGGCCATCCAGCACGGAGCCATGGGCTATCTAACCAAGGCAACGCCGGGACAGGATATCAAGGACGCGGTGACTCGCGTGCTTGCAGGCGAGGTCTGGCTGCCGCGCTCGCTGCTCGCCATGGACAACGTGCAGCGTGTGGGCGAGCCGAGGCGTGAGTTTGTGGCGGAGAGAACATCAAACGTCGAACCAACGGATGCGGCAAGCAGCCTGACCAGGCGCCAGCGCGAGATCTTCAATCTGCTCGCCGAAGGTAAATCGAATCGGCAGATCGCGTACGATATCGGCATATCAGAGCACACGGTTAGGGTTCATATGACGGCGATCCTGCGGTCGTTGGGCGTGCGAAACCGCACACAGGCGGCAGTTATGGCCGCTGCGGCTCAAGGCGCGCAAGCCGAACACGCCTCTAACTGACCATCCGTTGCGTCGCTGAGCCTTCCGATCCGCCGACCGCTGAAGCGGCCCCTGGGCATGAGCCCATAGGGGCCGTTACTATGCTGGGCCAAGAGCACGGATGGGAGGGCCCTAATGGCAGATAACGGGAACGGCAAAAAAGGCATTGCGGCGCGACTAGCCGGCCTGTTCAAGGGCGGTCCGCCGAGCGCCGAAGCCGCGGCACCAGGCGAGGACTACAAAGGTTTCGAAATCAGCGCCGACCCGATGCGTCAGGGAAGCGGTTGGGTGACTGCCGGCTACATTCGCAAAACAGTTGCAGGCGAAGTGAAGGAACACCGCTTCGTACGCGCTGACACGCATACGTCGCGCGATGAAGCGATTGCCTTCTCTATCCGCAAGGCCAAGCAGATCGTAGACGAGCAGGAAAAGACTCTGTTCAGCGATTAGGAGCATTGCCGTGCTTCGCCAGACGTCCGTTCGACGGCCGGTGGGGCCTAGGCCGGGTGTCGGGGCTTGGCCTGCATCTCACTCCTAGTTGAATAGGAATGACCCGCTTGAGGGCTGGCAACCGCTACAGTCGGCTGACATCTTCGCCTGGCGAGTTCGGTCATGTTTCAAAGTTTCATGCGTATCTGGGCGAGTGACGGGCTTGCCACCGCCTTTTTGCAGGGGCTGGATTTCCTGTTGCCCGACTGGCTGTTTTGCGCCTCGGGCGGCGAGATCTTGCGGAAGGATCTGGTTCGTCCGCAGGCGGCGCCGCTTGCATTTCAGGTGCGTTGGGCCACAGCGGATGATCTGGCGCATCTGAAGCGCTTCGAGAGATACTATGGCACCGCTGAAAGCTGGATCGAGGCGGGCGACCGATGCGCGGTCGCCATATGCGACGGACAAGTCGCGGGGTTCGAATGCTATCGAGGCGGGGCCTACAGGCTGCCGACGAAGCCTTGGATCCGGGTCGATCTTGGCCAATACGGGTTGTGGACCGTGTTCTCCTGCGTCGCACCGCCGTATCGCGGTCAGGGCGTTGCGCAAGATGTCCTGGCGTTCGCGGCTGTTGAGTTCCGGGCCGAAGGAATCAGCGCGATATACGACCATATTTTCGAGGCGGACGGCCGGGCGACCCGCGCGCACGCAAAGCGCGGATTCCTGCCAATTGACAGATGGCACATCAGCCGCGTCTTTGGTTACACACTGTTCCGAACGGCCTCGGATCGTCGGATTGGCCGTTGGTCGGTCTCGCGACCCCTCGTGGTACCGGCGAGCGGGAGCGTATATGGCCGGCCATCAGACGTTCGTTCGGTCCTTGGCCAGGCCGAGGGCATGATTACTCCCGCATCTGCGCCAGCGGGTGGGGCAACAGGTCCTGGGGTTCGATCTTAAGCCAAGCCATGCTGTTTTGCTCTTGAGCCGCCGGTTCGGTGATGTGGACCAAGGTAAAGCGCCGGCGGGGGACGAGTTCCAGCAGCTTGTCCGCGTTCGCCCGGCCGGCGGCCCCCAGCAGATGCTGCGGCACGATGCCGCGATTGAACATACCCACGAGTTGCTCGAGCAGTAGGTAGGACGGGTAGTAGGTCGAGGCAGAATCGACATAGATCGACGATGCCGCACTCATGCGCGGCAGATAGGTGGCGAACAGCCCGATGATACCCTGAGGATCATGTCGAAAATCGCTGAACAGCAGGTCGATCGAGCTGTTTGGTGCCGGATAGGGCGGCACGCTGGCTTCGATAAGCGTGATGTTATCGGCGACCCCCAACGCACGGGCTTGGCCGCGGATGTAGTCTCCGTAGCCGGGCGTGCCGTCTCCGGCACGGCGGCGAACGCCGTCATGCAGACTGGTGGTCGGCCAGTGGCTGCCGTCATCGACGGTCCAGACGTGACCGACACCGTTCTCCTTCACGGCCTGAGCCATGAGATATGCGCAGGTGCCGAGGCCGGCGCCCAGCTCAAGCACCACCTCCGGCCGCTGCAGGCGCACCATGGCGTAGAGATAGATCGATGAGACGTCGGTGCCATATTCCGGGCCGAGGTCTCTGGCATATTCGAGAAGTTCCGGCGTCATTTAGAGTCGTCCTTGTCGCCCGGGTCGGTATATCGGGGCAGACCCGGACTGCCAAGCAGCCGACGTTCACGATAGCTGGACGATAGGCTAAACAGGCATCCTCTGGTCTAATCAAAGATCGCACCTATGTTACCGTCAACGTTTCTAGCCCTAGTTGCAGGAGAGTGAGAAGGAACCATGATCAAGGGACTTCACCACAACGCCTATCGTTGCAAAGATTCCGAGGAAACCCGTAAATTCTACGAGGATTTCCTCGGACTGCCCCTTGCCGGGGTGTTGGAGATCAAGGAAAGCAAGACCGGACGCCAGACCAACGCGCTACATACCTTCTACGAAATGGACAACGGCTCGTATCTGGCGTTTTTCGAAGTCCCGGATACAGCGTTCGAGTTCAAGGATCAGCACGATTACGACCTGCATATCGCCCTGGAAGTTGAGCATGACGTACTGGCGCCGATGATGGCCAAGGGTAAGGAAAATGGTGTCGAGACGCGCGGCGTGGCGGACCATCGCTTTATCGACTCAATCTATTTCCGCGATCCCAACGGCTACGTCATCGAGCTGACAGCGAAACGCCCGAACCACGACGAGGCGATGGACCCGAGCCAGAACAGCGCCAGGTCAAAACTGGATGCTTGGCAGCAGAGTAAGGCACCGATTTAGCCTTACGAGAGATCCGCAGCCCGTCAGAATTGAAGAAAAGGAGCTACCACTAACGGCCGGTAATCTCGCGTCGTACCCTCGGGCTATAGTGTGGCTGTCAGGGCTGGGGGGGGCAGCGTGCGAATCGTCGCGAAGTTCAGGCGGCTATTGGCCGAAGAGGGTGCGGTTGCGGCCCTGGTGCAGGCGCTGAACTATGTCACGCCGGACTGGCTGTTCTGCGCTTATTGTGGATATGTCACACGGAACGACCTGACCGCACTGCCGGGCTATCGGGGCACGGAAGTCGTGCGATGGGCGACACCGGAGGATCTGCACGATCTCAAGCGTTTCGAACCGTATTGCGACGATCTGCCCGGCTGGATAGCGCGCGGCGACCGCTTCGTGGTGGCCTTGCGGGACGGTGAAATTGTCGGGTTCGAGAACTACCAGGGGCGCATGCACCGCTTTGTACCGGTGCCTTGGGTCTGCGTCGATTTGGCCGACGATGAGTTGTGGGCCGTGTTCTCCCTGGTTGATCCCAGATTTCGAGGCCAAGGTATTGTCGGGGATCTGGTGAACTTCGCCAGTGCGCAACTGCGCAAGGACGGCTATAGGTTTATTCACGGCCATACCGCGAAAGGCGACGCCTCGGCCGCCCGAGCGCATACGAAACGCGGCTTCCTGTCGATCGATAATTGGCGCATTTACCGAGTCTCCGGCACGACCTATTTTTCCTCACGGCTGGTGAGCCTCAAGGGGCGATGGACACACGACCAGGCGCTAAAAGTGCGGGTCAAAGACGCATCGGGCGGAATCGCCCCGGCGGAGCGCGACAGCAGCCGCAAGGCGGACCTGACCCTAGCGCCTACCGCGTAGCCCCCTCCTCCGGCAACCCGTCGCGGCGCACGCGCCACCATGCGGAGAGGCAGTCGCCAGCGCCGGGGTTGACGATCCCGCGCAGCAGGAACTGGGCGCGAATACGGGTTCTCACAATCGTCTCGGGCAGGCTCGATTGGCGACCGGCGTCGACCTGTAGCCAATCGCATGGGTGCAGGCTGCCGTAACGAATCTGAGTCGCCGCGGCGGCGGCGGCGAGTAGTAAGATAACGATCGCCGCGTAGGCTCCTATCGCTGTGGCACGCATGGCGCAAATGTAGCCGATGGCGGGCGAAAATGTCAGCCGGTAGAAGCCGGGACCAACGTGCCGTCGCGGGTCGCCAAACGATCCCGGATGTGCGTCAATAGACGTCAATAGAGACCTGTGTGTATCCCAACCCTAGCGAAACTGTCTGCTGTGACCGAAAATACCTATGACTTACTTTTGAAGGGCGGGCGGGTTATCGATCCCCGCAACGGTGTCGACGGCGTTTTTGACGTGGCCATCAAAGCCGGTAGGATCGCCGCGGTTGAGGGCGCGATCGACGCCGCCACGGCGGAGCAAGTGCGAGACGTTGCGGACAAGATCGTCTGCCCGGGGCTGATCGACCTGCATACGCATGTCTATGACAAGGCGACGCCGCTTGGCGTCGATCCGGGGCGTGTTTCGCGCCGCTCCGTCGTCTCGACTCTGGTCGATGCGGGAAGCGCCGGCGCCGGCAATTTCGCCGGGTTGCGCGATTATGTTATCGCGCCAGCGCCGGTACGCATTCTGGCTTTCTTGAATATTTCCTTCCCCGGTATTTTCGCCTTCGGTCCGACGTTGATGTATGGCGAAGCCCGCATTCCGGAGTTGTTGGTCCCGGAGCTTTGCGCCAAGGTCATCGAGGCCAATCGCGATCTGTTGGTAGGCGTGAAAGTGCGTATGGGCGAAGTCACGTCCGGCGCGCTCGGCATGAAGGCCCTCGATTTGGCTATCGAGGCCGCGGAACTGGCCGGCGTGCCCCTGATGACACATATTGGATCGCCGCCGCCGACCTACGATGAGATCCTGGCAAGGATGCGGCCCGGGGACATCCTGACGCATTGCTTCCGCCCGGAGCCCAATGCACCGATAGCAGAGACCGGCGGCGTGCTCGATGCCCTTGTCACCGCAAGGGAACGCGGCGTGCTGTTCGATATCGGCCATGGTGCCGGTGCCTTTCATTTCCGCAGCGCTGAACAGGCCATCGGCAGCGGCTTCCCGCCGGATATCATCTCAAGTGACGTGCACACCCTTTCCATTAACGGGCCGGCCTTTGACCTGCTGCACACCATGAGCAAGTTGGTGAATTGCGGGATTGCCCTGCCCGATGCCGTCGCCATGGCGACGGATGCGCCGGCGCGGGCGATGAGAAGACCAGACCTGGGACAACTCGGCGTGGGGGCCGTCGCCGACATCAGCGTGGTCGGCGAGATCGAGCGAGATTATGACTTTCGCGATGTGCGCGGCGAAACGCGGGCCGGTAAGATGCTGCTGGAGCCGGACGTGTTGATCGTCGGCGGGACAATCATCGAAGCGGACGCACGGCCGTTTGAAATCGTAGAGAAGGAGAATTGACTTGACGAAGCCAGACGTCTTGCTGGTCGGCCCCTATCCCGAGCAGGATATGGCCGTGCTCAGAGATGCTTATGTGCTGCACAATCTTTGGGAGGCGACGGACCATCGCGCCTTCCTGGCCGAGCGTGCCGACAGCATTCGCGGTATCGCGACACGTGGCGATCTGGGTGCCGACAGCGCCTTGATGGATGCGTTGCCAGCGCTGGAAATCATTGCGTGTTACGGGGTCGGGGTGGATAAGGTCGACCTGGAGCATGCGCGGGCGCGTGGGATCTGCGTTACCCATACGCCGAACGTCCTAACCAACGATGTCGCGGACATGGGTTTGGCCCTCATGTTGGCGCTGGCGCGGCGCATTCCGCAGGGCGATGCCTATGTCCGTTCCGGACAATGGCGGAAGGCAAAAATGGGCAGGCTGACGACTAGCTTGGCGGGAAAGACTTTAGGAGTCCTCGGGTTGGGGCGGATCGGCCGCGCCGTGTCGAGCCGGGCCGAAGCCTGCCAGATGAAGATCGCCTATCACGACCTGATCGTTCATGAGGATGTGGACTATGCGTACTACGCCAGCCCTCACGAACTGGCTGCCGCGGTCGATGTGCTGATGGTCTGCCTTAGCGGCAGCGCCACGACGGCGCAGATGGTCGACAAGGGGGTTCTAGCCGCGCTTGGATCACAAGGTATGCTGATAAATATTTCCCGCGGCAGTACGGTCGACGAACCGGCGCTGGTCGAGGCGCTGCAAAGCGGTGCCATCGCCGGCGCGGCGCTGGATGTCTTCGCCAATGAACCGCAGGTGCCTGAGGCGCTGCTCACGGCCGACAATGTGGTGCTGCAACCGCATCACGCCAGCGGAACCGTCGAGACCCGCGCGGCGATGGGCGCGCTGGTGATCGAAAACCTGCGCTGCCACTTTGCCGGAGAACGACCGCCGACGCCGGTGTTCTAACCGTGGGCGTGCATGACCCCGCGGAGCTCGGCCAGGCCTTTTAGACGACCGACGTAGGAGTAACCGGGGTTCGTGCGCTTGTCGACGTCGTCGGCGAGCAGGTGTCCGTGGTCCGGCCGCATGGGTATTTCGGCATCCGGCCGGCCCTGCCCGCGACGCGCCTTCTCCTGGTCCAGCAAAGCGCCGACGACGCGCGTCATGTCGAACGAGCCATCGAGGTGGTCGGCCTCGAAGAAGGAGCCGTCGGGCTCGAGGGTGACGTTGCGCAAATGGGTGAAGTGGATGCGCGATCCGAACTCGCCGATCATCGAGACCAAGTCGTTATCCGGCCGGGCGCCCAGCGAGCCCACGCAAAAGGTCAAGCCGTTCGCCGCAATAGGGACGGCCTGCAAAAGACGCCGGAGATCCGTGGCGGTTGAGACGACGCGCGGCAAGCCGAAAAGAGAGAATGGCGGATCGTCGGGATGGATCCCGAGGCGAATGCCTTCGGACTCCGCCAACGGCGCGACCTCCTCCAGGAACAGGGTCAGGTTATCGGCAAGCTGTTGGGGGCTGACATCGTCATATTCGGCGATGAGGCGAAGCATCGACGCGCGGTCCTGCGAGATGTCGGTACCCGGGAGGCCGGCGATGATGGTTTTTTCGAGACGCTCGGCATCAGCGGCGCTCATGGCGGCGAACTGGGTCTCGGCTTTGGCGACGAGCTCTTCAGGGTAGGCGTCGGCGGCGCCGGGCCGTCGCAGGATAAAGACGTCATAGGCGACGAACTCGGTCATATCGAACCGGAGGGCGTAGCCGGTCGAGGGCCGCTGCCACATCAAATCGGTGCGGGTCCAGTCGACGATGGGCATGAAATTGTAGCAAATGACCTTGAGCCCGGCGCGCGCGCAGGCGGTCATCGACTGCTTCCAGGAAGCGATCGCGGCCTGGTAATCGCCGCGGCGGAGCTTGATGGATTCCGGGACCGGGATACTCTCGACAACAGACCAACACAGGCCGGCGGCGGCGATCTCGTCGCGCCGCTTGACGACCTCGGCCTCGGTCCATGGATCGCCGGCGGGGATATGGTGCAACGAGGTCACGATACCCGTGGCGCCCGCTTGGCGAATATGGGTCAGGGGAATGGGGTCGGCCGGGCCGAACCAGCGCCATGTCTGCTCCACTCTTTTTCTCCTTGAAACCGGATATGTGCTTCTAACTTCGCCCTTTCGACCCAGGAGATCAAGGACGGGAAATGCTCACCAAATCTTAGCCTTGACGGCCGAGCGGCGCGGCAAAGGTGGCATCATGACCAGCGAAGGACAGAGATTCCAAGCGGTCTGCAGGCCGGGTTTCGGGCGGTATATCGGCGCGCCCGCCTTGGCGTGGGTTCAATGCGTCGAAAACGGGAAGGACGGCCGCGCCGCGGGCCGCGGCATCAGGGCCAACCGTGCTCCCAACGAGGCGTTCGCGGCCGGGTTCCCGGGTCTCTCGGACTGAGGCGTTAAGCGGGCTGGCTGCGTCGATTAGCGACCGGATTATCCATTCCGGCGCGTCGCCGCCAACGACAATAGTCTCCGGGTCGAACATGTTCTCGATCGCCTGGATGCCGGTTCGCAGAGGCGTTGCCGCTTCGCGGAGCCAATTCAGGACAATGGGGTCGTCCGGCTTTACCTGCTCACAGAACTCGTGGACCGTCGTGATCCTTCTGTTCTCGTGAGACAGCGCCTCGAAGATCGAATTCAGCGAAAGATAGGGTTCAAGGCAGCCGCGGTTGCCGCAAGAACACAGACGCCCATCGGGGCTGACAATAACATGGCCGAGTTCCCCGGCATTGCCGCCCGTGCCGCTGTAAGGCTGGTTATTGACGATAATGCCGGCGCCCAATCCAATACCAAGGTAAAGAAAACAAAAGTTACGAGCCCCGCTGGCGGCGCCGAACAGCCACTCACCGACGGCCGCCGCGGTTGCATCATTTTCAAGCAGAACAGGGAGTTGCAGGCGCTTTTCCAACTCCAACTTTACGCTGTGGGCATCCCAGCCGGGCAGGCTCGCCGCTTCAACCCGGCTAACCCCAAACGGGCCCGGCATCACGAGTCCGACGCCGAGGATGCGGCGGCGCGGGATACGCAATCGGCGCAAGAGCCTGCGGCAACTGGCGTGGGCTTCGGCGACCGCCGAGGCCGGATCCGATAGGTTGTACTGGCTTTCGACGCGGCCACGCAGATTTCCGGTAATGTCCGACAAGACTGAGACCAGGCGGCCGCGGTCCAGTTGAATGCCGATGGCGATCGCCCCGTCCGGATTCAGTTTCAGCGGTACGGACGGCTTGCCGACGCCGACACGACGAGCGCTCTCTTCCGAGACCAGATCGGCATGCCTCAAGGCGTCCGTAAGGTTGGAGATGGTTTGTTTGGTGAGACCTGTGCGACGGGCGACTTCGGTCCTGGATAGGGGGCCGTACGCCCGTATCGTTTGCAGGACCAGACGCAGATTGGAGGATTTCGCGTGCGTCAGGTTGGTGCCGCGTACGCCGGGAATCATGAGCCCATCCAAGTGAATATATCCGTTGCATCTTCAGTGGAATTAATTAGTTTGTCAACTTGATTTACTAATTGACAGACGTTTTCGCGTCCGCCAATGTTGCCTGGCAATTGGGAAGGTTCCAAGGTGAGGCCGACAGCATGATTGACGCTATCGAGCTCCGGAAGAAACTGGATGAACCGCAAGCGCTGACCCTGCTCAAGCACGCCATCGGTATCGAAAGTATCACCGGGAACGAAGCGGCCTTCGCAACAATGTTGCGCAATGAACTTGCGGAAATCGGTGCGAGCGACATTCACCTACGTGATTTCCTGCCGGATCGTCCCAACGTGTGGGGCATACGGCGAGGTGCCGGTGGTGGTCGTACGCTCATGCTGCTTGGCCACACCGATACGGTCCATGTCGATGGCTGGCGCGAACACTGGCACGGGACAGAGCGCGAGGACCCGTTCGGCGGGGCGATCATCGATGCGGCGATCTGGGGCCGCGGTTCCGGCGACTTGAAGGCCGGGATCTGCGCCGCGTTGCAGGCCGCGGCCCTGTTGGATAAGGCCGATATCAAGCTCAAAGGCGACTTGGTTTTCGCCTTCATCGGCGATGAAGAGAGCGGCCAACCGGGCACCGGTGTCAGCGCCGGCATCAAGGCGTTCCTACCGGAAATTATCGAAGGGCGAATTCCCCGCGCCGATTTTGCAGTCTACCTCGAACCGACCCAGCTCGCCGTCTACTCCGCGCAAATGGGCTTCTACATCGCCGATATCACGCTGACCGGGCGTTCGGCCTATTTCGGTGTACCGGAACTTGGGCGCGACGCGCTCAAGGCAGGCCATAGCGTCCTGCAGCGCCTATGGGAGCATTCCGAGGCGCTGCAGGCCAAAGGTGAACATGCGCTGATCGGCCGCTCCTTCGTGCTGGTTACCGAGGTACGATCGGGCGGCAATATCGCCGTTCCGGGCGAATGTCGCCTATCGCTGATCGGCAAGTTGCGGCCCGGCGAAATGCTGGATCCCGCCACCGAGGCGCTGGAGGCGGTGATCAAGGACGCGGTGTCCGGTCATCCCGATATCTCGGTAGCGATAGAGTATCCGGCAGGCCGCGACCATAGCCACGGTGGGACACCGTGCGAGATAGACCTGAATTCGCCCAGCGTCCGATCGCTGGCCGGCGCCGTCGGCGCCGCTTACCCCGGTCGTGGCCAGATCGAAGGCGCGCCCTATTGGTCGGAAGTGCCGTTCCTGGTCAAACAATTGGATATCCCGGCCGTCTATTGTGCGCCGGGCGATATCCGCAACTGCCACACCCATGACGAACATGTGGAACTGGAAGAGTACTACGCCGGCATCGTCGGACTGGCTGCCTTCATGGTGGACTTTTGCGGCGTCGCTAACTGAAACAACACAAATGGGAGGTCACATAATGTACAGCAAACAGGTTCTGACGACCGCCATCGCCGCCGCGCTCACCCTATCTGCGGGCGCCGTGGCGCAAGAGACCGTCGGTCCAAACGGGGAAGCCGCCACGCCGTCGACAGAAATAGCGTTGACCAGTGCAGAACTGGAGCAAGTCAAAGGCGGAAACCATACAGCCGCCTTGCTGTGGCATACGTCATCGGATTTTACCAACGCCGTGACGGCCGGAGCGCGGGATGAGTTCGAACGGCTCGGCATCGAAGTCGTCGCCGTCACCGATGCCGGATTCGATTCCGCACGCCAGCAGACCGACGTGGAAACGGTCATGGCGCGCAATCCCAGCGTGATCCTGTCGTTACCGCTAGACCCGGTCTCGTCGGCGGTGGCCTTTCGCGATGCACGAGAAGCGGGCGTCTCTCTAGTCTTCCTCTCGAACGTGCCGAACGGTTACGAGCAAGGCACGGACTATGTCACGATCGTCACCGATGATCTGTTCCAAATGGGCAAACAGGCGGCGGACGCACTAGCCGCGTCGCTCGGCGGAAAAGGCAAGGTCGCCTGGATCTTTCATGATGCGGCCTATTACGTGACCAACCAACGGGACAACGCGTTCAAGACGACGATCGAAAAGGACTATCCGAATATCGAGATCGTCGACAGTCAAGGCATTTCGGACCCGGCTCGCGCGGAAGAAATCGCCAATGCGCTGCTGCTGAAGACGCCTGACCTCGACGGGGTTTACGCGACCTGGGCAGAGCCGGCAGAGGGCGTGCTGGCGGCCTTACGAGCCTCGGGCAACGACCACACCAAGGTCGTGACACTGGACCTTAGCGAGCCGGTGGCGCTCGATATGGTCAAGGATGGTAATGTTACCGCAATCATCGCGGACGAGGCCTATGAACTGGGTCGGGCAATGGCGACGGCGGGGGCGTACGGCTTGCTAGACAAAGCGGCCCCGCCCTTTGTCGTCGCACCCGCCTTGACGGTACAGAAGGCTAATGTGAATGAGGGCTATCAGCGCTCGCTGCGGCGTGATGCGCCGGACAGCATTCTTAAGGCGCTGAACTAATCGGGAAAACCGTGGCGTCGCATTGGTGACGCCACGGTTGCCGCTGCGCTAAAGTGTTCGTGCGACGGGCGTCTGATAATGGGGGATGACGAATGGCGCAGACGCTCGCAGTGACCTGGATGGCGGGCCTTCGGCGCTATGTCGTCTATGTCGGCTTCCTCCTCGTACTGTTGTTCTTCGCCATTGTGCTGCACGACGACGGGTTTCTTACGACCCGCAATCTGCTGAATATCGTTCAGCAAACCGCACCGATAACTGTGATGGCCATCGGTCTGGTGTTTGTGCTGACGGCCGGTGAAATCGACCTGTCCATCGGCTCCATCGTCGCCGTCTCGGCTCTGCTGGCGGCGGTCGTCATGCGGGAACAACCGGCCATCCTCGGGGTCGCCGCGGGCCTCGGTGCCGGTGCCCTCATCGGCTTGCTGAATGGGGCGCTGGTCGCGTATCTACGGCTGCCTTCCTTCCTGGTCACGCTGGCAACGCTCGGCTTGTTCGCCGGGGTCGGGCGGACGCTCACTAATCTGCGCTCAGTGCCGGTCACCAACGATCTGTTCAACGGGATCTTCGGGTCGGGCAAGCTGTTTGGGATCCCGTCGCTGGTGGTATGGACCACGCTGGCCGTCGTGGTGGGGCACTTCTTCTACCGCGAGACCCGGTTCGGTGCGCATGTGCACGCTACTGGAGATAACCCAGCCGCCGCGCGATCGTCGGGCATCAAGATCCAGCGGCTGCGGCTAGGTGTGTTGGTGCTCAGCGGCATGTGCGCCGCGCTGGCCGGTTTGCTTTATGCAGGGCGTTTGCAAGGCGCACGCTACACGTTGGGCGAAAGCGACCTGCTAACGGTGATCGCCGCGGTGATCGTCGGCGGCACGCGTCTGAACGGCGGCTTGGGCTCGGTGTTCGGCGCGCTGGTCGGCTCGCTGCTTATGGGTACGCTGAACAACGGGCTTATTCTCATGGGCCTGTCGGTCTCCGAGCAGCTCATCGCACGCGGGCTTATCATCGTTATTGCGGTCGCCATATCGCTGCGCGAACCGGAGCGTTGATCCTCACTATTCAGCGGCCGGCCGTTCGGCGAGATCGCTTTCCGCGGCGAGCAGGGATGCCGTTGCCGCCGCCACGGCGGGTTTGTCGCCGTCAGCAATATTGCTGCACATGGGCATGATCGGTCCCATCTGTGCGATCCCGGAAAGTGTCACCGCATCATGCAGCACGCGGATGGGGTTGATGCGTTGGCGGAGGTCCTCCAACGGCATGATCGGCTCGAGCAGGCCACGGGCCGACACAAAATCCCGCCGCTGCAGCGCGTGCAGGATGGCCGTCGAGCGGCGTGGGGCAATGCAAACGGCGCCGGCAGTGAATCCAGCGAGGCGAAAACTCTCCAGGTGCGGGAGCGCCGGCGGCTCGCCAAAGCCGCTAACGACGCGGTCGCGAGGTACGGTCTGGAGAATAGCAGCCAGATAAGCGTCAACACTCGGATCGGTCCGGGGGACGGCGTATTTGATCGCGGCCAGTTCGCCAGCGCGATAGAGGCGGCCGAGCACCTCGGCGGACAGATAGCCGTCTTCCTTGATGTAGGGGATGACCGGCGCGCCGGCCCGTTGCACGAAAAGCCGCAAGGCGCGCTCGATGCCTTCCTCGGTGCGCGGTCCGTTGAACGGCAGGGCCAAAGCAGCCGGAAATTTCGACTTCGCCAGGATATTCGCCTGATCCATCAGCTTGCCGAAATCCGGGCCGACGGATGGCAGGGCCCAAGAATCGGCGCCAATCCAATCGGGCAGAGCCTCGCTGAGATGCTCGAATACCGTCTGGGGGAAGCCGTAGACATTGGCGTTGCCGCCATAAAGAAAGGTAGTGACGCCGCCGGCTTGGACATGCCTTAGCAGGGCGCGATTGGGGTCATCGGCAATCTGATAGCTGTCGGTAAGGGCCAGCGGCGGCACGGCCCAGACTGAGCGCGCGACATCTGCGGCTTCGACGCGGTCGGTTTTCATCAGTCCCTCCTCGGCTCAACGGCCGTTCTTACGGCGCCAATCGGCGAACTGCACCGGCGTCTCAGGGTCCGTCGGCGGGTAAAGGCCAAAGGTCGACCGACCGGCGCGGACTTGTTCCTCGACGAAATCCTCGAAGATCGTCATTTCGAATGCTTCCTCGGCCACTTCATCGGCGATTTGAGCTGGAATGACCACGACGCCTTCCTGGTCGCCGACGATGATATCACCCGGGAAAACCGCGACACCAGCGCAGCCAATGGGGACATTCAAATCGGCGGCGTGATGGTGGATTAGATTGGTGGGAGCACTCGGGCGGCGATGATAGGCGGGGAAGTCGAGGGCCGCGATGACCGGGCTGTCCCGAAATCCGCCATCGGTGACGATACCGGCGACGCCGCGCATCATCAGACGAGTGACGAGAATATCGCCGGCCGAGGCGGCCGAGGCATCGCCGCGACTATCGATGACCATCACATGCCCCGCCGGGCATTCCTCCACGCCTTTACGCTGGGGGTGCGTTCGATCCCGGAAAACATCGAGGGTGTCCAGATCCTCGCGCGCCGGGATGTAGCGGAGGGTATAGGCCTCGCCGACCAACCGGGGGCCGGCCGGGTTGAGCGGCACCAAGCCCTGCATAACGGTATTGCGGAGACCGCGCTTGAACAGAACGGTCGAAAGCGAGGCCGCGCTAACATTTCTCAGGCGGTCGCGATTTTGGGCGGAAAGTGGCGATGGCTCGGACATAGGCTCGCTTTCAATACGTCAGGCGGGGAGTATACAGGCTCGCCCTGCCGCAGCCACAGCGTGGCTATCCGGAAATTTCTCATGTTGAATTCCATGCTGACAACAGGCTGTCAGCATGGGTGTCTTACTATCGGCGGGACAATCCGTAGGAGCGCTAGAGGGGCATCGTGGAGCCGTTTAAGAATTTCTTTTCTCCGGAATTGGTCACTTGCCTTTCAGGGCATCTAGAAAGTCGAGTGTCGTCATTCGATCGGCGGGCCTTCGAGGCTGCCATCCTGGCTGAGCTCGGCAACCTGGAGCTGAAGGAACGGGCCCAGTTGATCGCGGATCATGTGCATCTGGCGCTGCCACGCGACTATGCGGAGCGAGCGCGCATTCTCGCGGGCATGCTGCATCCCGACGATGAAGGCCAGGCGGATCAGCCGAGCGATGGAGAGGGCATTTGTGGCTGGGGCGTGATGCCGTTGACGATGGTGGTCGGTCAGCATGGGGTGGATGACTTCGACAGATCCATGTCGCTACTGCGAGAGATGACCAAACGCTCCTCTTCCGAGTTCGGTGTGCGCTATTTCCTGCTGGCGGATCAAGATCGCGCGCTGAAGATCATGGGGGGCTGGATCACGGATGCCAATCGGCATGTGCGGCGCCTGGTGTCGGAGGGCAGCCGCCCTCGCCTGCCCTGGGCGATGCAACTGCCGCGACTGATGGACGATCCGACGCCAACGCTGCCCATTCTGAGAGCCTTACGCGACGACCGCGAAGAGTATGTTCGCCGGTCAGTCGCCAATCACCTGAACGATATCGCGAAAGATCATCCCGACCTGATCGGGCGTTTGGCGGGCGCCTGGATGCGAGGGGCCGACCGGAAGCGCGAGAAGCTGATCCGCCACGCTTGCCGCACCCTGATCAAGCAGGGGCACGCCGATGCGCTGGCGGCCTTCGGGCTCGGCCCGCCGGACCTCGTGCTGGAAGCGCTCGTCATCGAGACGCCGCGTGTCACTTATGGCGACGCGCTGAGGTTCTCGGCGAGCCTGCGCTCGTCTGCCAAGGAAACGCAGGATCTCGTAGTCGACTATGTAGTGCATTTTCAGAAAGCCAATGGGCAGCTTGCCGGCAAGGTCTTCAAATGGACGAAGGTCAAGCTTGCCCCGGGCGAGGTTCGCGGGCTGCAGCGCGCCCATCCGATACGGCCGATCACCACCCGACGCTACTATGCCGGGCAACAGGTGCTGTCGCTGCGAATCAATGGGCGCGATTTCGGCGAGGGGCAGTTTAGGCTGACAATCCCATAAAGGTGGCGACATGGTCGCCCGGTCCCGCATTATGGGACGATGGGGATCGGGAGGACTGCCTTGAACACGGGCCGCTATGATTATGTCATCATTGGTGGAGGTACGGCCGGCTGCGTGCTGGCGAATCGCTTGTCCGAAGATCCGTCCACGACGGTGCTGCTGCTGGAGGCGGGTGGGCGGGATCTCTATCCGTGGATTCACATCCCCATCGGTTACCTGTTCTGCATGGGCAATCCGCGTACGGATTGGATGATGAAGACCGAGTCCGATGCGGGCCTTAACGGCCGATCGCTCGGCTATCCGCGCGGCAAGGTCCTGGGCGGCTGTTCCTCGATCAACGGCATGATCTATATGCGCGGCCAGGCGCGGGACTACGACCATTGGCGGCAATTGGGCAACCGGGGCTGGGCGTGGGACGACGTGCTGCCCTATTTCCGCAAGTCCGAGGATAGCCATCGTGGCGAATCCGAATCGCACGGCAGCGGAGGCGAGTGGCGGGTCGAAGCGCAGCGGCTGTCTTGGGATATCCTGGATGCCTTTCAAGATGCGGCGCAAGAGGTGGGGATCGGACGTATCGACGATTTCAACACCGGCAATAACGAAGGTTCCGGCTATTTCGAGGTCAATCAACGCCGCGGCGTGCGTTGGAACACCGTCAAGGCATTTCTGAAGCCGGCGCGGAATCGACCGAACCTGCGAATCGTCACGCGAGCGGAGACGAAAAGGCTGGTGCTCGACGGCAAACGCGTTACGGCGGTCGAGTTCGAACGCGGGGGCGAGGACCAGCGGGTGGCGGTCGCCGGGGAGGCGATCCTGTGTGCCGGTGCGGTCAATTCGCCAAAGATCCTCGAACTGTCCGGCATTGGCGGTGGTGCCGTGTTGTCGGCCCTGGGTCTGCCGGTGCTCCACGACTTGCCCGGCGTCGGCGAAAATCTACAGGACCATCTGCAGATTCGGACAGTGTTCGCCATCGAAAATGGCACCACGCTCAACGAAAAAGCCAATAGCTTGTGGGGTAAGCTCGGCATGGTGCTGGAATATGCCTTGTTCCGGCGCGGACCGATGACGATGGCGCCGAGCCAGCTCGGTTTGTTCGCGCGGAGCGGGCAGCATCTGGAAACACCGAACTTGGAGTATCACATCCAGCCGCTCAGTACGGACAAACTGGGCGAGCCGTTGCATCCCTTCCCGGCCATCACCGCGTCGGTGTGCAATCTGCGACCGGAAAGCCGCGGTTTCATCCATATGAAGTCGGCGAATGCTTCGGACCATCCGGCTATTCAGGCCAACTATCTCGCAACCGACTCCGATCGACGGATCGCCGCGGAGTCGATCCGTCTGACCCGCCGCATCATGGCGGCGAAAGCCGTCGCACGCTATGCCCCGCGCGAGATACTACCGGGCCGGGAACATGAGAGCGACGATGAACTGGCGCGCGAAGCCGGCAACATTGCGACGACCATCTTCCACCCGGTCGGAACCTGTAAGATGGGTTCCGGTCCCGAGGCAGTGGTGGATGATCGTTTACGGGTGCATGGTTTGACAGGATTACGGGTGGTCGATGCGTCGATCATGCCGACCATTACCTCCGGCAACACCGGTTCTCCGGTGATCATGATTGCGGAAAAAGCCGCGGACCTGATCAAGCAAGACGCCTAAGACGGTCGAGTCGGAAGCGAGCGACCCGCAGCGCTGCTAGAAGGCCGGCTTTGCACGCGCGGTCATAGAGCCCGTGCGCGGACTTTAGTTTATCGTGTCGGCAATCTGAAGCAAGTCGATCGGTGGAAACAACTTAAGCTTTTTCGCGACTGCCATATTAATGACAAATGCAAAATCGGTCATACGAACCACAGGAAGATCGCCGGGTGTGGCGCCACCCACAAGGATCTTCTCGGCCTGTGCGGCTGCGAGGCGGCCAACATCGTAATAGCGTGCGGCGACGGAAATCAACGCCTGTGAATCGCGCACCAATCGCTCGTAGGGGCTAAGAACGGGAATGCCATTCTCGACCGCCGCGCCCGTAAAGGCATCGCGGTTAGCGTCCAGGAAAGAGGATGAGCCAAGATAGATGAAATCGACACCTGCAGTCCGAAGTTCAGACATCTTTGTGGCGATGTCCTCGACGCTAGGTTTCCCGTCGGCACGCAATGGGAGTTCAATGGCGGTCAGGTCGAAGCCCAAATCGGTCGATACCGCCGTGATCTCGGCGAGCTTCAAGAGCGAGTTCTCCTCGTTCGCGTTGTAGAGCAGGCCCAAGTGACGGAAGTCTGGGTAGTAAGTACGGATGGTCTCGATGTTAACTGATTCGGGTACCCGGTTGAATGTGCCGGTGAGATTAGCCCTGCCGGTGTGATCAAGGCTCTTGATCACGCCGGCACCAATCGGGTCGGCGACGACCGTAAAAACTTGTGGAATGTCGTGGTTGAACGCCGGATCATCGAGATCGGCAAGGGTGCCCGCTATGCCGCGGGTAACGCTGGTGCCCCAAGTTAATATCAAGTCGACATCGGCCTCTCGCGCTTCCGCGAGAAAGCCGGGTAACACAGTCTTATCAAGCCCGGCATCACGCAGGATAAACTCGACGTCCAGGCCCCTTTCGACCAAGTCATCCTGAAAACCCTGGCAGGCCTCCTCGCAGCCACGCCAGGTGGCAATAAAGACCTTGTATTGCGCTGCCGTTGCCGAGGTCGTCATCCCAATGACGAGTACCGCGACACCGGAAATCAGCCGCCACATGTGTGCCTCCAAATAACGCGTTATCCCGCGATCGCGCGCCGAGACCGCCCCACGGTCTCAACAATAACATAGAAGCCGACACCGACCAGCACGACGAGACCCAAGATTCGGATACTGCCAGCGGCGCCGTTTTCGCCAAGCAGAACAGCGATGGTGGTCAAGCCGGCGATCGCTCCTATGCGTTCCAGAAGGCGCAGAGTAGCGAGACCGGATTCCGACCCGCCGGTGATCTGTATGGACAGAGAATAAAGCGGCGCACGTATCAATGCGTGGCCAAAACCAACGGCTGAGACCGCAAAAACAATCGCCCAGAAGCCACCAGAGTTCGTAAGCGAGAGCAGGGCCGCTCCCGAGAAGAGCGCCCCGATCACGACCATGGCCACAGGGCCAACCCGGCCGTCAGCTAAGCGCGCGACGATTGGGCCGAAGAGGACAACGCCAAGGTAGTAGAGCATCACGACCCGGCCAATCTGAGAGGGGCCGGACCCGGCAGCCGAAAGCATCAACGGTGTCAGGTACCAAATGAAGATCGCCATAGACGCATTCATGGGCACGGAAACACCGACCAGCAGCGCCAGGAAGCGACTACTGAACCAGGAAGGCCGTCCGGGCGACTTGGCAGCCGGGCCGGCCCTGGCTGCTCTGCGGTCGCCGGCTTTGCCGCGCAGAAAGACTGCTCCTAACAAGCCAGACAAAATCGCGAGCGCGGCGCCAGTCATGAAGGTTGTCGCAAAACCGAAGCGGCCTGCCAGCAAGCCACCAAGCGCCGAGCCGCAAAACACGCCGCCATAGACAACCACTATAAAGCCGGTGACCGGCCGGGTGCTGGCCTGGTCCTTGGCAGCCCGAATAGCGTATTCCTGGCAGGCAATAGTGGCAGTGGCGTAAAATACGGCCATCGTGCCGTGCCAGAAAGTTATCGCGACCACGCTGGTGCTAAACGCCATCGCTGTCAGCGCTATGGCAGTGGGCAGTACGGAGGCCAGGAACAAGCGGCGAGCGCCGAAGCGGCTCGCTAGTGCGCCGCCGAAAGGCGACAGGGCGGCGATTGCCACCAGATAGAATACCAGCGGCGCGGCAGCGGCTACCTGGGGACCGAGCCAGTCGGGGCGGGTGGCGCCGCGGGCATAGAGCGGAAGAAAGGCGGCGCTTATCTCGGTCGCAACCGAAAACAGGAACAGCGCAAGTCGGATGTCGCTAAAATCCGAAAGGCGCAGGCGCAGCGGACCTGCCTCCGCGATGGTGGCGCCGATGCTGCCTCGCACGGCTGTGGGAAGCGTGGCAAAGCGTGCGGCAAGGTCTTCGGCGTGATCATTGAGCCGGGCGGCAGTGCGGCCGACCCCGCCGAGGCCGCTAAGCCGGATGCTATGACGGAAGTCGCCGGCACGCTGCTCGTGCAGTAGGCGGAACACGCGGTCCAAGGGTTTACCAACCGAACTGATTGTCACCGCCAGTACCAACTCCATGGCAACCAGCGTGGCAATCAGAGCGAGCACTAGGACATCGAGAAAGACCTCGCGAAGTCGACTTTCGACGAAGAACGGACTGATTTCGACCCTGATCTCACCAACTAGCCTATTGCCGTCGAGGATCGGGAGCGAAATGGTCGTGCGGCGTACCGCGATCGCCTCGCCCAGGCCGGTCCGTGAAATCAGCGATGGGCTGGCGGCGCGCTCGGCGACCGCTATCGGTTTTCCGGCGGCGGTGGCCACGGTAACACGGTCAACCTCGCCGAATTTTTCCAACGTATCGGAAAGGTAGCGGTCAATTCCGGCCACTGCCTCGATGGGTATGCCGAGGCCAAGCGCCCGCTGAATTTCGGCGCGGAAGATGGTACCGATCAATCGTGTGCGGTTTGCGAGTTCAGGCTCTACCGCTCGCCCGAAAGCCGCAACAGCGGCAAAACCGACGGCAATGACGGACGCGGTCACTATCACGGCCAGAATCAAGATCAGCCTGCCCCGTAAGCTGTCCCTGGCGATGTCGCTCGATAGAGCGGTCATTGGCCGCCCGCTTCGCCGGCGTTGGTCAGGGCCTGCCCGGTGGCACGATATCTGTCCTCGGCAGCGGCGAGGCGCTGACGCAGGTCGCCTGTTTCTTCCGTACGTGTGACTGCCGGTGCTGTGGCGGCGCTGCGCCAGGCTTGGCGCTCGAAATCCGCAATGTCCGTTTCGATCGCCTCAAACATACGGATCTGTCGGCCGAGGCCAAAGCGCATAAGGACCGCACCAAATGCGGCCGCCGCGAAAGCCACGGCAATGGCGGCCAGTGCCAGTTCTGCCGCCATTGCTCGGACACCGGTGTCATTGCCACCGCCAGGGTAGACGATCAGAATTCCTCCTACCGACTCGCGGCCGGCCGTCAGGATATCGACGCCGCCAAGAAAGCCGTCTGCAGTCTCACGCTGCCAAGCGCCGCCGGCGGCGGCCTCGCGGGCCGCGAAGGCCGCCGCCGAAATCGTATTCGGGGCAGAAGGGTCGGTCGATTGAATGATCCGACCGTCGCCGTCGAAGACATGGACAGCGAGGATGGCGTCGTCGGTCTGCCGAGCGCGTTCCAGGAGAGCGTCCGCGTTTCGCACGGCGGAGAGCGGCAGCCCAATCTTCGTAGCAGACTCAAATGGCGCGGCGGTACGTCCCGCCAGCACAGCTAGGCGCTCGCCGAGCAGGCCAGAATTGATGTTGTCAAACTGCAGAGTAGCGAGACCGACGAAAAGCGAGAGTACTGCCAGGTTAACCAGTGTTACCGCCGCCCAGATGCGCCAGAATAGTTGCATTCCCACCCCCAAGACGACCAGAGTCCCGGAACTACATCACCCGGTTATGCGCCAGTCAACTAAGGCGATGCGGCGTCCAAGAGGACCGCTTGGCGAATCGAGACGGGGGTCCGCCACGGCCGTTGACCGTGGCGGCGACTGATGAAGCCGTTGCTAGTAGAACGGTCGGTGGAGGGGCCAGAAGAGCTTGCCTAGACCCGTGACAAACTTAAAGCGGGCCTTCAGGAAGGCCGGCGCCTGCACCCAGCTCGATAGAAGATAGGGGACGAATAGAATGGCGACCTGAATCAGGCCGGTCGCCATGTGCCGCACCGCGGTAAGCAGTCGGTTGTCGCTGTTCTTGTGAGCCACACGAACATGGGTCTGGGCGGCGCGGAAGAAACGCTGCGTGCGGTAACGGACCGTCATGCGGTCCAGGGGCTGGAATTCGGTAACGATACCCGTCGCGCACCAAAGGATACGGCGGCCTCGCCGGCCCTGGCGGGCCAGGAAATCAGCATCCTCCCCGCCGGTACGGCCAAATTCGGGATCGAAGACGGGGGTGTCGGTCAGGCACGAGGCGCGGCGGATCAGGATGTTGCAGGTTGCGCCCTTGGTTATCGCGGCACCGTCAGGCAGGCGTTGATCGCGCGTGTAATAGCGGCCGTCATGGTCCCAACTCGGGGCGTTACCACCCTCAAAATCCGGATAGGAGGGGCCGACGACGATATCGCCATCATTGGCAACCATGACATCGACCATGTGACTTAGCCAATCGGGCCGCGCCTCGGTATCGTCATCCAAGAACGCGACAAAGGCACCCGCCGCCGCGGTAATTCCAGCGTTACGAGCGTGAGAGATGTTGGGCCGCCGCTCATGAACGTAACGCACCGGAAAAGGACTGGTCGCCGCTTTTGCGGCGATCCGTTTGCGGGAGCGGCCCTCGGCGGAGTTGTCCACGACGATCAACTCGACGCGCTTACGGTGCGGGATTCGTTGCCGTAAGACCGACTCTATGGTGCGATCAGCGAGGGCGAAGCGATCAACCGTGCAGATCACAATCGAGATATCGATCGCCGCCATTTTCTGTTTCTTGGAGGCGGCTCCGGTCTCAGCGGGGGTCATAGTGACCACGCACGTAGCGCCACAAGACATGCAGAACCCGGAGTCCGTAAGTGATGGGGTTCAAGTGTGACTCTTCATCGCCGTAGTGGGTCGGTATCCCGCGTTCGTCGATCTTCAAGTTCCGACGGCGAGAGGCGGCGATAACCTCGACATCGAAGTCGAAGGACTGGCTGAGTTGCGCCAGCGGCAACATGCCAACGGCCTTGCGGCTGTAGAGCATGTAGCCAGAGTGATAGTCCGTGAGGCGCAGACCAAAGATGCGGTTCTCGAGCCAAGTGAGGCATTTGCCGGCAACATGCTTATAGAGAGGCATGCCGCCTTGTAGTGCGGTGCCGTCCTTGTGGCGTGATCCCTGCAGAACGTCGACCTGATGGTCGCGCATGTAGTGCACGAATTCGAGCATTTTCTCGGGCGGGTACTGGCCGTCCGCATGGAGGCAAACGACGTAGTCGGTGCCGACCTCAAGGCACAGCTCCAGGCCCTTGCGGACAGCCCCGCCGTAGCCCAGATTCTGCGGCAGGGAATGCAGGACCACCTTGGGATAGATCTTCGTCAGGGCCGTGACCGTGGCGATGGTGTCGTCAGTGCTGCCATCGTTAACAATGAAAACGGTTCTTATGACGTCCCAAGCGTCCTGAGGGATACGTTCGAGAACCCAACCGACGGTCTTCGCCGCATTATACGCGGGAACGAAAACCGCAATACTGACCGGCTTTGTCATATCGCTGTATTCCATCGCCAGCACGGTCATCGGGCGACGAGGATCACGCCCCCGCAGATGAACAACACGCCGAGGGCGTAACGGGCGTCGAGGCGCTCACCGAACACGACATAGCTCGCGGCGGGGACCAAAAGAAACGCGATTGCCATATAGGGATAGGCGCGGCTAAGCGGTACAGACTGCAGAACCCAAACCCAAGCCAGCGTCGCCAAACCATATATCGCAAAGGCAACAAAAAGCGGCCCTAGTACCGAGATCTGCCACATATAGTCGGTCGTTTTCATACCATTTGCGGCATATTTGAAGAGCACTTGTCCAATCGCGATGGTAACGACGATCGCGATTACTATGGCGTTGGTCCAAAGTGCCATTTAGGATCTCTCAATCTTCTTAAGCCAAAGCGGGCTACACCAGGGGCTTCCGGTGCCACCGCTCGTTCTGCCGAAGATTAGCGCCGCGGCAGCGTAAACCAATCAATGCAATGGGGAGGTATATGGACGCAAAAGTGGTAGCTATTACCAGAGGCGCTGTTTATCGATGAACACCATGTGCCAAAGCTCAAGAATTACGAGTGAATACAGTTGTTTTAGGTAAACGAATTCTCGCGCATCCATCTTTTCCTTCAAGAACTTCACGTATGCGTAGTCGAAATACCCCCGTTTTTTGACGCTCTCCTCGTTCAGGGTCATCGCAACAAGCTCTTTTGCGCGCGGGTTTTCGTAGAAGAACTCAAGCGGGAAATAGAACGGGTTTTTGGGCCGTTTGACAGCATCCATGGGCAAGATGCTCTTGGCGTACTGGCGTTCGATATACTTATCCGTTAACCAATTAACCTTCATGCCAGGGGGCATTTTGAAGGCGAGTTCAATCAGGTTGTGGTCCAGGAATGGCGCCCGCATTTCCAGCGAATGAGCCATGGTGTTCTTGTCCTGGCGGAGAAGCAGGTTGTCCTGCAGCCAATCATCAAAATGCAGTCTGAGGAGCCGATCCAGCAGCGCCCCGTCCTGGCTGGCGGATTCCTTTACGAGCGTGTCGGTGGCTAGATGCCGATAGTTATCGGTATAGACCTGCCGGCGCTCGTCATGCTCCCAAAGGGTGCGTAAATAGACATAGTTCTGAGCGAGGCTGCGATCGCCGAAATGGCGAAGATATTCCACGACCCGGGCCTTGCCCTTATTGCCCAGGTAGGCCGGGTAGTTAAAAAGCTTGTTCAGGACCGGCACCGGCACCGCCGCAAGGGCCGGCAGCGCCAAATTGCGGCGTAGGAGACCGGGGGTAAAGCGCTCCCAGATAGCGGTCCACTGGATGATCTTATGGAAGGAATAGCCCGCAAAAAGCTCATCGGCCCCTTCCCCGCTCAACACGACCTTTACTTGGCGGGCGGCCTCTTGGGCGAGTTTGTAATAGGCCAGAACCAGGACATCGCCGATCGGACGTTCAAGATGCCAGATAACCTTGGGTAATAGGCCAAGATCGTCGGGCACGCACACGACCTCATGATGGTCGCATCCGAACTTCGCCGCGAGGGCGCGCGCTTCCGGCAATTCATCTATCGGAGAGTCGAATCCGAGGGAGAAGGTCTTGATATCATTGTTAAATTCCCGCATTCGACCGACGACGAGGCTGGAGTCGATACCCGCGCTCAGATAGGCGCCTACCGGCACGTCGGAGCGAAGGGTCAGACGGACGGCGTTGGTAAATGTCTCGTCGAATGCGGCAAGACACTCAGCGCGGGACATGCGCGACTGGATTGCAGGCGCGACATCCCAGTACCGGACAATGTCGATATCGCCGCGGCGCAGCCGCAGGAAGTGGGCCGCCGGTAGCACGCTGATGTCCTTGAACATCGTGTCCGGCTGAGGCGTGTAGCGAAGCCCAAGATAACTATCTATCGCATTGATATTACACGCTCTTTCGACATTCTGAGATTCGAGAATTGCCTTCGCTTCGGAGGCGAATATGAAGCGGCCGTCGCGATGGTAATAATAGAGCGGCTTCTGGCCGGCCCGGTCACGGGCGATGATAAGTTCGTCTTTGCGCCGATCGTATAGGGCCAGAGCGAACATACCATTGAGCTTCTGGAGAAAATCCATTCCCCATTGCTCATAACCATGGACGATGGTTTCAGTATCACTGTGGGTGCGGAAGATATGGCCCTTGTCCTTGAGCTCCTTGGTTAACTCAACGTAATTGTATATTTCGCCGTTGAAGCAGACGACGAGGCTGCGGTCTTCGTTGAATATGGGCTGATCGCCGTCTTCGAGGTCAATAATGCTCAATCGGCGCATGCCCATTGAGTATTTACCCTGTTCGAAAAAGCCTTCGCCGTCCGGACCACGATGGATCGTGGTATTCGCCATCCGCCGTAACAATCCGGGCTCCTCGAAGCCCTGAAAACCGAAAATTCCGCACATAGATTGTTCTGGCGACCTCGTGCGCGACGTAATAGGCGCGTGTTGGTGTCCGTGCCGGGCAGTGGGGGGGCCATTTCCCCAGGGGATCTTGGGCTAGCCTGGGACCGTCAGCTAGCGCGCGTGTTGGCTATGCCGTACGACATACGAGAGGTGGGGCCGCCGCTCAGAAGGCATATGTAAGGCTGGCCGGTCGGCCTTCGCCGTATGTCCGGGGAGCTACTCCTGATGGTCGAGCGCTACTCCGAGAGGGCGGATACCTAGCGATTTCAGGGCGAGATACGCTATCTCAGGCTGTCGGCCGACCGGGTCGTGCGGAAGTTCAATACCGAGTGATTTCCGCGACCCGATAGACCGACGGTCCCGGCGTAATAATAGGGACTCGACACATGGCTGTCGCCTCTGCCTATGACCGGCCAATGGCGGGTTCTCGATCCAGATTCATCGTCCTTGCGGTCGCGGTTCTGGCCGTTGCCCTGGGGCTGCGGCTATTTGGACTGACAACGCACAGTCTGTGGTTCGACGAAGGCTATAGTATCGGATTGGCCGGCCAGGAGACCTTTTCGGCGTTCATAACAGAGCTACGCGATGGCGGACCCGGGCAGATCACGCAGCCGCTATATTTCTTCACGCTGTTCTTCTGGCAGAAGATCGCCGGCGATAGCGACATGTCCTTGCGGCTGCTGTCGGCGCTGACGGGATTCGGCGCGGTGGTCGCCTTGTTCTTTACGGCGAGACGCGCCTTTGGCGACAAGCATGCGCTGTGGGTGTCCGCCTTTGCCGCCACCAGCAGTTTTGCCGTCTATTACAGCCAAGAAGTACGGCCCTACGCCCAGATGCTCTTGCTGACCGCCCTGTTGCTTTGGGCCTATACGGAGACGACCCTCACCCCGCGGTTAAAGGCACGGCATCTGATCGCGCTGATGCTGGCCACGGTCTTAATGATGCTGGGCAGCGTCATCTCGGTGTTTGTCCTGGCCGCGTTCGCTCTGTCGGATCTCTTGATATGGCGCCGTGTCGGCCGCTGGTTCATCACGTGGCTCCCGGCCGGCGCCGCCGGCGCCGTGGTCATGGTGGCCTATTGGCTGGTTTGGCCGCCAACGAGCACGGTGCTCGGCCCGCCGAATCCGGTGTTCAATCTGGCTTACGTGCCATTCGGTCTGCTTGTCGGCCAGACCTTCGGGCCGCCGCTGGATACTCTGCGCGGGGCCGACGCACCTCAGGTGGTGTTCGCGCTGTGGCCGCGGCTAGCGTTGCTGGCGGTCGTCGCCTTGGGGATTTTGTGGCGACTGCGGCATCTCGCAATCGGCAGCGACCGGCTTGAAATAGGGCTTACGCAGCAGCGCATGGCCCAGACCTTCGCGCTGATGCTGGTATTGTCTTATGTCGCGGGCGCGGCGCTGATGTTTGGCATGGATTTCAACTGGCTGCCGCGGCGCGCGGCCTACATGCTACCGCTCATCGCCCTGCTGTTGCCGCTAGCAATGCAGGCGAAAGGCTGGCGCCTTGTGGGCACGGCGTCCGTGGTGGGTTTGATTGCCCTTAACGTCTTCTCCCTGTGGATCTATTTCAACGACCCCGCCCATCGCCGCGACGAGTATCGCGAGACCGCGGCCTACATTGCCGAGACCGCGTCGCCGGAAAACGTGGCGATCGTGGCTTGGGGCCAGTGGGAGATCTTCGAGCATTACGGCGGCACCGACATTATCGATGGCGACAAGGTGGTACGGAGCGACGACTTCGTGGGCGACATGCAGGCCCTGGCGGGGGACCGTGGGGTGATCCGGCTGATCGTCAACCGCGAATGGAACTTCGACAAGAATTTCGCGCGGAAGAACCAGACGACGATGGTCGAGACCATGGCACAGGCGTACGAATTGGTAGACCTGAAGGAATTCGTGGCGATGAAGATCTATACCTTCAGGCGGAAAAGCCGCACCTAGCGGCAGCGTCCGCTTTGGACAGTCACCTGCAGCCCGCAGGCAAAGAAAAAGGCGAGCCAGGCTCGCCTTTTTCGTCTGTTAACCCGGTCCAATTCAGGGATTCGTAACCGACTCGTCTCCGGTGAGGCCGGCGTACCGGTCTTGCTTTTCGGCAATCGGGAAAGACAGCTGCATCCCCTCTGTCACACCAATCGGCTCGTAACCGAAATCGCTGCTGCCAGGCAGCCAATCGGGGTTGGCGTCTTGGCTCAACCCAGCAATGCCCTGCCAAGTGATCGGCGGCTTTTTCATGGTCCGCTCAAGGACATAGGCCAAGGCCCGCAGCATGAAAACCGGTATAGGCAGGAAAATCTTTGGGCCGGCTTTACGGTGTTTCAGGATCAGTTTGGAGAGGTCCCACATGGAGATCTCCTCACTACCGCTGAAGGCATAGGTCTTTCCGTAAGTCTCCTTACGGCCGTAAAGAGCAAGCATGCCGCGTTCCATGTCGGAGACATGAACCGGGTTCTTCTTGGCGCGACCAAGACCGACGAAAGGCACGATCGTGTGGTTAAGAATCGTGTTCATGAACAGCATGAACTCAATACCGCCATCCGGGCCGTAGGCCAGGGTCGGCCGCACGATGGTATAGTTCATCGCGCTTTGCGCCTTGATCATCCGCTCCCCTTCACGCTTCGAGAGGGAATATGCGGTGGCGTATGGGTAGGTTACGGAGATCGATGATACATAGATAAAATGATTAACGCCGGAGTCTATCGCGCCGTTAATGATGTTCCTCGTACCTTGTATATTCACCTTCTCAAAAACACTTGGGTGAGGTGCCAGGAGGACGGCCGCGAGGTGATAAACCGTCTCAACACCGTCGAAGACGCCACCAAGGGTCGACGCATCGCTGACGTCGCCGTGGCGAATGTCGACGTCGAGACCATCCAGGCGGCTCTCGCCGGGGTCGTTCGGAAGTATTAGGACGCGGACGTTTTCACCACGCTCGATAAAGCCGCGTACTAATGAGGTGCCCATAAAGCCGGCACCGCCTGTAATGAGTATCATTTTGATATACCGAAAGTTGTGAAAACAATTCGAGAAAAGAATGCCCTTCGATGCTAGCCCCCTATGTCACCCACAATAAGCGGGCGTAAGTGCTAATGACGCGGAACTTCGGATTATCGCCTACGTAGCCCTAAATCGGTACTGGCCACGCTCTCATGCACAAACCGCGACCACCGACCCCCCTTGTGAGCGTTCCGGATATACCACTTACTCGGCCGAGTTACCCCAATTTGCCAGGCCAATCGGGCGGAGGCCTCGTCTATTCTCCAGCCGTTCAAGCTTGCGCAAAAATCGCGGTCATATCGTGTCAACTGAAGCTCTCACAACATCAGCGGGACCCACCCGGTCGTGGAAAGCAAACTGGAGTAGCTACGTGCTGTTCCTCGCGCTGTTCTATGTGGTCGCGGGCCTAACCCCCTTTTCACGGTCGGAGGTGCTCGATGTCTCAGGCGGAGATACGAACAATCAGCTCATCTGGGGTGTCATGGCCGTCCTCAGCCTGGGGTTCGCCGCAAAACACTTTGAAGAAGCTCGGCGGCTGCTGGCGCGGTCCTGGCCGTTGCTGCTGGCATTGGGTTGGATTGCGCTAACCATCCTGTGGGCGCCGTACCCTGATCTTAGCAGCCGGCGAGTCGGTATTCTGTTTACGGTGGCGGCGGTCGGCATGGGGCTGGCACTGACCTGCAAGAGCCCGGTCAGCTTCTTTCGGACCATGGTGCTGCTGACCGGCGTGATCATGACCCTTAACGTGTTCAGCCTTGTCGCATTGCCCGGCTTGGCCATTACCGAGAGCGGTGTGATCGGCATGCATTCGCACAAGAATGTCGCCGGACAAACAACACTGGTCGCCTTCATTGTTTGGTTCGTCGCGGCGGCAACAACGCGCGATCTCCGCTGGAAAGCCATTTTCGGCGGCGGCGCTCTGGTGTGGTTCGGATTCCTAGTGCTCACCCAATCCAAGACGAGCTTGGGCATCGCCGTGCTGACGCCGTTTGTGATGTTGGGCGCCTATGCGGTCGCACGCACGCAAGGCCTGGTGAGGATGTGCTTGATCGCCCTGATGGTCGCTGGCTTCGCGCTGGTCTGGTCGACCTTCCTTGGCCTCGGTATTACGGTCGAGAAGTTCTTGCTTTTGGTATTCCGTGACCTGACCTTCACCGGCCGAACGGCTTTGTGGGAGTTTCTATGGGGCGAGGTTGCTAACCAGCCGCTGCTCGGCCTCGGCTATGGCTCGTTTTGGCACACCGGGCTGCGGCTGAGCCCGATTAACTTTGCAACCGGTTGGGCCGCGATCGCCGGACAGGCCCATAACGGCTATTTGGACCTAATCGTTCAGACCGGCTATGTCGGCTTGTCACTCGCTCTTATTTGCGTCGTACGGTCGCTCTATCTAGCCGTCCGGCTGGCAAGTAATCCCAACGTTCGCAACGAAGAGCTCGGCGCCTACACGCTTGCCGTGGCGCTGTTTTGTGCCTTCGCACTGCTGAACTTCATGGAGAGTTCCTATTTCCGCGGATTTCACTATCTGTCCGTGCAGTTCATTTTTTTGTACTTCTTCGTAGAGCAATGGTCCGACCGCATGGCGCGCACCCAACAGGATGCCGGCGATGGGGACTGACACGCTCACGGGCCGGGCGGCGGTGGGAACGGCAGATATCCCAACCGGGGGCGCAGTCCCCAAGGGCGTTGCGACCGAACAAAGCGTGGGCGAGCGCGCCAGCTGGCTTATTGGGCGCTTGCGCAATATGTCCCCGGCCGAAGTCGCTTATCGCGTCGAGGAGCAGCTTAGACGGGCGATAAGTCGACGGCGCACACCAACGTTTGAAAGCATGATCGCCGGCGGCGACACGCTGCCCAATATTCCTGGACTGGCCGAGGCGGTGACGAACCTTGCCGCCGAGACTCCACGCCTGCTCGAGGACTGGGCGGATGATCTCGAGCGGGTCGAACGCAATGCCTTCAGATTTCTGGGGCGGGATTGGCCGATCCGGGCTGGGATGCCGAACTGGCATCAAGACCCGGTGACGGCATCAAATTGGCCGCAGGATACCTATTGCTACGACATTCCCTACCGGCACGCTTCCGATATCGGCGACGTCAAATATGTCTGGGAGTTGGGCCGGCTGCGGTACCTGCAAACGGTTGCGGCGCATGCCAATGCGACGAATGACGGCGCCGCGGCAGCGTTGTGCGTCCGGCATGTAATGTCATGGCTGGACTCGAATCCGCCGTTCAAGGGTGTGGGCTGGGCAACCGGCATCGAGGTCGCCTTGCGGGCGATCAGTATCATCATCGTCGCGACCTTGCTGCCGGACGATGCCTTTTCGCCGAGCCAACGTAGGCAATTGTTGGCCGGGTTGGCCGCGCATGGCTATTGGCTGGCCCGCTTTCCTTCTCGCTTCTCGTCAGCCAACAACCATCTCATCGCCGAGGTTTGCGGTTTGCATCTGCTGGGGACCTTGGCGCCAAATCTGGCGCCAGCGGCACGTTGGGAGAAAATCGGCCGCGACGTCTTGGAAGCGGAGGTCGACCGGCAGTTCCTGCCCGACGGGGTCGGCGCCGAACAGTCGCCAACTTATGCGGCCTTTAGTGCCGAATTCTTTCTGCTTAGCGGGCAGGTCGCCGCTCTCGTCGGCCGGCCGTTTCCCGACGCCTATTGGGAATCTCTGGCGCGGCATACAGTCGCCATCAAAGCGCAAATGGATGAGCGGGGCTTTGTTCCGGCCATCGGCGATGACGACGAAGGACGGGTCATTTCTTGCGGGCTTCGCGAGGAAAACTACGTGGCGTCGATCCTCGGCTGTCTCGCGCAGACGGCTGCGCGGCCGGATCTGGCACCGCCGGTGGTCGAGCCCAGCTTGCGGAACGCCTTCTTCGGGTTGCCGGATTCCGGCCCGGTCGGTGCCGCCGGCGTCGCCAGCTTCGTGGATGGTGGCTATTCGATCGGCCGCGACCGGGACAACGGCCGCGAGGTCATGTGGGTCATGGACCACGGACCACTCGGCTATCTGTCGATCGCGGCGCACGGGCATGCGGATGCTCTTGCGGTATGGCTGCATGTTGACGGTGAACCGCTGATCGTCGATGCCGGCACCTTTCAATACCACGCGGATGAAGGCTGGCGGGCGCACTTTCGAAGCACGCCGGCGCATAACACGCTGACCGTCGGCGGCGCCGACTCGAGCGTCATTTCGGGCACGTTCAACTGGTCCAGCAAGGCGAACGCAACTTTGTTGGATCTCAAACGCGACGACCAATGGTCCATTGAAGCCGAACATGACGGCTATGCCGACCGCTTCGGTATCGTCCACCGGCGCAAGCTGGAACGCATGTGGGCCGGCAAATACCGGATCACCGATCGGGTCTTGGGCGGGAAATCGCCGACACCGGTGGAAGCCGGTTTCCTGTTCGCGCCGGATGTCGAGGTGCGGCGGGAGGAGGCTTCCTGGGTGGCCATCAGGAATGGCGTGGCAGTGCTCCGGATCGACCATGAAGGGCCCCTGACGGGGCATGTTTTGCGCGGTCAAGAGTCGCCAAAACGGGGCTGGTACTCGCCGAACTTTGGCGCCCGTATACCTGCTTGCTTACTTTCCTTTAGCGGCGATTTGGCAGCGGGCAACGCCGTTTATTTTAATTTTTCTATTCTGTCGGGACGATAATTGATGACCATTACAGAAACGACGATGACCACTCGGTCGGCGGAAGAAACCTCCGTCAAGCCGATGCGCATCAGCATCTTCGGGCTCGGCTATGTGGGGACGATCTCCGCGGTTTGTTTGGCCAATGAGGGCCATCGGGTCGTCGGAGTCGATACCAGCGAGACGAAAGTTTCCCTCATCGCCGACGCCAGCTCGCCTATCGTTGAAACGGACCTCGACAGCAACCTCACATCCGCAGTGGAATCGGGGGCGCTGTCCGCGACGACAGATTGGCGCGGCGCCGTCATGGAGACCGACATCACGATGGTCTGCGTTGGGACGCCGAGCCAAGCCAACGGCAGCCTTGACCTCGGCTATTTGACCCGGGTCTGCGAACAGATCGGTACTGTCCTCAAAGACAAGGCCGGGCGGCATATCGTGTTGGTTCGCAGCACGATCTTGCCCGGAACGATGCGAGATCGGGTGCAACCTTTGCTGGAGAAGGCCTCCGGCAAGCGCGCAGGCGAAGGTTTTGGCCTGTGCTTCAACCCTGAGTTCTTGCGTGAAGGGTCAGCTATCAACGATTTCTACAATCCGCCAAAAACGGTGATTGGGGAGAGCGATAAAGAGAGCGGCGACATCGTCGCCTCGCTCTATGAGGGGCTGGACGCGCCACTTATCCGCACCGATATTCGGGTGGCGGAGATGGTGAAGTATATCGACAATTGCTGGCACGCGCTGAAGGTGGCGTTCGGCAATGAAGTGGGTGCCATGGCCAAAGTACTTGGTCTGGACAGCCATCAGGTCATGGATATTTTCTGCCAGGACACCAAGCTCAACATTTCGCGCACCTACCTGAAGCCGGGTTTCGCATTCGGAGGATCGTGTCTGCCGAAGGACCTGCGTGCGATCGTGCATTTTGCAAAGTCGGCGGACCTTGACCTGCCGATCTTCGGCGCGGTGCTGCCGAGCAACGAACTACAGATCGAACGCGGCTTCAATCTGGTGCGAGATGCCGGCGAACGAGCCATCGGACTGGCGGGCCTAAGCTTCAAGGCGGAAACCGACGATTTGCGCGAGAGCCCGCTGGTGGAACTGGCGGAACGGCTGATCGGTAAGGGTTATGACCTGCGGATCTATGACCCGAACGTCAGTTTGGCGCGCCTAACCGGTGCCAACCGCGACTATATCCTGAATCATATTCCGCATATCTCGCGGCTGCTGGTGGACTCGGCTGACGAGCTGTTAAACCATGCCAAGACCATCGTCGTGGGCAATAACGACCCGAAAGTTATCGCCCTGCTCGGTTCGGCCGGACCGGAACATAAGGTTATCGACCTCGTTCGGGTTCCCGAGGCAGAGCGGTTTGAAGGACGGTATGAAGGCATCAGTTGGTAAGAACGGACGGCCGCGGCGCGTCCTCATCATCGTCGAGAACCTGCCGGTCCCCTTCGATCGCCGGGTTTGGATGGAAGCGACGACGTTGCAGCGCGCCGGCTATGAGGTCTCGGTCATTTGTCCGAAGGGCAAAGACTTCAACGAGAGCTATGAAGTCATCGAGGGCGTCCATATCTATCGCCACCGGTTACCAATAGATGCACGTGGAGCGCTAGGCTACCTACTCGAATACCCGGCGGCGCTGTTTTGGGAGTTCGTTCTGGCTTGGCGTGTCTTGCTGACCCGAGGCTTTGACGTCATCCATGCGTGCAACCCGCCGGACCTCATCTTCCTTGTCGCCGGTTTCTTCAAACTGTTCTTCGGAAAGAAGTTCCTGTTTGACCACCACGACCTTTGCCCCGAGTTGTTCGAGGCAAAGTTTGCGAAGAAGGGGTTCTTCTTTAACCTGATGCGGTTGTTCGAGGGGCTGACGTTCAAAGTCGCCGACGTCTCTATCGCGACAAACGGTTCCTACAAAGATGTTGCGGTAAACCGGAACGGAATGATCGCGGACAAGGTATTCATCGTGCGGAGCGGGCCGGACCTTAACCGCTTTAAGATCTTGCCACCCGAACCGGCACATAAGAATGGCCGGCGCTTCATGGTCGGCTATGTCGGGGTAATGGGTCAACAGGAAGGACTGAACTTCTTACTGGACGCTGCGGAGCATGTCGTACGGGTACTAAAACGAGAGGATGTGCAATTCTGCCTGGTCGGCGGCGGCCCGGAGCTACCCTTGTTGCAGGCCGATGCAAAGCAGCGCGGCATAGACGACTACGTGACTTTCACCGGGCGGGTGCCCGACGCAGATTTGCTGTCGGTGCTTAATACCGCGGATGCCTGCATCAATACTGATCGGCATACGGTCATGAACGATAAATCGACGATGAACAAGGTTGTCGAGTATATGGCACTGGGCAAACCCGTCGTGCAGTTTGAGTCCACCGAGGGGCGGGTCTCGGCAGGGGAGTCTTCCCTATATGCGCGCCCGGACGATCCCGAGGATTTGGCCAACAAGTTGGTAGAGTTGCTCGACAATGCCGCGCGGCGTGAGGAAATGGGGCGATTAGGCTTCGAGCGGGTGCGTGATAGCCTCGCCTGGCAACATCAGGTGCCGGTGCTGCTGCGGGCGTATGGCGCACTCTGGGGGGACGCCGTGGATGAACCGGACCTGGAGCGTACCCTAGCCGCCACCGGCAGCGCTTCCAGGGCGGGCAGCTGATCCCCGACCGGACGGCTGATTCATATACCTTTTTTGACAGATCGATCACGCCTTTACCCCTTACGGCGTAGTTGTCCTAGGTAGTTCGCGGCTGAAAAAGCAAGATTCTCTTCATTTCGGTGTTATTCGATGGTGAGGATACCCCTAATTAGTCAAAGACTACTCCTTCCATCGTCTTTGATCGGGTCACGTTAGTGCGAATAATGCCTACTCAGCATGAAGGGTGCACACAAGAGCTGCGGCTGAATACTCCGATAGCCGACGTGCTTATAGGTCACGCTTGATGGTTTTTGGTTTGTCCAATGTCACTCTGGTCAGAGGTAGTTTTTCGATATGAAGGTAAAAAATATTGTTCTTCTAGGCTGCGGCGGTTTCATTGGCAGCCATCTACTCGACCGGCTTTTGGCGGACGGTGGATACAATGTTGTTGGATGGGATTTTAGCGCCGATAAGATTGCCGGCCATCTCGATAACCCCAAGTTCCGGTTCTATCAGTCCGACGCCTTTTCGGAAGGCACAGCAGCGGACTTGGATAACGCGGTCAAACATTCGGACGTTGTGATTTCGCTGGCGGCAATCTGCAACCCCTCGCGCTACAACACCGAGGCGATCGCCACCATCAATTCCAACTTCACCGAGGTTCAGAAGCTCGCCGAAGTTTGTGCGAAGTACAAGACCTGGATGATTCATGCCTCGACCTGTGAGGTATACGGCCGGACGATGGCAAGCTACCTGCCGGACAACAGCTACGACAATCCGGCGCTTTACGAGCAGATCGAGGACGAGACCCCGTTGATCATGGGGCCGATCCAGAACCAACGCTGGAGCTATGCTTGTGCAAAGCAGCTCTCCGAGCGTTTGCTGCACGCGTATCATGTTGAGCAGCACATGCCGATCACCATGTTCCGCCCGTATAACTTCTTTGGGCCGCGCATGGACTTCATTCCAGGCCGTACCGGCGATGGCGTGCCGCGCGTGCTGGCGTGCTTCGTCACGGCGCTGCTGGACGGTACGCCGATGAAGTTGGTCGATGGCGGTCATGCCCGGCGGGCGTTGCTGTACATCGATGATGCTGTGGATGCCCTGGAGCGGATGCTGCAAATGCCTCAGGCGGCACAGAACCAGACCTTCAACCTCGGCGCCCGTCAGAACGAGATCTCGATCCGCGATCTGGCGGTGATGATGCGGAATGCTTACGCGGATGTCAGCGGCAATCCCGCTTATCGTTCGCATCCGATCATTGAAGTCTCCGGGTTGGATTTCTATGGCAAGGGCTATGAGGACTGCGACCGGCGCGTGCCGAACGTAGCGAAAGCTCGGCGCTTGCTCGGTTGGGAGGCCAAATACGGCCTCGAGGAAACCATCAACTACACCGTCCGCTACTTCTACGACGAGTTCGGGCGCGAGTCCGCTGCGGCGGAGTAAGTCTTGTGCGGTCTGCGGTTCGGTTCGGCAACGATGCCGGACCGCAGAAAGCCTTGAGTGGTTTTGGTGTTAGTCTGCAGGTAGCGGGCGGCAATGCGTACAACTTGCAAAATTCTTGCGGATAACCCGCCCGAGATGACCGCGACAGTCGCGTCACGAGACGTTGCAGGCCGGGGTGCGGGCAGGCCTCGCTCCACGGTTCAGCGCGAGGTCGTTTGTGGCTTGGTGCAGGCAGCCGATGCGTTCGCTATCGCGGCAATCGGCTTCTCTACTCTGCCGGCCGCCGGCGCTTGGACGGTCGTTACGCTGGCGACGTTGCTTCTGGGTACCCTACTCGGGATCCGGCTGCTGGCGATGACCGGCATCTACACAACGGCGAAACTGCGGCATCCGTTGAGCCATATCCCAGCAATACTCGGGGTAACCGTCGGCCTTGGGGCCGTCGCCTGGGGCGCCATCGTGGTGGGCCAGATCGGCGAGTTGCCGACAAGATGGATCATCGGCTGGACCGCAGGTGCAACCGTCGCGATGGCGGCGTTGCGGCTGGCCCTTTTCGTAACAGTGCAGCGTTGGGTGCGGGTGGGCGCATGGGCGCAAAAAATCGTGCTCGTGGGGTCGGAGGCCGATGTCTGGCGGGTGGCAAACTCGCTGACCCAGCTCGAGCCCGGCGACGAGATGATCACCGGTGTGTTTGCGGATGCCCTATCCCAACGGATCGCCAAGATGACCGCCGCTGAGGGGACGGGATACGTCGAGGAGGCCGTCGACTATTGCCGGCTGAACCCGGTGGACCGGGTGATTATCGCCATGCCTACCGAACCGGGCGGCCAGCTGAAGTCATGGGTGGAAGCCCTGACAACTTTGGCGACCACGGTTCAGATCGCGCAGAACAGTCAAACCTTGTTTCATGATGCGCCGGACGCCTCATTGACACTCGTCGAACTGGCGGGACGCCCAATGACACCCTGGGGCGGGGTCACGAAAATGCTCATGGATAAGGTTCTCGGCGGGCTGATTTTCATAATGATTTTGCCAATCCTGGCATTGCTATGGGTTGCGGTGCGGTTAGACAGCCCGGGACCGGCGATATTTCGCCAGCGGCGTATGGGCTACGACAACAAGCCTTTTACGGTGTTCAAATTCCGCACGATGGCCATGGGGCAAGGTGCGACTGACGGTGCCCAGCAGACCAATCTGGGTGACAGCCGTATTACCCGGCTAGGTGAGATCTTGCGCCGTACCAGCCTTGATGAACTGCCACAGCTGTGGAATGTTTTGCGCGGGGACATGTCCTTGGTCGGACCGCGGCCGCACCCGGTGGCCATGCGTACGGAGAACCTGCTGTGCGAGGAGATTGTCGCCGGCTATGGCCGTCGCCACCGCGTCAAACCCGGCATTACCGGATGGGCGCAAATCAACGGTGCACGCGGGGCCACTCACACGATCGAACAACTGCGCCGGCGGGTCACTTTAGACTTTTTCTATTTGGCGAATTGGTCGCCTTGGCTAGACGTAAAGATTATCTTCCTGACGATATTCAAGGGCTTTTTCGATAAGTCGGCATATTAACCGCAACGCGTTTGGTTGCGTAAATCATATTTCAACTGCGGGTCAGCGACAGGTCCGAACATTATTGGTGTGTTATGTGTGGAATTGCCGGACTCTATAATTTGCCCAGCGCCGAAAGCCGGTTGCCGGCAATGCTGCGGTCAATCGCCCATCGCGGACCAGACGCGGAAGGGCAGTACCGGAACGCGGCGGCGGGCGCGCAGGTCGCGCTGGGTCATCGCCGGCTGTCGATCATCGACCTCTCGGATGCGGCGAACCAGCCGTTCGTCAAGAACGGCCTGGCGCTCGCCTATAACGGCGAGATCTACAATTTCCAGGAGCTGCGACGAGAGCTGATCCGAATGGGTGTGAATTTCCGCACCAATTCGGACACCGAGGTGGTGCTGGAGGCCTGGCGGGCCTGGGGAGCAGCGAGCCTAAAGCGGTTACGGGGCATGTTCGCGTTCGCACTTTTCGATGAAAACACTGGCCGGATGGTGCTGGCTCGGGACCACTTGGGGATCAAGCCGCTGTTCATGTTGAAGCGGCAAAATGGCGTTGCCTTCGCGTCGGAATTGAAGGCGCTGCGGCCGGTTCTCGGCCCCGATACCGAGCTCAACCACACGGCGATGGTAGCGTCGCTGATGTATTACTGGGTTCCGGACAGCCACTGCGTCCTGAAGGGCGTCGAGAAGCTGCCCGCCGGTCATTGGGCCGAGTTCTCGCCGATCGGCCAGATGCGACTGCACACCTTTTGGGATGCCCAAGTCGAGTTGGTGGAGCGCCAACGGCAGCCGGTGACGGTGCCCGAGTTGCGCAGCATTCTTGAGAAGTCGGTCGCCGATCACATGATCGCCGACGTCCCGGTGGCGACATTCTTAAGCGGCGGCCTAGACTCTAGTTTGATTACCGTGCTGGCAGCCCGAGCGAACGCCGATATCGACTGCTACACAATCGCCTTCCGCAGCGAAGATCAGCGTTTCGAGGCGATGCCTGACGATTTGTTCTACGCGCGAAAAGTCGCCAAGGACTATGATCTGCGGCTGCATGAGATCGAGATTGCCCCAGACGTCGCCAACATGCTGCCGCGGATCGTCGATGTGTTGGACGAGCCGATCGGCGATGCGGCGGCCATTAACACTTATCTGATTTGCGAGGCCGCGAGGAAGGCCGGGGTAAAGGCGCTATTGTCCGGTATGGGCGCGGATGAGCTTTTTGGCGGTTACCGCAAACATTATGCCAGCCTGCTGGCCAAGAAATACCAGCGCATACCGGGATTTGTCCGCCACGAGATGATAGAGCGTCTCGTCGGCGCCCTGCCGGTCGCGGGCGGGAATCGCGGTTACAAGACCGTGCGTTGGGCGAAGCGGTTCATAGATTTCGCCAGTCTTCCCGAGGAAACCGCCTTCCGCCGCAGCTATACGCACTATGACCGGGAGGGTTTTCATTCCTTGCTGGCGCCGGAGTTGTGGTCGTCCGTTGAGCAGCTGTTCTACGAACATGCCGCGATCTATCACGGCGGCCCCGAGGATGATCACGTCAACCGCATGTGCTACACCGATACCCGGCTGTTCCTGAGTGGCTTGAATTTGACCTATACGGATCGCGCGAGCATGGCGGCCTCCACCGAAGTGCGGGTGCCGTTTGTCGATTGGCAAGTGGCAGAGGCCGCGTTCTCGATTCCCGGCGAGCAGAAAATCGTCGGCCGCGAACGTAAGGCAATTCTGAAACAGGCCGCCGAAGCCTGGTTGCCGAAAGAAATCATCTACCGGCCGAAGGGGCTGTTCAGCGCGCCCCTGCGGGCGTGGATCCGGCGTGACCTGGGCGAGATGATCAACGACGTACTGCCAAATGGCGCGTTGGTAAAGGATGGACTGTTGCGGGGCGAGAAGATCCGCAGTCTTATCGATGAAGACCGCCGTGGCACTGCCGACAGATCAAAGGAAATCTGGCAGCTTCTGACCCTCGAGACTTGGTACCAGCGCCAGTGGCGGCAACCCGCCGAGCAAGAATTCGCAGAGGCCGCCGAGTAGGTGGATCCTAACGTACGGACAATTCGATGAAGCAAATCGCGCAGAACTATAAGACCGGACAACTGTCGGTGCTGGATGTGCCGGTGCCGGTATGCAAACCCGGCGGCGTGCTGGTGCGTACCGAATTTTCGCTCATCTCCGCCGGCACCGAGATGATGAAGGTGCAAGAGAGTAAGCTGTCGCTGGTGGGCAAGGCGCGGGCGCGGCCGGACCAGGTCAAGAAAGTGCTGGAGAGTGTGGCTCAACAGGGACCGGTTGCGACTCTTCGCAAGGTGACCGGCAAACTGGATTCGTACACACCGCTCGGTTATTCGACAAGCGGTGTCGTGGTCGAAGTGGGCGACGGTGCGGACGGCTTCGAGGTCGGGCAACGGGTCGCCTGCGGCGGCAACCAGTATGCCTTCCATGCCGAGTACAACTGGGTACCGAAGAATTTGTGCGTGCCGATGCCCGAGGGTGTGGCCAGCGCAGATGCGGCCTATGCGACGGTCGGCGCAATTGCCATGCAGGGCTTCCGCCAATCGGAGGCGAAGCTCGGCGAGACGGCCTGTGTTATCGGGCTCGGACTGGTCGGACTGTTGTTGGTGCAAATACTCCGCGCCGCCGGCGTGCAAGTATTCGGTATCGATCCCGATGCCTCACGGTGCGCGCTCGCGCAGCGGTTAGGGGCCGTCGCGGCAAGCGCACCGGACGGCGCGCCGCTCAGCGACCTCAAAGGTCACGTAAAGGCCCACACCGACGGCATGGGCCTTGACTACATCTTCTTGACCGCCGGTGGGAAGAGTAACGGGCCGGTCGAGACCGCGGCCGAGCTGGCGCGCGACCGGGCCATGGTGGTCGATATCGGCAAATGCAAACTCGACTTGCCGTGGAACGCCTATTACGAGAAAGAGCTTGAGGTGCGGTTTTCGCGGTCCTACGGGCCAGGCCGGTATGACCCGAATTATGAAGAGCGCGGGATCGACTATCCGATCGGCTATATCCGATGGACGGAGCGACGCAACATGCAGTCGTTCCTGGAGCTGATTCGCGACAGACGGATTGATGTCGGTGCGCTAACCACACAAACCGTGGCGTTCGAGGATGCATCGGCGGTCTATGAAAAACTCAATTCGGGTGAACTCAAGGGCGTCGGCACGTTATTCCAGTATCGTGACGATGCGCCGATAGAGCGGCGGCTTACGACGCCGAATTTGCGGTCGGTCACGGCGGCGGGAGACGTGGTGAAGATCGGCGTAATCGGCGCCGGTAATTACGCCACCAGCATGTTGCTGCCGCATCTCGCCAAACGATCCGACGTACAGCTCGTGGAGGTTGCGACGGCGACGGCGCTGTCGGCGGCGAATGCGCGCAAGAAATTCGGCTTCGACCGGGTGTCAACGGACTATGAGGGCTTGCTGGCGGACGGCGAGATCGACGCCGTGCTTATCGCGACGCGCCATGGCAGTCATGCCAGCATGGTCTGCGACGCGCTGCGTGCCGGCAAAGCCGTGTTCGTGGAGAAACCGTTGGCGGTCGATGCTACGCAACTGCAATCGATCCGAGACATCATCGCGGAGACCGGCAACGACCGGCTGATGGTTGGATTCAACCGCCGTTTCGCGCCGATGCTGGTGGCGCTGAAGGAAGCCTGGGGCAGCCCCGCCGGTCCCAGCGTGGTGCAATATCGGGTCAATGCGGGGCCACTGGCGGCGGGGTCCTGGTACGCCGATGCGCGGGACCAAGGTAGCCGATTCATCGGCGAAGGCTGTCATTTCGTCGATACGATCTCATGGTGGCTTGGCAGTGATCCAGTCGCCGTCTCGGCGGCGAGCGCCAAGAACGATCCCGACAACATGGTCGTGACCCTGGCCTACCCGAACGGTTCCATCGCGACGGTGGCCTATCTCACCGACGGCGACCCGCGCTATCCGAAGGAGGCCATGGAGGTCTTCGGCGAAGGCAAGGTCGCGAAAATGGATAACTTCCAACGGATCGAGCTATGGCAGGGCGGTCGGCGGCGGCTGAAGAAGTCGACCATGCAGCTCGACAAGGGTCAGAAGGACGAGATGGCGGCCTTTGTCGAGGCGGTCAGAAGCGGTGGCGCGATGCCAATCTCAGTGGCATCCCTCATGGCCACGACCGAGGCAACGTTTGGCGCCATGGCCAGTGCCACCGACGGATCAACGCGCGCGGTCGGCAAATCGACCCCGGCCAAGAAAACGGCGGAAGAAGCGAAAGCAGTCATCGGGAATTGAGGACTGAACCGGCATGGGCTTTACCTTTCACATCGACGAGTCGTTGCCACCGCTGGCCTGGTGCGCCGTGGTTGGTAAGGGCCGTGACGAGGCGGAAGTCTATTGCGGCGATCGCGTCGACTGCGCGCCGACCCTTTTCAGCGAAGGCTTTCACGATGGACCGGACGGACTTACCGGCGCCCTTGAAGCGACGTTCTGCTTAGCGAGCGGCGGCGCCTGTCTTGGCGGCAAGTTCCATTTCTTCACGCCGACGCATTTGCTGGACAATATCTACACGATCAGGGTCGGCGAGCGGTTGGTGCTCTCCAATTCGCTGCCCTTCCTATTGTCCGTTAGCGGAACAGAACTGGATTGGAGCTACATTCATTATCGTGGCGACATTGACCACATGGCGATCGGTGCGACGCCGATCCCGTCGTCGATCGGCAGCCCGATCAAGATCTATGGCGGGGTAAACATCGCCATCGATGAAGATTTGACGGAGAGAGTGCAGGAGAAGGTCGCCCCAGCACGATTTACCGGATTCCACGACTATGTGGAAAAGCTGCAAGCAAGCCTGGACAGGATCGTCCGGCGCGCCAACGATCCAGCCCGCCACGGCGTATATGAACCGGTCGCCACGGTTTCGACCGGATATGACTCGACGGCATGTGCGGTATTCGCGCGGAATGTCGGTGCGAAACGCGCCATCACGGTACGCGACCCAAGGGCCGTTACCGGTCATGAGGATAGCGACGACGGCTCGCGGATCTGCGAGCGACTGGGGCTTAGGGTCGACGCTATCGACCGGCTGGCCTATCGCGCCTATGGCACGGATGCGGAACTGCTTTTTTATACGCGTTCGGAGCCCGAGGACATTGTGTTCTATGCGGCGCACGAGGAGATACGGAACACGCTGCTCTTCGGCGGTGTCTATGGCGATTTTATTTGGGATTACACATCCGAGCCGCACCCACCGATGCGCGAGGGCAATGCCGGTTCCTCGATGCAGGAGTTTCGCCTACGCAACAACTTCGTGCATGCACAACTCGCCTTCTTCGGGTGGCAGTGGCACGGGGAGCTGCAGGACCTGGGACGTTCCGACGAGATGGCGCCGTGGCGCTTGAACAATAGTTACGATCGACCGATCCCTCGCCGTATCGTCGAGGGTGCCGGCGTACCGCGCGACTGGTTCGGGCAACAGAAAAAGGCGGTCGCGGTGGTGCCGCTGGTCGAGGACAGCGACGCGGTGGTCAGCGCAAGGCTGCTCAAGGCGTTAGACACCGCATATGCCTCGCATGTGCCCTGGCGGGCCAAGCAGCGGGTGCTCGTCGCAAATCAGCTACGCTATGTTTATTACAGCGCCGAGCGCATGGTCATGATGACGCGATTCGCCGGGTGCGGGAACTCTGCCCCGGTGCGGCGCCTGCTTGGTTCGTTGGAGCAGCGGCGCAAGCGTTATTCCAAAAAGCGTTTTGGAAAGTTCAACTTCGCGCTGCATTGGGCGAACCATCAGCTCAAGGACGACTACAATGTTCGTCGCCTCTGAGCCCGGCAATCTATCGATGGCCGTTCTTCCCAAAGGACTGCGCGGTCGCCGGGTGCTTATCATCCAAAGTATGATCCGGCATTACCGCCAGGCCTTCTATGAAGGTTTGGCGGCGACCCTTGACGAAAACGACGTGACGCTGCGGGTCGCCTACAGCCTGCCGTCCGGCCGAATGGCGATGAGCAACGACGATATCCCGCTGGACCCGTCGATCGGTGTCATCGTACCGATGAAACTGATGATGGATGGCCGCCTTATTTATCAAAGTGTTTGGAAACATATTTTGTGGGCCGACCTGGTTATCGTCGAACAGGCCAACAAATTCGTCGTCAATCATCCGTTAGTGGTTGCATCAATGTTGGGAATTCGACGCCTCGGTTTCTGGGGCCATGGTTGGAATCACCAGTTATCGCAAGGATCGCTCTCCGAGCGATTGAAAAGACAGATTGTGCCGCACTGCGACTGGTGGTTTGCCTACACGGAAGGCGTCGGCCGCTATGTAGCCGAAAAGGGGATGAACCGGAACCGGATCACCGTTGTCGAGAATACGGTCGATACGGGGGCACTGATGCAGCTTGTTGCGCAAGTAAACGACACGGATATGGCGGACTTCCGGAAAACGTATGGCATTCCAGAAGCGGCAAAGCTGGGCGTGTTCAGCGGCGCGCTGTATGAGCGCAAGCGGATGCCGTTTCTTTTGAAGGCGGCGCACCGTATCAAGGCCAAGGTGCCGGAATTCCACCTTGCGGTGATTGGCGACGGGCCTGATGGCCCGATGATCAAAGAGGCCGCGGGTCGGCATGACTGGATTCACGCTTTGGGTACAACGTTCGGCAAGGACAAGGCCGTGTGCTACCGGCTCGCCGATGCATTTCTGTGCCCGGGCATGGTGGGCCTGGCAATCGTCGATGCGCTGGCAGCAGGTCTCCCGTTCGTTACCAGCGACCTTCCGATTCACAGTCCGGAGATCGAGTATCTGGAAGACGGCGTGAACGGTCTGTATTTGCCCCATGATGTGCACGCTTTTGGCGATGCCGTGGCGGCGCTACTGGCCGACGAGCCGCGCCTCGCGGAGATGAAAGCCGCGGCTGAAAATGCTGCGAGGGCGCGCCCAATGAGCCGCATGGTCGGTAACTTCTCCGACGGGATCCTGAGCTGCCTCGGCGTCGCCAGGGCCGTTCAGACTACCTAGCCGGCACGCGCCGTGAAGCCACATCTGTTGCTGCACCGCCGCCAATTTTTCCTGGGACGCGAGGCAATAAACCGCAATGAATGGCGATCGATGCCACTCGGCGACGGATTGGTGTTTAGCCACTGCCCGGAACTATCGGTCGCCGATTTGCGGGACCGCGCCGGCCAACGGTGGTTGTTGGTCGGAAACGCCATAGAAGCCGACCCAAGCCAACCCGCGGCCGCGGACCGGGTCGGCCTGACCGAGACGGAAGCGCTGGCTGAGGCGACGTATAGCTGGTCCGGTCGCTGGGCACTGATTTCACAAGATTATGCATTGGGTGACGCCGGCGGATTATTGCCAATCTTCTACAACAGCGATGCTCATGGCGATGCGCCAACCGTGTCGTCCAGTTTAGCGACGCTGACGCAGTTCGGTTCGGGGCAAACTGTGTATCCGCGCCGGTTGCGGTGGAGCCGGGGCATGGACTGGTATGCGCCGCCAATTTCCCGCCTAACGGGCTTCAGGAAATTGCTGCCATCGCAACGGCTTAAACTGCGGACTCTCGAATGCGAGTTCTTGGATCGGTTTCAGATACACCGATGGGCGGCGCTCAGCAGCAGCGCAAGATCGGACAAGCTTCTGGAGCTGTACGGGCATATACTAAAAAATATCTCTCAACATACTGATTTTATTAGTATTTTTATGACCGGCGGACTCGATTCGCGGACCACTTTCGCGGCGGCCATAGCTGCAAATGTCCCGATGCGCTGTTTTACCCATCGGCGTTTCGCCCCAAGTTTCGATTTCGATATTCCGCGTATATTGTGTGAGCGATATCGCATCCCTTATGCCATCGTGGAGCGACAACGCCAGGATCGTGCGGCGGCGAAACTGTTCGACGAGCATTGCTTCTCGACCTGTGTCGATTACGAGCGCGACGCCGTTTGTCACGGGCAGTTGGCGTTTGCGACAGCAGAGAATACGGTCGCCATCAAGTCGGGGGGTTGGGAGGTCGGCCGGTGTTTTTATCACGACCTGTTTCCCTTCCCCTGGCAAAACGAACGCCCTAGTTGCGACGATATTGCGGCGGCCTGGCGGATGGCGAAGAACGATCCTGATATCGTCGAGGGGTTGTCTGCTTGGCTCGATTGGCGGCGCGATCACCCGGCTATGTCTGTCGATTGGCAGGACGTCTATTACATCGAGCAGCGGATATGCGGTTGGCTCAGCAGCGTGGAGCAATCACTCGACCTGGTCGCACTGCCCGTCGCGCAGCCGGCCAACTGCCAGGCGATTTTCGACCTGTTGCTGTCTTTTCCGCCGGATGAGAGGAGAACTGGGACGGCGCAGAGACTGATGATCAAACGCGTTGACCCGGCCATGTTGGATCTTCCCATTAATGGGCCGAGGGACAGCGCCTACGAGCTAAAACGGCACGGCCTGAGGGCGATAAAGGCCGGCCGCGAGCTTGGACACCGGCTGTCCTCAGCTCTTCAGCGGTAGCTTCACAGCCGCGACGTACTCGCGCCGGACATGATTGGCGCGGCTGGCACTATTGACCGCAGCCCGCCGATAGATTGCGTCGAGTTGTTTGGCATTCTGGTCTGCGGTGAACCTTGCTTCGAACGCGGCGCGGGCGGCGCGGCGCATGTTTGCATGCATGTCCGGATGGGACAGCCAATTGAAGACCTGCCGGGACAGGCCGTCCGGGCTGCCTGCCTTGTAGCGCAGCCCATTTTGCCCATGGTCAACCAGTTCCGCCATGGCGCCGATTTCACTAGCTATGACCGGTGTACCCTTGGCGAAAGCCTCGACGACGACGCGACCGAACGGTTCATACCATTCCGACGTTACCAATTGCAGGCTGGCGCGGCCCATCAACTCATAGACCCGCGGTAGTGGGAGAGCGCCACATATGCTGACACCTGGAATGGCGCGGGCACGTGCGGCGACCTCAGCCGCGAGCGGACCGTCACCGACGATCTTTAGCGGGAGCCGTTCGCCAATGCGCTGCCAGGCATCGAGCAATGTTCCAAGCCCCTTCTCCGGCGCCAAACGTCCGACGAAGAGAGCATAACGACCATCACCCGGACCTATCCCTGGATCCGGCAGCACAAAGTTGGGCTTGACGGCGATCTTATCGGCGTCGAAACCATTGAGTATGAACTGGTCGCGGGCGAACTTGGACAAGGCAATGTACGAATCGACACAGCGATGCCAAGTACGGGCGGCACGGTGCACGGTCAACATGGTCGCGATCGATGCGGTCGCCGGCTTGCTGCCGCGATAACAGCCATGGCGTACCGCGGGCCAGGGAAGCATCTTGCCGACGCAGTCACCGCAGATCTTGCCATCGCGATGAAGGGTGCTGGCAGCGCAGAGGAGCCGATAGTTGCGTAGGCTTTGAACCACCGGCACGCCGGCGCGCCTGGCAGCGTAATGCGCCGCCGGTGAAATGAGCGGAAAGAAATTCTGAACATGGACAACATCATAGGGCTGCCGACGCAAACGATGTGACACCTCGCGGTAGGATTCTCGCGACCATATTGCACGTAATCCCGTACGCAGACCGCCAAGCTCGGCAATCCGCGCGTTGTCCTCTTCGTAAAGGTCGACTTCCCAGCCATACTCACGCAACGCACGAACCTCGGCGTCGGTCGATGCGTCTTCGCCCGCTCGGATGAGGTAGCGATTATGCACCATGAGCACACGCGGGCGGCGGCCGGTTGGAAAGGCCAGATTTGCAGGACCCTCGAAACTCATACTATCTACCGGACGACGCTTGTTTCAATGCACTGGGAGCAGCGGAATCGCGCAACGCTCCATGGTTTTCCAAAGCCCCCAAAACACCGCTAACAAAACGGTCCGCCATGTTCTCGATGCTGTATTCTTCAGCCGCTAGGCGAGCGTTCCTTGAAAGCTCCCGCAGTTTCTCCCGATCCAGTAGAAGCGATGCAACCTGATGGGCGTAGGATGCAGTATCTTCGGAGTCCTCTAGGACGTATCCCGTGGTGCCGTTCTTCAGGTAGGCGATTTCCGGACTATGGTAGGGAACGCTCGTCGTGAGAACCGGTAGACCGGCGGTCAAAGCATCCAACACCGCAAGCCCAACCAGCCCGGGGATCAGAAATACATCCGACGTCCCGAGTGCGATGGCCTTATTCTCTTCGAAAACCGCGCCCAAATAGTGGATCCAAGCATGCGACGCCGAGGCCGCTTCGGCAATTTTGCGATCTGGACCATCGCCGGCGATTACAAGATGAAAGTCCGGGACGCGGGTACGTATCCGTTCGGCCGCCTTGATCAGGAAACTCAAGCGTTTCAGCGGATACAGTCCGCCAACGAAGAGGCCGACGGGCGCATCTGAGGGAATGCCTAACTCGGCCCGGAACTGCTCTATGTCCGCCTCGGAAACCGACTCAAGGCTCGACTTCAGTGCAGCCGTATCAATGGAGTTGTTGAAAGTCGTAATCTTGTGGCTAGGGTAGCCGAGCGACACAAGATAGTCGGCCACGCCGCGCGTATAGGCAAACCACCAGTCAACCCTGGTGGCCCAGAGGCGCTTAAAACGACCACGCAAGGTCGCCGTCTCAGTCTCCTTCCAATTCTTACCATGGCCGAAAAACGCTACCCGAACACCGACAAGGCGCCCCAAGATCTGAAAAAAGTAATTCAATAGAAGACGGTTTTCCTGCTGCACTACAATCAAGTCGGCTTTGACGATCTGATGCAATGCGCATTGATAAACCGCTTTGCCCGACAGGAAACTCAACACGGGCACGCGTTTTCCCCAAGGAATATCGACAGTATCTTTCTTGAGGATATTTTCGCTGAATGGTGGTGAATAGACCACATCATATCGAACGCCGCGCTCCGCAAGGAGCATTCTTACCCTGTCATGAAAAGGCGCGCGGAAGCGATGAGATATCGGGAATATGTATTTAACGACTTTCATCCGGCTTCTCGATAAAGATCTTTCTCAAGCTCACCTTCGTGCAATGCTATCGTCCGTTGGTCACGAAAGCGTTTGCCAACAGTCCGAGCCGGGTTACCCGAGACGATATCGTAAGGAGCGACGTCGCTCGTAACCACGGAGCCGGCGGCAACTATGGCGCCGCGGCCAATAGATGTGCCGCTGAGGACTATCGATCCGTAGCCAATCCAAATATCCTCGCCAATACAGACCTTACTCTTCGGGTCGTTCTGCAACGACTGATCTTCGCCAATCCAGGCCGCCAGTCTGACGAGGCTGCCGACTTCTCGGAAATTATGGTCTCGTCGTCCGACTATGCCGACGTTGTTGGCGATCAGCGTGCCGCGACCAATTTTGCCGTTGCATTGGATCGTACAGAATTTCCCAACATAGACGTCGTCACCGATTACCAGGCTGTTCGGGGCCGAAATTATCGAGCCAAGGCCAACATGAAAGCGTTTTCCGAGGGAAACATTTTTCCGCACGAAAACCAGTCTCTTTACTATTTGCCACGGTGACATGACGGCATGCCTCGTACTTAACGGAGATGCGATGTATGTCGGGCCGAAACGCCGTTGGCGAAAACGGAGCGAGTGCCGGTTGGCAGCTCGCTCCGTTTCGACTTCAACGCGTCCGCTCTCGCAGACCGCTTACTTCTCGGCTACGGCATCCGTGGTCTCCTCGGGCGCGATGCCGAGGAGCTTCTGAACATCAAAGACCAGAGCGCCGTTGCGGAGCATTTTTTCCATCCCGGGCTCGGTCGTGCCGCGCATCGCCTCAAAGATGACACCCTCGGCCTCGGCTTGAATGCGATGGCCGTTGACGGATATAGAGTCAACGATGAGGTTGCGGTCGAACATCCTGTCCTCGACCTCTTTGTACTTGTCGTTGCTGAAGAGGACACTCACGACCTTCGGGCCACCTTCCGGCATGTCGACGTCAAAGCTGACGTCCTTCCAGCGCAAGTTGCCGTTGCGCCGCTTACGCGACCCAGCAGAGAAGGGAACGATGCGGGCACCGTCATAGGTCACTGCAAAGCCCTCAGTCGCCGTATCGAGCGCCCAATCGACGACGCCACTACCGACCTCCGCACCGTCCATATAGACGGTGAACTCCGGTCCGCCTTCGAACCCCTCGCCGGAAACCCGGACCATTATTTGGCCTGGCCCAGCCGGGATCAGCGGAGCGTTCTCGATGGTCTCGAGGCTGGCCTTGATGGCGCCGGCTTCGCCGGTCGTCTCGGCATCGCCCGAGGCACAAGCGGAAAGCAGCATTGCCGCCGCGGTAACTAACAAAATCTTCGAACTATTACTCATTGGAAATACTCCGTACCTACATGGCAATTCCGGGCCTGAACACACCCAATAAATGCGTGTCCTATGGCACCCTTCACTTGCAAGATACGACGCTTTTACCCCCTACCCTCGAGGTAAAATGCCATATTTTGGCGAGTTCGGATTACTCCGAGAGGCCGCAAAAGTGACGCCGCGCCCAAATGGCATATGGACGCGGCGGTTTTGCAGGAATCCGGTATGGGGAGGGTGTGGTGCGGCTCCCGAAAACGCTACTCGGCAACCTCGTACCGCTCCGACCAGCGCTGGATCCAGGCGCGACCAACACTGATATAATCGATCCCCGCTGCAGCCATTTCGGCCGGATCATAGAGATTGCGGAGGTCGACGATCTGGGGCTGGCGAAGCAGCAATTTCACGCGCTGAATGTCGAGGTTCTTGAAATCGTCCCATTCCGTCGCGATGACGGCAACGTCCGCGCCCTTGAGGGCGGCATAGCCGTCCGTGGCCCAGCTGACGCCGCGCAACAGCTTACCGGCCTGCTCCATGGCCTCAGGGTCGTAGGCCTGAACCCTCGCCCCGGCCTGCTGCAGGCCGCGGATGATGTCGAGACTGGGCGACTCGCGGACATCGTCGGTATTGGCCTTAAAGGCAACGCCGAGCACCGCCACGGTGGCACCGACGACCTGACCACCCAGCATGTCGAGTATGCGGCCGGTCACCGCCCGCTTGCGATCCTCATTGGCGTCGATTGCCGCCTCCGTGACCTTGAGTTGCTTGCCGGCATTACGAGCCAAGTTTCGTAAGGCTCTGGTATCTTTGGGAAAACAGGAGCCGCCGTAACCAGGACCCGGGTTCAGGAACAATTTGCCGATGCGGTTATCCAGGCCCATACCCTTCGAAACATCGGTGATATCGGCGCCAACCAACTCGGCGAGATCGGCTATCTCGTTGATGAAGGAGATTTTGACCGCCAGGAAGCTGTTGGCGGCGTATTTGATGGTCTCGGCCGTCTCGATGTTGGTGTAGAGAACCGGCACACCACGCTCGGCTAGGGGCCGATATAGTACCCGCATGACGGCGCGGGCCCGCTCAGTCTCAGCGCCGACAACAATCCGGTCCGGACTAAGGAAATCCTCTATCGCCGCGCCTTCGCGCAGGAATTCCGGGTTCGAAACGACGTCGAAGTCCAGGCCGGGACGGATCCCGGCGATGTGCTTGTGCAGCAGCCGGCCGGTCCCGATCGGCACAGTGGACTTGGTGACGAACACGGTGTGACCGGAGAGAGAGGGCACAATCTCATCGATGGCGGCAAAGAGCTGGCTCAGATCGGCATCGCCGTCCTCGTCCTTGCTGGGGGTGCCGACGGCAAGGAAAACCGCATCCGCCGGGCGCACCGCCGCGGCCATATCGTTCGTGAACTTAAGCCGGCCGGTGGCGACGTTGGCGCGTACCAGCCCGTCGAGGCCGGGCTCGTGAATGGGAATCTCGCCGCGATGCAGGGACGCAACCTTGGCGGCATCCTTATCAACGCAAGTCACCGACCAACCAAGTTCGGCAAAGCAAGTGCCAGCCACCAGGCCTACATAGCCAGTACCGATCACCGCTATCTGCAACATACCAAAACTCTCCCCGCAAATACCTGAAAACTCAAATAGAAAGCCCGACGGGCTGGGTTCGCCAATTGCCCGAAAAACTCTGCTGCTATGGGTAAGTATCGAAATCGCAAAACAAAACGGTGTCCACCGCGAGGAAGCGGTACCACCGCCGAGCGGCTATTCCTTCGATGATTCCGCGCGTTTTGGAGGAGATATACTGAAATATCTATCCCGTATTCGCATGATCGTATTCTTTCCGGACCCTGTTTTGTTCAATACTCGTCTGTTATATACGTTGGCACGGAAGAGTCTTCGCCAATAAATGGGTAGGGATTACCGATAGGATCCCGCTGCCTGCCTTGCCGCGCGATAGTCAGTGCTTATCAGTACCGAGCTGGCCGGCGGCGCGAAAAACGGTGTCTTTGCCAGCGGCGCAGCGGCAGCCGCCAACCTTGGGTGGCCGCGCTGATATGCCTCAGCCGATCGGTGCGCTCACACACCGAGGCCCGGATCGATGTCCGACCAAGTGCCGTCGGCAAGGACATCCTTGAGGCGGCCCACCGCGTCCCAGATATCGACGTGGCGCAGGGTTAGGGGGCCAAGGCCAAATCGGATGCTATCAGGCGCCCGGTGAGAGCAAATAACGCCATGCTGGGCCAGGGCCTCGACCAAAGCCGCGCCGCCGGCGTGAGAGATACTGATATGTCCGCCGCGGCGGGCGTGGCCATGGGGTGAGGCAAGGTTCACATCGGGGCAGCGCTGGCCGAGCAGGTCCACCATGAGGCGGCTGAGGCTGGCATGTTTGTCGTATACCGCTTGTGGGGCGACCGTTGACCAGATGTCCAGCGCGGTCTCTAGGACGGCATTGGCGAGCACCGGTGGGGTGCCGCAAAGTTGGCGCCTAATATCCGGTGCCGGGGTGTATTCGGTGGCAAAATCGAACTGGGCAGCGTGGCCCATCCAGCCGGATAAGACCGGCTGTACGGCCCTCTGGTGGCGCTGGGCGACGTAGAGGAAGGCTGGGGCTCCAGGGCCTCCGCAGAGGTATTTGTACGTGCAGCCGACCGCAAAATCGGCGCCAGCGGCATTTAAGTCGACGGGAATTACCCCGGCCGCGTGGGACAAGTCCCACAGAGCCAGCGCGCCGGCTTGATGGGCGGCCGCGGTCAGCCGCGCCATGTCATGGCGACGGCTGGTCCGGTAGTCGACCAAGCTCATAGACAGGATCGCCGTGTCCTCTTTCAGATGATCAGCGGGATCGTCATCCTCGGGCACCAGATGAAGCTCACAGTCGTGGCCGAGGAAATCACGCAGGCCTTGAGCGACATAGAGGTCGGTGGGGAAGTTGCCGGCCTCGGACAGGATGACGGGCCGCCCGTGACGCAATTTCAGGGCGGCCGCGAGAAGCTTGAACAAATTGACCGAGGTACTGTCGCATACCAGTACCTCGCCGGCGGCAGCGCCGATCAGGGGTGCAATTCGATCGCCATGACGGGTCGGCGCGGAGAGCCACTCGCCAGTCGACCAGCTGCGGCGGCGGTCGTGGCTCCAACCCTGCCGCATAACCTGCAAAAGCCGCTCAGGCGCTGCTTTGGGCATAGCCCCGACGGAGTTGGCGTCGAGGTAGATCCGATCCCCCTCGGGCTGGTGAAAAAGGTCCCGCAGCGCCGCGAGTGGATCAGCGCGATCCAGCGCCTCGCATTGTTGATATGTAATCATTACGCCACCTTCGTGGCCGGCAAGGGCCAGCCTGACTTGGTCAATGCTATAGGCAATATTATTTGCAATGTCATATAATATCGCTCGCGTCTTCAAGCCCGACGGTGGCGAGGGTCAGCGTACCCAGGCTGGAGTCGCCGGCGCACCCGGCAGGAGACGAACCGGATGAATGTTACGACCAAACCCGCTCGGCAGGGGCGCCTTGCGGTTGATATCGGCGGGACGTTTACCGATGTCGCCCTGGAATTCGCGGAGGCATCCGGGACTGCCCGGGTGACGGCGAAAGTCCTAACCACCCCGAGGTCACCGGAAGAAGGCGTGATGCGCGGCGTTGCAGAAGCGCTTCAACAAGCCGGTCTAACGGCGGCGGACATTGGGGTCATCATTCATGGAACGACCCTGGCAACCAATGCCCTGATCGAACGTAAGGGTGCAAAAACAGCCTTCATTACCACCGAGGGCTTCAGAGATGTGCTCGAGACCGGCTATGAGAAACGGTTCGAGCACTATGATGTGAATATCGACAAACCAACACCTTTGGTGGCGCGTCCACACCGGTTCCCAGTACCGGAGCGCATGAGCGCCCGCGGCGAGGTGCTGCTGCCGCTTGATGAAGATGCCGTTCGTGGATTGGTCCCGGTGTTAGAGGGACAAGAGATCGCCAGTGTGGCCGTGGGCTACCTGCACAGCTATGTGGATGACCGCCACGAGCGCCGGACCCGAGATATTCTCACGGCCGCCATGCCTAATCTTAGCATTACTCTTTCCGCCGAGGTGGGGCCGGAAATCCGTGAATATGAGCGGTTCTCGACGGCGTGCGCCAACGCCTATGTACAACCCCTGATGAGCCGGTATCTGCGGCGGCTCGCCGAGCTGCTCGCCGCCGAGGGCCTGGCTTGTCCACTGTTCCTCATGATGTCCGGCGGCGGGTTGACGACCTTGGACACGGCGACACGCTTCCCGATCCGGCTGGTGGAGTCCGGCCCGGCGGGCGGCGCCATCCTGGCCAGTCACGTGGCTGCCCAAGGCGGTTTCTCGGAAGTGGTGGCGTTCGACATGGGCGGCACGACGGCGAAACTTTGTCTGATCACCGACAGCACACCGGAGAAATCGCGACGATTCGAGGTCGCACGGATGTATCGCGACCTTAAAGGCAGTGGGCTGCCGCTGCGCATTCCGGTAATCGAGATGGTGGAAATCGGTGCCGGGGGCGGTTCTATCGCCAGGGTGGACGCCATGCGGCGGATCGCGGTCGGTCCGGATAGCGCCGGTTCCGAGCCCGGACCGGCGTGTTACAAACGCGGCGGCAAAACGGCCACGGTAACCGACGCCAATCTGGTGTTGGGCAAGATCCACGCCGATCGGTTCGCCGGCGGGCAGATCGCACTCGATCCCGGTCTCGCGGCGGCTGCCTTGCGAGACAATGTGGGGGTGCCGCTGGGCTTGGAGGGAATATGGGCCGCCGCCGGGATCGTGGAGATCGTCGAGGAGAATATGGCCAATGCGGCTCGTGTCCATGCCATCGAACGCGGCAAGGTTATCAGCCGGCACACGATGATCGCCTTCGGCGGCGGCGCGCCGCTCCATGCCGGGCGGCTGGCGGACAAGCTGGGTATCGATAGGGTCGTGGTGCCCCTGGGCGCCGGCGTCGGTTCGGCGATCGGCTTCTTGCGGGCGCCGATTTCCTACGAAGTCGTGCGCAGCCGCCACATCCTGCTAGACGATTTGAAGGTTGAGACGGCGAACGCGTTGCTGGCCGAGATGAGGGAAGCGGCGGAGGCGGTTGTCAGGCCCGGCGCGCCAGGTGCGGCGCTCGAAGAGGCACGATCGGTGGAAATGCGCTATGTGGGGCAGGGTCATGAGCTGCCAATCCCGTTGCCTGCGGGTGCCCTGACGCCCTCCGACATGGCCGGGCTGAAGGGCCAGTATGAGGCGCGCTATGCGGAACAATATGGGCTGAGCGTGCCGGACATGCCCGTTGAGATCCTGACTTGGTCGACGACGCTGAGCACGCCTCAGCAGCTTCACCAAGGTGGACCGCCCTCCCCGGCCGTGCCGGCCGCGTCCACGCCCGACCCGAGTGGCTGGCGCGACCTGTTCGATACCCAAGCGGGCGGGATGGTACGAACCGCCGTCTTTTGGCGACCAGACCTGCCGCTCGGCGCGGTCCTGCGGGGGCCCGCCGTCATCATGGAAAATGAGACGGCAACGGTGGTTCCAGCGACTTTCGACGCGGCGATCGACGGGTCGGGGACGATCATTTTGGAAAGGCGTGAACGATGACGGCGGCTGATGCCAAACCGAACGCGTTGGCTGAGATTCAGCGCCAGGTGATGTGGAACCGCCTGATCGCCGTGGTGGAGGAACAGGCGCAGGTGCTGTTGCGCACCGCGTTCGGGGCGGTGACGCGCGAAGCCGGGGATCTCTCGGCAGGGGTTTATGACTTGCAGGGCCGGATGCTGGCGCAAGCGGTGACCGGCACGCCGGGTCATGTGAATACGATGGCGATGGCGGCCGCGCATTTCCTGACCCGCTTTCCGATCGAGACGATGCAGCCCGGCGACGTTTTCGCCACTAACGATCCGTGGATGGGAACTGGGCATCTGTTCGACTTCGTGGTGCTGACCCCGGCTTTCCGTAATGGTCGGCCGGTCGCCCTATTCGCCTCGACCTGCCACCTCATCGATGTCGGCGGCGTCGGGTTCAGCGCGGATGCCACATCGGTGTTCGAGGAAGGCATCTGCGTGCCGCATATGAAGCTGATGGATGGCGGGCACCCCAACGAGGTGCTGTTCGAGATCCTGGCAACCAATGTGCGCAATCCAGTAGAGGTGCGCGGCGACATTATGTCCCTCGTCGCCTGTAACGAGGCCGGGTGTATCCGGCTGGTCGAAATGATGAACGAGTTTGCGCTGAGCAATCTGGATGAGCTAGGCGGCTACATTCTGGAAAACTCGCGCACGGCGGCGCTCGCGGCTGTCGCCAAGATCGACCCCGGCACCTATCGCCATAACATGACCCTGGACGGGTACGAAGAACCGGTGACCCTAATGGCGGCGGTGACGATCGGACCGGATGGCGCGCATGTCGATTATGACGGCTCCTCGGCGATGTCGCGCTACGGCATCAATTCGCCGATCTGCTATTCGGACGCCTATACGGGCTTCGGGCTCAAATGCATCATCGCGCCGGACGTGCCGAACAATGCCGGATCGCTGGCCGTGTTCACGACCAGCGCGCCCGAGGGCACGATCGTCAACCCGCCCCGGCCGGCCCCGGTCACCGCGCGGCATGTCATTGGGCAGATGCTGCCGGATCTGATTTTCGGCTGCTTGCACCAGGCGCTGCCGGACGGCGTGCCGGCGGAAGGGGCAGGCAGTATCTGGGTGCTCGCCATGGCCGGAGATTTCGACGATCGCAACGCGGGATTCAACGTCATGAGTGTCAGCGTCGGCGGGGTCGGCGCGCGGCCCCACAAGGATGGGCTGTCTTCAACCGCCTTTCCCAGCGGCGTCGGAGCGATCCCTGTCGAGGTCACAGAGGCCGCCTGCCCGCTGGTATTCTGGCGGCGCGAATTACTGCCCGATTCCGGGGGCCCGGGGCAGTTTCGCGGCGGGCTGGGCCAAATCGTGGAAATAGGCAATAGCGAGGCGCGCGATTTCACCCTGTCGGCCGCGACTTTCGACCGCCTGCGTTTTGCCGCCCGGGGCCGCGATGGGGGGGCTGAGGGGTCACTGGGCAGCGTCGCCCTCAAGAGTGGCCCTCAGTTCACTACCAAAAGCACCCATACAATCCCGGCAGGCGATCGGGTTGTGCTGGAAATCCCAGGCGCCGGTGGCTTTGGCGCCGCCGTGACGCGCGACCCCCAGCGCGTTGCCGCCGAGGTTGCCGAGGGGCTGGTGACGCGCGACGCCGCTCGTGACGCTTATGCCGTGGTATTGACCGCCGAAGGCGCCGTTGACGCCCTTGAGACAGATCAGTTGCGGGCTAGCCGCAGCTCGGGCTGAACTGGACCATTCCCCAACCGAAAACCTCATCCTTGCCAGGGCTGCCGAGGTCGCGGACATATTGGACGAGCGCGGTGCGCAGAGCCTCGCTGTTGGCGCTCGTTCCACTCGCCAGTTGCATCGCCGTGGCGGCGGTCAAGAAGGGCACCGCGAAGGAGGTGCCGCTTTGGACCTGCCCGCCGCCGGGAACAGCGGTCCACAATTGGACACCGGGTGCGGCGAAGTCGATATAATCGCCGTGATTGGCATGAGTATAGGGCTCAAGCCCCGGATCGAGGGCGGTCACGGCGATAACGTTCGGTAGAGCCGCCGGATAGGCTGGACTCGCCGTGGCGCCGCCATTACCGGCGGCGGCGGTGATCACCAAGCCATGACGCAGCGCCTGATCGACAGCCTTGCTGAGGATCGCATTCTCGCCCGTCTCGAGACTCAGGTTCAGCACATCGACCTGTTGGGACGCCATCCAGTCCAGCGCCTTCAGGAGGCCGAATAGATTACCCACCGTGCGGCCAGTTACGTCGCGTTCAAATATGCTGCCGGCGATCAAGGTGGCACCGGGGAGCAGACCGCCATAGCCGTCGGACTCCGGGTTGCCGACCAACAGAGCCGCGACGGCGGTCCCATGATCAGGCGCGGCCGGTACCAAATCATCGGCGAGAAAGGACTGATGGACGATGCTACGGCCGACAAACGCCTCATGAGAGATATCGACCGGCGTGTCGATCATGCCAATGGTTATGCCGCGCCCACAAGTGCCGCGTACCGCGGGCCATCCGACGGAACCAGCGGCGTCCCAGCCGTGGGTGCGTGCCGCCGGCGCGATATCAGTGTTGAGGTCGGAGGCGATACCTGGAAAGGCTGTGCGCAAGAGAGCAAGAGCGTCCCGGGCGTCGGCCGCGGCCGGGGTACGGAGCTTGACGACCTGCAGCTCCAGACTTGGCAACTCGGCCCGGTCGACTAGCGTGAAGCCCAGCGAACGGGCGCTGCGGAGGAATTTGGGATCAGTGCTCGCGGCAAGCACCCGATCGCTCTCGAAGCCGATGGTGACGCTGCTTTGATTGTTTTCGCCCCGATTGTTTCCGCTCTGCGGCGCGGCGGCGGCGGCGCCGGCAGGCTCGATTGGGGTGACCTCGATAGTGTTCTGGGTCCTGCCAATAACGTGGCCCTGGGAATCGTAGCGCAGTATAGATCCGGTGACTTTGCCGAAAGAAGTTTCAGCGAGCGTAAACGTGGCAAGGAGTGCGACGGCAAGGGTCAGTGGGGTGACAGTGAACTGCCTCATTGCGCGAGCCTTCCTGGCGGCCTAGAGGTCGGGATCGACGACCAGGCCGCGGGTCTGCAATATTCGATGCAAATTGTCGCTTACCCATCGCTAACGAAAGGTAAAGCGGATCGCTCCAGCGCCCGTATTTCGGGCCGAAATCACGAAAGTTACCCGTGTTGACGACCTTTGACCGCCGGATCGATCCGGGCATCGGGTCCCGGTCTTTTCGTCAGCCGAGGAATGACCTCCCGCTCAGGGTCTACCAGTTTGACTGAATTTTGCTTTGACCATGGTTATTGAAGAGGCGAAAGTGCGCCTGCCCACTTGCAGAGCGTCTTCGATTGGGCGCCACCGGGAGGGGCCATGCCAATCACTCCATCGCTAGCCGATGACTTGGCGGAGCGCGCAGCGGACAACAACCCGGTTCGCATCGGGTTAATTGGTGCCGGAGAAATGGGCACCGATATCATCACGCAGGTCGCCTTGATGAGCGGCATTACGGTGGCGGCCGTCGCGGCGCGGCGGGTCAAACTCGCCACCAAGGCGCTGGAAGTCGCGGAGCTGCCGGCAGAACTGGCGCAAATCTGCGACAGCCCGGCGGCCCTGGAACGGGCCATCGAACAAGGCAAGATGGCCTTCTGCGAATCCGCGGAGATGGTTTGCCAATCCGGTCAGGTCGATGTCGTGATCGACGCCACCGGCAGGCCCAATGCCGGCGCTGAAATCGCCATGACGGCCATTGGAAATGGCAAACATATGGTGATGATGAATGTGGAGGCGGACGTTACGGTCGGACCGCTATTGAAGCGGGAAGCCGATCGCGCCGGCGTCGTCTATACAATCGGTGCCGGGGACGAGCCGACGGCAACGATGGAGCTGATCAACTTTGTGCGGGCGCTGGGATACCCGGTGATCGCGGCGGGCAAGGGCAAGAACAACGCCTATGACATGAGCGCCACTCCGGACGATTGTCGCGAGGAGGCGGAGCGCCGAAACATGAACCCCCGTATGCTGGTGGAGTTCGTCGACGGATCAAAGACGATGATCGAGATGACGGCGATCGCCAATGCGACCGGGTTGGTGCCCGATATCGCCGGCATGCACGGGCCGCGGGCCGGGCTCGATGAACTTCATAAAGTGCTATGCCCACGGGAAGATGGCGGCATCCTGACGCAACGCGGCGTCGTCGACTATACGGTCGGCAAAGGCGTCGCGCCCGGCGTTTTCGTCGTGGCGGAGATGCGCCACCCCAGGCTGCGCGAGCGCATGAACGACCTGCATCTGGGTGAAGGCCCCTACTACACCTTCTACCGGCCGTACCACCTGACCAGTCTCGAGGTGCCGCTATCGGCGGCGGCGGCGGTGATTCATGGCCGCGGCCATATGCATCCGCTGGACCAGCCGGTCGCCGAAACGGCGGCGCGGGCAAAGAAGGATCTCGCACCCGGCACGGCGCTCGATGCTATCGGCGAGTATTGCTATCATGGGTGGGCAATGTCCCGTACCGAGGCCCAACACGCCGGGGCGCTGCCCATGGGCTTGGCGCAGGGCGGCGTGACCATCGCGCCGATAAAGCGGGGCGACCTGCTGACCTATGCCAACTGCAAACCCGACGAGACTCAAACGATCGTCAAATTGCGACGGCAATTGGACCGATCCCTGGGTGTTGCGGCCTGGCGGCCTGCAATCACCGAGCCGGCCGCTTAGCGCATGGGCCTACCGCAAGCGCGCAAATGGTTCGCCGAGGATCTCAAATTCACCGTCCCGATTCACTCGGACAGTGTCGTTAACGCCTTCGGCAAGGTGCCGCGCGAGAAGTTCCTGGGGCCACCACCGTGGCTGCTGGTATATCCCGACGGGCCCGACGCGGAGATTGAGACGGACGATCCGCATCACCTGTACCACGACGTGCTGGTCGCGATCGACCGCAAGGCTGGTGTCAACAACGGTCAGCCCAAATTATGGGCGCGCCTGTACGATAAGCTGAAGATCAAGCCCGGGGAGAGTCTGCTGCATATCGGTGCGGGGACGGGATACTACACGGCGGTTCTTGCCGAGATAACGGGTCCGGAAGGCCGAGTGACGGCGCTCGAGTTTGATGAACGATTCGCCGACCAGGCAAAGGCCAACCTAGTCGCGCGACCAAACGTCACCTTGATCCATGGCGATGGCTGCTTGTTCGACCCTGGCGCGGTCGACGTGATCATCGTCAACGCCGGGGTTACGCATCCGCAGACGATGTGGCTGGATGGGTTGACGATGGGCGGACGCTTGCTCGTGCCTTTAACCAATGAAGAGTGTTGGGGGCACTTCCTGTTGGTGACGAAACGGCCGGAAGGCTATTCGGCGGAATTCGTTTCACGGGTCGGCATTATACCTTGTGCCAGTCACCGAGACCGGACGGCGGCGGACAAGCTGGACCGAGTTTTTCGCGGCACCTCTTGGCAAAAGCTCTCGGGCATCCGCTCGCTCCGTCGTGACGGTGAGCCGGACGATAGCTGCGTCATGGCCGGACCGGGTTACTGGCTTTCGACGGCGGAGCCCCAATCCGGCTGAAATGACTTTCCCGCGGCGTGAGTGCGCTGATTATCCGATGCGCGACGGTGGTGTTTGCTGAGAGACGATGCAGCATGTCTACCTGATTGGTCCCGGTGGGGTCGGCAAGACAACCGTCGGACCCATAGTCGCGAAACGGCTTGGTCGTCGCCCAGGGTTGGCTATTTCAGGCCCTGATAGAAGCGCAGGGTCGCGGTTGCTTGGGCGGCTATGCCCTCGCCGCGACCGGTAAAACCAAGCCCTTCAGTGGTCGTCGCTTTGACACTGATGCGTCCAACCGGTACGCCGAGCGTGGCGGCGGTGCGTTCGCGCATCGCTTGACGATGGGGAGCCAGTTTCGGGGCCTGACAGATCACGGTAAGGTCCAGGTGAGCGACCTCGCCGCCGGCGGCCGCGACGCGCTTCGCGGCATCGGCGAGAAAGACCGCGGAGTCCGTGTTGCGCCAGCGCCCGTCCCCGGGTGGGAAATGCTCACCGATATCGCCGTCGCAGAGGGCGCCGAGGATGGCATCGGTGAGTGCGTGCCAGCCGGCATCGGCGTCCGAATGTCCGCTGAGCCCATGGGTGTGGGGAATGGCGACGCCACAAAGTGTCACCTGATCACCGGCACAAAAACGGTGCACGTCAAAGCCGTTGCCGATACGCATTTCGGGATAGCCAAACGATTGCTCGGCACGCCGCAGATCATCCATGGTGGTGAGCTTGATATTCACCACATCGCCCTGAACAAGTCTAACCGGCATCCCGGCCGCCGACGCGACGGCGGCATCGTCCGTCAACTCCCGGTCGGTGGCGGCTTGGTGGGCCGCGAGGATTTGGCGGTATTCGAAACCCTGCGGGGTCTGGGCGCGCCAGAGGTCGCCGCGGTCGACGGTGTCCGTCGCGAAACCCCGCCCGTCGCCGCGCTTGATCGTGTCGGTCATCGGCAGCACCGGCGCGGCACCAGGGGTATCTTGTAATGCGTCGAGTACCCGATCGATAACCTCGGACGGTACACACGGGCGCGCGGCGTCATGGATCAGAACGTGGCGCGGCTCCTGTTCCATCAGACTTTCCAGGCCAATGCGTCCCGACTGCTGCCGCGAGGCGCCGCCGACCACCGGCGGCAGCAGGGACAAATCACCAACCGCGCGCTGATAGTCGGCGTCGTCGTTCGATCCAATAACGACCCGCACGGCGTCGACTCTCGGGTGCCGTATGAATGTGGATACGGTGCGGCGCAATACCGGCTGCCCGGCCAAGAGGCGAAACTGTTTTGGCGTCTCGCCGCCGAGGCGGCTGCCTGAACCGGCAGCCAGGATCAGGGCAACGGTATCCATGATATCAAGCGCGGCTTAGCTGAACCTGATGTTCCAGTCCAAGCGCCGACAGACAAGTCGCAACAATACCCGCCGAATTCAGACCTGCTTCGGCATATTGAAGCTCCGGCTTGTCCTGGTCTTGAAAGCGATCGGGTAGCGTGAGCGGGCGGACCTTGAGACCCGCGGTTAGGTCATGGCTGGCCAGATAAGTAAGCACCTGGCTGGCAAAACCGCCGACTGCCCCTTCCTCTACCGTGACAAGAACCTCATGATCGCGCGCCAAACGACGCAGCAGATCGGTGTCCAAAGGTTTAGCAAAACGCGCGTCGGCAACGGTGGCCGGGTGACCCTGCACCGCAAGCGCGTCTGCAGCGCGCAAGCATTCACCAAGGCGACCACCAAAAGACAGAATGGCGATATTGCCGCCTTCGCGCAGCACGCGACCCTTGCCGATCTCCAGGGGCTGCCCGCGGTCGGGCAAGGGGACGCCAATGCCCTCGCCGCGGGGGTAACGGACAGCACTCGGCGCATCGTCAATGACCGCCGCGGTCGCCACCATGTGCATGAGGTCAGCCTCGTCCCCGGCCGCCATGACAACGAAGCCCGGCAGGCAGGACAGATAGGCCACATCGAAGGCGCCGCAATGGGTCTGGCCATCGGCGCCGACTAAGCCGGCCCGGTCTATGGCGAAGCGGACTGGCAGTTTTTGAATGGCGACATCATGGACGATCTGATCATAGGCCCGTTGCAGAAAGGTGGAGTAGATCGCCGCAAAGGGACGATAGCCCTCCGCCGCCAAGCCGGCGGCGAAGGTGACCGCATGTTGCTCGGCGATACCGACGTCAAAGGCGCGCTCGGGAAAGCGCTCGGCAAACGCGCTGACGCCGGTGCCCTCCGGCATCGCGGCGGTAATTGCGACGATACGCTCGTCCCGCTCCGCCTGTTGAACGAGGCTTCGCGAGAAGACACTGGTGTAGCTCGGCGCCTTGGCCTGGGACTTGACTTGGGTGCCGGTGATCACATCGAAGCGAGACACGCCGTGGTACTTGTCGTCGGATTTCTCCGCCGGGGCGTAACCTTTGCCCTTCTGCGTGACGACATGAATCAGTACCGGGCCGGGGCTGGTATCGTCACGAACATTGCGCAAGACAGGCAGTAGATGATCGAGATTATGACCATCAATAGGCCCAACGTAATAGAAGCCCAGTTCCTCGAATAACGTGCCGCCACCGGTGACGATGCCGCGGGTGTATTCCTCCGCCTGCGCCGCGGCCTTCTCGACGCGCTTAGGGAACTTCTGGGCGATGTGTTTGGCCACCGCGCGCAGGGAGCGATACTTGCGGGACGAAATGAGGCGGGATAAGTAGGCGCTCATAGCGCCGACCGGCGGGGCAATCGACATATCGTTGTCGTTGAGAATAACGATCAGCCGGCGGTCCATGGAGCCGGCATTGTTCATGGCTTCATAAGCCATGCCGGCGCTGAGGGCGCCGTCGCCAATTACGGCAATGACATTGTTGCCGTTGCCGGCCAGTTCACCGGCAACCGCCATGCCGAGCCCGGCCGAGATCGAGGTCGAGCTATGAGCGGCGCCAAAGGGGTCGTATTCACTCTCGCTGCGCTTGGTGAAACCGGAGAGGCCACCGCCCTGCCGCAACGTCCGGATACGGTCGCGGCGGCCGGTGATAATCTTGTGCGGGTAGGCCTGATGGCCGACGTCCCAGATGAGACGATCCCGCGGCGTGTCAAAGATGTAGTGTAGGGCGACCGTGAGCTCGACCGCACCAAGGCCGGCGCCGAGATGGCCGCCGGTATGGGACACGGCGTCGACCACCTCCGACCGTAACTCATCGGCAAGTTGCTTGAGCTGACTATCATCAAGCTGGCGCAGGTCAGCCGGCAGGTTGACCGTGTCCAACAAGGGCGTGCTCGGTTTCAAGACCTATCTCCGGTTGTTGGCGTTCTTATTTTCGTCGCCCAGGAGTACTGCTGGCGAAAATCGAACCTTTGACCCAGAAAAGCAATAGCTGGGGGCCGATTTATGGTGCTATTGCGACATTGCAATGGTTTCCGTCACACCCCGCCACCAGGGCGAGCCACCTAAGGCCCGCGCGGCAACCATGGCGGCCTGCCGATGATCGAACAAGCCAAAGCAGGTGGCGCCGCTGCCGCACAGCCTGGCGAGCCGGCAACCGGGCAAGGATTTAAGCGCCGACAACACTTCCAGGATCTCCGGACAGCAGCGGCTGGCCGCCGGTGTCAGGTCGTTGGCACGGACCGACAGGAGGTTGACCAAGGCCGGTACGTCCGCCGGCGACTCATCGAAACGCGCGGGCGCGGAGAAGGCTTCAGACCTGGCCCGAAAGACCGCCGGGGTGGACAGGGGTACGCCGGGATTAACAAGCAGAAGCCCAAGATCGGGCAACGGCGGTGCCGGCGCCAATTGTTCCCCAATGCCGCCGACAAAGGCCGGTCGACCGGCGAGGCACATGGGGACGTCGGCGCCAAGTCGGAGAGCCAGGTCCGGTAAGTCGACACTACCGGGTGGAATACCCCAGAGTGCGGATAGGGCGCGCAACGTTGCGGCGGCGTCGGCTGAACCGCCGGCGAGGCCGGCAGCCACAGGTAGGTTTTTCGTCAAATGGATTGCTGCACGGGCGGGACGGCCAGATGCTTCCGCGAGCACCGAGGCCGCGCGTAGGACCAGGTTGTCCCCAGAATCGGGATCGAGATCACGCGCGAATGGGCCATCGATCCTTAGTGTCAGTTCATCGCCAGGACGGACTGTGACCGCATCGCCGAGGGCCGTGAAGACGACCAGACCGTCCAGCAAATGCATGCCGTCTTCGCGGCGACCCACGACATGCAAATAGAGGTTAATTTTGGCCGGCGCCGCGAGCGTGATGGCACGTTCCCGACCGCCGTTCACCGCAGCCGTTCTTCCGCCCATTGACCCCAGCGCAGCAGATCAAGGTCGCCGCCGAACCGGCCGATGAGCTGTATTCCCACAGGCAAGCCCTGTTGCCCGGTATGCCCGGGCAGGCTCAGGGCCGGGACGCCAAGCAAGGTCCAGGTGCGGTTGAATTTCGGATCGCCGGTGGCCGCGAGTCCGGCCGGTGCTTCGCCGGGAGCGCTTGGGGTCAGCAGGATATCGACATCCTGCATGAGTTCGGCGAAGGCGTGACGACCGGCGCGGCCGTGATTACGGGCGGCCTCATACTCGGCCTCCGTAACCGCTAGACCCTCATCACAGTTCGCGCACAACACGTCGCTAATTTCATTGCGGTGGTCGATACGCTCATAAGCCAGCGCCCGTGCGACCTCGTAGTTCATCAATCTTTGCTGGGACGCGTTGTAATCATCAAACAGCGGCGGCAGGTCGAGATCCTCGACTTGCGCTCCAGCCGCGGCGAACCTCTCTGCGGCAGCCGCCAGCGCCTGCTGGCTGGATGGCTCGGCCTCGTTCCATTGGGCGGTCCGACACACGCCTATCCTCGGGGCGTGGCTGGAACTGTCGCCCAATCCTTGCTCTTCACCCAGCAGCGCGCTGCGCATGAGGGCAATATCAGGCACCGAGCGCGCAAACCAACCCAGCGTATCGAGGGAGTGCGCGAGGGTTTTGATGCCGGCCAAACAATGCTTGCCGCGGCTTGCCTTGAAACCGACGACACCACAATAAGAAGCCGGGCGGATAACCGAGCCGGCGGTTTGAGAGCCGAACGCCAGCGGCACCATCCGCGCGGCAACCGCCGCGGCCGAACCACTTGAGGAGCCGCCGGGGGTGTGGGCTATGTTGTGCGGGTTGGCCGTGGCGCCGGGGGCGAAATAAGCAAACTCAGTCGAGACCGTCTTACCAAGCGGCACGCCACCGGCCGCGCGCACCAGACTGACACAGGACGCATCCCAAGGCGGACGGTGACCCTGGTAGAGGGTCGAGCCGTATGCCGTGGGCATGTCGGCGGTATCGATGATGTCCTTCACACCAACCGGAATGCCCTGAAGCAATCCCGGCGCGGGACCGGCGTCCGAGGCGCGCGCCCGGGTCAGCGCTTCGTCGCCAGCCAGGTGGATCCAGGCGTGAATACTGCCTTCGAGGTCGGCGATGCGCGCGAGGCAGCTTTGGGTGACGGCCTCGGCCGTGGTCTCGCCGGCAGCCAATTTGGCCCGTAACGCGGTCGCCGTCAGTTCGTGAAGCTGCATCATCGTACCCTCCCCTGGTGGGGATACTGCACCGCGGAGGTCTGATCGGACAAGTGGGGTTGGATCGGCCCTGATCTTGCGCCGAAAGCACGCTGATCATCAAAAGGCCGGACCGTCTGACCGGCCTGCTCGGCGCCCGCAAACTCCTAGATCGAGTGGCGCCGGTCCGGATGAACCGATTTGTCCAGGATGTGCTGTTCGCGGCCGATGACATGGTCGGTCTTGCCGACTATGAGCGGATCGGGGCCGCGTACGACCTGCCGATCCTGGTCGGGATAAGCCAGCGACGACAGAAAATGTTGCATGCAGTTGAGACGTGCGCGCCTCTTGTCGTCCGATTTCACAACGACCCATGGCGCATCGGCCGTGTCGGTATAGAAGAACATCGCCTCCTTTGCCTCAGTATAGTCATCCCACTTATCGAGCGACGCGAGGTCGATAGGCGATAATTTCCAGCGCTTGAGCGGATCCTTTTCCCGCGACTTGAAGCGCCGGCGCTGCTCCTGTTTGGTGACGGAAAAATAGTATTTGAACAAGTGGATGCCGCTGCGGACGAGCATGCGTTCCAGCTCAGGGCATTGGCGCATGAATTCGAGGTATTCGTTTGGCGAACAAAAGCCCATGACCCGCTCAACGCCGGCGCGGTTGTACCATGACCGGTCGAACATCACGATCTCGCCGGCCGCCGGTAAGTGCTGAATGTAGCGCTGGAAGAACCACTGGCTGCGCTCGCGTTCTCCCGGCTTGGAGAGCGCGACGACGCGAGCGCCACGTGGATTGAGATGCTCCATGAAGCGCTTGATGGTACCACCCTTGCCGGCCGCGTCGCGTCCCTCAAAGAGGAGGATGACTCGCTCGCCCCGGGTTTGAACCCAGTTTTGCAGCTTCAGCAGTTCGACCTGCAGCTCAGCCTTGTGGTCCTCATAGAGCTGGCGCTTGATTTTCGTCTTGTAGGGGTAAGCGCCGGTCTCGAAGGCCCGTCGGACGGTTTCAGGGTCATGACGCATCTCCGCCAGGGCGTGAAGCACGCTCCCCGTTTTCGATACCATGCTTGAAGCTTGCGGCTGTATTGACTTGGCGGCCTTCTTCGCTTTGCCCGGTTTCGGCATTTTTGCTGCTTTGTACGAACTGGATTTCGGGGCGGTTCGGCCGGCCGAAGGACGCGCAGGGAGTACGGACCCAGCCGGATTGGCGTGCGAGTTTCCCGTGCGGGCCATTTCATTCTCCAAGCGTTCGCCGACTCTTTAACTTTATGTGGAAGCATCGGCCTTTGCATTGATCAAGATCAACGTCAGGCGGCCATTTCGGGTGAAGGGCACCCGATAGGCGTTCGTGCTCTGTAGCAGCAACACTTAGTAATCTCACGTTAATATGAAGTTCGTATTTTTATGCCCATGGGCACCGAATGGCTATAACCTCAAAGACGATTTCCAACAGGCTATGGACGATTTGCGTCCTGCTCGTCGGCGTCATTTTCATCGTCGGTCCGCTGGTTCCGTTGGGTATCGCAACCGGCGTGCCCTATATGACTGTCGTCGCGCTGACCGCGCGCCTGCCGGGTCGGCGTTCGACGACGCTCTTCGCCATTATTTGCTCGGTCCTGACGTTCCGCGGGTTCCTCCCCTGGCCGGCAAGCGAACAGCTCTGGCAAGTAACCGCCAACGAGGCGCTCGCGCTTTTGGCGATTTGGGTAACCGCGGCGCTCGTGAGCGGCGGCAACAAGACCGAGGCGGCATTAGAGGACGAGCGGACCCTGTTGCGAACATTGATGGATGTCTGGCCAGACATGGTGTTCGTCAAGGACAGGGCGAGCCGGTTTATCGCCGCGAACGAGAAGACGGCCGGAGTCATGGGTGCCCGCTCCACCGAGGAAATGATCGGGCGGACAGACCATGATTATCACGCCCCGGAACTGGCCGATGAATTCGTTGCCTACGAACGCCAAATAATCAAATGCGGAAAACCGGTAATGGGGCGTGAGGAGGCTGTCATCGGTCCCGACGGCGAGACAGTCTGGCTTTCGTCCACCAAGGTGCCACTGATCCGGGACGGGGAGGTGGTCGGGCTAATCGGCATCAACCGCGACATCACGCCTCGGAAGCAGGGAGAGCAAGCCTTAAGCGCAGCCAAGGAACAGGCCGAGTTGGCGAACCGGGCCAAGTCGGAATTCCTGGCCAATATGAGCCACGAGTTGCGCACGCCACTGAATGCGATTATCGGCTTCTCGGAGATCATCGCCCAGCAGACCTTCGGCCCGGTGAGCAACGACAAATACCAAGGCTATGGCCAAGACATCTGTGATGCCGGACGGCACTTGCTCGACCTGATCAACGATATTCTCGATTTGTCCAAGGTCGAGTCAGGTGTGGACGAGTTGCACGCGGACGTGTTGGCGGTCGAAGAGGTCGCAGATTCCGTGATCAGACTGCTCAACGGCCGGGCGGAGGACGCCGGCGTTGCTCTGACCATGGAGACGGTCAGCGATGTTCCGGCGATGTGCGCCGATAGCCGAAAACTGAAGCAGATCCTGGCAAATTTGCTGTCAAACGCGGTCAAGTTCACGGATCGTGGCGGTCAGGTCGTGCTAAGGATCTCATGCTCGCCGGACAGTGGCCACGTATTTCAGGTTTGCGATACAGGCATCGGCATGGCGCGGGAGGAGATCCCGAAGGCGCTGTCCCTGTTCGGCCAGGTGGATGGCCAACTCAATCGGAAGCAAGAGGGAACGGGCCTCGGTCTGCCGTTAACGAAATCCCTGGTTGAGATGCACGGCGGCTCACTGGATTTTGAGAGTGAGCTGGGATCGGGTACCACTGTTACCGTGCGGTTCCCCCCCGAGCGGATCCTCCAGGATGCACACCCTAAGAAAAGCCACCCGGAAGACGGGCGCGCGGTAAGCTGAGCCGGCCTAAATGGTTAAGCAGCCGGAATAGCTTGGATCGGCTGCTGTTGCTGCTCGGCTGGTGAGTCGGAAGAAATCACCGTGTTTCTTCCCGCCGCTTTTGCCTGGTAAAGCGCCTGGTCGGCCCGCTTCAGGCAAGCGGCCAAGTCGGCGTCGCGGTCGTCGATGGTGGAGATACCAATACTGACCGTGATAGCAACGCCGCTATCACCAGCCTGAAACGTGCTTCCGGATGCCTCCGCGCGTATCCGTTCCGCCACCCGAGCTGCTTCGTCCGAAGTGGTCTCAGGCAATATTACCAAGAACTCTTCGCCGCCGAAGCGACCAAAGCAGTCCTGTTCGCGCAGCAACTTGCGAGCAAGCTCGGCGAACGCTATCAGGACGCTGTCTCCGCCAGCATGACCATATTGATCGTTGATCAATTTGAACTTGTCGATGTCGATCATCATGAAAGAGATCGGCCTTGTGTAGCGCCTGCTTCGGTTGAATTCTTTCTCGCTGACCTCTGCGAGGTAGCGGCGGTTATAAACACCGGTGAGCGGGTCTATCCAAGCCAGTCGCTTCAGTTCGACCTGTTCGCGCTGATTTTCTTCGAGTTCTTCAAATGCCTGAAGACCATACAAACGGAGCTCGAGCTCATCCACAACAAGCGATGCCAAGTCCTTGAGAACGGCTTGCTGCTGCTCAGTCAAATCCCTGGGTTCGCGGTCAATGACGCAGAGCGTGCCCAAGTTATAGCCGTCGTGGGTCCGCAACGGCGCGCCGGCGTAGAACCGGATATTGGGATTTTCGGTAACCAGCGGATTCTCGGCGAATCTCGGATCCGCGAGCGCGTCCGAAACGATCATGACGTCATCTTGTTGGATAGCGTGCGCGCAAAAGGCGATCTCGCGCGGCGTGGCGCTCACGTCCAGACCCTGCCTGGACTTGAACCATTGTCGGTGCTCGTCGATAAGGGAGACAAGGGCGATCGGGACATCAAAATAGCCGCTCGCCAGGCGAGTAATACGATCGAACGAGGCTTCTGACGGCGTGTCGAGGACATCGTAACGGCGCAGCGCGCCGACACGCTTGGTCTCTCGCGAAAAGGCCGATTTGCTCATAGGAGCCTATCCCTCATAGAACCAACGCGGTTGCGCCTCCAATCGAATGATCCTACGCGGCATTTGTTAGGCACTCGTTAACTTTGATTTCAGCCGGTGCCGGGGCGCCGTGTCCGCCAGCAGCCGGACCTGGCACCCAGTCGGTTCCGCTAAATTAACGGGTCATACGACCATTGCAGCAGTGCTTGGCGCTGCCGTGGTCGGCACGACCAGTCGCCGGGATCGCAGTTGATCCGCACTTGGGCCGCGTGGCGGCGGAAGGCGCGCCATCGTTTGATCTGTCGTTGGTCGATTTCGGGCAGTCTGCGACCAAGATAGTACCGGCAATACCACTGGAACCAACCGCGCGGATCGGGCCCGATAATCCAGCCTTTCTCTCGCCAAATGCGCAACGGTTGGCGGCTCTTGACGCGAAAATAGTTGAGCGAGGGATCGGGCAAGTCCGCCGTTCGCGCGTCCGTGAACCAGTCGGCGGGGAGTTCGGGCCGACAATCGTTGCAGTATTTGCCCTCAAACACCCCCATCGCCAGCATTTCCTTCGGCGTGAGATGGGGGCGAAAATCCGGGGCAAAATCTCGCCCGGGCAGTGCCTCGATTGCATAGCGATAGCCCGCCTGCATGCTGTCCTTTACCAGGACGATGTCGCCGACCCGGTACATCGAGAACGGACTAGGCGCTCAGGGCACGGCGTTTTTGGGACGTCAATACGAGACTTACCATGGTGATCTGCCGCATCGCGGCGGCGATCTGTTCGGTCAGGTCATCGGCCATGGATTCGACCTCCAGGTCGATATGCAACTCAGCGCAGCGCGGACCGGCGATGGAACTGTGCCAGCGGCTGGGCACAAGGCCGCGCTTGGCGAACAGGCCAAGGACACGCGGCATCACGCCGGGATCGACCTGAGCCAATAGGTGAAAGCAAGCGGTGTGGTTAGATTCGTGGGTGGACATGGTGGTGGAACTCCTTGAGATCGAACGAAATAGCGGCTGAGCCCGGACGCCCGATGGGCGCCCGGCCGCTAATTCGATACTCAAAGGTTCCTGCGGCCATGGCGTGAACGTTAGCCCGCCAGTCTAAATCGGTCAACCGAGCACCGCTTGTTAATCCGATGGTGGTGAACGATCTTTAGGTTAGGACCGACGACCGCCATGGAGGGCGCCTTGCCAAAGCCAGCCGTGCTCTCAGAGCCGATTTCCTATCCGGCAGAGTCCTTGGGACTCAATGCCTTCACCCTCGATGTCAACCTGCAGCGATCGTTGGCGCGGTTGGCCCCGGGGGTGCTGGACAAATATGGCGAAGCGCTGAGCGATTTCGGCGCCTGGGTCGGCGGCCCGTTGGACGAACAGGCGAGTTACAGCGACCGGGTGGCGCCGCCGCGCCTGGAGACCCATAGCCGGGGCGGCGATGCGGTAAGCCGGGTGATCCTCAACCCGCGCTATACAGCTTGTCACGAAGAGTCTTATAGGCGCGGCGTGATCGGGCTGGCCTACGGCGCCGATGCAGCGCCACACCTGCTGTCCTTTGCCATGGGCTATATGCTTTCCCAAGCGGATATTTCCATCCATTGCCCGGTGACGATGACCGGCGCCGTGGCTTACGTACTGGATCAGCTTGCACCCCCATCGCTCCGAGACCGCTATCTTCCGCTGTTGACCCGACTGGATGGGCAGGCCTTGAGCGCCGGAACCTGGGCGACGGAACTGCATGGCGGCTCGGACGTCGGGGCGACGACGACGGTGGCGCGGCGAGATGGAGAGGCGTGGCGGTTGACCGGACTGAAGTGGTTCACCAGCAACGCCGGTTCGGGCCTGGCGATGGCGACGGCACGTCCAGAAGGCGCACCACCAGGCAGCAAGGGCCTGGGGTGCTACCTGGTTCCAGAGGTGTTGCCGGACGGCGAACCGAACGGACTTTGGCTACGGCGGCTCAAGGACAAGCTGGGGACGCGTGGGCTGGCGACCGGTGAAATGGAACTGAACGACAGCCTGGGCTGGGAGATCGCCGGCCCGCCGAACGGCCTCAAAGCCATGCTGGAAGCGCTCGAGTACAGCCGCATCCACAATGCGGTGAGCGGCTGCGGCGTGCAGCGGCGGGCCTTCGTGGAAGCGATGTGCTGGAGCAGCCATCGGGAAGCGTTCGGCGGTCGCATCGCCCGCTATCCGATGGTGCAAGATACGCTCTTGGACATGCAAATGGAGCTGGAGGCCGATTGTGCGTTGGCCTTCTGTGCGGCGCAGGCATTCGACTTGGTGCTGGCTGACGAGGGTGAGCGCCCGTGGCTGCGCCTGGTCACGGCGTTGGCAAAATACCGCACGGCGGAGAATGCCGTCAGCGCCGCCAAACAAGCGGTCGAGCTGGTCGGTGGTAATGGCTACACCGAGGAATGGCCAACGGCGCGCCTCTATCGCGATGCACTGGTGCTGACAGTGTGGGAGGGGCCAAGCAATGTGCAGGCGCTGGAGCTGCTGCGCATGGTGGCGGGCAAGCTGCCGGGCGATGCACTGCTGATCGGCAAAATCGAGCAGATCATCGCAACGCTACCCGCGGCGTTGCGACCGGAGGGCGAGGCGCTTGGGGTTGCCTCGGGGCGCTGCAAGGAGGCCTTTGCGGTGGTACGATCCCGACCAGAGGACGGACCGCGCCATGCTAAACGGCTGCTGGCTTTTGCCGCGGACGTGTTCGCCGGCGCGAAACTGCTGGAAGCGGCGGGGCAGGAATTGGTCGCCGGCGACGCGCGCAAAGCTTACCTGGCTCGCCGATTTGTGGCCGCCCATTTCGGAGCACACAATCCGATCAGGGCCAGCGACGAGGGTCATACCCAGTTCGCGGCGATTACAGGATATGGCCGCATCGCGGCGTGATGGCTTACGGGCTCTGCTTGTCGATTCTGGGAAAATTGCGGATGTCGGACAGCCAACCCTGCGCCGGGCGAAACCAGTACTGTCGCTTGGGCACAAGCTTATCGCGCTGACGCACTGTGCCAACCCGGACGTTATAGGTCTTCGGCCCACCGCCGACCGATGTCGCATATATCGGCGATCCGCAGGTCGCGCAAAAAGATTGAATGCGTTGGGCGCCGCTTTCCGCCGTCTTGATATAGTTCCTTGGTTCTCCGGCAATCAGCTTGAAGGCGGCGTCCGGAACGGCAATGCTCGTGCGAAATGCCGAACCCGACAGCGATTGGCAGTCGGTGCAATGGCATATCGCCACGTTATCAGGATCGACCTCGGCTTCGTATGCGATGGCGCCACAATGACATTGCCCATCGATTTTCATGGCGACACTCCGGATATTTGAGCTGCCCCTAAACTTTGGGAACGGCACATATTGCGAGCGAGGCGTCCTATCCTCTGGCTCCGTCATATCTTTGATCATATAACGCCGCCATGGAAACTATTACGACATCCCGGCTGTTGCTGCGCGAATGGCGAGATTCAGACCTCGAACCGTTCGCGGAAATGAATGTCGACCCGCAGGTGGTGCGGACGCTGTTTTACGAGCCGACGCGCCAAGAAAGTGACGACATGGTGGCGCGGGTCAAAGCGCATCATGAAGCGCGCGGGTATGGGCTCTGGGCCGTCGAGGAGATCGGTGGCGCCGCGTTTATCGGCGCTGTCGGTCTATCGGTGCCGCGGATCAACTTTCATTTCATGCCGTGCGTCGAGGTCGGCTGGCGGCTCGCGCCAGCCTATTGGGGCAAGGGTTATGCCACCGAGGCGGCCGCGGCTTCCTTGGACTTCGGGTTTAATAATGCCGGCTTGGCCGAGGTTGTTTCCTTCACAGCCGAGGCAAACAAGCGGTCACGGGAGGTAATGGAGCGGCTGGGAATGGCCAGTCTGCCCGAGGATAATTTTGAGCACCCGAACATACCGATAGACCATCCGCTATGTCCGCATGTGCTCTACCGCATATCCGCGGAAGACTGGCAGCGGCAGCGGAAGTCCATGATTTCTTCATTGTTGCCCCGATAGGCTGTTTGCGTTACATCAAATGCCCTCAGCGAAAAACTTCGAGCCATGACCCAAACGTCACATATGTCCCGCGCCGCGAACCCAACCACCGGCACCCTCGTGCTCGGCGGCGTTGGCGCGCGCCCGTCATCCAAGGGCTGGGTCAATGGCGTCGATATTTACGTGACCCCGCCAGGCTGATCGATTCCCAAACCGGGACCATCAGCCGCCACCCAGGAGGCTGAGACCCGATCAGGACAAAGGGACGGCCTCCGAAAATCGGAAGGCCGTTTTTCATGTCCGCGCTGCACGTCGAGGCCCTGAGTAAGCATTTTGAGATTGCGACGAAGCAGGAAGGCGCGTCGTTGGCCGGAAGGCTGTTCGGGCGCCGGGAACGCCATTCGGTCGCCGCGGTAAATGCGATTTCATTCGCCATCGAAGCCGGTGAGCGGGTCGCCTTCATAGGGCCGAATGGCGCCGGCAAGTCGACGACATTAAAGATGCTGTCCGGCATCCTGTATCCAAGCGCAGGGCATGCCGAGGTTGCGGGATATGTGCCCTGGCGAGAACGACAGGCGCTGGCCTACCGCATCGGCATCGTTTTCGGGCAGCGCTCGCAACTGTGGTTCCATTTGCCGGCGCGGGACAGTTTCGTGCTGTTGGCGAAGATTTACGACATCCCCCCGGCGACCTATGTGCGCCGGCTTGCAGCACTGGTGGAGGCCTTTCGCATCGGTCATCTGATCGAACAGCCGGTACGGCAGCTCTCGCTCGGGCAGCGGATGCGCTGCGAGATCGTGGCCAGCCTGTTGCATGGACCGAGGATCGTATTCCTGGACGAGCCGACCATTGGCCTCGACGTCACCGCGAAAGCGCAATTGCGGGAGCATCTCAAGGCGCTGAGCCGTCAGGAAGACATTACGGTCCTGCTGACCAGCCACGACACCGGGGACATCGCGGAAATCTGCGAGCGCGTCATCGTGATCAATCACGGCGAGAAGTTGCTGGATCAGCCGCTCGCGGAGCTGCGCCGGCACTATGGGCGCCAGAAGGCTATTACCTTGGCCACCGGCGAGGAAACGCCAGCGTTCGCGATGGCCGGCGTGAAGGTCCTCAATAGTGGCCGGCACCAGCTGCAACTTGGCGTCGATCTGGAAGTAGCTTCGGTCGATCAGGTGGTGGCGGCGGCGCTCGGGTCGTTGTCCGTGCAAGACCTGGTGATCGAGGAAGCGCGATTGGACGACGTGATCAAGCAGATCTATGAGGACCAAGAGCGCGAGGCGGGCCATGCCTAACGCACGCCCGGGCCGCATGGACGATCGGCGCCGACGCGTCGGGATAAGGGCGTTGTTTCGGTTCGGCTGGCGGAGCGCGCTGAGCGAACGATTTTCGTTGGCGGTCATTTGCGTGACCTACGTGGTGTTGATCGCCGTGTTCGCCAGCATCTTCTCGATTACGCCTTTTTTTGAGTTGGAAGGCTTGGCGGAGATCAATGCGGCCTCGATGATCTGGTACGTAACCGTCACAGAACTGGTCACCCTAGTCGTGGGCAATCGCTATATCGAGGTTCGCGAAGAGATCCTTGCCGGACAGGTCGGTGGCCTGATCACCCGTCCCCTGCCCTATTGGCTGATGAAAATGGCGGAGTGGACCGGACGCTCACTAGCACAGGGTTTGGTGCTGGCGCCGGTGGGATTCCTGGCCGCAGCACTGATCACCGGAAACTGGCCGTGGGCGCCTTGGCATCTGGCGATGCTGGCGGTCATGTTGGCGGGTGCGACAATGTTAATGCTGATGGCCCATTTCATGGTCGGCCTGCTGGAGTTGTGGGGTCCCCATGCGAGACCGGCGCACTGGATCAATCAAAAGTTCACGTTCCTGCTGGGCGGCCTAATCCTACCGCTGGCGGTCTATCCGGACGGGCTGCGCCAATTCGCGGCGTCAACACCCTATGCGGCAATGCTGCACGGACCCGCGTCGTTGGTGTTCGGGCCGTCCGCTGCCGAGGCGATAACGATGCTGGTCCCGCTGCTGCTGTGGCTGGGCGTCATGGCGGTTGGGGTGCTGTGGTTATACCAACGCGTTCTCGACACCGTGGGTAGGGTCGGCGATCAGGCCTGAGCCAAGTGATGTGCATCACATTGGCGTGATAGTGTTTTGTGCGAAGATAGCAAGATGATGGCGGCACATTTCTGGGAGATAAGGCTATGAGTACGGCGCTGGCGCCCGAGGGCGATACCGAGTTTGTGGATTTTTGGAATGAAATCCTGGTCCCCAAGTTTATCAGATTCAAACATGTTCTGGTCGGCGGTTTAACGCATCACAGCGAGGCCATCTTTCCCTCGTTGCAAGTCAAAGCGGGCGACAACGTGCTCGACGTCGGCTGTGGGTTCGGCGACACAGCGATCAAACTGGCCAAACTCGTCGGGCCCACCGGTCGGGTGGTTGGGCTCGATTGCTGCCAAGCGTTTATGGACTACGGCCGAAAAGACGCGGACGAACAAGGACTGAAGAATGTCACCTTCGAGGAAGGGGACGCCCTGATTTACCCTTTCGACGCGGAGTATGATTTCGTTTTTTCACGCTTCGGTACGATGTTTTTCTCGAATCCCGTGGCCGGCCTGAGGAATATGCGCAAAGCGCTCAAGCCGGGCGGTATCGTGACCCACATCGTGTGGCGGACCCGCGCCGACAATCCTTGGTTGAGTATGGCCAAGGACGTGGTTTTGCAATTCCTGCCACCACCGGGCGAAGACGCGGCGACTTGCGGGCCGGGACCGTTCTCCATGGCAAGCCAAGAAATGGTTACGGGCATGATGAAATCGGCGGGCTACGAGAACATAAAATTCGAGCGTGCCGATGCGCCGGTACTGGTCGGCAGAACGGTGCGCGATGCCATCGATTTTCAACTCGCCATCGGGCCGGCCGGCGAAGTGTTCCGCGAGGCCGGCGACGAGGCGGAGGAGAAGCGTGAAGAGATCGAGGCTGCCCTGAGCCGGGCCATCGAGGCACAAAAGATGGAGGCGGACGGGATTGTCATGGAGTCGTCTTCCTGGATCATCTCGGCAACAAATCCGGGATAAGCGATAAACATCACGGCGGTGGGCATCGAGCCGGCCGCCGGGAGACAAGGCATGAGACGGGTCGTACCTTATCTTGACTATCTGTGGACGCTGCTGCGCACGAATTTGCGGGCGGCGACACGGCAGCGGGTGATGTTCGCCTCGTTTGCCGTGATGATGTTCGTGCAGAACCTCATCATGTTCATGATTTGGCTGATCTTCTTCGCCAATTTCTCTTCGATCGGCGGTTGGCAAGTGGATGATATCGCCGTGTTGTTCGGGGCCGGTGCGTTCGGTTACGGGTTCATCTTCTTTTTCTTCGGCGGCACATTGAGCATTGCGAGGTTGGTGGCCGACGGCGCGCTCGATCCTTATTTGGGTCGGCCGAAAGGTCCCTTGCTGGCGCTGATGATGAGCGATTCCAGGCCGACGGGATTGGGCGACATGGCAACGGCCATCATGCTTTGGTTGACATGGGGCGGGTACGAGATCGGTGATCTGCCGATTCTGCTGCTTATCGGGGTTGCGGTGGGCGTGATCTTTCTGGCGATCGCGTTGTTGCTGCAAAGCTGGGTGTTCTTCGCCGGATCCATGCGACGGCTTGCGGAGCAGTTGATGGAGATCTTCATCATGCTGTCGCTGTATCCACAGGTCGGGTTCGCGCCTCTGTTCAAGCTGCTGATGTTCACTATCATCCCGGCGTGGTTTGTGGCCTTCCTGCCGGTGGAGATCATGCGCGGGCTGGACTGGCCCGGGCTTGCCGGGCTGGCGGCCGCGGCGGCCGGCTATCTTGGGCTGGCGGTGCTGGTGTTTCAGTCGGGACTGCGACGGTATAGATCGGCAAACAACTTCGTTTTGCTGCGCTAGGCGGATCGGGTGGACAAGAAACAGGTCTATGAGCGGGTCGGCCGCTGGTACGACCTGCTGGACCATTTCTTTGAAGTCGGCCGCTATCAGGCGATCCGGCCGCTGTTGTTTGAGAATCTCTCCGGCACGCTGCTGGACGCCGGGGTGGGAACGGGACGGAATATCCCCTTCTACCCAACCGGGAGCACGGTCACCGGCATTGACCTGAGTCCGGCAATGTTGCGGCGGGCCAAAGCCCGGCGGGCGGCGGTTGGGCGCGCTGTGGATCTTCGGGAAGCGGACATCCGCGACACCGGCCTGGCCTCGGAGGGGTTTGACGCGATCGTTTCCACCTTCGTGTTCTGCGTTCTGGATGACGACCAACAATTGCCGGCGCTGCAGGAGTTGGCCAGGTTGGTCAAGCCGGGCGGAGAGATCAGGCTGCTTGACTACCGGCTGCCGCAACAGGCCAGGCGCCGATTCATCATGAGGTATTTCTGGGGACCGGTGGCCGGATGGCTTTATGGGGCCGGGTTCGACCGAACGCCGGAGAAGCATGCCGAGGCCGCCGGCCTCGAGGTCGTCTCGGAGCGATTCGTTTACCGCGACGTCATTCGGATGCTCGTCCTACGGCGGCAATAGTTCGTGCAATATCATCAAGTTAACTATGTAAGCCTAACAGAGCTCACAACCTGTACTACATTAACCCTTATGCAAGCGGGCCGGAGATAGGGTAGTCCGCCGCAAAAGCGGATGGCGCGCGTGTTTGCAAGATGCTCTCGCGGGCGGCCGTCGTGACGATGCGGCTTCGGCCAAGCCAGCGTTTCGCGCCGACAAGGCGCCAGCGGGAGCCAATGTGAATGCGAAAGAGCGTCATTATCGCCGGTTACGTCCGGTCACCCTTTCATTTTGCCAACAAAGGGGCGCTGGCGAAGGTTCGTCCCGACGCCATGGCCGCGCAGGTCGTGCGCGGCCTGATCGAACAGACCGGGGTCGATCCGCAGGCGATCGAAGATCTCATCGTCGGCTGCGCCTTCCCAGAGGCTGAGCAAGGCCTCAACGTGGCCCGGCTGATCGGCTTTTTAGCCGACCTGCCGCTGAGTGTCGCGGGAACCACCGTCAACCGGTTTTGCGGTTCCTCGATGCAAGCCATTCATATGGCGGCCGGGGCCATTCAGATGGACGCCGGCGAGGCGTTCATCTGTGCTGGAATCGAATCGATGTCGCGGATTCCGATCCCCGGCTACAACCCGATGCCGCACCCCGCCTTAGCCGAGCGGTTTCCGCAAGCCTATATGTCGATGGGCGAGACGGCGGAAAACGTCGCGACGCACTATCAAATCAGCCGTGAGCGGCAGGATGCCTTCGCGGTGGAAAGTCACCGCAGGGCCAGTGCCGCCCGGGACAAAGGGCTGACCAACAACGAGATCGTGGCGATCGCCAACGGTGCCGGACCGGTTGATACAGACGGCTGTATCCGGCCGGATACCGACATTGCCGCACTCAGCGGACTGCAACCGGCTTTCCAGGCCGAAGGCACGGTAACGGCGGGAACCTCCTCACCGCTGACCGACGGCGCTGCCGCCGTACTGGTCACCACGGCCGGTTTTGCCAAAACGCATGGCTTGACGCCGCTGGCACAGCTGCGTGCCATCGCCGTCGCCGGGTGCGAGCCGGAATTGATGGGCATCGGTCCGGTCGCGGCGACGCAAAAGGCGCTGATGCGGGCAAAGCTGGACGTCAAAGACCTGGACATCATCGAGTTGAACGAGGCGTTTGCCGCGCAGGCGATTGCCTGTATGGACGACCTTGGGCTGCCGGAAGATCGCATCAATATCGACGGCGGTGCAATCGCCCTCGGGCATCCGCTGGGCGCCACCGGTGCGCGTATTACCGGCAAGGCGGCGCAGTTGCTGCAGCGGGAAGGCAAGTCCCTCGCACTCGCTACGCAGTGCATTGGCGGCGGCCAGGGAATCGCGACCATCCTTGAGGCTGCCTCGTGACCATGCGCCGGGTCGCCGTAGTCGGTGCCGGCGTGATGGGGGCCGGTATCGCCGCCCATATCGCCAATGCCGGAGCGCAAGTGCTGTTGCTGGATATCGTGCCCGATGGGGCCGATGATCGCGACGGCATCGCCAAGGCGGCCATAACAAGGATGAAGAAAGCCAAACCGGCGCCGTTCATGGACGGACGGGCGATGAGCCGGGTGACGCCGGGAAATACGGAAGATCACCTGGCCAAGCTGGAGACCTGCGACTGGATCATCGAGGCCGTCGTCGAGCGGTTGGAAGTCAAGCAGGCGTTGTACGCCAAGATCGACAAACACCGGCGGCCGGGATCGGTTGTCTCTTCAAATACATCGACCCTACCGGTGGAAAAGCTGGTCGCCGGGCTGCCGGAACGGTTTGCCCGTGACTTCCTAATCACGCATTTCTTTAATCCGCCACGCTACATGCGCCTGTTGGAGATCGTTGCCGGACCAACGACCCGCGACGCGGCCGTGTCTGCGATCGCGACGTTCGCCGACGTGCAGCTTGGCAAGGGCATCGTCCACTGCCATGACACGCCGGGGTTCGTGGCCAACCGTATCGGGACCTTCTGGATCCAGTGCGCGGTGCGGGAGGCGTTTGCGCGCGGACTGACGGTCGAAGAAGCGGATGCGGTGATGGGGCGCCCCATCGGCGTCCCGAAGACCGGCGTGTTCGGGCTAATGGATCTGGTGGGCATCGATCTGATGCCCCACGTCGACGGCAGCCTGGCGGCGAACCTGGCCGCCGACGATGCCTATCACGGCGTTCGCGTAGAGCAGCCTCTGATCACCAAAATGATCGCGGACGGCTATATCGGCCGCAAGGGTAAGGGTGGGTTCTATCGGCTGAACACCGACAATGGCGGACGGATCAAGGAAGCACTCAACTTGGTAACGGGAGAGTATGCGCCAGCGACCAAGCGGGTCGCCTTGGAGAGTCTGCAGGCGTCCAAGAACGATGGCCTGCAGGCCTTGGTTGCGCATCCGGACAAGGGGGGGCAGTACGCCTGGGCAGTGTTGTCGCAAATGCTGAGTTATGCGACCTCTCTGGTGCCGGAGATCGCCGACGATATTCATGCCGTCGACCGGGCGATGGTGCTTGGCTACGCCTGGAAAGAAGGGCCGTTCGAGCTGATCGACAAAATCGGCGCCGATTATTTGGCCAAACGCCTGGCCGAAGATGGACGAACGGTGCCGACGCTGCTGCAGCGCGCGGCCGAGGGCGGTGGGTTCTATCGGATTGATGGCGGACGCCGCCAGTTTCTGACGGTCGAAGGGGACTATGCCGATGTCTCGCGCCCGGACGGCGTGTTGAGCCTCAGCGACATCAAGCGCGCAAGTGAGCGACTGGCGGGCAACGGCTCGGCGAGCCTGTGGGATATCGGCGACGGTGTGGCCTGCCTGGAAGTACACACCAAGATGAATTCCATCGACGAGAATGTGCTGTCGATGATCGATAAGGCCCTGAAGGTCGTGCCGAAGGCGCATAAGGCATTGGTCATTTACAACGAGGGCGACCAATTCTCCGTCGGGGCCAATTTGGGCTTGGCGCTATTTGCCGCCAATACGGCGTTGTGGCCGATGATCGAAGGATTGGTCAGCCAAGGTCAGAAAGCCTATCTCGGCCTCAAATATGCCCCCTTCCCCGTTGTTGCCGCGCCGGCGGGGCTCGCCCTGGGTGGTGGCTGCGAGATGGTACTACATGCGGACGCCGTGCAGGCCCATGCGGAGACCTATATCGGGCTGGTCGAGGCCGGCGTTGGGATTATTCCCGGCTGGGGTGGCTGCAAGGAACTATTGGCGCGGTTTGCCGACGGCAGGATCGGCGGGCCGATGCCGCCCTTGGCCAAAGCGTTCGAGACCATCGGCCTGGCGAAGGTCGCGACCTCGGCGTTCGAAGCGCGAGAGTTCGGGTTTTTGCGGCGTGCCGACGGTATCACCTTCAACCGGGACCGGCTGCTCGCGGATGCCAAGGCTAGAGCGCTGGTGCTGATGGCGGGCTATCAACCGCCGGAGCCGGTCACGCTGACCCTGCCCGGCCCGACCGGCAAGGCGGCACTTGGTCTGGCGCTGCACGATCTGCGGCTCAAAGGCGTCGCGACCGATCACGACATGGTCGTCGCCGATGAGCTGGCCGGGGTCTTGAGCGGTGGCGAAAAAGCCGACATCACGGAGACCGTCGACGAGAAAACCGTACTGCGGCTGGAGCGCGAGGCGTTCATGCGGTTGGTGCGGACCGAGCCGACGCTGGCGCGTATGGAGCATATGCTCGAAACCGGCAAGCCGTTGCGGAACTGAGGGATTGTGAGGCCATGGTGACCTATAGCGCGCCCTTGGACGATATGCGGTTCCTGCTGCATGAGGTCTTGAACTACGACAACACCGTGGCGAACCTGCCGGGCTACGAAGATGCGTCGCGCGACGTGGTAGACGCGGTGCTGGAGGAAGGCGCGAAGTTCTGTGAAAAGGAACTGCTGCCGCTGAACCTGTCCGGCGATCAAGAAGGCTGCGTGCTGGAGAATGGCGTGGTGCGGACGCCGAAAGGTTTCCGCGAGGCCTACCAGCATTTCGCCGAGGCCGGCTGGACCGGCATGGCGTGCGCGCCCGACTATGGTGGCCAAGGCCTGCCGAAGTCGTTGCATCTGCTGCTGCAGGAGCTGATTTGCTCGACCAACCTAAGCTTCGGCACTTATCCGGGGCTGTCGCATGGCGTCTACAATGCGGTGGTCCTGCACGGCAGCGCGGCGCAGAAAGAGCGCTATCTGCCGCATCTGACCGATGGCAGCTGGTCCGGCACCATGTGTCTGACCGAGCCTCATTGCGGCACCGATCTTGGCCTGATCCGGACCAAGGCCGAGCCGAGCGGTGATGGCTATCGGATCACCGGTACGAAAATTTTCATCTCCGCCGGCGAGCATGATCTGACCGAGAATATCGTTCATCTGGTGCTGGCGAAGCTGCCTGACGCGCCGCCAGGTATTCGCGGCATCTCGCTGTTCATCGTGCCGAAATTCCTGGTCAATGGCGATGGCAGCCTGGGACCCCGGAACGGGGTTTCCTGTGGCGCCCTGGAACATAAGATGGGGATCAAGGCGTCGGCGACCTGCGTGATGAATTTCGACGGCGCGGAGGGTGTGCTGGTCGGCGAGCCCCATAAGGGCATGCGCTACATGTTCACCATGATGAATACGGCGCGCATGGGCGTGGGTATCCAGGGCTTGGGCTTGGCGGAAGCGGCCTACCAGTCGGCGGCGGCCTATGCCAAAGACCGCCTGCAAGGGCGGGCGCTTTCCGGCGCGAAGTATCCCGACAAAGCGGCCGATCCGATCATCGTCCACCCCGACGTGCGGCGCATGCTGATGACCATGCGGGCGCTGAACGAAGGGGCGCGCGCCTTGGCACTGTGGGTCGGTATGGCCGAGGATGTCGCGGAACGGCACGAGGATTCGGCGGCACGTGAAGCGGCCGACGATCTGGTGTCGCTGATGACGCCGGTGATCAAGGCCTTCCTCACCGATGCCGGATTCGAGGTGACCAACCTTGGCATGCAGGTGTTCGGCGGGCACGGCTACATCCATGAATGGGGGATGGAGCAACTGGTGCGCGACGCGCGTATCGCGATGATCTATGAGGGCGCCAACGGCATTCAAGCGCTGGACCTCGTGGGACGCAAGATGCCGCTGCATATGGGGCGCCTGTTGCGGCGCTTCTTCCATCCGGTGCAAGCGTTCCTGGAAGACAATCAAGACGATCCAGAAATGGCCGAGATGGTCATGGCGCTGGCGAAAGCGTTCGGGCGCTTGCAACAGGCGACAGCCTGGATCGCGCAGCAGGGACTCTCCGATCCCGAGGAAGCCGGCGCGGCCGCAACCGACTATCTGCGACTGTTCGCGTTGGTCGCGCTTGCCTATATGTGGGCGCGCATGGCGAAAGCAAGCCAGGCGCAACTCAACGGAACACGGCCGGCATTCCACACCAATAAGGTGGTCCTAGCGCGCTTCTTTATGACGCGCATTCTTCCCGAATCATCCGCCTTGTTCGCCAAAATCATGGCCGGGAAGGACACTATGATGGCGATGCCGCAAGAGGCATTCTGATAAACAAACGGGCCGGAAAGTCCGGCCCGGATTATCGCAGCCGCGGCTAGGCCGCTTGCTGGCTCGTATCCATTTCTTCGGATACGGCCCGCCTTACGGCCGCCAGAGAGTTGAAACGTTGTTCATTCAACTTCTCAATCGCTTTCACGGATGTATAGAAAACATATTTGGGTCCCAACGTCAGCGCATAACCGACAACGTCGCCCCCGCTCTCAATGCGGGTGTGAGATACAGACACTTCTCTCTCTCCACTTCTTCGCCAGAGCCTAGATCCACGCTCGCCTCGTGGCTTACGCTACGATCCTCCCTGCTCTGTCCGCATGGCCGCTCTGTGGACAACGGTCGGGTTCTCTTTCGGAACCAGCGACTGCGCTATCCTGGCCAATGCGGATCGGCGCGCCCTCCTGGCGGGCACTGTTCGTCGCCCTGATATCGGGCAACGACTCGGTCCTGTTGTGCGCCGCAGTGATTGCTGTCTACTTAATCCAAAGATGTGGTCAAATCAAGGCCGACGGCCGTCTTATCCACGGCGAGCGTCCGATTAGTCCTCGAAGCGGGAGGCGACCTTCATGGCAATGCCGAGGGAGCCTTCGATCTTTAACTTGCCCATGGTGTACGCGAACATGGGGTTGAGGTCGCCGGCGACGAGCTTCTTAAAATTGCTAATCGATATGCGAATGGTGCAGTCGGCATCGTCGCCCCCGTCCTGGGTCATGACCGGCGGGGTCTGGGTGGCATCGATGGCAATGAGGCCGTCATCGCCGAAATCGAACGCAAGTTTGGCATCGAGGCCGGTGAGGTTACCGAGTTGCTCGGTGACCGTGTCGACTACGCTGTCCAGGCTCATATTAGGTGCTCTCCAAAGATGGTTCCGCTTCGTGCCCGGCAGCCTGGGAACGCTTCAATTCCTCGATGACCAACTCACGACGGGACGGCTTACCAATCAGGGTACGTGGCAATTCGTCGCGTATCTCGATGCGGCGGGGTTGCTCGAAGGGTGCCAGCTTATCACGCAGGAATTGACGCAGCTCAGCCGGTTTTATTTGGATGCCGGGTTTGAGGACGACGAAGGCCTTCACGGCCTCGCCGCGATGTTTGTCCGGGATACCGCAGACGACGGTTTCCGCCACAGCCTCATGCAGCAAGATCGCCTCCTCGACCATGCGGGGATAGACGTTAAAGCCGGCGTTGATGATGAGTTCCTTGATCCGGTCGATGACATATACAAACCCATCGTCATCCATATAGCCGACGTCCCCGGTATGGAGACGGTCGCTGCGGAGGGTTGCCTCGGTATCGTCCCGGCGTTGCCAGTAGCCGATCATGACTTGCGGCCCAGAAACGCAGATCTCGCCTTTTTCACCGACTGGCAAAATACGGACCGGATCGTCGAGGGCCGCGATCTCGATCACCGTGCCAGGCACCGGCAGGCCGATGGACCCTGTCTTGCGGGGACCGGAAAAGGGATTGACCGTGCAGACCGGCGCTGCCTCGGTAAGGCCATACCCCTCAACCAAAGTGCAACCGGTCAACTCCTCGAACCGCTGTTGAATGCCGTGATGGAGGGCGGCGCCGCCGGAGATGCAATATTTGAGGCTGGAAAGGTCGTATTTGGACAGATCCTTGGCACTGTTGATCGAAGAATACATGGTCGGCACGCCCATAAAACCAGTCGGGCGTTGTTTGTGGATGACCCGCAGGACTTCGGAGACCTTGAAACGCGGCAGGATGATCAGCTCGGCGCCGTTGCGGAAAGCGGCGTTCATCACACCGGTCATGCCGAAGACGTGGAAGAAAGGCAGTACAGCCAAGACTTTTTCCTCGCCCGGCTTGGCACTCGTCGCCCACATCAGGGTTTGCATGGTGTTGGCGTATAGGTTGGCGTGGGTCAGCATCGCGGCCTTGGGGATACCGGTCGTGCCGCCGGTATATTGCAGCAGAGCCACGTCCTTTTCGGGGTCGATGGCAATCTCAGGCAGCGAGCCGTTGTCCCCGGTCAGCTTGTCAAAGCGGATGTGACGATCGTCATTGGGGATGACCGCCAGCTCCTTGCGCTTGAACACGGCGAACAACGCCTTGCCCGGCAGCGAAAGGGCGCCGCTCATACTGCAGACAATGATCCGTTCCAGGCAGGTGTCATCCAGTTGCGCGGCGACCTTGGGGTAAAGCGTGCGGAGGTTGAGCGTGATCATGATCGTGGCGCCAGAGTCGGTGATCTGGCGCGCAATCTCGCGCTGGGCGTAGAGCGGATTAAAGTTGACGATCGTGCCGCCGGCCTTGAGGACGGCGAAATAGCAAAAGACGTAATAAGGGCAGTTGGGCAGGAAGAGGCCGACGCGGACGCCCTTGCCGACGCCATGGTCTGCAAGGTTGCGGGCGACCCGGTCGATCAGAGTGCCAACCTCACGGTAGGTATACGTCTTGCCCAAGAACTCCATGCAGCGCTGATCCGGCCAGGTCTCAACTGCCTGGTCCATCAACGCGAAGAGCGGGCCGGTTTGGATCGCCGCATCCCAACGTAGGCCCGGCGGGTAGGACGCTTCCCAGACAAACGGACGCTGTAGCCGGGTATATGGCGGCGTCGGCTGCCTGGCGGCGCTCGACCGCCACAGGGCGGAGATACTGCGCAGGCTTGGCAACAGCCAGTCGGCAATGACTCGTTTGGCCGGGGGCGCCTTCATCGGGCGATTACGGCGCCGCCGGCGGCTGAGCGGCCACTGTCTCCGAGGCGCTCGCCGAGAGCGGAATATGGTGCCGGGCCATCAGATCGAGGATCTCCGGCTTGGCGCGCGAGGCCGCGGCCCGGCCAAGTTGAATAAGCTCCGGCGCGCGATTGAACTCCAACAGGCCGATATGCCCGACCTTGGCACTTATCGAGACATCCGGCGGATCGGCAACCAGACGGCTGCGCGTCACCCGGTCCTGTATAATATTGATCGTCGACATCATCACGCCAAGCATCCCGGGTGCTGCGACGGTTCCCGCCGGGCGGCGACCGGCGCCGCCGGGGTCGATATTGGCACTCGCATCGAGACCGTTACTAAGGCTGCTGTTGTCGAGACGCACGGCGATGACTATTTGGGCGCCCAAAGCACGGCAAACAGAGACCGGGACGGGGTTTACAAGTGCGCCGTCGATCAGCCAACGCCCGTCGACCATGATCGGCTCAAAAAAACCTGGAATAGCAAAAGAAGCCCGAATTGCCGTGGTCAGGCGCCCTTGGCGCAACCAGATTTCGTGCCCGGTATTGAGATCTGTGGCAATACTGGCAAAGGTTACCGGTAAATCCTCGATCACCCGATCGCCGAGATAACGCTCCATCTCAGCGAAGAGCCGGCCACCGCCGATAATGCCGCGACCGGCCAGCTTCACATCCAGATAACGGACCATACGCAGCTTGGTCAGCCGGCGCGCCCAAAACTCAAGCTCGGCGGCGAAACCGCTGAGGTAAACGCCACCAACCAAGGCGCCGATGGAGGTGCCGCAGATGACGTCCGGGCGAATGCCCATGTCGTTCAAGGCCTCAAGGACCCCGAGGTGGGCCCATCCACGGGCGGCGCCACCCCCGAGAGCAAGGCCGACGCGCGTTCCCGGCGGCAAATTCTTGCCCTTGGCTGTCGCTGAACGAGGCATGTTTATGGATATAGTTATTGGCTAGCGTAGTTTCCGCCCGATGCCCTGATAAACCGTTAACCAGTTTCGGACTGAAGCCATGATTTCAATATGTTAACACCGTTTTCATACGAGTATTCGCCGAACATGGTTCACAGAGCGGTGAGCGCAACCCTTAGCGGCCGATGATCGTCAAGATCGTCAGCTATTGACCACGCGCTGCGGACGGCACGAGCGGTCGCCTGCGGATCATCGGCATATTGGGAGAGCCAATGAGCGAATGCCTCCGCCGTGAGAGGCCGGGAGAAATAATAGCCCTGTACTTGATCACAATTGCAAGAGCGCAACATGCTGAGTTGTTCGGCAGTCTCGACGCCTTCCGCAACGACCCGCATGTCCAAACTATGGCCGAGAAGGATGACAGTACGGGCGATGGCTGCGTCACTCTGGTCGGTTGTGATATCGCGAACAAAGGATTGGTCGATTTTCAGTTTGTCGACAGGAAACCGTTTGAGATAGGCGAGTGAGGAATAGCCGGTGCCAAAATCGTCGATCGTAAGGCTGACGCCGAGGTCGCATAACTGGCCCAGCCGCTTGGTCATGAGCGGGGTGTCGTCCATGACCGTGCCTTCGGTTACCTCTAGATCGAGCTGCGAGGGCGCCAGGGAGGTCTCATCGAGAACACGAGAGACCGTCTCGACCAGGGTTCGTTTGCGCACCTGAACCGGCGACAGGTTCACGGCGACGGGAATCGGCGGCAAGCCGTGCTCCTGCCAGCGCTTGGCCTCAGCGCAAGCATTTCTGAGGACCCACTCGCCAATCGGCACGATGACGCCAGTGCTCTCGGCGACGGGAATAAACACGGATGGAGGAACCTCGCCGCGCTGCGGATGATGCCATCGCAACAATGCTTCGGCGCCGGACGGCCGGCCGGTCGTCAAGTCTATCTGAGGCTGATAGCGTAGGCTAAGCTGCTGGCGTTCGAGTGCCTGGGCCAGGTCGCGTTCGAGTTCCTTGCGGGCGCGGATCTCGAGATCCATTTGGCGGTCGTAGAATTGATAGGTGCCGCGCTCGTTTTCTTTGGCACGATAGAGCGCAAGATCGGCGCAGCGCAAAAGTTTGTCGGCGTCGGTGCCGTCGGTAGGCGACATGGTTATGCCGACGCTCGTGCTCGTGCGAACCTCCTGGCCGCTAATGACGAAGGTTCGGGAAAGCGCTTCGATGACTCGGCCGGCCAATATGGTTGCGCCGCGGCCCTTATCGGTACTCGCGGCGATGATCGCAAACTCGTCACCACCGAAGCGAGCGACCGTATCCGACCGCCGAGCACATTCGCGCAAGCGCGCAGCGACCTGGATCAGCAGTTGATCTCCGGCGGGGTGCCCCAGGGTGTCGTTAATGTCTTTGAAATGATCGAGATCAAGAAACAACACCGCGACAAACTTGCCGTCGCGCTGGGCGGTCGACAGCGCCTGTTCAAGACGATCATGAAACAGGGCGCGGTTGGGTAGCCCGGTCAAGGTGTCATGGCCGGCGAGATGTCGGATTCGATCCTCGGCCTGCTTGCGCTCGGTGATGTCCACGACCATGGCAAGCAGCGCTTCAACCCTACCGCCAATCGTTGGCAGGACACCGCCGGAAATCACGCCATGGCGCGCGTCCTTGGTGCGGTTGCCGATCAGGGCGACCTCGCAGGTTGCGGAGACACGCTCGAGCCATTGATCCCGGGCGTTACGGAACGCGCGCTGGCCAGCCTCGGTCAGCATGGAAACGTGATCCACGCCGTTCACCGCTTCATCGTCGTCAAGCTCGAGCAGCCGGCGCATGGCCGGGTTCATGTATTGGGTCGTGCCATCGATAGAAAGCTGCCAAATGCCGACCGTGCTTCTCTCAGCCAAGGTGCGATAGCGGCTCTCGCTCGACTCGGCACGGTCGCGCGCTTCCGCGAGGCGCTCGACGAGTTCGGCATAGTCCTCACCCTGGGTGTGCAGTCTTTCCATGGCCTCTTGAACGTCCAAGAGCTGCTTGATCAGCTCGTCTTTCGAGGCGCGCAAACCATCCTGATAACGCTGATACTTCAGCGAGTAGTGGATCGATTTTTCCAGGATGGCCGGCGTTAGCGTGGACCGATCCAACACGTCCATAACGCCGGCCAGCTCAAGCTCCGTGGTATATTCGGTGGTCGCGTCGCTGGCCAGGACGATGAATGGCGTCCCAATACTGCGGAGCGTGAGCTCAGCGACAACCGCGGCGACATCCGTCTCGCCGATGGACGTGTCGACAAGGCACACATCCCAGCGGGATTGCGCCAGGGACAGCGACGCCGCTTCCGCCGTGGCGACGCGGCCGAGACGAAAGGCGGTGCCATACTGCGAAATGATGTTCTCGACCAGCGCGCCGGCGGCGTCATCGTGCGTGACCAAAAGAATGCTAGTCGACTTGTCTCTTTGCCCTGGTGTTTTCGGGAATACGTCGCTCATTGAACCGGTTCCATGCACAGCCCCGGAATATCAAACAACTCTGTTAACAAAGTTATTATTTCAGTCTACAGGCGCTCTTCAGGTGTTATCGTGCGATCGAATCGTCCTTCAGCCGTAACTTTTAGCGCTAGACCCCAGGCACGCCTTGGCCGCCGCACGCTGGCATGCCTGAACAGCTTCAGCGGCCGAAATCGAGTGTAGAAATGCCGAGTAAACCCTACGATATCGTTCTGGTGGGCGGCGGCCACAGCCATGTAGAAGTGTTGCGGCAATTTGGACTGCGGCCGCTTGAAGGGGTGCGCTTGACCGTTGTCGCCCGAGACATTCACACACCCTATTCCGGAATGGTGCCGGGTTACTTGGCGGGGCACTACAGCCATGCGGACTGTCACGTCGATCTGGCGCCGCTGGTGCATCGCGCAGGTGCTCGATTGATTCACGCGACGGCCAACAAACTGGACACCTCCAGGCAGCATTTGGAATGCAGCGATGGCAGCAGCTTCCCCTATGACCTGTTGTCGATCGACATCGGGTCACTGCCTCCGGTGTCCCATATCGATGGCGCCGGGAAGTATGTCGTCCCGGTCAAGCCAATCGATAAACTGCTGGCGCGGATCGAAGATCTGGAGAAACAGGTCAAGGCACATGACGGGCCGTTTCGAGTGATGGTCGTCGGCGCCGGCGCCGGCGGTGTCGAGCTTGCACTGGCGCTTGACCACAGGCTGCGGGGCGTCGCCTCGGGCGGTAACGGACGTTGCGACATCAAGGTGATCCTCGTCGACGGATCGCCGGAAATCCTGCCAAATCATGTCGCGTCCGTGCGGCGACGAATGCGCCGGGCTCTGGCGGTGAGAGATATCGAGGTCCATGCCGGACTGCGTGCGCAGCGATTCGAGTCCGGCGTCCTGCATGGCGGCGATGGCAGCCGCATCGTATTCGACGCAGCATTCCTCGTAACAGGTGCGCAGGCGGCGGGTTGGCTGCAAGAGTCGGGACTGGCCGTCGATGACGGTGGGTTCGTGGCGGTAGACGAAACCATGCGTTCGATCTCGCATGGCAACATCTTCGCCAGCGGCGACGTGGCGGCGATGAAGGATTACGCGTTGCCCAAGGCCGGGGTCTATGCGGTGCGCCAGGGCCCGGTGCTGGCGGAGAACCTCAGGCGCGCAGCGCAAGGGCTGGCCCTCACGTCCTACCGGCCGCAACGGCATATCCTGGCGCTGATATCCACCGGGGATCGATATGCTATTGCCTCCCGCGGCCGGCTCGCAATCGCCGGCGGTTGGGTCTGGCATCTCAAGGACTGGATCGACCGTCGCTGGATGGCGCGGTACGAGATTTCCAGCTAATTTCGGTGCTCACTTTCCTAAAGTTCAGACGGTGATCCGCTACTAGTCGGCTGTTTCCGCCTGATAGACGGCGACGGCGGCGGCTAGATCCTCAATTGCCACGCCGACGGATTTGAACAGGGTTATCTGATCATCGGCCGTGCGGCCGGCGCCGGTCGCGCGCACCAGATCGAACAGGTCTCCGGCTATGTCCGTTTCCGCGATGATGCCGGCGGCCAGAGGCTGCGTGATATCACCGGCCTCGCGCAGTACCCCGTCGCGGGTATCGACAAAGATCGTGGCGCGCCGGATCGCCGCGTCGTCGGCCTCGCGCATGTCGGGCGTATAGCCGCCAACCAGATCAATATGGGTGCCTGGACTGAGCCACTGTCCATGGATCAGCGGCTCGGCGGAAAGGGTCGCACAGGTGATGATATCGGCGGCGGTCACGGCGGCGGCCAAGTCGGGGACCGGGCGGGCGGGCAGGCCGTCACCGGCGAGGCGGGCGGCCAAGGCCTGAGCCTTGTCCGGGTTGCGACCCCAAACGGCAACATCGCGGATGGGGCGCACGGTCGCGTGTGCTTGCGCCAGATAGGGGGCGAGCCGGCCGGTACCGATCACCAATAGTCGCGTTGCCTGCCGCGGCGCCAAGCTTGCGGACGCCAGCGCCGAAGCCGCGGCGGTGCGTCGCGCGGTAAGCTCTCCTGCCTCGATAAAGGCCAGCACCTCCCCATTGCGGCCACTCATCAAGACGTAACCGGCGGACACCGCGGGGTGCCCGCGGGCAACGTTGCCGGGGAAGACATTGGCAATCTTCACGCCGATATAACCGCCGATCGTCCAGCAGGCCATGAGCAGCAGCGCCGCGGCGGGCTCGCCCGGCACAGCGATGGAATAATGGCGGCGCAGGGGCATCTCCGCGCCGTCCCGAAAGCCGCCGCGAATTGCATCAATAAGGGTCGGCCAAGGGAGGTGCCGACGGACCGTCGCTTCGTCTATGATCAGCATACTTTCCTCATAATGCGGCCCCCAAGGCTATAAGAAGGGCGGCCAGGTCGGCACCATGCCAGCAAGGCCGACCCCTTCAAGAAACCAGGCGTAGGGAGATTCCACACGGTGTCCGACGACTTTATAGACTTGCAGAGCGATACCCAAACCCGTCCGACCGCCGGTATGCGCGAGGCGATCGCCAGCGCCGAGGTCGGCGACGAACAGCGCGGCGAGGACCCTTCGGTCAATCGGCTGTGCGAGCGGGTCGCGGAACTGCTGGACAAGGAGGCGGCGGTTTTCCTGCCTTCCGGGTGCATGTGCAACAATATTGCGATCCTGGTCCACTGCCGGCCGGGCGACGCCATCATCGCCGATCAATCGGCCCATATTGTCACGACCGAGGCCGGCGCCATGGCGGCACTTGCCGGCGTCATGCCGGAGACGGTTGCCGGCGACCGTGGGGTGTTCAGCGCCGAACAGGTCATCCAAGCTATCCGCCCGGAAAAACGCAGTTTGCCGCGGACCCGGATGGTCGCGGTCGAGCAAACCGCTAATCTGGCCGGCGGAACGGTATGGCCGCTGGAGGCGCTGGAGGCGGTGGCGGAGACGGCTCATGAGAAGGGCCTAATCGTGCATATGGATGGGGCGCGGCTGCTCAACGCCGTGGCGGCGAGCAGCCATTCGGCCAAGGCCTACAGCGGGCCTTGCGACAGCGTTTGGCTTGATCTCAGCAAGGGCCTGGGCTGCCCGGTCGGTGGCGTGCTGGCGGGGAGCGCCAACTTCATAGAAGACGCATGGCGGTGGAAACACAGGTTGGGCGGCGCGATGCGGCAAGCCGGCGTGCTGGCGGCGGCCGGCCTGTACGCCCTCGACCATCACGTGGAGCGGCTGGCCGAAGATAATCGAAATATCCGACTGTTCGCCGAAAAGCTCAACGGTGTGCCCGGCATAAGCATCGATTTGGCCTTGGTACAATCGAATATCGCCTTCTTCGACGTATCAGCGACAGGTCTTTCCGCGGCGGCGTTCAGCGAAAAATTGGCGGCGCGCGGGGTGCGGATCGGTGCGCAGGAGCCGGATAGGCTGCGGGCGCTGGCGCATTTGGACGTGACCCGAGAGCAAGTCTTGCAGGCGGGCGACATCGTCGTCGGGCTGGCAAGGGAGTTGGTCCAATCGTGAGGGTGGTGGTGCAACGTATCGCGGGGACCGAAGGAGGTGCCGAAATCCTGCGGCACCAGTTAACTACCGCCTGGGAAATATGCCTGTTGGATGAGGGCGACGACCTGGATCGCGACGCCGGGCTGGCGGATTGCGATGCCCTAATCGCCATGTCTTTCGGTCACTCGGCGCTGCCGGCGATGCCGAAACTGAAACTGCTGCAGTTGCCCGGCGCCGGTTATGAGCAAATCGAATTCGCGGCCGTGCCGGCACATTGCACCGTCTGCAACGTGTTCGAGCATGAGTATGGCATGGCAGAATACGTCATGGCGGCGATGCTGGAGTGGCAGATCGGCATCCGCGGCATGGATGCCCAATTGCGGCAAGGCGCCTGGCGCGCGGGTTTCGTCGGCGGTACGCCGAGCCATGGCGAGCTGATGGGTAAGTCCGTCGGGCTGGTCGGCTATGGGCATATCGGGCGGGCGGTGGCGACGCGCGCGAAGGCGTTCGGCATGCAAGTCGCTGCCGTCACTCGGACCCCGGGCAACCCGGACGATTGCGTCGACCATATCGCCGGGATGGATCACTTGGGCACGCTGTGCGGGGAAGCTGATTTCATCGTCGTCGCATGTCCGTTAACCGAGGATACGCGGGGACTGATCGGGCCGGCCGAATTCAGACTGATGCAGGACCACGCCGTCCTCATCAATGTCGCCCGAGGCGCCGTCGTCGATGAAGACGCGCTTTTTGCGGCGTGCTCCACCGGAACGATCGGCGGCGCGGTAATCGATGTCTGGTACCAATACCCTGACCATGCCGACTCAGTGCAACTTCCGTCCCGTCATGCCTTTCATGCGCTGGACAATGTGGTCATGACGCCGCATGCCTCGGGCTGGACCAGAGAATTGGTGGCTCGGCGATGGGCCGTCATCGCCGACAACCTGGACCGGCTGGCGAAGGGCGAACCCCTTCGTAATGTGGTCCAGGCAAGCGAGTAGCAGAGGACGATTACGGTGCCAGAAGGGTCCCATGTGTCGGCGCTATTCGTCTATCCGGTCAAAGGCTGCCGCGGCATGGCGCTGGAGCGGTCGCCGATCGCGCCGCACGGTCTGGCTTATGACCGCGAATGGCTGGTCGTGGATCGCGACGGCGGGTTCATCACGCAGCGGCCGTATCCGAGGCTAAGCCAGGTACGAACCATGGTGGGAGAGGACGGACTGCGGCTCTCTGCGCCGGGGGTCGGCGCCGTGACGGTCCCGCTGGATCAGACGGGCGAGCGTGTGGCCGTGCGAATATGGCGCGACGACATAGAGGCAGTTCGGCAGTCGCCAGAAGCGGATGCATTTTTCTCCGAACTGCTCGGCGCGGAACTGCATCTGGTTCGGTTTGCGCCGGACGTTGTCCGTGGCTGCCAACCAAAATACACGCAACCCGGAGATCACACGTTTTTTGCCGATAGCTTACCGTTGCTGGTAACGACCGAGGCGTCTCTTGCACGGCTCAACGAGGTGATCACGCAGCGCGGCGGTGCGGCGGTGCCGATGAGTAGGTTCCGGCCGAATATCGTGGTGACCGGGACGACTGCCGACGTGGAGGACCGCTGTCAGCGACTGGTGGTCGACGACAGCCTGACCATCGATCTGGTTAAACCCTGCTCACGCTGCCAAGTGACGACCATAAATCAAGAAAGTGGCGACCGAATGGGCAAGGAACCCTTGGCGAGCCTGGCAACTTATCGGCAGGGGTTGCTCGGCGAGGCTGACAAGGAGGTCTATTTTGGCCAAAATGGTGTCGCGCGGGTCAGCGATAGCGTGCCGAATATTATTGCCGTCGGTGCGGCGGCGAGGTTCGTCGCACGCTAGCCGGATCGGTGTGCCCACCGCGAAATCGATCCACACAAATTTCCTGCTGCATCTTGGACAGGCGCTGTTGGTCAAATTTGCGACCGGTGCCCGCCCGCAAAACCTGAATGACGCAAAGGTACAACCATGCAAAATTTCCATGTCCTTACCGGGGCGCCGGGCAGCGGTAAGTCGACCGTTCTCAATTTGCTTCGACGGCGTGGTTTCGAATGCATTGACGAACCGGCCCGCCAGATCCTGGCCGAGCAACGGAGTTTCGACGGCAACGGAATCCCGGATAAGAATCCGACGCTGTTTACAGAACTTCTGCTGGCGCGACATCTCTTCGACTACCGCCGATCGCAGGATAAGAGCGACCCGTTGTTTTTCGACCGGGGCATTCCCGACGTCATGGACTACGGGAAATGGTATGACTTGGACCTCACACATCTGCGCCGCGCGGCTCGGCGTTACCGTTATGCGCAGACCGTGTTCGTCGCGCCGAATTGGGAGGAGATCTATTGCCAGGACGATGAGCGAACCATGACCTTCGACGAGGCACGGCGTTTCGGCGACGGCATGCGAAACACCTACCAAGATCTGGGTTATGATCTGCTGGAGTTGCCGAGGGAAGACCCCGAGAGCCGCGTTCAGTTCATTCTGTCGCACATCTGATAGCAACGGAGCGTGCCGACCATGCGAGCCTATGAAATCCGATCCGAGGGTGGCGTTGACGCCCTAGTTCTGGCCGAGCGCGACGAGCCGAAACCGGGGCCGGGTCAGGTTCTCATGCGGGTGCGGGCCTCCTCGATAAATTACCGTGACCTGTCGACCATCGAGGACCCGGTTTCGCGCAAACTCCCCTATCCGCGCGTGCCCAATTCGGACGGCGCCGGCGACGTGGTCGAGGTCGGCGAAGGGGTTACGCGTTGGAGGCCGGGCGACCGGGTTTGCGGGACCTTCTTCCAGGGCTGGTTCGATGGGCCGATCAGCGCGCGCGACATGAGCAACGCGCTCGGCGGGACGCTCGACGGCATGTTGAGCGAGTATCGGGTGTTGAGCGCGGATGGGGTGGTCGCCATACCGTCGCATCTGTCCTTCGAGGAAGCGGCGACCCTGCCGTGCTCCGCGGTCACCGCCTGGAACAGTTTGGTCGAGGTCGGGCGGGCAAGACCCGGCGACACGGTACTGTTGCTCGGTACCGGCGGTGTTTCCATCGTCGCTCTGCAGATCGTGCGGCTGCTCGGCGCGCGCGCCATCGTTACTTCCTCCTCGGCCGAGAAGCTCGAGCGCGCGCGGGCGCTCGGCGCCTGGCAAGGCATCAACTACCGCGAGACGCCGGAATGGGACCAAGCGGTGCTGGCGCTGACCGACGGACGCGGCGCCGATCATACCGTCGAGGTCGGCGGTGCCGGAACGATCGCGCGGTCGGTCAACTCAACCCGCCTCGCCGGTTCGATCGGGATGATCGGGGTGCTGACGGGCGGCAGCTTCGACCCGACGTCGGTGATGCGGCGTTCGATCCGGCTGCAAGGTATCTATGTCGGCAGCCGGCGGACGTTCGAGGACATGAACCGCGCCATCGAACAGCACAAAATGAAACCAGTGGTCGACCAGGTGTTCGAGATGGAGCACGCCCGAGACGCCTATCATGCCATGCGGGCGGCCCGTCATTTCGGCAAGCTCGTGGTGCGGCTTTGAGCCTTTTTGCAAATAGGAGCCGCTGATGAGCGACCGAAACAACCGCATCAATTACATTGAATTCCCGATGACGAAGACTGCTGCGACAAAGGATTTCTATCATCAGGCGTTCGGTTGGGAGTTTACCGATTGGGGGCCACATTACGTGAGCTTCTCCGGCGCGGGGATCGACGGCGGCTTCAACGGGTTCGATGAATCCCAAGTGTCGTCGCCGGGTGTGCTGGTCGTGCTCTATGCGAGCGATTTGCAGCAAACGTTGGAGAATATCGGTGGCGCCGGCGGAAAGATAACCAAGCCCATCTACGACTTCCCGGGCGGGAGAAGATTCCACTTCCTAGACCCAAATGGCAATGAACTCGCGGTCTGGTCGGAATGAGACCGCGGACGATTGGCTCGATGCTTTAGCCCATGGCCGAGCCAGCGACCGGCTATGTTTGGGAAAGACTGTGGAGCCGACCGTTGATTTGGCGGAGCGTGCCGGCCAGATCCTTGTACACTTCGCCATAGAGTTGCGCGTAGAAATCGGTCCAATCCGGCATGGGGTCCACGACGTCGGGCGGGCGGCTGGTGTGCTCAAGGGCGTGATCGACATTGCGGTAAATACCCGCGGCGATGCCGCCAAAAATAGCCGCTCCGAGGCTGGTACTTTCTCGTACCCGCGAGACATGGAGCGGCTGGCCGAACACAGCGGCCTTAATGGCAAGCAGCAACCTATTCTGAGTGTTGCCGCCGGTGACGCGGATCTCCTGCAAAGCTGGCATGTCAGGCAAGGTGGCCATGGTCTCGATTACGAAGCGTGCCTCCAGCGCCAGGCCTTCCAGCAAGGCGCGAAATAGGCTGCCGCGATCGCTGTCCGCGTTGAGTCCGAGGAAGGCCGCGCGGACCGGATCCGCGGAAGCCGCCGATGGGCCAAAACGGAGATGGGGAAGGAAGATGCCGCCGCGGGCGCCCGGCGGGATCTCAGTGGCTTCGGCAATCAAGGTGGCATGGCCGGCGTCCGCGGCCATGGCCTTGCGGAACCACTCGACCGCCCCGCCCGAGCTATAGATGCCGCCCATCAGGTAGCCGGTGTTTGCGGTGATGGCGCCCTGGAGATAGCCCAAATCGCGGGTAGCCGGATCGAAGCGCGGCGCATCGGTGGGGCGAAACAGGGCCTCGGCGGTGCCCATGGAGTCGAGCAACATGCCGGGCCGTACGACCCCCTCCGCCACGGCGCCGCAAATGTGATCGTGCCCGCCGACACCGACGACGACACCAGGCGGCAAACCGACCAGGTTGGCGACATCGTCGCGGACGGGGCCGAGGGCGGTGCCGCTTTGATGGAGCGGTGCGAGCAGCGTCGGGGCGACCCCGGCCGCCGCCAGAAGATCCTCGGACCAGCGGCGTTGACGCAGGTCCATGGCCAGGCTACGCGATCCGAGGCTGAAATCGGTCGCGGCAACACCACAAAGCTGAAAGGCTATCCAGTCCGCGACGTTGAGCCATGAGTCGGTCCGGGCGTAAGCCTCCGGCGCATTTTCCTTGAACCAAAGCAGCTTGAACAAGCCGCAAGTGGGGTCTATGGCGAGGCCCGTGGCGGCAAAGATCCGCTGTGCCCCAACGATTTGCGCCAGTTGAGCGGCCTGGGGTTCGCTGCGACGGTCATACCAGGCGACGATCGGATGAACCGGCTCGCCATGCTCATCCAACGCGACGCCGGATTCTCCCATGCTGGCCACGGCGATGCCGGCCACCGGCATGCCGGTGGGAATTTCCGCCATGGCCTTAGACAGGGTCTCAACGACAGCCTGCCACAGCGCCCGCGGGTCATGCTCCGACCGACCATCGGCGGCGGTGTTAGTCGGCGTTGGAACAGCGGCCGCCGCAACGACTTGGCCGGCGACATCGAAAATTAGCGAGCGAACAGCGCTTGTTCCAACATCGATGCCGACTAACAACGGGGCATCGGCGGGCATGCGACTTAGCCAGACCGGCCAATCGCCAAGGCGTCGGCAACGGAGGCACCGTCATGAATGATCGCCCGCATGGCACGAACCACCGCGGCCGGGTCATCGTCCTGCCAGATGTTACGCCCGAATACGACGCCCTTGCCACCGCCGGCTATTGCGCCGTGCACGACCTCGAGTGCGGCGTCGATGGTATCCATGCGCACGCCACCGGCGATCAAGACCGGCAGCGGACAGGTCTCGGTAACGTGGCGGAAACTCTCAGAACTGCCGGTGTAATAAGTCTTGACGATGTCGGCCCCGAGTTCGAATGCTATGCGCGATGCCGACGCCATGGCCTTGGCGTCGGTGGTATTGGGGATGCGGTCGGTGGGACATGGCAGCGCCTCAACCATCACCGGCAAACCGTCGCTGGCGCAGTCGCCGACGACACGGGCGACGATCTCATAAGTGCGCATCTCGACATCGCCACCCATGAAGCCCATGAGGCAGACGCCATCGACCCCAAGGCGGCGCGCATCCTCCACCGTGTGCAGCAGGCTCCACTCGGAATATTCCAGCCAATCCTCGCGATAGATGGACGGGCCGCCGTCGAGACGGAGGAAGGTCGGCACGCGGCCGATTAGGCGATCGTGGAAATGCTTGACCACGCCGTAGGTCGTCATGACGCCATCGGCGCCGGCATCAAGCACCCGATCAAGGGTCTTGCCGACATTCTCGAGGCCCGGAACAACGCCAAGGGTCCGAGCGTGGTCCATGGCGACGACAAGGGCGCTGTCACCGAGTTTCAGTCTGGACACTAGCAACCTCCGCAATAGTCTTTATTTGGGCCCCATTGCCCATGGTTTGCCTCTCAGGCCACGACTGACCGATGTCCAGCGCGCATTCGCCTGTTTGACAGTTTTATTAATGTAAAGTAACTTAATTAATCATAGGGTGGGGCGGTCGACGCGGCAAGACCTATGAATCATATGCCGCCGATGACACCGAACCCTGATAGAACGGGTTTGTGCAGATGCCGAGCGGGTTGGCTGGAACAAATCACGGGCACGCCAGGCTCTATAATCGCCGCGTGGTGCTAGAGACAATTCGGGTTTTCGGGCCGCTTTCCCGTGCGGAAATCGCCCGGCGAACGTCGCTGATGTTTCCGACCGTATCCAATATCGTCGGCGAATTCGTGCAGCAAGATATCGTTCGTACGGTGGGCCGCGCCAAAGGCGCGCGGGGACAGCCTGCGGTCTTGGTGGCGCTCAACCAAGACGCGGCTTTCACCTTCGGCTTGCATCTGGATCGCAATCAGATCCGCGGATTGCTGGTAGATCTGGCGGGCAACGTGCGGGCGCAGGAGGTCTATTGGACCGAGGCGCCAAGTGCCAGCGCGACCTTCGATGTATTCGATCAAATGACCCAGCGACTGCTCGACTCCTCCGGCATACAACATGACGACGTAATCGGCGCCGGCTTGGTCCTGCCCGGGCCGGTCGACGACGAGACGCAGACGACCGCGGGTCTGCCCCATCCCGAATGGCGGGACGCGCAGATCATGGAACGGCTCTCCGACTTGCTCGGGGTACCGGTCAGCGTCGAGCGCGATGCGCAGGCGGCGGCGCTTGGCGAGAGACTGCATGGCGACGGCCACGCGGTGCAGGACTTTTTCTATATCTGTTTTGGAATCGGCGTCGGCGGTGGCCTGATTCTGGGCGGACAACCCTATCGCGGTCGACATGGCTATGCCGGAGAAATCGGTCACTATCTTTCCGTGCGCGACGGACGGCCTTGCCTTTGCGGCAATCGCGGGTGTCTGGAGACTTATTGCTCACTAGGCGCGCTGTTAAGCGATTGCGGCATCACGATCTCGGGCGAAGGCGTCCACCAACATCTCACTGAGCTGTTTGAGCGCCGCGACCCGACATTGCTTGCGTGGTTGGATCGCGCGGCCGACCACATGGCTCCAGCGCTGATGACGCTCGAGAATGTCCTGGATGTCGAGACGATCTTCTTCGGCGGCCAGTGGCCGGCGCCGCTCTTCGAAGCGTTGATCGCCAGGTTGGAGCCGGTGCTGAAAGACATGCGAATGGCCGGCAAGAACGGATATCCGAAGCTTCAGCGAGCGACAACGGGAGAGAATGCGGCGGCGCTCGGCGCAGCGGTGCTGCCATTGTTTGAGATCTTGGCGCCGAACCCGGAATTGCTGAAAAAACGGTCGGAAAAGACCAATGCGGGCGACGGGCGAATGGCGGCCTTACGACTATGACGCGCGCCGAGACGACCGGGTCGATGAGTCCGTTTTTGGTGGAGGCGGCGACTGAGCCGGCTCATAACGTAGCAGAAGGAGGACGTTGAGGCAGTTTCATGCATTACGAGAGGTTCGGGCGCTGGTATAGTCCCGATGCCGAATACGCAACGTTGGGCCAGGCAGCTTTCGTCAAGAGGCTGGCGGTGGTCGATGTTGCTGTCAAATAACAAACCACGGGAGTGAACTATGTTCAAGATTATCGGAGTGCCGTTGGCGGCACTCGCGCTTTCGGTAGCGCCGCTTGCGGCCAGCGCACAGGACGACCAAATCACGATCGGATTCTTGCCTGGTGTCGTTGACCCCTTTTATCAAGTCATGGAGCTCGGCGTTAACGCCGCCGCGGAGGATTTGGGCGTCAAGGTCGTGACCCAGATTCCCGCGACTTGGGGCGTCGAGGTGCAGACACCGCTGCTCGATGCGATGATTGCCCGCGGCGACCTGGACTACATCGTCACGGCACCCACCGACAAGGAGCAGATGGTAGGCCCGCTGCAATCCGCAATTGACGCCGGCATCAAGGTCATCACGGTTGATACCTTCCTCGGCGACGGCGACTATGCCAACGGTCCGGTCACCTTCCCGATCAGCTATATCGGTTCCGACAATGTCGAGGGCGGCAGGATATCCGCCCGCGGTCTGGCCAAAGCAATCGACGGCAAAGGCAAGGTCTATATCAATTCGACCAACCCGAATGTGAGTTCGGTCGAGGGCCGGGCTGTTGGTTTCAACGAGGTCATGGACAACGAATATCCTGACATCGAGGTCGTCGGTCTCGACTTCAACCTCGACGACCAGAACACCGCTGTGCAACAGACGGCCGCTACTCTCGCCCGCGTGCCTGACCTGGCCGGCGTGTTTGGGACCAATGTGTTCAGCGCCAACGGTGCTGGTACCGCCGTCGTCAACGCCGGTCTGGGCGGTGAAGTTCAGGTCGTCGCCTATGACGCAACGAAGTTCGCGATTGAGCAATTGCGTGAGGGGGTGGTTAGCCTGGTATTGGCTCAGAAGCCCTTCGATATGGGCTATATGGCCGTCCAGTTCGCCGTCGCCGACGCGGCGGGCGTCACGAGCCTGCCGCGCCGCGTGGAAACAGGGTTCGCCATCATCGACATCGATAATCTCGATGATCCGGAAGTTTCGCGCTTCGTTTATCAGGTTCCCTGATAAATCAGTTGAACACTAATCCGGGGGTGTTGTTCGCAACACCCCCGTTTCATATCGTGAGGGGGAAAGTATGGCGGAGCGGGAGTCGAGGGCCGTCATAGAGATGGGGGCCATCGGGCCGACGGCGATGTCGTCGTCGAAGAAATTCATCTTGATGCTGAGTAAGGTATGGGCGTGGGTTTTCCTCGGCGCGATGATCTTGTTTTTCATTGTTTCGGTGCAAATCACCAGTGACGGCGCCGTCAATTTTTTGACCATTCGCAACTCGCAAAACATCCTCGTGGCGATCACGCCGGTGTTGTTGCTGGGGTTGGGCCAAACCTTCGTCATCATCGGCAAGGGCATCGACCTATCAGTTGGTTGGGTCATGAGCCTGACCTCGGTACTCGCCGCACTCGCCATTCGCGGGGCCTTTAACGATGGGATACCACTGTTCCCGTCGGTTGTTATTGGGCTTGCCGCGGCGGTCGCCGGCGGTGCTCTGGTCGGGTTGTTTAACGGCGTGATGATTGCGAAATTGAAGGTCCCAGCCTTTATCGTAACTTTGGGCAGTTCCTTTATCGTGCGTGGCGTGGCGCTTCTGATGGCCGAGAACACAACGGTCAGCGGACTGCCACGGGGAATACGCGACTACGGCAACAACGCTCTTGTCTACTATATCCGTGGCGAAGGCGGCGGCCTCTATTTTCTGGAACGCCCGGAGGTTTCCGGCCCGCTTTTGCGCAACCTGGACCGCATTCTCCCGTACCCGGTGGTGCTCACGGCATTTGTCGTCGCTATCGCCATCTACGCCTTGCGGTCAACGAAATTCGGCCGGCATACCTATGCTATCGGCGGCAATACCGAAGCGGCCGTGCGTACAGGCATTCCCGTCGATCGTCACATCATCATGCTCTACGTGATGTCGGCATCGACGGCGGGTATTGCCGGGTTCTTGTCGACGCTACGTTTCTCGGCGGGCTCGGCGGTCATCGGTGATCCGCTCTTGCTGTCCTCCATTGCCGCCGTGATCATCGGTGGTGTCAGCCTGTTCGGCGGCGCCGGCACCGTGGTTGGGACGGTGATCGGGGCGCTTATCGTCGCCGTGCTAACAACCGGCTTGGTGATGCTGAACGTGCAGCCCTTCTGGCAGTTCATCGTCGTCGGTACCGTCGTTATCCTCGCTGTCATCATCGACCAGTCGCGCGACCTGATCGTCGGCCGCGCGCAATCCGATTGAGGCCTCTGAATGGACCCGATCCTATCGATAAGAGGTATGGTCAAACGGTTTGGCGGCCTCGTCGCCGTCAATTCCGTCGACCTCGATGTCTATCCGGGCGAGGTCGTGGCGTTGCTTGGCGACAACGGTGCCGGCAAGTCGACGCTGATCAAATGCGTGTCCGGCGTGCATCAGGCCGATGAAGGCTCGATCGACTTCCACGGTCAGCGGGTGAACTTCTCACGTCCCATCGATGCCCAGCGGCAGGGAATTGAGACGATTTATCAAGACTTGGCCCTGGCCAATAATCTCGATGTTGGCGCCAACATCTTTCTTGGGCGCGAGGTGCAGAAACGCGTTCTCGGTGGCCTGTTTCGTCCCCTAAATGACCAATATATGCTCGACGAGGCGAAGGCGGCGCTGGACGCGCTGGAGATCCACTTTCCCAACCTGGCCCAGCCCATCGAAAGCCTCTCCGGTGGGCAGCGTCAGGCTGTGGCCATTGCCCGCGCCGTCTATTGGGAAGCCAAGATGATGATCATGGACGAGCCGACCAATAACCTCGGCGTCCCGGAGCAGCGTAAAGTGCTGGAGCTGATCCGCAAATTGCGGGACCAGGGTGTGCCCGTCGTGCTCATCAGCCATACCCTGCCCGATGTCTTCGCGGTCTCCGACCGCCTCATCGTCATGCACCGCGGGCGCAAGGTGACCGAAAAAAAGACCAGCGAGACCGACACGCAGGAAGTTGTGCAATATATGGTCGGCGCGCTAGACGACACGCACGAAGGGGGAGAGACTCGCGGAACGGCGTAAGTCGATCCGGCTCCGGGCCCGCCGCGAGACTTGTGCGGCGGCTGTTGTGACGGTCAAAATACCTGGTCTCGGTGCTACTGCCCGAGGCCATCCTTTTTGGTGAGGACCGAAATGGACGATGCCCCACTGTTCGAACCCAAGGCGTTCGGTCTTTCCGCCGAGCAATCCGAGCTTGCGGTCGTGGCGCGGACTCTAGGTCGGGAGAAGTTCGCGCCGCGCGCCGAGGCGCTCGACCGTGAGGCGCGGTTTCCGACGGAAAACTACCGAGATATGCACGAAGCCGGCCTGCTCGGCCTCTGCGTCCCGGCGCAACATGGCGGACGGGGTGCCGACTATAAGACCTACGCCCTGACCGCGGCGGAGATCGGCCGCTATTGCGGGGCGACGGCCCTGACCTGGAACATGCATGTGTGTTCCTGCCTGTGGAGTGGGCCGCTGTCCGACGATTTGAAGATGACCGACGCGCAGCGAGCGAACCACGAGCGGCGGCGGGCGCTGCATTATGGCAGGATCGTCAATGAGGGGGCTGTTTACGCACAGCCCTTCTCGGAAGGCGGGGCCGCGGCGGCGGGCATGGCGCCGTTCAGCACACGCGCCACGCGGGTCGACGACGGCTGGATTATCAATGGCAAGAAGATCTTCGCCTCGCTGGCCGGCAACGCGGACTATTACGGTATTCTCTGCACGCAAGAGGGCAAAGACCCGTCGGTTCGCGACACGATGTATATCGCGGTCCCGGCGAACGCCGACGGCGTCAGCGTGGTGGGCGACTGGGACCCGCTGGGTATGCGGGCGACGGTCTCACGGACCTTGCTGCTGGAGAATGTGCGCGTCGACGAGGACGCCCAGCTGATGCCGCGCGGCATCTACTATCAGGCGGCGACGCGTTGGCCGCATATGTTCCTGACCCTGTCGCCGACCTATATGGGCCAGGCGCAAGCGGCCTATGACTTCACGATACGCTATCTGCGCGGCGAGATGCCGGGCACGCCGCCGGTCAAGCGGCGGATGTATCCGACCAAGCAAATCGCCGTAGCACAGATGCGGATCATGCTGGAGCAGACCAAGGCCCTATGGTTCCAAGCCATCAGCGAAGCGTGCCCCGACCCAAGCAAGGACCAGATGTTGCGGGCCTACGCCGCGCAATACACGGTGATGGAGAACGCCAACGAGATCGCGCAATTGGCGATCCGTACGTGCGGCGGGCAGGCGATGCTGAAGTCCCTGGCGCTGGAACGGATCTACCGGGACAGCCGGTGCGGCTCGCTGATGCTGCCCTGGACGGCTGAATTGTGCCTCGACCGCCTGGGTCGCCAGGCGCTCTATGAGCGCGGCGAAACAGACGATTGATGGACCTATCGCACTGGATCGCCCGGCACGCGGACTTCACGCCGGACAAGGCGGCGCTGCGTTTCGAGGGCCAGGCGATCAGCTATGATGCGCTGCATCGGCGCATCAGCACGGCGGCGCGAGTTCTGCAGACCGAGCACGGCGTCGGCGCCGGCGATCGGGTGGCGTTCCTGGGCGCCAATTGTCCCGACTTGCTGGTATTGCTGTTCGCGGCGGCGCGGATCGGGGCGATCGTGCTGCCGTTGAATTGGCGGCTGGCAGCGGCGGAACATGGCTATATTCTCCGCGATGCGGCGCCGAAGCTTCTGCTTTGTACGGCCGAGTTCCGCGCCGGAGCGGACGCGGCCGTCGCGACCCCGGAAGGGGCAAGCGGCGCGGAGGTGATTGAGGTCGACGCAGGTTGGCATGGCGCCGATGAACCGGCGCGGAATGAGCCATGCGCTGGCAGGGCGGAATCGCCATTGCTGATGGTCTACACGTCGGGCACGACCGGGCATCCCAAAGGCGCGGTGCTGACCCAGGGTGCCCTGTTCTGGAACGCGGTCAACGCGACCCATATGCATGACCTGACGAGCCAGGATCACGTGTTGACGGCGCTGCCGATGTTCCATGTGGGCGGGCTGAACATCCAGACACTGCCGGCACTGCATGCCGGTGCCACGGTGACGTTGCATCGGCGCTTCGAACCCGGACCAGTCCTCAGCGCACTGGCAACGGACAAACCGACGCTGACGGTTTTGGTGCCAGCGACGATCCAGGCATTGATCGACCATCCGCGCTGGGCCGAGACGGACATTTCGAGCCTGCGCATGCTCACGACCGGCTCGTCGATCGTGCCGCTGCCTCTTATCGAGGCGCTACATAACCGCGACGTGCCGACTATTCAGGTGTATGGCACGACGGAGACGGCACCAATCGCCGCCTATTTGCGGTGCGAGGACGCGGTGCGCAAGATCGGCACCACCGGTAAAGCCGCCTTGCATTGCGAGCTGCGCCTCGTCGACGAGGCCGAGGCCGATGTTGCCCCCGGTGCCGCGGGCGAAATTCTGGTGCGGGGGCCCAGCGTGATGCGCGAATATTGGCACAACGAGGCGGCAACCGCCGAAGCGCTGCGCGACGGCTGGTTCCATACCGGCGATATCGGACATTTCGATGAAGACGGCTATCTGATCTTCGACGAACGCAAGACCGACGTGATCGTGTCGGGTGGCGAGAACATCTATCCGGCCGAATTGGAGTTGGTGCTTCAGGAGGCCGCGTTCATCGCCGCCGGCGCCGTCGTGGGTCGGCCCGACGCGCGCTGGGGCGAAGTGCCGGTCGCCGTGATAGAAACGGCACCGGGCGCCGCGCCCAGTGAGGCCGACGTCGTGGCGCTGTTCGACAATCGCCTCGCCCGTTTCAAGCACCCACGCGATGTCGTGTTCGTCGACAGGCTGCCGCGCAATGCGCTCGGCAAAGTGCTGAAATATGTGCTGCGCGCCCAGGTCGCGAACAACCGCACATAGCGGCCGCCGGTCAGCGCTTGTTCTTGTTGGCCTCGGCCCATGCGGCATAACCACCGGCTAAGGAGGCGACCTCGGGGAAACCCATGTCATGCAAGGTTTTGGCGGCGAGCACGGAACGACCGCCGGAACCGCAATACAGCAATAGCCGGCGGTCCGGGCTGATCGCCTGATCGTGGACCGGGCTCTCAGGATCGGCGGTAAACTCCAGCAGGCCGCGGGATGCATGGACGCTGCCCGGGATGGCGCCATCCCGCTCGCGTTCGGCGGAATCCCGGACGTCGACGAACAGCACGTCCGGGTCATCCATGAGATAGGCGGCGTCCTGCACTGAGACGCTCTCAATCACAGCGTTGGCCTCGGCCATCATCATTTTGAAGCCACGCTTCAGCATTCTCTTCCTCCTACTGTGCCAATGGCGGATTGCGCCGCCGATCAGATCCGAAGACTTCCCTGTTGGTAACCTATCCAGGTACAACCGCCACTGATCTGAGTCAAACGGTGGTCCAAGCTCGGAATCGCTTGATCGGCTCCTGCTAGGCCAGGGCAGTGCCGGCCGATTGATAGATCGTCAAGAACCCGAGGCCCATCGTGGCGACGCCGACGATTGCCTGGAGCGTGGTGGTCGCCCAATTCATGGCGCGGGCCGAATAGGCCAACGGCGCCGCGATCACGGCCGAAAGAGCCCCCATCCCGACAATGGAGCCAACCCCGAAGAGAGCCACATAGGCCAAGCCGAGAAAGCGGGATTCGACGCTGCCGGCGGCAAGAACGATCAGCGCCGCGGAACCGGCCATACCATGCATGATGCCGACCGACAGCGTCCTCAGCGGCCAGCGGTTCGACCCGGCACGGACTTGGGCACGACCATGGGCGTGCGCATGATGGGCGGCGTCGTGCCGGCCGCTCTCGTCACGATGGCTGTGGGCATGCAAATGAACCGTGCCGTCGCCGTGCCGGTGGAAATGAAAATGGACGCGATCACGCAGCAGACGGTAGACGACTTGCCCACCAAGCAAAATCAGCATCACGCCGACCGCCGCTTCAAGCCAGGACGCCAGACGCTCGCTTGCGGCGGTATCGAACAACACCGCGGCGCCGGCAAACGCCAGCAGTGCCAAGCTATGGCCGATGCCCCAGGTCACGCCATGCCGGAGCACGGCGGCGACATCTGACTGGCGGGCCGCGATACTCGATATGGCCGCGACATGATCTGCCTCCAACGCATGTCGGAGACCAATCAGAAAACCCAAGAACAAGATACTGAGCACAACCTTCTCCCCCGGCCCCATAGGGAGGTGGCGCCGGCATCGTGTCAAGCCCGGTTCCGGCCATCTGACTACGTGCCGCCGCGGTTAGGCGCTCAGCGCCTCGTCCGGCCCGTCGCCCTGGACAATAATGCGTAGGACCTCGTCCTCGGAGCTGTCCTTCACCAAGCGTTCACCGACACCGGTCCCACGCTTGAGGACCATGACCCGATCACCGACTTCGAAGATATCCTGCAGACGATGGCTGATGATGACTTGGGCGACACCGTGGCTCTTGAGCTCCGCCATGGTGTGGAGAAGCTGCTGGGTCGCCATGACCGACAAGTTGGCGGTTGGCTCGTCCAAAATGATGACCTTGGGATCGAAGCTGATGGCGCGCGCAATGGCGACGGACTGCTGGCGGCCACCGGAAAGACTCTCAACGCGCTGGCGGACGGAGTTAACGTTGACTTTTAGCTTACCCAGGACTGACTCCGCGTCTTCCTCCATACGCCGACGGTCGATAAAGAGACCCTTGCGAGGCCAGCGGCCGAGAAACATGTTTGCGGCGACGTCGAGGTTTCCGCACAGCGCAAAGTCCTGGTAGATCATTTCGATCCCCCTATCGCGGGACTCGTGCGGGCTTTTGTAGTGGACTTCCTCGCCGTCGATGAGGATCTGACCGGAATCGCGCTGGTAGGCACCGGAGAGGATTTTCATCAGGGTTGACTTGCCGGCCGAATTATCGCCGACCAGGCCGAGGATCTCGCCCGGCATGAGGCGCAAATTGACATCGCGCAGCGCCTGAATGGCGCCAAAGGCCTTGTTGATGCCGCGCATCTCAACCGCGGGCTTTATGTCGGCCGCGTTGGTCATGAAGCACCTCCAGATGCTGTGAGGGCGGCGCGCCCGCGAAAGGATAGTCGCTTGTGTATGCGTTCTTGGCGGAACCAGATGTCGGTCAGTACGGCAATGATGAGAACCAGGCCGATGGCAACGTTGACCCAATGCTGCGGCATCACGAAAGAGCCGGTTTTGGTGATCACCTGCAAGGACAACAGCGCCCGCAGCAGTGTGATGACCGCGGCCCCGGCGAGGGCGCCAAGAACCGAGCCAAAGCCGCCGAATATGCTGCCGCCACCAATAATGACCGAGGCGATGACATCGAGTTCCCGAAACTGACCGGCTTGCGGCCCGAAGGAACGAAACCAGGCGATGTTGATAAGGCCGGCCAGCGAGGCGCACATGGCGACGAACACCAGGCTGAGGAAGCGTACGCGGTCGGTGTTGATGCCGGCGTATTCGGCGGCGCGGCGGTTGCCGCCCGTCGCCATCACCATGTAGCCCGCGGCGGTTTTGGCCAAGACGATACCGGCAATCACCGCCAAGACGAGCAGGATCAAGGTCTGCGTGCTGACGGCGCGTGACACCGCGTAGAAGACAGTGTCCGGCGCCGGCGGTACGCCCCAATAGTCCAAGACTTCATAGAATTTTCGGCCGATCAGATTGAACTGCGGCGGAAACTGGCTGAGTTGGCGGCCGCCGGAAAACCAGGCGCCGAAACCCCGCGCCATATAGAACATGCCGAGGGTGGCGACGAAGGCGGGTAGCTTGGCCTTGGTCGAGAGGAAGCCGTTTACCACGCCAGCCATGGTGCCGACGGAAAACGCCAGCAGCGCCGCCAATAGTGGCGCCATGTCGGCTTTTTTCATCAGGAAGGCGGCCGTCGATCCGGCCAATGCCAGGACGGCGCCGACCGAAAGATCGATATCCCCGTTACCGATGACGAACGCCATGCCAACGGCCATGATGCCGATCTCGGTAAAGGCAAGCAGCAAGTTAAAGCTGTTGTCGAGGTTGCCCCAAAAGTCCGGTCGCAAAAAGAAGCCGATCAGCCACAACACGATTACGAAAGCAACCGCCGCGCTCTCGCGATAGGTGAACAGCTTCTTGATGCCACGAGCATGAAACTCGGTGGCGCTTAGGGCGGTGCCTGTCGTCTGCATGGCCTCGATCGCGACCGAGTCCACCTCTACCAAGGGCATTGGTCGACCGCGGAAGCGGGCGATAAGACGATGGATCAATTTGCGGCGCAGTATCCAAGGTTCTATCAAGACCGCGGCGACCAGGATAATGCCCAGGAACGCCGGGACGGCGCCGGGCGGGAGGCGGGCCATGGATAGGATCTCGATTTCGCGCTCACCGATCTTGACCAAGCGCGTTATGGGGAAACCCTCGCGCAAAACGCGGTCGATCAGCACCAGAAGGATGGCACCGAGTACAGAGCCGATTACCCGGCCCCGGCCGCCGAGGATGCTGGCGCCGCCGACGATCACCGATGCAATAACGATCAACTCGGCGCCGACACCCGCCTGGCTGGTGGCGCCCGTGTCCTGGGCCGCGAGCATCAGGCCGGCGAGCGTGGCCGCCCAAGACGAGAACAGGAACGCCCGGATGCGCACCACATGGGTGTTGATACCGGCGTAGCGGGCAGCCTGGAGATTGCCGCCCGTCGCATAGGTTTCGTACCCCCAGCGCGTACGCGCGAGAATCACGCCGCCCAGGGTGGCGACAAAAGCGAGAATAAGGATCTGGTTGTTGAACCCAAGGGCGTTGGTTTGACCCATGGCGAAAAATAATCCGCCATTCACTTTGTCGGCGTCGAAGGCGACGTTGCGACCTTGGGTCAAGCCAAGGATCAGACCGCGACCGATGAACAGCATGGTCAAGGTGGCGATAAACGCCGGTACGCGCAGGATGGTGACCAGCAGGCCGTTGATAAGGCCAATGCCGGTGCCAAAGACAATCGCGACCAGCACCGCCTGCCAGGCGTCGAAATCATAAAAGCCGCGATCGAAAGCAAGCGCGAACATGGCCGCCGACAGACCCATGGTCGAGCCGACGGATAGGTCCAGGTCTTTGTTGACGATGACGAATGTCATGCCAACGGCAATCACGCCGAAACGCGAGGCATCGCGGAGAATGCTGAACAACGCCGATGAGTCGCCGAAGAATTTCGGGTTGATCCAGACGCCGGCCAGATACATCAGCGCCATGAACACCAGAAGACCGAACTCCCAGGTGCGCACAAACCCCGCCACTGCCCCGACCCGGCCGCCGTCAGCTCCGGGCAGCTGTGTTACGCCGGCTTCTGCCATGGGCGAGATTGTATCCTCCGCTTAGGAAACAGAGGAATCGCAAAGAGAGCGCCGCGCGACTTTGACTCACGCGACGCTCTCAATGTGATCCTGCTATTCGGCGCGCGCCTAGTTCTCGAAGCGTGTGCCGACAGCGCCTAGGTTCTCCCTGGTCACGAGCTGGACCTTGGTGTCCAAATCGGCGGCCTCAACGCCACGATCGATTTGCAGGTAAAGTTGTGCGACAGGCCAGAAGCCCTGGAGCAACGGCTGCTGACCAATAGAGCCGTCCAAGTTGCCGTCTATGATGTGCTGCTTCTGGGCCGGACCGAGGTCGAAACCGTAGGAGCAGACGTTATCGCCGATACCGAGCTGGGCCACGGCGTCACCGATGGCCGGTGTCACAAAACCGTTAAAACCCATGAGACCGACGACGTCACCACGAGACTCAATCAAGCTGACGATCGAGCCGGACGGGTTGTTCGGATCGATATCAACGCCAATGTTTTCCGGACCGGCATCGACGACAAAGTCGCCGAGGCGACCGGCAGCATCCAATGCTCCCACCGTGGCCTCAAAAGCACCGAGGGCCCGGTTGTTGACCTCAACATTGCCCAGGGTCGTGGTGTTGGGCAGCAGAATCGTGCCGCCGGAAGCACCGGAATCGACGATGCAAGCCACCATGGCTCGGGCGCCAATCGCCGCAGCAGCCGGGCCGTTTTGGCCGGTATGGCTGATGTTGTCACGGTTGAGGATCGTCGCATCGAAGCTGTTCGTCGTGGCGACGGGGATGCCGAGCTCGAAGGCCTTGGCCACGATATCATCGTAGGCGCCGACCTGCGGGCTCGTCAGAATCAGCCCGTCGAGGGTCGGATCCTGGATGATCTGGTTGAGGATCTCGAGCTCGCGCGCGACATCGTCAACGGGCGCCTCGGAGCCCAGTTTCAGCAGTTTGACGCCAAAAGCGTCGGCAGCAATCTGCGCGCCGACGTAAGTCGGGTCAAAGAAGCCGTTACCAGCCGTATGCGTCACGATCGCAAATGTAAGAACGCCGTCGTTGGAATTGAAATCCTTCGTCCCGGCAGCCTCTTGCGAGGCTTCGTCGAAGGTATAGCCACCGACAGCGGTGGAAATGGTTCCTTCCTGCGCGAGGGCCTGGCTGGCAAACAAAGCCAGAGACGCTGCGCTAACCAGTAGTGTCTTCTTCATCTCTTTCCTCCCAGGAAGTTTGGCGGCGTCATTGTGGCGAAGGCGCCGAGCCACCTAATCAACCTAAACCGACACGGATGTCCGCGGCGGTCAAGCTTAGGTATTTGTAGTACAAATGGTAGTGGCAGAGCCAGTGCATTGCAACGTGCCAGCGGCGGCGATCAATCACGGGTTTGTTGGTAGGACCCGCGCCGCAAGAATGCTTGGCAATAGCGCCATGGCCGGCCGTCGATGGCGGCCAGACCCGAACCGACAAGCGCCATACCGAGGAAATGCACAAGAGCGAGACGCTCGCCGAGGAATAGGGCGCCGAGCAAAATGGCGCTGACGGGCACCAGCAAGGTGACTAGTAGAATGTTGGTGGCGCCGGCGCTGGAGAGCAGGCGGAAATAGATCAAATAGGCCAAGGCCGTCGAGACAATGGCAAGGCTGAAAACAGCGGCAAGAGCGGGGAGACCCGGCGCCGGCAGAGACCAAGGCTGGTCGAACCAGAGTGCGACCGGCACCATCATAATCGCCGACCCGGTCAGCATGCCGGTCGCGCTGACGATCGGCGAGATCCCCATGGATTTGAAACGGCGGCCATAGATTCCGGAGATGCCATATGCCGCCGCGGCGCCGAGGACGGCAAGTTGGGCCAGAACATTCGACCCGAGACCACCGAGGGCGTCGGGGCCGACCATCGCCGCGACGCCCGCCATGCCGACCAAGACGCCCACCAGGCGACCCCCGGACATCTTCTCGTCAACAGTAAGGAAATGCGCGAAGACAATGCCAAAAAGCGGCGTCGTGGCGTTGAGGATCGAGGCCAGGCCGCTGGCGATGTGGGTCTGACCCCACGTGATCAGCATGAACGGCAGGAGATTGTTGAGAAAACCCATGCATAAGAAAGCCAGCCAGGCGCCACGGTCACCCGGCAGTCGACGGCCGGTCACCAGCAGCAACAGGTTCAAGGCGATCGCTGCAACGCCGACCCTGATCATGACTATGGTGAGGGGCGGCAGTGCCTTGATGGCAACGCCGACGAAGAAGAAGGAGCCGCCCCACAAGGAGGCGAGCACAACCAGGAGTGCCCATTCCAGGGGGGTCATCGTTCGGTTGATCGGCGGCGGCATCTTGGGCTCCCAAATGATGCCGCAGCCTAGAGCATGATCGGTTTAGGCTGAAGCATATCCAGAGTTTACGAGGTAGTTGTTGCATTCCTGCGGCGTAAAGTTGTCGAGCAGCGTTCCGATGCGGCGCCATGTGTCCTCGGGGGTGCGTTCCTGGGACAGGCGCAGCAGGTGTTTGAGTTTGGCGAAGACCTGCTCGATCGGATTGAGGTCGGGCGAGTAGGGCGGCAAGAAGAGCAGTCGTGCGCCGGCGGTGCGAATGGCTTGACGCACGGCCTTGCCTTTGTGGCTGCCCAGATTGTCCATGATGACGACGTCGCCGGGCTTCAAGGTTGGCATCAGGATCTGCTCGACATAGGCCAGAAAGCTCGGGCCGTTGATCGGTCCGTCGAAGACGCACGGCGCCTCGATGCGGTCGCAGCGCAGCCCGGCCAGAAAGGTCTGTGTGCGCCAGCGGCCGTGCGGCGCCCGGCCGATCAAGCGCTCACCGCGCGGTGACCAGCCGCGCAACGGCGCCATGTTCGTCTTGGCCCAGGTCTCGTCGATGAAGACCAGCCGGCGGGGATCAATCCGCCCCTGGTACTTCTGCCACTGGCGCCGCCGCCGGGCGACGTCGGGGCGCTCTTGTTCGCTGGCCAGCGCGGTTTTTTTTGAAGCTCAATCCTTCGCCGTGAACGAACGCCCAGACCGCGCCATAGCTGACCTTGACGCCGCACTCGGCCAAGTCCCGCTGCAAACCACGCAGCGTCAGTTCGGGCTGGTCGGCAAAGCGCGCGTGAACAAAGTCCCGATGGGCCGCCAATAGGACCGGTTTGTAGCCACCGATCTTGGCAGGCGCAACGCTGCCGGTCTCGCGATACCGGCGCACCCAGCTGATCACCGTGCTCACGCCGACACCAAAATGGGCGGCCGCACCACGACGCGACATACCACCCTCTTCAACCGCCCAAACAACGCGTTCGCGCAGGTCATTCGAAAGAGCTCGTGCCATGCAGGCTGGCCTCCTTCACCAGCCCCTATCTTGAATCAGATCAAAACTGATTTGGGAATCCCTGATCGACTCCGATTAAGACGATCCCGCTCTAG
>JAJFJA010000020.1 GCA_021774445.1 Alphaproteobacteria bacterium
ACAGGCCGAACAACGCTGCGCGAAAATCGTCGCCACCTGCGCGCGCAACGCCTCGTCCGTCGCCGCAACGCCCGGCGATCCGTAACCAAACACGCCCACCGAAAATACCATCAACCCCGTCACTAGATGCCCGCGCATTTCCCCAATCTCCGATGTTGTTCCTATTTTCCTGGCGACCTCCGCCACCTAGGACTCTTCATCATTAGGGGGAGATATTTCGCGGACGGGCGCGGCGAAAATATGGCGGAGAAATGCCGATATTCAGTCGAATCGAGAACCTTTTTGAGAAATTACCCCAACGGATATCGTTAACTACGAATTACGAATAGCTTTTTACTGAATCGGCAGAGAAAACGGAGTTTTCGGCACTTTGCGGCTAACCGGTCAATCTTGCTGGCTAGCCGACGCAAACCTCAGCCCGGAGGGGATGTCTAACGGCGCGAAGATCGCGCGCCAAAATAATCCTCGACGGATATCCCGTTCTTGTGCTCCTCGTTAACCTCTGGTTGTCACTGCCGGCGACCGCTGCCCAGACAGACACGTCGTGGTGCTACCAGCTAAGTTGACGGAAAAAAGGCACCAAACTTTACAAAAGCATTCTGGTGATTTACGACGGTGTCATCCCGGATATGAAAACGGGTTGGAATTCTTAGGAGTGTGAAAGATGCCTCGCAAGGCCATGCCAAAGATCGACATGAAAAGCCTCACCAAGGGCCAGCTTAGAAAACTGAACGCGCTAAAAAAATCCGTCGGGGATGATATTGGTGAGAAGGCGTTCGCCGAGTGGTTGGCGACAGACACCAAAGTTGTCAAAGAACCGTCCGACAGGAATGCCGGGCTGATCGCTAACGCGGTCGAAGATCTGATCGGAGAACACAAGCTGATCATTCCTAACTCGGGATACCTGCTGAAGCGCGGGCGCGGCAGGGTCATCGTTACCCGCGCGGACGAAGCATAGGCCGACGCCGGCGCGTTGCCCCACGCTCGACAATCGGGCGGGGCGACGAGTTTCCACATCCACGCATTGTTACCGCAACCGACGTCGGCCAGCTCCGTACAACGGTCTGTGCAAGTCGGCGGCGCGCGGCTGGTCGTGCATGCCCGCCGAACAGGGCTCGTTTGTCAGTTGGATTTAACGAGGGTGGTAGACGTCGGGACAGCATTACCCACGGCGGATGCATTGGGGTATTGCCCAATGTTGGTTATCATCGCGTCGACCACCCTAGAGGGCTTTCGTGTCAGCAATGTCACCCATCAAGAATATTGCGGCATCGATTTTGGCCGCGACGCGGATTTCCGATGGGCATGCGACCAAACTCTCCCTACCCGACGCCCATCGGGAGCCTTCCATAGGCCTGACGCCCGGACCGGTGGACACGGGTCCGCCCGAGGGCGAGCGGACACAAAGCATGCCGAGTGGCGATCGTCTCGCCTATTTGGCAGATGTCGTCGAGCTTCAGCGCGCCGAACTCACCCGCCTGTTGCAGGAGAATCGGCGCCTTAATGAGCGCGTCGACCAGATGGTCAAACTGCAGGAGCGGGAGCAGGTTCTGCGCCAACAGATGCACGCGACGTTGGAACGTTTGTCGGACAACCGCATGTCCTTAGCGGCCAGCCGCCAGCAGGATAGGATTGACGACCACCACGCCGAATCTGAGCGAAAATACCTCGCCCTGAAACAATCGGTGGCTCATCTCGTGACTTATATTCAGCGCCTCGATCCAGGCGCCGGATCCAGGTAGAGCCGCCCGAAGTTCCGCTGCCTCCGCCCCTTCCGCGTTACGACTTTGTCGCCGCAAAGAGCTCACGGCCTTTGGCTAAAATGATGGCGAAAAGGAAGGGCGCATGCTGTCGGCAAGGGCATTTGGTATCAGCATCGCGGCCGGGCTGGTGATCGGGTCTGGCGGCGGATTTGCCTTGGATATTATCGCCATCGGCGCCGTTTCTTGTGCCGCCATGATGGCCTTGATAGCAGCCCTTCTGCGCCGTTCCCCCGATCAGGCGGAAGCCGATAACTAGCGGCCTTGTCGCTCGCGAATTAGCGATGCGTTATGAAATTGGCGTCAGACTCCGAGCCATAGCCCCAAACCTAAGGCCGGAGCCAGATCAGGTGGCATCTTTTGACGAAGATCCCTGGAACAGCGGCGATGATAAGCCGTCGGGCGTGATGAAATGGACCTTGGGCGTCGTCGTTGTCACTCTCGCGGCCAGCGCATTCTTTGTCTTCGCTTTCACCGGCAGTTCGGATATCGCGGCCGTGGTCGAGCGCTTTGAAGCCGGCGCTCCGTCTTCAGCCCCCGCGGCCCAAACCGCCGGCCGGACGGGTCAAGGCCATCGCGAACTTAGCTACAAGGCCACCAGCAACGGCCATTTCATAGTCGATGCGTCAATCAACGGGACGGAGATCTCACTGCTGTTTGACTCCGGGGCCAGCACCGTTGCCCTGTCACCGGCCGACGCTGAACGCCTCGGCATCCGGCGCCAGCAGCTACGCTTTACCCTGCGATACGAGACCGCAAACGGTGTTGTCCAGGCTGCACCGGTGACTCTCGACCGCATTCGCCTTGGCCAGTTGGTCTACTATGATGTCGCGGCCACCGTAATTGATGCACCCATGAGCATTTCCCTGCTTGGGATGAGTTTTCTAGAGCGTCTCGATGGTTTTGAGGTTGCTGGCGGCAGGTTGACCCTGCGCTGGTAGCGGCAAGCTAGCGCTTGCAAGAGCCATGGTTCAGTTACTATATCCAGTCCGCCACCAACCCGCTTTATCCTCAAGAACTGAACCCGCTCGATGACCGCACTCAAAGACCAGGTCGCGCTGCGCCGAACTTTTGCCATTATCTCTCACCCGGATGCCGGCAAGACGACGCTGACCGAAAAGCTGCTGTTGTTCGGTGGCGCGATTCAGCAAGCCGGCGCGGTAAAGGCCCGCGGCGCGCAGCGCCGCGCCCATTCCGATTGGATGAAGGTTGAACGTGAACGTGGCATTTCGGTCGCCACCTCGGTCATGACCTTCGAACATGACGGCTGCACGCTGAACCTTCTCGACACACCCGGTCACGAGGATTTCGGCGAGGACACCTACCGCACTCTAACGGCGGTGGATTCCGCCATCATGATTATCGACGCCGCCAAAGGCATCGAACCGCAGACCCGCAAATTGTTCGAGGTGTGTCGTCTGCGCGATGTGCCCATTATCACTTTCATCAACAAGCTTGATCGTGAGGGCCAGGATCCATTTGATCTCCTGGATGAGATCGAACAAACGCTGGCGCTGGACGTCAGTCCTGTCACATGGCCTATCGGTATGGGACGCAGATTCCTCGGCTGTTACGATCTTCGTCACGACCGCCTCGTTCCGGTTGCCCGGTCCCGCGACCGTCTCACCGAGGCAGGCGAGCCCTGCAGCGGTCTCGACGATCCGAAGATCGATGAAATTCTTCCCGCCGATGCTGCCGCGACGCTGCGCGAAGAGGTCGATATGGCCCGCGGCCTGTGCCCGGACTTCGACCTCGACTCCTATCGGCAAGGCCATCTCACGCCGGTCTATTTTGGCAGCGCCCTGAACAGCTTCGGCATTCGCGAGTTGATTGACGGCGTCGTGGCACTGGCGCCGCCGCCGCGGCTTCATAAAACCGCCGAGCGACCGGTCGCGCCCGAAGAGGACAAGGTCAGCGGTTTCGTCTTTAAGATTCAGGCGAACATGGATCCGCGCCATCGCGATCGCATCGCTTTCGTCCGCCTCTGCTCAGGGCACTTCGAGCGCGGCGCCAAATTGTTTCAAGTGCGCACCGGCAAGACCCTCAATGTACACAATGCACAGCTCTTCTTGGCTCAGGACCGGGAGTTGGCGGAAGACGCCTGGGCCGGCGACATCATCGGCCTCCCTAATCACGGCAATCTGCGCATCGGCGATTCCCTGACCGAGGGCGAGGTGCTCAATTTCACCGACATTCCGAGCTTCGCGCCAGAACTGCTTCAGAATGTGCGTCCCGATGATCCCATGCGCGCCAAACATCTCGGCCGAGCCCTTCAGCAACTTGCCGAGGAGGGTGTGGCGCGCGTTTTCAAGCGCCGGACCACGAGCGATTGGATTGTCGGCGTCGTCGGCAGCTTGCAGTTCGAGGTGCTGGCCGACCGCATCCGCACGGAGTATTCGATCCCGGTCCATTTCGAGGGTATGTCGCTCTACGGTGCCCGCTGGATCGAAGCCGACGACAACGCCCTGATAAAGCGCTTCGGCGACACCAACAAGGATGCCATGGCTGACGACCACGACGGCACGCCGGTGTTCCTCGCCCGCAACGCCTGGCATCTTGACCGCGCCGGCGAAGACTGGCCCGACGTCCGTTTCCTTAAGGTCAAGGAGCAGTTTCGCGCCGCCTGAGAGCCTCGAACAGTCTAGCTGGCTTCGCGCCGCGTGTGCCGCTTACGTTCGTGCGGATCCAGATACAGCTTACGCAGCCGGATCGACTTCGGCGTCACCTCGACCAGCTCGTCATCCTCTATATAGGCGACCGCCTGTTCCAAGGTGAGCTGCATCGGCGGCGTTAGGGAAACCGCGTCATCCTTGCCCGAGGCCCGGATATTGGTGAGCTGCTTTCCCTTTAGCGGATTGACGTTTAGGTCGCCCGGCCGGGTATGCTCGCCGATAATCATGCCGGAGTACACCGGCACGCCCGGGCCAATCATCATCGGCCCGCGCTCTTCCAAGTTCCACAGCGCATAGGCCACCGACTTGCCCGCGCCTGTCGAGATCAGAGTGCCCGAGCGCCGACCCACGATCGGCCCTTTGTAGGGCGCGTAGGAGTGGAACACCCGGTTCATCACACCGGTCCCTCTGGTGTCGGTCAGGAAGGTACCGTGATAGCCGATCAATCCCCGTGATGGCGCCAGCATCGTCAGCCGGGTCTTGCCGCCACCGGTCGGCCTCAGGTCGGTCAGCTCTCCGCGCCGTTGTCCCAGCTTCTCGACCACCGCGCCGGCAAATTCTTCATCAACATCGACCACGACTTCCTCGATCGGCTCAAGCCGACCCTTTTCCGGGTCATTGCGAAACAGCACCCGAGGCCGGCTGATCGATAACTCGAACCCCTCGCGCCGCATGGTCTCGATCAGGATTGCGAGTTGCAATTCACCCCGACCCGATACTTCAAAGGCGTCTCGATCCGGGGTCTGCGCCACCTTGATTGCGACATTACCTTCCGCCTCGCGGGACAGCCGCTCCCAGATCGTCCGCGAGGTCAGCTTGTGGCCTTCTTGACCGGCCAATGGTGAATCGTTCGGGGCGAAGGTAATGGCCAATGTTGCCGGGTCCACCGGCTGGGCCGGCAGCGCATTTGTCACGGTAGTGGCACATAAGGTGTGCGCGACGGTGGCCTGTTGCAGGCCGGCGACCGCGACGATATCGCCCGCATGAGCCTCCTCGATCGGCACGCGCTCCAGACCGCGGAAGGCCAGGAGTTTGGTCAACCGGCCTTGTTCCAAGAGCTTGCCGTCGTGCGACAGCACCTTGACTGTCTCGTTGCGTCTTACGGTACCGCTGGCAATCCTTCCTGTGAGCACGCGTCCCAGGAAGGGGTCCGCCTCGAGTGTCGAAACCAGCATCGTGAAGGCGTCGCCCGCGGCCAATTCGGGCGGGTTGACATGCTGGCAGATCAGGTCGAACAACGGCGCCAGATTTTCCCGCGGTCCATTCGGGTCGCTGGCGGCCCACCCCTCTTTGGCCGACGCGAACAATGTCGGAAAATCCAGCTGATGTTCATCGGCGCCAAGGGCATCGAACAAGTCGAAGCTCTCGTCATGGACGGCGTGGGATCGCTCATCGGGCTTATCGACTTTGTTGACCACCAGGATCGGTCGTAGCCCCAGCCGCAGCGCCTTGCCGACCACGAACTTGGTCTGCGGCATCGGGCCTTCCGCGGCGTCCACCAATACCAGGACACCGTCGACCATACCGAGGATCCGCTCCACCTCGCCGCCGAAATCGGCATGGCCGGGCGTATCCACGATATTGATCCTGGTTTCCCGCCACTGCACGGAGGTGCATTTGGCAAGGATGGTGATCCCGCGCTCCCGCTCCAGATCGTTTGAGTCGAGGGCCCGTTCCGCCACCCGCTGGTTGTCGCGAAAGGTGCCGCTTTGGCGCAGCATCGCGTCGACGAGCGTGGTCTTGCCATGATCGACATGGGCGATAATGGCGATATTCCGAAGATCCATGCGGCACTAGGCCTTACTGGTTGTTAGCTAAAAAACGCCGCGGCAGGATTGCTCCCACCGCGGGCCCACCAAATATCGGTGTCGGTGGCCTCAGCGCAAGCACCGTACCACCGCCACTAGCGGGCGCTGTGGCACCGAAGTAGAGTTGGCCCGGCATGAGTCGGCAGCCGGGGCGCGGCGATATTCTGGCAGGGAGACGTTAAGGAAATGGAAGATCCATACAAGGTACTCGGGGTCGACCGCGCCGCGACGGCGGACCAGATTCGGGTCGCCTACCGTGATCTTGCCAAGCGTTTCCACCCCGACCTCAACCCCGGCGACGATAAGGCGGAGACCCGTTTCAAGGAGATCTCCGCCGCTTACGATATCTTGTCCGATGAGGGCAAACGGGCCCGGTTCGACCGCGGCGAGATTGACCCATCCGGCGCCGAACGTCGCGAGCGCCAATTCTATCGCGGCTTCGCCGATGGTCCCGCGGGCGCCAAATATCAATCTTTTGAAGACATTATGGCCGACTTGTTCAATAAGGAACGTGGCCGTGGCCGGGGCAGGGCGCGCGGCGCCGACGTCCGTTATACCCTTGAAGTCGACTTCCTTGAGGCGGCGAACGGGACGAAGAAAACAGTCACCATGCCGGACGGCCGCTCTCTCAAGATCAGCCTGCCCGCCGGTGTTCGCGAAGGCCAGTCACTGCGCCTCAAGGGTAAGGGGCGCTCCGGACTCGGCGGCGGTACCCCGGGAGACGCCTTGGTGGAGGTGCACATTCGCGACCACCCCGTGTTTGTCCGCGATGGTAACGACATTCACATCGAACTGCCCATCACCCTGGGCGAGGCTGTCCTAGGCGCCAAGGTATCCGTCCCAACCGTCGGCCGCGCCGTCTCGGTGACAATCCCTAAGGGATCGAATACCGGCAAGACGCTCCGCCTCCGCAACAAGGGCATCGCCTCCAAGGGCGACCAGTACATAACCCTGAAGGTCGTTTTGCCGGACAAAATCGACCCCGATCTAACTAAGCTTGTCGAGCGCTGGGCGAGCAAGCATCCCTACGATCCGCGGCAGGCCGTGCAGCGGGAGGCCTCGTCGTGAAGACGACAGCGGAGGTTCTGGAGGCAATCGCGGCGCTCCACCAAGAGGATCTGGATGCCTGGATCGCCGCTGAGTGGATTCGCCCGGAACTGCACCGCGACGAGTTGGTTTTCGCCGAGGTCGATGTTGCCCGTATCCGCCTGATCAGTGAGATCCACCACGGTCTTGGCATCCAGCACGACTCCATCTCCGTCGTGCTCTCCCTGCTCGATCAACTCTATGCGGCGCGGCGCCAGATCAATGCGCTCGAACAGGCTTTGGCCAGCCAGCCTGAATCAGTGCGCGACCAGATCGGCGAGCGCTATCGTGAGGCCATGGCGCGCGAAGATTGACGTCCTACTGAATATCCGGGTTCGACCGGCTAAAGCTGCGCCAGTTTGGCTGATCCTCGCCGCACCATGACCGGTCGTATCCGTCGGATCACCGGCGGCAAGTTGGGCCGCTCAATGCGCCGCTGCAGCAGATCCAGGATATTGTCGACTGCTTCGTCCACCGGATTGCGCAGGGTGGTCAGGTTGAACCCGGGCCAAGCCGCCATCGGGATATCATCGAAGCCGATGATCGAAACGTCGTCCGGCACCGCGAGACCGACCGTGTGACGGGCCGCGTCCATGGCACCCATCGCCATCGCGTCGTTGCAGCAAAAGATCGCATCCGGCGGTTGATCGGCCCGTAGCAGCGTCAGAGCTGTGCGGTAACCACTTTCAAAGCTAAAATCCCCACGCTCCTCGGCGAATAGGCTCAAGCCATGTGCGGCGAGCCCGTCCCGCACCCCGGCAGACCGTTCCACCTCGGCCTGAATCGTGGCTTTGCCGCCGATATAGGCGATCCGCTTGTGCTTGGCATTGACCAGGGCCTCGGCGGCCAACTGGGCGCCTCTGAAATTATCGCAGCAGACCGCGTCGACGCCGTCCGCCTCGATGGCTCGCCCTGACAGCACCAGTGGGATGCCCAATCGCATACACTCTTCCGCGGTCTCCGGCGAAATGCTGCCGGCCGCTACGATAGCGCCTTCCACCGGATAGGAGAGTGCTTCGAGAAGCGGCACGCCAACCTCATCGCTGTCATCGACATGGACCAACAACGCCCGCTTGTGCATGCGCTGCAGTCTCGCCGTCAGGCGGCCGAAGAAATAGGGCTCATATTGGCTGGACAGGTAGCCCATGACGACGGCGATGAGATCGGTACTGTTGGTTGTCAGGCTGCGAGCAAGGGCATTGCGCCGGTAACCCAGCTCTTTGGCCGCCCGCAGGACCCTGTCCCGGGTTTCTTGCGACACACTGGCACCCGGCGTAAAGGTGCGGGACACGGCCGACCGTGAAACCCCGGCTTGTGACGCGACATCTTCCGAGGTTACCCGCCGCCTTGCTCGGCGGCGCTCAAGCATATTCGGTCTCCATCAGCATGTCGTGCAGCAGCGGCCACAGACCCGGTGCACAGGCGAGGGCCGGGCCACCCATACGCAGCCATTCCGCCGGCGAAAAGTCGTTCACCGCGACACCGGCTTCCTTACACAGCAACAACCCCGCCAATGCGTCCCAACTATGCAGATGTGACTCGTAAAAGCCGTCGAAACGACCGTCTGCCACATGCGCCAACATCAGGGCTGCCGCACTTAGCCGCCGGTAATCGAAACCGGCATCCATGAGGCGCCCCAAGCATTTCATATATTGCGATTTTTCCGTACGGCGCGAGTACCCCAAGCCGATACAGGCGGTACTTGGGTCCGCGCTCTGGCTGCAGTTCATTGGGCGGCCGTTCACGTCGGCGCCATGGCCGCGCCGCGCCGCGAAAAGTTCGTCCGAGGCCGGGTCGTAGACCACGCCGATCTCGGTTACGTCAGCACTTACCACCGCTATCGAGATACAGTAGTACCCGATGCGCCGGCTGAAATTGACCGCACCATCGACCGGGTCGATCACCCACAGGGGATCGCCGAGCACGCCGCCGAATTCCTCGCCATAGGCGGTGTCGCGCGGAAAGCGCCGGCGGATTTGCTCGACGGTGAAAAGTTCCACGGCTTGACTGACATCGCTACCCTGGTTTTCCTTGGCGGTCGCAAGCCCGTACCGCTCCCGCGCCATGGCACCCGCCTGCCGGGCGATTACCTTCGCCGCCTCAAATCGTTCTTCCATGAATCGCCTTGGAAACGTTGACCTCTAAGCCTTTTTATCGGTGACATTTATAGGACGGTTTGCACGTTTGTGCAAGGGTTTGCACGCGCGTGCCACTGTTCTTGCAACCGCGTGCTTGGTCAGCTAAGCTTCGTATTAACGAATATTGGGGATGGGAGGCGCCGGTGCCGCAACGGGACGGCGAGAATACCCCCTCGGCCATGACCGGGGTCTCCTTGGAGGTCCGGGGCGTAAGCGCGTCCTATGGCGAAGTTCGTGTCCTCCAAGACATTTCCCTGACTATTGCCCCGGGCGAGTTCGTCGCGCTGCTTGGCTCTTCCGGATGTGGCAAGACCACGTTGCTGCGCTCGATCTCCGGATTCGTTCCGGTCGACGACGGTCAAATCCTCCTTGCCGGTCAAGACATCACCAACCGCCCGCCCGACAAGCGGAATATGGCGATGGTCTTCCAGTCATACGCTTTATGGCCGCATATGACGGCAGCTCAGAACATCGGTTATGGCCTGCGCCTGCGACGGGTGCCCCAGGCCGACCTCAAGCGTCGGGTCGCGGCGATGCTTGACCTGCTCGGCCTTGAGGGATTGGGCGAGCGGAAGGTCACCCAGCTCTCCGGCGGCCAGCGGCAACGCGTGGCACTTGGCCGGGCCTTGGCGATCGAGCCGCAGATCCTGCTCCTCGATGAACCGCTCTCCAACCTCGATGCCCGCATCAGGCAGACCGTTCGTCACGAAATCAAGGCGCTCCAGGAACAGCTTGGGATCACCGCCGTTCACGTCACCCACGATCGTGAAGAGGCGATGGTTATGGCCGACCGTATCGTCATTCTCGACGCCGGGCACATCGTTCAGGTCGGGGCGCCGGAAGAGGTATACAATCGGCCGGCCTCGCCCTTTATTGCCGCTTTTATGGGCGCCGACAACGTCGTTGATTTCACCGTCGAAAGGGCCAACGGCAGGGTCCGCATTCCGGCGGCTGAACATAACGACGAAGCCTTCCTGCCCGCTGGCGACGTCAGCGGTGCGGTCCATCTTGTCGGCGACTGCAATGGCCCGGTGCAGGCACATTTCCGTGGCGAGGCCGCGGGCCTCGTATCCGGTGAAGAGATACCACCGGACAGCCTGGTCTTGCGCGGCCGCATTAGTCAGAGTTCCTATCCCGGCGGCTTCTATCGCTATGCGATTCAGGTTGGCGCCCAACAATTCATGGTCGACGATCCGCGGCCGCTCTCGGTCGGGGCGGCGGTCGGAATCTCGCTACCGGCAGCGTCCTTGCACCTCTATTCGCCGTGACGGGCGGCAGGACGCGGTCGGCAACTCAGAAACCCGGCGAGAGGGCCGGTGTTTAAAACAGTGGAGGACTAGGTTGATGAAACGCTTGAGTCTCATAGCGGCCGGCGCCGTGGCGGGTGTCGCCATTGGCTTTTCCGGCGTGCCGGCGCAAGCCCAGCAAACGCTGAACGTGGTTTCGGCTGGCTCGCAGAATATGGTTGACTACGTCACTGATTTTCTTGCTCCCCTATTTGAGAGCCAGAATCCGGGCGTGAAAGTCGTCGTCGCCGGGACCGGTCCGGGCGCCGCCGGATCCCAGAAGATCTTCGAGAAGTTGGACGCGCAGAAGAGCGCCGGCAGTGACGCCTGGGATATCGACGTCGCCGTCGTGCATCAGCAACATGCGGGTCAGATGCGCGAGGCCGATCTTCTCAGCAACTATCGCGGCGATATCGAAACCGGCACGCTAGTCACGCGGGACACCGCGAAGTCGGCTCTCGGCGTCGATGTGGATGGCTATGTCATGCCCATGTTCCACAGCCAAACCGCCATCGCCTACAACGCGGACCTCGTGTCGGACCCGCCGACCAGCTATGACGAGCTGATCGCTTGGACCCAGGCAAACCCGCGGCAGTTCGGCTATAACGGCATCAAGAACGGCATGTCCGGCGTTAGTTTTGTCGTCGGTTGGATGTATGCCTACTCGGGCCAGGCCGAGACCCTTGCCAATGGGCCTTATGATGCCGCCCTGAAAGACGGTTGGGGCAGCGTTCTTGGCGACCTCAAGGTATTCAATGAGAATGTGACCTTCACCCCGGGCAATGCCGGAACCCTCGATATGCTGAACCGGGGCGAGATCGTCATGGGGCCGGTCTGGGTCGACATGTTCTATACTTGGCAGGCCGATGGCCGCATCCCGCCAAACCTCAAGTTGAACCTGATCGGGCCCGGCATGCCTGGCCAGCCGATGTATTACATCACCCCGGCTAAGGCGGCGAACGCCGACCTAGCGCGCAAGTTCATCGCTCTGGCGACCAGCCCGGACGTCCAGGCCGAGGGCATCGTTAAGCGCTTTAACTGGTATCCGGGCATCGACGCCACTCACGTGCAGGCATCTCTGGAGCCCGCCGACTGGGATAAGCTGTTTGCCGATGTTGGTCCCGAGGACTTGGCGACCAAGGGCAAGGCTTTCCCCATCGGTCCGTTCTTTAACGACATCCGGGAAGCCTACGAAAAGCAGGTCCAGAACTAGCGCCTGCAAGACACACTAGATCGACGTCGTGGCTCGGCGGCGCTGTCGCCGAGCCACCGTCTTCTTACCAGTCGAGCGTACATAATGATCTCAACGGCAACCCGTAACCGCGAGCGGCTGCTGGGTCTTCTATTAGTGAGCCCGGCCCTGCTGACGGTTGGTTTGCTGTTCGTCTATCCCCTCGGTTTTTCGTTGGTCACCGCCTTCACCGGAGAGGAGGGACTTTGGACCACGGCGAATTTCTTCAAGGCCTTCGAGTTCTACTCCAACGACATTCTCTTCACCGTCGTCATCGTCGTGCTTTCGACCATTCTTATTGGCCTCGGCGCTATCGCCATCGGCGGCTATTTGACCCTTGGCGAGCATCCGGTCGCGGTCGCGATTCTCAAATGGCTCTACCGCTGGCCCTTATTTATCCCGTTTATCGTCGCCGGCCAGTTGATGCGCACCTTTCTCGCGAAGAATGGCCTGATGAACAATATTTTCGTCAGCACCGGCTTGCTTGATCCCTTGCAAACCACCAGCTTTCTCGACTGGCGCGGCATCGTCATAACCTTCGTCTGGAAGCAGACGCCGTTCGTCGCACTGCTTGTCGCTGGCGCCATGGCGTCCCTCGATCGCTCGATGATCGAAGCGGCACGCAATCTCGGCGCCCGGCGTTTTCGCATACTCGCCGAGATTATCGTGCCGCAGGTTCAGCCGACTATCGTCATCGGTTTAATTCTGTCTTTCGTCGTCATGATGTCCGTACTGTCCGTGCCCATGATGATCAATGCCCAGACCCCGACGATGCTCACCGTCGACATGGCATTTCGTATCAACGCCTATGGTGATTACGGCGTCGCCAATGCGTTGGGTTTCATCTCTTATCTCATGACCGGCGTCGTCGCTTGGGTCTATCTCCGCCAAGGCGTGCGCGCAGGTGGCGCCCCATGATCCAAGCCGCCTGGATACCCCGGGCCATCATCCTGGGACTGTTCGCTTTTGTGATATTCGGCCCCCTGGCCAACATGCTGCTCTGGGCCTTTACGGAGGTCTGGTATTTCCCCCACAAGCTACCCGTCGAGTGGGGTTTCGGCTTCTGGGCTCGTGTCTTCAAGCCCCGCGGTAACGCCATGCTGTCCCTTAACAACAGCGTGGTCATCGCGATCTTTGTCGTTATCACCTGTCTGCTGGTGTCGATTCCCGCCGGCTATGCCTTGGCACGGGGACGCTTACCCTGGCGCAGTTTGATCCTGGTGGCCTTCCTGCTTCCGCAGGCCTTCCCCAGCGTCGCCGTCCACATCAATATCGCGCGTATCTTCTACGGATTTGGCCTCAACGGCACGTTTGTCGGCGTTGTTTTGGTTCATACCGTGCAGGGTTTGGTGTTCTCCGTCTGGATCGCCACGGCGGCCTTTTCCGCCATCGATCGCGAGCTCGAAGAGGCCGCCCGCAACATCGGTGCCTCTCCCTTACGTACCTTCTTCACCATCACGCTGCCCATGGCGATGCCCGGCATCATGGCCAGCGCCATATTCGTCTTCCTCCAGTCCCTCGACGAGTTTACCGGTACCTTCTTCGTCGGCGTCCCCGACATTATGACCATGCCGCTGCTACTATTCACCGCCAGCATGGAGGGCAACTATCAGATCGCCTCCATCACCGCCTTGATCCTCCTGGTGCCCTCGGTCTTCTTCATGCTGATCATCGAACGCTTTCTGAAGGCCGACGTCCTGGCCAAGGTTGGCAGCTAGCGGTTCGAAGTGCGGGGCACCTCGCCGGGTCATCCCGAACCTGGCGCCCAATGCCTTTGCCTTCGTGGGCTATCCTCCCCGAGTCGGCTCGCTCGTCGGGGGCCGCGCCGGACGGTCTGGCATGCCTACCAATGGTCGCACGTGGAGGATCTCGAGACACGACACGGGCCCTTCCGCAGTGGTGCGAATATCCGCGGCGCGCCCCATATTTGGGCAACCTCCCGGCGGATCGAGTTCCACCCGACTATTTCACGAGTTTTCCACCGTTCTGTCATAGAAAAGCGTTGACTTGCCCCAGGTCGAGGCGTAGATACCGTCCTCCCGCGCTGGCTTGGCCAACGCCGAGCCGGCCGGGTTGCTCTTGGACAATTGAATATCGAGGAAGGGATGCGCAGGCGGCGGCACGTGTCGAATACGACAATACGTCCGTTTGCACAGCGTATCCTCGGCCATCGCAAGATGGCCAAGCCTGTGAAAATGGGCGCTTATGTCAATTTCTGATCGAAGGCTTCGGCCTTTGGTGAGAAGGATCAATCTAAGAGTTTGATCCTGGCTCAGAGCGAACGCTGGCGGCAGGCCTAACACATGCAAGTCGAAGGAGAAGCTGGACTTCGGTCCGGTGGACACTGGCGCACGGGTGAGTAACGCGTGGGAATTTGCCTCAAGGTACGGAACAACCGCTGGAAACGGCGGCTAATACCGTATGTGCCCTACGGGGGAAAGATTTATTGCCTTGAGATGAGCCCGCGTCCGATTAGCTTGTTGGTGGGGTAACGGCCCACCAAGGCTACGATCGGTAGCTGGTCTGAGAGGATGATCAGCCACACTGGGACTGAGACACGGCCCAGACTCCTACGGGAGGCAGCAGTGGGGAATATTGGACAATGGGCGCAAGCCTGATCCAGCCATGCCGCGTGAGTGAAGAAGGCCCTAGGGTTGTAAAGCTCTTTCGGCGGGGAAGATGATGACGGTACCCGCAGAAGAAGCCCCGGCTAACTCCGTGCCAGCAGCCGCGGTAATACGGAGGGGGCAAGCGTTGCTCGGAATTACTGGGCGTAAAGGGCGCGTAGGCGGATAATCTAGTCAGGCGTGAAAGCCCCGGGCTTAACCTGGGAACTGCGTTTGATACTGGTAATCTAGAGTTCGGAAGAGGGTGGTGGAATTCCCAGTGTAGAGGTGAAATTCGTAGATATTGGGAAGAACACCAGTGGCGAAGGCGGCCACCTGGTCCGACACTGACGCTGAGGCGCGAAAGCGTGGGGAGCAAACAGGATTAGATACCCTGGTAGTCCACGCCGTAAACGATGTGTGCTAGACGTCGGGCAGCTTGCTGTTCGGTGTCGCAGCTAACGCGTTAAGCACACCGCCTGGGGAGTACGGCCGCAAGGTTAAAACTCAAAGGAATTGACGGGGGCCCGCACAAGCGGTGGAGCATGTGGTTTAATTCGATGCAACGCGAAGAACCTTACCAGCTCTTGACATCCCGATCGCGGATACCAGAAATGGCATCCTTCAGTTCGGCTGGATCGGAGACAGGTGCTGCATGGCTGTCGTCAGCTCGTGTCGTGAGATGTTGGGTTAAGTCCCGCAACGAGCGCAACCCTCATCTTCAGTTGCCAGCGGTTCGGCCGGGCACTCTGAAGAAACTGCCGGTGATAAGCCGGAGGAAGGCGAGGATGACGTCAAGTCCTCATGGCCCTTATGAGCTGGGCTACACACGTGCTACAATGGCGGCGACAGTGGGAAGCAAATGGGCGACCTGGAGCTAATCCCAAAAAGCCGTCTCAGTTCGGATTGTACTCTGCAACTCGAGTGCATGAAGTCGGAATCGCTAGTAATCGTGGATCAGCATGCCACGGTGAATACGTTCCCGGGCCTTGTACACACCGCCCGTCACACCATGGGAGTTGGCTTGACCCGAAGGCGGTGCGCTAACCCCCGGACTTGATCCGGGGGAGGCAGCCGACCACGGTGAGGTCAGCGACTGGGGTGAAGTCGTAACAAGGTAGCCGTAGGGGAACCTGCGGCTGGATCACCTCCTTTCTAAGGATTCGGGTATCAGGGATCAGGTATCGGAGATCAGAAATGGTCTTCGCTGGCGCCCTTTATCCGAGACTTGGACATAATACCGTCGGAGGCGGGATGGGATCGTCCGATCCCTGAGTCCCGACCTCTGACACCTGAAGACGCCGCCGCCTTCGTTTCTCTTCCCGCCCGAACGAACGCTGGGCCTGTAGCTCAGTCGGTTAGAGCGCACGCCTGATAAGCGTGAGGTCGGTAGTTCGAGTCTACCCAGGCCCACCACCGGCCCGCCCGCCCCAAGGCCCGAAGGGCCGCCAGAGGCACAAAGACAGCCCGAAGGGCCGCCAGAGGCAAGACCAGCCGCCGGGGCGGTGGGCGTCCGGGGGTGTAGCTCAGCTGGGAGAGCACCTGCTTTGCAAGCAGGGGGTCGTCGGTTCGAGTCCGATCACCTCCACCAGCGGGCCCTGGCACCAGCGGGCCCTGGCGTCTTCAGGTCTCGAGGTTGGGCTGCCGCGGTTTGAGGGTTTGGTTTGTTCGGGGCTAGGTTCGATATTGGTTTGATCGTTTGTTTCGATCGATTGCTTCGATCGCTGCGATTGGGTGTTTGTCATTGTGAAGAGGTCTGAGAAGGACGGCCCGTCGGGCCCCGGTGGGGTCTTGGGCGGTGTCGTCCGCTGTGAGGTACTCGTACTCTTGCATGAGAGTGCAAGAGGAGAGGACGAGTAATACCGTCATGTGACGCGGGCCCTCCCCTGGGTTTTGGGTCCGCGTGATGTTGCCGGTTGCCGGTTGGCGGCCTGGTTTCTCCGCATGACGGGTGAGGATCAAGTATGACAAGGGCATTTGGTGGATGCCTTGGCGCGTAGAGGCGATGAAGGACGTGGCACGCTGCGATAAGCCCCGGGAAGCCGCGAGCAGGCGTTGATCCGGGGGTTTCCGAATGGGGAAACCCACCCCTTTTGGGGTATTCCGTGCTGAATACATAGGCGCGGGAGGCGAACCCGGCGAACTGAAACATCTCAGTAGCCGGAGGAAAGGACATCAACATTGTCTTCCGACCTTAGCCGGTCGGGGGCGAGACTCCGCTAGTAGTGGCGAGCGAACGCGGACCAGGCCAGTGGCCTGAACGACGCAACCGGAACGGCCTGGAACGGCCGGCCAGAGAGGGTGACAGCCCCGTACGGGTACAGCGTTGTTTGGGTCCTCGAGTAGGGCGGGGCACGTGGAATCCTGTCTGAACATGGGGGGACCACCCTCCAAGCCTAAGTACTCCTACGCGACCGATAGCGAACCAGTACCGTGAGGGAAAGGTGAAAAGCACCCCGACGAGGGGAGTGAAATAGACCCTGAAACCGAATGCCTACAAGCAGTGGGAGCCTTCGTCTGGCCTCGGCCGGACGTGGGGTGACCGCGTACCTTTTGTATAATGGGTCAGCGAGTTGGTCTTGCGAGCGAGCTTAAGCCGGTAGGCGAAGGCGCAGCGAAAGCGAGTCTGAAATGGGCGCTTGAGTTCGTAGGATCAGACCCGAAACCGGGTGATCTAGCCATGGGCAGGTTGAAGGTGGGGTAACACCCACTGGAGGACCGAACCCGAGAACGTTGAAAAGTTCCGGGATGACCTGTGGTTA
>JAJFJA010000003.1 GCA_021774445.1 Alphaproteobacteria bacterium
CTTGGCTCACCAATGTTCTCAGCCATATCGCCGATCACAAGATCAACCGTATCGACGAACTCCTGCCATGGCGTTACGCTCAAGTCTGAGCGTAACAGCCCAACGTCATCGGCGGCAGGGCTGGTTCACCGGACGCTAACAATAGAAATAATGAAGTTTAACTACTATCAGTCTATCTATTTTAAGTTCTTTGTTCCATTTTACTTGATTTCTTTAATGTACGATTTGCTACTTTGGATGTTGAATGCAAAAGTACTTTGCTGCGAAATCTTCATTGTGGCGCGCAAAAGGTCCTATTTGTGATTCCGTAATGTTGCCCGTCGGCAAATAGCAGACAGCTGAAAATGTGTCTCCTGAGCCTGGTCTTTGTGGTTCACTTTAGTCACGCGAATTGTATGGGGATGGGCGATGGGTGCTGATGACCAGTGCAATGGCGAGCATTTCAGTTAGTTGATCTTAGTGCGCGGATTTCGAAGGGCCATCCTCTTTGCCGGCTCGGGAGTATCGCAAACGATTTTTCTGAGGGAAAGTCATTGGGTTTTGAATCTATGACGTTGCCCCTTCATTGTACTCGTTTATAGGCAGAGTCTGTTCTGGTTATGGTCCTCCTGGGACCGGGTTGCAAACTCCTTTGGTGAGAGGCCGTCCAGGCTGGTATGGGGCCTCTCGGTATTATATGCGCATTCCGATGAAAGCGGCCACCTGTTCCGATCCAAAGCGGCCACTTTGGCCTTGGGTCGAATATGGCGCCGTGATCGTCGCCGTTGGGTGATCCTTTGATGTCATTTTCGTTCTGTGCGGTCAACGTCGTTGGCGTTGATATTTTCGGCGATGGCCTTTCGCATTGAGGGTCCGTCGAGATCGATGCGATGGGCGTTGTGGACGATGCGGTCGAGGATGGCGTCGGCGAAGGTGGGCTCGCCGATGACGTCGTGCCATTTGGCGACGGGCAGTTGGCTGGTGATCAGGATCGAGGCGTTCTGGTATCGATCCTCGACGATTTCCATGAAGTCGCGTCGCTGATCGGCGTTGAGACGGTCCGGGCCCCAGTCATCGAGGATGAGGAGGTTCGCCTTTGTGAGGGCGCGGAATAGGCGGGGGTATCGTCCGTCGGCGCGCCCGGTTTCGAGTTCGGCGAACATTCTGGGGACGCGTTTGTAGAGTACCGAGTAGTCGTCGCGGCAGGCCTTCTGTCCGAGCGCGCAGGCGAGCCATGATTTGCCGACGCCGCAGGGGCCGGTGACAATCAGGTTCTGTTTGCGTGCGATCCATTTACCCCGGGTCAGTTGCTGGAACAAGGCTTTGTCGAGGCGCCGGGGGGCGCGGTAATCGATATCCTCGATGCTGGCGTCCGGGTGGCGCAGACGGGCGTTTCGGAGCCTGTAGGTCAGCCTCCGATCATCGCGTTCGGCCTCTTCGCGGTCGAGCAGCAGAGGCAGCCACTGGGCATGGTCGAGCTCGCCGGCCTGGGCGTTGTCACCCAATTCGGTGAAGGCGCGGGCCATGCCGTGCAGCTTGAGATGCCTGAGCTGGTCGAGGGTGGGATGTTGCAGCATGATGTCTCCTCAGTGGAAGTCCGGTTAATGGAAGTAGTGGGGGCCGCGGATGTTGGGATGATCGATCGCCGGTCCGTCCGTGGCCTGTCGCGGTGTGCGGCGATCGAGGTTGTTCTTGAGGATGGAGGCGACCGAGGAATACGACCTGGCGCCGATCTCCAGGGCGCGTTCGCAGGCGGCCTCCAGCCGTTCGCCTCCATGGGTTTTGGCCAGGCGGAGGATGCCGATACAGGAGCGGAAGCCCTGTTCGGGATGGGGTTTGGCGCGCAGGATGACATCGATCAGGATCCCGGTATGAGGTCCGTTGGCGGCGGCGTCGCGGCGGATGCGGCCCGGGGTCCAATTGGCGTAACGGCGGTGGGCGGAGGGCATGTGTTCGGCCACGGTGGTGTGGCGCCGGCTGCCGGAGCCGCGTATATGAGCGGCGACGCGCTTGCCTTTGTGGAAGATCTCGACGGTGCGCTCGGTGATCCGGGCCCAGAGCTTCTGTTTGGCCAGGCGATGGGGCACCGAGTAGTAATGCTTGGCAACCTCGACATGATAATCGAGACCGGCGCGGCGCAGCTTCCATTCGGCGTATTGGTATGCTTGGCCAGGCAACGGCTTCAGTGCCGGTTGGTCGAGCGCCTCGAACAACTGCCGGCGGGATGCGCCCAGGTGTTTTGTGACGCGCCGGTTCACCTCTTCCAACATCTCATGGATGGCCTGGTTCAGTTCGGCGAGGCTGAAGAAACGGCGATTGCGCAGGCGGGCCAGTATCCAGCGTTCGACGACCTGAACGCCGACTTCCACTTTCGCCTTGTCGCGGGGTTTGCGCGGTCGCGCCGGCACGATCGCGGTGTCGTAATGGGCCGCCTTGCCGGCATAGGTGCGGTTGATCTCGGGATCGTATAGGCAGGCTTTCACGACGCCGGACTTCAGATTGTCCGGCACGACCTGTCGGGGAACGCCGCCGAAATAGGCGAAGGCGCGGCTGTGCGAGCCGATCCAGTCGGGCAACGCCTGCGTCCAGGTCGCCTCGGCGTAGGTGTAGCTGGAGGCGCCCAGGGTGGCGACGAACACCTGAGCCGTGCGGATCTCGCCGGTGCGGCCGTCGATCACGTCCATCGTGGCGCCGGCATAATCGACGAACATCTTCTCGCCGGCGACATGGGTCTGCCGCATGGTCGGGGCGAGCCCGCCCTTCCAGGCGCGGTAAAGCTCGCAGAACCGGCTGTAGCCGTAACCCATGGGATGAACGGCGCGGTATTCCTCCCACAACAGCGAAAGCGTGACGCCGGGCCGCTTCAACTCGCGATGC
>JAJFJA010000021.1 GCA_021774445.1 Alphaproteobacteria bacterium
CGCCGACGTGGCCATCGTGCCTCAGGGCGGCAATACCGGCCTGACCGGCGCCTCTGTGACCAATGGCGAGGTCCTGCTCAATCTTGGCCGCCTCAACAAGGTCCGCGCCGTCGACCCGCAGAACTTCACCATGACGCTGGAGGCCGGCTGCATCCTTGTCGAGGCCCAGCGCATCGCCGCCGACCATGACCGCCTGTTTCCCCTCAGCCTGGGTGCGGAGGGCAGTTGCCAGATCGGCGGCAATCTCTCCACCAATGCCGGCGGCACCGCGGTTTTGCGTTACGGCAACATCCGCGACCTGACCCTGGGGCTGGAGGTCGTGTTGGCCGACGGCCAGATCTGGGACGGTTTGCGCGGCCTGCGCAAGGACAACACCGGCTACGACCTCAAGCACCTGTTTATCGGCGGCGAGGGCAGCTTGGGCATCATCACCGCCGCCGTCCTCAAGCTCTTTCCTCTGCCGCGCGAACGCCACACCGCCCTCATCGGTCTTGCCGATGCCGCGGCCGCGCTGGAAGTCCTCACCCTGGCACGCCAGATCAGCGGCGACGCGGTCACCGCCTGCGAGCTCATGCCGCGCATTGGCCTCGAATACGCCTTGCGCCATGTCGCCGCGACGCGCGATCCCTTGGCCGAACCGCACGCCAATTATTTGCTCTTGGAGCTCAGCGCCGGCCAGCCCGACAGCGGCATGGCCGCGAGCCTGGAAACGATCCTGTCGCAGGCCTTCGACAAGGGGGTGATCGAGGACGCGACCATCGCCAACTCCGACAACCAGCGCCAACAGCTTTGGCTGCTCCGCGAAGCCTTGGTCCAGGCCCAGCGCAATGAGGGCGCCAGCATCAAGAACGACATCGCCGTGCCGTTGTCGAAAATTCCGGAATTCCTGCGCCGCGCCGACCAGGCCGTTGCTCGGGCCTGCCCCGGTATCCGGCCTGTCGCGTTCGGTCATGTCGGCGACGGCAATCTTCACTACAACCTCAGCCAGCCCGTCGGTGCCGACGGCGAGACTTATCGCGCCCGCTGGGATGAGTTGGCCACCATCGTCAACGACATCGTTGCCGATCTCGACGGCAGCTTCAGCGCCGAACATGGCATCGGCCTGCTCAGGCGCGATGCCTTGCAGCGCTACAAACCGGCCGTCGAAGTCGACATGATGCGCCGGGTCAAGCAGGCGCTCGACCCGAAAGGAATCATGAACCCGGGCAAAGTACTGTAGCCGCCGACAGTCAGCCCAATCACAGGTGGGTGCCAGCCATGTCCTACGCCGCACCAATCGCTGAAATGCGCTTCCTGCTCGATGAGATCTGCGGTCTCGCTGAGCTTGCCGCTCTGCCGGCCTTCGCCGAAGCAACGCCGGAATTGGTCGACCAGATCCTCGGCGAGGCCGGCCGTGTCGCGGCTGAAGTGATGGCCCCCTTGAACCACCCGGGCGACCAAGCCGGCTCGTCGCTCGAAAATGGCGTCGTCCGCACCCCCGACGGCTTTCGCGACGCCTACCGCACTTATCAGGAAGGCGGCTGGAACACGATCCCCTTCGCCACCGAAAGCGGCGGCATGGGCTTGCCATGGGTGCTCGCCAACGCCGTGCAGGAAATGTGGCAGGCCGCCAATATGGGCTTCGCGCTCGGCCCTCTACTCACCGCCGGCGCCGTGGAGGCCCTAACGGCGTTCGGCACCGCCGGTCAGAAGGCCCGCTATTTGCCGAAGCTGGTCAGCGGCGAATGGACCGGCACCATGAATTTGACCGAGCCTCAGGCCGGTTCCGACCTCGGTCTGCTCAAGACCCGCGCCGAACCCGACGGCGCCGGCTACCGCATCCGCGGCCAGAAGATTTTCATCACCTATGGCGACCAGGACTGGACCGACAACATCGTCCATATGGTCCTGGCCCGCACCCCGGATGCCCCTGCCGGATCCGCCGGCATCAGCATGTTCATCGTCTCCAAATTCCAGGTCGACGAGGCTGGCACCTTGGGCCGCCGCAATGATATCCGCGTCGTCAGTCTCGAGCGCAAATTGGGCATTCATGCCAGCCCCACCTGCGTCATGGCGTATGGCGATAATGACGGCGCCGTCGGCGAACTGCTCGGCCAGGAGAACAAGGGCCTGCACTGCATGTTCGTCATGATGAACAACGCCCGGCTTGCCGTCGGCCTGCAGGGCGTCGCCATCGCCGACCGCGCCTATCAGCAGGCCGTTGCCTATGCCCGCGACCGGGTGCAGTCACCACCACTGAGCGGTGGCGCTTCGGTCCCCATCATTCGTCACCCCGATGTCCGTCGCATGCTCATGACCATGCGCGCCCAGACCGAGGCCATGCGGGCGCTTAATTACTACGCCATGGCGGCCCTCGACCGCGCCAAGTCTCACCCTGACGAAGCCACCCGTCGACAAGCCAACGCCCGGGTTGATCTGCTGACCCCAATCGTCAAGGCCTGTTGCACCGATTTCGGCGTCGAAACCGCCTCTCTCGGCGTTCAGGTCCATGGCGGCGTCGGTTATATCGAGGAGACGGGCGCGGCCCAGCATTACCGCGATGCGCGCATCGCCCCGATCTATGAGGGCACCAACGGCATCCAGGCCAACGACCTGCTCGGCCGCAAACTGCTGCGCGACGACGGTACCGCGATGGCGGACCTGATCGCCGAGATCGCCGCCTGGGCCGCCGGCAACGACAGCCCGGAACGGGCGTCCCTTACCGCCGCCTTGAACGATTTGCGCCACGCCACCGACTGGCTGCTCGAGCAAGATCGCACCGAGATGGCCAAGACTTTTGCCGGCGCCGCCCCCTATCTGCGCTTGGCGGGTATCATCACCGCCGGCTGGTTGATGGCCAAATCCGCCCAAGCCGCACGCGCCCGTCTGGCAAATAACCCTGACAACAGGCCGTTTCTCGAGACCAAATGCGTTACCGCAGCCTTCTTTATGCAACACATTCTGCCCCAAACATCCGCCTTGGCGGCCGCTGTCACGTGCGGCGGTCAGAGCGTCATGGCGTTGCAGGAGGACTATTTCTGATCAACTCGCCGTACCTGTGATCCCTGTCACAGTCATGTCTCCAAAGCGCCGCTACAGTGGCGTTGCTATCCGGGTGCACTCCCTGCCCCAGTAGCACACTCAATGCACGCCAGACTCCCGGCGGCGGACCCAGCCCCCCCAAATTTGGGTCCGCCGCCGGATCCTTCCAGCCCACCGGCGCGCCGGTGGGATATTTGCGCTTGCATCCCCCCTCGGAATCGGCCAAAACCCGGCACCGTAAATCGGGCCTACGGCTTTCTGGGGCGTCTATGAAAACGGAGTTAGCATTGGTCAGCACGCAAGCTCCGGCGGCGGTAACCGACGACCAGCGGCCGGACTATTTCACCGAGCGTAACGGTGTCCTCTGTGCAGGCATTCACTTGCTGCTCGAACTCTGGCAAGCGCACCGGCTCGATGATGTCGACCATGTCGCCTCAGCCTTGCGCCGGGCGGCCGAGGCCTGCAATGCCACCTTGTTGCACGTTCACACCCATCATTTCACCCAAGGCGGTGGCGTTTCCGGTGTTGCCGTTCTTGCCGAGAGCCACATCTCCATCCACACCTGGCCGGAACGCGGATACGCCGCGCTCGATATCTTCATGTGCGGCGACTGCGACCCTTATCGCGCCGTCCCGATGCTCAAGCGCGCCTTCTCCCCCGGCTCCATCCAGATCAGCGAGAACAAGCGCGGCGTCGTACCGTGACCTGGGCTTGGTTCGACGAATCCCTCGGCGAGGGGTATCGCCTCGGTCTCGAGATCGTCGAAACGATCTATGAAGAAGTTTCCGAACATCAGCGTCTAAGTATTCATCAAAGCACACATTTCGGCCGCGTGCTGGCGCTCGATGGCATCGTCCAGACCACCGAGGGCGATGAGTTCATCTACCACGAGATGCTCGCCCATTTGCCGCTCTTGGCCCACGGCGAAGCCCGTGAGGTCTGCATCATCGGCGGCGGCGACGGCGGCATGCTGCGCGAGGTTCTCAAACATCCCGTCGCGCGCGCGACCATGGTCGAGATCGACCCTCACGTGGTCGAGCTCTGCCGTACCCACATGCCGTCCCTGTCCGACGGCGCCTTCGACGATCCCCGCGCCGACCTAATAATCGGCGACGGCGCCCGTTATGTCGCCGAGACCGACCGTCGCTTCGACCTCCTGATTATCGACTCAACCGATCCGGTCGGGCCCGGCGAGGTTCTGTTCAGCGCGGCCTTCTACCGCGACTGCCGGCGCTGCCTGGCGCCCGGCGGCATTCTGGTCACCCAGAACGGTGTCCCCATGCTTCAGCCGGCGGAATTGACCACGTCCTACCGCCGGCTTAGCGCAATCTTCGCCGATGTGACCTGCTACTTGGCGCCGGTCCCAACATATTTCGGCGGCTTCATGGCCTTCGGTTGGGCGAGCGACGACCCGACAAAGCGCCATGTCGGCGAAGACCGGGTCGCCGAGCGTTTCGCGGCGGCGAATCTCGCCACCCGTTATTACCGGCCAGCGCTTCACAATGCCGCCTTTGCCCTGCCCGGCTACGTCGCCGATCTGCTGAACTGACACACCGCCCTAAGGATCACAGTGCCACTACCGGGCTGGGCACGAGGTCGCCTATGTTGGGCAGACCGACTCGGCTTGCTTACTTAAGCTCACCGTCGATACATGCCTGACCGAAGGCGCTCATGCGGTACCTGACCCTTGCTCTCAGTCTGACCCTTGCCTTGGCCTTCGCGGTGCCCGCCGGTGCCCAGACGCAAGCTCTCGGCGCCGCGCAAATTGAAGGATTCCTCGCCGCCCTGCCCGAACTCCGTAGCTTGGCCCAGCGGGTCGATAGGGACTCGCCGTCGAACGTCGACTCAACCGATCCGGCCACGCCATTTTCGCCACTTATTACGTCCTTGGGGAACAACGGCGCCATGCCCGAAGCCGGGCTGATCGCCGCCAAACACGGCTTCGGCAGCCTCGCCGATTGGACCGAAACGGGTAACCGCACAGTGCACGCATTCGCCGCCGCCAATGCCGGCGCTGACCTCGGCGACGCTGCCGAGCAGGTCGCCGCGGCGGTCGAGCAAATCCGCACAAATCCCGATCTGACGCCGGAGCACCAGGACATCATGCTCCGCCAACTCGAGCTGGCCACCGGCACGACCCTGAGGTTTCCCTCATCGCCCCAGGACATTGCGGCGGTGAATCCCTACATGGCCGAGTTGCGGCAGCTCTTTCAATAGCCTCCGACCTAGCCGGATCTATCTAGCCACCAGCCAGTCCACCGCCGCGCGCAGCGACGGCACGACGATGTCCGCCGCGGTCGCCGGTGTTGTATCCGGTGGCGCCACCAGCATCGCATGGGCCACACCGGCCGTCCTGCCTGCGATAATATCGGTCTCCCGATCGCCGACGATGGCCGAGCGGGCGAGATCCAGCCCAAATCTGTCCCGTGCCTTGAGCAACATCCCCGGCGACGGCTTTCTATCGGCCGAGACACGCCGGTAGTCGCCTCGTCCAAGCTCGGCGTGTGTCGGATCGTGATAGACCGCCGCCAGCGACGCGCCTTCGGCCCGAAAACGAGTCTCTATCCAATCGGTTAACACCCGATATTCATCTTCGGTGAAAAGACCGCGGCCGATTCCGGACTGGTTAGTTACCACAACCAAGCGATAGCCACCTGCCACCGCCTTTCGGCAGGCCTCGAATACCCCATCGATGAAGTGAAAGTCTTCGATCCGGTGGACGAAACCGTAGTCGACATTGATGACTCCGTCCCGGTCAAGGAACAGTGCCTTATCCAAATTCTTAGCCAGCTTGTCCACGCGCCATGGCTGCGGCCTCTGCGTCCGCGCGCAACTGGCTCAGCGTTGTTTGGGTATTGATCGCTTCCGGGTCGACCTTAAGCACCAACACCGCGGCCTTGCCGGCGCCCAGGGCACGCTCCAGCGCCGGCGCGAACTGTGCGGTCGTTTCGACCAGTTCGCTATAAGCGCCGAACGATTGCGCCCAGGCGACGAAATCCGGATTGCGCAACTCGGTGGCCGAGACCCGGCCCGGATAGTGACGCTCCTGGTGCGCGCGGATGGTGCCATACATGCCGTTGTCGACAATGATGATCACCGGGTCGAAGCCATATTGCAGCGCCGTCGCGAGTTCCTGGCCGTTCATCAGCACACCGCCGTCACCGACCACGGCAACTGCCGGCACGTCGGGCCTCGCGGCTTTCGCCCCGACGGCGGCCGGGACCGCATACCCCATCGAACCATTCGTCGGACCTAGGCATGTCCGGAATTGGCGATACTGGAAATAGCGCGCGACCCAACCGGCAAAATTCCCGGCATCGTTGGTGACGACGGCATGCGGCGGCAATCTCTCCCGCAGCGCCTTGACAGCGACACCCAGATCCAGCGCGCCCGGACAAGGTTGCGGATTGCACCACGCGAGATAGTCGTCCCGCGCCGCGCGGCCCCAGCCATCCCACGCCACATCCTCTAATTTGATTTGCGCCCGCGCCGCCGCCGCGAAAGATACAACGGCGGCGTTAATCGCCAGGTCGGGCTGAAACACCCGGCCCAACTCCGCCGCATCGGGATGCACATGCACCAGTTTTTGCCGCGGCCGCGGCGATTCGAGCAAGGTGTAGCCTTGCGTCGTCGACTCTCCCAACCGGCAGCCGATCGCCAGGATCAGGTCCGCCTCGAGAATCCTCTTTTTAAGGCTTGGGTTGATCACCACCCCGGCGTCACCGACATAGAACGCATGCGTATTGTCGAGCAAATCCTGGCGCCGAAACGACGCCACTGTCGGCAATCGGTTAGCCTCGACAAACCGCCGCAAATCCTCGCACGCGGCTTCCGTCCAACCGCTACCCCCGCAGATGGCCAACGGCCGTTGAGCCGCACCTAGCAACGCCCCGAGAGCCTCCATTGCCGCCGCTTCCGCCGCGACCGGCACGATTGGCAGCGGAGCGACATCAGCCACGGAGGCCTCCTCGCGCAGCATATCCTCCGGCACGGCGATGACCACGGGACCGGGACGGCCCGACATCGCCGTCTGGAAAGCTTGCGCGACCACCCCCGGCAGCGCCGCCGCGCTGTCCACTTCCGTTACCCATTTCGCCAGGGGCCCGAACATCTTCTCGTAATCGACTTCCTGAAAGGCCTCGCGGCCGCGGAATGAGCGCGGAACCTGGCCAACCAATAACAGCATCGGAGTGCTGTCTTGAAACGCCGTATGGACACCGATACTGGCGTTGCAGGCACCGGGTCCCCGCGTCACGAAGGCAACACCCGGTCGGCCGGTTGTCTTGCCGAATGCCTCTGCCATATAGGCGGCCCCGCCCTCTTGCCGGCAGGTCACGAATCGGAGTCGGTCGGCACGGTCGACCAGCGCGTCAAGCGCCGCCAAATAACTTTCTCCCGGCACACCGAAACAAACCGTCACGCCCTGGTTGACTAAGGCATCGACCAGGATGCGGCCACCGGTGCGTGCCGCCATCGGCGCCGAATCAATCAGCGGCACGACTATGCCCTTGCTTCTTGACAGAAGCTGTCGTAATGGAGCGGTTCCACTCAAGATCGTGCAACATATAATTTCGCCTACCTATACGAGTAAAATACCAACCGATATACAACGGCAATTCTCCCCAAAAAGGACGCGCCCGCTGGAGGGATTTGCATCAATTAAACCGTGGTACGTAGTACATATAAACTGAATTTACGAAAACGACTCGGTGATGCTTTCACCTCACCCTTAACGGATCGGATATTCCGCTACAAGTTATGCAATGTCCAGGATCGCAAGCCCTTGAGAATAGGTCTCCGGGCGCGGTAGGCCAGGCGGTAGCCGGCAAGCGGAGCCGGTCATCGCTTGGGAAAACCCACGAACATGAGTATTGGGAAAACCCGCATGAGCACATCTATGGAATCCGCTTTCGCTTCACCGACACGCGCGACCATTTATGTCTTGGACGGTCGCGACGAGCCGGCGACGACGATACGCAACATACTGCCGGACTGGGCGCAGCGCCTTGGGGCCAAGGGGGTCAAGATTGCCGAGTTGGATATTCCTGGCAACCCTGGAAGTCTGCTGGATGTCGTTGAGTTTATCCGTACCGAGCACCACGCACGCGGCGCGATTGCACCCGGAATAAGGTCTTTCGATGGGCTCCCTGACCTGATGTTCGACTACCTGAACCCGCCGGCATCGGCACTCGGGACATTCGACGTCATCGCCAAGACTAGTGGTAAGCTCAACTGCCGTCTTTTGGCGCCGGAGGCCGCCGGCACCACTCTCGACGATATCCTCCAATCCGCCGGTGACACATCGTCGCGCACACCGCATACCGCGCTGATTCTTGGCGCGAGCGCCCTTGGTGACGCCCTAGCCCAGCATCTGCTGGAACGAGACGACGACCAAAGCTTCACCCAGGTGACCCTCGCCGATACCGATGTCAAAGCGCTCAACCGGACCGTGTCCAACCTTCGCGAACAGGCCGAGAAGGGCCGCTTCGCCGTCCGCCATATTGCCCATCCCGCCGACCTGACGCGCCTGATGGCGGTGTTGCCGGAACGCTGCTTGATCGTTCACACAGCCTCGGCCGAGCCGAGGATGAAGCCGCTGATCCACCCAAATGGCTTGGTATTTCCGCACGGGGCAATCGTCTGGGACCCAACCGCACTCTCCGACTCTCCATTGATCGCCGAAGCGGCAAAGGAACCCGCGAGCCAAGCGCTCACGCTGGTCGATGGCTGCCGCTTTCAGCTCAACTGGCTGGCGACGGAATTGGCGGAGATTCTGGCGGCTGAGCCGGGCCCCGGAGAGCTGGCAGTTATGGTCGATTCGGCCGAAAGGGCATTACGGCGGCGACAAGCGTCCGCCTGACCGAAGCCTGCGACAGGGTGACTATTGCAGCGCTGTCGGCGGGCTGTCCACCTGCACCCGCTTGAGCAGATACTCCAGCGTGTCCGGGTCGATCTCCTGCCCTGGATGATCGAATTTGGTGATCACCCGCTCGATCATCTGGCGGACAAACCTTTCCCGATCACCCTCCAGGCCGTCATAGGCGGTTTCCTGACTGATATCGACGGCGGTACGAAGCACCGGAAGCAGAAAATCCGGCAACCCGCTCCGGTCGAAGATCGCCGACAACCCCAGCGGACCTCGGTCATAAATGAGAGTCCGTGCGCTATCGAGCGGCAGGGCGGAGATTGTGGCCAGCGCACATTCAAAGAACGGCATGTCACCCATGCACGCGGCCCGTGTGACGATGGAGGCCGTCAGTCGGCCGTTCTCCGCCAGCGATTTCACCAGATCCGCCGCCGTGTCGGCACCCGATAGGGACATCGTCGCCCGCTCGCGGCTTTGCAACACGAGGTCGCTGGCAAGTTCATCCGGCAGGTCGTGATGAGCACACATATGATCCCGCAGCCGTTCCGACACCATATGCACCAACCGCTCGGCGACGCTCACGGGCAGTGTCTTGCGATGCGCCATCGGCGCCTTAACCCGATCGCTGTCGGCGAACTTGTCGAGCACGGAGGCCAGCGTTTTCTCACCGAGTTCCGCCCCCTCATTGGCGACAAGTTCAGCAACGACTTCCTCATTGTCTGTCGCCACCAGGGCATCGGCAACGGTCCCGCCGACCGCCGATCGATGGGCGATCGCGACTTGCTTCGACTCCCCGGACGAAGCGATGATATTGACCAGATCTTCGTCACTAAGGACTTCTGAGAATTCCAGGATCGGCAGCGCCACCAGATCGACATCGCCAGCCATCTTCAGCGCGATTTCCCGCGGGACATCTGGGCAATTCTTAAGATTCTCCGACAACGCGGCCCGAACGACGACCTCGGCGTCGCCGAGCATGGCTCGACAGATTTCCTCCGCCAATTCCCGTTCGACGGTGCTGATTTCAGTGGAGTCGTACTGCTGAGCGACCTTTGCCGCGGTGGAGGCCCGAACATCCGCCGAGGAATCATGCATCAGGCGCTCGACATCCGCCATACTGAGTGTGGATTCAGCCACGTCGACCTCGCTTGCCAAAGGGCAGTCTTTAAGAGGCTACAGCATGCCCGGAGTTGGCTAAGGATTAGTAAAGGCAAAGTCGGATTTATTGCGCCCAAACGCTTGATTTCTTGGGAAAACGTTACGTAATCAGGCCCCCGCGTCCGGTCACGGCATCCGCCGCTCCGCGACCATGGTCACCGCCTCGCGCAGGTCCCCGTCGCGCTCCATCAGCTCGCGGAAGTCCTCCGCGGCAAGCACCAGCAGGCGACATCTGGTCACCGCCCGTACGGTCATCATGCGCTTGCTCCCACGCAATAACGCCAGTTCCCCAAAAAACTCACCCTCGCCGAGTTCTGTCGGTTCCGGCTTGGTATCGACCCTTGCGGTCCCCGACGCGATAAAATACATCGCCTCCGGCGTGTCCCCCCGCCGCATGATCACGGTACCGGGATCGACCGCTTTCGATCGCAGCAGATTGCTGATCCGCGCAACCGACAAGGCGTCCAGTCGCGCGAACAGCGGCACCCGTGCCACCATGCCCCATGTAACCACGAAATCCCGCCGATGGATCTCGTTGGAAAACCCGGACGCAATAATACCCACCGGCAACGCGTACATCGCCAAGCCGAAAATCATCACCAGGCCGCCGACCAGCCGACCGATCGCTGTCACCGGCACCGCATCGCCATAGCCGACCGTCGTCAGCGTCGCCGTCGCCCACCACATCGCCTTCGGAATACTGCCGAACGTTTCGGGTTGAACCAACCGCTCCACCTGATACATCGCTGTCGCCGAAATCGTGATCAGGGCGAGCATGATCAGTATCGCGGCTGTTAACGCCCGGCGCTCATCGGCGACGACCCGGCCCAGGGTCGCCAAAGCCGGCGAATACCGCACCAGTTTGAGCAACCGCAGCAGCCGGAATAGCCGCAGCGCCCGCAGGTCGAGCAGCGGGAACACCAACGCCAGATAGAACGGCAGGATCGCCACTAAATCGATCAGGGCGAACGGACTGCAGGCAAAGCGCAACCGCGCCTTGACGGGACCATAGCGCGCCAACGGCAGATGCTCCGTGCTCACCCACAGACGCAGCGCATATTCGACGGTGAAGATTGCCACCGATACGATCTCGAACCACAGCAACGGCCGGCCGTATTGGTCTTCGACCGACGCCACCGTGCCCGCCGCCGCGGCCACGACGTTGGCCACAATCAAGATGACCATGAAACCGTCGAACACCCGGCTGGCAAGATCATCCGGCCCGCCGGCCTCCAGCATCTCATAGAGCCGCCGTCTTGCCCTCATCGACCCGCCCACATCCCACGCGGGTGCCGGAACTGCCCCGATATTGGCGTGATTTCCCCAATTTCTGCCACGCTTTGCCCCTATACTACCCGCAGCTCAGCAAACACTTGCGCCCACCAACAGCCCCCCAAAGGGAGCGCGCGATGCGTCCAAAATCAACTGTAACCTACCGCCGGCATCGCCGCCTGCCCAAGGCCGCCGCCGCCGCATTTGTCATTTTGTTGGCCGGCGGTTGCGCTTTAGCCGGCATCCGGGTCAGAGAGGACGTTGCCCATCAATATAGCACCAGCACCTTGGGACGGGTCGCCACCGGCGATCGCCAGCTCAAGGTCGATATCCGTCAAAAGCCCTTCGCCATCCCGGACGACGCGTTCGCGACTCTGGCGATCGCCGGGATGCAGAACCGTACGCCCGGGGGCCAGGTTAACTTCAGCACCAATCCGACGAACCCCTACCGCAACAACAGCTACCGCACGGTTCTCCTGTTCAACCCGCCGCCGCGTACCAGCTCGCTGTTGTTATGCAAACAAGACAGGCTCGACGAATTGGCTCCGGCGGGACCGTTGCGTCATGTCGACGGTGCCGGAGAGGTCCGCCTGCTCGCGGCCTATTGCAACGGTGATCTCACTCTGACCCGGGTCAATGCCAGTGCCGACGCTATCGATGGGCCCAACAGTGAGCGCTTCGACAGCCTCATGTCGCAGGTCGCGCTGGCGTTGTTTCCGTCCCGCAACCCGAACGATGACCGTAACGACTGCCGCTTCCTCGTGATCCCATGCCCTTAAGGCACGATAATCGTCGCCAGCACAAAGCCGTAACAGAACACCGTTAGTCTCAAGGTTAGCCAGAGATCGTCGCGTAAACTCGCCATGGCACCGACCCAGCACGTTTCGATCCCCAAGCCTAACCAGCATGGCAACCGGCGGCGGCAGCTCAGATCGGCAGTCGATTTGGCGCAAAACGGCTATGTCGAACGGCATAACCGACAGCCTGCGCCCCGACGCCGCGCCCGCTTGACCGCGATCGTCCTGTTAAGAAGAAGTTAACGCTCTCGCTAAATAGTGCAGCGACGCCAAATGGAGGGCGATGATGACAAAACTGCTCGTTTCCGACACCAAGCCCGACGGCTATCGCCTCGAGGATCTGCTCACGGTGATCCGCCAGGATATGATCATTCGCTGCACTAAAATTGCCGAAGACACCCGCGCCGAGGCGAGCCATGTGCTGGACAATAACGTCAAGATCATGAGCCTTCTGGGCGAGGCGATCGGTCTCTCCGAAGACTCGACACGCACACTCGACAAGGCATTCGGGCCAAGCACCTCGGCCAAGGGCGGCGAACCGCGCATTGGCGTCGCCTGACCCTGCACGCCGGCGACGCCTGAACCGCGTCGCCGCAAGATGCTAAAACAGCGGCCCTGATGTCGCCACTTCCCGTTCGGCAAGCCATTCGGGACGCCGGACAATTAACCGGCCCGACGGCATCGGTCTGAAGAACTTTCCGAGCGCTCAAACCAGCGGCGCTGTAACTTGCCGGTCGGCAGCACTGTACCCGTCGTTCGGATCGAGATACCGTCGCCGACCACGAGGGTTGAGCGCCTGTGCCAAGCAGCGCTACATACGAATTGGGGATAGGGGATGACCAAACTGCCTGTCTTGCAGACAGTCCGCGAAACCTGGGCGTTCATCTGGCAGGAACGACGGGACCTATTCTACCTGGCCGCCCCTTTCGTCGTCGTACTGTCGATCATCAATGCTCTCATGGCCTGGCTCACACCCCAGGCGGTCGGGCTCACCGACCAGACTGAGGAGGTTTCGTCCGCAGTCTTGCTGACGATCCCCATACAGATCGTCGTCGGACTCTTGGTCACGACGCTCTTCTCCGTCACCTGGCACCGGCGATATCTCGTGCCGCAAGAATCTATCACCGTCGCCGCCACATTGAACTGGTCGCAGCGCCACTGGCATTTCCTCAGAGCCATGCTGGTCCTTATCGGCATCTACATCGCCCTCAGTATTGCGCTCGCCGTCGTCATGTCGGTCGTCATGCTACCCTTGATACTGTTATCCGGCGCCGCTGCGGAAACGGCGCAGCTTCCTCTGTTCTTAGCCATTGGCCTACCCGTGCTCATCTATTGCCTGGTCCGCTTGAGCCTGTTGTTTCCGGCCGCCGCCGTTGATGAGCATCTTTCAGTCAAGGCCTGTTGGCATCGCACCCGGGGCAACGGCTGGCGCATTTTCTTCGCCTACTTTCTGGCCAGCTTGCCGCTCTTCCTACTGGTCACCGCGATTTCGTTGGTTATTGGCGCGGTGTTACCGACCCCTGCCCCGTCGCTGACCGTTCTTTTCCTCAGCGGCCTCATTCAACAGATGTTGTTTTATGTCAGTTTTGCCGTCGGCATTTCCGTTCTTTCCCGCGTCTATCGCACGCTGACCGATAGCGGCGGCGCCTCGGCCGTGAGCACGATCCCGTCATAACCCCGCTCCGCGCCGCCGGCCCTGTGGCAACGCCTGGATCGCCCTCCATAAGCATTGCATTACCCCGAAATATCCGCTCATATTGAGCTGGGTTCTGGGAGGTAAGCATGCCGGGAGAGCGCATGCTCGAGAGGCCTTTGCGCGTGGTCGCGAAGGCCTTGAGGGAGGGTATTGTCGACGCGCAAGCGCTGGCCGAGCAGGCCATATCGCGTCATGCCGCCCATGGCGAAGCCCTCAACGCCTATGTCACCTGGGACCCCGAGAAAGCCCGCGCCCAAGCCGATATCGCCGACCGACTCTTCGCCCTCGGCACGGACCTCGGACCCCTTCAGGGCATACCCGTTTCCATTAAGGACATTTATGGCGTTGCCGGTTGGCCGACCTATGCCGGTTCCCCGCAGCGCCTGCCGGTTTCCTGGGAGCACGAGGGGCCGGTCGTCGCCGCCCTGCGTCGACAGTTGGCGGTGATGATGGGCAAGACCTCCACGGTCGAGTTCGCCCTTGGCACCCTGGGCGTCAATCACCACTGGGGTACGCCCCGCAACCCGTGGGACGCCAAAGACCACCGCGTACCGGGCGGCTCCAGCGGCGGCGCCGGCGTCAGCTTGTGTGAGGGCTCCGCGCTCGTCGCCCTCGGCACCGACACCGGTGGCTCGGTTCGCGCCCCGGCGAGCATGACCGGGATGGTCGGCCTCAAGACCTCCCACGGTCGCTGGTCGATGGACGGCATCGTTCCGCTAAGTCGCTATCTCGACACACCCGGCATCCTCACCCGCACCGTCGACGACTTGCTGTTTGCTTTCCCGGCCATCGACCCCCATGGCCGTACCGATCCGGTCGCCATGACCCGCCGCCTCCGTCCCCTTGCCATCGACCGCGTCACCATCGGTGTCTGCGATGCTTTTTTCTGGGAGAGCTGCAGCCCCGGCGTCGCCGAGAGCGTACAGGCAGCGCTGGAGGAACTCACCGCCGCCGGTGCCCGGACCCGCCCCGTCGCGGTTCCCCAAGGCCGCGAAATCAGCGAAATGCATGAGCGGGCAAGTTTCGCGGCACCCGAGTTCTGCAGCCTCATGGCGACTCGACTGCCCGATTGGCTAACCAATCTGGACGCCCCGGTGCGTGCCCGCGCCGACGCCGGACGCACCATGACGGCACCGGACTTCCTCGACCGGCTGACCCGGCGCGCGGCGCTCGTCGCCGAGGCGACCGCCCATTTCGACGAGGTCGACGTCCTGGCCTGCCCGACAATTCCCAACACCCCACCAAAGCTCGATGAGATCGCCGATTCGGCGGATTTTCAAGCCGCGACGCTCTTGGCGTTACGCAATACCAGCGTCGCCAATCTCCTTGACTATTGCGCCATCACGATTCCGGTCGCCCTCGACGCCGCCGGTATGCCGGTCGGCCTGCAGCTGATGGCGCCGCATGGCCAAGACGAGCGCTTGCTTACCATCGCCGCCACTGTCGAAGCAGTGCTCGGCACCAGTGCCCAACGACTACAACAACCACCAATGGTGACATCATGACGATTCCGGGGGGGATCCGCACAAAACGCAGCTTCTGGCTCTGTCTGGCATTGCTCCTGCCAGCCTGTTCCCTACAGTTCCCGGCCGAAGAGGCGCATGCCGATCCGTCTGCCACCCCTGCGAACAAGCCTGTCCTGCAGGCGCCCACAGCCGCCCCGGCAGCAGACCGGCAATACGCCGCACTGCCTGCCAGGCCAATCGCCAAACCCCGTTGGCGAACCATCCCGCCAAGTTTCCAGATCACCGGCGTCGCGTCTTGGTACGGCATCCCCTTCCATGGCCGTCTGACCGCCAATGGCGAGGTTTTCGACATGAACAGTCTTAGCGCCGCCCACAAGACCCTGCCATTCGACACCCGGGTGCGAGTCACCAATCTCGAAAATGGCGCCAGTCTCGTCTTGCGTATCAACGACCGCGGACCGTTCGTCGGCGACCGGGTCATCGACGTCTCGCGGCGAGCCGCCCGGCTGCTTGGATTTCAGCACGCCGGACTGGCCAACGTTCGCATCGTGCTCGAACCGAACGAGCAAACCGCAAGCCGATAACCGGCACCAGCGGCGGCCAAGACGACAACGGCAAAACATCGCCAAATTTCAGAGTTCGTTGACACAACGTTAACAAGGTACCGCTACCCTGCCGTCATGGTGGATTTCCATCTGACGGACCCAAACGAACCGGCCCCGGGACCCTGTCCCGGCTGCGGCGCCGATCGACCATGCCCCAGCCGTTATGGCAATGGCAGCTTCTCGGTCGTGCGCTGCACCAACTGCGACCTCTGGTACCTGTCGCCGCGATTATCCGAACACGCCATGGTCGAGCGCTATCGCCAAGGCGGCTATTTCGACGGCGATATAGACGACGGCTATGCCGACTACGCCGGTCAGGAAAAAAGCCTGCGCGCCACTTTCCGCGCTCTTCTCCAGCGTCTCGATGATCGCGGGATGACCGGCGGAACCTTGCTGGAAGTCGGCTGCGGCTACGGCTATTTCCTCGACGAGGCGGCACCCTTCTTCAATTTCCGCGCCGGTCTCGAAATGTCTGCGGCGGCGGCGGACGTCGCCCGCAACCACGCCGATACCATCCACAACGACGACTTGAGCACGTTGCCGGACCGGCAATTCGATTGCATCGTCGCCCTGCACGTTATCGAGCATGTCTACGATCCCCAAGGCTTCTTGCGCCAACTCGTCGAACGTCTGACCCCTGGCGGGGTGCTCGTCCTTGCCGCACCGGACATGGCCGGATTCTGGCGCCCATTGCTCGGCAACCGCTGGCCGTCATTCAAATACCCCGAACATGTTGCATTCTATACGGAGCGGACTCTCAGCCGCCTGATGCGGAATGCCGGATGTCGGCAACCCACGCGCCTACCCTATCCGCACGCCTTTCCCATCGGCGAGATTTGCGCGAAAGTCGGACTGAAAGCGCCCCGCAGCCTGGAGTCTCGCAACATGTGGCTTCCGGCAACGACGGTCGCGGTGGTCGGCACCCGGTAATGACCCCGGCGATCTCAATTGTCATTCCGGCTTACGACGAGGCGTCCCACTTAGAGACCAGCCTGCACGAAATTCATCGTCATGCTGCCGCCCTCGAGCGGCCGTTCGAGCTGATCGTCGTCGACGACGGCTCCTGCGACGCAACCTGGTCCATATTGCACCAACTAGCCCCTGCCATACCTGAACTTCGCGCCCTGAGTCTGGCACGAAATTTCGGCAAGGAAGCAGCGATCCGGGCCGGCCTTGAAGCCGCCGGCGGTGATGCGGTTGTCGTCATGGACAGCGACCTGCAGCATCCGCCACACCTGTTGCCGCGCATGGTCGAGTTGTGGCACGTGCGAAACTACATGGTCGTGAGTGCGATCAAACAGCATCGCGGCGGCGAATCCCTGGTGAGTCGCTTCGCCGCCAAATCGTTCTATCGTGCCTTCGCGCAGCTGACGGGAACGGCGCTGAAAGCCAGCTCAGACTACAAGCTGCTTGATCGCACGGTTGTCGACGCCTATCTCGCGCTACCGGAGCGCAACACCTTCTTTCGCGGCCTTGTGCCTTGGCTCGGATACTCTGAAGTCACGCTCCCTTTCATGGTGCCGGACCGCGCCGGCGGCCACTCCAAATGGAGCCCCCTACAGCTTCTGCGACTGGCCGCGGACGGTATCGTCTCCTTTAGCTCGGCCCCGCTGCAGTTCGTCACCATAGCCGGTCTTGGCTTCCTGGCATTTGCCGTGATCCTGGCCGTTCATACGATAATCACGAAACTGACCGGCGCGGCCGCCGAGGGCTTCCCGACCGTCATCCTGCTCATGCTGATTACCAGTTCGATCACCATGCTCAGCCTAGGCATCGTCGGCCAATATGTTGCGAAGATCTATGAAGAGATCAAAGCCAGGCCGCGCTACCTCCTAAAGGCCGAAATCCGCCCGACGCCAGCAACCTTCCAGGTAACGGCTCAGACGCCGGCGCGTGAAGCCGAACGCGAGCAGTCGGCCGCCGGCATGACCCTGCGCAGCGCCACGCCTAACCATCTTCGTAGCGATACACCTCAAAACCGCCGACCGTCCCAAGACCGACATAGCGCCGCCTCACTTGATCCATGATCGCCAAGGACCGATCGGTATTGTATTTGTCGTCGCCACGGAACAACACCAATCGCGGTGGGGCCTCGGCGATCTGCGCCAGCACTCTTGTCAGGGTGTCGTCGTCGCGGATGCCCAACGCCGTACTGAAGAAGCGAAACGGATTCGCCCTGTCCGCCAGGAAATACAGTTCCGGATTCATCGGCAGCACGAAGATCGTATCATCCGCGGCCGATTCCCGCCGGATCAACGCGACGGTCTCCGCATAAGCCACATGCGACGCCCGGTCGATCAACAACCCGGCACGGCGCGGCGCGACGCTCTGCACCGCGGCGACCCGTTGCCCTTCGATGATCCCGAGGGCGCCACGAGTTAGCGGCTGACCCGCCTGAAAGTACAGTCCCACGCCGGCGAGCAGCAGCGCCACCAGCACCGGCGCTGCGCCGCGCCAAGTCTCCATGCCGGCGGTCAGCCAGAGCAGCCCAGCCAACGTCAGCGCCAAACTAAAGAACAAATAGATGGGGATCTGAAAATGCACCGAGACCAGGGCATAGAATACCGCGAGAAACGGCAACGGGTGAAACCCAAGCCCGCGTCGACCGTCTCGCAGCAATGATCGCAGGGTGAGCCAGCCCGTTGCGCCGGACAACAGAATCGCACTGATCCAGAATATTCCGTTGAGAACGGTCACCGCGTTGTCGAAACGAATGACGTTCGCCAATCCCGACAACAAATAGACCCCATAACTCGCCTGCCGAAAGAAATCCAAATCAGTGAGCGCCAACGCCATGACAAAGACGTCGTTGAACCAATAGCCGAGGGAGCCATTGATGACGTGGTAAAGGACCAAAGGCGCGGCACCGAGCAACCCGCCAATCGCCAACCGCGCCGACATCCTCAACACCGTCCGGTCGTCGGCTCGCACCTGCAGCCAAGCCCAAACGAGAATCGCCAGCGGCCACGGCGCGAATATTATCAGCGTTGTCGAATGAGCCTTGGTTGCCAAATAGCCGGTGAGTCCCAAGGCCATGAGGCCAACAAGCCCACGGGCCAAGCGTGGTCTGCCTATTCCCGATCGCACTTCGCACAATAGCCAGGTCAACGCCCCGATCGCCACCAGCACCCCGGTTAGCTGCCGAAACAGGAACACCAACGCCAACAGCAACCCGATCGTCTCGAGCCTGCCCCGGGCTCCTGCCGGCAGCCAGGCCAGCACCCCGATCAGCATCACAACCAATCCAAGCGCATACCAATGCGCCGTCGGATTGAGAAATTGCACGAAGGACAGCGCCGTAAATGCGATCGCCGCCAACGCTGCAATGGCCGCACCACGCCCCGAAAACAGCATCGCCACGACGCCGGCCTGCACCAAACCGAGCGCGACCAGCGGATAGCGCAGGCTCACCAACTCCATCCCGAACAGCCGCAGCGCGAGGGCGTTGACGAGCGTCACATAACCCGGATGGATATCCTGAATGTCCCGGTGCAAAACCTCGCCCGCTAGGACCCGCGCCGCGACATGGGCGAACACGCCTTCATCGGCCGGCCACCAGAATCGGTTATGGAAAAACCCGAGGATCAACGCCGCGCCAATCACACCGAGGGCCAGACCCGCATGCGCCTCCCGGCGCAGCACCCGCGCCGAGCGCGCGCCCGGAACCAAAGTCAATGGGCGAGACCCAGCGTTTTGCGCAACGGTTTCTTGCGCATCTTCCAGATCACCCCGTCCACCAGATAATGGTGAAAATTGATCGTCTGGAAGATCACGATCGCCGGCACGAGGGCCGCGACAAAACTATCCAACGTATAGTAGAGCGTCGTCGAAATACCAAAACAAACAACCCCATAGAGCCAGAAGTTACGGCTCTGACTTAACCAGGACAAGAACCGCGCCTGGGTGTCGACGCCGTCACGGAACCGGTTATTGTTGAACAGCCAAACGAACAGTATGTACTGCGTGTTGTGCCACATATTCAGCACCAGCCACCCGGCATCGATGTTGTCGATGATCAAATAGCCCATGCCGAATATCGCAAAATGGCTCACTAGGTAGAGCGTGTGCATGGCCGCAAAACGCCCCTGCCGCCATGCCACGATCCGCGTCGCTACCCACCAGACCAGACTGGCAATGGCCGCAACACCGACCGCCGTCACCAGCCAGCCGGGCACCGGCAGGACCCACAATTCAATGCCTAAGAACGTCCCCGGGTCTTGATGTGAGCGATGCAGGACACCCCATAGCGGCAACAGATAAAACGTCGCCTTGGCCACATGTTCATTCTCGTCCGCCGCCCCCGCCGCCTTGCGCCGATAGACTTGGGTAATACCGTAGCTTTGCCGGCTGTAGTGGAACCACTGCCAGTAAAAATACACCGTCGCCAAGATCCAAAAACCGAACACCGACGCCGCCGCCGCCACGGCCGCCAACACCACGAATGGCAGCCCGAGCACCAGGAACCGATGTTTTTGGAAGCTCCCCCGGTCGAAGCACAGCCGCGTATAGGTCGCGATCACATGCTGGTAACCGAACAGCCACAAATTGATCACCAAGATCGGCACGAACAATTGCGGCTGTGCCACCACCAAAACACCGCAGGCGATCGCGAGCAGTGCCGTGCCGAGCACGAACACAAGATCAAAGGACGGCGTCCGTAACCAGCCGATCGGTGGCGCCAGCGCCTGCTCTGTTATCGCCGTCATTTCCGCCCCTCTGGCACGACTGTTCACAGACCCAACGCTCGGCCAAACTCCCTAAGGATTTGATAACCAACACTAAAACATTCCCGATAGGTTGCTAAAATTCAGCACAACCGTTAGTGGTAACGCCGGCAGCCAAATGTGTTATAAGAGGGGCTATTGAAGCCCTAGTGAAGCGCTCGCCACTATCGGTGGCATCCGGGCCCGCAAACCCGGCGGGGATCCAGCAGGGAGCAAGGATGTTAGGGCTTTCTTAACACCTGGCGTAGAGAATGAGCCCGAACCAAAGGGGAAGCTCGCTTTGGCAGCCGCCCAACATGCGATCCAGATCAACGGCAAGCTCGTCGGACACGCCATTAGCCTCGACGCACGCTATGTGTTTTATGCCGCTGAGCGCCAGCTTAACCATTTAGACGACAGGCGCTTCGACAGCGTTGAAGCGGTGCGGGTAGCGGTCACCCACGCGCTCGACGGCACAACCATCTCTGGGTCCGCAACAATCTGACGCGACGTTGCCGTCGGCGATTGCCCGCGACCTAAGCCACCGACGGGCGGCATCGGAGAATGTCGGCCTGCGACCTAGCGCACGCTGTTCCGCGCCCGAATTCGGTCCAACAGCCGCTTGATAGGTGCCTCGCCGCCGGCTTTGCTTGGCCCGTGAATACTGCGAATATCTCCCGCGGTTTTGCTGTCGAAGCCGACCCGCGGTCCCTCCGCGAGGAACAATGGGATCTCCATCCGCTCAAAATCGGACGGGTCCGCTGTCCGTTTTGCCGCCGGGTCTGCGGCTATCCCTCCGGTCGTCACCTTCGGCCGCGGCGCCCGCTCCGCCCGAGCCGCGGGCGACGAGCTGGGTTGCAGTGGCTCACGCGCCTTGGACCCCTCGCCGGCACCAGGTTTCTCGGACTTGACGACCTTCATCCCCGGCGCCGCCACATCTTTCGCGCGCGCCGGCACAGCGGCGGTAAGATCGCTACGCTGCAACAAATCGCCGAGTGTCTTCTGCAGCCGCGATCGCAGATCCTGCTCGCGCTCGCGCCAAGTCTGATCCTGTTGCTGCAACGCGCGAAGTTCCCCAAGCTCGTCAACCAGAGTGTCAATCCGCTGGTTGAGCCTCTCTTTGTCCCGCATCAGGCGTCTCAGTTCTAACGCCTGCAGTTCGACGATGGGCATGAGGTCGCGCAGATAAAGATCAGTCATGCTGCCTGTGCCAAGGTCCGGTTACGCGCGTACGATCAACGGCTCAAGGCTGTCCCGATGCCGCACCTTCTTGCTGCGCCGCCTCTTTGGTCATGCGCTGGAGAATCTCGCGCACGCCGCCGGCGCTGCCTGCCGCAACGTCCTCGCCATTACTTGTCGCAGTGTCGTCCGCCGGCGCCGCGGCGCTGTCGTCCGCGGCATCTTCCATCGGCACGGTCGGTACGGGAGGGGCGGATACCGCGGTTGGCAGGATGCCGGGTGGCACCGGCGCAACCTCCTCGGTGACCATATCTGCGGGTGCCGCGGCAGGTTGCGGCGCGACGGCCGGTGCCGCAGTCTCGGCCGTTTGAACCTCACCCTCGGATGCCGGCGCCTTAGTCTCCACGATCGCCGCGAGTTTGCCGTCGATCTGACGCATGATTTCCGCTGTCTGATCGTTACCGGCGGCTTCGATCGCCAGCAATAGCGTATGGAGCATGCTGCGAAGCTGTTGATTTTCGTGCGACATGGCACTGATTAGCGCCTTGTTTTCTTCGAACTGTACCTGTTTCTGAGCCAGGTCTTCCTCAACGGCATTCATCATGCCGATCAACCGTTCCGAGTATCGCCGCTGCGAGCTGTCGATCATACCGAACCGTTGCTCCGCAGCCTCGACCCGCTGGCGCAGTTCATCGATGTTGATCATTGCGCAATCGTCCCTGTCTATGCGTTCGAGGTTAATGTTCTGACAGGGAAAAGTTTGCGTTTTATTAACCGTCCGATCCTCCCTAGCGCGCCCGCTTAGCCGCAACCGCAAAGGTCACCTCCGATCTTTATGAGATCTTAACCGACCCGTTTAAGAATCCGAGGCGGCGGACATGTTCCCTACGACCATGTCCGTTCTTGCTTGCTAGTACCTTTACCCACTCAGGAGAGTCTGGTGGGATCCAACCCGACTCTCCATTTTGTGCCACGCCGCACTCGCGGAGGACAGACGGACCATGGTCAAGCGGTCGGTCATCGCGTCACTCACCATTCTAGCGTCGCTTGCTGGGTCCCCCCACGCTATCGCCGCTTGGCAGGACGACTACGCCTCCGGTCAACAGGCCCTACTCTACCGTGACTATGCGACCGCCGAGCAACATCTCAGCGCCGCCCTGAGCCAAGCCGAGGATTTCGGCCCCACCGACGAACGCCTCGCCCGCACCTTGGCCGAATTGGCGCACGCCTACCGGCTGCAACGCAAGGAAACCGAGGCTGAACCGCTACTTGAACGGGCCATCGCGATATTCGATCAAGCCGCACAGCCGCCCGGTCCCCAATTCTCCAAAACCCTGATTGCGGCCGCCGAGGTGCGTGCCATCTTGCGCGACGCCGGCAGCGCCGAGATACTCGCAAAGCAAGCTCTCGCCCTACGCGAACGCGAGCTCGGCCCGGCGGACCCGCTGGTCGCCGACACTCTGGACCTTCTCGCTGGTCTGAAAGTCCGTCTCGACGAAACCGCCGCGGCCGAACAACTACTCCGCCGCGCGCTGGAGATCCGCGAGCAAAGTTACGGCGCCCAGCATAGGACAGTGGCGGCGTCCCTCAACCGACTGGCGGAACTGTACATCAAGCGCCAGGACCTGCCGGAGGCTGAGGGCCTGTTGAACCGCGCCATGCTGATCCGACAGCGGACACTCGGCGCCAAACATCCGGACAACGCCAAGAGCTTCGACAGCCTTGCCCAGCTAAACCTCGCCCGCGACGAGCCGAAGGCGGCGCGGGCCGCCCTGGTTCAGGCGTTGGAATTGCGCCAGGCAGGGCTTGGTCGAAACCATCTCCAGGTCGCTGAGAGCCTAACCAATCTTGCCGAATTGTCTTGGTCTCAGGGCAATTATGCCGACGCGCTGAGCCAGCTTACCGACGCCCGCAACATCCGCCGCACGATCCTGGGGACCGATCACCAGGACGTTATTCGCGATGGCAAGGATATCGCCGAGCTTGAGCGTCTGCAGCAAGCCGCCGATCAGCCGGAGACCGCAGCCGCCCCGCCGTCCATCGCGCCGGTTTCCGAACTGCCCGAAATCGCCGCCGCGGAACCAGCCAAGTCCGCGGCAAACTCCCCGGCCAAACCCAGGGCGACGCCGCCCGAACCGCCGGCGCTCGAGATCGCCGAGGTCGCACCGGCCGACCCTGCGGCAGCGCAACCGGCGACAGCGGTCGCCGCCATCGACGAGCCACCCGACCCTGTTGCCGAATCGTCAGCGGGACCGGCGCTTCAGCTCGCCTCCTTCAAATCGCGCAAAACCGCGACGGTCGAGTGGCTTCGCATCAAAAACAGCTTCCCCCAATTGTTGGCCGGACATGAACTGGACCTCCGGCGGGCCGACCTCGGCGAACGCGGCGTCTTCTACCGCATCCGCACCGGGCCTTTCGCCAATATGGCCAGCGCCAAGGCGGCCTGCGCCCAGCTGCGCGACAACAAGCAGGATTGCCTTATCGTCGGCCGCTAGCCGCCAGCTGCCCCCAAACGCACACTACCCCGCCCGGTTGTCAGCCGACAAAGCCTTGCCTAATGTGGATCTCAAGCCCCCGAGTCGCGGCGGCTACGTGGAGATCTCACATTATGAACCGTCACACCAGGTCCTTTCGATTTCTGGCCCTTGCCACGGCCATGACCGGCCTGCTGGCCACCGCACCGCTGCCCGCCGGCGCCGCCATGGTGTCTACCGATCAGGCGTTGGCAACGCTGTCCGGTGACGCGGATCGAGCGACCGTCCTGTCCTTCCTTGCCCGCGGCGACATCCGCAACCAGATGGTCCAGATGGGCGTCGATCCGGACGAGGCGACCGAGCGGGTTGCCGGCTTGTCCGACGAGGAGATCCAAAACATCGCCGGGCACATTGACGAACTCCCCGCCGGCGAGGGCGTCGGCGTCATCATCGCCGCGGCCGGCCTCGTTTTCATCGTTCTCCTGATCACCGATATTATCGGCGCGACGAACGTCTTCACCTTCGTTCGGTAACCCGGCGATGCGTTGGTCGGTCCGCCGCATCCTGTTGGTCCTGAGCACCTGCGTCCTCGCAGCCTGTGCGGCGCCGGGACAATCGCCAAACTCGTCAAGTTTCGCGACCATTGCCGGCCTGCCGAGCCGGGCCGAGCTCACCACCGTCCCATTCTTTCCTCAGCAGGAGCAATTTTGCGGTCCGGCCGCTCTGGCCATGGCGCTCGCCTGGTCCGGCTTGCCGGTAACCCAGGCCGAAATCGCCGAGCAGGTGTTCACACCGGGACGCGGCGGCACCCTACGCACCGATGTCTTGGCCGCCGCGCGCCGCAATGGCCGTCTCGCCGTACCTCTCAACGATCTCGATCAAATCCTCTCCGAGATCGCCGCTGGCCATCCTGTTATTGTCTTCCAGAACCTCGCACTCGAGTGGTTTCCGCAATGGCACTTCGCGGTCGCCATCGGTTACGACCTCGACCGTGAAGAGATCATCCTCCATTCCGGCCGTGAGATCCGCCGCGTCACGCCGCTGCGGACTTTCGCCCGCACCTGGGCTCGTGGCGACCAGTGGGCCTTGGTCGTCTTGCCCCCCGGTGAGCTGCCGGCGAGCACGGCGCAGATACCGACGGTAGCGGCCGCCGCCGGGCTTGAGCGGGTCGGCCGCTACCGCGATGCCGCCGACACCTACACCGCCATCCTGGACCGCTGGCCGGACGCTATCGGTGCCCATATCGGCCTCGGCAATGCCCGCTATGCTCTCGGCGATTTGCTCGGCGCCACGGCAGCCCTGGATGCCGCCCTCGGCAACCATCCGCAATCGCCCATCCTGTGGAACAACCTGGCGTACGTTCTAGCCGACCGGGGTTTGTTGCAGGACGCCATCGCCGCCGCTGAAGCGGCAGTTCTACACTCCGGCAATGCCGACGCCTACCGCGCGACCCTCAACGAACTCTTGGCGCGAGGCGCCTGAGACCGCTGCCACATTAACGCCACAAACTGTCGGTTTACCGGCACCGCCCGGCTCACTTATAAATGCCACACACCGGCGCCGCGCATAGTTTGTATTGTGCGTTGCCGGCGATTAGCGCACCTTATGAACCGGGTTTGCCAACAGTATTCAAGGCGATGTTTTCGAAGCGCAAGGGGGATCATGATGCACGCCCGGCTCGTCGTAGGCCTCACCCGGGATCAGGCGCGCAGCTAACCGAAGAGCCCACGATCATAAGCACCGATATGACCGTTTCTGGTGACCTACACTGCAAAGGCGAGATCCACGTCAACGGCCGCGTATTTGGCGACATCACCGCCAATGCGGTCGTCGTCGGCGAAGGCGCCTTGATCGAAGGCTCGGTAGTAGCCGATCTTGTCACGATTCATGGTTCCGTAGGCGGCCCGGTAAGGGCGCCGGTCGTTTCGATCGGCAAGACTGCCAGGGTAGTCGGCACCATCACGCACCACACACTATCCATCGAGCCCGGTGCCGTCGTCGAGGGGCGTGCCCCCTGGCGGCCTCGCCCGGATTGGGAAAAATGACGGCCCCGCCCGCCACGGACATGGCCGTCCGTACAGACTTGAAGGAGGAAGGAACCATGTTTTCCAAGAACGGCGAGACCCCCAACGGCACCAGCACGAGCACTGACAAGGCTACGTCTGCCGGCCGGCCGGTGGGCATTCCGTCACTCATAAGCGCCGACCTGGAGATCATCGGCAATCTGCGCTGCGCCGGCGACATTCAAGTCGATGGCCGGGTCGAGGGCGACATTCGCTCCAAGACCGTCACCATCGGCGAGGGTGCGCAGGTCAAAGGGTCGATCTCCGCCGACCGCGCCACATTGCTTGGCGGTGTCGACGGCGAAATCAAAGCCGACCAGGTGATCATCGCCAAAACCGCGAAAGTCGTCGGCGATATCATCCATCGTAGCTTGAGCGTCGAGGCCGGCGCGGTTCTTGACGGCCATTGCCGTCGTTTCGAAGCTGCCGACGCGGCCAAGCGGGATAGCAGCGCCAACGCCAAGATCGCTCCCCTCAAGCCGACACAGCCGGGCAGCGCCATTCCCAATCCGCCAAACGCACAAAAAGCGGTGAACAAGCCCGCCGCTGGGTAATCCGGGAAACTGTTGGCACCTCTTGGATGCGCCGACGCGAGCCGCGACGCTTCCTATCGAACCTCCAGTCGAACGGCTGGGCAATACCCTGCCCAGCCGTTCTTTGCTGTCGAGCCCGACCACTTATGCACCTTTGGATCAGCGCCGCCCCTAACGCGTACTAGATCCGACTCGCCGCAATGCGCCATTTTTCATTATCCCCTGGGTCTCAGAAGGGAGGCCAAGAGATGCGGCAGAAGCTTGAAGCCTTAACGGCCACCGCACTGACCCTACTCGCCTTCGCCTATCTGTGGGCTATAACATTAGGCGTGGTTACCGTCTCGGCAGTGAGTCCTTACTGACGCGGCAGCGGCACTCGCCGCAACTCTGAGGAAGGTCCGCCAGCCGATGCCCACACATCGGCTGGTTTTTTCTGCTCCGATGACCAATCGGGGACATCGCTCAGCACCCAGCCTGCGGCAAATTCACCGGCACACGCAATTGACTTGCATTCGCGTCCACGATCTCTTAATGCAGTTATGCAAATAATTCGCATTCACAGCGCGTACAGGAAGGCCCAGCCATGAAGATCACCGCCATCGCCGCGACCGTCCTGGCCCTCTTTGCGGCAGTACCGGCCAACGCGGCCGAGGAGGTAAACGTCTACTCCTACCGGCAACCGTTCTTGATCAAGCCAATGTTCGACGCTTTCGAACGTGAGACGGGCATCAAGGTGAACGTGGTTTTCGCCAATAAGGGCCTCGTCGAGCGGCTCAAGAACGAGGGCCCCAATAGTCCCGCCGACCTTATTTTCACCGTCGATATTGGCCGCCTCAGCGAGGTCTATGAGGCCGGCTTGACCCAACCGGTCACCTCGGACGTGTTGTCGGCGATAATTCCACCGCAATATCGCGAGCCCGCCGGGCATTGGTTCGGCCTCACCACCCGCGCCCGCCTGATTTACGCCTCCAAAGACCGCGTAGCACCCGGCGAGATCACCAGCTATGAAGATTTGGCGGACCCGAAATGGGCTGGACGGATCTGCACCCGCTCCGGCAACCACGTCTATCAGATCGCACTGCTTGCGTCCTTCATTGCCCACTACGGCGAAGAGGAAGCCGAGAAATGGCTAAGGGGCGTCAAGAACAACTTGGCGCGCAAACCCCAAGGCAACGATCGCAACCAAGTTAAGGCCATTAGCGAAGGCGTCTGCGACCTGTCCCTTGGCAACAACTACTACTACGCCCTGATGCTCGCCGATGAAGAACAGGCGGCCTGGGCCGACGCCGCCAACGTTATTTTCCCGACGCTTGGCAACAAAGGGACGCACGTCAACCTTTCCGGCATCGCCTTAACCAAAAGCGCCCCAAACAGCGATAACGCCATAAAATTGATGGAGTTCCTGGCCGGCGACCTCGCCCAACAAATGTACGCCGAACAAAACCATGAGTACCCGATCAACGCGAACGTCCCCTGGTCGGGGATCCTCAAATCCCTCGGCACATTCGAACCGGACGACATGCCGCTCGCAACGGTATCGACTCACCGGGCGACCGCGGCAAAAATCGTCAATCGCGTTGGCTACGACCAATAGCCCGGTTCTCCGACCGAGCCAGGCCCACTCAACCCACGGCGTCTGGCTCGGTCTGCAATAGCCGGAACACCCCTAAGGCCCCCAGGCGGCCTTTGAGTTGCCGCATCCCGATGGATTCGCCTTGGAACTTCTCACCGCCTTGCTTGAGCGTCTCGGCGCTGCACAGCACGACGCAACCACCGTGCATCTCAACGTCCCGACCGAGTTCCTCCAGCCGCGAGGCGGCATTCACGGTATCCCCGACGACGGTATAGTTGGTTCGGCTCTGCGAACCGATATTACCGACAAGGACGGTCCCGCTGTGAATACCGATCCGCACGGCGACGGTTGGGTCGCCGCGCGCGATCGCCGCCGCATTCTCTCGCGCCATTCCGTCCTGAATCGCCGCCGCCGCTCTCAGTGCGCGCGCCGCATGATCGTCCATATCGTCCGGCGCGCCCCAGAAAGCCATCACCCCGTCGCCGAGATATTTGTCGACCGTGCCGCCTTCGGCCTCGATCCGGTTCGACAGCATCTCGAAATGCCGGTTCAAGAACGCCGCGGTGTCGATCGCCGACATCTGCTCCGCCAGAGCGCTGAACCCGACGATATCGGTGAACATCACCGTGACCTGCCGTTCCTGCGACGCTGTCGCGGCCTCGCCGACCTGCATCAGACGCAATACCAACGATTTCGGCACATAGGTCTCGAACACGCGTAGCGCCGCGATCATCGCGTTGAACGCATGCGCCGCGGTGGAAAGTTCCCGGAACCGACTGTCCGGAACTCCTTGAGCCTCGTTCAGATCAAGGCTGCGCAGACGTTCCGCCGCGTCCGTCAAGTTCCGGATCTGCCAGGTTAGGCGATTGCCGAGCTTCAGGCCGGCGATAACCGCAACGATGAGAATAACGAACCCAACAATCGCCATCTTGACCAACCGCTTGAACGGCTCATTGATATCCTCAATACGAAAGGTCAGCCCGATCTTGAACGGCCGCGGCCCATAACCCGGCAGCGCCCGCGTCAGCACGAGAAAATCGGCATTCTCTCGCGCTTGGAAACTGCCGGCGGAAAACTCGTCGACATCGTCATTCGCGGCGAGCAGCGCGAACCCCGGATCATCGAACGCCGTAAGCGGCGGTAGCGGTCGCCGTTCGCTGGCACGGAACTCCCGCGCCACCTGCACCAGGTCCTGATGGGCCAACACATGCCCCGCGTCCGTGAGTACAAAGGCCGACGCCTTACTCACCGATGCAAGTGTCTCCAAATACTCGGCGATCGCGCCCAAGGCGATCGTAACCACCACCACGCCCGGATCCGCCCCGCTCTTGACCACCGGCATCGCCACCCCAATCACCGGCTGTGCAAGCGGCCGCACCCAGCGCGGCGGCAACCAATGCGGCTTCGTTTCCGTCGCCAGATCGTAGGCCAAGCGAACGACTTGCTCATCCGCAAGGTTGGTCTCTTCCACAACCCGTGCCGCGCCGGCCTGGTTTACGACACGAATCAACGTGCCGTCGGTGCTGGCAAACGTCGCCCCCGTCGCTTGCGGCAACGCCGACAGCGCGCCGGTAAGAATCGTCGCCACTTGGCCGTCGTCGGCCAGGTCGACCGTGCCGTCGCCGAGCCATTCCGCCAGTTGCAGCGCCGACGACTCGACGGGATCGAGCTGAGACCGTAGGCGGCTATCCAGCAATTCCAATGTGATATCGGCCTTGTCGCGGAGCAGCGAAATCGTGTTTCCGGCCGCCCCTGACAGCGACACGGCGAGGACACCGCCGACCGAAAGCAAGACCAGCAGGGCCACGCCGCCAACCAGGGCCACGCCAATGGACATCTTCATTCGCGGCCGGCGCGTGGTCTTTTTCGGCACTTCCACCCCACGCGCCGCGGCCGCATCCGCGCCGACCGGCCAGTTTTTTGTCGTCTCTGCCATCGCGGAATAGGCCTATCACAATGCGCCGCTTCTGTGACCCATCTCATAACCGCGCGGGCACTATCGCTGCGCCGCAGCATTTCCGCCCGTGTTAACCATTAATATACTGGAGCTATGCAGAATTGTATGTGCTGCGATGCAATAATCACGCTGCGAAATCGAGCCACTTGGCCCTATCTCACCGCTAACAGCAAACCACCTGAATGAAATTCGAAAGCGATCGGACCATGAATATGTCAACTGAATCGTCGGTATTGAGAAGCACCGACTCCATCGTCGCCGACGCCAAGGCCGCGCAAGGGCGGGCGGTCGGCGACTCCATCCTGCGGTTGGGGCACTCAATCAATGGCATCATGGTCGCGTTTCAGACCTGGCGGCGCAACCGTAAAGCCATGCAGGAACTCGCCAAATGCAGCGACTGGATGCTCGCCGACATTGGCATCCGCCGCGACCAGATCCGCAGAGCCGTCACTGAGGGCAAGGAATTGCACGAAGTATTTGCCGGCAACCCTGTGGTCCGGGCCGCTCAGCCGACCGAAGCGAACGACGATCTGGCAGCGCGCAAGATCGCCTGATAATCATCGCCGGTAGCCGCTCTCCAATGCGGTTTGCCGGCGATTCCGTCCCCGGGGCTCAGCCGGGCGGCGCAAACACCGCCTGCGCCGCCGCGACCCCGCGAAGCTCATGCTGTCCCATGGGCTCCCAGTCGAGATTAAGGTTTCTCGCAAAGGCCTCGCTGACCAGTACTTGGCGCCCCAACGCCTTGGTCAGACCTTGCAGCCGCGCCGCTTCATTGGTGGCCGCCCCGACCACGGTGAGTTCCAGTCTCTCCGGTAAGCCGATATTGCCGTAGACGACATCTCCGACATGCAATGCAAGACCGAAGGATAGTGGCTCTTTGCTATCCTCCTCACGCTGCTTGTTGCATTCTCTCAGCCGTTCCTGCGCATCTTCCGCCGCCTGCATGGCGGCGGTGCAGGCCTGTCGCTCGCTGCGGCCACTATGGATCGGAAAAATCGCCAGCACGGCATCGCCGATCAACAGCAGCACTTCACCGTCATGAGCGCTGACGGCCCCGGCGGTGCTCTCGAAATAGCTGTTGAGCACGTCCAGGTAGTCCTCCGCTGACAACCTGTCGGCCATCGGCGTCGAGTCCCGCAGGTCGCTATACCAAATCACGGCGTGAATCCGCTCCACATCGCCGCGCCTGATATGACCACTGAGAATTCGGTCGGCCGCATTGACCCCAAAATAGGCATTCAGGATGTTGCGGGTCTTTTGCTCCCGGATAATGACCTTGCTCGCCACCGCCAAGCGCTGCTGAATTCGCTGCATCGCATGGATGTCCATATCGTCGAACCCGGCCGCCCGATCCGACGTCCACGAGCCTACCACCCCATCATCGGCGCTAAACGGCACTATATAGCTCACATAGTCGGTCGCCCCCTGAGCTCGAATCTCCTCCAACACGGGGAAATCCAGCAGCGCCTGCTCCCCGGTCAAGCGCCGTCTCAGATAGGGAATGCCGGTGCTTTCCATGTGATTAATCGGGCTCGTGCGATAGGCCTCGCCGCCAACATCGTAAGCATAGCTCTCCATGGTGACGCCCTCCCCGCGTCGCCAGGTGTAGCCGAACCCCTGAAATAGCGGATGCAGCGTCCGAAAAGCCATATAGGCCCGCGACAACGGCACGCCGGCGGCCGCCAAACGCTCGCAGCAGCCGCCGATAAGCGACTCCATGTCCGTCTCGCTAAGCGCCTGGCTCATCAGCCAATCCGCCAGAGTATCGATCAGCCCGCCGCCGCGTGGCGCTTCTTCTTTGGTTTCTGTCATTAACACTCACACTTTGGGTAACGCCGCCAGTCCGGCCCGTAAGCCGTTTGGCCCCGGTTTAACCCAAATCGACGACCCGATCTCCCATATGCCCCGAAACCCCTCCGGTGCCCCCAGGGTATCGTCTTACCGCGCTTGAGACACGGTCCTTATCAAAAGCGCGGACAATTTTTCTAAAGTAGTTGGCTTGTTATTACACTTCGCTTGATTCAGCAGTTTGTTACTATTTGAGCTAGGGCGGCCCCTTCGCGGGGTCGCCCTTACTTTTTTGCGGTCCCGCGGCGGCTCTTGCGTCTGCCGCGCCGCCGCTGCAGTGTATTTTCATGTCGCCGCAGACCGACACAGCCGAGCCCGATAGGCGGCAACCAAAGCGCCAGATATCCCTAACGGTGACCCTCACCGTCAGCATCGGCATGCTTGTCCTTATTGCCGTCCTGTCCGTGCTCTGGATCGGGCTCAACACCAGCCGTCGCAACACCCTCGATCTGCTGAACGTGCAGTCGGCCATGCTCGTCGGCGATATCGAAGCCGCCATCCGCAATCATCTCGATCCGGTCCTCGAACAGATCCGGTTCGTCGAAAACCTTGTCGCCACCGGCGCGCTGGACCCCAGCGATAGCGAGCGCTTGACCGCCGTCATGTTGGGTACCCTGGCCGCGGCACCCCAGATCATGGCGACCGTCCATTGGGACACCAACCGCCAGAAGCTGATTGCTTTTCGCGCCCCCGGTGTCGGCATCGGCACGGAGACCACGGACGACCGGCTGAATCCGGTTGCCACAGAGGTTTTGGCCCGCGCCACCGCGGCGTCGGAACCGGTCTGGGGCCCGCCGGTCTTTGATGACGGTGTCGGCGAAACCTTCGTCAACCTTGTTGTTCCCCTCCGCCGAGACGGCAAGTTCCTCGGGGCACTAGGGACCGCCGTCGGTATGCGAGAGCTTTCCTTCCTGATGGCGGAAATCGGCCTCCGCCTCGAAACCACCGCCTTCATCCTGCATGGCGACGACCAGGTTCTCGCTCACCCTTTCCTCACCGTCCCTCATGACGACATGTCGGAAGCCAGCCCAACGGTTGCCTTGTCGCGCATCGGCGATCTCGCCTTGGAGGGGATCGGCGGCCGCGAACTGGTACCGGGCTTTGCCAACGCCGCCGCCGGCGGTGTCGAGGTCGCGGCGATCGAGAATGGCGGCGCGACCCAGATCGTCTTTACCAAGCGCATCCGCGGCTATAGCGACCGCGATTGGCTGATTGGCGCCTATCTGCCGCTACAGCAAGTGAACACTGAATTGCTGCGCCTGCGCGATGCCGCCTTGGCTGGCCTCGCGACGTTAATACTGGCGATCATCGCCGCCATCTGGTTGGCCCGCAAAGTCGCCCATCCCATCCGCCGGGTTGCCGCCGCCGCCAACCGGGTTGCCGCCTTACAGCTTCATGATGTCACGCCGATACCGGGTAGCCGCATTCGCGAGATTAACGAACAAGCTTTGGCCTTCAACGCCATGCTCGCCGGCCTGCGTTGGTTCGAGACCTATGTGCCCCGCCGCCTGGTCGCCCGACTCATGGAAAGCGAGGGCGCGGCCGAGTCCGACGAGCGCGATCTGACGGTCATGTTCACCGACATCGTTGGCTTCACCAGCCTCTCCGAGACCATGAGCGCCGGCGCTATTAAGGAACTCTTGAACGGCCACTTCACCCTGCTGGGTGCCGCCGTCGAGGTGGAGGGCGGCACCATCGACAAGTTCATCGGCGATGCTCTGATGGCGTTCTGGGGGGCGCCGGACCATATGCCCGACCATGCGATGCATGCCTGCCGGGCGGCTCTTGCCATCGCCACGGCAATTTCCGCCGACAATGAACAACGGGCGCAACGGGGCGAACCACGGATCCGCATCCGCATCGGCATTCATACCGGCCCCGCCGTGGTCGGCAATATCGGTGCCCCGGGCCGCATGAACTACACCATCGTTGGCGACACCGCGAACACCGGCCAGCGCTTGGAGGCTCTGGGCAAGCAGCTCTCCGACGGCGATTCCGACGTCACGATATTGCTCAGCGGGACGACCGCCAGCAGGCTGGACAAGACCTTCAGGCCCATCCATGTCGGCGAATTCGAGCTTACCGGAAAGCGAGCGCGGATCGAGGTAATGCGACTGACCGGGACCTAAATTACCCGCTATCGGGGCTGGCTACTCTAGCGACTCGAGATCGCCGCGCCTGCCTGCTATGCTGACCTTACCTGGCCGTCACAAACAAATTCCAAGTATCGGCCGTGTCGCGGAGGGTCTTTTATGCGCGAGTTTCTGCGCAGCGCCTATACGTTGCTTATCACCCTAATCGGCATCGCCGCTTTGGCCGCCGGAACTTGGGTCAATTGGATCGCCATGGGATCTATCTCGGATGGCATTCAGGAGACCGCCGAAATCGCACCTATTCAAGTCGTTTTCGGCAGCGCTCTGATGTTGGCTGGCGCCATACTAATCGCCGCCGCCGCGGTTCGCGCGGCTATTCGCCATGGCCAGGAGCCTCCGTCCGACTACTAGGCCTCGTCGGCTGCGGCCGGTTCGCCCCCGTCGGCGGCCAGGCGCGTCACCCGCGCCGCCAATGTCTCCGCGATTCGGCCATACTCTCTGGCGAACTCCACATGACCGTCACCCTGTGCCTCTCTCGCCAGAGCCAAAGCCTCTGAGACATAGCGCTGCAACGCATTACTGCTTACCAAACCCGACATTGTCTGCCTCAATATTCCTGTCCACGTCCGAGAGCCCTGCAGACTGCGTGTTAATGGTTAACAAATGGTGGCTCCCTGCGGTCTTGCAGCTGCCAAGCCCTACCCGCGAAGAAATCCGACCGATAGGAATACCATCGAGAGGGGCAGCCGCCTCCTCCCGAGCCGTTGAGTGGCAGGGCAGACCCTTGCATCATCCGCACCATGTCGCGCTTCACGGTTCGATCCACCATCACCGCGATTCTCATCGCGATCACCCTCATCGCTGTCGGAGATGAGGCCTCCGCCGATGGCTTCGACGCCGGCCTCGGTGCCTACACCCGTGGCGACTACACCGTCGCCCTAGACATACTCCGCCCGTTGGCTGAGCAAGGCCTCGCTGGCGCCCAGACCTATCTTGGTCACATGCTACGGGATGGCGACGGGCTGCCCGCCAGCCAGACCGAGGCGGCCAAATGGTATGGTCGCGCCGCCGAGCAGGGCGATGCCGCAGCCGCCAATCAGCTCGGGCTTATGACCCTAGCCGGCCATGGTATGCCGCGCGACCTTTCCTCCGCCTTCCGCTGGTTCGGCATCGCGGCGGCACAGGGTCACGCCGATGCGCAGACCAATCTGGCGGCCCTGTATGAACAAGGCCGGGGCACCGATCAGGACCGGCGCGCCGCCATACGCTGGTATCGCGAGGCGGCGCGCCAGGGGGTCGCCAACGCGCAGTTCCACCTCGCCCGGTTGCTTGCCGCCGGCGACGCCGACGCCCGCGCGGCTGCCAAGACCTGGCGACAGCGTGCCGCCGAGCGCGGCCACATTGCCGCGCAGGTCGCCATCGCCGGACACGCGCTCGAAAACCGGGACTACGAGGCGGCCGCATCATGGTACCGGCGCGCCGCGGATCAGGGATCGGTCGAGGCCCAATATCGGCTGGCCGACATGCGTAGTCGGGGCCAAGGGGTTTCACGGAACCTTCAGGCCGCCAAACAACTATTGCATCGCGCCGCCGGGCAAGGCTTCGCGCCGGCTCAGTTCGCGCTGGCCAAAGCCTATCGCGACGGTCACGGTACCACGCGAGACTACCGCCAGGCCGCCGCTTGGTTTCTCCGCGCCGCCGAACAAGGGCACCGAGACGCCCAGGCACTATTGGCGCTCATGTATCACTACGGCATTGGCGTCGAAGCGGCGCCCGCCGAAGCGCTGCGCTGGACCCGGCGCGCCGCCGACCAAGGCAGCACCGTCGCATTGCTGCAGCTCGCCTCGCTTCATGACGCCGGACGAGGCACCCGCCGCAACCATTCCGAAGCCGCGAAACAGATCCGCAACGCGGCGGAAATGGGTGCGGCCGACGCCCAATTCCTCCTCGCCGAGCGTTATCAGCTTGGCCACGGTCTCAAGCGCGACGACGCGGCGGCGGCGAACTGGCTGCAGCAGGCCGCGAGCCGGGGTTATGCGCCCGCACAAAACAGCCTGGGTCTGAGTTATGGCAGCGGTCTCGGCATGCCCCGCGATCTCTCCCAGGCGGCCCATTGGTATCAGCTTGCCGCCGTGGCCGGTCATGCCCCGGCACAGACCAATCTCGGCGTCATCTATGCCAATGGCGAAGGCGTGGAGCACAACCCGGATGCCGCCGCCGCATGGTCGGGCCGGGCGGCGCGCCAAGGCTATGCCGAAGCCCAGGCCAATCTTGGCCTGATATTGCGCGACGGTTTGGGCCGCAAGGCGACCCCGATTGCCGCCGCCGGTTGGCTCCGCCGCGCTGCCGAACAGGGACTGGCCAAGGCCCAGATGGAACTTGCGCGTCTTTACGACACGGGTGCCGGCGTCCTCGCCGACGCCGGCCGCGCCATCGACTGGCTGAAACGGGCGGCCCTACAAGGTCAGGCCGCCGCCCAAGCCAGACTGGGTAACAGATATCAGCATGGCGTCGGCGTCGAGCAGGACTATGCGGAGGCGGTGAAATGGTACCGTGCCGCCGCCGACCAGGGCCACGCGCCCGCGCAAAACAGCCTCGGCATGATGTATTTGCAGGGCCTGGGGGTGGCCGCCAGCAACGCCGGCGCCGCCACTTGGTTCCAACGTGCCGCCGACCAGGGCAGCACCGATGGCCAGATCAACTTGGCCCGCCTGTACCGATCGGGTCTTGGTGTGGCGCGTGACGACAACCGGGCCCGCGAACTCCTTGGCGAAGCGGCGCAGAGCGCCCGGGACGCGAGATCGACCCCGCCGATACTCCAGTCGGAGCAAATCGCCGAGGCCGCGAGACGAGCCGAAGATCAGCCTCGCTGAGCCGTATTCCGGCCGAAACGAGGTAATGTCGTGACGAAATCTTGATCGGGTTGAAGCCCGCGCCTTGTTAGTTTATTTCCGAAGCTCATCAATCCAATCCACCGGAGGAAGAATGAAAAAGAAGCCGCATCTCGGCGGGGCGATGGTGATCGCCCTGGCGGTTCTGGTCGGTGCCAGCGCCACCGCACAAGCCCAAGACACCGCCGAAAACGCGATCAAATATCGCCAAACAATCATGAAGACCCTGGGGGGTCATCTCGGCGCCATCGCCGCCATCGCCAAAGGCGAGGTATCGGTCAGCGACCACGCTGCGCGCCATGCCGCCGCCATCGCCAGTATCACCGAGATGATGCCGGACATATTCGCCGAGAACACCGGCCCGGACTCCGGCGTAAAAACCCGCGCGACGGCTGCCATTTGGCAAGAAACCGATAAGTTTCAACAAGTTATCGCGGTTGCCCAAGCCGAGGCCAACAAGCTTGTTGAAGTCGCATCGTCCGGTGACGCCGGCGCCATCGGCGCCCAGCTTGGCGCTTTGGGCAAGAATGGCTGCGGCGCCTGTCACACAGGATTTCGCTCCAACTAGCGCCTCCCCGGGTCTCCGCCGGCAAGGTTGAGACCCGGCCGCCGCCATTAACCGCCATATCCTCGAGCTCATCCAGTCGCAACGATCGTGGTTCACCCCTCGGTCAAGCACGCCTATACTGGTCTCCTGACAATATCGAAGGAGGCACGGCCCGATGGCGGAGCCGGTCCCGCTTAGGGAACGCAGCGCCGAGGCACTCATCCGCGGCCTGACGGAAGGCGAATTCGATATCAAGGAAGCTATGCTGGCGCAGCGCCTTCTCCAGGAACGTCAGCGCTTGCGGCGCACCCGTTGGTCGCTACCTCTCGCCATCATCGGCGCCGCATTGGCCGCAAGTCTGGTTACCGCGACCGTCCTAGGCTTGCTGCGCTGACGCGCATTGAGCGAGCATGCGGATGCCAATGGCATTTTGGCCAAAGGCAAGTAAACTCACCGCAATCTCGCCTAGCCATGATCATCAGCTTAGCTTATTCAGATAGCCGTTAGTCGGACGGACCGGTGCAAAATATGTCGACAATCGACGCATTACGACGAGAAATCGTTCATACCGAGCTGCAGCGCGGTCTGGACTACTGGTGCCGATTGCGCGGCGACCGCGCCTTTCCCAGCCGTTCGGACCTTGATCCATTGGATATTCCCCATCTGCTGCCGACGGTTTCGCTGATCGACATCTTCACCGATCCGCTCGATTTCCGTTTCCGGCTCATCGGCACGCGGCCGGCCGGCAGCACTTCGGCGCGAACCGGCCAATCGGTATTCGATATCCCCGAGCGCGAAGGCCGGGAGCGGATCGTCGTTAGATACCGGCGCTGCCTCACTGAACGCCGCCCGGTGCTGGACACCTACCAATGCACCGCCGGCGATGGTATCCGGCGCGTCGAGGCCGTCACCTGTCCCTTGAGCGACGACGACGTCACGATCAACATGATGCTCAGCTTCGGTCTTGGCGAGCCTGTTACCCCCACGCATATCAGGGCATATTGTCCGCGCTCCTGAGCCGGTTGCTCGCAAAAGAGGTATTACGGCTGCCGGCATCGGGATGCCCAGGATAGTCGGCATCGACCTGTGCCATCACGCTAGTCTCGCGAGCCAAAACGAGGCTCCGAGATGTACCGGTTGTCAGCCTGCCTTATCGTCGGATCGCTACTGGTCGCCGGCTGCGCCGCACCGGCCGAATCCAACGGTCGCGCCGCCCTGCCCGACCAGTACAGCCCCGATCTCACGAACCAGTTCCTTCTCGGCCATCTCGATGACAGCCAGATCGGCGACCCCCTCCTCCAACAGATCGTTCGCGCCATGCGGCAGGATGATTTTTTCAGGTTAACCCTGGAACGCGCTTCTTGCGGCGATCCTGCCGCGCAATATTGGGCCGGTTTCGACAACCAATATAGCATCGCCCTTGAGGGCGATCCGGTGACCGCGCACATGTGGTATGCCCTTGCCGCCGGCCAGGGCCACCCCACGGCCAGGCGTGCCATGAGCAGGCTCTCCGAGGGCATGACCCCAGGGCAAATCACTGAGGCAAGAGCGCGCGCCGAACGTTGGTCACCGGCCGACTGTTAACACCGCTCGCCGCCAACCTTGCGGTCCGCCCACAGCCGCGCTAAGCACGTCCCCTGCCAGCGCGGGAGCCTCGAGCTTGATTCGATCTCACAACACTGCCCCAAAACTTGTTGAAAAGACTCGCCTATCGGCCGCCACCGCTTTCCTCGCCGCCCTAGGCACAATCCTATGGTCGGTTGCCGCCGCCGCTATCGGCATGCACGAAGGCCCGACCGAACAGGCCTATCTGGATCTCGCCAACAACCGCGGTCCATTTGCGCCGGGCGCCGCTGCCCCTGACTTCGCGCCGGTCGCCGCCATCGGCGTGCTTGACGACATTGGTTTCGACGTTGTCGGCTCCGGCACCCTGGTTTCATCCGACCTAGTCCTGACCGCCGCCCATGTCCTCATCGACCCCGATCAGCCGAGTGCGCCTCTTGACGACCTGGTGGTCCGCTTCGGCGCCGACATCGACCACCCGAGCGCGGAATACCGGGTTACCGAGCTGTTCAGCCCCCGCGATCTGGTGACCGGCTACGCCGCCTTCGCCGAGCCGCTACCGCGCGGCATGTCCGATGCCGACCTCATCGCCGCCGAGTTCGCCGATATCGCCTTGGTTCGCCTCGATCGACCTGTCACGGACATCGTACCCGCTTCCATGTCGCCTCGATCGCCTAATGTCGGGCAAAAGCTCATCATCGCCGGCTATGGCGTGGCCGCCGTCGGCTCGCAGCGCGATGAGTCGGCGTGGCGTGAGCCTAGCCTCCGCCGCGCCGCCGAGAACATCCTCGACCGCGACATCGCTATCGATCCGTTCACCGGCCGCAGCGACCGGGGCGGTCTGCTTCTGTTCGATTTCGACAGCGGCAGCGAAGAGCGCAATTCACTCAACCGCCTGAATGACGCTTATTGGCTGGCGATCGCCGGCCGCGGCAACAGTGCGGCGACGCCGTTGCCATTGGAGGGCAGCAGCTACCCCGGCGACAGCGGCGGCCCTGCCTTTGCGTTCCTCGACGCCGCTTGGCGGGTTGTCGGCGTCAGTAGCGGCGGCAGTGGCTGGCCCGTCAACGGCCAGCGCGACGGCTTTGTTCAGTATGGCGACATCTTGCTATACACACGTGTCGCCAGCCACGCGGATTGGATCCGCAAGACGATGCTTGGCCCTTAGCTCAATCCCGAGGCCTGCGGCGGCGCTTTTCGCAGCCCTCGAGACCCTGTGTTCCTGCGCATGAACGCACGCGCCGAGACCCACCGGAGGCCTACTGATAGTGTGATGTCGGTCGGACCGGCCGTCGGATGTAAATCCGGCCATAAAGCGATGGCCCCGCCGCGCAAGCGCCGACGGGGCCAAAGGTGTAGACAATTTGTCCCACCAAGCCCGACCTCAGGGACGGGCTATGTTGATCTAAAGATCCTGAATGTCAAAATGTTAAGAATGGTCAGGTGGAGTCATCTTTATAACCTCCCAATCCTTACCGCGATTATACCGAAAATCTGACCCGATTGCAAACCAATCGGACTACTCATAGTAGAAAAGGTGCGGCAACCCCAATCACCAAAGAGCATAGCCGCGCCAGCGGGGTGTAACGCTTATTAGGTCGGCCTGCAGTCTCTCAGTAACCTTTCCTCTGATCCGCTGCACTCGTTATTCTTGGCGTCGGCGACCGCGTATTGCGGCTTCGCCGTTCAGGGCAGCAGAACGTGCTGGCAGGTAATGGCGGCACTCGTCGGCATCAGGTATTTGTCATGGCCGAAATGACCAAGAGAATTGATCCAGCGATCGAGTTGGACCTGGGTGATAATCCAGGCAAAGTCTCGTTTGCGACCTATAACGAGCTCCTGAGTTGGGGAGAACGAGAAGTCGCGGCTTGGCGAGGCTTGGCCGATCACCGCGAGACCTTGCCGCCCCTGACCGGCGACCCGGCTCTGCAACGCCAGCAGGCCGTGCCGAGCCAGATCGTCAGCATCGCCCGCCAGGCGCTTGCCGCCGGCCCCGGCAGCGACCTTTCCGATATCCGGCGTCGCTTGGTGCAGTCCCTCAACCGCTACACGCAGGCGGATTGCATTCATCATCGTTCGGTACGCGGCCGGATGGTTTTGCAGCTCTTGGAGACCGATCCCGCGGCGGCTGTCGCCATGCTCGCCGCCTATACCCATATGACCCTGACGGTCGCGGACCGCGGCCGCGGCGTCGAGCATGACCTGATGCCGCTGCTCCACGCTCTGGCCCGAGCCACAGCCGTGGAGCAAGGCGGCCCGACGGCGTTGCGCGCCGAGCAGGGCGCTTTCGTCACCATGCGCAACGACTGGAATCAGCGCCTCGCCGGCAAACAGGAGGATCTCGAGAGCGCGGTTGTCGACGTAACAGGTTGGCTGGCCGAGGAACGCGCCGGCGTTGACCGCCTGCGCCAACAATTCGCCGATCTCGAAACCCGCCATAGTGCGGCGATCGACGACTACAAAGCCAGCCTCGCCAATTTGGAACGGGACTACGCGGCCCGGCTCAATTTGCGCAGTTCTGCCGGCTACTGGTCCCGCAAGCGTTTCGGCCACCGCCTCGCGGCGGTCATTGCCGGCCTTACTTTTCCGGCTGTCGCTGCGGGCATTATCTATGCCGTTTTCTGGTTCGCCACCGTCGGCGAGGGATTGGTTCGCCAGCTTCCCGGCCTGCGCGATATCACCGCGGACGCCACGATATCGACCAGCATCATCGCGCCGGTCGCCGGCACGATCGTTATCGGCCTCATCGTGCTGTTTGGCATCTGGCTGTTGCAGTTGATCAGCCGGTTCTTCTTCGCCAACCTGGCGCAGATGTCCGACGCCGGCGAGCGCGTCGCCATGGTTCAGACCTTCCTCGCCTTGGCCCGCGAGGACGGCCCGGACGGACACGCCGACCGCCTGCTGGTATTGCAGGCGCTCTTCCGCCCCGGCCGGTCCGGTCAGTTCGAAAGCCTCGCCACCCCACGCCGCGACCGCCGTAGCACGACCTGATCCGCCACCTGTCTGCGGATCGTCCCGCAAAATCTTGCCGACGATTGCCGCGCCTGCCGCTGGGTGATATGCCTCGACCGTCGTCGGTCGTCAGAACCGACGCACGCGATTAAGCCCATCAGGAGGAGATACTATGGCCATTATCCGCAACCAGCCCGGCCCGCGCATGAGCCAAGCGGTCATTCATGGCGACACGATCTATTTGGCCGGGCAGGTCGCCAACGACCGGTCCGCCGGCGTTGCCGGCCAGACCGAGCAAATCCTCGCCAAGATCGACGGCCTGCTGGCCGAGGCCGGCAGCGACAAATCAAAGCTACTGTCCGCCAACGTCTGGCTCTCCGACATCGCCACCTTCAACCAGATGAACGAGATCTGGGACGCCTGGGTCGTTCAAGGCAGCACCCCGGCCCGGGCCTGCGTCGAAGCCAAGCTGGCGGTTTCCGATATTCTCGTGGAGATCGGCATCATCGCCGCCCGCTGATCGCTGAGGCTCGCCACGGCAGGCCTAGTCCTGCCACGGCAGCTTGCGGATCTCGCTATCAGCCAGACGCCGCGTCAGGCCGATATCCGCCAGCAACCGGTCGTCCAACCGGTCCAAGGCCAGCCGCTCGTGCCATTTGTCACGCATCGCCGTGAACAAGCCTACGACCCTGGTGAACCCGCGCCGGGGCGGTGGCGCAATTACCGAAATGAACGTGCTGAACATGGGGCAAACCTCCGTCTTGAGACGGGAGATTGGCGCACCGACAGGCCGGACACAAACGAGGTTTATTCGATCGATCTATTAGTTTTTCTTGTCCGGTTGTCATCCAGACTCATTCGGCACCTTTTTGGCGATCACGCTCCTGCCCCCAAGGCATAGTCGGTTCACCCCGCCCGTTTACGGCCACTCACCATAGCCCGTGCCAAATTTTCTTTATGCACCATTGAGGCGAGCAAGACGCCCGCTATGTGCGCGATGACGAGCAGCAGCGTGAGGTTCGAGAAGAACTCGTGAATTTCCTCGAGGGCGTCGCCATCGAAGCGCGGCTCGCCATTCGCCTCGTCTCGCTCTTCCTCATCTTCCGCCGCGCGGGCCGTTGCGGTGGCCGGAGTGACGTCGCGCGCAAACAACGGCGCCAGCGGGCCAGCGTTCTCTTCCACGGCCAAAACCGCGATGCCGGTCGTTGTCGTCGCCGCCAGCGAAATCAGCAGCGCAAAGACCATCAAAGCGCCCGCAGGACTGTGGCCGAGGTAGCGCTTCGCTTGAAAATGTATCAAATCTTTTAGGTATCGTGCCGCCTCGGCAGGACCATAGGCGAAGTCTGTGAACCGTGCATATTTTGACCCGACAAAACCCCAAATAACGCGAACGATGACGTAAATCCCGACGCCATATCCAGCCCAAGCATGGAGCACGAGCAGATCGTCTTCCGTGAAATACGCCACGAAAAACAACAGGACGAGCAGCCAGTGCCCTATACGCACCAGAAGGTCCCAAACCAAAACCTGCGGCGAGTCCGCGGGATCCGTATCGCTGCTGATCTTCGCGGCCATGGTTCCTCACTGGCTCATCGGCGGAGTCGCATCGCAGAAATACCGTTTGTTCGCAGGGTCCGCACTGATTCTTGTCAAGGCTTCAGCCGCACATCGCTATTCCGGGCTCGCAACGGCACAACGACTTTTTTTGCGCTGCGACACCCTCTACCGTAAAGTTACCGCCAACATCGGCGTAGAATGCAGCGATGCCCGCGCACGCTTCCAACGAGACCCGCCCCTTCATCAAGATGCATGGCCTCGGCAATGATTTTGTCATCATCGATGCGCGCGAAGACCCTTTCGGGATCGCCGCGGCAGCCGTGCATCGGATTACTGACCGCCATACCGGCATCGGCTGCGATCAGCTCATCGTCATCGAGCCGCCACGAGAGCCCGGTGCGGATCTATTTATGCGCATCCTCAGTCATGACGGCAGCGAGCCGGAAGCCTGCGGCAACGCCACGCGCTGTGTCGCCAGCCTGATTATGGCTGAGACCGCTCAGCCGAGTCTGAGCATTCAGACCCCGGCGGGTTTGCTCGCGGCGACTCGGGGCCGCGATGGCATGATACAGGTGGACATGGGACCCGCCGGCCTCACCTGGGACCGGATTCCCCTCGCCGAACCGTGCGACACGCTGTCGCTGGACGTGGCCATTGGTCCACTGGCTCAACCGACGGCGGTCAGCATCGGCAATCCACACGCCGTGTTTTTCGTCGCGGACGTGGCGGTGATCGACCTCGCCGAATTGGGCCCAAAGCTGCGCCGGCACCCCATGTTTCCCGACGGCGCCAATATCGGTGTCGCTCAAATAATTGGACCGGACCGCATCCGTCTGCGCGTGTGCGAGCGCGGCGCCGGCGTCACCCGCGCTTGTGGCTCGGGCTCCTGTGCGGCGACAGTCGCCGCCCACCGTCGCGGCCTGACGGGTCGCCAGGTGGACGTCGTGCTCGATGGCGGCAGCCTGGCGATCGAATGGCGGCCCGACGGCCACGTCTTGATGACCGGCCCCACCGAAACCAGCTTCACCGGATCGCTGCCCGCCGACATGTACAGCGCCGGGGCCGACGCACCGTGACCGGACTTTCGCCGCAGCAATGGCGGGATGACCTCCATTTCTTATCGCGTGAGCTGCGTGGCCGTAAGCCGAATCTCTTTCACACCCTGTCCGACCGCGCCTTCGATCGCGCCATGACTGTCATCGATCAGGCACTGCCCCATCTACCCGATCACGGTATCGCCGCCGCCTTCTCCGAGCTCGTATCCATGATCGACCTGCGCGACCTGCCGAGCGCCGGTCGGCCGGCCTTGCTCGTCGCCAAGGCGTCTCGACTGCTGCCCATGCGTCTGCATGAATTTCCCGAGGGCCTTATTATTACCGAGGCAGCGGCCCAGCACCGTCATCTGCGGGGCGCGCGCCTGCTCGGCATTGACGGCACCGCCATTAAGACCGTGGTCGCCACCTTGCATCCCCTAGTCGCCCGAGACGACCTGACGTCGCCCGACCCGACCTTGCCGCTCCACCTCATCGCCAGCGAGATCCTGCATGGCCTCGGACTGACCAAGGCACTCCATCGTGTCCACGTCTCCGTCGACAGCGTTCGCCGCGGTCGCCAGGAGATCGCCATGAGCGCCATGGCGGCACCTTTCTACACCCGCTGGGCGGGCAATCGGCTGCTCGGCCTGCCCCGGCGCCCGGCGGTCGCTTATCTTAGCAACCCCCGGACGGCGCTATGGTTTCGGTTGCTCGAGGATCACGACGCGCTGTTCATGCAAATCAACCGCCCGCCGACGACAGGCAGCGCCCGCGAGGCTGTCGTCGCGCTACGCGATAACATCCGGCGCCGCCGGCCGCGCGATGTGATTATCGATTTGCGCCTCTGCCAGAACGACGACCCGCGCCGGTACGAGCCGTTGCTCGAGGCCTTGGGCAGCCAAATCTCTCCGGCGCGTCACCGCCGTCTCTATGTAACGACCCGGCGCCAGCGCGCCCCTCGACGCACTGACCTGGCCGACAGTCTGTCTCGGCTTGGCGCCCTGGTCGTCGCGGAGCCCTCGATCGGATTGGGCGAGCGCTATAGTGAAGCGATGCCGGTCATGCTGCCCAATTCCGGCATCGCACTGCACCTCTCGCGGCTTACCTGGAGCCCCGACCCCGCCCGCGCGCCGCGCCTGCGTCAGCCGGATATTCCCTTCATCAACAGCGCCGCCGATTTCTTCGCCGACATCGACCCGGCTCTGGCCGCCATCAAACGGCACCAGGACGCCGACTCATAAGCCTTGCCGGCGAACCGGCAAGGGCTAAAATGCGGCCACCATTGCCAAGTCCTGAAAGCGACCGCACATGACCGAGGCCGACCACGGCGATGGCGCCATAACCCCGAAACTCGATACTGAAAAAAGCCGGGCTTACGGCGACTTCCTGCGGCTCGACGAGCTGTTGAACATCCAGCACCGTTTCAACGGCGCCCATGACGAGTTGTTGTTCGTCGTCATTCATCAAACCTCGGAGCTGTGGTTCAAGGTCATTCTCCATGAAGCCCGCGCCGCCCTGCAAGACATCCGGCAGGACAATCTGCGCGGCGCCTTCAAGATGATCGCGCGGATCACCCGCATCCAAGCGCAACTCTCCCAGGCCTGGGACGTTCTCGGCACCATGACGCCGAACGACTATCTCGCCTTCCGCGATGAACTCGGCGATTCGTCCGGCTTTCAGTCTTATCAATACCGCATGTTCGAATTCATGCTTGGCGACCGCCAGGCCGCCGGCTTCGCCCCCCAACAGCACCACCCTCATATCGCCGAGGAGATCCGCCAGATCCTGGCGGCGCCCAGCCTTTATGACGAAGCGGTCGCCCTGCTCGGCCGCAACGGCTTTGCCATTGATCCCTCGCGGCTCGACCGCGACTGGTCCAAGCGCTATCAACGCCACCCCTCGGTGCATGCGGCCTGGGAGAAGGTCTATCGCGAAAATAAGCGATATTGGGAGCTGTACGAGTTCGCCGAAAAACTCGCGGATCTCGAGGATGCCTTCCAATCCTGGCGCTTTCGCCACATGCGGACGGTCCAGCGCATCATCGGCGACAAGCGCGGCACCGGCGGCTCGTCGGGCGTCAGCTATCTCAAGCGTGCCCTGGACCGCGAGTTTTTTCCGGAGATCCTCGATATTCGCTCGACCCTCTAGGAATCTACCCGACTCGAACTCTCAGATTACCCCCACAAGTCACTGAAAAAGCAACCGAATCCCATGCACAGCACTGGCTGGCCGTGTAAGACATCGTTAATCCGCGCAAGTTAGGATAAATGCCGGGAAAACGCGTGTCCCATACCGAGGACCCTCAGGGTAGTTGATGGCAGCGCTTAGCCAGGTCGCTGGAGCGACCGTTCCGGTAATCATCACCCCGCCGCCCCCATCCGGCCGCGAGAAGGCGCCCGCACGCGCCCTGCGCCCCGAACCTCACGACGATACCCCGTCGGAACACAGCCGCGATCCCCGTGGGTTTAGCGAGGAGGAGCAGCAAAGGGTCGCCGAGCTCAAGGCCCGCGACCGCGAGGTCCGTACACATGAACAGGCCCACAAGAATGCCGGCGGTCCCCATGCCGGCGCCCCTAGTTACGAATACACCCGCGGCCCTGATGGCAACCAATATGCGGTCTCCGGCGAAGTAAGCATCGACGCCTCGCCGGTCGCCGGCAACCCCTCGGCGACCATCAGCAAGATGGAGATCGTCATCCGCGCCGCGTTAGCGCCGGCGGAGCCCTCCGGTCAAGACATGAAGGTGGCGGCCCAGGCCCGCGCCGCCAAGATCAAGGCGCAGACCGAACTGCGCCGGGAGAACGCCGAAGGACAGTCGCAGGGCTTTGCCGCCCTGCGTCAACGCTTGGGTCTCGAAGAGTCCGTCGACGGTCTCACCCCGGCCAACAAAGCCACCCGGGCCTATCAGAATCTGCAGGACCTGTTGGATCGGCCGGCCGAAAACCTCGTTAGCTTCGCCGCCTAGGGTCCCGGCTCGGCTCAGCTCACCGGCCCGCCGAGCATCGCGAGCGCCACCGCGCCCACGATCGCCGCGGCCAGCAGCACCGCCAACAGCCGGTAGTAGGACCGCACCAGTCCCAACACCACCAGCACCGCGCCGATAACCATCGATATGAGCATCCACATAGGCGCCCCTCTCACCCATTGAGGTGACAGCAATAGCGGCTTAGGCACGCCCGTCAAGGGCCACGCTGGGCGGTGCCGGATCGAATGCGACACCAAGCCGCAAGCCACTTGGGAGCCCCTGTTAGATACTATCCGTTCCCAAGCCCGCGCCACGGTTTGGAGCGACACCAAGAAGCTGCGAGGAGGTCTCGGCCATGACGGCCCCTTTTTCACCGGCCCTTGTCGCAGGAATGGTGTTGCCGCCACCCGCAACGCCCCTTATCGCCCGCGCCTTGCAAGCTTTCGTGACCCGATTGTGGTGGCGCCACCACGACAGTTTCGAGCGCCTCGCCGATTACGCCGGGGCGATCTTCCTCATCGACCCCGTCGACCTGCCGCTGTCTTTCCTGCTGGAGGTAGCGCCGGACGGCCCACGGCTGACGACCATGGGCAGGCACGACCGGCCCGGTAATAGCCGTCAGCCCACCGCCATTATTCGCGGTTCCCTCCAGGCACTGCTGCAGATGGCCGAAGGCAAGGTCGACGGCGACGCTCTCTTCTTTAACCGCGACCTGAAGATCGCGGGCGATACCGAGGCCGTCGTGGCCTTTCGCAACGCCGTCGACGACGCGGATATCAACCTCATCGAAGAACTCGCCGGCACGCTTGGTCCCCTGGCAAAACCGGTAGCGGACGTCGCCGGAACCGCCGCGGCTCTTGCCGGACGTCTCATTGATGATTTCGACCGCCTGCAACAGGCGATCCTCGGCCCTCTGACCAAACGCCTGGCCGCTCAGAAAGAAACGATTGCGGCCTTGGCAATCCGGGTCGCGGCCCTGGAGCAACGGGCCAAGCACCGGAATCCACCCCACAAAAGAAAAATACCAAGGTAATGACCAAGCTTGAGCTGGTTTGTCCTGCGGGCACCCCCGCCGCCTTAAGGGCCGCCGTCGACGCCGGCGCTGACACGGTCTATCTCGGCTTCCGGGACGCGACCAACGCCCGCAACTTCCCGGGCCTCAATTTCAGCCGCAAGGAGCTCGCCGCGGGCCTCGATTACGCCCATACTCACGGGTCGAAGGTGCTACTTGCAGTCAACACTTTCCCCAAAGCCGGGGAGCCGCTCCCCTGGCACCAGGCGATCGACGACGCCGCCCACCTCGGGGTGGACGCCGTCATTATCGCCGATATCGGTTTGGCGGACTATGCCGCCCGCAAGCACCCCGATCTTAGACGTCATCTTTCGGTTCAGGCTGCAGCCTCCAGCGCCGCGGCGGTCAATTTCTATGCCCGGGAGTTCGGCATCAAGCGCGTGGTCCTGCCTCGCGTTCTCACGGTGCCCGAAATTGCCCAGCTCACGGCGCAGATCGACGTCGAAACGGAAGTTTTCGTTTTCGGCGGTCTTTGTGTCATGACCGAGGGGCGCTGTTCGCTCTCCGCCTATGCGACCGGCCAGTCGCCCAACAGCTGTGGCGTGTGTTCGCCGGCATCCCATGTTCGGTACCTGGAACGGGGGTCCGTCCTTTCGTCCAAACTTGGTGCTTTCACCATAGACGAGTTTGCCGACGGCGAGCCTGCGGGCTATCCGACCCTCTGCAAAGGTCGTTTCCAAGCCCTGGAGAGGACATCCTATCTCTTTGAAGAACCGGCTAGCCTCAATATCGCCGCGATGCTGCCCGAACTCGCGGCAGCGGGCGTCAGCGCCCTGAAAATAGAAGGACGGCAGCGCAGCAAGGCCTATGTTGCCCAGGTCGTGCGCAGTTTCCGCAGCGCTGTCGATGCTCTTGACGACGGCTCCGGCGCCGACCTTTCGGCGTTGCAGGCCCTTTCCGAAGGTGGCCGCTCCACTTCGGGCGGCTTTCGCAAAGCATGGCAGTAGGGTCAATGAAAATGACTAGGACGGAACTTACGCTGGGCCCTGTCCTTTACAATTGGTCGCCCGAGCGTTGGCGGGATTATTATTTCGAGATCGCCGATGAAGCCCCGGTCGACAATGTCTGCGTCGGTGAGGTGGTTTGCAGCAAACGGGCACCCTTCTTCGAGCCTGTCCTCGCGGACGTATTGGAGCGCCTCGAGGGCGCCGGCAAACGGATCATCCACGCCGCCCCGATTCTGATCATGGACGCGCGGGACACGGCCCTTGCAAGAGCGCTGACATCCGGTGGCTGCCTCTATGTCGAGGCAAACGACCTGGCGGAGGTTGCCGATCTCAAGGGTCGGCCCTTCGCCGTCGGCCCATTTGTCAACGCATACAACGAAGGAACCGTGGCCTATCTCGCGCGCCAGGGCGCGACCCGCATATGCCTGCCAGCGGAGCTTCCTATTGAATCGATCGACAGGATTGCAAAATCATCGACCATCCCCGTAGAGGTCCAAGTTTTTGGCCGAATTCCGTTGGCGATCTCCGCCCGTTGCTATCACGCTCGCGCCCACGGCCTGCACAAATCTGGCTGCCAGTATGTTTGCGGTCTGGATGAGGACGGGATGGTTGTCAGGACGGTCGATGGCGTACCGTTCCTGACATTAAACGGCACCCAGACTCAGAGCTATACCTGCCTCAATCTGACGCACCAACTCGCCCGCCTACAAGCGATCGGCATTAGCGCTTTCCGCCTGAATCCGCAGGCCGTCGACATGGTCGCGGTCAGTCAACTGTTCCGCGATGTGACCGACAACAAGATTACCCCCGAAGAGGCCATGGCGGGCCTGACGGAGTTATGGACCGAAAGCCCGTTCTCGAACGGCTTCCTCATGGGTCAGGAAGGCGTGAAATATATCCACGCCGCGGAGTAGTCCTACGAACTCTGCCCCGCCGGACAGGTCGCCGCACCGAGCACCGGGCCTTGCGTTTTGTCCTGCACCAGGATGGCACAGCCTTGGTTCTCGCCGAGCTCGAAATCGCTGACGGTCAGGCTTGTGGCAGACCCTTGCCATTGGCCGATTTTCTCGACCGAACGCACGACATGGTGGTTCGACAGAAACTTGCCCTTGTTCTCACCGCGCAACACTTTGGTTTGGTGCTCGACGTCGAAACGCACCAGCCACACGTCGGCCGCCTCTTTGACGCTACCGTCGAGCCCGATATCGAGTCCACCCGACCCGTTCTGCATCGTCGTGACCGAAACTTTGGCATCCTGACGCAGACTCGCTTCCGTGAGTTTGCTCAATACCTTGTCACGTCGTGACCCGACCTCTTCTACACGGCCGTTGATCACCATCTGCGGCGTGAAGACCCGGTTCTGCCCGCGAATATTGCGGTTGTAGACCGTCTGCCGCTCGGTATAGGCCGGGTCGGAAAACACATCTTTCCAGCGCCCCGCCGAGCCGTAGTTGAGATTGTCCCAGTAGTCCACATGCCATTCCAGCGCCAACAGATCGTCGCGCTCCACCAACTCACCCAGGAACGCTTCCGCGGGCGGGCAGGAGTAACAGCTTTGCGATGTGAAGAGTTCGACCACGACCAAGTCGCCGGCCTTGCTCTCGTTGGAGACCGACGGCGATGTGGCCGCCACCGCCAGGACCGTACCGACGATCACCACGGCCGCAGATGTCAGAGCTATGTTACGCATACCCACGAATATAACCCCTCTGTGCTGCGACCGTGATTCAACTGACCGTGACGACGGAAGATCAACCGGACGTCTTTTTGTCCATCTTGTCGTCCATCATTTCCTTGCCTTCGATGGCCATCTTAGCCTTGGTCACCTCGGCCATGCAGTCGTCTTCCATGCCCGCCTTGGCCTTCTCGTCGGCCATCGCGACATGCTCCAACGCTTCGTCCTTGGCCGCCGCGTCGGTCACTTTCATCGCCATTTCTTTAGTCATCATGACATCGTCGGAGCAGGCAGCATGAGCCGGCGTCGGAGCCGTCAGATTGACCGCGCCAAACGCCAAAGCACCGGCGACTGCCATTAGAGTGAGGGATTTGATTTTCATGATAATTATCTCATTTCCGCTAGCTGAAGAGATAACCAAGGTCGCGGACAAATCTCACAGAAATCTCACGCAACCTTTACTTTTCAGTCTTGGACCCTCCATCGATGTTGCGACCCTGCGTCACATTGTGGCTTACCGCGGCGGCCGCTATGCCAACCAAACGCGGGCGCCGGTTTCGCTGCCCAAATAAGGAGTTCACATGTTTCGGAACCTGCGGCTAATAGGCCTAGTCGCCATGGCCCTAGCCACGGCATCCGTTTTGGCCAACGAATCGGCCGCGCAAGACCTGACCATAGAGAATGCCTGGTCGCGCGCCACCGCGCCCAACCAACCGGCCGGCGGCGCCTTTCTGACCATCCACAACAACACCAACGCAGCTGACCGGCTTATCGCCGCCAGCTCGCCGCTCGCCGACACGGTCAACCTGCACCGGACGATCAATGATGATGGGATCATGCGCATGCGGCCGGCGGATGTCATCGAAATTCCGGCGCTCGGCGAAGTCACCCTCGAACCGGGCGGGCTCCATATCATGATGATCGGCCTCAGCGAGCCGTTGCGGGAGGGCGAGACCGTCCCCCTAACCCTCACTTTCGAGCAGGCTGGCGACGTGACGGTCGAGGCGCTGATCCATGCCGCCGGCACGACCAGCGCCCATGACGATGCCAGTCACGATCATCCCGCCGCCAAGAACTAGCCGCCGCCATATATCGGTTGCGCTCGCGTGCCGCCGCTACCAGCATACGCTAAAACCCGACGATCCCTGCCGAGAGTGACAGACCATGCGCAGCTTTCAGATTCCCGCCTGGGGCGAGCCGCTCGTTGAGCGGCAACTTCCGACACCGCAACCGGCCGGCAGCGAGGTTCTCCTCAAGGTCGATGCCTGCGGCGTCTGTCATTCCGACCTGCATATCTGGGACGGCTATTTCGATCTTGGCGACGGCAAGCGCGCCACCCTGGAGTCCCGCGGCGTCGACCTGCCTTTCACCATGGGCCATGAGATCGTCGGCGAGGTCGTGGCGGTCGGTCCGGATGCCGACGGCGTCGCCATCGGTGATCAGCGCGTCGCCTACCCCTGGATCGGCTGCGGCGAGTGCCACCTCTGCCTGGCCGGCAACGATATCTTCTGTACCGCCGCTAACTATCTCGGCACCCGCGTGCACGGCGGTTATAGCGACCATGTTCTGGTGCCCCATCCACGCTACTTGCTCGACTATGAAGGCATCCCCGCGGCGTTGGCCTGCACCTATGCCTGCTCCGGCCTTACCGCCTACTCGGCGCTGCTCAAGGCCGGCGATCTCACCGCCGACGACCACCTTTTGATCGTCGGTGCCGGGGGTGTCGGCTTAAGCGCCGTGCACATTGCCAAGGCGCTCACCCCGGCGACCATCATCGTCGCCGACATCGACCCCGACAAGCGTGCTGCGGCCGCAGCGGCCGGCGCCGCGTTAACCATCGACAACAGTGCGCCGGGTGCGGTCAAGAGCTTGCTCAAAACCACCCGCGGCGGCCCCCGGACCTCCATTGACTTTGTCGGCGCCCCGCCGACCACCAAATTCGCCATCAGCACATTGGCCAAGGGCGGAACTCATGTGATTGTCGGCCTTTTCGGCGGCGCGCTGCCCCTGTCCCTGCCCCTCTTCCCGTTCAAACTGATGACGGTCAAAGGCTCCTTTACCGGCACCATCGACGAGCTTCGCGCCCTTATGGCACTGGCTCGCGAGGGCCGCATCCCCGCCATTCCGATAGAACGCCGGGCCCTCGACCGAGCCAACGAGACCCTTGAAGATCTCAAGGCTGGGCGCATCGTCGGCCGCGCGGTCCTCATACCCTAATCTCTGGCGGCCCAAGCATTAACGTTAATAGTCCCGCCAATAGGGACTGAAACCGACTGGGATATACCCTTGGGGTTATTTCAGATGCACGCCTAATACTTAAGGCGTTGCTAACCTATAGTTCTGCCTGCAGCGAGATTCACTGGGCCGTTTGTTAACGGTGTTCTTGGAGTCAGGTATGACCGTCATCGCGTCGCCGACAACCTTTCACGAGGGAACATATTCCGAGGCCCTCAGCCTCCTCAAAGAGACGCGGCAGCTCCTTACCGCCGCCGCCCCCGGCGCCACCAGCGACCCCGCCCACCGTCTTTTCGTGAATGCCGAATACTCCCGGGTCGCCTCGCGGCTCGCCCATATCGTGTCTTGGTTGATGGCGCAAAAGGCCGTCCAGCAGGGCGACACCTCATGGCCTTCCGTGCTGGCCCGGCAAACCCCGCTGAACCAGCTCGACACTTGCACCAACGGCGACACCAGCGAAGACGCCGAGCTACCCATCGAACTACGCGAACTGTTGGCCCGCAGCCACACTCTATTCACCCGTGTCGCTCGCATCGACGAGATGACGCGGCAGCAGCACAGCTAAGTTAACGCAGGAGATTCAACCATGGATAATCGACCAACCGGTGATTTGCCCGTCAGAGAATCCTTCTGCTCCTTCTGTGGCAAAGGCGAGCATGACGTCAAGCGCCTGGTGGCCGGGCCGACGGCGCTGATCTGCGACGCCTGCGTCGATCTGTGCATCGACATTATCAATACCGAGGAAAAGACCGATCCGAAAACCGACGAGGCCGCGGCGATTCCTTCGCCACGCGCGCTGTGTCAGGCCCTCGACGAGTATGTCGTCGGCCAGGACCATGCCAAGCGCGTGCTCTCCGTCGCCGTGCACAATCACTACAAACGCCTCACCCACCTCGATAAAGCCACCGACGTCGAGCTCAACAAGTCCAACATTCTACTGCTCGGCCCCACCGGTAGCGGCAAGACCCTACTGGCCCAGACCCTGGCCCGTACCCTCGACGTACCCTTCGCCATCGCCGATGCCACCACCATCACCGAAGCCGGCTATGTCGGCGACGATGTCGAGACCGTGGTCTTGCGACTGCTGCGTGCCGCCGACAACGACGTCGCCCGCGCCCAACGCGGCATCGTCTATATCGACGAGATCGACAAGATCACCTGCAAGTCGGCCAACCCCTCGATCACCCGCGACGTCTCCGGTGAGGGCGTTCAGCAGGCCCTTCTCAAGATCATGGAAGGCACCGTCGCGTCTGTCCCGCCACAGGGTGGCCGCAAGCATCCCCAGCAGGAGCATGTCGAGGTCGATACCTCCAACGTGCTGTTCATCTGCGGCGGCGCCTTCGCCGGGCTCGAGAACGTCGTCGCCGAGCGCGGCCGCGGTTCCTCCATCGGCTTCGGCGCCGACGTGCGCGATGTCGAGGAGCAACGCCTTGGCGACATTCTGCGCCAAGTCCAAACCCAGGATCTGCTGCGTTACGGCCTGATTCCTGAGTTCGTCGGCCGCCTCCCCGTGGTCGCATCCCTAGTCGACCTTGACGAGGCCTCCCTCGTCCGCGTTCTGACGGAACCCAAGAACGCTCTAGTGCGCCAGTTCGAGTTGCTGTTCGCGATGGAGAATATCCAACTCACCTTTACCGCTGACGGCCTGACCGCCATCGCGGCACTCGCCCGCAAGCGGAACACCGGCGCCCGCGGTCTGCGCTCGATCATCGAGGGACTGCTGCTCGAAACCATGTTCGAGCTGCCCGACAGCGAGAATGTGACGGAGGTGGTCGTCAATGCCGAGGTCGTGGCCGGCAACGCAACGCCGGAGCTACGCCAGAGTCCTCAGGACAGTCTGGGCGTCCAATCCACCGGGTAATCGGGCGGCGCCGTAATCGCCGCCTAGGAGACTAACTGCCAGGCACCATCGGGTTGCCGGCAGGCTGTGCCAAAGGCCTGCCGGACACGACCATCAAGCAGGGCTGTGGTTCGATACTCCCGACAATACCGGCCGGCGGAATTCTCGAAACTGCGCATCGGCGTCACGCCGTAGCGCGCCTTCGCTTCGCTATTCTCCCACCAGATCGTCTTGCCATCGTCGCCATGCTCGAGCGACCGGCCGATGCAGTGCTGATCGAACTGATCCATTTTGCCACCGATGGTGCCCCCAACCAGCGCGCCGATGATCGCCCCGCCGACCATTGCCGCGCGACCTTCACCACCGCTGCCGATCGTGGAGCTGCCGTCCGACACACTGCCGATGATATTGCCATCGCAGCGACCGACACCCGGATTCTTGCCGTCCTCGGCTTTTCCTCGCGCCGCCGTCGACCAGGGCGGCGGCTCCGCCACCGCGCCGGCCCCCGCCAGCAGACCAACCGCCAGCAGACCGATTGCCGGCGCCAGCAAGCCATGGCGGCCCAAGCGCCGCAAACCCGCAAATTTGGACATAGCTGTCTCTCACAAAAGGCGTTTTCCCATTGTGAGCCGACAAAATGAACGAGTGCTAAACGGGGCGGTCGGGCTCAGAAAGCGCCAACTACTCGCCGAAGGAGATACCCTGCGCCAGCGGCAGCGCCCGCGAGTAGTTGATGGTGTTGGTTGCCCGCCGCATATAGCCGCGCCAGGCGTCCGAGCCGGATTCCCGGCCCCCACCGGTTTCTTTCTCGCCCCCGAAGGCGCCGCCGATTTCGGCCCCGCTCGGCCCGATATTGACATTCGCAATGCCGCAGTCGCTGCCACCGGCCGACAGGAAGGTTTCAGCCTCGCGGATATCGTTGGTGAAAATGCACGATGACAGCCCCTGCGGCACCGCATTATGCGATGCCAGCACGCCGTCGAAATCCACATAGCCCATCACATAGAGGATCGGCGCGAAGGTTTCCTCGGCGACCACCGCACTCTGTTCCGGCATTTCGACGATCGCCGGCGTCACATACCAGGCATCAGGATGGGTCTCGGCCAGCACGCGTTCGCCACCATGCACCCGACCCCCGGCATTCTTCGCCTGCACGAGCGCGGCCGCCATCGCCGCGAACGCCTCGCCGGAGATCAGGGGCCCCATCAACGTCCGCTCTTCCATCGGCGAGCCGATAGCGACCTGGCCATAGGCTTGTTTCAACCGCGCCACCAGGCCGGCACGAATCTCGTCATGCGCAAACACCCGCCTCAGTGACGTACACCTCTGCCCGGCGGTCCCGACCGCGCTGAACAATATGGCCCGCACTGCAAGATCGAGGTCGGCACTCGGCGCCACGATCATCGCGTTATTGCCGCCCAGCTCGAGAATTGATCGGCCGAACCGTTCCGCAACCTTCGGCCCGACGATCCGCCCCATGCGACAGCTGCCTGTCGCGCTAATGATCGGCACCCGCCGATCATCCACCAACTGGCTCCCGACTGCAGCGTCGCCGATCACCACCTCGCATAGGCCGGCGGGCGCCGACCCGAACCGCGCCGCGGCCCGCGCGAATAGTCCGGCACAGGCGAGCGCCGTCAGCGGCGTCTTCTCCGACGGCTTCCAGACCACCGGATCGCCGCAGACAATAGCGAGAGCAAAATTCCATGCCCATACCGCCACCGGGAAGTTGAAGGCACTGATCACGCCGCACACACCCATCGGATGCCAGGTCTCCATCATCCGGTGGCCCGGCCGCTCGGACGCGATGGTCAAGCCATGCAGTTGCCGTGACAGACCAACCGCATAGTCGCAGATATCGATCATCTCTTGGACTTCGCCGAGGCCCTCTTGCAAAATCTTGCCGGCTTCGAGGGTTACCAGCC
>JAJFJA010000022.1 GCA_021774445.1 Alphaproteobacteria bacterium
GACAACATTGCCATGAAGGTGAATTTGATTGCGCCGATTGCCATGGATGAAGGCCTTCGTTTTGCCATCCGCGAGGGTGGCCGAACCGTTGGCGCCGGTGTCGTCACCGGCATCGTCGAGTAAAAAGTAACAAGGGCGGCCGGGAGATTTGCGCCTGCGGCTGGCGTGTTCCGGTGCGGCGCTTTGAAACTAGGAGTGTAGCTCAATTGGCAGAGCACCGGTCTCCAAAACCGGGGGTTGTGGGTTCGAGTCCCTCCACTCCTGCCAGTTTAGATGGGCCCAGTTTAGATGGGCATTGAATTAGCAGGCGGGCGCACGGCACGGGCCGGGCGCTGACAGAAATAGGGCCCGAGAAGGACAAATGGCAAAGACATCACCGGGCGAATTCGTTCGTCAAGTCAGACAGGAGACCAGCAAGGTCACGTGGCCGACGCGTCAGGAGACGCTGACGTCGGTGTTGATGGTCTTCGTTATGGTGGCCTTCGTGGCGCTGTTCTTCTTCCTTGTCGATTTGGGTCTGTCGGCGTTGGTTCAGTTCGCCCTTTCATTGGGGGGCTAGCAGCGCCTTGTCTATGCAGTGGTATGTGGTGCACGCCTATTCGGGCTTTGAGGAAAAGGTCGCGCAATCGTTGCGCGAGCAGGCCGCCCAGAAGGGTATGGAGGACTTGTTCGAAGAGATCCTCGTGCCCACCGAAGAAATTGTCGAGATGCGGCGCGGTGTCAAAGTCAACGCCGAGCGCAAGTTTTTTCCCGGTTATGTGCTCGTCAAGATGGACATGACCGACGAGAGCTACCATTTGGTGAAAAACACGCCGAAGGTTACCGGGTTTCTCGGCGCCGGCAATCGCCCGGTGTCCATCAGCCAGGGCGAGGCGGACCGGATCCTGCATCAGGTTAAGGAAGGTGTCGAGCGGCCGAAATCCTCGATCACTTTCTTTATCGGCGAGCAGGTGCGCGTCATTGACGGTCCCTTCCAGTCTTTCAACGGCATGGTTGAGGATGTTGACGAGGAGCGCGCTCGCCTGAAGGTTTCGGTATCGATATTCGGCCGCGGGACACCGGTCGAGCTGGAGTATTCGCAGGTTGAAAAAACCTGATCGTTTTTTTGGTCTGTTTGCCGGTCGGTAAGCAGACCAAGTGGGAGGCAGGCGCCAAAGTCCAGGGCCGGCCGCACCACGAACCTCGAGAGAACAAGAGGCAGTAAATGGCAAAGAAGATAACCGGCTATATAAAGCTGCAGATTCCGGCCGGGCAGGCGAATCCGTCTCCCCCGGTGGGACCGGCGCTTGGTCAGGCCGGGCTCAATATCATGGAGTTTTGCAAGGCGTTTAATGCCGCCACGCAGAACATCGAGCAGGGGATGCCGATCCCGGTGGTCATTACCGCGTATGGCGATCGTTCTTTCTCCTACATCACCAAGACCCCGCCGGCGAGTTTCTTCCTGCGCAAGGCGGCCGGTCTTGCCAAGGGTTCCGGCACGCCTGGTCGAGACGTCGCCGGCAAGGTAACGAGGGCTCAGTGTCGTGAGATCGCCGAGCAGAAGATGGTCGATCTGAATGCCAACGATCTTGATGCGGCAACCTTGATGATTATGGGGTCTGCCCGATCCATGGGGCTGGAGGTGGCGGAATAATCATGGCCAAACTAGCAAAACGCGCCAAAGCTGCGCGCGAGAAGTTTAGTGCAGACAGTGTGCACGAGTTGGACGAGGCGCTGCGTCTCATCAAGGAGACCGCCAGCGCCAAGTTCGACGAGACCGTTGAGATTGCCGTCAATCTTGGCGTCGATCCCCGCCACGCCGATCAGAACGTCCGTGGTGTCGTGGCGCTGCCCAATGGCACCGGCAAGACCATGCGCGTTGCCGTTTTCGCTCGCGCGGCCAAGGCCGAGGAAGCCACGGCCGCGGGCGCCGACATCGTTGGTGCCGAGGATCTGATGGAGAAGGTCCAGGGCGGGGAGATCGATTTCGACCGGGTGATCGCAACCCCTGATATGATGCCCATTGTTGGCCGCTTAGGTAAGATTCTCGGCCCGCGCGGCCTCATGCCGAACCCGAAACTGGGTACCGTGACCAACGATGTCACCGACGCTGTTAGCGCCGCTAAGGCGGGTCAGGTTCAGTTCCGCGTCGAAAAACAGGGCATTATTCATGCTGGCGTCGGCAAGGCGAGCTTCGACAGCGCCAAGTTGAAAGACAATGTCCATGCCTTTTTCGATGCCGTGATGAAGGCCAAACCCAGCGGTGCCAAGGGCACCTATGTGCGCAAGGTTGCGCTCAGCTCGACGATGGGGCCGGGGGTGAAGGTTGACATTGCAAGTTTGACGGCTGGCCGGCAGGCCGCCGCGGAGTGAGGGGATTACGCGTCGGCCTCAGGGCTGGTACGTGAGAACGACGTGGGTTCGCCCGCGTCGGATTAACTGTCCAAGACTGCAGGTGCTCAAGGGGCCACGCCCGGCGAGCTTAAGACTTCAGCCTGCATAGACGGGAAGCTTGTTGCTCCGTTCCTTCGATTGGGGACGGCGAAGGCTCCTGGGACAGGACCTAGCGACCTCGATCCAACCTGGCGGTTGGGCTCGAGGCAGAGCTGTTACCGGCGCGTGTCCATCTGGGGACGGGCCTTACAAGCGGAGACGACAAGTGGAGCGAGCTAGAAAACACGAACTGGTCGGCGAGCTTAACGCAACTTTTGCGGCGGCGGCGTCGATTGTCGTGACCCACCAGACCGGCATTACGGTCGCGGAGAGCACGGATCTACGTCGGCGCATGCGTGAAGCGGGCGCCGGCTTCAAGGTAACCAAAAACCGGCTCGCGAAGCTTGCCTTGGTTGGCACGCCTTACGAGGGGCTGACGGATTTGTTCACCGGTCCGACGGCTGTCGCCTATTCGTCCGATTTGGTCAGCGCCGCCAAAGTGGCGGCAGAGTATGCCAAACAAAATAACAAGCTGACGATCATCGGCGGGGCCATGGGCGAACAGCGGCTGGACGCCGCTGGCGTCCAGCAACTGGCGAAGCTGCCGTCGCTGGATGAATTGCGCGGCAAGATCATCGGCTTGCTCAACGCACCGGCGACCAAGGTCGCCGGCGTCTTGCAAGCGCCGGCTGGTCAGCTTGCTCGGGTTATCAAGGCGCATGCCGACAAACAAGCGGCTGCCTGATCGCGGCCTGGTTTTTGAGAGAACACCTGTCTTAGGAGAACAACGAAAATGGCTAATCTGGAACAATTGGTTGATGACCTCAGCGGCCTCACCGTTATCGAGGCGGCCGAGCTGAGCAAACTGCTCGAGGAGAAATGGGGCGTCTCCGCGGCAGCGCCGATGATGATGGCCGGCGCTCCGGCGGCCGACAGCGGCGAAGCCGCCGAGGAACAGACTGAGTTCGATGCTGTGCTCGCGTCAATCGGCGAGAAGAAGATCAACGTTATCAAAGAGGTGCGTGCGATTACTGGCCTCGGGCTTAAGGAAGCCAAGGATCTCGTTGAGAGCGCACCAAAGGCGATCAAAGAGGCTGTCACCAAAGACGAGGCAGAGGAAATCAAGAAGAAACTCGAGGACGTCGGCGCGACCGTTGAGATTAAGTAGTTCAACCCGCGCGCTTATAGTGCCGGAACGAACGCCGACTTGGCGGCGTTCGTTCCGCCGAACTGCTCACTACCGGCACGGCGCTCAGCCTGTGTCCGGAATACTCGGTTGCGCCCTGCGCTCCCGAGTTTCGCCATGTTCGCAAGGCGTCGCCCGAACGGGCGTGATGAAAAGGGTCTGAAATGGGAATGTCCTTCACCGGTCGCAAGCGCGTGCGCAAGCATTTTGGTCGCATTGCGGAAGTCGCGACAATGCCGAACCTCATCGAGGTGCAGAGGAATTCATATGATCACTTTCTGCAGGTAGGCACCCAGATCAACGACCGGACCGACCACGGCCTGCAAGAGGTTTTCAAGTCGGTTTTCCCGATCCGGGATTTCTCCGACCGTGCTCAGCTCGAATTCGTCGATTACGCGCTCGAAGAGCCGAAATACGATGTTGAGGAGTGTCAGCAGCGTGGCATCACCTTTGCCGCGCCGCTCAAGGTAACCCTACGTCTCGTCGTCTGGGATGTTGACGAGGACACCGGATCGCGCTCGATCCGCGATATCAAGGAACAGGATGTCTACATGGGCGATATGCCGCTCATGACTGACAAGGGAACCTTCGTGATCAACGGGACGGAGCGGGTCATCGTCTCGCAGATGCATCGCAGCCCGGGCTGTTTCTTCGATCACGACAAGGGCAAAACCCACTCGTCGGGAAAATACCTGTTCGCGGCGCGCGTTATTCCGTACCGCGGCTCCTGGCTTGATTTCGAGTTTGACGCCAAGGACATCGTCCATGTGCGCATCGACCGCCGCCGCAAGCTGCCTGTAAGCACCTTCCTTATGGCCCTCGACGGCGCCGAAACGGAGCAGTTGCGCGCGACGCGTCGGGCCGAAGGGACCGACCTCCAGCCGTTTGAGGCGGTTGGCATGTCGAGCGAGGAGATTCTCCATTATTTCTATGAGTCCGTGCGCCTCACCAAGAGCAGCAAGGGATGGAAGGGAGACTTCGATCCCCAGCGCCTACGCGGCAGCAAGCTGATCCACGACCTTGTCGACGCCAAGACTGGTGATGTGCTGGCCGAGGCAGGGGTCAAATTCACCCCCCGTCTAGGCACCAAGTTGACGGAGCAGGGCATAAAATCGGTCCTGGTTTCACCGGAAGAGTTGCTCGGCCGATACTGCGCCTTGGACATCATTAATGAGGAAACCGGCGAGGTCTATATCGAGGCCGGCGAGGAGTTGACGGAAGAGACTCTGGAGCAGCTTGCAGAACTTGGCACCAAGTCGCTCGACCTTCTGCGCATCGACAACATCAATGTTGGGCCGTATATCCGCAACACCCTCGCGGCTGACAAGAACAAGAGCCGCGAAGACGCGCTCATCGAGATCTATCGTGTCATGCGGCCGGGTGAGCCGCCGACCTTGGAAACCGCGGAAGCTCTCTTCAGCGGCCTGTTTTTCGATTCTGAGCGCTATGACCTGTCGGCGGTCGGCCGCGTGAAGATGAACGCCCGCCTGGCGCTTGATTGCCCGGATACCGAGCGCGTCCTGCGCAAGGAGGATATCCTCTCGATCATCAAGATCCTCACGGACTTGAAGGACGGTCGCGGCGAAATCGACGATATCGATCATCTCGGCAACCGCCGCGTTCGTTCCGTCGGCGAGTTGATGGAGAACCAGTACCGCATCGGTCTTCTGCGCATGGAGCGGGCGATCCGAGAGCGCATGAGCACGGTCGAGATCGACAGCGTGATGCCCCACGATCTCATCAATGCCAAGCCGGCCGCCGCCGCGGTGCGCGAATTCTTCGGCTCGTCTCAGCTCAGCCAGTTCATGGACCAGACCAATCCGTTGAGCGAGATCACCCACAAACGTCGGCTCTCGGCGCTTGGTCCGGGCGGCCTGACCCGTGAGCGCGCCGGTTTTGAGGTCCGCGACGTCCACCCCACTCATTATGGCCGTATCTGCCCGATTGAGACGCCGGAAGGACCGAATATCGGCCTCATCAATTCCCTCGCGACCTTCGCCCAGATAAACAAATACGGCTTCATCGAGAGTCCCTATCGGCCGGTCAAGGAAGGCAAGGTTACCAGCGAGGTGATCTACCTGTCGGCGATGGAGGAGGGCCGCTACACGATCGCCCAGGCCAATGCCGAACTCGACTCGAAAGGCCGCTTTGTCAGTGATTTGGTAAGCTGCCGAGAGGGCAGCGACTATGTCATGGCGCGTCCCGAAGCCATCGACTTCATGGACGTGTCGCCGAAGCAGCTGGTGTCGGTCGCCGCCGCTCTCATTCCGTTCCTCGAGAACGACGACGCCAACCGCGCGCTGATGGGCTCGAATATGCAGCGTCAGGCGGTGCCGTTGATCAAGGCCGAGGCGCCGCTTGTCGGCACCGGCATGGAAGAAACGGTGGCGCGCGATTCCGGCGTTGCGATCGTGGCTCGTCGCTCTGGAGTTGTTGATCAGGTCGACGCCATGCGCATTGTTATCCGCGCCACCGGCGACGTCGAGGCCGGCGACACCGGGGTCGACATTTACAACCTGCTGAAATTCCAGCGCTCCAACCAAAACACCAGTATCAACCAGCGCCCGCTGGTCAAGATCGGCGACCTAATGGAGGAGGGCGACATCATCGCCGATGGTCCTTCTACCGATCTTGGTGAGCTGGCACTTGGCCGGAACGTGCTGTGCGCGTTCATGCCTTGGAATGGTTATAATTTCGAGGACTCCATCCTCATTTCCGAACGCATTGTCCGCGACGATGTTTTCACCTCGATCCATATCGAGGAATTCGAGGTGATGGCGCGCGACACCAAGTTGGGTCAGGAGGAGATCACCCGCGACATTCCTAATGTCGGCGAGGAGTCCCTCAAGAACTTGGATGAGGCGGGTATTGTCTATATCGGTGCCGAGGTGCGGCCCAGCGACATCCTGATCGGCAAGGTCACGCCCAAGGGCGAATCCCCGATGACGCCGGAGGAGAAGCTTCTGCGGGCGATCTTCGGCGAGAAGGCATCCGATGTCCGGGACACTTCTTTGCGCGTCCCGCCGGGCGTTTCCGGCACCGTCGTCGAGGTACGGGTATTCTCCCGCCGTGGCGTTGACAAGGACGAGCGCGCGCTGTCCATAGAACGGGCTGAGATCGAGCGCTTGGCCAAGGACCGGGACGACGAAAAAGCGATTCTCGAGCGCAGCTTCTATGGTCGCCTGCGCGAGTTGTTGAGTGGTCAGACCGCCGTCAAGGGTCCCAAGGGCATGGCGGAGGACGCTCGCGTCACGGAAAAACTGCTCGGTGACTACACGCCGGGGCAATGGCGCCAGATTGTTGTGAAGAACGACAAGCGTATGACTGAGATTGAGCGGCTGCAGCGCAGCTTCAATCAATCCGTCGACGCGCTGGAGGCTCGTTTCGACAACAAGGTCGACAAGCTGCAACGCGGCGACGAACTGCCGCCCGGCGTCATGAAGATGGTCAAGGTCTTTGTTGCCGTGAAACGCAAATTGCAGCCCGGCGACAAGATGGCGGGCCGTCATGGCAACAAGGGCGTCATCTCCCGCATTATGCCGATGGAGGACATGCCTTATCTGGAGGACGGCACGCAGGTTGATATCGTGCTCAATCCGCTCGGCGTGCCGTCGCGGATGAATGTCGGCCAGATCCTGGAGACCCATCTTGGTTGGGCCGCCCATGGCATCGGCCAGCAGATCGGGGTCATGCTCGACGCGGCCCGGATTTCCGGGAAGTTCGACAAGCTGCGGGCTGAGCTGAAACGCGCTTACGGCAAGGATACCTACGACGCTGATTTGGCCGAACTTTCAGACGATCAAGTCACTGAACTCGGCGACAACCTGCGCAATGGCGTCCCCATGGCCACGCCGGTCTTTGACGGCGCTCGTGAAGACGAGATCGTTGAACATCTCAAAATGGCCGGCCTCGATACCAGTGGGCAGGTAACTTTGGTCGACGGCCGTACCGGCGAAACTTTCGACCGCAAGGTGACCGTCGGCTACATCTATATGCTGAAGCTGCATCACTTGGTGGACGATAAGATCCACGCCCGCTCGATCGGCCCATACTCCCTTGTCACCCAGCAGCCGCTCGGCGGTAAGGCCCAGTTCGGCGGTCAGCGCTTCGGTGAAATGGAAGTCTGGGCACTCGAGGCCTACGGCGCCGCCTACACTTTGCAGGAAATGCTGACGGTTAAGTCCGACGACAAGGCCGGACGAACCAAGGTCTATGAGGCCATTGTCCGCGGCGACGACAATTTTGAGGCCGGTATTCCGGAGTCATTCAACGTGCTGGTGAAGGAGCTTCGGTCCCTTGGCCTCGACGTCCAACTTAATCAAGTCGCCCAGTGAGCTGCTTCTCACCACGCGATTACAATCAATTCCTTAGCGGGAGCACCATGCGATGAACGAACTCGTCAATTTCTTCGGTCAGCCACAGGGCCCGCAAAGCTTCGACGAGATGCGGATCTCGATCGCCAGTCCGGAGCGCATCCGCTCTTGGTCGTATGGCGAAATCAAGAAGCCGGAAACCATCAACTACCGCACCTTCAAGCCGGAGCGTGACGGACTGTTTTGCGCTCGAATCTTTGGTCCGATCAAGGACTACGAGTGCCTGTGTGGCAAATACAAGCGCATGAAGTATCGCGGCATTGTCTGCGAGAAATGTGGCGTCGAAGTCACGCTGCAAAGCGTTCGCCGCGAGCGCATGGGGCATATCGAGCTTGCCTCGCCGGTCGCCCACATTTGGTTCCTGAAGTCGCTGCCCAGCCGCATCGGCCTGTTGGTCGACATGACCTTGCGCGATCTGGAGCGCGTTCTCTATTTCGAGAACTTTGTCGTCACGGAACCAGGCTTGACCCCGCTGAAGCAGCGTCAACTGCTGTCGGAGGATCAATATCGTCAGGCCCAGGATGACTACGGCGACGAGTCCTTCACGGCCCTGATCGGCGCCGAGGCGCTGCGCAAGATCCTCTCCGAGCTGGATCTTGAGGAAGACCGCATTAATCTGCGTGAAGAGCTTCGCGCCACCAATTCAGAAGCCAAGCGAAAGAAGATCGTCAAGCGTCTGAAAATCATTGAGGCATTCCTTGAGTCAGGCGCCGATCCGACCTGGATGGTGCTTGAGGTCATACCGGTCATCCCGCCGGAGCTGCGGCCTCTGGTCCCCCTCGATGGCGGCCGCTTCGCGACGTCGGACCTCAACGATTTGTATCGCCGGGTGATCAACCGGAATAACCGCCTGAAGCGGCTTATTGAGCTTCGTGCACCCGACATTATCGTGCGCAATGAAAAGCGCATGCTTCAGGAATCCGTCGACGCTCTATTCGACAATGGCCGCCGCGGCCGCGTCATCACCGGCGCCAACAAGCGGCCCCTGAAATCCCTTAGCGACATGCTCAAGGGCAAGCAGGGGCGCTTTCGGCAGAACCTGCTCGGCAAGCGCGTCGACTATTCCGGTCGTTCGGTCATCGTTGTCGGTCCGGAGTTGCTGCTCCACCAGTGCGGGCTGCCGAAAAAGATGGCGCTCGAGCTGTTCAAGCCGTTCATCTACCACAAGCTTGAGCTTTACGGTTACGCCACCACCGTCAAGGCGGCCAAGCGCATGGTCGAGAAGGAGCGGCCGGAGGTTTGGGATATTCTCGAAGAGGTTATCCGCGAACACCCGGTCTTGCTAAACCGCGCACCGACGCTCCATCGCCTCGGCATTCAAGCCTTTGAGCCAGTCCTTATCGAGGGCAAGGCAATTCAGCTCCACCCTCTGGTTTGTGCGGCCTTCAACGCGGATTTCGACGGCGACCAGATGGCGGTGCACATACCGCTTTCGCTGGAAGCCCAGCTTGAAGCGCGCGTCCTGATGATGTCGACCAACAACATCCTCAGTCCCGCCAACGGCAAACCGATTATCGTGCCGTCGCAAGATATCGTGCTTGGCCTCTACTATCTGAGTTACGAAAGCTCGGAACACTGTAACGACCCCGTTTCAATTGATTCCAAGGAAGCGCTCGAGGCCGCTTTGGGGACGGAGGACGTGGTCCTGGCGGAGGCCGGCGGCTCCCAGAAGCCTTATACGGATGAATCCGTCGACAAGGCGTTCAAAGCGCTGAAAGCCGGCAAAATAGTCGCCCATCGTGTTCCCCGCTTCGTCAATGTCGGTGAGATAGAGCAGGCGTTGGCCGCCCGCGTGGTCTCACTGCACTCCAAGATCAAGGCTCGGCTTCACACCGTCGACGAGCAGGGTGAACGGGTTGTCAAGGTTGTCGTCACCACGCCCGGCCGCATGCTGCTGAGCGAGATTCTGCCGATGCATCAGAAGGTTCCCTTCTCATTGATCAACCGGTTGCTAACCAAGCGGGAGGTCAGCCAGGTAATCGATGTCGTCTATCGCCATTGTGGTCAGAAAGAGACGGTGATCTTCGCCGACCGCTTGATGAAGTTGGGCTTTGGGCACGCCTGTCGCGCCGGTATCTCCTTTGGCAAGGACGATCTCATCATTCCGCCGGCAAAAATCCGGCTGGTCGGTGAGACCACGGACAAGGTGAAGGAGTTCGAGCGTCAGTATCAGGATGGCCTCATCACCAAGGGTGAGAAATACAACAAGGTCGTCGATGCCTGGACCCACTGCACCGACAACGTGGCCGCCGAGATGATGAAGGAGATGCAGCGAACCGACGATCTCGGTCAGATCAATTCCGTGTTTATGATGGCCCATTCCGGCGCCCGTGGCTCGGCCGCGCAGATCCGCCAGCTAGCCGGCATGCGGGGCCTCATGGCCAAGCCGTCGGGTGAGATTATCGAGACCCCGATTATCGCCAATTTCAAGGAGGGGCTGTCGGTTCTCGAATACTTCAACTCCACCCACGGTGCCCGCAAGGGCTTGGCCGACACGGCGCTGAAAACAGCCAACTCGGGTTACCTCACGCGCCGCCTCGTCGACGTCGCCCAAGACTGCATCATCGTCGAAACCGACTGCGGCACCCACGATGGCTTGACCATGCGCGCCGTCATTGAGGGCGGCGACGTGATCGTCGAACTCGGCGAGAGAATACTTGGCCGCACGGCCTCCGACGATATTGTCGATCCGCTCAGCGATGCGGTTGTCATTGCCGCCGGCGAACTCATCGACGAAGAGGGTGTCGAGGCCATCAACACCGCCGGTATCGAGACCGTCGGGATCCGCTCGGTACTGACCTGTAAGAGTGGCGGCGGCGTTTGCGGCAAATGCTATGGGCGAGACCTTGCCCGCGGCACGGCTGTCAACATCTCCGAGGCGGTCGGCGTCATTGCCGCTCAGTCCATCGGTGAGCCCGGCACCCAGCTCACCATGCGCACTTTCCATATCGGTGGTGCCGCCCAGGGCGCGACGGAGCAGTCCAGCATTGAGGCCTCGGTCAGCGCCACCTTGCGGGTTGAGAACCGGAATGTCGTTGCCAACAGTGACGGCGTGCCGATCGTGATGGCCCGCAATACTGAGCTGGTCCTGGTCGACGCCGAGGGCCGCGAGCGCGCCCGCCACCGTTTGCCCTACGGCGCCCGGTTGCTGGCCGAGGCGGATCAGCCGGTTGAAAAGGGCCAGACCTTGGCGCAGTGGGATCCGTACACCCTGCCGATCATCACCGAAAAAGAGGGCATCGCCAACTACATGGACCTCCTCGAAGGTGAGACCATGCGCGAGACCCTGGACGAGGCGACCGGCATTGCCTCGAAAGTGGTAACGGACTGGAAGCAGCAGGCCAAGGCCTCCGACCTTCGTCCGCGTATCACCTTGCGTGACGACAAGGGTGAAGTGATCAAACTCGCCAACGGCCTGGACGCGCGTTATTTCATGTCGGTCGATGCCGTGCTCAATGTGGAGAACGGGCAGCAAGTAAGGGCCGGCGACGTGCTCGCCCGTATCCCACGGGAAAGCTCGAAAACCCGTGACATTACGGGTGGTCTGCCGCGGGTGGCCGAGTTGTTCGAGGCACGGCGGCCAAAGGACCACGCCATTATCGCCGATATCGACGGGCGGGTGGAGTTTGGCAAGGACTACAAATCCAAGCGCCGCATCATTGTCACGCCCAGCGAGGAGGCCCAGGCCGAGGGCGTTGAGCCGTCCGAGTTCCTAATACCGAAGGGCAAGCATATCTCGGTTCAGGAGGGCGATGTCGTCCAGAAGGGCGATTTGCTCATGGACGGTAACCCGGTGCCTCATGACATCCTGCAGGTCATGGGCGTCGAGGCCCTCGCCACCTATCTGGTGAAGGAGATCCAGGACGTCTATCGGCTCCAGGGCGTGACCATAAATGACAAGCACATTGAGGTCATCGTTCGTCAAATGCTGCAAAAGGTAGAGGTCACCGATCCCGGCGAGACCACTTTCTTGATCGGCGAACAGGTCGATAAGGCCGAGTTTGAAGCCGTCAACGAGAAGGCCTACGAAGAGAGCCTTCGGCCAGCCGTGTCGGTACCGGTGCTCCAGGGCATCACCAAGGCCAGCCTGCAGACCAACTCCTTCATCTCCGCCGCCTCCTTCCAAGAGACGACCCGCGTCCTTACTGAGGCTGCGGTCCAGGGCAAGATGGACGGCCTGCATGGCCTGAAGGAGAATGTCATTGTCGGTCGCCTAATCCCTGCCGGTACCGGCAGTGCTGTAAACCGTCTCAAGCGTATCGCGACCGAGCGCGATGCCGAGATGGTCGCCTTGGCCGCCCAACGTGCCAGCGAGGAACAATCGGAGGTTGCAGTCGAGGAAAGCCAGGGGGCAGCCGAATAGCGACAGCCTCGGCGCGCGCGTATAAAACGCGGCTCAAGTCCCGAGAAATCAACCATTTCCGGTTGACGGGCTATAGGGGTCTAAGTAGTATCCGCGCGCACCGATTCGGGTTGGTGGTAGGTTGCGCCGCCTAGACACAGCCTTCGGGGCAAGGAAGTCAGATTAAGAGTACCGATACGGGCCGGCATGCAGCCCGCGAGAGCTAGGCACCTGCCTTGTCTCTCCTGCTGCAGTTGGGGCCGTATACGTGCGAGATATCTCCCGCACAAACAATGTTTGTCGAAGGAAAGATCGAGGGAAGGCAGAATGCCGACGATCAACCAACTTATTCGCAATGGGCGCCAACCGCCTGTAAAGCGAAACAAAGTGCCGGCCCTTCAGGCCTGTCCGCAGAAACGTGGCGTTTGCACGCGCGTCTACACGACCACCCCGAAGAAGCCGAATTCGGCACTCCGTAAGGTGGCCCGCGTCAGGCTGACCAATGGTTTTGAGGTGACGAGTTATATCCCGGGCGAGGGGCACAACTTGCAGGAACACTCGGTCGTGCTCATCCGCGGTGGTCGCGTCAAGGATCTTCCTGGTGTCCGGTATCACATTATTCGCGGCACCTTGGACACCCAGGGCGTATCCGACCGGCGTCAGCGCCGTTCGAAATACGGCGCCCGCCGTCCGAAGTAGGAGAGAGCACTCGATGTCACGCCGCCGCCGCGCCGAAAAGCGCGAGATCTTGCCCGATCCGAAGTTCGCCGACCGGGTACTCAGCAAATTCATGAACAATGTGATGAAGCACGGCAAGAAATCCGTGGCCGAGCGCATTGTCTATGGCGCCCTCGACGATATTCAGAAGAAGTCGGGTGACGATCCGGTTAAGGTGTTTCACACGGCGATTGAGAATGTGCGTCCCCAGCTTGAAGTCCGCTCCCGTCGGGTCGGCGGCGCCACCTACCAGGTACCGATAGAGGTGCGCCCCGATCGCGCTCAGGCGCTGGCCTTCCGCTGGCTCATCAGCGCGGCCCGCGGACGCTCCGAGAACACCATGGTTGAGCGCCTATCGCGCGAACTCCTTGATGCTGCGGCCAGTCGCGGCGGTTCGGTCAAGAAGCGCGAGGACACCCACCGTATGGCGGAGGCCAATCGGGCCTTCTCCCACTATCGCTGGTAATAGACGGAAAAGCCTCCCATGTCGTCCGCCCGCCAGGTACCACTCGACCGCTACCGCAACATCGGAATTATGGCCCATATCGATGCGGGCAAGACCACGACGACGGAGCGCGTTCTGTATTATACCGGCCGGTCCTACAAGATCGGCGAGGTCCACGAGGGCACGGCCCAAATGGACTGGATGGAGCAGGAGCAGGAGCGCGGGATCACCATTACGTCCGCCGCCACGACATGCGCCTGGCAGGACCACCGTATCAACATCATCGACACGCCCGGCCACGTTGATTTCACCATTGAGGTGGAGCGCTCGTTGCGCGTGTTGGATGGTGCCGTCGCCGTGTTTGATTCCGTTGCCGGTGTCGAACCTCAGTCCGAGACCGTTTGGCGTCAGGCAGACAAATACGAAGTCCCGCGCATTTGCTTCATCAACAAGATGGACCGCATCGGCGCCGATTTCTTCAACTGTGTCAATATGATCTCAGATCGGCTTGGCGCCACGCCTTTGGTTTTGCAATTGCCGATCGGCGCCGAAGCGGAGTATCGCGGCATTGTCGACCTCGTGAAAATGAAGGGCGTTGTCTGGCACGACGAGTCCCTCGGCGCGAAGTTCGAATATGTCGATATCCCGGCTGATCTCGCGGACGCGGCCACGAGCTGGCGCGAGAAACTGGTTGAACTCGCCGTCGAGCATGATGATGCGGCGATGGAGGCGTATCTCGAGGGCACGGAGCCCGACGAAGAGACCCTGAACGCATGTATTCGCCGCGGCACATTGGCCTCCGCCTTCGTGCCGACCCTCAATGGGTCGGCGTTCAAAAACAAGGGCGTGCAACCCTTGCTTGACGCGGTCGTCGCCTATCTGCCGTCCCCCGCCGACGTGCCGGCGATCAACGGTATCAAACCTGGAACGGACGAGGCTGTGGTCCGCGAGAGCACCGACGCTCAGCCGCTCGCCGCGCTCGCTTTCAAGATCATGACGGACCCGTTCGTCGGTTCGCTGACCTTTGTTCGCATCTACTCCGGTGTCATTGAGGCGGGCCAGTCGCTGCTTAACTCGGTGAAGGGCAATCGTGAACGTGTTGGCCGTATGCTTGAGATGCATGCCAACGACCGGGAGGACCTCAAGATCGCCCGTGCCGGCGATATTATCGCCCTGGCCGGCCTAAAGAACACCACGACCGGCGATACGCTTTGCGACCTCAATGCGCCGGTGATCCTGGAGCGCATGGAGTTCCCGGATCCGGTTATCGAAATCGCCGTCGAACCCAGGACCAAGGCCGACCAGGAAAAGATGTCTACCGCCCTCGGTCGGCTGGCTCAGGAGGATCCCTCCTTCCGCGTCACCTCCGACATGGAGAGTGGCCAGACCATCATCAAAGGCATGGGCGAGCTGCATCTCGACATCCTCGTTGATCGCATGCGTCGAGAATTTAAGGTGGACGCCAACATTGGCGCCCCCCAGGTCGCCTATCGCGAAACCATCTCCAAGATGGTCGAGGTCGACTACACCCACAAAAAGCAAAGTGGCGGTGCCGGTCAGTTCGCCCGCGTCAAAATTCGGTTTGAGCCGACCGAGCCCGGTTCCGGCTTCGAGTTCGAGGCCGCCCTGCACGGCAGTTCTGTACCGCGCGAATATGTGCCTGGCGTTGAAAAAGGCTTGAACGGCGCGCGCGAAACCGGCGCGATCGCGGGGTTCCCCGTGATTGACCTGAAAGCCACCCTGATCGACGGCGCATCCCATGATGTTGACTCCAGCGTCTTGGCCTTTGAAATCGCCGCCCGAGCGGCTTTTCGTGAAGGCTTGGAGAAGGGCGCGCCACGCCTGCTTGAGCCCGTAATGCGGGTTGAGGCGGTGACGCCGGAAGACTATATGGGCGACATTATCGGCGACTTGAACAGTCGCCGCGGCCAGATTGCCGCCATGGACACCCGCGGTAACGCCCGCGTGGTCGATGCCATGGTGCCGTTGGCCAACATGTTCGGCTACGTCAACACGCTGCGCTCAATGAGTCAGGGGCGTGCCACATTCACGATGGTGTTTGATCACTACGACGAAGTGCCGCAGGCCGTGGCCGACGAAGTAGTGGCCAAGTTGGCCTAACAATCCTCGCTGGATATCTAATCGGGCCCTGGGGGAGACAAATAAGCGATGGCGAAAGCGAAGTTTGAGCGAACGAAGCCGCACTGCAATGTTGGCACGATAGGTCATGTTGATCATGGCAAGACGACGCTGACGGCGGCGATTACGAAGACGTTGGCGGAGGCTGGCGGTGCGACGTTTACGGCATATGACGAGATTGACAAGGCTCCTGAGGAGCGTGCCCGCGGTATTACGATTTCGACGGCGCATGTTGAGTATGAGACGGCGAACCGCCATTACGCGCATGTCGACTGCCCTGGTCATGCTGATTATGTGAAGAACATGATCACGGGCGCGGCGCAGATGGACGGCGCGATCTTGGTTGTGAGTGCGGCGGATGGTCCGATGCCGCAGACCCGGGAGCATATATTGCTGGCCCGTCAGGTTGGTGTGCCGGCGATTGTTGTTTATCTGAACAAGGTTGATCAGGTTGACGATGAGGAGCTTTTGGAG
>JAJFJA010000023.1 GCA_021774445.1 Alphaproteobacteria bacterium
TCAATGGCGGATCGCCATGCGGTCGGCACCGAACAAATGCATGCGCTGGTCGGCGAAGCGCAAGCCGACGGTCTCCCCGGGTTTCGCCTTGACGTTACCCGGCGCACGGACCGTCAGCGTACCGACCCCGTCGATGGTGGCATAGAGAAAAGTGTCCGAGCCAAGATATTCGGCGACCTCGACAAGGGCCTCCAAATGGGCGTCGCCGGTATGGACCACGGAAATGTGCTCAGGACGGACGCCGAGACTGGTCGGCGTTTGTCCGTTGCGCGCGCCGGCGGCTTCCGGCACCGGCCGGCCACCGACCGCAATGCCTTGGGAAGAGACGTTGCAAGGCATGACATTCATCTTCGGCGAACCGATGAACTGGGCGACGAAGAGATTGTCCGGCGACTCATAGAGCTCAAGCGGCGAGCCGACCTGTTCGATGCGCCCGGCCTGGAGGACAACGATCTTATCGGCCAGGGTCATCGCCTCGACCTGGTCGTGGGTCACATAGATCATGGTGGCGCTAAGTTGCTGGTGCAGCTTGGCGATTTCAAAACGCATCTCGACACGTAAGGCGGCGTCAAGATTGGAGAGCGGCTCGTCAAACAAAAAGGCGCTGGGGTCGCGGACAATGGCGCGGCCGATGGCCACCCGCTGGCGTTGGCCACCGGAGAGCGCCTTAGGCTTACGATCCAGCAACTCTTCCAGTTTGAGGACGCGGGCGGCCTCGCCGACGCGGGTTTCGACCTCGGCGCGGCTGAGACCGGCCATGCGCAAGGGGAAGCCGATGTTCTCGCCGACCGACATGTGGGGGTAGAGGGCGTAGGACTGAAACACCATGGACAACCCACGGGCCGCCGGCGGCAGGCCTGTGACATCCTTGTCGTCGAGGATGATCCGACCGGCGGTGGCTTCCTCGAGCCCGGATACGAGCCGCAGCAGAGTCGATTTCCCACAACCGGACGGGCCAACGAAAATGACGAACTCACCTTCGTCGATGACAAGGTCCACGCCCTTGATGACCTGCACGTCGCCGAACCACTTCTCGATGCCCTCTAGGCGAATCCGTCCCATCGATCCTGCTCCTGTGCTGCACCCCCCCCTCGGGGGCGGGGCTATGCCACCGACCGCCGCGCGTCGCCGGAGGCACCAAGCGCCAACCACACGGCCGCGGTCCATGAAAAATCCGTGCCGCCGCAACCACGTCCGGTGCGGGAGCAAAAATACTCAAAAAAGCCACTGGTCTCGATCAGAGCGCGCGTGTCGCCGTCGACCCGAGCGGCCAAGTCGCCGTGGCCGGAATCAGCCAAGCCGCGAGCGATGAGAAAGTTCATGTTGGGCCACACCGGGCCACGCCAATAGCGAATCGAATCGAAGGCGCGGTGATCGGGATCGAAACTCGGCACGCCGTAGCGGGCCTTGTGCCACCAGCGTTCGAGATGGCCGTGCAACAATCCGGCACGGTCGCCCAGGGGCACGCCGGCATAGAAGGCCAACATGGTGGCGCTGGTGATGCCATCGGCACGGCGGCCGGTGCGCAAGTCGAGACTGCAATAGGCCTGAAGATCCGGATGCCAAAGGCGGTCGAAACCGGCTTCGGCGCGCTCTATCCAACCGGAAATCTCGGCGGCGGCGGCCGGCTCGCCGAGGCTTTGGGCCAACGCCAACAAGTCGCGGTCGGCGCGCAGCAGAATTGCCGTCATGCCGACATCGGCGACCCAGAAAGGGCCCTGCTTGGCGATCGTCTCGGCGTCCCAGCCATGGTCGCGGGCAAAATAAATGATCGCGAGGTAACGGTCGTAGTCGGCCTTCTGCGGCCGCATCGCGGCTTCGACATGAGCGGTGTCGCGGCGGTGATATTCGCCGACACCGGAGATGTCGACTTGCGCCATCGGCAGATCCCAGTCCGGCAGGTTGTCGCGCCCGGACTCCCAAGGATGGGCGATGGCGATAATGCCGAGCCGATCGGGATCGCGGGCCGTGTGGAGCCAGCGATGCCAGCGCAACAGTTGCGGGAACAGGGCGCGCAGGCGCGGCTCACCCTCAGCTTGCGGTCCCGACTCGAACAGCCAGCGCAGAGCGGTGGTGGCGACAGGCGGCTGCGAGTAGCCCGAACTCGGCGGCGCGGCCTTGGTCCCCCAGACCTCCGGGCCGGGAAAGTAGCCAGGATCGCTCTGCCAGAAAATGATGTGGGGGACCATGCCGTCGGACCACTGGGCCGAGATCAGATCCTCAAGCTCACGCCAGGCACGGTCGCGGTCGAAGGTCGCGAATCCGAGCGCGGCGAACGCAGAGTCCCAGTTCCATTGGTAGGGATAGAGTCCACTGGTCGGGACGGTGTAACCGCCGCGGTCATTGTCGCGCAAAATACCGACCGCTTGTGCATCGAGATCCATTGTCATTGGACTATGCCCTACCCCTTAACGCTGCCGGCGGTCAGGCCCTGAACCAGGAACCGCTCAAACCACAGAAAGATCACCAGAACGGGAACGGTGGCGACGACGGCGCCGGCCATCAGGAACTGGCGCGGCACCTCCGACGAATTCAACGAGACGACGCCGCGCGACAAGGTAAAGATGTCGGGGCTGTCGATAAACATGAAGGCGAACAGGAACTCGTTCCAAGCGATCATGAAGACATATAGCGCCACCGATGCGACGGCCGGCAGGCTGAGCGGCAGGGTAATGCGCATGATGACGCCGAGCCGGGTACAGCCATCCATCAGACCGGCTTCTTCGAGTTCCTGCGGCAGACCGCGGAAGTAGCCTTGCAGCATGTACAGCGAAACCGGGATGGTGGTGGCGGGATAGACAATCAGCAGTCCGACCAAGCTGTCGCGAAGCCCCAATTGGGAGAAGACCGAGTAAAGCGGAATCACCAAGACGATCGCCGGGACCATGTAGATCAGCAGGATGGAACGGGAGAGGGTGGCCCGACCGGGAAAACGCAAGCGGGCCACCGCATAAGCGCCGGGGATCGAGAACAACAATGTCAGCAGCACGGTCGACACCGAAACCAAGGCGGAGATGAAGAGATAGCGGCCGAAGCGGAACTCGGTGAACAGCTTGCCGTAGGCCGAGAACAGATTGCCGAGGCCCTGGGAGACGTCGACGGAGAAGTCGAGCGGATTGGCCAGCAAAAACTGCTGGCTCTTCAGGCTGGTCATGACCATGACGTAGAAGGGCAGCACGACGGCGATGGTGAAGACGATGAAGCCAATGCCCTTCAGGACCCGAACGAGCAGCACTTCGAATTCGTAGCGCGAGAGTCTGCCGCTGAAGACATCCAGCAGGCACAGCCGATTGGCGGCCCACACCGTGGCGACAAGAAACAGCAGGGCAACTGCCTGCCATGACGGTGCCAGCGACAAGGGCAGGCCAAAGGGCTGGGCGAAGGTGGCGGCCACGACGACGATCAGAATGGCCGCCGCCGAGGCGATCAACATGCCGGCGGAGCGTTCGGCGGGCGGCCGGTACATCAAGATAGCGGCGCCGATCAAGCCAGCAATCGCGCCGGCGGTCAGCGACGGCGTTGCCGGGATGCCGGCCGCGAGGGTCAAGGTGACACCGACGACGATCATACCGATAACACCCCAAAGGGCGCCGGATGCAAGGCCGGCGATGTAGCCGATACGGATGACCCTCATAACCCTTCCTCCTTCGGCGTGAAGCGAAAATAGAGCATGGAGAAAGTGACCAAGACGAAGAAGACGACCACGGCGACCGCGGCGCCGGCGCCAAGGTTGGAGAGCGCGAAGCCCTTCTCATAAACATCGACGGTGAGGGTCCGGGTGCCGGCGGCACCGCCGGTGAGCAGGAAGATGTCGTCGAATTTGTTGAAGGTCCAGATGAAGCGCAGCAGGAAGAGGATCGACAGGATGCCCATCACCTGGGGCAATGAGATATGCCAAAACTGCTGCAGCGGGGTGGCGCCGTCAATCTCGGCGGCCTCATACATATCGGCGGGGATCGACTGCATGCGTGCCAGGATGAACAGGAAGGACAGGGGAAAATAGCGCCAGGCCTCGAAGGCGATGACCGTCGACAGGGCGAGCGGAAAGTCGAGACCAAGGCCGAGGAACTCGAAGGAGATGGCGCGCTGACCGAAGAAGTTTATGGGACTTTCGACGACGCCCATCTGTTTGAGGATCGCGTTGAGGGTGCCGGAGAAGGGATCCAATAGGACGACCCAGGTGAAGGCTACGGCAATGACCGGGGCGACATAGGGAAAGAGGAAGAGCCCGCGTAACAGGCCGCGGCCCTTGAAAGACGTGTTCAGCAACTGCGCGGCGAAGAGTCCGAGGACGAGAGCGCCGGCGGTGCCGAAGATGGTGTAGGCGAAAGTCACCCAAAGCACGCTCCAAAACTCCGTGGCGTCGAAGATGCGACGGAAGTTCTCGCCGGTGAAGGTCAGGGAGGTCAGGACGTTCTCGGCTGAACCGGTTATCCGCAGATCCGAGTCACGCGGGCTAACGGGATTTGCCAGAAAGGCCTGGGAAACAATAAGCGATAGCTGCAGGCGCTCGCTGAAACCCGGTTCCCAAGAACCGAGGTGGCAGGTTAGCTCACGGCCGGTTAGGGAACAGCGTTGGTCAAGGGCCACCGGGGCGAGACCGGCCGGCAGCGTGTCGTCCAGGATCACATCGTGAATGACGGTCTTGCGAGAGCGATTACGCAGTCGATATTCGACCTGGATCTCGTCGCCAACTGCCGCAGCTTCGCCGTTGACCCGTTCGCTGGCCGCGGGCGTCGGCGGCCGTAGGTCGGCGAGTTCGACAGGCTTAACGCTGATCCAGAAATTCGCCAGCAGCGGAAACAGGACGATCGTCAGGACGATGGCGAAGGTCGGGGCAAGCATGCCGAAAGCAAGCCGCGATTCGCGCCGCGCCATGGGGCCGAGACGTGTTTTCGGGCGAACCGGCCGCGGTTCTGTGGGCGTAACTGCGGTATCGGATGCGGTCGTCATCGCGCACCTCCCGTGCTGGCGCCAGGATTGACGTAACCGATGAGGTGGGCGGCTGGCCGCCCACCTCACGCAGTTGGGTTAGAGCTTGCCGAGCTCCGTTTCCAGTTCGGCCACGGCCTCGTCGACGGAAATCTCGTCGTCGATGTAGCGGCGGAAGACCCGATTCATCACCAGACTCGAGACGATATCGGAAGCGGCAGACAACTGGCCGTTCTTGATGCCCCAACGGTCGGCGGTCGCAAGACCGGCAATGATGTTATCGACGACGTCGGCCGGATAAAGCTCAGAGAGCGGCGCCTTGCGGTCGACGCCGACCGGCAGACTGGCCCAGAGCTTTTGGAACTTTTCCGGGTCGGCGGCGTCACCGCCACGGATCGGGAACTTGCCCTCGGGCGCGATACCGAGAATCTCGCCATAACCTTCGTTCATGGCGAACTTCACGAACTCCATCGCGGACTCCGTGTCGGCATCGGCGGTGATACCGAAATAGCGGATATCCGCCCAGGCCGCGCCATCGGCATTGGAGGGCCCGGCGAAGGTGGTGACGAAGCCGGTGCGATTGGCGAGCTCGCGGCTCGTGGGATCGTCGAACGCGGTAACCGGTGCGGCGTCACGGAGACCGGCAAGCTCATCCATGATGAATGGCGACCAGATGATCATCGCGGCTTGGCCGGCGAAATAGAGCTCGCGAGATTGCTTCCAGTACAGCTCTCCCGGAGGCGACGCCTTGGTGATGCTCTTGTAGAATTCGAGGATCTCCGTCAGGCGCGTTTCATCGACGTTCAGGGAACCATCGTCGTTGACCGGCGAATAGCCGTTGGCCAGCGAGATATGCTCAATCAACTGCATCATATAGGTCTCGTCGACCTTGGTCGCGGCGACAAATCCGAACATTTCCGGCGGATTGTGCAGCTTCTCGATCGCGGTGTTGATGGCCGCGAAGGTGGTCGGCGCCGCCAGACCGTTCTGCTCGAACAGGTCCTTGCGGTAGACGATCATCTGGGTCCAGCCGTCGACCGGCACCGCGACAAACTCGTCGGCGACGCGGGCCATATCAAGGGCACCGGAGGCAAAGGTTCCGGCGCCGAGTTCTTCGATGACCTCGGTCGCGGCCTCGGGATCGAGGATGCCCGCCTCCGTCCACGGCAACAGGAACTGTACCGAATGGTTGATGATGTCGGGCAAGTCGTTGGCGGCGAAGGCGGCCGTCGCGCGGGTGCGCAAGTCCTTCTCCTCAACAGGGATCACCTCGACCTTGATGCCGGTCTTGGCCTCGAAATCAGCCGCCAGCGCCTCTTGGCGAGCAATACGGGCAGGCTGGTTCTCCGGTGTCCAAAAGCGAATGGTCTGCGCCTCGGCGACGCCTCCCATCAGCAAGGCGGTAAACGCGCCGAGCAGCGCGGTCGTGCGGATTCTTCCAACTGTCATAGCTTCTCTCCCTTTTCAGACTTTGTTACTGGCGGTCATCGGGCGGTGCCGCCTGCGGTTGTGCAAGGACCGTCGGTCCCGCGTAACAAGAGTTTCGGCCGCCAAACCTCCTGCAGTTCCTCCGGCGGCGTGCCGGACATGCGCGCGCGCAACATCTCCGCGATCCGGGCGCCGGCTGGCCGAATGGGCTGATGCATGGTGGTCAATGGCGGATCGGTGTGCCCGGCGAAGGGTAAGTCGTCATAGCCGATAATCGACACGTCTCGCCCAACGACGAGGCCGCGAGATTTCACCGCCCGCATGGCGCCGAGTGCGGTGGTGTCGTTGGCACATAAGATCCCGGTCGGCGGCCGTGGCAAGTCAAGCAGCGACAGCGCGATACGGTGCCCGTCTTGTTCGCTGAGATCGCAAACGACGACCAAGCTGGGATCGACAGCAATGGCGGCGGCGCCGAGCGCCCGTTCGTAACCGTCATGGCGCCCAGCCGCGAAGGCGAGATGGGCCGGCGCATTAATCAACGCAATACGGCGGTGACCAAGACCGATCAAGCGTTCGGTCGCGGTGACAAAAGCCTGGGCGTTGTCCATGTCGAGATAGGCGTAGGGCCGGCTTGTCGTGGTGCGGCCGTGGACGACGAACGGAAAGTCGCGATCCAGGAGATACTCGATGCGCTCATCATGGCGCCGCGTCCGGCCGACGATGAGTCCGTCGACCCGGCGACCCTCAACAAGGCGCCGGTAGACCGGCAGTTCGGCGGGCCCTTCCGGGGCGGCGGTGACGATGAGATCGAGACTGGCCGCCTCGAAGACGCTGCCCATGCCGGCCAGCAATTCGATAAAAAACGGATCGGCGAAATCCCCGGGCGGATTGGGAATGACCACGCCGATGGCCTCGGCTCGACCCAGAGCAAGACGCCGGGCTACCGGGTTCGGCCGATAGCCATTCTCCCGCGCCGCCTCCATTACCCGCGTGCGGGTGGCCTCGCTGACCTCCTCATAACCATTCAAGGCGCGCGAAACCGTGGTCATCGATAGACCGAGGCGCTGGGATAGGCTTTTCAGGTCCATTTCTTGATCCAAAGCCCTTTGAATAGCGAAAATACTATCTTCAAAGCGCTTTGAGAGTCAATAGCGATAAATTCGGACCGCGGGCAGGCGGTCTCTAGCGCAGTTCTTTTGGGGCGAGATCGCCGATCGAGGCGGCGAGGGCGTCCTGCTGATCGGGCGTCTCGGCGGCGGGCGTCGGGGTCGGCGTGTCGTACGCGTAACCGCCGTCCGACTGCTGCCGGTGCCAGGTTTCGCGCATTTCGCGCCAGGCGCCGACCAGCGTGCGGGGCGGCGGCATGTCAGCGGCAACCGCAGCATGCAGCTTTGCAAGATTGTAGCAGGGCACGCCGGCAAACATGTGGTGCTCGGTGTGCCAATTCATGTGCCAATAAAGAAACTCGGACAGCGGGTCGAGGGTGATGGTGCGGACGCATTTTCGGAAGTCGGGCACGTCGGAGCGCAGACCACAATGCATCGGCAGACCGACGAAGTATTTGAGCCAATTGGCGATGAACACATGCAGGGATAGGAGCAGCGGCAGCAACCAAAGCTGAAAGACGACCGCCACGGCCAATATGGCGGCATGGAACAGCAGGATCAGGCGAGCCCAGCGGACCGCGTGCCGGCGCGCCGCCGGCTGATCCGCGTAGAGTGCCTGGGTCCATTCGCGATCGTATTTGCCGAACGCCGTAGCGATCGTCGCCCTGAGCACCGGCAGCAGGCCGTTGGATTCGAGCCCGCCGAATATGTTGACCGTGAACAGTTGCAGCAGATAGGCCGGTTTCAGGGATGGCTCACGGGGCAGCAGCACCTCACGGTCGCCGCGTGGGTGAAGCGTATAGCGGTGGTGGTAGGTGTGGCTCATGGCGTATTCATGGAAGTTCCACCAGCCAAGCAGGCTGTAAATACGCAGGAAGAGCCGGTTGAGCCATTTGGTCTTGAAAACGGTGCCGTGCCCGAGTTCATGCACGGCGAGGCCGCGGAAGAATGAGCCGACCGTGCCATGGGCAAACAGGGCCAAGACGAAGCCGATCCAGATCTGGCGGGTAAAGAAGAAATAGGTCAGCAGGCCGGTGGCGGCGAACAAGGCCAAGTGGCCAACCGCTTGAAGCGCGCCCCGCGCGTCGCTGCGGCGCATCATCGCGCGCAGCTCGGCCGGCGTGACGGGGCAACGGTACCAGTCGACACGGAAGCTCTTGCGGACATCCGCCAGCGGTTGATAACTCTGGACCATGGTGGCTTCCTACCGGCCCGCGGGCGTGCGGGCATGTCATTGAATAACGATGCTGCAAGAGCTCCGGGTCGCGCAGCAAGATCGTCGAACGCGCAAAATGCTAGGGTCAAAGCATTTCGCGAGTCAATGCGGGTGCTGTGGCCGGATCCCGCAGCCGGGGGATCGGTGCCCTCAATCGGAGAAAATCGGGGCGCGGGTCGCCGCGGAAGGCGGCTGCAGCCATGTCGACGGCTCATAGGCCGAGACGAACGCGGCAAACTCAGCGGCGGCGAGTGGCGGGCTGATGAAGTAACCCTGGACCTGGTCGCAGCCCTGGTCGATCAGGAAATCTATCTGTTCGCGTTGCTCGGCGCCTTCGGCGATAACACTGAGGTTGAGTGTGTGACCGAGGTGGATGATGGCGGCGCTGATGGCGGCGTCGCTGGGGTCGGTTACCGCGTGGCGGATGAAGGACTTGTCGATCTTAAGACGGTCAACCGGAAAATTTTTGATCCGGTTGAGCGATGAGTAGCCGGTACCGAAATCGTCGATCGCGAGCCGCACGCCGACAGCCTTGAGCTGCGCGAGGACCCGTAGCGTCGCGTCCGTGGCCGCCAATGCCATGCCCTCGGTGATCTCAAGCTCGAGATAGTGCGGATCGAGACCGCTCGCTGCGAGGATCGTCTGTACTTGATCGGCCAAGTTTTCCTGCTGGAAGTGCAGTGGCGAGATGTTGACGGACAAGTTCGGCAGCAACAATCCCAGGCTCCGCCATAGGGCGAACTGCCGGCACGCGGTTCGCAACACCCATTCGCCTATGGGGATGATAAGCCGTGTCGTTTCGGCCACCGAGATGAAGTCGCCGGGCAAGATGCTGCCGCGCTCCGGGTGCTGCCAGCGGATTAAACACTCCGCACCGACGATTTCACCGGACGCGAGATCGATTTGCGGCTGGTAGACCATGTAAAGCTCATCACGCTCGAGCGCGCCGCGCAGATCCTGTTCCAGCGCGCGACGCTGCAACCAGACCGCATGCATCTGCCGATCGAATATCTGGCAGGTCCCGCGGCCTTCCTCCTTAGCCCGATACAACGCGAAATTGGCGTTGCGCAACAACTGCTCCGAGTCGCCGGGATCGTTCGGATAGATCGTGACGCCGATACTGGCGCCGGTGTGGATTTCGTTGCCATCGACTTCGAAGGGTTCGGCGAGAGAGTTGGCAATGCGGTCGCCGAGCACCTGAATTCCACTAGCCTGGTCGGCGTTCGTCGCGATTACGGCGAATTCGTCGCCGCCCAACCGGGCGACGCTATCGGTCTTGCGCAGGCAGTCCAGAACCCGCTTCGCGACCTGCCGCAACAAACCATCGCCAGCGGCATGGCCGTGCGTATCATTGACCGACTTGAAATGATCGAGGTCGAGGAGCATGACGCCGACCCGGGTGCCGATCCGATCGGCGTGCCCGATGGCATGGCGCAAGTCATCGTGAAAACGAGCCCGGTTCGGCAACCCGGTGAGGGCATCCTGCACCGCCATGCGCTGAATGGTGGCCTGAGACTCCACGCGATCGGAGATGTCCGAGAGGATGCCTATAACATGCCCGGACTTGGTCCGACGCTTGCTCACCCGGATCCAGCGGCCATCGCTTAACTCTTGCTCAAATTGGTCACTCGATGTGCGGTGCCGCCGCAGGCGCTCCGCAACCGCGCGCTCGGTGTCGAGCTGCTCGGGCGCCAATATGCCGCGCCCATAGGCGGCCCGGACAAAGTCCGCGAAATTCACACCCGGGACGATCAGGTCCGTCAGATCGGGAAAGATGCAATGATAGTGTCGGTTGTACATCAATAAGCGGTCGTCGCTATCCCACAGCGCGAAACCTTCCGAGATGCTTTCGACGGTCTCGTGCAACTGCTGCTTCGCCAGGCTCAGATCTTCGGACATCTGCGCGACCTGCGACGCCTGGTCCGCAAGATCAGCCTGCAGCCATTCGAGTTCCAGGACACAGGCGGCCAGTTCGTCACGGGCGCGCGCCGCTTCCTGGGTGCGTTTCGAGAGCCGTCGCTCGAGCGCATCGCGGGCCAGTCGCGTCGCCGTTTCACGGGCGCCAACGCGCCGTTGCAGGCGATTGAAAGCCCGGATAACCCGGCCCATTTCATCCGGGCTGTCCCAGACCGCCTCGCGGCGTCCGCGGCCAACCTTGGTCCGGTAGATCGCCTCCAATAGGCGACCGAGCGGGCGTTCGACGGTCCACCGCAGCGCCAGTAGATTGCTCAAAATCGCCGTCGCCATCACCGACATCGCGACCGCGCCGCCGACGACAATGTCCCGGCGGACCGCCGCGACGAGCCGGGCATCGCTCATGGCGACGACAAACCGTCCGACGACCTCGGCGACTTGGCCGTCCGGGCCAAAGACGATATCCCCGGCGCGCAGGAGATCGGCTGCCGGGGGCTGCAGAACGCCGATACCGGCGATTTCGACGCCCGCAGCGTCGTAAACAGCGGCGCCCAGCACGTCCGGATCATCGGCGATCGCCGCGAGAACCGCGTTGATCCGATCGACATCCAAGTTCCATACGGGCCGTGTCAGCACCGCCCGTTGCGCCTCGAAGAGTTCAACCAGTTGGGCCCTCAGCGCCGCCTGGGCGTGGCGATAGGCGTACAACTCCGCGGCGCCGAGAACCGTGGCGATTGCTGTGACGGTCAAGGCCACGGTGATCACCAAGAACCGCCCGCGCAGGCGCCGCATGGGCGGGAGCGTCCACCACCAGGGCCGGGGCCGCGCGGCGCTGTCGGGGTGCCGGCGCGCCAGGCCGTCGATGCCGGTCTCGGCGCGGGGGTTCGTACCGACAGGTCGGAAATCCCTGCGGGTGCGTCCCATGCCGAGTACCTCGCAAATCTAATCGTCAGAACTGGTCCGCGCGGCGCATCAAAGAGTGCCGCAAGTCCTGCATTTAGACTTACTTAATATTAATAATTGTCTAATTTTTATTAACTAGTATTTTTCGCTTGTTTGGAGAATATTTACGGACGAGGTAGACCGATCCCCGTTGTTTATCGCGTGGTCTCGCGATCCGCAGACGGCATGATCAGGCGTGGCCCGGCGTGGGCGAGAATGGAGGCCGGCAAATGACCGACGACGTCGCCGTCGGCTTGGATCGGTTCGGCGCGGCCGGCGGCTGAAAGCGCTTCGATGCGCAGGCTCGTCGCCGACAGGATGCGGACTCCCGGCATGCGGTGCAGCCTCCCCATGAGCAGGCCCAGGGCATAGCGGATGGTGTTGAGCCGACCGGCCCGTTCGAACAGACAAACCTTAAGGTCCGGGTGGTTTATTCGAGCTTGGGGAGCGCCGGCGAAACGACCGGCATAATAGCGCCCGTTGGCGACAATCACCGATGCGGCGCGATGCTCCGCGGCGCCGACGAGCACGCGATACGTGTTCCGCCGGCCAATGACGATCTCTACGAGCGCGCGCCAAACGTAGGCGAGCCTGCCAAATACCCGCTTGAGCCCAGCCGCCACCCCTTGGACCACATGGGCGTCAAAACCAACGCCCGCCATCTGGATGAAGTAGCGATCGTTCACTTGACCGACGTAGATCGGTTCGGCGGCCCCGTGATCGATGAGGCGGGCCAATTCTTCCGGACCCGCCTTCGCCAATCCGATTTCGTGGGCCACAACATTCGCCGACCCGAGCGGCAGCAGAGCCAGGATCGGGCGCGGTTCCGGGCGTTGCATAAGACCGTTGAGGACCTCGTTCAGAGTACCGTCGCCGCCGGCCGCGACGACGACATCCGCAGCCGCGGACCGGGCCAATTCAACGGCATGGCCAGCGCCGTGGGTCGCCAACAAACAACAGGCGAGGCCGCGGCCGGCCAAGGCCGATTGGAAGCTGGCGATGGAGTCGCGCGCGCCACGCCCGGCGGTCGGATTAAGGACGATGGCGACACGTCGCGATTGTCCCGACGAGGACCGGTGATGCGTTGCCCTATTGCGCGCTTCCCTTGCCATCCGTTGCCCGCCTGCTGCGCCGCCCGCATGATGCGCGATCGCGCCGGCAAATAACATGACGACGCGCGCCGGAAGCGGCAGCGTGACTCCACTGGCAAAAGGCCGGGCCTGGCGGGGACCAATGGGGTACAAGTTCGGCACGCAACCGGGTGGCGCTGCGGTATGCGGGGAAATGGCCTTTTGGGAGGAGTTATGGGGATTGTTACCGACGTCGTCTTGCCGGTCGCACTGGCCTTCATCATGTTTGCGCTTGGCCTGGGGCTGACTTTCGACGATTTCGCGCGGGTGGCGACGCGGCCGCGCGATTTCATCGTCGGGGCGCTGTCGCAGATCCTGCTGCTGCCGGTCGTCGCCTTCTTGCTGGTCAGCGTCTGGCCGCTGCCCCCGGAATTGGCGCTCGGGGTGATGATCATCGCCGCGGCCCCGGGCGGCGTGACGTCCAACCTGCTGACCTCGTTCGCACGGGGCGACGTGGCGTTGTCGATCTCGCTGACCGCCGTCATCAGTCTGCTGAGCGTCATTACCATTCCGATCGTCGTGGTGTTCGCCTTTACCCGGCTCATGGGCAGCGAGGCGAGCGAAGGTGTGTCGGTCGCCGGGACGGCCATTAGCGTGTTCGTCATCGTCACCGTCCCGGTCCTGCTCGGCCTGTTGGTGCGCCGGCTGGCCGCGGGTTTTGCCGTCGGTTTCGAGCCGCTGGCGCGCAAGATCTCGGCGGTGCTGTTCGTCCTGGTGCTGGCCGGCGCGATCCTGCAGGAGCGCGCCAATATCGTGAAGTATTTCGCCCAGGCAGGATTGGTGACGCTGGTCCTGAACGTGGTGATGATGGGGCTGGCCTATCTGATCGCCCGCGCGTTCGCCTCGGGACTGCGCCAACGGGTCGCCATAGCCCTGGAATGCGGCCTGCAAAACGGCACGCTGGCGATCGCCGTGGCAACGCTGCTGTTCGGCGGCGGGCTGGCCACAGTACCGGCGGCAACCTACAGCCTGATCATGTTCGCGACGGCGCTGATCTTCATCGCGTTGTTGCGGCGCCGGCCGGCGACGCCCTAGGGCCGATCAGAGGTCAGGCAAAGACCGCCTCGGCGGTGCCGCCCGGCGCCAGGGCGGGCAAGGCGGCCGGGCGCTCGCAGGTGCTTTCGATCTCGATCCGCGTGCCGCGCTCGGCAGCGGTGCCAAGGGCCGCCATGATCTCCAGGGTGTGCAACGCGAATTCGAGGCTGGCGCGGTGCGGCCGGCCGGTCCGCAAGGCGTGGGCCATATCCACCGCGCCAATGATCCGATAGTTCGCGTGCTTCGGCGCACCGTCCGCCGGCCAATTCGCATCCGAGAACGCGAGATCCCCCGGCGAGATGCTCCGCCAATCCTCGGCGCGCCTGCCGAGACGGCAATCGCCGCCGAAGAAATTCGGGTCGGGAAGAATCAGCGAGCCTGCGGTGCCGTAGATCTCGATGGGGTTGTGATCGTGGCGCTGGACGTCCCAGCTTAGCAACAGGGTCGCAAAGGCACCCGAGTGAAACTCCAGCGTGCCGGAAACGGTGGTCGGCACCTCGACCCGGATCTTCGCGCCGTTGCGGGGTTCGCTGGTAATGGTGCGCTCCGGGAAAACCGTCGTCGCGCTGGCGGTGACGTGTCGAACCGGGCCCATGAGATTTATCAGCACGCCGATATAGTACGGCCCGATGTCGAGCACGGGCCCGCCACCCGGCTTGAAGAAAAACTCCGGGCTTGGATGCCAAGATTCCATGCCGGGCGACAGAAAAATGGCGGCGGCGCCGATGGGGCGGCCGATTGCGCCCTCGTCCACCAAGCGCCGGGCCCGCTGGTGACCGCCGCCCAGGAAGGTGTCCGGGGCGCAGCCAACACGCAAGCCGGTCCGGGCGGCCGCTTGGGCGATCTTGCGGCCGCCGGAAAGGGTCGCGGCCAAGGGTTTCTCGGAATAGACATGCTTGCCGGCGGCAAGGGCGCGCTCGGTCACCTCGACATGGGCATTGGGCACCGTGAGGTTGATCAGGAGTTCAATTTCCGGGTCGGCGAGCAGGCCGTCGACGGTCGGCGCGGCGATACCGTAGGTATCGGCCCTGGCGACCGCCGCCTCGTGCACAATATCGGCGCAGGCGACGATATCCAGGGCCGCGTATCGCGGCGCGGTTTGTAGGTAGGTCTCGCTGATGTTGCCGCAGCCGACAAGACCGGCTTTCAATACTTCCATTCGAATCGGCTCCGGTGGGCTAGGCGTTCAGGGTCGATAGAAACGCGAAGCTGCGCGCGACGAAATCCTCGGGGTGCTTTGGGTTGTCGTGTTCCAAGACCATCCACTTGGCAGGGGTCGCGCGACAGCGGCGCCACAGTTGTGCCCAGTCCATGGTGCCGGCGCCGACATCGGTCCAGCCGTCCTCGTCAAGGTGCTCGCCGGCCGGTGCCATGTCCTTGACGTGGCAACTGACCAACCGGTCGCCATAGCGGTCGCACCAGTCCGCGATATCCGCGCCGGCGCGGGCGATCCAGGCAACGTCGGCTTGCCAATGCACACCGGGCGCGGTCAGCAGGATCTCCATCGGCGTGCGCCCGTCATCCAAGACCCGGAAATCCCAGTCATGATTGTGGTAGGCGAGCGTTAGCCCGGCGTCGGCCAGGCGCGGTGCCGCCCCGGACAGGGCATCGGCGGTGCGTTGCCAAGCCGCGGCGTCGCCGCTGCGCGCCGCCGGCGGCACCGCCGGCACGATGATCTGCTCGATACCGATGGTCCGCGCGACGTCGGCCACCCAACCCGTGCGGGCGCTGACGGCGTCGAGGGAGAAATGACCGCTCGGGGCTTTGAGACCGCGCGCGTCGAGCGCGGCCCTGGTTCGGTCGGCGGCGTCATAGTGGGCCATCACCGGTTCGACCAGCTTGAAGCCGACGGATGACACGAGGTCGAGGGACCGTTCGAGATCGCCGTAGTTGCGCAGGCTGTAGAGCTGGATGGAGAGGATGTCGGTATTGCTCATGGGTTTCATATTTTCTGGGATGCGGGTTGCTAAAGACGAACGCCTGATGCTGCATCAAACAGGTTGAGACGTTCGCCGGGAAAGGAAATCCTTAGCCGTTTCTGACCTTCGAGGGCGACGTCGCCCTCGAGCCGCAGACTAATCGTATGACCGACAGCGTTGCACCAAACCACGGTCTCGGCGCCCATGGGCTCGACCAGCTCAACGTCGGCGTCATACATGCCTTGGTCGGGATCGATGCGGACATGTTCCGGCCGGATGCCGAGCTTGGCCGGGGTGCCCGATCTGACATTACCGGCGAAGGCATAACCGTTGAGCGGCTGCGTGACTTCATCGGACACGAAGGCGCGCTCGCCGGACCGTTCTTCGATGCGCCCGTCGAGGAAATTCATTTTCGGCGAGCCGACGAAGCCGGCGACAAACAGGTTGCCCGGCCGGTGGTAGATATTCCGCGGCTTGTCGAACTGCTGAATGATACCGCCATGCATGACCGCGATCCGGTCGGCCAGGGTCAGGGCCTCTACCTGGTCGTGGGTCACGTAGATCATGGTCGAGTTGCTGAGCTCCTGATGCAGGCGCTTCAGCTCCACTCGAAGCTCGGTGCGCAGCGCCGCGTCCAGATTCGACAACGGTTCGTCAAATAGATACACGCGCACGTCACGCACCAGGGCCCGGCCAATGGCCACGCGTTGACGCTGCCCCCCCGACAGCTCGGAGGGACGGCGCTTCATCAGCTTGTCGATATGCAGCAACTCCGCCGCCGCGTTGATGCGCCGGGCGATCTCGGCCTTCGGCACCCGAGCCATCTTCAGGCCGAAGGAAAGATTGCCTTCGACGGTCATGCGCGGATACAGCGCATAGGATTGAAAGACCATGCCGATGCCGCGGTCCTTGGGCTCCTCCCAAGTGACGTTGCGGCCATCGATCCAGATTTGCCCGTCGCTGACGTCGAGCAGACCGGCAATAGCGTTGAGCAGGGTCGACTTGCCGCATCCCGACGGACCCAAGAGCACGACAAACTCGCCGCCTTCGATCTCGATATCAAGATCGCTCAAGACCTGCAAAGCGCCGAAAGAGACCCCTAATTTGTTGATTTTGACCTGTGCCATGGTTCAACCCTTGACTGCGCCGGCGGCGATGCCGCGCACGAACCAGCGACCCGAGATGAAATACACCGCCAGCGGCACGGCCGCGGTCAGGATCGTCGCGGACATGTTGACGTTGTAGGCGCGCGTGCCGGTAGTCGTGGCGACAATGTTGTTCAGTTGCACGGTCATCGGCATGTTGTCTCTACCGGCAAAAACGAGGCCAAACAGAAAGTCGTTCCAGATCCCCGTAACCTGCAGGATCACCGCGACGATGGAGATCGGCACCGCCATGGGCATGACGACGCGGAAGAAGATGGCCCAGAAACCGGCGCCATCGACGCGCGCGGCCTTGAACAACTCCTCCGGCAGTGAAGAGAAATAGTTGCGATATAGCAGCGTGAGGATGGGCATACCGAAAATCGTGTGCACGATGATGATACCAGGCAACGTCGCGAACAGGCCGACTTCGCGCATGAAGATGATCAGCGGATAGATCACTACCTGGTACGGCACAAACGCCCCGAAAATCAGCAGCCCAAAGAAGAAATTGGCGCCGCGAAAACGCCAGAAAGACAGCGCATAACCGTTAATCGCCGCGATGATGATGGAAAGAATCACGCTGGGCACGGTTATCTTGATCGAATTGAAGAAGCCGGGCCTGATGCCTTCGCAGGTGCGCCCCGTGCAAGCGGAAGACCAGGCGGCAATCCACGGTTCGAAGGTCAGCTCCGCGGGCCAGTTGAAGATGTTGCCGAGGCGGATTTCCCCGAGATCCTTGAGGCTGGTGACAACCATGACATAGAGCGGCAAGGCGAAAAACAGGGCGGCGCCGATCAAGAAGCAATAAACGCCAATGCGAGCGGCGGAGACGCGGCGAGGCCGCGGTCCAGCAGCGGCAAAGAATTCATCTTGGGCAACGACCGCGGTCATGTCGCCGCCCGCATCGCCACGGCCTTGCGCCGCCAGTCGATAAACAGGTTGATGCCGATCAGTAGGATAATGGGCAACAGCATCATTGTCGCGGCGGCCATGCCTAGGGACACGTTCACCCGGTTGGTGATGTGATCAATGACGAACTTCGCCGGCATCTCGGTGGCGATGCCCGGCCCGCCGCCGGTCAGTCCGACGATCAGGTCATAGACCCGAACCACACTGACGGCCTGCAAAACGAACGCCGTGGCGAGGGCGCCGCGTAACATCGGCAAGGCAATAAAAACGTAGGTGCGCCACGTCGGAATGCCGTCGACGCGCGCAGCCTTCCAGATATCTTCGTCAATGCCGCGCAGACCGGCCAAGAGAATCGCCATGGTGACGCCGGTGCCTTGCCAAACCCCGGCGATGACGACACCAAAAATCGCGGTGTCGGGGTTGGTCAGCGGCGCAAAGGAAAAACCCGCGAATCCCCAGTTCTGCATGGCCGATTGGATGCCGAGACCGGGATCCATCATCCACTGCCAGACAAGCCCGGTGACGATCAGGGACATGGCGTAGGGGTAGAGCAGGATCGTGCGGAAGGTATCTTCATAACGAACGCGCCGGTCCATGAAGGCGGCCAACAGGAAGCCGAGCAGCATGTTCAAGGCGATAGACAGGAGCCCAAAAAGCCAAATGTTCTCGACCGAGATCAGCCAGCGGCCGGTGCTCCACAAGCGATCGTAGTTCGCCAGGCCGACAAAGGTGTCGAATTTGGGCAGCAGTTTGGAGTTCGTGAAGGAAAGGGCGACGGAATATCCGATGCCGACGACATAGAGCCCGACGCCGACGGCGATCATCGGTGAGGCGCCTATCCAGGCACTGATTTTTGCAGACCGTTTGCGCCGCTGTGCCATTGGTCCCCCCAAGAAGAGCCGTTTACGGGCGACGCCCGGGCGCCGCCCGTAATGCTTAGCAGGGACCTAGTTGGCCGTCTCGATAATCTGCGCAAACTGCTCTTGCGCATTGTCTACGGTCAAGGAGTCGTCGGCCCAGAACTGGGCGAACAGATCCTGGATCTGACCGTTGGTGTCTTCGGTGACGAAGTTAATGGGATCACCGACGACCGTGTCCGGGTTCTGCAACAAGGCGAGGCCTTTCTGCATGCAGGCGTCGGCGAGCGAGAGGTCGACGTCATCACGTATCGGCAACGAGCCCTTGGCATTATTAAACAGGGCCTGTACCCGCGGGTTGACCATCATCGATGCGAGCTTCAGCTGCGCGGCTTCAACTTCCGGGTCGTCTTGCTTGGGGAACAAGAAGATGTCACCGCCGGTGGACAGGTAAGGCTGCTCCGAGGGGCCGGCAATGCACTCATAGTCGACGCCAGGCTTTTCGCCGGCAAGGGCGAATTCGCCGCGAGCCCAATCCCCCATGATCTGGAGCGCCGCCCGATCGGTGATCACCAGGTTGGTGGTATCGTTCCAATTCCGGTTGGCACTGCCCTCGTCAGAGAATTGCTTGAGCGACCGGAAAGTCTCGAACACCTTGCGCACTTCCGGCGACCGGGCCACCGCCGGGTCTTTATCGCGGTAGAGCCGGTGATAGGTCTCGCGGCCAAGGGAGTTCAGAAGCACCACGGCGAAGGCGCCGGAGTGCTGCCAACTTTCGCCGCCAATGGCGAACGGGATGAAGCCGGCTTGCTGAATTTTCGGCGCGGACGCAAGGAATTCGTCGATGTTCTTCGGTAACGGTACGCCCGCTTGCTCAAAGACCGGGATCGACGCCCATGCCCACTGCCAGGAGTGGATATTGACCGGCACGCAGAAAATCCGACCATCACGCTCGCATACCGCAAGGATCGCGGCCGGCCGGATGAAATCGCGCCAGCCTTCGGCCTCGGCCAATTCCGTAAGATCGAGCAGCAGGTCAGCCTCGATAAGATCTTCGTACTGACGCGAGATGTTGAACTGCGCGGCGTCCGGCGGGTCGCCGCCCAGGATCCGCTGCATGGTGGCCGCGCGGGCGTTCGAACCGCCGGCAATGGCGGTATCGATCCAGTTGTCGCCGCCGAGCGCATCGAATTCGTCGGCAAACACACTCACGGCGGCCTGTTCGCCGCCCGACGTCCACCAATGAATGACCTCCAGTTCGGCTGCTACGGCGGGTGTGGTAACAAAGGCGCCAAGAGCAGCGGTCGTCAGCAACCTGCGAAGTCGGGTACCTGCCATTTTCATCTTCCTCCCGTTTTGGTGTGGCGAATCCGGGTTCCCGGTTTCAGGTTCCGGGACTTCTGTTTCGATCCGATGCCGCGATGTAATAGTTTACATACACAATGTAAACGATTACATTATGGTCTCACAGATTTGGAACGGTTGTCAACGGCGTATCTTCGCGCCGGAGCACCCGATACCCGTGACGGATACATAGCGAACATGAATAAAGCAGCGCCCAACGGCCGACCGCGCGCGCGATCGAGCGTTACCATCCAGCACATCGCGGCGCGTGCCGGCGTGTCGACGGCGACGGTCAGCCGCACCCTGGCGAACCCCGACGTGGTCACCGCGAAAACGCGTGAGCGCGTGCTGCGCGCGGTGGCGGAAACCGGCTACACGCCCAATGTCGCGGCGCGGAACCTGCGGGCGCGGCGGTCGATGATGATTCTGGTCGTGCTGCCGAACGTCGCCAACCCGTTTTTCGCGCAAGTCTTACGTGGCGTGGACGACGAATTGGTGACGGCCGGTTACGATATGATCATCGGCAATCTCGATAACCTGGTGGCGCGCGAGGCGCGCTATGTCCGATTGGCGCAAGCGGGCCAGGTGGACGGCGTGTTGCTGATGACCGGTAGAATCCCGAAGGGCGACACCCGCAACATGGATGATCTCGGCTTGCCGATGGCGGCGGTCTGCGCGGCGGTGCCGGGGCTCGCCGCACCGCAGATCGTTGCCGACGATCGCGGCGCCTCGATCGCCGTCGCCAAACATTTTATCGGGCTGGGGCACCAACGTTTCGGTTACGTCTCGGGCCTACAGGGTAACGTCAACGACGTGCAACGATACGCCGGTTTCCTCGAAGGCCTGGACGCGGCAGGGGTCCCGCGCGAGGCGGTCACCTATTGGCCGGGCGATTTTAACTTGCGCGCCGGCGTCGAAGCGGCGCGGGCGTTCCTGACGCTGGCCGAGCGCCCGACCGCGGTCTATGCGGCGTGCGACGAAATCGCCATCGCCTTCATCAAGACGGTCAGCGACGCCGGCTTGGAGGTGCCCAAAGATGTCTCGATCATCGGGTTCGACGGCATCGAGTTTGCCGAGTTCATCAGTCCGACGCTGACAACAATGCGGCAGCCGCGATACGAACTAGGCCGGGCCAGCGCCCGGGCGCTGCTCGAGGAGATCCAGGACGGTGGCACGGGCGAGCGCCTGATCGAGCTGCCGGCGCCGATGGTTGTCGGCGACAGCACCGCCCCGCCAAGACCGGGGCGATAGGGGACCGGCGCGCAGGCGCTCAGCGAATCGCTACTGGTTCAGCATGTCCCCAGAGCGGTCAGAGTTGAGCCAGTCAAGAGGCCGGTGGCGCGCCTATTCATGGCTCATCGTCGAAAAGGCCATGACGGCGGTGCCACTGCTCAAGGGATTCCGGCGGATAAGACTGATGGCCGGCCTCAGTCCCGGCATTATCGACTCTGACCCAATTCGGCTTCGATCCGAGCATGATGTGAACGGCCTCCGGGGCCGCCGGCAAAGGCGTGTCGATGGCGCTGGCAAAGGGGTGCAGAAGTTCCGGCCAACGCGGATCCCAGACCCAGAGCGCCGAGCCGCAGCGGGAGCAGAACCGGCGCTCCGCCGGGCTTTGCTCGCCGTCGACGATGGCATGAAACACGGTGATGGCCTCAGCACCCTTGACGGCCAAGCTAGCGGCCTCGGCACCGAGATTGATCGCAAAGCCGGCGCCGGCCGTTTTGCGGCAGATTGAGCAGTAACAGCGGAGATACGGGACCGGCGCGTAAGCCTGCGCCGAGAACCGAACGGCACCACAGTGACAGGAACCCTCAAGGCGCATGTAACCCTCCTATGACCCGACGGCGCGGAGCGCGCGAGACATTATACCGCGGCTCAAGCCTTACCAATTCTTCGTGAGGCCGGGTCGAGCCGCCGGTGAAGTCGCCTATGCTGGCGGCGCTGGTCACTGCCGAGTTCTGGGGAAAAGCGATGATGTACCGAGCGCCGATGCTGGTCCTGCTGATGACGATCGCCACGGCCGGTGCCGCGGTCGCGCAATCGTCGTTACCTTGGACTCGGGACTTTCCGCGAACGGACTTCGCGCAACGCTCAATCGAGTTGGCGGAGATCGTCACCTATGGCGCCAAGGACTCCATTCCACCGATCGACAATCCGCAGTTCGCGCCGGCGGCGGGCGTCACCAACATCGGTGCTTTGGAGCCCGTGCTCAGCATCGGCATCGACGGCGACTTTCGCGCCTATCCGCTGCAGGTCCTGCTGTTCCACGAGATCGTCAACGATACGGTCGGCGGCGTGCCGGTGGTGGTCAGCTACTGCGCCTTTTGCAACTCCGGCATCGTGTTCGACCGGCGTGTCGGCGATCAGCTGTTGGCGTTCGGCAATACCGGTACCTACCGCCATTTCGGCATGATGATGTATGACAAGAGCACGCAAAGCTGGTGGCAGCAATTTATCGGCGAAGCGGTCGTCGGCGACTTCCTCGGCAAGCGGCTGGAGGCCATTCCGGCACGGCTGGAGTCGCTGGCCAAGTTCCGGGAGCGCGCACCCGACGGGCAGGTGCTGGTCCCGAGCGCGCCGGGGACCCGACCCTATGGGCTGACGCCCTACGGCGGCTACGACCGGCCGGTACCGCCGTCCGTCGCGCGCGACCGTTTTCCGTATGATCTGCCACCCGGCATCAATCCCATGGAACGGGTCATCGTGGTCGAGGATCAGGCGTGGACGGTCGATCTGGTGCGCTCCCGCGGCACCATGGCGGCCGGCGACCTGCGGCTGACCTGGGAGCCGGGGCAAAACTCAGTGCACGACCAGCGGGTGATTGCCGAGGGCCGCGACGTCGGCAACCTGCTGGTACAACGGCAGACCGAGGCCGGGCTGGAAGACGTGCGGTACGACGTTTCGTTCGCCTTCACCTTCGCCGCCTTCGTGCCGGACGGCACGCTGCATACGCGGTAGGACCGGAAAAGCCCCGACCCCCGGAGGCTAATTTCCGGCCAGCAGTCCCGGCCAATTGGCATCGCCCTTGGCGATGTTGGTGCGGGCGCGGAGGGTCCAGCGGGCGTGGGTCAGCCGAGAAAAATTCAAATAGAGCTTGCCGTCGACGATTTCCCAAGCCCGGGGGTCGGTCGATGCGACATAGTTGCGGCTGGCCGCCCAGGCACAATAGCCGCCATATTGCGGGGCGTATCTCGCCGGGTCGGCGGCAAACAAGTCACGATGCTCGACCGAGGCAAAGCGCCAAACGGCACCTTGATATTCCTCGGTGATCGCCGGGTCCCCCGGGGTCGGTTCGCCACGGGTGAAATACGCCACCGGATCGTAACCGCGAATCGCCGCGCCGGCGGCCGCGAAGGTCGGCGCAAGCGCGTTGGCAATACGCGGCAAGAGCAGCAACATCGGGGCGAACAGCAACGACCGCCGTAGGGTATCCACACTCATCTCTTGGACCTTCCTCGTTCTCGCGACGCCACATATATAGGCCAGCGCGATCACGAAAGAATCACGGGCCGAAATTCATAACGATCTCTTGATACGCCCCGCTTTTTCACCGCGACCGTCGCCCATCTCCAGCCGTCGGTGACGGGGTGCGCGCGGCCGGTTCGGGAATAGTCGGACAGGGCGTGATGCAACTCACTTGCCCAATGTGGCGCGGACCCAGCGCCGGCAGCGGAACCATCCGCCTCGAAGGGGTTAGATACCGCCACCAGATCCGGCGACTTCCAAAGCTGCGTCATTGCTCAACCGCCACGCCCAACGAAGAATTGGCCGCGAAAACAACTAAGAATGGGAGGAACGACGATGGCAAGGATGGCCATGAACGCCGCATTGATGATGTTTTTGATGTTCGGCGCCGTCGCAGGGCAAGCCCAGGACAGTGCCGAGGCAACAATCCAGTATCGTCAGAAGGTCATGCAGGGGAATGTGGCCCACCTCATCGCGATCGTCTCGATCATCAAGGGAGATGTTGGCCACGTTGATCACATAGTGTCCCACGCGGAGTCGATCGCGGGTAGCCTCGATATGCTTAGCGATATCTTTCCGGCAGGAACGGGCCCCTCATCGGGCGTGCCGACCGGTGCGTTGGCCAAGATCTGGGAGGATCCGGACTCGTTCGAGCAATTGATCAAGGACGCGAAGGCAGAAGCGGACAAGCTGGTCGAGGTGGCGGCGACAGGCGATATCGAGGCGGTGCGCGAGCAGATCGGCTCAGTCGGCAGAAACGCCTGCCGCGCCTGTCACTTGGATTTTGCCGGCAAGGTCTCCTACAACCTGCAAACCGTGCCGACGGAATGAAAACAACCCGGTGGCACCGCAGGCCGTGGAGCCGGTCGAGAGCGCCCCACTACGCGCCTACGGCGTGACGCCTAATTCAAGACGCTGTGCCTAGCGATTTAGCGTGGCCGTCATGTGACGCGCGTGTCAGTATCCGATGTCCAGCGCCCGGTAACCTGGGAACGTCGACGACGGAGCGCCGAATGCCGAAATCGAAGACACGCAAGCGGGTGAAGCAAGAAGGGTCGAAACAAATAAAATGGGGCGGCGCCGCCAAGCGCAGCGACCGTATCCTGAACCGTATCCTGCCGGCTGCCGTCGTCATTCTGCTGGTCGGCGGCGGCCTCTATTTGTGGCAAACGGTCAGCGCAGCGCGGACATTCTCGGCGCTGGCACAACAGGGGCAGGCGGCGCTGGCTCGTGTCACAACGGATCGTGATGACGGACGGCGCCACCTGGCGATTGGCGAGGCCCAGCGCTATCCGGCGCGCTACCCGACTTCGGGCGCTCACTCGACGCAATGGACGAGAGCAGGATTTTACGAGGAATTCCAGCCCCCGACCCGGCTCGTTCACGCGGCCGAGCATGGCAACGTGGTGATCTACTACGGTGACCCCTCCCCGGAGGTCATCGACACGCTGCGGGGTTGGGCGTCGCTCTATAGCGGACAGTGGGACGGCGTGGTCGTGACCAAGAGCAACCGCCTGACCACAGGCGTCGTCCTGACAGCCTGGCGTCGGCAACTGGAACTCGACCCCTTCGATGCGGCGGCGGCGGCGGCTTTTGTCGACGCCTACCGCGGACGTGGCCCGGAAAACGCCGTGCGGTAAGGCCCGGGCAAGCCCTCACTCCCGCGGCGGCCCGACGCTTAGGGCCCGGCGGTCCGATTGAGCCATATCAACACGGGACAGGGCAAGTGTGCTAGCATGGCCCGTGCTCGTCCAGCCCGGCTGGGCGCCCCCGATAACAGGTAGGATTGCCATGAGACGATCAATAATCTACGCACCACTCGCCCTCCTCGGCCTCGCAGCGGTCGCCGCGTATCCGGCTTATCAAGCCTACGCCGAGGCCGGCCATGCCGACGGTGATGAGGGGCATCAGGTCGAGCGGCTCGAGCAGATGCAAGAGGTGCACCGCGAGCACGAACACGGCCATGATTTCGAGGCTATGGAGGAGATCTCCGCGGAAGACATGGAACGTGTCTTGGGGCTGATGACGGATGTCGGCCTGGCATTGCCGCCGATGGATGGT
>JAJFJA010000024.1 GCA_021774445.1 Alphaproteobacteria bacterium
GCGTTCCTCAAACGTAGTCGCGGCCGCCAGTTTGGCGAAGATCTCTTCGGTCTCCGGACTGATAAAGCCGACCTCGGTCGAAGGGAACGTGCCGTTGAATTCTGGATGCCACAGCGACGGATCGACCCAGTAACCCCCAGATGTGTAGATATTCAACGCGTCCGGGTCGCGGCGTTTGGCGACCCACGTGGCGAGGTCATAGCTCTTGATCTGGAGGTTGATGCCAGCCCGTTTGGCCTGCTCAACCAGAGCGACAGCAATGCGATTTTGCGTGTTACTTGTCGCAATAACTTGGATCGAGATCGGTTCGCCGTTGTATCCCGCTGCCTCGAGATAATCTTTGGCCGCTTTGAGATTGCCGTATCCGGCATCCGTGTTGTAGGCGCTTTCGGGCGCATAGATGCTCGGATTGGTCAGGCTGAAAGATGGATCGGAAACCACGACCGAAGCAATTTCAGCCGGATCGATCATGGCTTGTATGGCCTTGCGGATGTTGAGATCACTGGTTGGGCCCTGCTGGTGATTGAACATCATGTACTGCAGCACGCCCGGCCCGTTCTTGATCGGCTCAACGCCGTCGGTCTCGCGCAGCCGCGCGGCTTCCGAATCCGGCACCTCGGTGATGATGTCGTATTCGCCGGATTCCAGACCGGCGACGCGCGTCGATGCTTCCGGAACGATCCAGAAGATGACCTCATCCAGATTGGTTATCTTCTTGCCGGCCTGATAGTTCGGATCATCGGACCGTGCGAGGTAGTCGTCAAACCGAGCCAGTCGAGCGAACTGATCTTCCTTGTATTCGACAAAACTATACGGGCCGGTACCAACCACTTCGGTCAGCTTGCCAGGTGTCGTTGACGCCTCGGCAATCTCCTTCGGCATGATCACCGCTTTGTTCTCGTCCGAGCCGAGCAGGAGAAGAAGGAACTGCCCCATGGGAGCATTGAAGTTCAGGACGACGGTTGAGGCGTCGGGCGTATCGATCGAATCGAGGCTTGCCAGACCCGCCCCCTTCGGACCGACTTCGCGCCAGCGCTCAAGCGAGGCTTTGACGTCGCCGGAATCGAGGGTATCGCCGTTGTGGAACTTGACGCCGCTACGCAGCTTGAACGTCCAGACCTTGCCTTCCTCGGTGGCCTCAAAACTCTCCGCAAGTTCCGGGACCGCGGTGAGGTCGCTGCCGTTTCCGAACAGGCCCTCGAACACATGCCCCATCACTTGGGGCAGCGGGTGTCCGACGGTCGATTGCCAGTCGAGTGTCGGCAGCGGTATGTGCAGCCCGACGTTAAGCGTCCCACCCTGGACCGGCGTCTCGGCCGCCAGCGCAACGTTTAGATTCGAGGCCGCACCGACACCAAAAATCAAGATGCCACCGAGCAAGCCACTCAAGAACCGGCGCCTACGCATTGTGTCCTCCTCCCTAGTAGAACGTTATATTTTTTGCAGGATACTCCAAGATGTCTTGGTTTGCAAGCGACCGCGGACCGGATTCGGCCGGGAAACGCCCTGATCGGCGAAGGCTACGTGTCGACGATCATTGTGCGCAGCACGGCCTCGTCGAGGTCGACTCCCAAACCCGGCGCATCGCCCAGAATGGCGCGACCCTGCTCGATCTCGAAGCCACCAACGAAAGGCGTTCGTTCGAACCGCAGATGCCCTTGGGCATCGACGGGAAACGGGTCACGGAGGGTCGCCGCGAGGTGACAGTGCGCGGCGTCGCCAAGCTTGGTGGCGGGCCGGGAGGCGACGCTGACGCCGATCGCTGCGGCCTCACAAATGTCGGCGATTTGGTGGGCGTTGTGGAGCCCGCCGACCCGGCCGATCTTAAGGACAATGCGGTCGGCCGCGCCGAGGCGCACGATCTGCATCATCGCTTCCGGCGAGACGACTGATTCATCAAGGACGATCGGTATCGCAAGGGTTTCGCGAAGTTCGGCATGCCCTTCGAGATCGAGGTAATGGAGCGGCTGCTCGAGGGACAGATTACCGTAGAAGCGTGCCGCGAGAATTGCCGCGACGCTACCGCGCACCTCTCCCGGGTTCGCCCATGATTGGTCGGCGTCGGCGTCGACATAGATTTCCGCCCCAACCGCGTCGAGGACCGCCAGCAGCTTTTGCCTCTCACGCTCGCCATATCCGATGCTCCGGTCACCGACGCTATCACCAATGCTTACCCGGAGCCCGCGGATGCCGTCTTCAACCAAGCCTCGCGCCGCCCTGGCGTTTTCGTCCGGTGCCTCGGCGCAAAGGCCGCTCAGCAATTCGAGCTCGGTGCGATAGGTGCCGCCGAGCAGGGCAAATACCGGGCATTCCCGTGCTTTGCCGATAATATCGTGCACCGCCATATCGATGGCCGCCCGGGCGGGCGGACATCCCGGCGGGAACGTACCGCCAACCCGATCGAGCCGGCGGTGCACGTCATTCAGATTGAGAGCGTCCACACCGACCAAGGCGGCCGCATACGCGTGCAGCCAATCGAGCAGTCCGCCCATGGTATTGTTCAAGTAAGGCGACATCGATGATGCCTCACCAAACCCTGCCACGCTGCTATCGGTCCTAATCCGGATGATGACGGTCTCAACGCCGGCGATCGTAGACAGCTGGTCCTGATCCCGATGGCCAAACTTGATCGGTTTCATTCTGATTGGAAACCGCTCAATATCAACGATTTTCATGGCGTCTCCGTCGCTTGCGGCGTTATTCGCCCGGCGACGGTCTTTCGTGCCTTGCCGTCTTTGCCGCCGATCGCGATGGTCGCGGGGCCGCGGGGCAACCCACAGGACTCGCGAATCACCAGCTCGGTCTTCAGCCTGATTTCGGGCGATCCCCTAAACCCGGAATCAGCGTCCTGAACCGCAGCCACCAGCGCGTCGCAAGCAAGCCGCCCCATGTTGAATCGCTCTTCGCGCAGGGTCGTGATCGCCGGCCGATAGAAGCTGGCCCATGCCGGGTCGTCGAACGCGATCAGGCTGATTTGCTCCGGGATGGCCACTTTGTAGTCGTTCAGGCACGCCAGCGTCGCGCCGGTCATCATCTCGTTGCAGACCAGCAGGGCCGTTGGCGGCACCGCCATGGTGATCAGTTGCCGCGCGGCCTCGAAGGCCTCTTCCTGCTGATAGTTGCCGTAGGCCACCAGATCCTGGTCGAAGGGCAAGCCGGCACGCAGCAACCCGTCTTTGTAGCCGGCCAATCGATTGCGGCCGGACTCAAGGGCCATCAGGCCGGCGACCAGGCCAATTCTTTGGTGACCAAGCGACACCAGATAGTCGACGGCGTCCGCGGCGGCGCTGCGGTCATCGGAAATGATGCGCGTGACCTCCGCCCCCGGGATCCGACTGCCAACGAGGACCAGTTGAAAGCCGGTCTCGGCAAGCTTGCTAAAATAGCGGTGGTTCTCCTCCAGCGGCGAGACGATAACGCCGTCGACCCCGCGCTCGCGCAACTCGTTGAGATAATCTCTCTCAAGTTCGGGATTGTCGGCTGTATTGCACAGGATGACATGGAAGCCATGGTTGCGCGCCGCCTCTTCGACCCCTTGCACGAAGACCGTCCAGTGATATCGCACGATATCGCTAATCATGACGCCGATGGCGCGGGTTCTCTTGAGACGCAGCGAACGCGCCACACCGTTGGGTCGATATTCGAGCTTTGCGGCGGCCTCGAGAACCACCTTGCGGGTCCGTTCGCTATAGGAGCCGTAACCGGCGAGAACCCGGCTGGCCATGCCGACGGAGACGCCGGCTTCCTTGGCCACATTTTTTAGCGTTGCGACTTTGGCAGGATCGGCCATGCTCGGGTCGGTCTTCGGTTTCAGGCGCCAACGGACGCTGACACCTCCCAAGCCTTACAGATTGATCGGATCATCGTCAACGTATATCGTTATACTGTCGTCTCCGTCTTGCGCCGCGACCGGATGCCTGACAGGTCGGATCAAACGAGGCCGCCATCCCGTGAAGATTACAGAAATCGAGTTCCATCCACTTCGTTTGGCCCTGTCTGGCGCCACATCACGCGGTACCGATGCCGCACCCGAGGACCAGCAGGGTGCCTCGCCCGAAGCGATGGCGGCACAGCGCTATGCGCCGCCCGAAACCGGCGTCGTCCGCATGCGCACTGATGCCGGGCTCGAGGGTCTGGGCGACGGTGCCACGCTGCCACACTATTTCGGCCATGGCATCGGCAGCATGGTCGACTGGATGAAGCGTTTCCGCACCGTGCTGATCGGCGGCGACCCGCTGAACATAGCGGACATGCATCGCCGGATGGAGGCCGTTGCGGGGATTGGCGTGCCCGGCTGCCGACCGGCGCAGGCGGCGATCGACATGGCGATCCACGACATCGCCGGCAAGGCCTACGGGTGCCCGGTTTACGATCTGCTCGGCGGCGCCTACCGCACGGCGTTCAGCTTGCAGACGCAGATGCACGGGCACACGCCTGAGCAGCTTCTAGGCGTCTGCCATCACTATATCGGTCAGGGATATCGCGCCCTGAAGATCAAGATCGGAGGCCAGCTTCGACGCGAGGGCTATTCGAAAGCGGCGGTCGACGCGGACGCCGCGAAGGTCACCGCCGTTGCCCGCGACCTCCCCAGCGACATTCAAATCGACGTCGACGCAAACCAGGCGCTCGGTAGTCCGAAGACCGCGGTGAATTTCTTCGAGCGTGTCATCCGCATGGCTGTCCACCCAAACATGTCGATGGAGCAACCCCTGCATCATCTCGACCTTGCGGGCCATGCATTCGTTCGGCGGCGCTTGCCTCTGCCTATGATTCTCGACGAGTCGGTCACGTCTCCGGTCGCCATGGTTCAAATCGCGCGCCTGGCGGCCGCCGACCGAATCGTGCTGAAACCGAACCGCGTCGGGGGTCTGTGGCCGGCGCGCAAGATCATCGCGATTTGCGAGGCCAACGGCATCGGCATCAGTCTCGACACGATGCCGTTCACGGTGCTCGGCAATACGATGCTTTGCCATTTGGCCGCGACCATCAAGACCGCCTATCCGCTTGATGCGGAGGGCCATACGTTCTTCGCGGACAGCCCTTTCCACGGCGGTATCGAGATACACGATGGTCGCGCTCACCTTTCTGCGGCGCCCGGCTTCGGCGTCGAGGTCGACGAGCAGCGCCTTGCACGCTTGGCCACGGAGCCTGGGGCCTGAATAGGCCCGGAATTTTGAGCGCACGGACGAGCTGCCGGGTCCTACGCTTCAGGCGATTCCTTTCACCAGGTTACCTGAGCCGTCGCAACAGGTCGCACGTTAGTCGCCGACGGTGAAGTGCTGGCCGACGTGCCGATGGCTTTCCAATTCATCAACGAGGGCGACGGCGTAGTCCTCGCATGAAATTCGGCTCACCCCGTCCTCGCTCTGCGAGAGCTCGTCCCGACCGAGCGGTAGCGGCCGGTCCTCTCGTCCGGCTCGATGAGTGCCGGCGGACTCAGGTTGGTCCAGGTCGCGGTGGTCTTGGGACAAAGGTAGAGATCCAACGCGTCACGGTGGGCCAGCGCTATGGGCTTGTAGGCATCGGGGAATGTGGCGGAATCGACGAGTTGCAGGCCGGGCGCCGCCAACAGCAAGCAAAGGCTGGTCGTTCACCTCCTTGAGCAAAACGCGGGTCGCGTCGATCACCATGCTGGCATCGGCATTGCCGAAGCCATAGGCGCTGACGACTACTCTGTGTTCGCGATGGCAGATATTGCCGCGCGGCAAATCGTCGGGCCGGTTTCGCGACCGCCTGCTATGCCGGCAACGCCGGCCTCAAAATTCTTTGCCGATCTTGCGATCTATCGACATCTTGCCGCCGCCCCGGATCAGCACGACGAGGCTGAGCAACCCCCACATCAGCGGCATCTCAAAACCGGCGGTGTTCCAGAAGTATCCGAAGCGCCAATGGGCGAAGAACATGAAAACCAAGATCTGGACGGCGAGGAAAGCAGCGGAACCGGCAGGTTTCGCGGGCCTATCCGCAATATGAGGGCGGCGGGGATGCCGCCGTTAATGCGACAATGCCGCTGTATCTAATCTACGCGTTGCAGGAGTAGCCAACCAGCTGGTTCACGCCAGTATCAGATCAAGGTTCGCGAGCCGCATCTCCTCAATCGCCTGCTGACCGATCATGTCCGTGGTGATCACGCCGTCGATTTGGTCGAAGGTCGCCGTGCTGACGAATGCGCTGCCTCTGAACTTCGTATGATCGGCGATGACATATTTCTCGCGTGAGACGCCGATGACCTCCCTCTGCACCTGGCTGTAGATCTCACTACCAATGCTGATTTTCCGCCGCTGAACGTCGACCGATGAGACGCATAAAAAGGCAATATCAAAAGACAGGGATCTGATTGCAGAAATCGCAATAGATCCAACGAAAGAATCGTTTACCGCCAGATAGCCGCCGCCGATCAAATACAGGGATTCTACGTTCTGCTTCCTCAGCGCATTGGCAACGCCTAGAGAACTGGTAACGAACCTGCATTGGGTTGCTTCGTGCGCCCGGCGCGCGATCGCCAATGCGGTGGTTCCTGCATCCAAAAAGACCGCTTTCTCGCCCGATATGAGTTGCATTGCCGCACTGCCGATGCGGCCTTTTTCTTCGACGTTGCTTTCCGCCCTATTTTCGTTCGACAAATCTAGCGACACCGGTGGGTTCGCGACCGCACCGCCATGGGTGCGGGACAAAACACCTCTTCTCTCCAACGCGGCAAGGTCGCGCCGGACCGTTGCCTCCGACACGCTGAAATGCGCGCACAGCTCGCCCAGCTTCGCGGACTGATTGCGATTGATTAAATCAACAATGCCTTTTCGTCTGACCGCCGCAAGTTGAGTGTCGTCTGACATGTCGCCGATCTATCTTTCGTCTGCCAGTTTATTCATTCGAACCACCGTTCCTGCGCGCGAGCTCCGGTCCGATGCGATCGTGAACTGCGGATGTTAGAACTGAAATCGTTAGCTTCGGATCGGCGTCGAACCGCGTAATGCTAGACCTAAGACCTGACTGCTGCGCAATGACATAGCCCGCCGCAACGTCCCAAATATTGGAGCGCTCCTCATAGTAGCCATGGGTCCACCCCATTGCGGCAAACGTCGTACCAATTACCGAACACCTATAGTTCAAGCATTCGAGCTGCGCCCGTCGAAAAATGTCCTCAGCAAGCCGGTAGGAGGCGGTCTCCCAGTACGGACTCTGCCCCAATACGACGGTAGCAATCGCGGGAGGTCGCGGTGGCGGCCTGAACTCTCCGTTGTAACGAATACCGGCGATATCGCGGTCGGCGGACAGCAACATGTTGAGCATGGGAATATGGATTGCGCCTACTGCCGGCGTTCCGTTTTCGCAGTAGCCCACGGAAACACCCCACAACGGTATGCCCGCCAAAAAGTTTGAGGTGCCATCGATGGGGTCGACGCACCAGAAAGCGTCACCCTCCGTGCCGCCACCTTCTTCGCCGACAATATTCTCCTGTGGGTATTCGGCCCGTATCCGGTCTCGAATGAGCTGCTCAATGCTGCGATCCGCTTCGGATACAGCGTCAAACGCATCTTTGAACTCTACGGCGATACCGCCGGGCTGCAAAAAATAGCCCTTGGCGGCTGTCCCAGCTTCCGCCGCCAGACGCTCGGCGAATAGCTGGCGGCGGCTTCGTGCGCTAGATCTATCCATCGCCGATATCGACCGTTAGGCGGGTATGCCATGAGGCTTTGCCAGGTTGGTTCATCCTACTGCCCAACGGCTTTCTGGCGTTCGGTGCGCGGTTCTCCGACGTCCAAACTCACATATCGGGTGCCTACGCTATGGGTCCCCTGGCTATCGATGGCGTGAATGAAATACGCAAAGGGCTCCTCGACCACCTGCAACCTGCTGTCGCCAAAACAAAACGACGATCCCATTTGGAACGACGGCCCGCCCGCGATATAACAATTCGCGCCATGCCAGACGGTTTGGTAGGGCCTGTGGACATGACCACTCAAGACGACGACTTTCGATTTGCTGCGCCGTATCAATTCTCCTAGCTCTTCGGCACCTTCAACCTCCGCCATCTCATCAAACTCGGCGTGACCGGTCGGGAACGGGGGATGATGCATCGATACGACGGTATGATCGGTGTAGTCGTGAAGTAACATCGACCGTAACCAGGAGAGCTGGTCGTCGGAAATACGTCCAGACGGTTTGCCTTCGATCACCGTGTCTACACCAAGTACCTGAACCCTGCCGAAATCCACCTGGTAGTCCATGGGATCATTGCTGGTGAAATAGTAGGCGGAGGCGAAAACCCGCCGAAGGTCGTCGCGGTTGTCGTGATTTCCCGGAACAATAAACACGGGAATACTCATTGCGTTGAGTAGCTTCTTGAGGCCTTCATAGGACTCAATGTTGCCCCGCTCTGCCAAATCGCCGGTGATCGAAACGAAATCCAGGTGTTTTTCTATTTTGGCTACGTCGTCAAACACCTTACCCAGGGCGTTGACCAACCCAGGCCGCAGAGCGGGGTATTCCTCGGCCGTTGTTGTAAAATGAAGGTCCGATAAATGGACGAATTTCATCCTATGCCCCGCGAAAATTTGGCAGAAACTAAGCATGACTGCTGAACGTTCATAATGGTTCCGTAGATCCCGAATTCCTATTTGATCCCAGCGCGCATGAAGTTCGTCACAAATTGCCTTTGGAATATCAAGAACGCGACGACCAACGGCGCGGTCGTCATCAGAGTTGCTGCATTCACAAGTGCCCATTCCACCCCGCTCTCCACCGTCGCGAAGATGCTGAGGCCAACTGTCACCGGGCGCGTTTCGGGGGAGTTGGTGACGATGAGCGGCCAGAGGAAGTTGTTCCAATGGAAGCTTATGGAAACCAAGGCGTATGCCAGGTAGGTCGGCTTGGCCAACGGCACGTAAACGTCCCATAGGACACGCCAAGTGGAGGCGCCTTCCACTTGGGCTGCCTCGTCGAGAGATATAGGTACTGTCTTGAAGGTTTGCCGAAGGAGGAATATTCCAAACGCAGATGTCAAGTAGGGCAACGTGATCCCGATAATCGTATCCGTTAAGCCGAGCTTCGCGAGAGTGTTGAAGTTCTCGACGATCAGAATGTCCGGCGTGATGAGGAGTTGAATCATAATCAGCGCAAACAGCAACCCTGACGCCTGGAACCGATAGCGGACAAATGCGTACGCCACAAGAGTGCAAAGGATTAGATTGGCGACCAGAATCAACAGCGTCAAAATCACGGTGTTAACGAAGTACAGCGCAAAGGGGGCGGCTTGCCACGCCTCAAGGAAGTTTGCGAACGTGATTGGCGCGTTCCACGTAAATCTTGCCGAATATTTTTCGGGGTGAATCGCCGTCCATACGGAATAGATGAATGGCACACCCCATGCCACCGCGAGGGTCGGGGCAAGTGCCACAAGTAGAATTCTATTGACGCCCTTCATTGGTAGTGTGTCTTCCTATCCAAAATCTTGAACTGGATAAGCGCCATCAAACCCAAGAGAAGCACCATGAACACGGTCAACGTTGAGCCGTAGGCGGAATCGCGATACCCGAACGTGACCTCGAAGATGTAGTACAACAGAAGCGCGCTTGAGTTATTCGGCCCGCCCTTGGTCATGACTATCACGTGGTCAATCAAACGGAAGGAGTTGATCAACGCGTTGACGGCGACGAATACGGTTGTTGGCTTAAGGAGCGGAAGAACGATGTCAAAAAATATGCGTATTGGCCCTGCACCTTCGATCCTGGCGGCCTCCTTCAGATTGGGGGGCACGGCCTGGAGCGCGGCCAGGTAGAAGATCATAAATAGACCGGCCTCCTTCCACACCGCGACGGCCATCATCGACCAGAGCGACGTGCTGGCGCTGCCGAGAAAATTGATCGGCTGAAGGCCGAACAAAACGAAAATCTGCGAGATCAGGCCGATCCCGGGTGCGTAAAAGAACAGCCAGATGTTGGCGACAGCGATCATCGGCATCATGGTTGGCAGGAAGAACGACAACCGCATGAGCGCGGTTCCGGGCAACTTGGCGTTGACCAGCAGGGCCATTCCTATGGACAACGCAATCGCCGCGGGAATGGTGACAATGGCGTATAGGGTGCTGTTCCAGATAATCTGATGGAGAGTGCCGTCGGCGAGAAGGGTTTGGTAATTCTCGAGGCCGATAAACTGCGACGGCCTGCGCCTCGTGCCCATGCTCCAAAATGAGTTGATCAGTGATTTGACCGCGGGATAGTGCGTGAACGCCGCCAACACGGCGCACGGCACGACCAGAAGAATGACCGACAGGGGGAAGTTCAGTCGCTTCATGAGACCTCCATCAACGAGTGCACGCCGTGGGCGCGACACGCACTCGTTGAAGGCTGGCTGCTGGTCTTATTTGTAGGCCTTGAGGACCCGATCCGCGCTCTTCTGAGCTTCGGCAAGTGCCGTCGCGGCGTCGGCCTCGCCACCAACAGCGGCCTCAAGGGCTTCAACAAGGAACTGAGTGACGCGGCCACGTTGGTAGGTGGCGAACTCGCGATTTGCGAACTCAATCTGGTCGCGGGCGACCAATGCCTGCGGCAGTCTAGCGGCATATTCCTGCATGACCGGCGTCTCCCAGGTATCGGCGCGCGGGGCGACGTAACCGGTCGCGATCGACCACTTCGCGGCATTTTCCGGCGCCGTCATGAACTTGATGAAGTCCAGAGCCGCGGCTTGCTCCTCCGGGCTGGTGCCTTTGAAGATGTAGAAATTGCCACCGCCAACGGGTGCGCCGGGGCCCTTCCCGCCCGGCAGGAAGCCAACGCCCCAATCAAATTCCGCGTTGTCGTTAACAAACGCCAGGTTGCCGGTTGATGTCCAAATCGACGCCGCATTACCTTCGACAAAGGCTTTCGGTGTGTCACCCCAGCTAATACCCCCCGGCGCCATGACGCCCTCTGCCGACAGCTTCTGTAGGAATTCAAGAGCACCGAGGGCTTCGGGCGTGTCGATGGCGACGTCAATGCCGTTGTCGGCCGAAAGCTGGCCACCGTTGGAAATCACCAACCCGCCGTACAGCCATGCGCCGCCCAAGCCCAGAGTGGGAATACGGGTGCCCCATTGGGTGACGTTGCCGTTGGCATCCTTTTTGGTGAGTTTCTTGCCCATTTCAATCATCTCGTCCCAAGTCGCCGGGGGCGTGTCGGGATCAAGACCGGCCTCTCTAAAGGCATCCTTGTTGTAGTAAAGAACGGGCGTCGAACGCTGAAATGGAACGCCGTAGATTTCTCCATCCAATGTTGCGTCGCGCATGAATCCCGGCATGAAACCATCCAACCAAGCTTGGTCCTCGGCCGTGTTGGCAACGTCGGTAATCGGGATCACGACGTCCTCGTCGACGAGCGTAAAAATATCAATAGCGAGAAGGACGGCAACGTGAGGCGGCTTTCCTGCATTGGCTGCGGTCAGTGCCTTGGTTGTCGTCTCGACGTAGTTCCCGGCATAGACGGCTTTCACGTTGTGCTGCGGGTTGTTGGCCGCCCAGGCATCCGTGAGCTCTTGAATCGTTTCCACGGCGGGCGCATTGACGCCGACCGGAAAAAAGAATTCAAGCTCGGCCGATAGGGCGAGGCCCGGGGTCAAGAACAGCGTCGCCGCACTTGCCAATATGGTTTTTGTGTATTTCATTTTGCTTCTCCTCCACTGGTGTTGAAATGAGTAGCCATTGGCGCGTATCGAGCCTCTTGGCCAACTAAGGGTTGCGGTGAATTTTCTCTCCATCTTTTTTCGCGAATACGTGAAGAGTTGCTGGGTCAAAATCCAGGAATACCTCCGTGCCGACAACGATGTTGCCGGCGCCCACGGTGGAGGTGATGACTTTCGCCTGACCGGCGATATCTATCGTCAAGAGTGTCTGCACGCCCTCGTATTCCGTGCCGACCACCGTGCCGCGCAAACCGGACTTCGTGGCGCTTTCGCTAAGTGAAAAGTCTTCCGGCCGAATACCGACTTGGATGTCCGCGATGTTGCACGAATACGACCCAAGCACCTGCGGATCGAGAATATGGGCAGGGATCAGATTGACGGGTGGCGTACCGATGAAGCCGGCGGCGAACGTGTTTTGCGGATTCTTGTAGAGATCTACGGGCGTGCCGAATTGCGACGTTTTTCCGTCTTTCATCAGCAGTACCTTGTCCGACATGGACAACGCCTCGCTTTGGTCATGGGTAACGTAAATAACCGTGATGCCAAGGCTCTTGTTAAGCGCGCGAATTTCGCTTCGGATCTCAACACGCAGCTTGGCGTCGAGGTTCGACAACGGCTCATCCATAAGGACGAGGGGGCGTTCCGCGACTAACACCCGGGCCAGGGCCACTCGTTGTTGCTGGCCACCGGAAAGTTGCGCCGGATAACGCTCCAACAACATATCAAGCCCCATGAGTTCGGTGACCCGGGCGAGATTTCGGTTTTGGGTATCAATTGGCGCGCGCCGAATGCGCATACCGTAGAGAATATTTTTGCGGACGTTCATGTGTGGGAACAGCGCGTAGTTCTGAAACACCATCCCGATATTTCTCTGCGCGGCAGCAAGTCCCGTTACGTCTTGGCCTTCGATGGAAATCGTTCCACTGGACACTTCATCGAGGCCGGCGATAAGCCTGAGGGCAGTGCTTTTTCCGCAACCCGACGGGCCAAGCAGGGTTAGGAAAGTGCCGGCCGCAACGTCAAAACTGATGTTGTCTAAAACTTTGAGGTCGCCCCAACTCTTCTGGAGATTCGATACACGGATATTTACGCCGGCACTGGCCATGATGGGATCAGCCCGAGACCCGCGGTGGAGCGTCTTGATCGCGCGTACTTTGGTCGCTTGCTACCGGACGTAGCTTGTCGCTCATGAGTCCTCCCGGAATAGCTCTTCAATAGGCTGCTCCGGGCTCGATGTCAATCATAAACGATCGTATTCAGTCAAAAGCAATCATCTTGTCCGCCGACGGCACGGGTCGGCTAGTGATAGCCGGCATGGCGACTGAAGACGTTTTGGGCCGGGACGTTTGCCGTCTGGCGGCAAAGCTGCCTCGCAACCTGATCCAGGTTATGGCGGATTGCGGCCGATCGCGGCAGTTAACGTGTCAAGGCCTACGCTCTCGTCGTCGCACCGGCTGGTGAGAATTTTCTGCCCGACTACGCCAAGAATTTACTCGCGTCAGGTGTGTATCGAGCCAACTTATCCGGATCGATTACGACACCGAGACCGGGGCGGGTCGGGATCGCGAGATACCCTTCGCTGTCGAGGCGGAACGGCTCGATAATGATGTTGTCTACATAAGCGCTGCCGCCGATATATTCGACCAGATCGGTGTCCGGAAGGGCGCCGGCGAGTTGCAAGTCGGCGGCAATGCCGAGCGCCGTATTCCAGCCATGGCCGACATACTTGATGCCGAAATCGTAAGCCATCCAGGCAATGCGACGTTGATCGCTGAGCCCGCCGACCTTTGTTACATCCGGCTGCACGATGTCGAAGGCGCCGCGGGTGAGCCACGGAATGAACGATTGCCGACGCGTCAGCACCTCGCCGCCGGCGATCGGCACCGGACTCTGTCGGCGAAGCTCGACGAAATCGTCGAGGGCGTCGGGTTTCAACGCCTCCTCGAACCAGTCGACGTCATGCGCGCCCAGCATATCGGCGCAGCGCAGTGCCCATTTCAGCCCATTGGGCCAGAAGGCGTCACTGGCACCGGCATCGACGAACAGCTTGGCGTCACCACCGACCGCATCTTTGGCCGCCCGGACGATGGCCTCGTCGAGGCGTCGATCGTTTCGCCGGCCGAAGGGTCCCCAGCCGACCTTGAAAGCCCGAAAACCCGCTTCGCGATATCGGATGATCTCGTCGGCCATCCTAGCCGGCTCGTCCATCAACAAAGAGCAATAGGGTTTCACGCGCTCGCGGTAACGGCCGCCCAAGAGTTGTCCGACCGGCATCCCGGTTGCCTGCCCGAGAATATCCCACAGCGCGATATCAATACCGCTGATCGCGTTCGTCAGCGTGCCGCCGCGGCCCATCCAAAACGTGTTTTGGTGGAGCTTCTCACTTACGCGCTCAGGTTCAAGCGCATTCTCGCCCTCATAAAGCGGCTTCAGCACATCGAGAGCCGCCTCGACCAATCGTCCATCGGTAAAGACGCTGCCGTAGCCGGTAATGCCGGCATCTGTTTTGACCGCAATGAGCGCATGCACGGAATCGCCAGCCTGGATTTCATTCGACCACCCCCCTTGCGGACTCTCGCCGAACAGCGGTGCCGACCGAATCTCGGTTATGGTGATCCGAGACAATGACGCCCGGGAAACACTTTTCGGCTGGGCACCGGCGGACAAATTCATCGGCAAACTCCTGCGATCGCTCTTGAGATCCGGTGCGGTTTCGGCGAGCCGGTACCGGTCCTTGACACACTCCGATTTAGTATACAATTATACGATTGTCTCGTCCATTCTTTTGGGAAAAACCATGGCATCCACTGCCAGCGAAAGCCGCCTTGTCTGCGATGTCGATTTCGACAAGGACGGCCGCCAGGCGCGCTACATCAGGGCGCCGCACTCCCGCAATACCTCGGGTTGGGGCGTCATTGAGATCCCGATTGTCGTTGTTAAGAACGGCACCGGGCCGACCGTCCTGCTGACCGGCGGCATCCATGGCGACGAATATGAGGGCCCGATCGCGATTTCTCGTCTGGCCCAAACACTGCGCCCGACACAGGTGCAGGGCCGGATCATCATGATGCCGGCCGTGAACATTCCCGCAGTCCTCAACGCGACCCGGCTCTCGCCTATCGACGACCGCGACATCAACCGTTGTTTCCCCGGCCACCCGCGTGGCACGTTCTCCGAGATGCTGGCGCATTTCATGGACAGCGTCATCCTGCCCATGGCGGACGTTTCGATCGATCTTCACACCGCTGGGCATTCATCCGACGCTGCACTCTCGACAAATATGCATTATCTCGACGATCCGCAGATGCGGCAGCGCACTATGGCCGCTGCCAGCGCCTTTGGCGCGCCTTACAACGTCGTCTTCTGGGGCGTCGATGAGGGCGCCACCTTCACCTCATCCGTTGAACGGCGCGGCATCCTCTCTCTGGGGACTGAGGTCGGCGGCTGGGGCCGCGTGAATGTCGAAGGCGTTCGCATCGCACGACGCGGTATCGACAACATTCTCAAGCATTTCGATGTCATCGAGGGCACGCCTGATACCACCCAGCGCGACGGCCAGCCAACAGGTCGGCACATGATGGTCCGCGACCCCGCGCTCTACACGTTCGCACCGAGCGGCGGCCTCTTCGAACCCTGCCACACGGCCGGGGACGAAGTGAAGGATGGCGACGTGGCGGGCTACATCCACTTCGTCGAGGATGTCGACCACGAACCGACCCAGCTTCGCTATGGCAAGGGTGGCGTCATTTGGATGTGCGCCGGTCCCGGGCGTTGCCAGCGCGGTGACGCCCTCGCGGTCGTAATGAACGAATTCCAAGATCCATGACCGGCGTCGGACGCAGGCCCGGCCCCGTGTCCGGCGGTCCCGGGGAGGACAAAGCGTGCCCAGAATACTGATCGCCGAGTGTATGCAGGAGATTTCCTCCTTCAACCCGCTGCCGTCGGAGTACACCAACTTTCACTTGGAACATGGCAAGGAGCTCTTTGCCCATCGTGGTCTCAACACCAGCTTGGGCGGCGCATTTTCAGTGTTCGACCAGCACGGCGATATAGAGTTGGTGCCAACCATTGCAGCGCGGGCGGGCAGTGCCGGACCTCTCTCGGCCGCTGGTTGGGCGCAGCTCTCCAGCGAAATAATCGCGGCGATTGCGGCGCAGATCGACCAGATTGACGGTATCTATGCCTCGCTTCATGGCGCCATGGGCGCGGCGGGCGAACTCGACCCAGAGGGTTTTCTTTTAAGCGAGATCCGCCGTCTTGCCGGGCCGGACGTGCCGATCGTCATGTCCCTCGATCTGCATGGCATCCTCACCGACCGGATGATTCGCCAAGTCGATGGCTTCACGATCTACCACACCTATCCCCATGTGGATTTCGCCGACACCGGCGCCCGCGCGGCATCGCTGCTGCTCCGCACCATGGCCGGCGATATCAAACCGGTGGTCGCTCGGACCGTCATCCCGGCCCTGGTTCGCGGCGACGAACTCATCACCCAAACCGGCTGCTATGGCGACCTCATTCGAGAATGCCAGCGCCTCGAGCGAGACGGCACCGCACTGGCGGCGGGCATCATGATCGGCAACCCCTTCACCGATGTGCCGGAACTCTGCACCCAGGTCCTGGTCACGACCGACGGCGACGGAGCGCGTGCCATTGCCGAATCCCGACGCCTAGCCGAAGAGTTCTGGCCCCAGCGCTTTCGCATGCAAAGCAAACTTATCGATCTCGACCGTGCCATCGCCCAGGCCCGTACCATCGCGGGGCCGGTTGTTTTCACCGATGCCGCCGACGCGACCTCCTCCGGCGCCACCGGCGACTCCAACGTCATATTGCGCGGCCTGGTCGAGGCGCAATACCCCAAGCGCGTCCTGGCCCAGATCGTCGATCCGGCCGCCGCCGCCGCCGCTCACCAAGCGGGTGTGGGGTCTGAGATCGAAGTGACCCTGGGCGGTTCCCTTGATCCCGGGCGCTTCACACCGCTACCGGTCAAGGCCCGGGTCAAACTGCTCTCCGACGGTCAGGCCCGGCTCGAGACTATGAAGATCGGCCTGGACGCCGGCGCGACGGCGGTGCTGACTTTCGACAACTACACGGTCGTGGTGTTCAGCAAGACCCTCAATCTTTTCGACCGGGCGATGTATTTCGCCAACGGCCTCGATCCGCGGTCGTTCGACCTGATCGTCGTCAAGTCGCCGCACACCGAATTCCACATGTATGACGCGTGGATCGAACAGAATTTCAACATCGACGTTCCCGGCGCCACCTCGGCCGATCTCAAGAGCCTCGGCCACAGCATCTGTGCCCGGCCGATTTACCCCATCGACGACGACGTCACCTTCGAACCCCAGGTCGTGACCTACGCGCGTTGACGAGATGCCTCACATAACCTTCCGAGCATATTCATGAGAATCGACGCCGTAGACCTCTTTTATTTCGCCATGCCCGAAATCACGTCGGAGGCCGACGGCAGCCAAGACGCGCTTCTGGTTCGCGTGGCCGCGGGTGGCCATGTCGGTTGGGGCGAGTGTGAGGCGGCGCCTCTGCCATCCATTGCCGCCTTCGTTTGTCCGATGTCCCATGGCGTCTGCAAGCCGGTCGGCGCCTCCGTCTTGGCCCAGCGGCTGGAGGGTCCCGACGATATCGCCCGCATCGCGAACCGGGTCGGATATGACAGCATGGACCTTCTGCAGGCGGCCCACACTTTTTCCGGTGTCGAAATGGCGCTTTGGGACGTGCTTGGCAAGCAGCGCGGCGAGCCGGTGTGGTCGCTCCTGGGATATGACACCAACCACGCCAAGATCCCCTACGCCTCGCTGCTTTTCGGCGACACGCCGCAACAGACGTTGGACCGTGGACGCAAGGCCCGGGCCGACGGCTTCAAGGCCGCCAAATTCGGCTGGGGGCCGATCGGCCGTGGCACGGCTGACCAAGACGGTGACCATTTCGTCGCTGCGCGCGAAGCTATCGGACCCGACGGCCACCTTATGGTCGATGTCGGCCAAATCTTCGGCGAAGACGTCGATATAGCGGCGGCGCGTCTCCCCGCCCTCGATGCTTCCGGCGCGCTGTGGTTTGAAGAACCTTTCCAGGCCCATGCTTTCGAGGCCTATGCGGCACTGGCCCAGCGGCCGAGCGCGGTGCAAATCGCCGGCGGCGAAGGCGCCCACAACGTCGCCATGGCGCGGCACCTAATGTCGTACGGGAAGGTCGGCTTTATCCAGATCGATTGCGGCCGCATCGGTGGTATCGGACCGGCGAAGATGATCGCCGATCTCGCCTCCGCTTCGGGGATCACCTATGTGAACCACACCTTTACCAGCCACTTGGCCTTGAGCGCGTCGCTCCAGCCCTTTGCCGGGCTTGCCGACCACCGCATCTGCGAATATCCGGCACAGCCGAAACAGTTAGCGGTGGACCTGACCCGGAACCATCTCGAGCGCAACCCCGTCGGCGAAATCCGGGCTCCGGATGCACCGGGTCTCGGCATCGATGTCGACCTTCCAAGCCTCGCTGGCTATCTCGTTGACGCCGAGATCAAGGTCAATGGCCAGGTCATCTACCGGACACCAAAACTGACATAGCGTAAACGAGCGGGAGGGGGGATATCGATGACCAAGCGGCCCAACATTCTCCTCATTCTTTCCGACCAGCATAGCCGAAAGATCACCGGCTGTTATGGCGACCCCATCGCCGAGACGCCGAATATCGATCGCATTGCCGACCGTGGCGTTGCCTTCGATGCCGCCTACTGCCCCTCGCCCATCTGCACGCCCAGCCGCATGTCGATGCTCAGCGGGCGCTGGCCGCACGAGCAAGAATGTTGGACGCTTGAAGATCAGCTCGCGTCGGATATTCCGACTTATGCCCACAGCCTCGGCGCCGCCGGTTACCGCACGATTCTGTGTGGCCGCATGCATGCGATCGGGCCAGACCAGTTGCACGGTTTCACCGAGCGGTATGTTGGCGACTGCAGTCCCAATTGGCTCGGCGCGCCACGCCAGGATCTTGGTCCACTCACTGGCACCCAAGGTCCGTCTGCGCCGATGCCCGGAGACAGCGATCCAAGTTCCATCAGTATTCGGCGCTCGGGGGCCGGCCAGTCCGGCTATGAAGTCGTCGATGACGCGACAACCGAGGCAGCGTGCAAACGGCTAATACACCTAAGTGAATCCAAGGCCGATGGGGACGATACACCCTTCCTGCTGTCGGTCGGCTTTGTCCTGCCCCATTGTCCCTTCGTCGCGCAGCCGGCTGACTATGAGGCGTTCCAAGGTCGCGTGAGCCGAGCCACCTTGCCGCGCGGGGCCAACGAGCATCCCTGGATCAGCGAGTGGCGGCGCCATACCGGTACCGAGGCGCCGGACCCCGCTGACATCGCCCGCGCCCGCACGGCATACTACGGCCTGGTCCGGGCCCTCGACGCGAAAATCGGCCGCGTTCTCGACGCGCTTGAGGTCGCGGGTTTAGCGGATAATACGCTAATAATTTACACCTCCGATCACGGTGAGCAGCTTGGGGACCGCGATCTTTGGTGGAAAAACACCTTCTTTGAAGAGTCGGTTGCCGTCCCCTTGATCCTGTCATGGCCTGGTCAGGTGCGCAGCGGCGCGCGCTCGCCACATGTCGTCAACTTGGTGGACGTTGGCGCCACAATGATCGCCGCGGCGGGCGCCCAACGTCTACCGCGCGGGCGCGGGCGCAACCTGCTGTCCATTGCTATCGACGAAAAGGCGCCTTGGGTCGACGAAACCTTCAGCGAATATGTCACCGACACTTCGTCCGCGTGGACCGGGCCGGTGGCGACGCAGCAGCGCATGCTGCGCTCGGGGCGTTGGAAGCTGGTCCATATTCATGGTTATCATCGCCCACAGCTTTTCGACCTCGACGCCGATCCACAAGAGTTGCATGATATCGGTAATGATCCGGCATATGCCGAGGTTAGAGCATGGCTAACCGATCGCGTACTCGCCGGTTGGGATCCCAACGAGATCGCCGGCGAGGTAGCAGCGCGGTGTGAGGAGAAGGCACTGCTTCGAGACTGGGGCCGGCGGGTCGAGCCGGTGAGCCAACACCAATTTACGATAGCGGCTGGGGACAGCTGGCTTGTTTAGGCAAGCGCCGCAAGCCTTGATGCGATAGCGTCTTCGACACTCCGCGCGAGTTCAGAGCCGCGTGAGTCGCCTATCGCCGCCGCCGTCGCCTTCATCCGTCCGGTCAGCTCGGCAATAATCGGCGCAAAGTCCGGATAGTGCTTGAAGCGCTCGAAACCGCCGTCGGGACGCGGCGTGAGGAAGACATCGAGCTCCTCTTCCGGGTCTTCCGCGAGATTGTAAAGCTCGTGCGCGCCATTTGCCGAGGCGATGAGCTTCCATTCGTCGGTGCGCAGGCTGCGCTGCTCGATCTTGCTGATGTGAGTAATGTTCTCGACATAATAGTCGTCGCGCCAATCGGACGGCGGCGCACCCATAAGAATCGGTTTGAGGCTGCGGCCATGGAGCCCATCCGGTACCGAAGCCCCCGCCAAGTCCAATAACGTCGGTGCCAAATCCTGCAGGCCGACCGGTGCAGCCGAACGGCTGCCGGCCGCGATGCCCGGCCCCTCTACCAGTAACGGGATACGAATTGCATCGTCATGACAGACGAATTTATGCTCGCCCTCGCGGCGGTACCAAAACGTGTCACCATGGTCGGTGTAATAGATCACCACTGTGTTCTCTACCAGCCCAGTGGCGGCCAGCGCGTCGCGGATACGCGTCAAATTGTGGTCGAGGGCGCTCACTGCCGCATAGTAGCCGGCAAACGGAACCCCATGACCGCGATAGGGCTCATAGAACCGTTTCGGCGCTGAATATGGGTCGTGCGGCGGATAATAACTTTGCACCATGACGAAGGGCTGATCGCAACCCTGCATCCGTTTCAGGAAGGCGATCGACGCTTCGGTTGCGCGGTCCGGCCGGTACTCCCCGTCGAGCTTGCCATCAATCCAGTGGCCTTGCCGGGAGTTGAAGCACTCTTCCCAAACATCGAAGAACGGCGGCTGTATTTCGCCGAGATGCCACTTGCCGAAATGCGCAGTGAGATATCCCGCCGCTTGCAGATGGTCGAACACGGTCAGCTTCGTTTTCGAATGGGTCGCAAAGGCGTTGTCGACCCCGTAAAGATTATCGATCAAGCCGTGGGCATGGGGATAGACGCCGGTCCACATGGTCCCGCGCGCCGGCGTGCAGACCGGCCACGGCGTGAACGCCGTATCGAAAACCATGCCGTCTGCCGCCATAGCATCGGTTCCCGGACTCGAGACAAAACAGTTGCCGTAGCAGGAGAGAGAATCCATCCGCTGCTGGTCGGCGCATACCAATACGATGTTCGGGCGTTTAGGCACGGATTTCCCTTCCCTTTTTCTGTCTTCCTTGAATGTCATCCGCGAAATGGCAGGCGACGTCATGCGCAGCGGCCAAGGTCCGCAGAGGCGGCGGTGTTGTTTTGCAGATTTCTTGCGCCATCGGGCAGCGCGTATTGAACCGGCAACCCGGCGGCGGGTTGGCCGGGCTCGGAACGTCCCCGCTTATGGTTTGAAACTGTTTCTTGGCTCGACGGCTCGACGGCACCGAGCCGAGCAGCGCCATGGTATAGGGATGCAGTGGTGCATCGAATATCTCGCGCTTGCCGGCAATCTCAACGATCTCACCGAGATACATGACGGCGACGCGGTCGGAGATGTGCCGAATGACCCCGAGATCGTGGCTGATAAAGAGATAGGTCAAGCCAAGTTGAACCTTCAGGTCTTGCAGCAAATTTAGGATCTGCGCCTGGATCGAGACGTCAAGGGCGGACGCCGCTTCGTCACAGACGATAAAGCGCGGATTGAGCGCGAGGGCCCTGGCGATACAAACCCGCTGACGCTGACCGCCGGAGAATTCGTGCGGAAACCGGCTGGCGTGGTAACTCGCCAGCCCCACAAGTCCGAGCAGCTCGCGCAGTCGCGTCTCTCGACTAAGCGCATCACCGATATCGTGGATAACCAGTGGCTCGACGATGAGTTCACCGACGGTCATGCGCGGGTTCAACGCGCCGAGCGGATCCTGAAAGACGATCTGCATGTCGCGCCGGCTGTCGCGCAGCGCCTTTGGCGACAACGCCAGAATATCGGTTCCGTCAAAGCTGATGCTGCCCGAAGTCGGTTCGACGAGGCGCAATACCAGTCGGCCTGTCGTGGTTTTTCCGCAACCGCTTTCGCCGACGAGCCCGAGCGTTTCGCCATGACCGATATCGAAGGAAATATCGTCCACGGCTCGGATGGCGCCGGCGTGGGAGAACAACCCCCGGCGGCCCGTGGCGAATTCCTTGCGCAGCGCGCGCACGCTCAACAATGTCGGCGCCCCTGAAGTCTGGTCGTTCCCTGTAGCACTCATCGTCGGGCCGGTCCGAACGCATACCCGGTGTTGCGGATACAGGCCGCGCTGTGGCCCGGCGTATTCGCAACCAATGGCGGCACCGCGGTCGAGCAGGGTGGCTTTGCATAAGCGCAACGGGGCGCGAAACGGCAGCCCGGCGGCAGGTCGAAGGGCGGCGGGACCGTGCCTTCGATCGCCTTCAGACGCTCCAGGTCACCGTCGATGGTGGGAATGCTCGCCAGCAGCCCTTCGGTGTAAGGATGCTGCGGATGAGAGAAGGCCGCATCGGCCGGTGCGTCCTCCACCACCTGTCCCGAATACATGATCAGCACCCGGTCGGTAAAGGAAGAGACGACGCCCAGATCATGCGAGATCATGATGATGCTCATCTGATACTCGGACTGAAGATCCAGCATCAGCTCAAGGATCTGCGCCTGTATAGTGACATCCAACGCCGTCGTCGGTTCATCGGCGATCAGCAGTTTTGGCCCACAGACGAGCGCCATCCCGATCATCACACGCTGGCGCATACCGCCTGACAATTGATGAGGAAAGTCGTCGACCCGCTGCTCCGGCGCCGGAATACCGACGCGGCGCAGCACCTCGATTGCCCGTTCTCGCGCCTCGCGTCGGCCCAGTCCGAGATGGCGCCGCACCGTTTCGACGATCTGGTGGCCGACCGATAGCACCGGATTGAGTGCGGTCATCGGCTCCTGAAAGATCATTCCCATAGCGTCGCCGCGAATTTGCTCCAGCCGGCGCTCGCCTGCCGCGAGAATGTCTTCACCCATGAAGCAGAGCCGATCGGCCTCGACCCGTCCGTTGGGCGGCATCAGCCGCATCATGGCGAGGGCCGTCACGCTCTTGCCGCTACCGGACTCGCCGACGATTCCAAGAATTTCACCCGGCGCAAGGCTAAACGATACGCCGTCGACGACGGTCAAATTGCCAAAGGAGACCCGTAGGTTTTCGACTTCCAGCAACGGTGTCGGGACCGTGGACTGACGCGCCTTTGTCGTGGAGTGCTGCAACGTCAGACCGGCTCCCGAAAATTCGCTTAAGTTTCCAGCTTGCCAAATCGTATACTATTATACGATTTTGGCAAGCCTTGCTCATGTGCCAAGGTCACGTTTCGCGTTCGCAATTCTGCTATCAGGCGCGGATAAGATACAATTTTGCGGCGGGGAGCGCTGGTCATGCAACAACCCAATATCGTGGTCGTCTTGGTGGATCAGCTCCGCCGGGATGCGCTCGGATTCGCCGGCGACCCGAACCTGCGCACGCCGAATATCGATCGCCTTGCACGGGACGGCGTCAGTTTTTCCGCGGCCTGTTCAACCTTCCCGGCCTGCGTACCCTTTCGCTTTTCGCTCATGACCGGCGAATACGCCCATTCGCGCAACGTGCCGGCACTCGGTTACCGACTGTCGCCGTCGGAAAAGACTCTTGCAGAAGCAGTCGGGGACCAAGGTTATCGCACCGCCTATGTCGGCAAGTGGCATCTCTATTCGGCCTATGGCGTCAGCGGCGGGCTGTCGCTGCCGCAGGCCTGCCGAACCCCCATTCCACCAAGCCACCGCCGCGGCTGGGACGACTGGCGGGGTTTCGAACTACGCAACGATTATTACGATACCTGGTATTTTCGCGACGCCGAGAGTGAGCCCCGGCGCCTCGCCGGATATCAGACCGACGCTCTCTTCGACCTCGCTTTCGACTTTATCGAGAAAGACCGCCCAAAGGACCGGCCATTCTTCCTCACTCTCTCCGTCGAAGCGCCACATCCACCATTTGTCGCGCCGCCACAAGCCGTCCAGCGGGTTGCCGCCCGCGGCGCGTTGTCCCACCGCCGCAATGTCGATGTCCGCGGTATCCGCTTCTTCCCACCCGAATGGCACGAGGAGAACGGCCCCGGTGGCGCCATCGATCCTGAGGATCCGGCGTCGGTTGACCGGGTCTTCGAAGCCAACATGCGTGGCTACTACGCAATGATCGAAGAGATCGACGCCAATATGGGTCGGTTGCGTCGCGTGCTTCGACGTGCCGGCCTTTCGGAGAACACCATTCTCGTTTTCCTGTCGGACCATGGCGAACTGGGTGGCAGCCATGGTCTCTTGGGCAAGGCGGAACCCTGGGAGGAATCCGTCGGGATTCCCCTCATTGTCCATGCTGGCGCTTCGGGGCAGGTGCCCGGCGGGCGGGTCTGCGACGCACCCCTCCACACCGAAGATCTGTTCGCCACGCTCGTCGGCCTTGCCGGCCGTGACCAGACCCCCGAGGCCCCCCGCGAAAACTTTGCGCCCTATATCTTGGGCGAGGCACCGGCGCCAACGCGAGATGGCATACTCCTCGAGTTCGTTACCGAGACGCGCGCGAATCGCGCCTACTTCAACGAGACCTGGCGTGGAATTCGTACCAAGACGCACAAATACACGGTTCTCGGCACCCGCGCCGGCGCCCGGCCTTGGCAGCTCTTCGACCTTGCTGCCGATCCCTTTGAACAAAGAAACCTCGTCCACGAGCCCGGCGCGGCGGATAGCGCCGCCGATCTCCACCGCCGGCTAAGTGTCCTCTTGGACGCTACCGCGGACGACTACGCTCTGGCACCGGCCTTTGGTCTAGACGGGCGCCGTGCCGTGATCGCCTGAGATGGCGCGCAGCCCTGGCAGGGCCGGCCCGTCATCTCACTTTGCCCGCTGCTCCAGCACCCGAAGATGCTTGACCAGCCCTTCATAGTCGATGTCTCGCGAATATTCGAGGATATGGACCTCCATCATCTTCTCGAAAGCATCGATATCGCCTTTGCGCAATATGTCGATGAATTCATCATGCTCGGCGACGATATCCACGAGCTTCTTCTTCAGGGTCGACAGGCCAAAGATAATGGTCAGCTGACGCGATAGGGGCTCCCAGGTTCGCACCAACACCTCATTGCCCGATAGCTTGCAGAAACAGTGATGGAACTCGGTATCGAGGCTTGCCACCCCAAAGCCGTTCCCATCGTTGGCCGCCTCATGCATCTTTTCCAGCAATGCTTCCAGCGGGTCGAGCAGCTTGGGGGCACGCTTTAGCCCCTCCATAACCTCGCGGCCGGCCAGGTTCTCAAGAGCAAGCCGTACTTTTAGGATCTTCTCCAGCCGATCGATGTTCACATCCATCAGACGCATACCGCGATATCGCTCGTTAACGACGATACCTTGGCTCTCGAGCATCCGGAGTGCCTCGCGCACCGGCACCCGGCTGACATTCAACGATCGTGCGACTTCCGCCTCGACGATGCGGTCGCCCGGCAGGAAGATCCCCGTTGCCGTCGCCTCGACGATGGTGTCCACCACTTGATCGACAAGCGTCTTCGCCGCAAGTGGTTGCAGCTTCAACAATTCGCCGCCTGAGCGCTGTACTTGGTTCGTCGACATCATCCCTTGCTTTCGTATCCTTGACGCAATTTCGTAAGATCGTATACTATTATACGATTCTTGGGAATTGGTGACGACAATACCACCGCTAAAGCCGCCCGTGACCAGTTAAGAGCGGACTAACCAATATGGGAGCAAGAGGGACAATGGCTAGGACAACGAGTAAGAGGGCGTCGCTGCATAAATTGCTTGCCGGCGCTTTTTTCGGAGCTGCAGCATCCATAATTGCCGGAACTGCCATGGCTCAGGTCAAGGGCGGCGACATTATCGTGGCCCAGGGGTCAAACCCGCCCAGCCTGGATGCGATGGTCACTTCGTCGCAGGCCTCGCGCAACATCAACATGAACATATACGAGACGCTCTACGGTTTCAGCGAGGACGTTAAGCCCATACCGATCCTCGCCGAGACGGTCGAAATCTCCGACGACGGGCTGACCTACCGTTTCCCGCTGCGCCAAGGGGTCAAGTTTCACAACGGCAAGGAAATGACGGCCGTTGACGTCAAGGCCTCACTCGACCGCTACCGCGAAGTCGGCGCCACCGGAAATCTGCTTGATCCGGTGGCAAGTATCGACATCACCGGCGATTACGAAGTCACCTTGACGATGAACGAAGCCGCCCCGACTTTTCTCGAGGCGTTCTCATCGCCACGGGCCCCGGCCGTGATCATCCCGGCCGAAGAGGCCGGTGCGGAAGCCGGCAAGACGAAGTTCACCGGAACCGGCCCCTACAAGTTCGTTGAATTCGTACCGGACAGCCACGTGAAACTCGAGCGCTTCGAGGACTACAGTGCCGATACGCGCCATTCCGGCGCCGATGGTTTCGGCGGCAAAAAGACCGCCTATTTCGATACGGTGACCTACCGCATCATGCCGGAGGGCGGTGCGCGCATTGCCGCGCTGGAGGCCGGCGAGGTTCATGTTCTCGAACAGATCCCGGTGCCGGCCGCCAAGCGCCTCGCCGACGATCCGAATATCGAGACCCATCAGAACATGCCCTGGGCCTTTCTCACCTTTATCATGAACATGAACGTGCCGCCGACGGACAACATCAAGTTCCGCGAGGCCGTGCAGGTGGCCCTCAATATGGAGGAAATCTCCGCCATCGCGACCGAGGGCCTCTACAACCTCGACCATGGTTGGCAGTATCCCGGCTCAACCTATGACGCCGGCGACATCGGCAAGGAGTACTACAACCAGGCCGACATCCCGCGCGCCAAGGCACTCCTTCAAGAGGCTGGTTACGGTGGCGAGGAATTCTCCATCCTGACCGACTCGAATATCCCGGAGCACAACAAGTCGGCCGTGGTCATCGCCGAGAATCTCAAGGAAGCCGGCATAAACGTCGTCATCAACCAAGTCGACTGGCCGACTGCACTGCAGGTTCGCCTCCAAACAGAGGGCTGGAATGGCTGGACGCTGATGATGGGCATTGAGCCCTATCTCGGCCCAATTGGCCTCATCGCCACCTTGACCCGAGACAAGCCGCATTTCGTCGTCAACGACCCCGAACTCGACGCCCTGCAAGCCAGGATGGTGAAGGGACAGACGGTCGAGGAACGCCAGGCGATCTTCAAGGAGATCCAGGCGCGGCTGTATTCCTTCTTTGGTGTCGTCAAAGTCGGAGACACGGGTCTGATGCAGGCGACGCGTGCGAACGTCAAAGGCTTCAAGCCTTTCCGTTTTCCACGCATGTACGACGTGTGGTTCGAGGGCTAATCGTCTTTCGGTCCATTTTGGCAGGGCGCGGCAATACCTCCCCGCGCCCTGCCTTGTTGTCCCAGATTCGTAGCGTAATATGGCAGGGTCTAAGATGCTGAACGGATCAGCGCCCCTGCCGGAGGCCACCGCGTGTTTGGGTTCCTAGTCCGGCGCCTTCTGAGTGCCATACCGGTTCTTTTTGTCGTCTCGGTGGTCACTTTCCTGATCATGTGGATCGTACCGGGCGACGTGACCGCCGAACTCGCCGGACCCGACGCCACACCTCAACAGGTCGAGCAGCTCCGCCGCCTACTAGGCCTCGACCAACCGCTGTTTGGGCGCGCGCTCATCTGGTACCGCAGTCTCCTTCATGGCGATCTTGGCCAATCCTATCTCCTTAACCGCTCGGTTTCCGAAGCCGTATTCGAGCGCCTGCCGGTAACTCTCTCCCTGGCTGGGCTGGCGCTGGTCCTATCCGTCCTAATGGGCATGTTGCTCGGCATTTTCGCCGCGATCCGACATAACACTTGGGCTGATCAAGGCGCGATGACACTGGCTCTCCTAGGACTTTCTCTGCCCGATTTCTGGTTCGGCCTTGTCCTCATTTTCTTCTTCGGCGTGCAGCTCGGCTGGCTCCCGACCGGCGGGTTTGTACCGATCGCCGAGAGTTTCACCGGTTGGCTGGTCTCCATGACGCTGCCAGCGCTGACCCTAGCGTTCACTCAGATGGGCGTCATCGCGCGCATGACACGGTCGAGCATGCTCGATGTCATCGGCCAGGACTATGTCCGCACCGCCCGGGCCAAGGGCATGCCTTTCCGGGTGGTTATTTTCAAGCATGCGTTGCTCAACGCCTTGGTGCCGATCGTTACCGTAATCGGCGTCATGACCGGCGTCTTGCTTGGCGGTGCCGTTGTCATAGAATCGGTATTCTCGCTTCCGGGCGTCGGACGTCTCATCATCGGTGCCATCCAACGACGCGACTTCCCCATCATCCAGGGCGGACTTCTCATCACGGCAGCAACGTTCGTCTTCGTTAATATTGCCGTCGATGTGCTCTACGGTTGGCTCGATCCGAGAGTTCGCGATGACCGTTGACAACGGCGCAGTCGGCGATCTCGCCAAAGAGATGGCGCAGGCGCGCTGGCGTCGCCGGGCCGACTTTTTCAGGCGTCTTCTATCGCACCGATCGTTTGTCATCGGCCTCTGCCTTTTTGGATTGATCGTATTCCTCGCCATCTTCGCAGACCTTCTTGCGCCCTTCGATCCTAACAAGAACGACTATCGCAATATTCTGGCACCGCCGTCGGCGGCGCACTGGCTGGGGACCGACGGTTTCGGCCGCGATATCCTGAGCCGCATTGTCCACGGCACCCGCGTATCACTGCGCATCGGCATCGTCGTCGTCATCACCACAGGTGTGCTCGGCACCTTTATCGGCACATTCGCGGGGTATGTCCGTTGGACCGATACCTTTGTGATGCGCATCATGGATGGGCTGATGGCCTTTCCAGGCGTCCTCCTTGCTATCGCCCTGGCCGCCGCGCTTGGACCCTCGGAGATCAACGCAATCATTGCCCTCACGGTGACCTTCACGCCGCGCACCGCGCGCGTCGTTCGCGCCAGCGTCCTGGTGGTTCAACGGCAGCCCTATGTCGAGGCCGCCATTGCCGCCGGTGCAGGCCATGCTCGTATCATTTTCCGCTACATTCTCGCGAATGCGCTCTCGCCCCTGATCGTCCAACTGACCTTCGTCTTTGCGGTGTCGATCCTGGCTGAGGCAATCCTGAGTTTTCTTGGTGTCGGCCCGCCGCCCCCATTGCCGTCCCTCGGCAATATCATCGCCGAAGGCCGTGCCTATGTGCAGGAGGCCTCCTGGATCTCATTCTTCCCGGGAGTCGCGATCGCCTGTGCCGTGCTTGGCCTTAACCTCATGGGCGACGGCCTGCGCGACGTCATCGATCCCCGACTACGCAATGTACGTGAAGCCGGCTGACGCGGCTCGGCTCGGTTTGCCACGCTGCGTTGATTGTGCGGTCATCGTGAATTCCGGTTTCCGAAAGACCACGGTCGACGACCGTGACGAATACACCGGAATCTGCGACCTCTTTGTCCGGCGCCGTTAACGAGACCCCTACAGTCCCTTCATCAGGTCGCTGGTGCGCTCATAAAGCTCGCGAAACACACTGTACTGTTTTCGGTAAATATCGCTCGGGTTCGGATCGATCCGCGACGCGATCGGGTTCCAAGTTCGGATATCCCCGCGGCGCACATCCCCAACCGCCAACGCGGCGAGAAATGCGTCGCCGTAGGAGGCGCCGATCGACTGGCTGCAGACGATCTGCGCTTGTCCCGAAATATCGGAGGTGGCCTGCGACCATACCCCGTTCTTAGTGCCGCCGCCGACGGCGAGAACCCGCTCGGGGCTATGGCCGACTTCGTCATAGGTTTCGAAGATGTGGTTCGTGCCGAACGCGATACCCTCCAGCACCGCACGAAACAGATCGGCTCGCGTGTGGGTCAGATTGAGCCCGAATACGCAGCCCTTGGCGTCGGAGTCATGGATCGGTGTGCGCTCGCCGGAGAAATAGGGCAACACGACCAGACCGTTGGCGCCGCGGGGCGACATCTCCGCCTCCTCCGTGAGCCGCGCGAAGGCGGTATCGGCGTCGAGGTCTCGGGCCATCTGGTCCCGGAACCAGTGAGTCAGCGTGCCGCTCGTCGCCAGTCCGGACATGGAGGCATGCTGGTTCTCGAATAGCCACGGCGCGTACCACAGGCGCTTATCGCGGACCCGCTTCTCGGTCAGTGTGATGATGAAGATGGTCGATCCATACATCAGCATCATGTCACCATTGTCTAGCACGCCGACGCTTACGGCCTCGACCGCCGCATCGACGGTGCCGGTGATCACCGGTGTGCCCGGCGCCAGTCCGGTCTGTTCGGCCGCCCTTTCAGTCACATGCCCCGCGATCTCCGTAGTCCACTTGACCTCTGGCAGACGGTCTATGTCGATGATGTCGTTGGTGAGTTGGGCGCTCCAGCCGAACTTGGACAGGACGTAGAGCGGACTAAAATTGGCGGCCGTGTAGTGGTCGATCACGTACGCGCCGGTCAGCCGATGGACCAGGAACGAGGTCGAGGTCAGGATCTTGTGGGCACGCCTATAGATGTCAGGGAGATGACGTTTGAGCCACAGGATCTTGGGCCCGACCGACTGTGTCGTCAGCGCGTTGCCGCACTGGTCGAGAAGCATTTCCTCGCCGATGGTGTCGGTAAGTTCGACGATCTCCCGCGCGGCGCGATTGTCGACGCCGTAAAGCACGGCGTTTGAAAGCGGCTCACCATCGGCGTCGACCGGAAGCATGCACGGGCCGATTGCGCTGCAACCGACCGCCCTGATCGCCGTTGGTTCCAGACCGCTGTCGTTGATGAGTTTGCGGCTGATACAGGTGAAGTCGTCCCACCAGTCTTCGCGCGGCCGGTGTTCCGCCCAGCCGGGCTGTGGCACGATCATCTTGTGCGGCTTGGCCGCCGTCGCAACGATACGACCCTCGCCGTCGGTGATGACGCCCTTCGATTCGAATGTCCCGATATCGATGCCGAGATAGTGTTTCATCGGGCCGTGTCGTCCCGATCGAGGCTGAAGCCCGGCTGGATCTGCGATATCGCGCCGATGACCAGTCTGGCCAGGGCTTCCAAATCAGCCAGGTCACAGACTTCGAGCGGCGAGTGGCTGTAACGTATCGGGAATCCAAGATCGATGCAGGCAACCCCGGCGTTGACGTGCTGGACATAAGAGGAATCGGTCAACACGCCGACGGTAGCGGCGCGCTGCAACGGCAGGTCCAGCTGTGCGGCGGTTGCGCCGATCAGTGACACGAGGGCGGGGTGGGGAAGCGTGCCGTTGAGCGTCCCGCGCCCATGGAACGAGTACAGACTCATGACGGGGCCATGGCCGAGCCGCACCTCGCCGCGCGCTTCGAGATCGGGCGTATCCGTCGCCAGCGAAAGGTCGAGCTGGATTGCGATGTCCGGCGAGAGGGCATGAGCCGCCGTCAGGGCTCCCCGCAAGTTGAATTCCTCTTGGACGGAGAACACGACATGCGTGGTCGGGCGGGTCGGCGCGTCCTTGAGCGCCCGCGTCACCTCGACCAGAATAGCGCATCCGGCCCGGTCGTCGATGGAAGTGCCAGCAACGCGCTCACCGGCAAGCCGGGTGACTTTAGGCTCATATACCACCGGTGTCCCGACCTCGATGCCGGCCTCGCGGACGGCATCGGCGTCGGCGAAACCGGCATCGACGAAAAGTTCGGTCACAGGCAGCGCCCGGTATTTTTCGTCCTGCGGCGTCGCGTGATGGCTCTTGTTGGCGATCACGCCGCGCATATCCTCGCCATTGTCCACACACAGCAAGACAGCCTGACCTGGTAGCGTTTTCTCCGGCACCCCGCCCAGCCGTTCGACCCGGATGAAGCCGTCAGGTTCGATTCGCCGCACCATCATTCCCAATTGGTCCATATGCGCAAACAGCATCACGCTGGGGGCGTCGGCATTACCTTCGATAGTCGCGATCAGATTGCCGAGTCGATCGGAGCGGGTAGCAAGTCCCAGATCTTGAATCAGCCCGGCCAAATGTCGCCGGACCCGATCCTCATGCCCACTCAGCCCAGGGATCATCATGAGGTCGGTTAGGAGCTCGTTCAGACGTTTCTTCATAGGCAGGTTCCCATTTGCAATTGTATTGTGGCTTCGGTTATCGGCCGCGCGCAATGCGCATGAAGTCCGCCGCCCACTCCCGGTCAACCGCTTTCCAAGTATCGCCGGCGATCTTGAGCGATGAGCCGACAAGGCAGCCGTCGGCCACGCTAAGTACCTCCCGCACCGTCTCGTGTGTAACGCCGGTATAGGCCAGCACCGGCGTATCGGGAAGCGCCTGTTTGACCGCACAAGGCAGTGACGCGGACGCCGTCGTCCCAACCGGCGAACCGCGCCGCATGGCTCATGGCGACCAGCGCGTGCTGGTCATCGCATAGCCCACGGAGACGGTGGGTCTCGGTACCGCTTGCCGTCGGTCGAGGCGATGTTGACGATGCGACCGTGGCCGGCACGCCCCCACGGCGACCCCGGATGGCCCGGAGAGCGCGCGGCCCGGTTCGATACGCAACCTTGGCAAGGGCAAGTCGAGCGCTTGCGCCTCCTCTTATATCTCTGTCGCACAGGCGCGCACAATCTTCCGCCGTCGGCGCCCGGTCATGGTCGGTCTGGCCGCGTGGTCCCGTGCCGTATGGCGCGCCGTAGGTCCAGCCGCCACCGGTGCCGACGCATGGCGGCGTCCAGCCGGCCGGCTTCCGCCATCGCAAGCGCGATACCGGCACCGATTCCGCGCGCCGCCCCCGTAACAAACGTGCGCCGGCCGGCGAGCAGGTCGAGCCGACCGGCCACGAGAGCCTGGTTTTTTTGCAGCGTGGTGAGACCCGGCTGGTCGCCCGTGTCGGTGCGGATCATGCGGTCAAGGCGCTTGAGTCCATCCCCTTTGCGCTGCGGCTCGATCGGGTGCATCTCTTCGACAAAGCCACCGAGCGGCGCGTCGAGAGCGATGTTTGCGCCTGACAGGCCGCGTTAGTCTGCTTTCGGTCGCGGCTGTGCCGGATCGGCTCTAGCGTGCGGCGTGGCAGGCTACGCCGTCGATCAGTGGTGGCACCTCGCGGCGGCAGCGGTCGAACGCCAGCGGACAGCGCGGATGGAAGGCGCAGCCGGGCGGCGGGTCGATCGGGCTCGGGATTTCACCGGCAATCTCTCGGTCGGATCGCCCGGGTGCTGCGATGTCGGGAACGGCGTCGAGCAGCATGCGGGTGTAGGGGTGGCGCGGCGCTCGAAACAACTCTCGGCCCGGGCCGAGCTCCACGATACGGCCGAGATACATGACGCCAACTCGGTTCGCCATGTGCCTGACCACCGCCAAATTGTGGCTGATGAAGAGGTAAGTCAGGTCAAAACGATCCTGCAGATCACGCATCAGGTTGAGGATCTGCGCCTGGACCGAGACATCCAAGGCCGACGTCGGCTCGTCGCAGATGACGAACTCCGCGTTGGAGGCAAGGGCCCGGGCGATAGCGACCCGTTGCCGCTGCCCGCCGGAAAATTCGTGGGGGTAGCGTGACCGATCTGCTGGATGCAGGCCGACCAGTTCGAGCAGCTCGGCGACCCGAGCGGCAATCGCCGCTTTGGAGTCAACCAAATCGAAGGCCCGAATTGGCTCGGCGATAATGTGCTCGATGCGCCAGCGCGGATTAAGACTGGCATAGGGGTCCTGAAAGATCATGTGGATGCGCCGGCGAAGTCGGTCGGTTTCAGCCGTCCGCCCGCCGTCGGTCAACGACGTGCCGTCTATGCGAACGTGGCCGGATGTTGGCGTCAGCAGTCCGACCACCATACGCGCAACCGTGGTCTTGCCGGAGCCGGATTCGCCGACAAGGGCGAAGGTCTCACCGCGGGCGATGTCGAAACTGACGTCCTGCACCGCCCGCAGTCGCAGCCGCGCCTCCCGTGCGATTACCCGGGTCAGCCAAGGCTTGGATACATCGAAATACCGGCTGACGCCTGCAACACGAACGACGGGAGGTTGGGTCATGAGGCATCGCCGTAGAGGTGGCAGGCGACTTGCCGACCGTTTTCGGCGATCAAGGGCGGCCGTTCGGCAGTGCAACGGTCGAACGCACGGTCGCACCGAGGATGAAACGCGCAGCCGCGGGGAATCGCCGAAAGCCGCGGCATGGCGCCCGGGATCTGCGTCAATCGACTGGCTTCGTGCTCGAGCGATGGGATGGCGCCCATCAGGCCCACCGAATAGGGATGCAACGGTTCGTTGATCACGGCTGCGACCGGGCCGATTTCAGCGATGCGACCGGCGTACATCACGGCGACGCGGTCGGCCGTCTCGGCGATCACGCCCATATCATGGGTGACCAGCATGACGGCGGTGCCGCGTTCCCGACATAAGCGCTTGATCAGAGCGATGATCTGCGCCTGAACCGAAACGTCGAGCGCTGTTGTTGGTTCATCCGCGATAACGACGTCCGGTTCCGCGCACAGAGCCAGCGCGATCACGACGCGCTGACGCATACCGCCGGAAAACTCGTGGGGATAGGCGCCGATACGTTCCGCAGCCGCCGGGATCCCAACCTCCACGAGCAATGCCAGTGCCCTCTCGCGAGCCTGCTGCCCTGAAAGGGGGAGATGCGCTTGTATGGTTTCGACGAGTTGATCGCCGATGGTGAATAACGGGTTCAGGCTGGTCAGCGGATCCTGGAAAATCATCCCGATACGCCGTCCGCGGACCCGCCGCAGCTCGTCTTCCGATAACGTATCGATGCGTTCACCGGCGAGCCGGATCTCGCCGCCGGCGATGCGGCCTGGCGGGTCGATTAGGCCGACGATAGCCGCGCCGGTCACCGATTTGCCGGCGCCCGACTCCCCCACGACACCGAGAACCTCACCCTTCGCGAGGTCGAACGAGACGCCGTCGATCGCCGTAAGCACGCCCCGCCGCAAGGCGAACTCGACGCGCAGATCGCGCACCGAGAGGATCGGCGCTGCGCTGCCGCTGGGTCGAGCCGGGCGGTCGGGTGAGTCATAAGCTAGGGGGTGCGTCAGCGTGCGAACTCCCGTGGCGGGCGGAAAGGTTAGCATGATCCGTACCGACTTCGACTAGCACTGGTACCAAGCCCCGGATTGTATTACAAGCTAACAAAGTAACAGATCGGAAGGCTGGTCGTGTGAGTGGGCGTTTAGCGGGAAAAGTTGCGGTCGTGACCGGCGGGGCATCGGGAATTGGGCTTGCCAGTGCCCGACTGTTCGCATCCGAAGGCGCCAATATCGCCATCGTTGACCGCGATACCGCCAATCTACCGCCGACCGCGTTCGGCGGGGCCGAGAATGCGCCCCTCGTGCTCGATGGTGACGTCGGCGACGAGGCCATCGTCGAGCGTCACGCCGCGGCTGTCGCTGAGCGGTTTGGCGGCTTCGACATTCTGTTGGCCTGCGCCGGTTGGTCGACCGGTAAGGGTATCGCGGAGACTTCCCTGGACGAGTGGGAAGGGGTTCTGAGGACCAACCTGACGGGCAGCTTTCTCTGGTCGCGCGCAGCCATTCGGTCGATGCGAGGCCGTGGCGGCGGCTCGATCATCCTCGTCGGCTCGCAGCTCGCGTTTGGCGGCGGCCGGGCTAATGCACCCTATATTGCGTCCAAGGGAGCCGTCGCCGCCCTGGCGCGCTGCATGGCGGTGGACCACGCGGCCGAGGCTATCCGGGTAAACACGGTTGTCCCGGGTGCCATCCAGACCCCGCTGATCGAGACCGCCCTGCAACGTGCGAGCGATCCGGCGGCCGCCCGTGAGCGGGCGGTCGCGCGCCATCCTCTCGGCCGGTTCGGCCTGCCGGAGGAAGTGGCGCAGGCGGCACTATTCCTAGCCAGCGATCAGTCGTCATTCACGACCGGCTCTTGTCTGATGGTCGATGGCGGCTGGTTGGCCGGCTAATGCCCGGCGCATCATAAAGCGGAGGAATCATGTCCCAGACCGACCAACTGATGCAGGTCTCCGTACCGACAGTCGTTTCGACATTGTGGCGCCAGGGCTTCAAAAACACGCTGCTGTTCGGCCCGGCGCCGCTCAATCCGCAAGCCGTCAAATTCGTCGGGCGGGCGGTGACTGTTCGTACCGTCGCTGTGCGCGAAGATCTCTTGGCAGCCCAGCAGAGCGGTGAGCGTGCCAATTTGCAGGCCGAATCGGTGGCGATCATGGCGGCGGGCGATGTGCTGGTTGTCGGCATGGGCGGCGAAACCAGGACGGCGTTCATGGGCGACGTCATGACGACACATCTGCTGGCGAAGGGCGCCGCCGGCGTCGTTTTGGACGGCGCCGTATCCGACGCGGCGGCGATATCGGAGATCCCCTTGCCGGTCTTCTGCGTTGGCAACGCGGCGACGCCGCTGACCTCCCATCGCTTGGTCGTCGAGCTCAACTGTGCGATCGACTGCGCCGGCGTTCCAGTGCTTCCCGGCGACATCATCATGGGCGATCCGAACGGGGTCGTTGCCATCCCGGCCCATATGGCCTCGGAGATCGCCGAGATCTGCGTGGAACGGGAAGTCCTGGAGGAATTTGTGCTTGAGAAGGTCCGTGGTGGCGCGCCGCTCGCCGGCACCTATCCGCCCGACGACGAGACGCTGGCGGAGTTTCGCGACTGGCGTCGCGAGCGCGGCCGCTGAGCCGCCCTGTCGGTCGGAACCTGGGTGCGGGCCCGTCGCCGCGGCTGAAAATGCTTCTCCAGGACCGCCCTGACGTCGTCGGTTGCCGCGGTAGGGTCGTCGATCTGTGCCCGGATATAGGCGCGCAACTTCACATGCTGCTTCACCGGCACGTCGAGATCGACATCGCGGTGCCGCGCCAGGTTGAAGATAATCAGCACGTGGCGGGCAATCGCATTCCATAAGGCCGCGGCGACCTCGTTTTTGGCGGCCCGGCAGATCGTCCGATGGAACTCCAGATCGGCGCGTAGAATCTCCCGGAGGTCGCCGGCGCGTGCAGCCGTTCGCATGGTCCCGACGACGCTATCGAGGGCGCTGAGATCGCTGCCCTCGCGGCGCCAGTTGGCAATGGCGTCGCGCAGCAAAATCGCTTCGAGCTGCAACCTGACTTCGAACACCTGCTCGACTTTTTCCGGCGTGAACGAGGCGATGCGATAACCCCGATGCCCGCCGCCCACGAGGATACCCTGAGTCGACAGGATCTTCAGTGCCTCACGCACCGGCACCCGACTAACCGCATATTTGCTTGCCAGCGCGGTCTCGACGATGCGCTCGTCCGGCAGCAAATGCCGTGTCGCGATCGCCTCGGCCACGGAGTCGGCGATGGCCTCGGCGAGCAGCGCCCTTTTGGGTTGCGGAAACTCGCCAATAGGCATCGGATCAACGGGTTTTCCTGTCGTCACAATGACGGCTCCATCGCGGATTCGGGTGTCGGGACGCGGGACACTATCACACCGCGCACTGCCGCGGGGGCTTCCGAGCCACGCCGGCCGCGGCGTCGGCAAAGTGGCCGTAGTGGTTCAGCAATGCGACGTTCACGCAGCTGCGTAGTCGGCCGTCCTGGAGAAACTGGATCGCTGCCAACGTTGACAGGCGCCGCATGTCGGCGAGACTCTGTGGGGTGTAGAAAGCCGCGTGCGGCGTTAGGATAAGGCGGCCTTCCAGCCACGCCTCCTCACGGCTCCAGGCGGCGATCAAGGAGTGCGACCGGTCGAGCGGCTCGACCGGCAGCACATCGAGCCCGGCGGCACACAACTTGCCGGACCGCAGGCCGCGCTCCACCGCGTCGGTATCGACGGTGCCGCCGCGAGACGTATTCAAAAGGATCGCGTCCGGCTTCATCGCCGCGATCGCGCCATCGTCGATCAAATTCGTCGTCTCTTTCGTCAGCGGGCAATGCAGGCTGACAATGTCGGCTTCGTTAAGCAGGTCGGAGAACGACGTGACCCGCTGGTAGCCCAGCGCCTGCTCCGTCCCCGCTGGCACGTAGGGATCATAGAAAACGACCTTCATCTGGAAAACCGCAGCGCGCGCGGCGACCGCGAGGCCGATCCGCCCGAGACCGACAATGCCGAACACCTGATCGCGCAGCCGCCTGATCGGCGGTACCGGCAGCTCGAGGGTGCTCCACGCGTCGTTCCGGCGCAGCAGGCGGATGTGGTAGGCCGTCGTTGCCCGGGTCAGGGACAGCAGCAAGCCCAATGTATGGTCGGCGACCTCCAGGGTGCCGTAGTCGGGCGTATTGCAGACCGGAATGCCGCGCCGCGCGCAGGCGTCGACGTCGATGTGGTTGAAACCGACGCCCGCTTGGACCACGATCTGCGCCCGTTCCATCTCGGCCACCAGATGCTGCGGCAGTTTGTGACGGCTGCGGCAATTGATGATGGCATCGGCGCTGCGCAGGGGCTCGACGGGAACCTCGCCGTCGCCGGGGCGTAGGATGTCGAACGTCACGTCTGGGCCCGCCACCTCTTGTTCGATATCGGGATCGTCCTTGAACTGCGGGTCGATGATGAGAATGCGGCTCATGATGACGCGGCTTCCCCGACCTGCGGCCCCGCCATGTCGACGCCGATCTCCGCCAGTGCTTCGTCCATCGTATGAAGAACGAGGTCGATATCGCTCTCGACGAGGTCGCCTATGATGCCGATGCGGAAGGTGCCGGTGGCGGTCAATCGGCCGGGAAAGATCACGATGTTACGTTTCTCCAGGGCGTCATAGAGCGCCTGGAACGAATAATTCGGGTCGTCCGGGTCATGGAACGTGGCGATGATCGGCGCCGCCACATCGTCGGGCAGGAGTGTGCGGAAACCGCGCCGGCGCAAACCGTCGACCAGACGCCGCCAATTATGTCGGTAGCGGTTGTGCCTTGGAACAACACCGCCCTCGGCCCGGTGCCGCTCGCAGGCCTTGGCCAGGGCAGCCACGACATGAGTCGGCGGGGTCGTCCGCCACCACCCGGTCTGCTCAAAGAACCGCCACTGCGCGTACAGGTCGAGGACCACCGAGGCGCTACGGCCTTCCGCCGCTTCCAGCGACGCTTTCTTGGCGATAACGATACCAATGCCCGGCACGCTCTCCAGGCACTTGTTCGGCGAAACGAAGACTGCCTCCGCATCCAGGGCGGCCACGTCGATGGGAAAGCCGCCGAACGACGCCACCGCATCGATAAACAGCTTGCGGCCATGCTCGCGCGCGACCGCTGCCACCTCCTCGATCGGATTGAGAATGCCGGTCCCGGTTTCGGCGTGGCATAGCAGGATGTGGGTAATGGCCGGATCGTCGGCCAGCGCCTTCTCGACATCGGCGCGTGTCGGCAACGGCAGCATCGGCAGCTCGAGTGTCGTCGTTGGCAGCCGGATGCCTTCGGCAAGCTGGCGCAGCCTGAGGCCATAGAATCCATTCTGGATGATCAGCAATTTGCCGTCGTCCGGCATGAGCGTGTGGAGGCCGGCCTCGATGGCATAGGTCGCGCTGCCCTGAAGCGGCACGCAAACATGGGTCTCGGTACCGTTGCAGATCTCCAGGAGGTAGTGCCCGATCTCCGCAGTGAGTTTACTGTGCAGCGCTGCGTTGGGGCTGCGATCCTGCAACATCTGCGCTTTCACCTCGGGCGCCACCGTCAATGGGCCGGGGGTCAGCAGATACAGATCGTGACGGCGTTCCACCATATGCCCAATCTCCTCAACTACCGGCGAGTTTGTCGGCCGGAAGGTCCTGCCTCAGTTTTTCGATCTCGTCCGCGATACGCTGACGTGCGGCATCGATGTCACCAACGCGTTCTTGCAGCGGTATGACGGCGCCCTCGGCCAGTCGGGGAATGACGCGATTGAAGATCTCGCGGCGCCGCCGCGCTCGCGCATTTGGCCCAAGCCGCATGAGCAGTTCGTTCAGGGCACACATCGTACTGTCGTCGAACACCGCCTCCCACGCCTCGCGTTCGGGCCCGAAGTCGAAGGTCTTCAATGCGCCGCGCTGGGCGCGCATCTGCCGCCGCAGGGTCGTCGTGGCGGCCTCGTCAACGACACCGTCAATCAGCACCACACCGTAATCGCGCCGCGCCGCCTCGGCGCTGACATAGCCGTACAATGTGTCCTCGCGGACCAGGTCCGATGGCCGCTCCAACGGGTCACCATAACCGCCCCCGCCGGGTGTCATGATGGTGACGATGTCCCCCGGCTCCGGATAAAAGATGTCGAGCTTACCGAGTTCGGTCTCGCGGTTCGTGCCGGGATTGACGACGACCCGTGCCTTTTCGCCCGGCCTGCCGCCTGCCGTGCCCCATGGACGGAAGACGAAACGCTCCATCCCGCGCCCCAGAACGGCACTGCCGTGCTTGGCGATGCGGACACTGAAAGCGACGCCGGTGCCGCCACGCCACTGCCCGGCGCCGCCGGAATCGGTGCGCAACGCGTAATCGGTGATCATCGCCTCGGCTTCTTCTTCGGTCTTCTCGATCGGTGTATTGCGCTGGTTGGCCAAGCTCGAATCGCGGCCGTCCACGCCATCGGCACCGAACCGGGCGCCGGTGCCGCCAACCAGCGATTGCAGGACCATCACATGACGGGCGCCGGTTACCTCATCCTGCTCAACCAGGACCGACGGGATCATGATGCCGCCGCTCGGTGCCGGCATGAGCCGTGGCTCAGCTTTGATCATGGCGCCGACGATGGCCTCGTTGAGACGAATCGCCGTGGCGCTGCGAATGCCGACGGCGGCCGGCGGCTCCGGGTTGACGACCGTGCCGCGCGGCGCCTCGACGGTAATATGGTCGAACAAACCGTGGTTAAGCGGGATCGTCTTGTCGTGGCTGAACACGAAATGCATCAACTTCAGCGTCAGCCAGGGATGCCGCTTGCCGCCGGTGGGAATGTTATAGGCAGCCTCGACCTGCGGGTCGGACCCGGTGAAGTCGAGATGCACTTCGCCGTCTGTCGCCGTCAGCTTGCAACGCACCCTTATCGGCACGTCGGAATTGAAGTCGTCGTCGAGAAAGTCCCAGAACTCGTAGCACCCGTTGGGGATCTTCTTCTGAACCGCCAGCGCCTTCGTCGCCGCGTATTCCGCCAAATCGGCTTGCGCCTGCAGAAACGTTTCGACGCCATGCAGCTCGATGAGTTCCTGTATGCGGCGCTCACCGACCCGCAAAGCCGCGATCATCGCCCGTACGTCACCCAGATTTTCCTCCGGCATACGGCAGTTTGACCGGTAGAGAATGAGGAAGTCCTCATTCATCTCGCCGGCCTTGACGAGCTTCATTGGGGGGATCTGGAAGCCTTCCTCGAACAGGTCGGCGAAGCGTGGCGAGATACTCGACGGCACCCCCCCGCCGATGTCGGAGGAGTGAATGAAGTCCCAGCAATGGGCGACGATACGGCCGTCATGGAACACTGGCTGGATCAGGTGCAGATCCGGCATGTGGCTGGACAGTCCCTCGCTCTTGTAGGGGTGGTTGGTGATCACCACGTCACCGGGTTCGAGTGCGCCGACTTCGGCCAATGCGGGTCCGACATTGCTGTCCAGAAAACCCGATACGCCGAGGGCTGTTGGATAGGCGAACAACCGTCCCTCCGGCGTCGCGATCGAGGTGCCGAAATCGCCCGCTTCCTTGACGTAAGTCGTCCGCGCGGTGCGCTGCAGGGTGATCGCCATCTCTTCCGTTATGGCGCTGAACTTATGGAAGAAGATTTCCACCTGGATGGGGTCGAGCCTCATTCTGCCGCCCCCCGGGTGATCTGCAGGGTTCCCAGCGTATCGGCTCGTGCCTGCCAGCCCGGTAGCAGGAACGTCGTGGTGTCGGGTTGCTCGATAATAGCCGGGCCGTGAACGGTTGCCCCGGCGCCGATACCGGCACGCGCGAAAATATCGACAGCGATACGACGCCCGCCATGCCAGACCTCGCGCCGGCCGGCGGGTTCAGGAATGCCTGCCATGGCCTCCGGCAGCGTCACCGGAGCCACGCGACCGATGACGCCAAGCCGGATCGTCGTGGTCTGGACCGGGCTCTCAAGCTCACTGAAACCATAGCGCCGCTGGTGCTCGGCATGGAACAGCTCTGCCAAGGCGGCACCACTCAGCTGTTCCCTCTGGTCCGTTGGCACGATGACGTCGAGTTCGTAGGCCTGCGCCGGATATCTGAGATTGAACGAAACGACGAAATCGTGAGTGCCGACGAGCGATCCTTCCCGCGAGACCCAGTCCCGCGCGGCCTTCTCCAATTCGGCAAGGGTGGCCGCGACGGCGGGCCATCCGTCCGTGGCGTTGTCGAGCGCTTGTGTCGAACCGATCAGGTGGCGCGACGTGCGCACATAGTCGCGGCGCACATCGGCCAGCACCGCACCCAGGGCGCAGAACGTCCCGGGGGCTGTCGGAATCAGGACCGATTGAATGCCGGCCTCCTGGATCAGCAGGTTGGCGTGAGTCGGCCCGGCCCCGCCATAGGCGAGCAGTGCGTATAGTCTTGGGTCGACCCCGGCCTGGGCGAGCAGCTTCGTTATCTCGGTCGCCATCATGGCGCTGGCAACGCGCAGCGCCGCTTCGGCAACCTCCATCGCCCGGTCCGGACCGGCGTAGCCGAGTTCGCCGGCGATCCCGTTCAACGCCGCCAATGCCGCCGAGATGTCGAGGGCCATGCGGCCGTCGAGGAAGCGCGTGGCATCGATGATGCCAAGCACCAGGTAGCAGTCGGTGATGGCCGGCACCTTGCCGCCCCGGCCATAACAAACCGGACCGGGATCCGCCCCGACCGAGACCGGACCGACTTTTAGCAGGCCCTGGGCGTCGACCCACAGGATCGAACCGCCGCCAGCGCCGATGGCGGAAACGTTTACGACCGGCATCATCAACGGAAAGTCGCCGACCTGCGTGCTCGCGGTGAATTCGGGCACGCCGGCCTGACACAGCGAGATGTCGGCGCTCGTACCACCCATGTCGAAGGTGATGAGCTGCGGTTGCTTGGCGACGGCGCCGACGCGGGTCGAAGCGACAACACCGGACGCCGGCCCGGAAAGCACCGTGTCGATCGGGCGTTCGCGTGCCGTGTCGAGGCTTAACGTGCCGCCGTTGTTGGCGGTGATATAGATCGGCGCGCTGACACCCTGCCCATGCAGGCGCGATTCCAGACGGTCTATATAACCGGTTATCAGCGGTTGAATGTAAGCATTTAGCGCCGCCACCAGGCAGCGTTCATACTCGCGGATTTCCGGCCATATGGTGCTCGATTCAGAGACCAGCACGCCCGGCAGCGAGGCCCGCAATGTGGCAGCGACCGCTTGTTCGAGGGATCCGTCGCGATAGGAGTTGAGCAGCGTCACGGCGACGGCTTCGACATCGGCATGGCGCAGACCATCGGCCAGCGCGGCCATCTCCTCGGCAGTCGGTTCGGCCACCACGGTACCGTCCGAGCGCATCCGCGCGTTAACCTCGAATACTCGGTGTCGCGGTACCAGCGGTTTCTCTCGTGGCACCGTGAAGTCGTAGGAACTCGGCAGCCGCAGCCGGGCAATCTCAAGGTTATCGCGGTTGCCCTTGGAGACAACCAGGGCCAAGCGCGCGCCGCGCCGCTGAATGATTGCGTTGAGGCCGATCGTGGTGCCGTGCACGACCAACTCGACATCGCCGAGGGCCACATCGAAGCTCTGGGAAAGGATGTGCATGCCACGTTCGACCGCGGCCGAGGGATCCTCCGGCACGCTCGGTTCCTTGTGGTACCGGAGCCGCGTTTCGACCATGTCGACCAGCACAAAGTCGGTGAACGTACCACCGACGTCGATACCTATGCGGTAGCGCGCCATTGCGAATATTTCCAAAAAAACAAGTAAATGGCCGCGGCCGAAGCCGCGGCCATGTGGCTCAATCCATCGTCACCCAGCGGATCTCCAACAGGTTATCCGGCCGAATCTGGACATTGACGTTGTCCTGCATGGCGTAAACCAGAACCTGGTGATGCAACGGCACATAGAGCGTCTCATCCTTGATGCTTTTGTAGATCGCCTGCATCTTGCGGTCGCGGTCGGCCCCGTCGATGGTCGCTCGGGCATCGGCAATCGCCTGATCGAGGGCACTGTCCGAGTTGAGGGAGTAGTTGTAGATGCCTTCGCCGGCGTCATCATTGCGCGACATCAGCATCGTCTCCAGCATGTACAGGCCGTCGAAATAGGGCGAGTTGAAGCCCATCAGGAACATCGTCGAGTCCCGATCCCACAGCTTCGGAAAATACTGCGCTCGAGGCATCAGGTTCAGGGAGGCGTCGAGGCCAACCTGCGCCAGCATGGTCGTTACGGCCCGGCAGATCGCCTCGTCATTGATGTAACGGTTGTTCGGGCAGTCAAGCGTGAACGAGAAACCCTCCGGATAGCCGGCCTCCGCCAACAGACTTTTTGAAGCCGCCGGGTCATAGTCCGCGCGGGCGTCCAGGGAGGCGTCATAGCCCAGATTGCCTGGCGCCAAGATCTGCCCCGTCGGCGTGGCGTAACCGCGCATGACGGTGCGGACGATCGTGTCGGCGTCGATGGCTAGGTTGACGGCCTCACGCACCCGGACATCCTTGAACGGGTTCGCGCCGCCCGCATCGCCGTATTGCAGGGCGTCGCTGCCATGATCGAAGCCGAAGAACAGGGTCCGGAACTCGTCCGTCGTTTGCAGCTTTAGGTCGGGGTTCGCCGTCAGTTGGTCGACATTCTGACTAGGAACGGCGGTAATCAAGTCTAGATCGCCTGAGATCAGAGCGGCGACCCGCGTCGGGTCGCTGGACACCGGCTGGAATACGACCTCGTCGATGTCACCATCCAGCTCGCCCCAATAGTCGGCATTCCGGGTGAAGCTGCTGCGTGAGTCCGGCTCGCGTGCCTGTAGGACATAGGGGCCGGTGCCGTTGGCGTTGAGGACCGAGAAGGTCTCTTCCTGGTTTCCCAAATCCTGCGGCCGCTGCACATTGTTTGCTTCTGCCCAGTCCTTATCCATGACGAAGATGTAGGCGAGCTTATCGAGCAACAGCGGATCGGGCGTTTTGGTCACCACGTCGATCGTCAAGTCGTCGACAATCCGTGTTTCGGCGATGTTGGCGACAAAGCCCTTGAACTGCGACGTCTCCGCCTGCGCCCGTGCGATCGACAGCGCGACGTCGTCCGCACCAAACGCCGCGCCGTCGTGAAACTTGACGTCCGGTCGCAGAGAAAAGCGCCACACGGTGGGTTCGAGATTCTCCCACGATGTGGCCAATTGCGGTGCTTTGCGCAACGATTTGTCGCGCGTGATCAGCGCCTCATACACCATCGACAGCACGGAGATCGTCGTCTGAATGTTCTGTGCGTGCGGGTCCATGGTGCCGGCATCCGCCTGCGCGCCGATACGCAACGTCTTTGCTTCGGCGGGTCCGCCGAGGGCAACGGCCCCGGCAACGCCTATCGCGGCCAGCAGCGCCAATGGTTGGCGATTTGACTGTAGGTTAAGCATTGTCTTGTTCCTCCTGTTACAGCGTGGCTCTGAAGGCGCCGTTGCGCGGCGTCTTGTTATTCATTGCCGCGGTGGTGCGGCATGTGAGAACTGGGCGAGCCGATCATTTCAGCCTCGGATTCAAGGCGTCTCGCAGAAAATCGCCGAGCAAGTTGATGCTGAGCACCAGGATCACCAAGGCACAGCCAGGCAGGACTGCGATCCACCACTCGCCCGAGAATAGGAAGCCGTTGCCGATGCGGATAAGGGTGCCAAGCGACGGTTCCGTCGGCGGCACACCGAGGCCGACGAACGACAGGGTTGCTTCCAGAATGACGGCAACCGCCAAGTGGATTGTGCCGATCACCAGCACGGATGTCAGCACGTTCGGCAGGATGTGCTTGATGAGGATACGCCAGGTCCGGATACCCATCAGCGTCGCGGCGGCGACATATTCGCGGTTGCGCTCGACCATCGTCGCGCCGCGCACCGGGCGGGCATACTGAACCCATCCCGACAGGCCGATCGCCAGGATCAGGACGAACACCGCCGCTCGGTCGCGGTCCGCCTGGCCGAAAGCGGCGCGCGAAATGCCATCGACGATGACCGCGATCAGGATTGCCGGGAATGTCAGCTGAATGTCGGCGATGCGCATGGTTATGGTGTCGACCCAACCGCCGACGAACCCGGCGATTAGACCGAGGCTGACGCCGATCAACAAGGCCAGCAGAACGCCGGCGAGACCGACAAAAAGCGAAACACGGGCGCCGAATATGATTGCCGAAATCATGTCACGGCCCTGATCGTCGGTGCCGAGCAAGAAGCGTGGATCGCCGCCATCAAGCCAGACCGGCGGCAGAAACGCGTCTTGTAACCGGATCTGGGTCAAGTCGAACGCCTGATAAGGCGCCACGAGTTGAGGCGCCAAGCCGGCGATGGCGAACACGAGCAGGATGACCGCCGCGGCCATCGCTGTCGGATCGCGCGTGAAGTCATAGAGCAGGTCGCTCCGGCGCAGGCGGGCCAACAGCCCGCTTGTCGGCCGCATCGCTTCCAATGCCTGCTGCTCGCCTGCCATCGTCAACTCCGCGCGTTCTTCGAACGGCCGCGAAGGCGCGGATCGATGATGAGGTAGAGTGTGTCGACACACAGATTTATGGTGACGAACAGGGCGGCGATCAGGATCAGGTAGGCCGACATCATGGTGACGTCGGCGGCCGCGACCGATTGCAGAAACAGCAGCCCGAGCCCGGGCCATTGAAAGACCGCCTCGGTAATCACGGCAAAGGCGATGATTGAACCGAGCTGAAGGCCAATGATCGTGATGACGGGGATTAGGGTATTGCGCAGCGCATGTCGGTAGTGGACGGCGCGGGCGGGCAGACCGCGCGCGCGGGCGAAGCGAATGAAGTCCGTGCGCACGACCTCCAACATCTCGGCGCGCACGAGCCGCATGATCATGGCGATTTGGAATACCGCCAAAGTCAACGCCGGCATGATGAGCGCCTTCAACCCGCTGATCGACAACAGGCCGGTTGACCACCAGCCCAGATCGACGGTCGCGCCGCGCCCGAACGACGGCAGCCAACCCAGCTTCACGGTGAAAACCCAGATCAACAGCACACCCATGAAGAAGGACGGCAACGAGATCCCGAACAGCGAGATGGAAAGCAGCACGCGGCTTACAAATCGGCGACGGTTGAGCGCCGTGTAAACGCCGGCCGGCACGCCGATGACGATGGCGATGAGCATGCCCGAGACCGCAAGTTCCACCGTGGCCGGCAAGCGCTCGATCAGCACGGCCTCGACGGACCGGCCAAGCCGGTAACTGATGCCGAAGTCGCCCTGGACGATATTTCCGAGGTAACTCAGGAACTGCAAAGCAAAGGGCCGGTCGAGGCCAAGGTCGGCACGCAACGCCTGCCGCTGTGCTTCCGTCGAGTCGACACCCAGGATGGCGACAAGTGGATCGCCGAGGAACCGGAACATCACGAACGAAAGGGCCGTGACCACCAACATGACGATCACCGCCTGACCAAGACGACGGGCGAGGAAGCTGATCATCAGGCCGGCTCCCGCAGTGCCGTCGCGCCGGCGGCCGCCAGCGTCGCCTGCAGCATCGCCGGCAGGTCGGTGAAATCCTGTGCATCGTTATAGGCATGCACGGAGAGGCGCAGCCACAGCCGGCCGGCCAGCGGTATCACCAGAGCCTCGACACGATGATCAAACCAAAGGCGGTCGCGAATTTGCCCGGCGTTCTGGGCGGTCGCCGGCAGATCACCGGGCAGGCGCATGCTGACCATGGCACCAAATTGCGCCGCTGGGCCGGCCAATACGGTGTTCATTTCACCGGCCAGCGCGGCGCCGGCGGTCGCGGCCAGGGTTGCGTTGCGCCGCCGCAGCGCGTGCCCGCCAAGGCGATGGTGAAAGTCGATGGCCGCCGCGGCGCACAGCCAGGCGGACGGGTCGCGCGTGCCGATCTTGCCGAACTCGGCCGCGAGCCCCTGGCCGTAGGCATGCGAGATCGTGGTTGGGTGAATCTCCGCAGCTTGTGCACCGGCGGTGAGGAAGGCCAGCCCCTTGGGCGCACACAGCCATTTGTGGCCATTGCCGACGTACCAATCGGCGTCGATTTCGTCGACGGCCAGGTCGATATGGCCCGGTGCATGCGCGCCGTCCACAAGGACCGGGATGTTTCGGGACCGACAGAGGCGGACGACGTCACGCACTGGGAATCGCAGCGCCGACGGCGAGGCAATGTGGTCGATCACCACCAGCTTGGTCCGCTCGTCAAGCACCGCTGCGATCGCGCGCGTGACCTCGGCGCCATCGCGCAGCGGCAGCGCGACCGGCGCCTCGACAACGGTCGCACCGCTGCGCTCAGCGACAAAACGCAAAGTCGTACGCACGGCGTTGTAAACGTGATCGGTGGTGACGATGCGGTCGCCGGGGGCGAATGTCAGCGAACGCAGCACCGCGTTGATACCGCTGGTGGTATTCTCCAGCAGGACGGTTCGCTCCGCCGTCGCGCCGACGAAATCCGCCATTGCGCCCGCCGCCTCACGGATCAGACCGGGCAGATCGTCCATGAAAAAGCGGACGGGCTGCGCCTCCATACGGATGCGCCAATGGTCTTGCCTGCGAAACAGCTCACGCGGCGTCGCGCCATAGGCGCCGTGATTGAGGAAGACCATATTGTCGTCGAGCGCCCAGAGATGGCGCAGAGCGCGACCATACTCGATCATGCGGCGACCTCTACCGGGGCGGCCACGGTCCCGCCCTCTACGACCGAGCGGCTAACGCTCTCGAAGGCCGCTATACCCCAAAGAACTTCGTTGAGGGGTACCGGGTAGGCGGCATGCCCGGCGATGGCATCCGCATAGGCTTCGAGCTCGGCCCGCGCCGTGTCTACCGTCGCAAACGTCCTTGTCTCGGCCTCGCCGTGAACCGGCGTGAACACCAACGTCTCCGGGTCACGCAGTTCGGCACTGCCGGCCGTGCCGAAGAGTTTGAGGCGGAAATCCGCTGCCGTTGCCATCAACGTGACGAGCGACGCCGCCGCCCCCGACTGGCTGACCAGGATCGCCGTTGTCGTATCGTCCATGGGAACGTCGAGGACCTGCCGCGACGAGTAGGCCGTCACGTGCTTTATCGGCCCGAGCAATTGGACGATTGTGTCGAGCATGTGGATGCCGGCGCCCGCCATCCCGCCGGCCGGACTCTCGCCGGGCGCGACGCGCCATAAGTCGGCGGCGTATTTTCCAGCGACATTGCCGGAGTAGTTAGCCTCCGCGAACAAGATCCGGCCGAGCCGGCCATCGCGCACCGCCGCCGCAAGTTCGATGATCGCTGGCAGGAAGCGGCGATTGTGGCCGACGGCGCAGACGATCCCCGCTGCTGATGCCGCAGCGACCGCTCGCTCGGCGTCGGCGAAAGTCAGGGTGAATGGCTTCTCGACGAAGACTGGTTTCCCGGCCTCGGCGCAGGCGACGATCTGCTGGGCGTGGAGCGAGTGCGGCGTCGCCAGGACGATGCCGTCGATGCGGGGGTCATCCAACGCCGCTGCCAAGTCGGGCAACAGCGCGAGGCCGAGACGATTGGCGACGGCACCCACGCGCTCCGGCGAGCGGCTGACAACATGGGTGAACCGCACCCGATCGCTCTTGTCCTGTACGGACTCGACCAGGGTCAGTCCCCAACGTCCCAGGCCCACGATTGCCAGATCGATCACGTTGCGTGCTGCTCCTCGTCCACGTTGTGCAGCCGCACCCTGGCCGCGTCGCGCACGGCGGTAGTCCCAGATTGACGGCGCTCCAGCGCGACTACCGGCAATTGGACAACAAGTTAGATTGTATTACAAGTATACAAACCTATCGGGCCGCCATTTTGTGCTGACGGGCGATCCTCGCCTACCGCGTCGTCAACGATTACCGGTCGGATCGAACCCATCGGTAGCTGCCCATCGCGGTCCGGCGGCCGGCCTCGCCGGCTCGGGCAGATCACAGGGTAGAAACTGGCCGCGGCCGCGGCTGGCCGCCACGTCGCCATCGTCGACGATGACCTCGCCGCGGGAGATGACGGTCGTCGGCCAGCCCTGCAATGTCATGCCCTCATAGGGCGTGTAGTCCATATTCTCGTGTAAAAGGTCGAGCGTGACCGTCGTCTCTCTGCTTTGGTCCCAAATGGCGATGTCGGCGTCGGCGCCGACGGCGATCGTGCCCTTGCGGGGATAGAGGCCATAAAGCTTGGCCGCATTTGTTGCCGTTAGCTCGACGAAATGGGACATGGAGATACGTCCCTTCATGACACCCTCCGAGAACAGCAGCGGTAGCCGCAGCTCGATTCCCGGCACGCCGTTTGCCACCGTCTTGAAGGTTGTCCGGTCGCCCGCCCGCAGTTTGCCCTCCGGGTCGTCGTACCGGTAGGGCGCGTGGTCGGAGGAAAATACCTGAAACACGCGGGACTGGAGGCCGCGCCAGACCGCCTCTTGGTTCGCCTTGTCGCGCGGCGGCGGGCTACACATGCACATGGCACCGGCGAAGCCGGGTTGATCCATGTCGGCGGCGGTGAGGAAAAGATATTGCGGGCAGGTCTCGCCGTAGACACGAAGTCCCTTGGACTGAGCCCAGCGGATCTGTTCGATTGCCTCGTGGCCGGACACATGGACGATGAGCAGCGGCACATCGACGATTTCGGCCAGAGATATGGCGCGGTGAGTGGCCTCGCGCTCGGCGACGGCGGCGTGGGCGACGCCATGATACTTTGGCGCTGCGTGCCCAGCCGCCAGCAAGCGCTCACTTAGCCAGGCGATGATATCGTGATTCTCGGCATGGACCATGACCATGGCGCCCTCACGCCGCGCCACCGCCAACACCTCGAGGATCTGCCGGTCATCGAGTTTCAACGACTCATATGTCGTATAGATCTTGAACGACGTGTAGCCGTCCTTGATCAAGGCCGGCAGCTCCTGGCCAAGCACGGCCGCCGTCGGGTCTGAGATGATGAGGTGAAAGGCGTAGTCGATTACCGCCTTGGCCTCGGCCCGCGCGTGGTAGTCCTGGACCACCCGGCGCAAGGACTGGCCTTTGTACTGGGCGGCGAAGGGGATGATTGTCGTGGTGCCGCCGCAGGCCGCGGCAACGGTGCCGCTGCAAAAATCGTCGGCGGTCCACACCCCCATGGATGACTCTTGCTCGATGTGACAGTGGCTATCGATACCACCGGGCAAGATCCATTTCCCGGTGGCATCGATGGTGTCGGCACCATCGGCGAAGTCGCGGCCGAGGGCGACGATACGGCCATCTTTGATGGCGACATCGCACTCGGTCACATCGGTTGCGCTGACCACCGAACCGCCACGGATAACGAGATCGTAGTCAGTCATGTCGCTATCCACTCCGCTCAACCCGCGCCATCAGGCGGTCGAGTTCGGCGATGTCCGTGGCGGTTAACTGGTAGGCCGGCTGGCGCGCCGTCGCCGTCCGCAAGGCGCCGCGACGGCGCAGGATTTCCTTGCGTATCGCGAGTCCGAAGCCGGGCTGCTGTTCGTGCCGGTTTAGCGGAATGTAGCGGTCGAACAGATCCTCGGCGGCGTCTTCCGACCCGGCGGAGAATAGCTTGTAGACCTCGGCTAACACATCGGGAAAGGCGAAGCCGGTCATCGCGCCATCGGCGCCGCGGCGCAATTCCTGGGGCAGGAATAGACCGTTGTTGCCGGTCAATATGCTGACGCGGCGGGCACCGTCGCGGCCTTCGTCTTCGCGGATCCGCGTCAACTTCGCCAGCCCCGGCCAGTCCTCGTGCTTGAGCATGACCAACTGCGGGAATGCGTCAACCATCCGGCGCCATAGGGCCGCCGAGAGATATACGCCGCTGGCCTGGGGGTAGTCCTGATAGACGACGGGAACGTCGTTGCCGAGAGTCTCGAACGCCTGCCCAAAGTAGTCATAGATCGCGCCATCATGCTTCAGTCCCGACATGGGCTGGAGCATGACGCCGGCGGCGCCCAGTTCCATGGACTCTTGCGCTAGCGATTTGATCACCGTCAGGGCGGTATGGGTGACGCCGACGATTACCGGGACGCGGCCATCGACACAGTGCAAGACGCGCGCGACGAATTTGCTGGCCTCGGCCTCGGTCATCTTGGTGGCCTCGCCCATCACGCCAAGGATGGTGATCCCGGCCACGCCGCACCGGAGATAAAAGTCGACAAGCTGATCTGTTGCCGCGAGATCGAGGGTCCCATCCTCGCCGAACGGGGTCGCCGAAATCACGAACACGCCCTTCGCATCCTCGTTCAGCTTCCTCATTGCAATGACCCTTTCTCGTTGTCGGTGCCGGCGCGGCGCGGCGGTTTTCGGTCCAACGCTGGGCCTGTTTCCAACCGATCGGTTAGGCGCGCCCACGGCAGCAGGATCGAGGGCAGGTGTCGCGCGACAAGATGTCCGCGCATCGGCGCCGGCCGGCTCACCGGGACGGACAGGCCGCGCTCGTCACCGCGTAGGAAGGCCGCCAGCTCGCTCCCGAGCGCGGTCGAAAGAGCGAGTCCCCGCCCATTGCAGCCTAGCGCCGCGAACAGCCCGCTCTCAACCTCAAAGACTCGCGGCAAGCGGTCACGCGTCAATCCGATGATGCCGCTCCAGGCGAAATCCACCGTCAGTGGCCCAAGACTTGGCAGCAGGCGCCGCAGGCGATCGGCCAAGGACCGCCGCAAACGCCCGGTGGCGCCCGGCGCCCACGCCGCGGCACCGCCGGTCACGAGCCGTCCGTCAGGCGTCCAGCGATAAGCGAAGATGTCGCGTCGGGTATCGGAGACGCAGTGGTTCTCCGGCAAGATCGTTTGTCGGCTGGCCGGATCCGATACCTTTGCCGCGATCTGGTGGACGACGAGCGGTACCATGCTGCGTGCCACCCGTGGCGCCAAGTCGGCGTCAAGCGCGTTCGTCGCCAACAAGACCTTGTCGGCCCGGACCTGCCCGGCCGGCATGCGCAACGTCCAGGCTTGCCCATCGCGGTGTAACTCGGTCACGCGCGCACCCGTTCGGATTGTGGCGCCGGCGCCCACAGCTGCGCGTGCTAACCCGCGCGCATAACTCAACGGATTCAGGTGACCGCCACTCTTGTCTAGTAGGGCGCCGTGATAGCCCGGCGCCCCGGTCAGCCTGACCGTGGTGCCGCGGTCGAGTAGTTGCATCGTCTTGCCATGCTGCAGCCAATCCGCCCGGCGCTGCTCTAGGAATCCGACGCGCTCGGCACTATGGGCCGGCTGCAGCCAGCCCGATTGCTTGGCGTCACAGCGAATGTCATATTTGTTGATCAGTTCGAAAACGCGGTCGCCGGAGCGACCGACGAGATCGCAAAGCCGCTCGCCATGTGCGGGTCCGAGCAGCGCTTTGACTTCCCGCGGTCCCAAGCCCGTAACGAAGCTTGGCACCACGAACCCAGTATTGCGTCCGGACGCGCCGTGGCCGACCTCTTCAGCCTCGAGCACAACCACCCGAGCGCCGCTCTCAGCCAGATTCAGCGCGCTCGCGAGGCCCAGATACCCGGCCCCAACGACGGCGATGTCGGCCGAAACGTCCTCAGTCCAGCAAGGTAGTTCTGGCGCGGGCTCGGCCGTAGCATGCCAGAGGGACTCCTGAAAGGTGTCGGCCACCGTTTGTTCTCAGTCTGCCTTAAGGACATTCTCGAAGAATTGTACAAACTGTTGTAATTTTGTCAATCGGTCAGACGCGGCACGCTGGTCGTGCGCCGAGCTCGGCACTCAAAATTCACCTTTGATATTGTACAAAGTGCCGCATACAATACACTGCAAGAAATTTCAGAAGCCTTGGAGGAGGTACGCTCATGTTTTTCCAATCGAAAGAATTACTCCTCGGCCTGGTCGCGGCGGCTGCCATCGCCATCAGCGGCCCGGCGGTTGCGCAGTCAAAACCCGACCTGCCGGCTGGTGCCCTTATTAAACCCGGCACGCTGCAGATGGGGGCCGACTTTGCGGCCGCGCCGAACCAGTTCATTGATGCCAGCGGCAAGCAGGATGGTCTCAATGTGGACATGTGCGGCGCCATTGCTGCGCGCCTGGATTTAGAGTTGGAGTGGACTAACTTGGCGTTTCCGGGCCTCGTTCCGGGCTTACAGGCGGATCGCTATGACGGCCTATGCACGTCGATCTTCATCAACCCCACCCGCAAGGAGATCATGCAGATGGTCGCCTATGTGCAATGGGGCGAAGGCCTGATGGTCCGCACCGATGACTCGTTGGTTGTCGACTGCACGCCGACGATCGGCGACCAGGCCAGCTTCAACGCTTGTTTCGATCAGTTGGCCGGCGAGACCGTAGCGGTTGCCGCCGCGGGCACCACGAACCAGCACCTCGCTGCCGAAAGCGAACGGATGGTGGCCGCGGGCCTGGAGGCGATCAACATCCTTGCCTTCGACTCCAACGCTGATGCCATTCAAGCCGTCGTCAGTAGCCAGGCCGATGGGGCATATCTCAATGACCCGCAGGCCCATTTCTACTTAACGCGCAACCCGGGCTATGTGATGCCGTTTGCGGCGGCCTATCCCAATACCCTCGCTATTGCGACCCTCAAGGCGAACGCAGCGCTGGCAGAAGCGATCCAATGGGCGCTGGGGCAAATGCAGGCGGACGGCACCTATCAGGAAATCGTCGACAAATGGGGCGTCGCCGGCGTTTCGGAATTTGTCATTAATCCGTAGCAATGACACCAGCATGATCGCCTAAGGACTTGAACCCGATCCGCCTGCCGGCGGGTCGGGTCCGTTCTGCCGTTAAGACGAACTCGGCTGCTGGCATGGCTGCGTACACCAAGGGGCGGGCGGCAGCGGAAACATGAGCTGGTCCTGGGAGACATTCTTAACTTACATCGCCGATCCGCTATTCATGCGTGCGGCGATGGTGACTGTGTGGGTTGCCGTTGTCAGCCAGATAATCGGTGTCGTTGTCGGCCTCGGCGTTGCCCTGATGCAGCTAACCAACAACCCGGTCCTGCGAACCCTCGCGAACGGCTACGTCTGGTTTTGGCGCGGCTCACCGCTGCTCGTGCAGCTGTTCTTGCTCTTTTTCGGCTTGCCGCAACTCGGCATCCGACTCAACGTGATCGAAGCCGGGTTGATTGGGCTCGGCCTCAATGCCTCCGCCTTTATGGCCGAAATCATCCGCGGCGCCATCCTCGCCGTCGACCGCGGCGAGATCGAGGCGGCGCGTTCTCTCGGCATGAGCCGGCATCAAACCATGTGGTACGTCATCCTGCCGCAAGCGGCGCGGCTGATCGTGCCGCCGCTCGGCAACGAGTTCCTATCCAACCTGCGCACGACGTCACTACTGTCCATTATTTCCTTCCAGGAGCTACTGCGGGTCACCACTCTGGCGATCAATGAGACCTTCCGGGCGGTCGAACTCTATTCCGTGGCGGCGTTGTACTATCTCGCAATGACGACGGTCTGGACGTTAATCCAAGCCGCCATCGAACACCGGCTAGGCGCCAGCTCGCGGCGCAATGACACGCCGCGCCGGCTCAAATTCGCCTTCAAAATCTAGCGGCTGGAGATTGCCATGAGTGATACGACATGAGTGATACGAAACGAGCCCGGGTAATCCTCTGGGGATTGGGCGCCCTCGGAAGCCGTGTTGTAAAGGCGTTCGGTGCTGGCGTCGACGATTTGGAAATTGTCGGCGCTGTCGATCACGACGCGCGCCTTTCCGGCAAAACCTTATCCACCGCCTTTCCCGGTACTTCTGCGCCGGATGTGCCGATTCATGCCGACTTGCCGACTTGCCTGGCGAGCCTGGACCGTCCGGCCGACGTCGTTTTTCACATGACGGAATCCCATGTGCCGACGATCCAACCCCAGTTGGAGCAGGCCATGGCGGCGGGTCTCAACGTGATTTCGGCGTCGGAAGGCATGTTTCACCCCGGCTTGAGATTTTCCAATGTCGCCGGTGCTCTGCATGCCTGCGCCGTTACGAACGGGGTCAGTATCGTCGGTTGTGGCATTAACCCTGGGTTCATCTTCGACGCCCTGGTCCTGGCACTTGGCCGGGTTACGACGGCGGTTACCAAAGTCACGACCTCCCGGGTCATCGAGGTAACCGGTACGGGTCTGCACGACATCGACCATGTTGGCTTCGGATTGCCCCCCGACGAGTTCGAGGCAAAGCTGGCAACCGGCCGCATAGTCGGCCACATGGCGATGCCCGAATCGATTGCCGCCGTCGCTGAGCGCTTCGGCCTCGCGGTCGACCGCATCGAAGAAAGCTGGCAGCCCCACACCAGCACGGAACCCGTCGACTCTGGTTCCGACCTCGGCACCATCGAGCCGGGTCGCGTCATCGGCATTAGTCAGCACGGTCGTGGTTTCATCGGCGACGCCGCCGCCGTCAACATGAGCCTGATGATGTTCTATAACCCCGAGCGCTTCGGCCATGAACAGGTCGACGACATTCTCATCGACGGCAGCCACCGGGTGCACGCAAGGCTGACCCCCGCCGCCGTGTCCATCCAAGGTGCCGGTCTCATGATCATGAACGCCACTCATGACGTCATGGCCGCCCCATCGGGATTGTGCAATGTCCTCGATTTCTCGATCGGCGGCCGCCGGCGCAGCGGTTTCGAACTCATCGTCGATCCGGTGCGGCCGCCGACGCCGGGTATGACATGGCTCGTGCCCCGGGCCTTTAGATGACCCAGAGCCGCGGCTAAGCCCCGATGGGCTGGAACTGGCCGATATTTCTCGACGCCCTGACGTCGCCATTGCTGCTACGCGCGGCGTGGACGACGGTTTGGGTTGCCGTCGTGGCCCAGACCATCGGTACCGTAATCGGCGTCTTGGTCGCCCCGACGATGCTCTCTCCCCGCCTGCTGGTTCGGGTACCGGCCTTAGGCTATCGCTGGGTGTTCCAAGGGACCCCGCTGCTGGTCCAGATCCTCGCTTTCTTCGCTGTTTTGCCGCAGCTCGGCTTGTCGCTCAGCGTCGTGACGTCGGGGCTCTTGGCGCTCGGTCTTAATGAAGGCGCCCGAATGGCGGAGATCGTGCGCGCCGGCCTGATGTCGGTGGATTCCGGCCAACGCGAGGCCGCGTTATCGATCGGCCTCAAGCGCTGGCAGGTTTTTGTCCTCATCGTCCTCCCCCAGTCGGTGAAGGTGATCATTCCGCCCCTCGGCAACAACTTCAATTACATGCTGAAGGCGACGTCCCTGTTGGCGGCGATTTCGTTCGCGGAGCTCTTGCGCACTTCGTTACAGATGGCGCAATTCACCACCCGACCACTCGAGATCTACAGCGCCGCGACCATCTACTACCTCGCGATGACCAGTGTTTGGGACTCGGTCCAGCACCGCCTCGAGCGCTGGACCGACCCGGCGCAGGCCGCCCGCGGCCCGGCATTGTGGGAGCGCCGGCACGCGCAAACCAATCTCGAACCCACCGTTGAGAGCTTCCTCGCGCGCACGGTTGGTAATGGGCTTGCCGGCGCTGCCAGGTCCCTCGTTGAGACCTGCCGTGTGCGCAAGGTTTATGGCACTCACACGGCCCTGGACGGGGTCGACTTCGCGGTCGAGCCGGGCGAGGTTATCGCCATCATCGGGCCCAGCGGATGCGGCAAGACCACGCTCCTGCGCTGTTTGAACGCCCTCGCGTCGCCGGACGGCGGCGCTGTCGTCGTCGGTGGCGAGCCTGTCGGCATGACGTCTGACAGCGGCGGCCTGGTTCCCATTCCGACCCGCGCCATGGACCGCCAGCGCCGCGAGATCGGTTTCGTCTTTCAACGCTTTCATCTGTTCCGGCATCTGACGGCAATCGAAAACGTTGCTTTGGCACCACGCCTGGTGCTGCGTAAATCGCGTGCCGAGGCTACCGAACTCGCCCGCTCGCTGTTGGCGCGGGTCGGGCTCGCCGAAAAGGCGACCGCCTACCCCGGTCAACTGAGTGGCGGCCAGCAGCAACGCGTCGCCATCGCGCGGGCCCTCGCCATGAAGCCCCGCCTTATGCTGTTCGACGAGCCGACCTCCGCCCTCGATCCGGAAACCGTGCAGGACGTGCTCGACGTAATTCGCACATTGGTCCGCGACGGCATGACGATTGTCATGGTCACGCACGAGGTTGGATTTGCCCGTGATGTCGCCGACCGCATCGTCTTCATGAGTGAAGGCAAAATCGTCGATCAGGCGCCGACCCGGGAGTTTTTCACCGCCGGTCGCGATCCGCGGACCGAGGAATTCCTGGCCAAGCTGCTTTAGCAACCGAAGGAGGGACCCACGGTGGGTGAAAGAATCGAGTGGACGACACAGGACGACGTCGAGAAGATCTGGATTTTCGAGGGCGACGAATACAGCCACCGCTTGGTTACCAAACAGCGTCAAGGCTGCGAGTCATTCTCGTTCCACATCACGACCTATACCCCGAATTTCGATACGGTCGTGGAGGGCGACGGCATCCACGAAGTGGTCCTGTACTGCCTGCAAGGCGACTCTAGGCAGATCGTGCTCGAAGACGGTCGGGAGCGGCACTTCACGCCCGGGACGGCTGTGTATCTGCCGCTCAATTTCAGTTATCGCCACATCGTTGGACCAAACGGCCTAGTCGTTGCCGTCGCCTGCACGCCGCCCCGCGAATAGCGTTCTCGATTACCATCAAGTCAGTTTGGACCAATACCGCCTATGCCCGCGCCGCCGACGCCCTTAAGGCGACGCGGTCTCGCCGGCCAGTCCAGCCAGGGTTTGGCGGATCACCTGGCGACTGCGGAAGATCACCAGCTCATGCCAGTCGGCCTTGGCCGGGTAGTAGGCCCGGCGTAGGGCGGCTTTGATCCGTTGCGTCTCGGTGTCGCCCCAAGCCGGGTCGCCCTGCGTGTATAGCGAATGCTCCGCACGCAGTGCTTGAAAGATCACGTCCGGCGGATAGGTGCCGAACTCCAGCGCGATGAAGGTAACCCGCTCGCCCAAGGCAGCCAGCCAGCCGTATTGCGACAACCCGACGATTGGCGCCGAAGACGATGTACCGAGAAATGGCTCGGTCAGGCTATCGCCGTACCAAGCCCGGGTCAGTGATTGGCCGGCGGTGCCGGGTCGGTGGCCGCAAATCGGCTCTCCGGTGCCATACGGGCCGAGGCCGGTGTGGTAGTCAATGACGGCGACACGGTCGCGCTCGGCGAGACGACGGTCGGCGATTATTCGTTCCAGCGTGCGGCGCGCCCAAGTCGGCTGCGTACCACCATAGAACAGGCCGCCTGGTTGGGTGAACTGGCCGGAATTCAGCATGACTTGGAAGGCCGGCTCGCCATGCGCCGCGCGCCATTCTGCCAGCTCGGCTTCCGCTGTGGCGTAGATTGGCCCCTCCATGGCGGCGGGAACGATTGCCTTGGCCAACGCGTCATATGCCGCGTTCGGCGGCAGCGGGGCATTGAAATCGATCCAGTTGCGGTTCAGGTCGACACCCTCTTCGGTCACTCGCCGCAGCCAAGCAAAACCGTATGGGTTGATCGCGTGAACCAGCAGCACCGCGACGCCGCCGGGCAACGTGCCCGGCCCGTCGTTGAGTATCCAGTCGAGTTGCGCCGCGGCGCCGCAAAAGCCCTCGACGCCATGCGTGCCGGAAACCAGGACCATCACGCGCCGCGCTTCCGCTGGCCCAAACCACGCCGCGTCGGTCGTCAGGGGTTCACCACTTGGTCCGGTGGTTGGGTTGCCGTAGGTCCACAAGGTGGCACGTTGCTTCGCACAGGCCGCGCCAAAGCGCTCTCGCGCCGTGGCATAGTCTTGCGCGAAACAGGCGTCGCCATCGATATCCGGCATCATCGGCCATTCCCCGGCGATCGCAAAACCGGCTGCGCATGGCATCGTCGGCGCCTGTCGGATAGAATTGTGGCATGGCAACAACGACGCGCATACTGGTCATCAATCCGAATGGCACGGCCGCCGACGCCGTCGTAACACAGGCCGCCATAGGCTTCGCCATTGCGGCGGTCGGGCTTGGTTACCGCCAGTTCATTGGCGCCGCACCGCCCGACGAACCTGTTATCGGCCACGGTCACGCATGCCCGTTGGGTCGACCATTCTGATCACGTAATTCCTGTTACACCGTTTTCAGATTGTATAAACTGCTTTAATTCTGTCAATTAGGATAGCCGTTGTATGGGAATAGTTGCTCCGAAGAATGGCAAACTGAGCTCTCGCCGCGCCAAGTTGGCGCAGCAGATTCTGCGGCATATTCGTGAGCACGACTTGCCAAAGGGTCACCACTTGACCGAGGGCAGCCTGGCCTCCGTATTCCAAGTTTCCCGATCGCCGATTCGGTCGGCGCTGATGCTGTTGAGCCAGCACGGTGTGGTGGAAGCGCGGCCGTTTCACGGCTTCTTCCTAGCCAAAAGCGCGGGGAGGCTTGGCGCGATCGGCATCGACGTCCCGCCCACCAAGGACGAAGAACTGTATGAACGCGTGATTGACGCCCATGTTTCCGGCCGTATCGGCGCCGTGGTGAACCAAGTCGATTTGATGCGGCAATTCCGGGCCGGCCGGAACGTTGTCGAGCGCACGCTGGCCCGTCTAGCCGATGAGCAGTTGATTGAGCGTGGCGCCGGGCAGGGCTGGTCCTTCCTACCCTCGCTGAACACCGCCGAGGCTCGACTGTCGGGCTACCAGGTGCGGCTGGCGTTAGAGCCATCGGGCATCCTGCTGCCGCAGTTTCGTGTCGACCACGATGCCTTGGAGCGGTCGCGGCAGGCCCATTTGGCCTACATGTCACGCGCCGGCAAACGCCGCTTGATGCGCTCGTGGCGCTTTGAAATCGATTCATCGTTTCACGACATGATCGCGGCTTTTACCGGCAATATGTTCTGGATGGAGACAATTCGGCGCCAAAACAGGTTGCGGCGGCTGCTCGAGTATCGTGGCTATGTCAGTGCCAAACGGGTTAGCGAGTGGTGCGGCGAGCACCTGGCGATAATCGATGCGCTCGAAGCCGGCGATTGGCAAGGCGCGGCTGAGTTGATGCGGCGGCATCTGTCTCAAGCCAGCCTGGATGTGCGGGGCGCCGGATCGGCGCCGTCAGAGACAGGCGTGCGACGACTGCCGCCGAAACCCGATGAGCACTGAGATCGAAGCCGACGTCGCCGTGGTCGGGGCCGGGCCGACCGGTGCGGCGGTGGCATGGCGTCTGGCGGCCGCCGGGATGCGCGTTGTCTGCATTGAGGGTGGTACCTGGTTCGACTACGACCAGGTGCCGAGCGACGCGGCCGCGCGCTGGCGCCTGACCCAGGGGCCACTGAGTGGCAATCCCAATTTACGGCGCGGTCCCGCAGACTACCCGATCGAAGACGATGGCTCGCCGATCAAGCCAATGCTCGGCAACGGTGTCGGCGGCAGCTCGATCTACTGGGCGGCCCATGCGCCTCGTTTCCGGCCGCAGGACTTCCGGGTGTTCTCCGATGACGGCGTCGCGGACGACTGGCCGCTCACCTATGCGGATCTTGAGCCCTATTTCGCCCTCAACGAGCGTCGCATTGGTCTGGCCTGGAAACCAGGTGATCCGCTGGGCCCCGACCGCACGGGTACGCCTTTACCACTACCACCGATCGGTTCCATCGGGACGCGCGTTATCCGGACATTCGGCGATCTTGGCTGGCATTGCTGGCCGGTCGATCTCGTCGTTGGTCGCGAGGCGACGAAACCGGACGCGCAGCGCTGTACCCATCGTGGACCATGCTATATCGGCTGCCCGTCGCGCCGTCGCGCCGGTGCCGACGACGCTTACATGCGCGACGCCGTGGCGGCCGGGGTGCGACTGCTCACCGACACCCGCGTCCTGCGGTTGGAACATGATGCGCACGCCCGTATTACCGGTGCGGTCTGTGCCGACGCCGATCGGCGTTTTCGCGTTCGGGCGGATCGGTTCGTGCTCGCCGCCAACGGCATCGGCACGCCGCGGCTCTTGTTGGCATCGGCCTCGTCGACTTTTCCTGATGGCTTGGCCAACGGCAGCGGCCTCGTCGGCCGCCGTCTCATGCTGCATCCATACGCCTGGGTCGATGGCTGGTTTGCCGAGCCGCACGACATGCCCGTCGGCGAGACCGCCGGGCTCATCTCCCTCGAATTCGGTGCCACCCGATCGGAACGAGGGTTCGTGCGCGGCAGCAAATTGCAGCTTTCGGTCGGCGCCGCGGCCCCCGGCGTTCACTTCGACGCTTTCGAAAGGGATGGCGCGGACCCGTCCGCCCATGTCGCCGGACTGAGCATTAGCGCCGAAGATCTGCCGGAACCCGAGAACCGGGTGATCCTGTCGCCGACGCGCCTGGATGATGATGGCATCCCGGTGCCTCGGATGATCTACGAGCTGTCAACGAACACCCGCGCGATACTGGATTTCGGGGCTGAGCGTGCGGCTGAGGCGCTGCGCGCCGCGGGTGCCGTGGCGATCGAATACACGCCACTGAAGGCCGAGGCCGGTTTTCACCTGATGGGGACGACGCGGATGGGCGACGACCCCGCGACCTCGGTCGTCGATAGCTTCGGGCGTAGCCACGAGCTATCCAATCTGTTCATTGCCGATGCCAGCACCTTCGTCACCGCCAGCGCCCTCAACCCGACCGCGACGGCCCAGGCGCTGGCCCTACGGACTGCCGACCACATCATCGCTACGCGGTATGACAAGCCATGGTGAGCGGCGCGCGTGAGCGCGCCGAGCTGCTGGTCGTCAACGGTTTGGTTCTGACCATGGACGCGGCCGGCTCGACCGTGCGCGACGGCGCGGTCGCGATACGAGACGGCGGGATCGTCGCCATCGACCAGACGGATGAAGTGCTGGCCAATTACCGGGCATCGCAGGTCATCGATGCCGCGGGGTGCGTTATCATGCCGGGCCTGGTCGATGCCTACGGCCATGCTGGCCACGGGTTGATACGCGGTATCTTCGACCCCGAACAAGGCTGGCCGTCGCAGCACCTCTATTGGCATGCGACGACACCACAATGGTGGCATGCGGAGGCGCGTCTTGCCGCGACGGAGCGGCTGCGGGCCGGTGTCACCACCGGCATGTCGGTGATCGGCGCGTCGCCGGCGCGACTGGATAACCCGGTGTTCGCCGTCCGCAATGCCCAGGCTTATGCCGAGGTCGGTGTCAGAGCCGTGTTGGGCGTCGGCCCGCCCGATCCGATTTGCAGCCACCTACCCGAGCCCTGGACCGGCAGCTTTTTCGAGGCTGGGCAATGGGTGGAGCGGCCCTTCAGTTATCACGACACCGTTGAAAACAGCCTTGAGGTCATCCGCGCCTGGCACGGTGGCGCCGACGGTCGCATACGAATGGCCTTAGCGGTGCCTTACCTGTTCGGCCGGCAAGTGCCGCACCGGCGCATGGCCCATCGCCTGCCGGGCAAGGCGGATGTTCCGGCCATGTTGGAGCACGCTGAGCACATGCGCGCGCTGGCCGACTCGCACGGTCTGCTGATCCAGACCCATATGTTCCAAGGGGCCGTGGATTTCGCCCTCCGGCATTTTGGCGAGGCCACGGTCGAACGGCTGCTGGGCCGCGATATCGTGATCGCCCACGCTAATAGCATGGGACCGCGCGAGGTCGACGTGCTGGGCGGCGCCGGATGTGGCATCGCAACGGTAGCTTTGACCCACGAGAATGTCTGGTATGGCGTCGCGCCGATCTCAGCGTTGGCCGCGGCCGGCGCCAAGGTGGCGATTACCACCGACGGCGCGGCGCCCTATTGCGGCTTCGATCTGTGGCGAGAACTGAGCCGCGCCACTTGGAACCAGTGGATGTCGCACCAGGACCAGACCGTCCTGCCGCCCGGGCAGGCCTTGCGCATGGTCACCTGCGACGCTGCCGCCGCGCTCGGCATGGGCGATGTCGTCGGCTCTCTCGAAGTCGGCAAGCGCGCCGATGTGATCACGGTCGACCTGTCGGCCCCGCACCTGACGCCGGCGACGTCGATAGAGCATCTGCTCGCCTTTTACGCTTCCGGGCATGACGTGCGGGACGTCGTGGTCGATGGGCGCGTGCTGATGCGCGACCGAGCGGTTCTGAGTGTCGATGTCGGCGACGTCATGGCGACAGCCCGCGAGGAGGCTGTGCGGGCCTTCGAGTGCGTAGACTTAACACCGTTCGTAAAGGGCGGCGGGGCTTGGGGATCCGGGCTGCACCCGCTCTAGAGTTGCAGGCCGACCGGGGCCGGCAGGTCGGCGAATTCATCGTCGCGTCCGTCGCCGCGGCGCCACATCAGGACGGCGAAATGTGCCGCTTGGTCGAGGACGACGATACCGTGATGCCAGACCCCGGCATGATAGGTGATGCCCTGGTCCCCGGGCGACCAGAAGCCTTTGAGGTTACCGTCGTCGGGCCTGCCGTCCGGCCGTGTGGCGGCGACCAGCACGACGTAGCGCGACACCCGCAGCGGCAGGAAGGTTTGTGAGGTATTTGGGTGGCGCTCGAGTTGGGTTGCGGTGTAGGGCAGCCTCGCCGGCGTGACGTGGTTGACGTGCAGACTGATACGCCCGTCGCCTGGGTCCGGCTGCAGTCCCTCGGAATAGAACGCGCGTTCACCGGGTGTCAGCGGCCCCGCCAGGACATCGCCGAAGTCGGCAAAATTCTCGGCGGTCAACAACTGTAGGGTGACGACTTTAGCCGCCATGTCAGCTAGCCGGCGGATGGTGCTCGATCCAATGGCGGGCGATGTCATCGCGGGTGCATACCCAGACATCGTCGCAGTCGCGCAGATGATCGAGCAGGCGCGCCAGGCCGGCCGCCCGCGCCGGATGGCCGGCCAGGCGCATATGCAGTCCGACCGACATCATTTTCGGGCTTGTCC
>JAJFJA010000025.1 GCA_021774445.1 Alphaproteobacteria bacterium
TTGCGCCGGCCACTCTCCAACGGTCCGAACCGGGTCAGGAGCTCGCCTTTGACCGGCCAGGCAAAACCGCCGCCGGCGCGAGGCGGCGGCGTGCCAATAACCAGAACCGGACCCGTGGCCCGAGCCGGTGCCGTCGGCCGCAGGCGCGGTACGGGAAGGCTGGCCGGCCGCGGACGGGGCGTCGGGATCGTTGCGCTGGCCACTTGGACCGCAGGCGCTTGTTTGGCCACAGCTACTTGGACCGCGGGCGTCTGCTCGGCCGCAGCCGCTATTGCCGGCGGTTTCTCGATGCCAGCGCGAGGCACGACTAACTGTTGGCCGGCAACCAGCCGATAAGGACGTTTGAGGCGATTGAGTTGCGCGAGATCCTGCGGTGCCACGCCGTACCGCCGGGACAGGGCGTAAAGCGTCTCACCACGAACCACCTGATGGAGATTCCTGGGTGGGATGGTGAGGCGCTGGCCGATCCGCAGCAGGTAGGGCGGCTGCAAGCCATTGATGCCGATAACGCTAGCGGCGGGGACGCTGTGCAGGCGGGCGATCCGGCTGACGGTGTCACCGCGGCGGACGGCATATACTTGCGATGCCGGCTTGTTGCTGGGCGTGGCCGCCGCGACCTGCTGGCCGGGCAACGGTCGCAAGGGCACGACCTCAACGTCCGACGCCGGCCGCGAGAACGAGACCAGCCGATTGAGGATGCCGGTCGCGGTGCGGGCGATGGTCGGCGGTTCCGTTCGCGTGCGGTCGACGATCGGCGCCGGCGGCTCAGCGCGCGCGCAACCTGCTAGCAACAGCAATAGTAACGCCAGGGCAATTTGACCCATCGGGGTTACGCCATACTCCGTTCGTGGGCCTCGGAAAGGGAATTTAGGGAACTCTTGCCGGGTCGGCAAGACAATCCGTGCATGCACTCACCCAGTGGCGGCTTCGTCGCGACCCAGACCGGGTTCGAGCGCGGCGAAATACCCGACCTCCAGCGGTTCGGCGTCGACGCCGTCGGCATCCTTGCGGATCCGGATGAGCTGATGTTCATCGTCCGGCCGGCCAATCGGCAGGATCATCATGCCGCCAACCGCCAGTTGCTCGATGAGAGCGCCGGGAACCTCGGGGGCAGCGGCGGAGACGATGATACGGTCGAACGGGGCTTGATGCGGCCACCCTTCCAGACCGTCGCCGACGAGGGTCGTGACGTTGTGCAAACCCAGCCGAGTCAGCCGTACCGCCGCCTCCGTCGACAAGGCGCGATGGCGCTCCACGGTGTAGACGCGGCGGCAAAGGGCGGCGAGGACGGCTGAATGGAAACCACTGCCGGTGCCGATTTCCAGCACTTTCATGCGGTCACCAAGCTCAAGTTCCGCGGTCATACGGGCGATCTGCAGCGGCGGCTCGGCAAATTGGCCGCAGCCGATCGGCAGGGCAGCCTCGGTGTAGGCGCGCGCCCGCACCGCCTCAGGCAAGAACTCTTCGCGGGGCAAACGTTCGATTGCCGACAGCAGGGACGTGTCGGTAAGACCGGCTTGGCGCAGGCTCAGTATTAGTCTGGCCTTGTCGTCCAAGCCGCTCATCAAAACACCTGTTTCAGCGACTTCAGCGTCGGCTGGTGGGTTAGATCCAGGTGGATGGGGGTCACCGAGATGCGCCGACCTTCGACGGCAGCAAGGTCAGTGCCAGGCTTGGCCACGGCGTCGCTGCGCAACGAACCAATCCAGTAGTAGGGCCGGCCGCGAGGATCAATGCGCTTATCCAGATTGTCGAGGATCTTGCGCTGACCTTGACGGGTCAACTCAACAGGGCCAGCGTCGGCGGGGGCGCAGTCGGGGAAATTCACATTGATCAAACTGCCCTCAGGCCAACCAGCGCCGCACAGGCTACGAATAACCTTCGGGGCAAATTTCTCGGCCGTCGGCCAGTGGATTTTGGATTGGCCATTTTCGATGTTCTGACTCAGGGCAATCGCCGGGACGCCCAGGATGGTGGCCTCCATGGCCGCCGCTACCGTGCCGGAATAGGTCACGTCCTCGCCCATATTGGCGCCACGGTTCACGCCGGAAAGCAGCAAGTCCGGGGGATCGTCCTTGAGGATCTCCTGCAGCGCCAGCAACACACAGTCCGTGGGTGTGCCATTCACCGCAAAGCGGCGCGGCGACAGGCGGCGGATGCGCAATGGGTCGTGGAGCGTCAGCGAGTGAGCGGCGCCACTTTGTTCGGTCTCGGGGGCGCAAATCCAGATATCTTCGCTGAGCTTGGCGGCGATGCGTTGAAGAACCTTGAGACCCGGCGCGTTTATTCCGTCGTCGTTGGAAAGGAGTATCCGGCGATATCGGATCTTTTCCGGCCAGTCGTTCATTTCGGTTCAATGACCTCGAGGCCGCCCATATAGGGCCGCAATATAGCGGGGATGGCGACCGAGCCATCAGCGCGCTGAAAATTCTCCAGAATGGCGATAAGCGCACGGCCGACCGCGACACCCGACCCGTTGAGGGTGTGGACAAAACGGGTGCCCTTGCTGCCCTGGGGGCGGTAACGGGCCTTCATGCGGCGCGCCTGGAAATCGCCGGTGTTCGAACAGGATGAGATCTCACGATAGACCCCCTGCCCCGGCAGCCAAACTTCGATGTCGAACGTCCGCCGGGCGCCGAACCCGGTATCGCCGCTGGCCAAGATCACGACCTGATACGGCAGTCCCAAACGCTCAACGATGGCTTCGGCGCATTTGGTCATGCGCTCCTGTTCGGCATCGGACTCATCGGGATGGGCAATGGAGACCAACTCGACCTTGTAGAACTGGTGTTGCCGCAGCATGCCGCGCGTGTCCTTACCGGCCGCGCCCGCCTCCGAGCGGAAACAGCCGGTCCAGGCCGTGACACGGATCGGCAGTTCGCTTTCGTCCAGGATCCGCCCGGCGACCAAGTTGGTCAGTGGGACCTCGGCGGTGGGAATGAGATAATGGCCTTCGGTGGTGGCGAACTGGTCGCCGGCCAATTTCGGCAACTGGCCGGTATTGAAAAGAGCCTGGTCGCGAACCAGCAATGGCGGGCTAATCTCAGTGTATCCGAACTCGCTGGTGTGGACATCGAGCATGAACTGGGCCAGCGCTCGTTCCAGACGGGCCAAGGCCCCCCTGAGAATGACAAATCGGGAACCGCTCATCGCAGATGCGGTCTCAAAATCCATCAATCCCAGCCCTTCGCCGATGTCGAAATGTTCTTTCGGCGGAAAATCAAACCGGGTTGGCATCCCTTGGGTGCGGAGGATTCGGTTCGCAGACTCATCCCCGACGGGCACCTGGTCAGCCAGCACGTTGGGAATTGAGGCAAGCAAATCGTCAAGCTTCGCGGCTAGTTCGCGCTCTTGAGCCTCGACATCGGCGATCTTGACCTTCAGCGACGCGACCTCGAGCTTGAGAGCCTCGGCCTCGTCGCCGCTGCCGCCCGCCATGGCTTTGCCGATTGCTTTCGACGCCTGGTTTCGCTGAGCCTGCATGTCCTGCAAGCTGGTTTGATGGGCGCGCCGCTCGCTATCCAGAGCGAGGATGCCGGCGGACTCAGGTTGCGCGCCCCGGGCGCGAAGACTGCGGTCAAAGGCCTCTGGATTCTCGCGAATCCACTGCAAATCAAACATCGATTGAATCCACTAAAGGTAACGCGATCTTATAAGGCCGTCGCGGCGGGGCGTCTAGGCGATGACGACGGTCCTAATCGCGATCCTCAGCTTCCGCCGCCTTCTCGGCCTGGCGTTCGACAAGGCGCGCGCACCAGATCGAGACTTCGTAGAGCACAATGATCGGTATCGCCAAGGTCAACTGGCTAATGGGGTCGGGTGGCGTGAGTACGGCCGCGGCGACGAATGCGAGGACGACCGCATAGCGCCGCTTGCGCTTAAGTCCGTCGGAACTGGTGATGCCGACACGGGCCATGAGGGTTAAGGCGACGGGCAACTCAAAGGCCAGGCCGAAAGCAAACAAGAGACGCATGGTCAGCGACAGGTATTCGTTGACCTTGGGCTCAAGCTGAATGGCCAGACCGCCGCTGGTGGCCAATTGCTCGAACCCGGCGAAGAACTTCCAGGCCACGGGCAACACAATGTAGAAGACGAACGCCCCGCCGGCGAAAAACAAGATTGGGGTGGCGATCAGGAACGGCAGGAAAGCGCTCTTCTCTTTGCGATAGAGCCCCGGCGCGATGAAGGCCCAGATCTGCGACGACATGATGGGAAAGGCAAAGAATGCGGCCGCGAAGAAGGCGACCTTGACGTTGGTGAAGAATTTTTCGTGCAAGGCCGTGAAAATCAGCCGGCGGCCTTGCTGCCCTTCCCAGATGTCCGCGAGGGGCTGGACCAGAAAGTCGAAGAAGGTATTGGCGAAGTAGAAGCAGACCAGAAAAGCGACAAGCAAAGCGGCCGCGGCGTAAATCAGGCGACGACGGAGCTCGACGAGATGGTCGAGCAGCGGCATCTTTGTGTCGTCATCCGGTTCGTCGCCAGCAACGGTATCAGTCGCTTCGCTCACGCCGCGCCACCGGCTTTCGGGGCTCCCGCGACGATTTTCGAAGCTTCGCCGTCATCGGCTGTGACAATGTCGGGTCTGGGCGTTTCTTCCGGACCGGGATCGAGCGGTTCCGTGTCGCCGGAAGAAGCCATGGGCTCGGCGGCCAGCTTGGCTGATTCAGGGCTCAGAATGGCGTTTCCGCCGGTCGGATCGGTGGTATCCGGCGGATCGATGGCTTGCGCGCCTGAGGACGGCTTCGCGTGGTCGTCGAAATCGGGGCTGAGGGCGTCTTTGATATCGTCATCAAGGCCAAGGTCGACAGATTTCTGCAAATCTCGTTTGATGTCCTGAATGCCGCTGTCACGGGCGATTTCGTCAATGCCGCGCTGAAATTCGCGGGCCATGGACCGGGCCTGGCGCACAAACCCCGTCACCGTGCGCAAGGCGCCCGGCAAATCCTTTGGACCAACAATAATGAGGGCCACGACCGCCACAATAAGCAGTTCTGCCCAACCAAGATCAAACATTGCGGGATTGCCCGTTCAATTCCGGGCTTGAAGCCCTGGGCCTCGACCCGGCGCGACGTGCGCGACGTCAGCTTTTCGCCGCCTCGTCCTCGCGAGCCAAATTTACCCCCTCGTCAATTTTCTTATTGTCGGCAGTGGCTTCACTGTCGTCTTTCATGTTTGACTTGAAGGACCTAATGCCTTTGGCGACATCGCCCATCAGGCGCGGAATCTTGCCTCCGCCGCCGAACAGAACCATCGCGACGACCAGGACAATCAGCCAGTGCCAGATACTTAAGGCGCCCATGTTCTGGATCTCCCAGATCTCAAAATTACAAATGCAGCCGTGCCCCAGCCTAAAGCAGGTCGGGCCGTAGCCAGTCTACACCGCTATGTAGCCCTTGAGGCAGGAAAAACAAACACTAGTTCGGTATTAAGGTTTAAACCCACGGTGTCTTGAACAGCCGGCAGGACGCAACCCGGGACGCGGGCATGGACATGAATGGCCGGTTCCGTGGCCGGGACAGCCAAATGTATCAAGCTGGTCCGGCCCAGCAACCGCGCCGCCTGGACGGTGGCTTGGCAGGCACTGCCGGCGGCATCCCCAAGGATCAGGGCCTCCGGCCTGATCATGATCTCGACGGCACTGCCTTCCTCAATATCGCCGGCTGATATGGTTCCCAAGGGAGTGGTGACCGACCCGCTCTCGACACGGCCGGAAATGCGATTTACCTCGCTGAAGAAGCTGGCCACAAAGGCGTTACGAGGGGCGAAGTATATCTCCTGCGGCGATCCGGTCTGAGCGATCCCGCCGGCTTGCATAACGGCGATCCGGTCGGCCATGAACATGGCCTCCTCAGGGTCGTGGGTCACCATCAGCGCGGTGGTGCCGCTGTCCTTCAATATGTGCAGAGTCTCGTCGCGAACGCGGTCGCGGAGGCGGGCGTCGAGCCCCGAGAACGGTTCGTCAAGAAGCATTATGCGCGGCCGCGGTGCCAAGGCGCGAGCTAAGGCAACGCGCTGCTGCTGACCGCCGCTCAACTCATGCGGATATCCGCCAGCTTGATCGGCCATGCCGACGCTCTCGAGCGCCGCAAGTGCGCGTTGGCGCCGTTCGTTACCTTGGTGCAACCCAAACGCGACGTTGTCAAAGATCGTCAGGTGGGGAAACAGCGCATAGTCCTGGAACACCAACCCGACACCGCGGTCTTCGGGGGGCGTCGATCGTCCGGGGTTCGCCACGACCGCGCCGTCGATCAACACACGGCCCTCCTGAAGCTCCTCCAGCCCGGCGGCGAGCCGAAGCAACGTGCTCTTGCCGCAACCGGAGGGGCCGACCAAGAGCAGCAATTCACCGGGCTCAACCGCAAGCGTGACCGCGTCGACCGCCAAGAGATGGCCGAAACGATGGCTGACGCCTTCAAGTTGGAGGGAAGTCAATTCCGTGGTCTCCGAGGCGAGCCGCGGATCAACTATCGTCGGTGAGTAGCGGTTCGGCGATTTCACCCGCCTCATCGGGGAGGGCGTCAGGCAACTCGTCGTCATGAGCGCGCGCGCCATAAACCGCGATGGCCGGCCGAGCATCGAGCAAACCGGCGGCTTTCAGTTCTTTAGCACCCGGCAGATCTTTCAAGTTGGCGAGACCGAAATGACTCAGGAAATCGTCGGTCGTGACCCAGGTGGTCGGGCGGCCCGGCACATCGCGGCGACGGCCCGGCTTGATCCAGCCGGCCTCCATCAAAGCATCCAAGGTGCCACGGCTGATGGTCACGCCACGAATGTTCTCGATCTCAGCGCGCGTGACCGGCTGGTGGTAAGAAACGATCGCCAGCGTCTCGATGGCCGCCCGGGAGAGGCGACGCTTCGTTTCGCGCTCGATCTGCAGATGGGGATTAAGATCCTGGGCCGTACGAAAGGTCCATTTACGGGCGACCTGCACGAGGTTCACGCCGCGCGCTTCATATGCACCGGCGAGCTCGCCGAGCAGTGTGGGAACGTCGGCGCCGGCCGGCAGGTGCCTGGCGATGGTGTCCTCGTCAAGCGGCTCGACGGCGGCGAAAAGCACGGCCTCGACGATGCGTAGTTGGTTCGATTGTTCCTCAATCATGATGCCTCCACCCCGCCGTGGCGTCGTCTTAAATAGATGGGTCCGAAATCCTGCTCCTGGCGCAGCTCGGCACTGCCACTGCGCACCAACTCGAGGCTGGCCGCGAATGTCGAGGCAACGGCAGATGTTCTCATAAGACCTTGGAGATCACTGGGCAAGAAGCTGGTTAGGGTGGTCCAATCCGGCATGCCACCGAGCATTTCGGTAAGACGCTCGAGAGCCAGATCCATGGAATAGAGCTCCATGACTTCGATCTGCAAAGTCTCGGCCTTGCCGCGGGATTTTAGCTGACCGTAGGCACGCAGCAAATCATAGAGGGTGTCGACATATTCCGAGCGAGAGACCACCCGGATGCCTTCCGGGTCGCCGCGGGCGAACACGTCCCGGCCGAGAAGCGGTCGGGCGAACAGTTTCTGACCGGCATCGCGCATGGCTTCCAAGCGTTGCAACTGACACGCCAGCGCGGCGGCAAGTTCGGCACCGCTCGGTTCACCCTCGTCATCTTTGCTGACCGGCAGCAAAAGTCGCGATTTCAGATAGGCCAGCCAGGCGGCGACGACGAGATAGTCGGCCGCAATCTCCAACCGCAGGCGCCGTGCCTGCTGGATGAAATCAAGATACTGCTCTGCCAAGGCGAGGATCGAAATCTTCGTCAGATCGACCTTTTGCTCGCGCGCCAGGGTCAGAAGCAGATCGATCGGCCCTTCGAAGCCGTCCAAGTCAAGCACAAGCTCAGCGGACCGGCGCTCGCGATAATCCAGGTCGCCGGGATCGTCGTCCGCTACCGGGAGCTTGGTGATCTTGTCATCACTCACCCTAGTCCAACTCCAGTTGCGATCAGCCGCATCAGGAAAAGCGCCGGTGTCCCCACCAACCAGGCGAAAACATCCAAACGTACGCCGATCTGCCGTCCGAGCATGGGCAGGATAAAGATCAAGCCGACGAGAATAAACATTCCTGCGCGCTCCAACGCCGCCACGCGCCGTGCCAAGGGTGCTGGCAATAGTCCGACAAGCACCCGGCCGCCATCCAAGGGCGGTAGCGGCAACATGTTGAAAACCGCTAGTATCACATTGATTTGTAACGAATTTAGGAGGTTCCTCTGGAGCCACTCGTCGGCCGGGGCCGGGGCGAGAACGACAAAATGCAGAGCCGCGGCAGATGCTGTCGCGAGTAGTAGGTTGATGCCCGGCCCGGCGGCGGCAACGAGGATCATATCGCGCCTTGGCCGGCGGAGACGGGCGAAATTGACCGGTACCGGCTTAGCCCACCCGAACAAAAAAGGGGCCCGGAGGAATAACAGCGTTGCCGGTAATATGACCGTGCCAAAGCGGTCGATATGGGCAAGTGGATTGAAGGTCACCCGACCTAGGCGCATTGCGGTGTCGTCACCGAGACGCCACGCGACCCAGCCATGGGCGGCCTCATGCAGGGTGATGGCGAAAATGACGGGCAACACCCAAACCGACGCGGTGAACAGCAATTGGTTCATGCGTCGAGCAACGCGGCGAGCCTGGCCGCCAAAGCCGACGCGTCGATGTCATCCGGTTGGCGTTTTTCGGCCAGGGCGCTTTCGAACCGCGTAACGGCGGCAGTCTCCATGGGCGGTACCGCCTCGCCAAGTTCGGCCATCTCATCGAATAGGCCGGTGCAATGGAGTACCGCATCGCAGCCGGCGGCAAGGGCTTTTACCGTCCGGGACACGAGGCCGCCGCCCAGCGCGCGCATGGAGATGTCGTCCGACAGCAGAAAACCATCAAAACCGATTTCACCGCGAATTACGTCGGCAATAATGCGCCGGGACTGTGTCGCCGGCTTGTCGGGGTCAAGATCCGGAAAAAGCAAATGGCAGGTCATCCCGACAGGACTTGACGCCAAAGCCGAAAATGGCTGGAAATCGTTGTCGGAGAGGTCGGCGTGGGATGCCTTTACGACCGGCAGCTCATGGTGACTGTCGACCGTGGCGCGGCCGTGGCCAGGGAGGTGCTTAATAACCGGCAGGACGCCGCCCGCCAGATGCCCTTCGCAGACGGCCCGCCCCAGCGCCGCAACGATGCTCGGATCGCCCGAATAGGCCCGATCCCCAATCGCGTGGGTGGTTTCAGGTCGGTGCAGATCCAGGGTCGGGGCACAATTGACGTCAATTCCGGCGGCATGCAGTTCTGCCGCGCAGAGCCGCGCGTTGATGCCAGCGGCTTCTATCGCCTGGTCCAAGTCGTGCGCAGCCAATTCGCCGAAACGCGATGCCGGCGGGTTGGCGCGCCAATGGGGCTCGCGCAGCCGGGTCACGCGCCCGCCCTCCTGATCGATCAGTACCAGTATGTCGTCGCGGCCAAGGGACTCGCGCAAACTGGCCACCAGATCCCGGAGCTGTCCGGGCGTTTGGCAATTGCGGCCAAAGAGGATGAAACCGAGGGGTTGCGTTTTGTTGAAAAGATCCCGCTCGGCCGCCGTCAACTGGGTGCCGGCGCAACCAAACAGAATTGCCCGGGGCCGCCCGCTATTGTTGGACAACCAAACAGTCCTGCTGGCGTTCCTTCAGGCTCGCGCACAGTTGCCGCGCGGCGGTCTGGTCCGCGAAAGCGCCGGCTTGGATACGGTAGAAGGTACCGCGGCTCAGATCGGCCTTTTGGATATTCAGGCCAAGGGATCCGAGCAACTCGGGATGGCGCCCTTTAATGCGTTGCCACTCAGCTTCCGCGCCCTGACTGCTGCTGAGAGATGCCAATTGGATTCGCCAGACCACCGCCGGTGACGCCGCGGCGGGGCGGATTTCCGGTTTCGGGTCTGCCGGGACGGCGGCAACCTCAGCTGCCGGTGCCGCTGGCGGCGCTTCGGCAACGGTGGGGGCCGGTGGTGTTGGCGCAGCCGGGTTCTCGGCCAGGAGTGATTCCGTTTTTGGCGGTTCGGGATCCGATGTTTCGGCAACGACCTGCGGAACCGGCGCGGCGATTTGACCTGTCGGCTCGGGTTCCCGATCGACCAGAGCCTCGACAATCGTTGCCGCGACCGGTGCGGGCGGAAGCGGAGCGGGGGCGGGCTCGGGCACCACAACCGGCGGACTCTCCACGACTGCAACCGGCGTCGGGGCGGGTTTGGCAACCGGCTCCTCCGGCGGTGGCAAAAGACGTTCGACACGCGGCCCGGTCTGCCCAGGCGCCAGCCGTTCAAAAACGAGCTTGTCCTGGTGCGGGACTTCAAGACCGCCTGGTTGCTCCGGACGGCGCTTCGTCTCACCGGTTTCAGCCCGAACGATGGGCGCCAATTCGTCCGAAGCGCTGTAGAAGCCCTTGTTGTAGGCAAACCAGGCGACCCCGCCGGAACCGAGCACCGCTACCAGCACCGCCGCGATAAAAGCTGTCCTGGTGCGGCTGCCAGTGCCCTCGCTTTGACTAAGCGCGGAACGCCGGTCGTGATCGGTCATGACCGCAACTCCTCCAACGGCTCCACGCCAATAACCTCCATACCCGAGGCCAAAACCGTGGCCACCGCTTGCACCATCGCGAGCCGTGCCACGCTCAGGGCGAGGTTAGTCGGCACCAGAAACCGTAACGATGCGTCATCCTTTCCCTTGGTCCACAGAGCATGAAAGCCGGCGGCCAACTCTTGAAGGTAGAATGCCAGCCGGTGCGGTTCGTGGGCCAAAGCCGCGCTTTCTACCGTCCGGGGCCACGCCGCCATCGTCCTCATCAACGCCAATTCCGTCGAGTCGGTCAAGGGGCTCAGATCGGCCTCCGCAAGGGCGGCAATCGACAGGTCGGCGGCGGCGAACTCCGCGGCGGCGAGACGAAGGACCGAGCGGCAGCGTGCATGGGCATAATGCACGTAGAAGACCGGATTCTCTCGGCTCTCGTCCTTGACCTTGACCAGGTCAAAATCCAGCGGCGCGTCGTTTTTTCGGGTCAGCATGATGAAACGCACAACGTCGCCGCCAACCCGGTCAAGCAAGTCGCTCAACGTGACATAGGTGCCGGCGCGTTTTGACATCTTCGCCGGTTTGCCAGCGGCCAGCAGACGCACCATCTGGCACAGTTTGACATCAAGCTCACCGCTACTGTCGGTAAGCGCCTTCACACCGGCCTTCATGCGCTTGACATAGCCACCATGGTCGGCGCCGAGGACGTCGATCATGGTGGGAAAGCCACGCTGGTATTTATCCAGATGATAGGCGAGATCGCTGGCGAAGTAGGTCCAGTTCCCATCGGATTTCTGCAACGGCCGATCGGTGTCGTCGCCGAAATCCGTGGCTCGGAACAGCAACTGCGGCCGCGGCTCCCAATCTTCCGGCGCCTTGCCTTTCGGCGGTTCGAGAGTGCCACGATAGATCAGATTGCGGCTCTGCAAGGTTTCTATGGCGTTTTCCACGCCGCCGGCCCGGATGAGAGCTTGTTCAGAGCTGTAGACGTCGTGGCGTACACCAATCGAATCGAGATCGGCGCGAATCAAATCCATCATCGCGGCGACGGAGACGTCGCGAAATTCAGGCAGCCATTGGTCTTCCGGAAGGTCGCGCCATTTTTCGCCGTCGCGCTGCTGGAGCATCTCGCCAACCGCAACGAGGTAATTGCCGGGGTAGAGGCCTTCGGGGATGCCGCCGATGTCCTCGCCCAGCGCCTCGCGGTAACGCAAATAGGCGGAACGGGCGAGAACATCGATCTGGGCGCCGGCGTCGTTGATGTAGTATTCGCGCGTTACGGCGTAGCCCGCCTTGGCCAGTAAGGCCGCGAGAACATCGCCGACCACGGTACCGCGGGCGTGCCCGACATGGAGCGGGCCGGTGGGATTGGCGGAGACATACTCGACATTTACAGGCGCGCCGTGGCCGATGTCGGAGTCACCGTATTTCGTGCCGGCCCGCAGCACATCCCTAAGGCGGTCGCGCCAAAAAACATCGTGCAGGCGAATGTTGATGAAGCCGGGTCCAGCGATATTGGTGCTGGTGACATGCGCCACGGCCGCCAGGCGGTCGGCGATGGCCTGGGCGAGATCGCGGGGCTTCATACCGGCCGGCTTGGCCAAGACCATCGCGGCATTGGTCGCTAAGTCGCCATGGGCCGGATCGCGAGGCGGCTCTACGGAGACACGGCTGAGATCCGTCCCGGCGGGGAGAGTACCGGTCGCGACGAGCGCTTCGAGTTCGCCAAGCAAAACTTCGCCGAAGTGTTTGAATACGTTCATATATCAGTTGGTCTTCTCAAGTTGGAAGAGCTCGGCATAAGTATCCAGCGCATAGCGATCCGTCATACCGGCGATATAATCGGCAACAACCCGAGCGCGTCCTGGCTGGTTCCGACCTTGAGCCCGGTCGCGCCATTCCGGCGTCAACAATTCCGGCTCCGCCAGGAACAGATCGAATAGGGCGGTGACCACGCGGCGCGCCTTACTGGTCATGCGGTTGACGCGATAGTGCCGATACATATGGGTAAATAAGAAGTCCTTGAGGGCCTGATTGACTGTGAGCATGGCTTCGGAAAAAGCGGCGACCGGATGGTCGAGAGCCCTAATCTCGGCCGCGGAACCCGCACCGGAAGCGGCAATGTGCCGGCCGGTCTCGACAAGCAGGTCCGACACCATATCACCAATCAACCGCCGAATTACCTCGTGGATATGGCGGGAATTGCTGACTGCGGGGTGTTGGGTGCGCACGTCCGTCAAAGCCTGACCAACCAGCGGCAAATCCACGATGGCGTCGATCTCGAACAGGCCGGCGCGCAAACCGTCGTCGAGATCGTGGCTGTTGTAGGCGATGTCGTCGGCTAGGGCGGCGACCTGGGCCTCCGGGCCGGCGAAGGTGGACAGCTCGAGGTCGTGGGTCGCGACATATTCCCTGATCGCGGCGGGCAAGGGCCGCTTGGCGTTGGTGTGCGGGCCGGTCAACGGGCCGTTATGCTTAACCACGCCCTCCAAGGCTTCCCAGGTCAGGTTCAGGCCATCAAATTCGACGTAGCGCTGTTCGAGCTTGGTCAGGATGCGAAGGGTCTGGGCGTTATGGTCAAAGCCGCCGTAACCGGCCATGACCGCGTCGAGGGCGTCTTCCCCGGCATGACCGAAGGGGGTATGGCCGAGATCGTGCGCCAGAGCGACGGCCTCCGCGAGATCCTCGTTCAGACCGAGGTTTCGGCAGATGGTTCGGGCGATCTGAGCGACCTCGAGGCTGTGAGTGAGCCGAGTGCGAAAATAGTCGCCCTCATGGTAAACGAAGACCTGCGTCTTGTGCTTCATGCGACGGAATGCGCCACTATGGATAACGCGGTCGCGATCACGCTGAAAGGCGCTACGGAAGCTACTTTCCGACTGCGGGTGAAGGCGGCCCCGACTGGACTCCGGGGCAGAGGCGTAGGGTGCGAATATAGTGCCGTGGGCCGGCCGATCAGGCTGGCTATGGGCGTCCGCGCTGGGATTAGGCATGGGCCGCAAAGTAAGTGGGTCGGCGCCTATTGCAACGGAAAATTGACAATGACCCACAGATACTTAAGTAACGCAGGGCTGACGTTGCGGCGGCAGATTGAATGGGGTTAGCCGAAATGACCGAATCAGGGGTCGAAACACAGGGTGACGCAACCGCCGTCGAGGCGGTTCAGGGCGCGCGCGTGGTGACAATGAGCGCGGCGGCGGTCGACCGTGTGAAAGAACTTCTGGCGGCGGAGGACAATGAGCGGCTGATGCTGCGGATCTTCGTGTCCGGGGGCGGCTGCTCGGGCTTTCAGTACGGCTTCTCATTCGACGACTCGGTCAATGAAGACGATTTAACGTTCGAATATGGCGGTGTGACCCTGGCCGTTGACGAGACTTCCCTGGATCTGCTCGGCGGCAGCGAGGTCGACTGGGTGGAGAGCCTTGCCGGTGCCGCTTTCCAAATCAACAATCCGAATGCCAGTTCGTCCTGTGGCTGCGGGTCGTCTTTTTCGGTCTGACCTTGGCCAAGTCCGCTGTGCTATGAAGTCCCGTCGATTGGGCAGGTCAAACGGGCACAGGTGGACGGGTGAAGATCGCGACGTGGAATGTAAACTCCGTTAAAGCACGGCTGCCGAATCTCCTGGGTTGGCTGCAAGTAGAATCGCCGGACGTCGTCTGCCTGCAAGAGATCAAAGTCATCGACGACAATTTCCCGCGGCTGGAAATCGAAGCGCTTGGCTACAACGTCGCCGTGCACGGCCAGAAAACCTACAACGGCGTCGCCATACTATCGAAACACCCGCTGGAGGATGTGCGACCCGGGCTGGCGGGCGACGCTAGCGACGAGCAGGCCCGTTATCTCGAGGCTTGGGTCGATGTCGGCGACGAGGGCATGCGGGTGGCCAGCATTTACTTGCCGAACGGCAATCCGACGAACACGACCAAATTCCAATACAAACTCGACTGGATGGACCGGTTGATCGCGCATGCTGAAAAGGCATTGCAAGCGGAAGAGCCCTTGGTGCTTGCGGGGGACTACAACATCATTCCGGCCGATGGGGACTGCTATGATCCGGCGGCCTGGGAAGGTGACGCCCTCACCCGGCCGGAGTCGCGCAGGAGATTCCGCAGCCTGCTTAATCTCGGCTATACCGAAGCCTGGCGGACGCTGCACGGCGAGCCCCATATGTACACCTTCTGGGATTATCAGGCCGGCGCCTGGCAGAAGGATAATGGTGTACGCATCGACCATTTGCTGCTGTCACCGCAAGCGACGGACCGGCTGCTTGCCTGCGATATCGATAAGAAGCCGCGTGGCAAGCCAAAGGCTTCCGATCACACACCGATTTGGTGTGAATTCGGCCCGGCCGGGCTGGACGCGGCGGTTGACAGCGACCCGATTGCAGCCTAATCGGGATATGGGCCAAACAACTGAAAGGAGGTGATCCAATGTCTAGTGATTTAGGTGCTCTCTCGATCCGCCGAGGTGCTCATCACAGGCAGCGGGGCAACCTCTGCTGCATTTGCTGACACCAAGATCGTTTGATCACGGCTTTTCGAGAAGCCTATTCACGGAAAGGCGGCCCTTGGGCCGCCTTTCTTACTATGTGTCCTGACTTGCGATGTCGTCCTGGGGGATGGCGTGACGATGACCCGAGACACCCGCTACGACATACTCTTCGAGCCGGTGAAGATCGGACCGGTGACGGCGCCCAGTCGGTTCTACCAAGTGCCGCACTGCAACGGGATGGGGTACCGGCATCCGGAACGCCACGCGGCGATGCGCGGCATCAAGGCCGAAGGTGGCTGGGGGGTGGTGTGTACCGAGGAAGTTGAGATCCACCCCTCCTCCGAGATCTCGCCGTCGATCGAGGGGCGGATCTGGGATGCGTCGGACATCGCCTACCACCGCCTGATGACCGATGCCGTGCATGCGCACGGCGCCCTCGCCGGTATCGAGTTGGTCTATAACGGGTTCCACGCGCCGAACCGGGAAACCAGGTTGCCGCCGATGGCACCGACGGCGATGCCGGTCGCGGCTTACGACCCGGTGCATGCGCGGGCGATGGATCGGCGAGATATTCAGGACTTAAGGCGCTGGTATCGAGAGGCCGCCCTGCGGGCCAAGGAGGCCGGCTTCGATATCGTCTACGTCTATGCCGGGCACAGCATGTCGGTGCTGATGCATTTCATGCAGGCGCGTTTCAACCAGCGCACGGATGACTATGGCGGCGCGCTCGAGAACCGGGTGCGGCTGACGAAAGAGGTGCTCAGCGAGGCGAAGGACGCGGTTGGCGATAGCTGTGCGATCGCGTTCCGTTTCTCGGTCGAGGAGATGATCGGCACCGCCGGTATCACGTCTGACGGCGAAGGTCAGGACATCGTGGGGATGTTGGCTGAGCTGCCCGATCTGTGGGACGTGACGGTCAGCGGCTGGGCGAATGACACCGTGACGGCGCGTTTCGAACCCAGCGAAGGCTATCAGGACAAACACACCGCTTTCGTAAAGTCGCTGACGACGAAACCGGTCGTCGGGGTCGGGCGCTTTACGTCCGTCGACGGCATGGTCGCGAGAATTCGCGGTGGCGTTCTGGACTTCATCGGCGCGGCGCGGCCGTCTATCGCCGACCCGTTCCTGCCGAAGAAGATACGGGAAGGACGGGTCGACGAGATCCGCGAATGCATCGGCTGCAATATCTGTGTCACGGGGGACATGCAAAGCGTGCCGATCCGATGCACGCAGAATCCGACCATGGGCGAGGAAAGACGGCGGGGTTGGCACCCGGAGCGGATCGCGGCGAAGGTATCCGACGATCCGGTTCTGATCGTCGGGGCCGGGCCCGCCGGTCTCGAATGCGCACTGCAATTGGGCAAGCGGGGATATCCGGTAACGGTGGCGGAGTCCGGCCTGGAGGTTGGCGGGCGGCTCAACTGGGAAAGCCAACTGCCCGGCATGGCGAGTTACCGGCGGGTTCGGGAGTATCGCGAAGGCCTGTTGCGACAGATGGCGAATGTCGAGATCTATCTGGATAGCGCGCTGAATGCCGACGCCGTTTTGGCGTTTCAATTCCCGCACGTCATCTTGGCGACCGGATCGAGTTGGCGGCGAGACGGAACCGGCCGCCAACATCAGCGCGAGATTCCGGGCTTGGCGCAACGGCAGATCCTGACGCCGGACGACCTCATGGGTGGTGACGTGCCGGCGGGCAAGGTCGCGATCTTCGACGACGATCATTACATCATGGGCGGACTCATCGCCGAATTGCTTGCCGGTCTTGGTGCTCAAGTCACTCTGATAACGCCGGCGCCCCTGGCCTCGCACTGGACCGAGAACACCATGGAGCAAAAGCGCATACAGAAGCGCTTGCTGGAGAAAGAGGTCACAATCGTGGCAAACCACGACTTGCTGTCCATCGACAGCAACGAACTCGAGACGGCCTGTGTGTTTACCGGCAAGCGCCGCGACCTGGCCGCCGATGCGCTGGTGCTGGTGACGGCGCGGAATGCCGACGACCAGCTGCATCAAGAGCTGCGCGGTCGCGCGGATGAGTTTACGACGGCCGGGATCAAGTCGCTCACGGCAATCGGCGATTGCCTGGCCCCTGGGACCGTTGCGTCGGCGGTCTATCTTGGGCATCTCGCGGCGCGGAACCTGGAGGGCGAGCCCTGGGACGCGGGACTGTTCAATCGCGGCTGAGATCCCAGGTCGGCTCGCCGGCGGTGTTTTTGTTGCGGTTACCGCCATGTTAGGCTGGCGAATAGGTAAAACAGGGAGGGAAAATGCGCATAGACCGTCGCGACTTCGTTCGTGGTGGCATCGGCCTGGCGTTCAGCGCGCCGATGATCGGTGTGGCGATCCCGGCGCTGCTTTCCCGCACAGCGCGTGCCGCCGGAGAGATCATGGAGAAGGCGGATCTGCGTGATGGCCAGATCCGGCTGGCCTTGCCGGAGGGCTGGACCTACCGCTCGTTCGGCGCAACAGGCGATATTATGGCCGACGGTGTGGCCACGCCCGGTCGGCAGGATGGCATGGGCGCCTTTGCCGGCCCGGATGGGCGCCTGCGGGTGGTGCGCAACCACGAAGAACGGGAGAGCGGTGCGGCGATCGGCGATGCCTCGAAGGCCTATGACAGCAATACGATCGGCGGCACGACGACGCTTGAGGTCGATGCAAAATCCCGAGAACTGCTCGGCGATTGGGTGAGCCTAAACGGTACGTCCTTTAACTGTGCGGGCGGCGTGACGCCCTGGGGTACCTGGTTGAGCGTCGAAGAAACCGTGAACGGTCCGGACGTCCGTCCTGATTTCGCGAAGAACGGTCCAGAACACCTGATGCCCCATGGTTTCGTCTTTGAAGTGGATCCGCGTTGGGGGCCGGGGGAGCATGCGAAGGCTGTACCGATCCGCAAGGCCGGGCGGTTTCCGCATGAGGCGTGTTCGCTGGATCCGGCGACAGGCGCGCTTTACTTGACCGAGGATCAGTTTTTGTTCCCGGCCGGCATGTACCGCTATCGCACGGACGAGAACCCGGTCACGGAAGGCCGGATACTCGACGGCGGCACGCTGGAAATGATGCGGATAAAGGGTTCCAGCGAACCGGTTGTGACCGGCGGCGTGCTGACGGTTGGGGAATCGTTCGACATCGATTGGGTGAGCATCGACAACCCGGATCCCGAGTTCAGCAAATCGAGCCCACTGTCCAACAACGACGCGATTCGGACGGTGAGCTTGGAAGGGTTTGAAAAGGGTGGCGCGAAGTTTGCGCGGCCGGAGGGTTGCTGGTTCTCAGACGGCTCTTTGTGGTTCACCTGCACGCGCGGCGGCAGCTCCGATGCCGGACTCAATGAGTCGCCGGAGGGCGAGTATGGCGATGGGCGCGGCCAGGTTTGGCGATATGAGCCGGCGACGGAAAAACTAACGCTGGCATTTCAATCGACCGATCCGGAGATTCTGGACCTGCCCGACAACCTGACCGTGTCGCCGAGCGGTGGCGTGGTGATTTGCGAGGATGGTCAAGAGGGCAACTTCGTTCGTTTGTTAAAGCCGGACGGGTCGATGGAAAATCTGGTAGAGAACAGGACCGACCGTCCGGATGACGAATTCGCCGGCGTGTGCTTTAGCCCGGATGGAACGACCATGTTCGTCAATATCCAGGCCAGCAATGGCCTGACATTCGCGATCTGGCGCGAGGACAATGCGCCACTGGTGTAACGATACATGCAGGCGGTGCCGGCGTAAATTGGCGCCGGTACCGTGTCCTATCGCAACGCCCGGCACCTTGACACCGCGAAGGCCGGCTGCCTAGAGTAATCTCCGGTAAACAAGAACGAATTCCAATATACTGGAACAACGAGTGGAGGGGATATGACCAAGTTTCCCAAAATTATTGGCGGTGCCGTCTTTGCGGCCGTGACAGCGTTCGCGGCGTCGGCGATGGCTGAGGGTACGTTGCGCTACGCGACAATCGGCGAACCGCCCAGCCTCGATGTACAGGTCGGGACGGCTAGCCTGGCGTCGACGATATCGCAGCATATGTTCGAAACGCTGTATGCCTTCGATGCGGCTTATGACCCGCAGCCGATGCTGGCCTCGGGCGAGCAAGTTGAGGATGACGGCCGCACATTGGTGATCTCATTGCGGGAGGGCGTGCCGTTTCACAATGGTCAGGAAATGACCTCAGAGGATGTGGTGGCGTCGCTCACACGCTGGGGCGAGCATGGCTCACGCGGCGGATTGCTGATGAAAAACGCAGTCTCGTTGGAGGCCACAGGAAAGTATGAGATTACGCTAAAACTGTCCGAGCCCAATGGGGCATGGAAAAACCTGTTGGCGTTTCCGAATGGGGGTCCGGTGATTTATCCGGCGTCAGTCGCGAGTGCGGCCGGTAAAGAGCCAATCGCATTGGAGGACTATATCGGTACCGGGCCGTATCGGTTCAACGAATGGAAGCCCAATCGCCATGTCGAGCTGGTGCGCTTCGACGATTACGCGGCCGTAGACTCGCCGGCCGACGGCTATGCCGGGGCTCGCGTGGCCGAACTCGACGCAATCAGGTTCATCCCGGTGCCGGACGTCGGCACACGGGTCAGCGGCATCCAAGCCGGTGACTATGACTATGCCGAGTTCATCCCGGGAGATCTGTTCGAAACGCTGGATGCCGACAGTGCGGTGACGGTCCATCGTAACGGCGCGCCGATATACGGGTTGATGTTCATGAATTCCAAGGACGGAATTCTGAAAGAGAACCGGAAGCTGCGTCAGGCCATCCAGGCGGCGTTGAACAAAGAAGAGGCGCTGCGCATCTCCATCGGTCCGGAGAAGCTGTGGGACGCAAACGGCTCGTTCTATCCGAAGACCAGCGTTTGGTACTCGGATTCGGGCGTCGCGTCGTTTAGCGAAGGCGATGCCGAAAAGGCCAGGGCGCTTGCCGAGGAGTCGGGTTACGACGGCACACCGATCAAGCTGCTGGTGTCGACGAACTACCAGTTCCACTACGACCAAGCGACGGTGTTCACCAAGCAACTCGCCGAAGCCGGGATCAACGTTCAGCTCATCGTCGTGGATTGGGCGACCTTGCTGAAAAAGCGGGCGCAGCCGGACCAGTGGGACATTTTCTTCACCCATCACGGTTCGGTTCCGGATCCGGTGCTGATCACGGTGCTGAACGAGACGTATCCGGGCTGGTGGGAGACCACGGAGAAAGAGGCGTTGAAGGCTTCATTCACCGGAACGGCGGATATCGACGCGCGTCGCAATGCGTGGTCCGATCTACAGGCGCTGATCTACGATCAAGTGCCGGCCGTGAAGACCGGCGATGTCTATTCTTACAACATCGCCTCGCCGGCGCTGAAAGGCATCGGCGATTCCACCGTCATATGGCCGCATTTCTGGGGTGTTACGAAGTAGCCTCGATTTTGATAAATGTGGCTCTACATACTGAAACGACTTGGCGCGGCCGCCACGACCCTGGCGGCCGCGTCGGTCATTATTTTCATCTTTATTCATCTGATTCCCGGCGATCCGCTGTATGTCCTATTGGGCGATGGCGCGACCCCCGACCAGGTTGACGCGCTACGGCAAAAGCTGGGCTTCGATCGCTCCCTAGCGGTGCAATATTTCAGTTGGCTATCGAATGTCCTGCAAGGGGACTTCGGGCAGTCGATCTTCTTTCAAACACCGGTGCTCTCGGTGATCGGCGATGGGGCGGAAACCAGCATCCTGTTGGCCAGCATCACTATGGTTTGGATTATCCTGCTGGGCATACCCGTGGGCATGATCGCCGCAATGCGCCATGGGTCCTGGACCGACCAAGGGCTATCCGGCCTGGCGATGTTGTTGGCCTCCGTCCCAACATTCTGGGTCGGCTTGTATCTCATCCTGATCTTTGCGGCATGGCTTGGCTGGCTGCCCAGTTCGGGCTATCCGTCGATCTTCGATGATGGCGGGTTGGCGAACCTGCAACATCTGCTGCTGCCGAGTTTGGCGCTCGCCGCGCCGAATGCCGCGCTTATCCTGCGCCTGACCCGCGCCAGCATGCTCGACGTGGCGCGCGAGGACTATGTGCGCACGGCGCGGGCGAAAGGGATCCGGCCGTGGCGCGTGGTGGTGCGCCATATCTTCCGCAACGCCCTTTTGGCGGTGGTTTCCGCCTTCGGCTTTACCTTGGCGGCGCTGATTTCCGAGGCCGTGGTTACGGAAACCGTGTTCGCCCTGCCCGGTATCGGCCGGCTGGTCGTGCAGTCCATCCTACGGCGTGATTATCCGGTTATTCAGGGCGTGATCCTGATCACGGTCGTGCTCTATCTCGGGGTCAATCTTTGCGTCGATCTTTCCTATCGATTCTTGGACCCAAGGGTGGAGTTGGAGTGAGAGAAACACTGCATACTCTGCTAGCGCCGTTCTTGGCCCGCCGCATCGCGCTGCTCGGGTTGGCGATTACCCTATTGATGATTTTTGCCGCGCTGTTCGCGCCGATCATCGTGCCCTATGACCCGCTGGAAATAGATTCTTTGGCGCGACTGAGTCCACCGACCGGCACGCATTGGTTCGGCACGGACCACTTTGGCCGCGACACCTTCTCGCGTGTCGTGTTCGGCTCCAGGCTGGCGCTGATCATCGGTATCGGTGTGGTCAGTTTTGCGCTGCTAACCGGCGTCCCGGCGGGGATCTTGTCGGCGATGTTTCCGCGCGTCGGCTGGTTTGTCATGCGGGCAGTGGATGTGCTGATGGCGTTTCCGGCCCTGCTGCTCGCCCTCGGTCTGATCGTGATCCTTGGTCAAGGGGTGCTGAACGCCATTCTGGCCATCGGGGTCGTTTATTTGACGACGACGGCGCGGATCACCTATGGCGTGACCCTGCGGCTGCGGGCGGAGGTCTATGTCGAGGCTTCGCGAAGCCTGGGTGCCGGGACGGTTTGGCTGGTGCTGAAGCATATTTTGCCCAACCTGGTATCGCCGCTTCTGGTCCAGGCCAGCTTCGTCTTCGCCTTTGCCCAATTGGGGGCGGCATCGCTGGATTTCCTCGGCTTGGGGGCGCCACCGGATATCCCGAGCTGGGGCAACATGCTGGCAGAGTCGCGAATCTATATCACGCGCGCGCCATGGCTGTTGTTTTTTCCCGGGTTGATGATCGTGCTGACAGCTTTCTCCCTCAACCTTGTCGGCGACGCGCTGCGGGACCGGCTCGATCCACGGTTCCGAGAGGCTCTCGGGACCCCGCGGAGAAACTGAGATCATGCTCAGCGTCGAGGACGTGACGGTCAGGTTGGCAGACAGTTTCAATGTCGTGTCCGGGGTCTCGATGCGGATCGAGCGGGGCGAAGTGGTTGGTTTGGTGGGGGAATCCGGCTGCGGCAAGAGCATGACTTCGCTGGCGATCATGGGCCTGTTGCCGGCGCCGCAGGCGCGCCTGCAAGCGGGATCGATCGCCCTGGATGGGAAGGATATTACCAGCCTACCGCCCTACCGAAGGGTGGAGGCCGGCTGCGGCGGCGTGGCAATGATCTTTCAAGAACCGATGACGTCGCTAAACCCGGTTCTGACAATCGGCGATCAGTTGGCCGAAGCCATACGAGTCCATGACGGGGTCTCGGGCCCGGCGTTGCGGCACCGGGCGCAGGAGCTGCTGGAGATGGTGCGCATGCCGGACGCGGCGTTGCAGCTTGGGGCCTATCCGCACGAACTGTCCGGCGGCATGCGCCAGCGCGTCGTCATCGCCATCGCGCTGGCCTGCCGGCCGCAAGTGTTGATCGCGGATGAACCGACGACGGCTCTGGACGTGACCGTGCAATCACAGATTCTGGCGCTGATCCGGGAGTTGTGCGACGAACTCTCGATGGCGGTGTTGTTCATCACCCATGATTTGGGTGTGGTTGCTCAATTGGCGGACCGGGTGTTGGTGATGTATGCCGGACGCATCGTCGAGAGTGCCCCGGTGGGGACGATCTTTCGCGAGCCGGCGCACCCCTACACGCGCGGACTGCTGGCTTGCTTGCCCAATCCACTGGCGCGAGGCCGCCGGCTGCAGACCATCGTCGGCCAAGCGCCGCGGCCACATGAAATCGGCGACGGCTGCGCATTCGCCGCCCGGTGCGCTTATGCGGAGGATGCCTGCCGCAGCCCTGGGGCCGATTGGCGCCAAGTCGACGGCGATCATGGCGTGCTGTGCCGGCACCCGCAAAGCGGACAACTGGTACAATGACCACCGGACCCGTCCTCACGGTCGAAGGGCTGACGACATCCTTCAGGGTCAAGCGCGGCGGCAGAATGCGGCGTATTGCCGCCGTGAAGGACGTCTCGTTCACGCTAAATCAAGGCGAGATTCTAGGTATCGTCGGCGAGACCGGATGCGGCAAGACAACCGTCGGCCGGTCGATCATTCGCCTGGTCAAACCCGAGAAGGGCGAGGTTAGGTTTGGCGGCGTGAATGTCCAGGCCCTCTCCGACAGCAAGTTGCGGCCAATCCGCCTGGGCATTCGGATGGTCTTTCAGGACCCATTCGCCTCACTTAACCCGCGCCGGAAAGTTGGTGACTCCATTGCTGAGGCCGGGGACATCCACGGCTTATTCGACGGTCTCGACGATCGAGCGCGGCAAGTTGCCGAGACCCTGTCGGCGGTCGGCCTGGACCCGAGTTTCGCCGAGCGTTTTCCGCATGAGCTATCGGGGGGCCAGCGGCAACGTGTGGGCATCGCGCGCGCCATTCTGCCGAGCCCGAAGGTGATCATCGCCGATGAGCCGGTATCGGCGCTGGACGTTTCGGTGCAGGCGCAGGTGCTGAATCTGCTGGCCGACCTGCAGGAAAAGATGCGGCTATCGTTGCTGTTTATCTCCCACGATCTGGCGGTGGTGGGTCAGATCAGCGATCGCGTCGCGGTGATGTATATGGGGCACATCCTTGAGCTGGCACCAACGCAAGAGATTTTTGCCAAGCCGAAACATCCTTACACGGCGGCCCTCATGGCGGCGGTGCCAAGGCCGGATCCCGCCGTTCGTATCAAAGGCTCAACAGAGGTGAGTGAGCCGCCGAGCCGCCTCGAAGAAGCCGCAGGCTGTCCCTATGTGCAGCGCTGCCCCATTGCGACCGCGCTTTGTTCGAAGACGATGCCGCCGCTGCGGGTCGTTGCCGATGGCGAATTGGTGGCGTGCCACAATGCATAGGTTGGCCGGGCTGGGCATAGGTTGGCCGGGCCGGGGTCGTCACTACCCGGCGCCGTTATCGACTTAGTTCCTGACAACGCCAGACCCGCCCGCCGTCGTCATCGCGCGCCGCGATCCAGCCGGTCGGGCCGAGCGGGGTCGATGACGGCGCGGGTGATCGGGTGGGAATACTGATTAGGCCCCTTGGGCGAGGAACCATGTCGACATCAGCCCCTTGCCCTTGACCTCCATGGGCGGCCGCGGCTCACATGCAAAGTCGCCAGCAACGAGATCCTTGGTGGCCGCAGAGACGAGGACGCGGCCCGGCTGACTCAGTGTCTCCATGCGCGAAGCCGTGTTCACGGTGTCCCCCCAAAGGTCATACGCGAACTTCTTGCTGCCGATCACCCCGGCGACCACCGGACCGGAGCTTAGTCCGACGCGGAGTCGCAACGGCGTGCCGGTGTCGTCGCAGTGGCGGCCGGCGACGGCGACCATCTCGAGAGCTAGGCGCGCCATGGCGACGGCATGGTCCTGGCGCGGCGCCGGCAGACCCGCGACCACCATGTAGGCATCGCCGATGGTTTTGATTTTCTCCAAACCATAACGGTCGACCAGTTCGTCGAACTCGCTAAAGACGCCGTTCAGCATCTGGATCAGACTTCCCGGACTCATGCGGGAGGCAATGGTCGTGAAATTTACAATATCGGCAAACAAGACCGTCGCCTCGTCGAAGGCCTCGGCGATCGTGCTTTGGTCGTCCTTGAGTTGGGCGGCGATTTCGGCGGGCAGAATGTTCTGCAGCAAGGCCTCGGAACGGGCGAACTCGCGCTGCAGCGCAGCCTCTGCTTTCGCCACACCCTGCTCGTAGGTGGCGACGACGCCACAAATGACCAAGGCCAAGCCGAGAATGTTGCCGATGAGGAAGCCAAGCTCCCAGCCTTCCGGGATCGGGGTCAACGCCGGCTGCCGTGTGGTCCAGACGATCAAGACGAGCAGCAAGACCACCGGCAGGGTCGACAGGGCGATGCGGACGGGCCGGCGGATGAAGGGGCTCAGCAGAATGACCATGGCATTGATGAGCAAATAGAACTGGAAGCCGGTATCGGGGCCCAAATAGATGAGCACCAGGGTGGTGTGCAAGGTGACCTCGCTCGCCACGAGATAGGACGCTGTTTTGAAGTGCAGACGCCGGTTCAGCTCGATCGCAATGGCGTATGCCGCGACGCTGAAAACGTTGAGGATGGTCAGAACGGTCAACCCGAGATGGGCGAAGGTGGCGAGGAAGACCAAGTGAATGGCAAGGCCAACGGGAAAACCCAGCCGGCACATGACATAGAGCCGGCCATAGTCTTCTGTCAGACCATCGGGATATTGGGTGAGCCAGGCCAGCTTAGCTGTCATCGCCGGAAGGCTACCACGATGAGGTCAGTCGCCCAATTCCTTGAGCAGGAGACCTAGAGAAACAGCGCGTAGGCAACGGAGACAACCAGGAGGGTGGCAAACGTCACATTGATGGCGCGACTGACGCTGGGATTCGCGGTCCAACGATTGAGGGTCGACCCAATGCAGAGCCAGGCGATGTTCACGATGACGATCAGCGTGAGGATGATGACAAATTTGATCGCCCCGTCGGCCGCCGCGCGACCGCCGATCAGCACAAATCCCGAGAACAGCGCCGCCATCGCGGTGTAGGCCTTGGGATTGGTCAAAGAGATCGTCACGCCCGTCACAAAGGATGGCCGTCGGCCGCTGTCGCCCTGTTCGGTGATCGGCGGCGCCGTAGCGATGCGATAGGCGAGGTATGCGATGTAGGCGGCGGCGATGACGGCGAGCACCGGTGCCGCGCCGGGCACCGCCAGCAACAGGCCGGCCACGCCGCTGGCGGTAATGGCCATGACGATCGCCATGCCGGCGACCAGGCCAGTCAAGTAGACGATGCCGCGGCGGGCGCCAAAGGCCGCCCCTGTCGCGGCAAGGCTCAGAGTATTCGGGCCGGGACTGCCAACCAAGGCGAGCCCAGCGACGATGAAGCCGATCAGGCCTTCCATAGGGCGTGCTCCGCTGGGAGATCGATCCTCGCTGGATATTACTGCAGGAGCGCAAACACTCATACCGCTCGTAATCAAGGCGGCTGAATATGGAGTTGGCTAATAGAGGTCGTTTGCGGGAGGGGGCGAAATGACACTCTAAGGATTTTCGCGGTGTCTTTTGACGATACTGAGGACAGTGTTTTTGCTGATACCGAGGTCACGGGCTTTCCAGCGATAGCTGCGCCCTTCCTCGATCGCCGCGAGAACCTTCGGCGCGAGCTTATCTGATTTCGGTCTATGGCCTGGCTGACGGCCAAGTTTCTTTCCGCGTGCCCGCGCGGCCGCCAGACCGGTTTTCACGCGCTCGCTGATCAGGTCGCGTTCGAATTGAGCGACACCGGCCAGCAGGGTAGCCATCATGCGACCTTGGGGCGTATCCAATTCAAACGTCATACCACTGATGGCGACAACGGATACCTTCCAACCGTCCAGCTTGTGCAGGGTATCGAGCAGGTCTTGTGTGGAACGCCCCCACCGGCTGAGGCTTGGGCAATTTCCATGACCTTGTTGCGAGCCGAACGGTTTGTGGAAGCACCAGATGCGATTTCTTTGAACTCTCCGATGACATCATACCCGCCACGTTTTGCGAAATCGGCCAACTCTCGCAACTGTCACTCACACGACTGGTCCGAAGTAGAAACCCGTGCATAGATGATTGCCCGCTGTCCCAATTGAACCTCTATGAAATTCGGCCTTGCAAGTCGTTGATTTTGCTGACGTGACTATCGTCCTAAACAGACAGTTGTTCAATAAGTACGATTTACATGCCCCGGCGCAATATTTTGACTGAACGCCAGCGTTCCGCTCTTTTCGATCTTCCAGTTGATGAGTTGACTTTACTCCGACACTACACATTTTCAGACGAAGATCTGGAACACATCCGCGAGCGCCGTCGCGAGGAAAACAAGTTGGGATTTGCGCTTCAGCTATGCGCACTCGGATATCTGTCGCCTATCAACTACGAAAGGAGCACCCGTGAGCGGCTAGAATCTGCAAGTCCATAACCGTCCACGAAACCGGGGGAACTCCACTGTATTATTTCCTGAGACTTCGCCAGGCCACCAGTCCGGAGGGTGGGAAGTAGTCATTAGCTGCGGGTGCGAGGAGATTGGCGGCCCTCTTCAACGCGGACATCGTCTGATAAACGAACAACGGGTTTCAGAAACGGGGCCAATCATAACTTGCTGTTTCCACGCCTGACTACTTCGACGCTGGCGCCGCGCCTTCGAACAGCGCGGTGGCTTGTTTGATCTCGCGCTGCATATGATCGCGAAACATTGCCACGCGTTTGGTGTTGCGCAGATCACGGTGATACAACAGCCAAAGCCCCAGTTCATGTTGCTTTTCAGGTTCGCGAAATCGTGCCAGCTCGGGGTCGCTGTCGCCCAGAAAGCAGGGCAGAAAACCAACACCCAGCCCTTCTTTCAATGCCGCAAGTGTTAGCGAGGTTTCGTCGACGTAGAATTCGTGTTCAGCTTGCGGCCAGGCCTGCTTGGTCCAGGCTCTATGATATTCGCAGCAATCAACTCCAATCCATTTTTCCGCAGCCCGCCCCGATTTGACCGCCGCACAGTAATCGCGCGACCCATAGACGGCCGAAGCAACGGTTGTCAGGCGCGTACCGATTAAGGTTTCCAGCGGTTTTTTGGTCTGCCGGATCGCCACATCGGCCTCGCGCTCTGACAGGCGCACGGAATCATTGGTGACCTGAACGCTCAGTTCGATCCTTGGGTATGCGGCGCTGAACCGCGCAAAATACGGCATCAGCACAGTCGATGCCATGTTGGCAATTGCTGTGACCCGCAGTTCCCCTGCGACGTCTTCGGCTTGACCGCTGAACGCCCCTTCAAAGGACAACAGCTCGTTCTCGATCCGGCTAGCGGATTGCTTCAATTCTTCTCCGGTCTCGGTCAGGACATAGCCGGACGCTTTGCGTTCAACCAAAGGCGTCGCCAGTTTTTGCTCTAACGCGCGAATACGACGCGAAACGGTGGAATGCTGCACGCCCAACCGCTTGGCCGCACTGCTGATAGAACCCTCACGGGCTACGGCCAGGAATATTCGCGCGTCATCCCATTGCATCCGGTTTCCCCTGCCATGTGCATTTTTGCAAAACGGTTGTCGATTTTTCTCTAATTCCCAAAAACGTTATCCGGTGCGACCATTTTGGCAAGTAAAAAGATCTGACTCTGCACACTGGCAAACGAAATCCAGCTTCAGCGCGAACAATCTCGGCGCATTGTTCGTGCAGGAATACAAGCATCTGCGACACGGGAACCAAGAATTAATTTAGGGAGAACACGATGTCTGTCGAACACATCCAGAATTCGGTTAAAGATGTTATCGCCTACTTGAAAGAGAACCCGAAAGACGCGCTGAGCAACGACCCTCCGATCACTGCGGTTATGGAAGACGGCCTGCGGTGCCGGGCCACCGGGGAGGGCGGTGAAACGATCGTAACCGACATGCCCCAAGCCATCGGAGGGGGCGGTTCGGCGCCGTCACCGGGCTGGCTGTCACGAGCAGCCCTAGCAACCTGTGACGCCACCAGAATAGCGTTGCACGCTGCACAGTTAGGGGTAACGCTGGACACGCTCGAGGTCACGGCCGACAGCGTTTCCGACGACCGCGGCCTGCTTGGCTTGGACAAATCGGTTCCTGCCGGTCCTCTGAGCTTGCGAACCCGCGTTACTATTGGTGCCGCGGGAGTGGACAAAACAATCCTGCGTGAGATTGTTGATTTCGCGGTGACCCATTCCCCGGTCGCTGACGGCTGTCGCCGCGAAACGCCTTCAAAGGTAGAGGTCAAGATTGCCTGACCGCTCCCTATCAAAGAGCAATATTTTGGTGCCGGTCCATGTTCGTCCTTTCAAGGGCTGCACCATCTTTGCCTTGATCAAACTGTTGATAATTCGCGCGGCTGTCGGTGCAGGTAATAGACCCACACACCTCGGTTAGAAAACCGCGAAAGCTGAAACTCAACTCAAATTTAGGAGATATCGAAAATGACAACTTCTCTCTACTCCCGCCTTGGCGGCTATGACGCAATCGCAATGTTCGCAACCAAACTGATCGGCCAGGCACAACAGGATGACATTCTTGGACGCTTTTGGGAAAATCGTGGTGCCGACCGCAACGCCCGTGATCTGCAAATTCTGATCGACTATCTGGTCAATCAAACCGGCGGGCAGATGTATTATACCGGTCGCGACATGGCTCTTGCGCATCAGGGAATGGGGATAACGGAAACCGACTGGGCACGATTTATTGAGATCGTCGTCAGTGTTGCGGGCGCGCTTGGCGTTGGCGAAACCGAAGGCGGCGAGGTGATGGCCTTCCTCGACGGCCTCAAAGCGGATATCGTGACAGCATAGCCCAACTTGTTGTCAGGAAGCTTCGGCAGGTTCCTTTCAAAGGGCCTGCAACCCCAGCACACGATCTTTCAGCGAAAAACGAATAATAATTGAGGATGCCATGAACAACAATTCCCAAACAAGAGATGGTGGCTGCACATGCGGCCATGTGCGTTATCAGGTAACCTCGGAGCCCATGATCGTACATTGCTGCCACTGCCGCGGCTGTCAGAAAAACTCTGGTTCTTCCTTTGCACTGAACGCCCTTTTTGAGGCTGATCGGGCGGAGCTTATTTCGGGTGAGGTTGAGGACGTTACGGTTCCTACCCCCAGTGGCACTGGCCAGATCATTACCCGATGCTCCAAATGCAAAGTCGCGGTTTGGAGCAACTATAACATGGGCGGTTTACGTGAACGTATCCGGTTCATTCGCGTTGGCACGCTTGATGACCCGTACCAATTACCGCCAGATGTGCATATATTCACGTGCTCAAAACAGCCGTGGGTCATTCTGCCAAGGGATGACCGGAGGGTTGAAGTGTTTTATGATTTCAAAGAGACTTGGTCGCCCGAGAGCATGGATCGTCTGGCAAAAATCGAAGAATCCGCTGGCATTACCATTTCTTGAAGGGAAGCAGAGGACATGGCGTATCTGCGGCGAATCCAGCTTTGACGTTTTTAAACATCACTATTGTCGATGGTTAAGTGCTCAGAGCCACAGGAGGGCAACCGTAAGACACTGTGTCGGAATTGATGCCAGGCTCCATCCCGAGCTGCCGATATTGCCACCCAAAGACTTCTGCGCTTTCCACGAACGGCAGCAATGCGAAAGCTGCACCTCCGCATATAACGCCTTGGTGAAAGGTCAGGTTTGGGTCGTTTTTGATTTCGCTAGAATGCTGCGATAGAGATACCGGTATCTCTATCGCAGTAGGTTGGGCTCGAAGTATGAGTTCGCTGCGCTTAGAGCGAACGGCGGCTTTACCAATAATTGCTTAGAGTGTCATTTCGCCCCGTACCGCAAACGACCCCTAATAGCGCGCCGACGCTAACGCAGAATCGACAGCTTGCGCTTGCTGCAGCGGATGAGGTTGGTGGCGACTTGGGTGCTGGGGCGGATTTCGCAGCCGACTACTTTGTCGCCGTCGACGATCCAGAGGTTGTCGCCACCGATCAGGCGGATTTCTTGTGGCTGCGGCACCGATCGCGTGCGTGGCTTGCTAGCGGCGCCGCGGTGAACCTGGATGCCGCCTTCTTGGGTCACCGTGGCGACCTGAGTATCGGCGGCCCCGACGGCGCTGCCACGGATAATGTCTACCGCGGCGGCGGGCGTGGTGCTCAATCCGAGGGCGACTAGGACCGGTGCGGCGATGCTGGCGCGCATATTTTCCTCTTCTGCTGAGGTGCCAGCATGCCATGACCGTGGTCGCAAAGGACCACGCGCAATAGTGGTGCGGTATCCCTTAGGTCGTAGTGGCCTAAGTCGTTAGGGCGAGGCCCTCCTGATTGAATATATGGGCTTCGTTGGCGGGTATGCCGATACGGACGGTATCGCCGATCTTGGCGGGGCTTTCGCCATCGCTTGAACGACAAGGATCTTTTTGTCCGCGGTGCGTATGTTGTAAAATCGACGGTTTGCGGCGGAAGACTCCGTTAGTCAGGCCGCTACGTAAGTGTTGTCGGTCGCATCGCGGCGTGGTTAGCTGACTAGTGAAGCCGCGTTTGGCGAGATGAGCCGAGGCGCGGCGACGTAATATTAAGAATCGGTCGTGACATGATCCGTCCGAGCAACCTCTGGGAGGGAATTTTATGAAAACGCAACTTCTTGCGGGCGCGACTGCGGCGGCACTGGTGGCCGGAACTGCAAACGCGGAACAGATCACCGTTTTTGGTCCCTGGCTCGGGCCCGATCAGGCGAACGTCGAAGTTATTCTGAACGGTTTTGCCGACGCTTCAGGTCACGACGTGCGCTACGTCGGTTCCGACAGCTTTGAGCAACAGATCGTCGTTGATGCTGAGGCCGGTTCGGCGCCCAACGTCGCTGTGTTCCCGCAGCCTGGTCTGGCTGCTGACATGGCGTCGCGCGGTTTTCTGACCCCGCTGGCCGACGGTACCGCCGATTGGGTGCGCGAAAACTACGCGGCTGGTCAGTCCTGGGTTGATCTGGGCACCTATGCCGATGCCGATGGCAACAATCAGCTGTTTGGCTTCTTCTATAAAGTCGACGTGAAGTCGCTGGTCTGGTATTCGCCCGAGAACTTCGAGGATGCAGGCTACGACGTTCCGAACTCCATGGAAGAGCTGATTGCGCTGAGCGATCAGATCGTCGCGGACGGTGAAACCCCATGGTGCATCGGTCTGGGATCCGGTGGGGCGACCGGTTGGCCGGCGACCGACTGGGTTGAAGACATGTTGCTGCGCACGCAAGATCCAGCGGTCTACGACCAATGGGTGACCAACGAAATCGCGTTCGACGACGAACGCATTGTTGGCGCGATCGAAGGCTTCGGCACTTTCGCCCGTAACGATGACTACGTCGCGGGTGGGGCCGGGGTTGTTGCTTCGACAGACTTCCGCGACAGTCCGAAAGGTCTCTTTGCCAGCCCACCGCAGTGCTACATGCACCGTCAGGCGTCGTTCATTCCGGCTTTCTTCCCAGAAGGCACCGTTGTAGGTGAAGATGCAGACTTCTTCTACTTCCCAGCCTTCGCCGAAGCCGATCTAGGCTCGCCGGTTCTTGGTGCCGGAACCCTGTGGGCCATCACTAACGAAAACCAGGCTGCTCATGACCTGATGGCCTACCTGCAAACGCCCGAAGCGCATGAAGCCTGGATGGCGTTGGGTGGCTTCCTTACGCCGCACAAGGGCGTAAACCTGGACGCGTTTGCCGACCCGTCATTGCGCAAAATGAACGACATCCTACTTGGCGCGACCACCTTCCGGTTCGACGGTTCCGACCTGATGCCAGGCGGCGTCGGTGCGGGAACCTTCTGGACCGGTATGGTCGACTATGCAGGGGGTAAGGACGCAGCCGCCGTAGCCGCTGAAATCCAAGCCTCCTGGGAGGCTCTGAAGTAAGCACCTGACATACCGATAAAAGGCGGCGCGGCAGGGGGCCGCGCCGCCGGCTCCTACGTTCAAGCTGCCCGGGGGAGGGGAGAATGCATCCTGCACTACAGGGTCTTCTGACGATCATTATCGGGGTCAGCGCCTGCATCGGTTATTTCTATTTCTCCAACCAGTTCCTCGACAAAATCCTCCTTCCGGCCAAGGGGCCCAAGGCGGGCCGCAACATCACCCGGGCCAACCAGATCCGCCCCTGGCTTTTTCTGTTCCCGGCAATGTTGGCCCTGGGTGTGTATCTTGCCTATCCGGTCTTGGAGACGCTGAGACTGTCGCTGACCGACCGAGACGCCGGCGGCGCGTTCGTGGGGCTAGACAACTACCGCCAAATGTTCGGCGAATCCAAGTTTTGGGAGGCGTTGCGCAACAACCTGCTGTGGCTAATCGTGGTGCCGGCGGCGTCCACGGCGTTCGGCCTTTTGGCGGCGCAAGTGACCGACCGGATCGCCTGGGGCAACGTGGCCAAATCGCTGATCTTCATGCCGATGGCGATTTCCTTTGTCGGCGCCTCGGTCATCTTCAAACTCATCTACGACACCCGCGCGGCCGACACCGCCCAGATTGGTATCATGAATGCGGTGTGGCTGCAGTTCGAAGGTGGTCTGGGATCGTTTCTGTTTCTGCGCATCTTGCCGCTGCTAATCTTGCTGAGTTTTGCGGGCATCGTCGGCTACGCCGGTTTCATCATCGGACGACCACTGTGGAACGGCGCCTATCGCGCCGGCGGCGGGGCGATGAAGGTTGGGCGCGCGGTCGTGGTGCTGGCGGCTGTCTGGCTCGCGGTGCTGGCGCTGAGAAACGTGATCGACGTCATGACCATGAGCTTTCCCTATGGCGAGCCGCAGACCTGGCTGACCATTCCGTTCTTCAATAGTTTCCTGCTGATGGTCGTGCTGATCTGGATCCAGACCGGGTTTGCGATGGTCATCCTCTCGGCTGCGTTGCGCGGTATACCGGAAGAGACCATCGAGGCGGCGATTATCGACGGCGCCAACCCGTTTCAGGTGTTCTTCTCGATCAAGGTGCCACAGATCATCGGCACCATCGTCGTCGTCTGGACGACGATCACGCTGATTGTTCTGAAGGTGTTCGACATCGTCTTTGCGATGACCAACGGCCAGTGGGAGACGCAGGTTCTTGCGAACTATATGTTCGACAAACTGTTCCGCGCGAGCGATTGGGGCGTTGGTTCGGCAAGCGCCATTATGATCATGGTGCTCGTCACACCGATCCTGATCTGGAACGTTCACAACGCCCGCAAGGAGATGGCGTGATGGAAAACATTGCGGGTACCAAGTCGAGCCTGACCTGGGCCGTACATATTGCCACAGTCCTTCTGGTGGTGCTGTGGCTATTCCCGACTGTCGGCCTGCTCGTGTCGTCGTTCCGTACCGCGGACCAGATAACCGGCTCCGGCTGGTGGGCCGCGCTGTTCACGTCGGAGCAAAACGAGGTGCTGCGCGCGGCTGATCCGGACGAGGCCCGCGTCGCCGATGGTCAAATGTATGTGGTCAGCGGCAACATCTTTGCCGACAATGACTCGCCGACGGACAAGGAGATCAGCGTCTGGGGCACGTCGTCGCGCGAGATCGCAGCCTTTCAGGCGGGTCAGACCGCTGATCTGGGCGACGGAGAAACCCTGACGCTAGAGGCAAACGGCGACTACGTATGGCGCGGTACCGAGGAGCAGATTTCCGGCCGCGGGCAGCGGATGTTCATCACGGCGGAGGCACCACCGGAGTTCACGACCGAAAACTACGTGACCATTTTGTCCGGCGGTTCCACGACGGACAATATGAGCAAGGCGTTTTTCAACACGCTGACCGTGACCATTCCGGCGACGATAATCCCAATCGTCATCGCCGCCTTTGCGGCGTACGCGCTGGCGTGGATGGAATTTCCGGGCCGGGCGCTGCTGATCGCGATAGTGGTCGGACTGCTGGTTGTACCGCTGCAACTGGCACTGATTCCGCTGCTGAAACTTCACCTGGGGTTGGGCATCGGCAAGGGCTTCCTGGGGGTGTGGCTGGCGCATACCGGGTTTGGGATGCCGCTGGCGGTCTACCTATTGCGTAACTACATGGTTGGCCTGCCACGCGACATTATCGAAAACGCCAAGGTTGACGGCGCAACCGAGTTCCAAATCTTCACCAAGATCATCCTGCCGCTGTCGTTCCCCGCGTTGGCGGCGTTCGCGATTTTCCAGTTCCTGTGGACCTGGAATGACTTGCTGGTGGCCAAAGTGTTCCTGATCGATGCAACCGGCGAGACCACGGTCATGACCAACCAGATTGTGGAATTGCTGGGAACGCGCGGCGGCAATTGGGAGATTCTGGCAACCGCCGGCTTTGTTTCCATAGCGGTGCCGCTGGCCGTGTTTTTCGCGTTGCAAAGGTACCTGGTGCGTGGCCTGCTGGCGGGCTCTGTCAAATAGAAATCGTTCTTAGTTCACAACGATATCCGGACGGAAAAAGAACATGGCGACACTCAACCTCACAAATATCGAGAAGACCTACGGTGGTAAAGTCAATGTCAATGTTCTGCACAACATCAATTTGGATATCGACACCGGCGAGTTGATCGTGTTCGTCGGTCCATCGGGATGCGGCAAGTCTACGCTGCTGCGGATGATCGCCGGGCTTGAGAAGATAACGGACGGTGAATTGAAGATCGATGGCACGGTCGTCAATGACGTACCCCCCGCGCAGCGCGGCATCGCCATGGTTTTTCAATCCTACGCGCTTTATCCACACATGACGGTGCGAGACAACATGGCCTTCGCTTTGAAACTGGCGAAGAAAACACCGCAGGAGATCGACGACGCCATTAGCGAGGCGGCAGAAAAATTGCAGTTGGGGGAATATCTCGACCGCTTGCCAAAGGCGCTGTCGGGTGGACAGCGTCAACGCGTCGCCATCGGCCGTTCCATTGTGCGGGACCCGAAGGTCTATCTTTTTGATGAGCCGCTTTCGAACCTTGACGCGGCACTTCGCGTCGCGACGCGGATTGAGATCGCGCAACTCAAGGAGTCTATGCCGGAAAGCACGATGATCTATGTCACCCACGATCAGGTTGAGGCCATGACCTTGGCGAGCCGGATCGTGGTATTGGCAGACAAGGGCATCGCCCAGGTCGGCACGCCGCTGGAACTCTATGAGCGTCCCGAGAATGAATTCGTCGCGCAGTTCATCGGATCGCCGGCAATGAACCTTTTGCCGGGTGAGGTCGTGACGACTGGGGCTCAAACAACGGTCAAGCTCGCTGCCGGTGGCTCGATTGTTTCTGCCGCGCCGACCGCGGACGCCGATAAGGGTCTGAAGGTCAACATCGGTATCCGGCCGGAAGACATGGTCACCACTTCCGGTGACAGCTTTGCTTTCGAAGGCAGAGTCAAAATGACGGAAGCCTTGGGTGAAGTCACGCTGCTCTATTTTGACAAAGTAGGCGACAACGATGCGGTCATTGCCAAGCTGCCCGGAATTCACCGCGACCTGAGAGGCAATGTAGTGCGGATGTCAGCATCACCTGAAAAAGTGCAGATATTCCACGACGGCCAATCGCTCTACTACCGCTGAACTGGCGCTCGATGCCCACCAGCACAAGGATCAGCGGTGTCAGCATCGAATCCTTTCTTGCCACCGTGCACAATAGTGGTGCGTTGCCCCTTAGGTCTTAGGCGCCTACGCCGTGGATGGCTTCAACTGCGCCAAAACGCTTCACGATGTCGCGTAGCTGGACGTCAGACATTCTGCTTCTGCCCGTTTACGAAAGCGGCGCGCCGATAGTATAGCCAAATGCCGGCAATGTAAGTCCTGCGGTCGAGATGGTGGCGGCGTTGCCGATTTCATGATTTAGGCCCAACGGCGGCAAGTGATCCGACCCGATCCGGGCCTCGGCGTCGCCGAGGTTGAAAAAGGCGTATAACGTCTCGTCCGACGAGCTACGCTTGAAAGCCAAGATCGGTTCCGGCGTATCGAGAAACTGGATATCGCCGGTGATCAGCGCCGCATGACGACGGCGCCAGTTCAGAAACCGGCGGCACGCGTTCAAGGTCGAATTGGGATCCGGTAGTTGCCGGTCTACCGCCAATTCAGCCTGTTGGGGCGAAACCGGCAGCCATGGCTCACGCGACGAGAACCCAGAGAATGGCGCGTCGGCCTGCCAAGGCATCGGCGTGCGGCAGCCATCGCGGCCGAGGAATTCAGGATAAAGGGCGAGGCCGAAGGGATCGCGCATTCTGTCGAACGGAACCTCAGCCTGGGTAAGACCGAGCTCCTCACCTTGGTACAGGCAGACCGTCCCGCGCAGGCTTAATAGCAGCGCGTTCAGCATGCGCGCCTGGTCCGCGCTCGGCGCGCTACGCTGCCATCGGCTGACCGTGCGCGTCACGTCATGGTTGGAAAAGGCCCAACAGGGCCAGCCGTCTTCGATCACTTGCTCCAAGGCCCCAACGCTGGCGCGGAAATGGGATGCGGAGTAAGTGTCGGTCAACAGTTCAAACGTGTAGCAGGTGTGCAGGTGCGCGGTGCCACGGCTATAGGCGGCCGCGGTTTGGGCGCTGTGATCGTCCGACACTTCGCCCAGTAAGAATTTGTCCGGGTAGCGATCAACGAGCGCGCGCAGGCGCTTCAGAACAGCGAAGTTCTCTGGGCGGCTCTTGTCATATAAGTGGCTCTGCATCGCGTAAGGATTGGCGCGGCCGGCGCCGCCGAGCGGCGGCGCATCGGCGGGGCGAGGCGGATTGTCGCGCAAAGCCTCGTCATGGGCATAGTAGTTCGCCGTATCAAGCCTGAACCCGTCGATCCCACGCTCCAGCCAAAACTCAAGCTCGCCAATGACGGCATCAAGAACCTCAGGATTGTGTAGGTTGAGATCGGGTTGCTCGACGAGGAAGTTGTGGAGGTAATACTGCGCGCGCCGCGGTTCCCATCGCCACGCCGAACCGCCAAAAACGCTGAGCCAGTTGTTGGGGGGCGACCCGTCGGGTTTCGGGTCGCTCCAGACATACCAATCGGCTTTCGGGTTGTCGCGACCGGCGCGGCTCTCGGCGAACCATTGGTGCTGGTCCGACGTGTGATTGACCGCCTGGTCGATGATCACCTTGAGGTCGAGATCGTGAGCGCGGGCGAGCATACGGTCGAAAGAGTCGAGGTCGCCGAACATCGGATCGACGGCGCGAAAATCGGCGATGTCATAGCCGAAATCCTTCATCGGCGACCGATAGAATGGCGATAGCCAGACGACATCCACCCCGAGCTTGGCGACATAGTCGAGCCGTGCAGTGACCCCCTCGAGGTCGCCGATCCCGTCACCGTTGGTGTCATTAAAACTGCGCGGATATATCTGGTAAATGACCGCACCACGCCACCACGGCCGGCCTTCAGCCGCCGGCCGCGGCAAGGTCTCAGCTTTCGAAGTTACGCTACTCAACGCGCATACCTTTCGCCCAATGTTTGCATTTGCTCAACCGCCCTTGACGGAACCGGCCAAGAGGCCGCGGACGAAGAAGCGCTGTAACGCCATGAAGACCACCAGCGGTACGATGATGGAAATAAACGCGCTGCTGGTGAGGATCTCCCAATTGTCGCCGCGCGACCCGAGCAGTTCGCGCAACTTGGAGGTCATGACGATTTGATTGTCGCGTTTGCCGAAAAATACCAGGGCGACGAGCAGATCGTTCCAGACCCAGAGGAACTGGAAGATGGCGAAGGACGCCAGCGCGGAAACCGACAACGCAAATTGATCAACCCATATGCGGCCTTCTCAGGCACTTCTGAATGCATTAAGAATAGGGTATCTAGGATTTCTTGGCCGGTCAAGCGGGTCTGGTGCCGCTTGCATGCGAAAATTCGGGTTGTGGCGATTTTGATAGGCGGAGATGTCGGCTAGGCAGGAAAGAAAAGGCGTGACGCTGCTGGATATTGCCGCGGCCGCCGGGGTGTCGCGCACGACCGTCTCCAATGCCTTCAACCGGCCGGACCAGCTTTCTTCGACCATGCGCGAGAACATTATGGGGATCGCCGCAGCGCTGGCGTATCCGGGTCCAAATCCCATGGCGCGAAAGCTCCGGTCCGGCAGGGCCAGCGCAATCGGGCTGATTTTTGGCGATTCCCTCAGCTACGCGTTTAGCGACGGAGCCGCAATCGCTTTCCTATTGGGTGTCGGCCAAGCATGCCAGGCGGCCGGCCAGAGCCTGTTACTTGTGCCGACCGACGAGGCAGGCACGGCGAAAGCAATCGTCGCGGACGCCATCGTGGACGGCTTTCTGATCTACACCACGCCGAACGACGCCGTGGTACAGCAGGTCCTCACACGGAACTTGCCGGTCGTTAGCGTCGACCGCCCGGCCATCGCAGATTTCGCCTCGGTTAGGGTCGATGATCGGGCGGGGGCTCGTATCGCGGCCGAACATATCGTCGCGCTGGGGCACAAGCGCATTGGCGTGCTCATCCCGCGGTTGCATTCCGAGCCCTATTCCGGCCCCGTCGATCTCGGTCGATTGGACAACACCAGCTATGTGGTATGCGCCGACAGGCTTACCGGTTACCTCGACGCCATTATCGCCGCCGGGATCGATCTTCAAAGCGTCGCCATAGAGGAGCGACCGAGCAACAGCGAAGACGACGGATACTCGGCGGCGCTTGCCGTCCTGTCGCACGAACCGCGACCGACTGCGATCTTGGCGATGACCGACCGTATGGCCCTTGGCGCCCTAAAGGCCGTTGACGAACTTGGATTGCGCGTACCAGGAGATATTTCAATCGTCGGCTTCGATGATATTCCCGCCGCGGGCTCACTCCGGCCGGCGTTGACGACCGTCCGGCAACCGTTAGTAGAAAAGGGCCTACTCGCGGTGCAGGAACTGCTCTCCGGCAACGGCGAGTCTCCGTCCCCGCTCGCGGTTCGGTTGGTCGTGCGAGACTCTACAGGGCCGGCGCCGACCAGCTAGTCGCTCAACCGTCGAGGCTCTCATGCATACGGCGCACCGCCTCCGCCGGCGCGTCGTTCTCCGCCATCAAATCGAACAATGCCGCGTTGAGCCGTTGTATGACCGCCGGGTCCGTCGCCGGCGTCTCCTGACCTGGATCGGTCTCCAGGTCGTAAAGAACCGTCGTCGTGTCCTCCATCTTCTCCGGAAAATGGTAAGAATGCGTGTTCGTATCGGCTTTTGATTTATGGGCAATACGCAGCAAAGGTACTCCCTTGGTAAAGTCGAACGGCGGGACAAGACTCGCGCTCTTCAGTTCCTCGACGGTGAATAGCTTGGTCATATGGGCCGGCATCAGGGTGTACTGATACAAGTCCTGATTTTTCATATCTTTGGGATAACAAAAATAGGTGTAGCGTCCGTCGACGACATTTATCCCACCACCCCAGTATCCGAATATGCCAACCGAACGCCCGGATACGTCGCGATCCAGCAATGGGAGCATGGATTTTCCCTGGACTTCCGGCGGGATCTCCGCGCCAAAGAGATCGCAGATCGTTGGCATTAGGTCGATGGTCTGGGTCAGGCTTTTTCGCCGCTCTCCCGCTTTTTGCCGGTAGTCGGGATGATGAATGAAAAGCGGAATATGGGATACTTCCTCATAGAGCGGCATGCGGTTTTTTGCCCACCAGTCATGCTCCCCCAACAGGAAGCCATGGTCGGTCGTGACGATCAGTGCGGTGTCGTCCCACATTTGATGTTCGTCGAAATAGTCCAGCACCTGACCGAGAAGATGATCGCACAGGCTTAGGAGCGCGAAATAGTTGGCGCGGAGTTCGCCAATCTCATCCTCTGACTCCGTCACCCGTTCGTAACGCGGCCAATCCAATATCGGCCCGTTGTAGTTCACTTTGTAGGGCTCGCGAAATCTTTCCGGGGCGAAAAACGGTTCGTGAGGATCGAAGGTTTCAATCTGGAGTAACCAGTTGTCGGCCCGCCGGTTGGTGTCGAGAAAATTCAAGCCAGCCTGGAGGCATTGCACCGACGGAAAATCTTCTTCCTGCTTTATGAACTCGCGATTGATCATGTAGTGATACGGGTTCTGTTTGGATTTTATGTCGTTCTGACTGTGATGATATTTTTCTTGTATGCGCTCGATCGGCGACTCCAGGAGAACCTTCCAGGGATCGGATTCTTGGCCGCGAATGAATTCGAAGGAATTGTAACGGGTGTGGTAAGTCGCGCCGCCGTCCTCCCAATAATGGTAGTGGTCGGACACGAGATGCGAGTAAGCACCCGCTTGCTTCAATAATTCCGGGAAAGAATTGTCGAACGGCTCCAAGGGACCCCATGACCGGTGGAGGAAGGAATGGCGCCCAGTCTGCATATCGCGACGGGCCGGCATGCAGGGCATGGAGCCGACATAATGAGTGTCGAAGGTGACCGTCTTCTCCGCCAGCCTATTGAAATTTGGCGTGTCCAGAATGGTGCAGCCATAGGGTTGCAACATCAATCTGTTGAGTGAGTCGAAGAGGAGAAATACCGCTTTCATATGTCTCGTCCCAGGTTCTTGGTTCTGACGGCGGGTTTGGAAAGTCGTTGCCGCTCATAGGAAGCAACCACAGATCAACTCCCGATTCTCAATCCCGTTTTTTGGTCAAACAAATGGATATGCTCCGGTTCAAAGCTCAGGGCCGTCGTCTCGTTTTCGGCGAACCTTCGGACCTCAGGCAGCCTGACTTTGACCAATTGGTCGTCAACAAGGAAGTTCAGCAGCATGCTCTCGCCGAGGTTCTCCGAGAGATAAAGCCGTGCCGGCAGGCCGTGATCACTCAGGCGGATGTGACTGGGGCGAACGCCAACCGTTACATCTCCAGCGGCGTGATCGGGCGACTTGGGCAATTTGATTTCGTAGTCGCCCACTTTCACGGCGCCCTGCTCGAGCTGGCCGGCGAACAGATTCATGGGCGGGCTGCCAATAAAGGCGGCAACATGAACACTTAACGGTCTGTTGAAGACCTCATCCGGTGTCCCGACCTGGACGATGTCGCCATCGAGGAATACCGCCATGCGGTCGGCGATCGTCATCGCCTCTTCCTGATCATGGGTCACGTAGACGGTCGTTACATCGAGGGACCGTTGCAGCTTTTTCAACTCGACGCGGGTCTCCAGGCGGAGCTGCGCATCGAGATTGGAAAGCGGCTCATCAAGCAGGAACAACCTTGGCTGGCGCACGATCGCGCGCGCGAGGGCACAGCGCTGCTGTTGGCCGCCGCTGAGCTGTCCGGGTCGGCGGTGTAAGAGATGATCGATTTTTACTCTGGCCGCAGCTTGCCGGACAAGGTCGGGGATCTTGTTCTTGGCGACGCCATCCATCTTTAAGGGGAAACCGATGTTGGCGGCCAGAGTCATGTGGGGATAAAGCGCGTAATTCTGAAACACCATCGCGACGTCGCGCTCGCCTGGCTGGGTGCCGGTCACATCGTTGCCGTCGATCATGATCCGGCCGTCGTCCGGCGCTTCCAGGCCGGCTAGAATCCGCAAGGTTGTCGTCTTCCCGGAACCCGACGGACCGAGGAGAGCGAAGAACTCCACCGGCTGAATGTCCAGGTCGATTCCCTTCAGCGCCTCGAAGGTGCCGAACGTCTTGTGAATTCCATGCAGGGACACATGTCCTTTTGCGGTCATAGCCGCCCTCCCCCTTTGACAGCACCCACCGTGAGGCCCTTGACGATCTGCTTTTGCGCCGCGATTCCGATGATGATCATGGGCAACATGGCGACGAGGGCGGCAGCACTTAGCTTGGCCCAGAGGGTTTGCTCCACGGACACGAAATTGAACATCGCGACCGTGACCGGCCGCACGGTGTTACCACCGAGTTGGACGGCAAAGAGGAATTCATTCCAAGCGTTCAAGAAGATGAAAATGACCGTGACCGCGATTCCGCCGCGTACTTGAGGCAGAATGATGTGCCACAACGTCTGGAATCGATTGGCCTTATCGAGAAAGGCGGCCTCCTCCATCTCACGCGGGATATCTTCCATATAGGAGACCAGCAACCAAATCGCGAAGGGCAGCGAGAAGGTCAGATAAACCGTGACCATCCCTTGGAACGTATCAAGCCAACCGATCTTGTTGAGGATGAGGAAATAGGGAATGACCAATCCGACCGGCGGGACCATCTGCGTCGCCAGGGTATAGAAACCAAGCCACTTCTTGCCGCGCAAGCGCAGCCTGGCGAAGGCGTATGCCGCGGGCACCGCGATAATGATGGTGAGGATCGTCGTGGAGGTGGAGACAATCAAGCTGGTGACCAAACTCGGCAAGATGGAGACGCCGCCGAACAAAGCATCCGAATAGTTTTGGAAAGTCGGCTCAAATATCACGCGGGGCGGGTAAGCAAGAACCTCGGACTCCGACTTCAGCGAAACGATGACCGCCCAAATCAATGGGAAAACCCAGATGAGCAGAAGCAGAGACGCCGCGGCGATTAGAAAGCCGTTGCGACGGGCTGCGGCCGCCTTGCTTGCCGATCTAGCCACGATGTGCCGTGCGGAGGCGAAAAAGGAGGCCCGACACGCAAATCGTGATAACGAGCAGAGATACGGCCAAGGCCGAGCCGTAGCCGAAATTCAGCTCCACGAAGGACGTCTTATAGGCATATAGATTGAGGATTTCCGTCGCCGTGCCGGGACCGCCGCCGGTGGCGGCGAAAATAGCGGCAAATGCCGAAAGTGCGATCATCGAGCGCATGATGACGACGATAACCACGGCGGGGCGGATCAGTGGCAAGGTTATGTACCGGAAGCGTTGAAACGCGCCGGCCTTGTCGATTTTCGCGGCCTCGAAAACTTCCGGCGGCAGGGCCGCCAGACTGGCCAACAGCACCAGGAACGCGAACGGCGTCCATTGCCAAGTGTGAATGATGATAACCGAGATCAGCGCCGGCGTCGGTGAACCGAGCCAATTCACCTGCCCTAGCCCGAGGATGCGAAATATGAAATCGATGATACCAAATTCCGGCGCCAGCATGATGGTGCGCCAGAACAAACCGACGACGACCGGTGCGAGCACAATCGGCAAGATGGCGACAATGCGGAACAACCACTGCCCGGCCGATATCTGCATGACAAGGAGTGCGAGCCCAAGGCCGATGAAAAGCTGCAAGGCGACGGAGCTGAATGTGTAAATGGCAGTCAGCTGCAGGGCGTGCCAAAACCGGCTATCGGCCATCATGCGGGCGTAGTTGTCGAGGCCGGCGAAGCCGTCGAGGAACGGCATCGCCAAATTGACCGTATGGAAAGAATTCCAGAGCAGAAAAACGAGCGGAAAGGTGGTGGTGAGAAGCAGCACGAGCAGGCCGGGCGCCACCATAAGCAGGGCGAAGTTCCGCTCTGTCGCGAACATGCTTCTCACACTTCCACCACCAGTGCCAAGAAGGGTATCAGCCCTTCAGGATGGCTTCGATCTTCTTCTGTGCCTCGTTGAGGGCGTCGGTTACGGTCGACTGACCGACCAAAGCCGCCTGAATAGCCGTCGCCATGGTATCGCCGACGGCCGGCCATTGCGGCAACCGCGGCCGCCATTCGACATCCGTGTCCTCGGCAAACGAGGTCGTTGCGGCAGCGATGTAGTTGTCGCCCGCGGCCTCGAGCGTGGCCCGGTACTCCCCAATTTCCCACACCGACGTGCGGTTGGCCCCGGTGCGTTTGTAGGCGCCGGGGAAGGCATAGGTCGTCGCCACCTGGGTTTCTTTCGAGGCAGCCCACTGGATGAACAACCATGTCGCGACCTTGTCCTTTTGGGACAGGGCGCCGTTGATCGGGAAACTCCAGTTCCAAATCGACGAAACACGCTTGCCGGATGGGCCCTTTGGCCAACGGGCAAAACCGATCTTGCCGATGACCTTGGATTTCTCCGGATTGGTAATAACGGCCGCCGATCCGTGGGCGTCAATGTAGGATGCGACGGTTCCCTGGCCGAAAGCGTCGGCGATGTCCGGCCAGTTCCAGTTTTCAACACCCGGAGGCGCGTAGTTGTTGAGCAAATTGACGTACCAATTGAGCGCCGCGATGGCCTCGGGGCCGTTCACGACCATTTTGCCCGTATTGTCGAACCACTCGCCGCCGAAGGAGCGGAAAATGGACGGATAGATGTACATGTTCTGTCCGGCACCACGGAACCCGCGCAGGGCGGTGCCCCAAAGCCGGTTGTCCGGGTCGTGGGCGGCCGCCGCGTTGGACGTGAACTCGTCAAACGTCTCCGCCGGTTTCAGGCCCAACTTGTCGAACACGTCTTTGCGGTAGACTTGGATCGTCGCCTCACCGTCAAACGGAATGCCGAATGGTGAGCCGCCCACCGAGGTGGCGCCGCGCCAACCGGCGAGAATGTCCTCATATTGGAACCAGTCGTTGTCGGTCAGCTTGGCGTCGCCAAGATAGCCGTCGAGAGGATCGACCCAATCGTTGGTGACATAAAGATCGTAATACATCGGGTCAGCCGCATGGGTGGCCCAAGTCCCGGTCTTCGACGATAGGTCGAGGACGGCCTTCTGTCTGATCTGACCCGGCGGCGTCATCTCGAAGCGGACATCGATTCCGGTCAGTTCCTTGAAATCCGGCAGAACGGTCTCGAGGTTCTGGAAATATCCGGCGGGAATCACCCCTACCGTAATGGAGGCCCCCTCAGCCTGGCGCCAGTCGATGTTGGCGGCGCGCAGTGAATCAAGGTCCATGAACTGTCCGTCGGCATAAGCGCGGCCGGCGAAAAAGCCCGAAGATGTTGCTAGCACCGCACCGGAGACCGCCCCCTTTAGAAGCGTTCGGCGCGTTACGAGGGGAACAGATCGTTGGTTCGTGTTGTCATCAGCCTTGGTCATCGTCACATCCTCCCCTAGGTTTGTCTCACCCAAAGCCGCCTGCAATTGCCGTGACGCGGTTGCCGCCACTACGGGTGATCTGGATGGGTATCCCCGTGGACACAGATTGCCCATCGGGTTATTATTATTAACATTCTAACATTAGGATGTTTAATTCAAGTAGAATTTGGCGATGACAGGTATGCTCGATACAAGCCCCATCCCCCGCTACGTCCAGCTCGCCGAGCTCATGCGTCAACGGATCGCCAAGGAACGCTGGGCGCCGGGCGATACACTTCCGTCGATTGACAAGCTGATGGAAGAGTTCAAGGTCGCCCGCGTAACAGTGCGTCAGGCGACGCAGCTACTGGCCCGGGAAGGCCTGGTGTCGCCGCAACGGGGACGCGGGACCTTCGTCACGGCACAGGCCGGCAATAAGCGAAAGCTGGTGGTTGAGACGACTCTCGACGAGCTTGTCGAGATGTACCGCGGCGATAAGCCGGACCTGTCCAATATGATCGAGACGGACGCGCAGCCGGTGCTATCGGACAAGGATGGCATTCCGGCGCCACGGTATTCGCACATGCGGCGGGTCCATTCGCGAGAAGGCGAGCCCTATTGCGTCGTCTCGATCTTCATCGATGACCGCGTATTTCGGCTCGCGCCCGATCGGTTCAGACGGGAAGTGGTGCTGCCGATCCTCACGTCGCTGCCCGATGTGACGATCGCAACGGCGCGCCAAACACTGAATATCTCGACAGCCGATCTGGACGTGGCCCGCGACCTCGAATTGCCCCTCAACGCGCCGGTCGCCGAGGTCCGACGCGTCTTAAGCGCGCCGGACGGCTCGGTCATCTACCTTGGCGATGCGATCTATCGTGGCGACTATATTCGCCTGGAGATGGATCTTAAACCCTAGTGGGCCATCCCGGAGATGCCGGCTGGACTGCCATCCAGCGGGTCAGATGTCCGCATAGGTATGGGTCTCCGCCTTGGCGCCCGGGTGCGTGACGGCGCCGGCATAAGCGGGGCCGACGGTCTGAGCGTATTTCCAGAGAGTGCCGGACTGAAATTCGTTGGTGCGCGGTTGCCACGCGGCGCGGCGCTCCGCCAACTCCTGTTCGGATAGCTCGACATCGAGGGTGCCGGCCTCGGCGTCGATGGCAATGATGTCGCCGTCTCGGAGCAAGCCGATCGGCCCGCCGTCCGCCGCCTCCGGCCCAATGTGGCCAATGCAGAAACCGCGGGTGCCGCCGGAAAAGCGGCCGTCCGTCACCAGGGCGACCTTCTCGCCCATTCCCTGCCCATACAGGGCGCTGGTGGTGGCGAGCATTTCACGCATGCCGGGTCCTCCCTTCGGACCCTCATAACGAATAACCAAAACCTCGCCTTCGCGATAGTTGCGGTCGAGGACGGCCTTTAGGGCATCTTCTTCACAATCGAAGACCCGAGCCGGGCCGCTGAATTTCAAACGTTTCATGCCGGCTACCTTTACAATGCCGCCATTCGGGGCCAGGGACCCTTTGAGGCCGACCACACCACCGGTGCTGCTCAGGGCTCGGCTGGTGGGATAGACGACGTCCTGGTCGGTCGGGAAGGTCACGTCAGCGTGGTTCTCGGCGAGGGTCTTGCCGGTCACGGTCATGCAGTCGCCATGCAATTGACCGCCGTCAAGCAGCGCCTTGATCAGGACGGGGACACCGCCGACGTCATAAAGGTCTTTGGCGAGGTACTTGCCACCGGGCTGGAGGTCGGCGATGTAAGGCGTGCGGCGGAATATCTCGGCGACATCCTCAAGGTTGAAGTCGATGCCTATCTCATTGGCCATGGCCGGCAGATGAAGCGCCGCATTGGTGGACCCGCCCGACGCCGCCACAACGACGGCCGCGTTTTCGAGCGACTTTCGGGTGACAATGTCGCGTGGCCGGAGATTCCATTCGATCAATTTCATGACCGCTTCACCGGACTGCTCGCAGAACACGTCACGGCTTTCCATGACAGCCGGCGGCATGGCCGACCCCGGCAACGCCAAGCCGATCGCCTCGGAGACGCAGGCCATGGTGTTGGCGGTGTAGTGGCCACCACAGGAACCGGCGGAGGGGCAAGCGACACTCTCCAGCTCCTGCAGGTCAGCGTCGGACATGGTGCCGGCGGCGTGGGCGCCGACCCCCTCGAAGACATCGACGATGGTGACGTCGCGGCCATGAAACCGCCCGGGCAGGATAGAGCCGCCATAGATGAACACCGACGGCACGTTGAGCCGCAGCATGGCCATCATCAGCCCCGGCAGCGACTTGTCGCAGCCGGCAAGGCCGACCAAGGCGTCGTAACAATGGCCGCGGACCGTCAACTCGACGGAATCGGCAATGACTTCGCGGCTGACCAAGGACGCCTTCATGCCGGCATGGCCCATGGCGATGGCGTCGGTGACGGTAATCGTGGTGAACTCCCGCGGCATGCCGCCGGCGTTGTCGACACCGCGTTTGGCCGCCTGGGCCTGGCGAGACAGAGAGATGTTGCACGGCGCAGCCTCGTTCCAGGTGCTGACCACGCCGACAAACGGGCGGGCGATCTCCTGCTTCGATAGCCCCATGGCATGGTAGAAAGCACGGTGCGGCGCGCTGGTCGCGCCGACGGAGACATGCCGGCTGGGCAATTTATCTTTGTTGGTGCTGTTTTCCGACATTTCTCTCTCCTCGACGGTGCTAGGCCGCCGCTAGGCGCTGCAACGCGGCCTGGAGCTTGTTCCGGGCCGCGTCCGCTGCGATGCGACGTTCTCGTTGCTGTTCAACGACTTCGGCGGGTGCCTTTGCAAGAAAGCCCTGGTTCGCGAGCTTCTTATCAATTTTGCCGATGTCGTCCTCTAATCGACTGATTTCTTTTGATAGTCTGGCCTTCTCAGCGCCCAGGTCCATGACATGGCTCACGGGCAGCGCAATGGTCGCCTCGTCGACGACGATTTGGATGGCGCCGGTCGGGATATCGTCGCTGAATTGCACCTCACTCAGGCGCGCCAGCCGCAGGATCTGCTGATTGTGGGCGGCAAGGCGCCGTTGGGTCTCCTGACCGGCGCCGCGCAGGATTGCCGGAATCGTCGCGGCGGCCGGAACGTTGACCTCCGATCGGGCGGTGCGAATGGCCGAGACGAACCGTATCACCCAATCCATCTCTGCGCCGGCGGCGGCGTCGGCCAAGCCGGCGTCCGGCGTAGGCCATTCGGTGATGATCAGAGGTTGATTCTCAGCGCCGCGGAAATGTTCCCACAGCTCTTCGGTGACAAACGGCATGAAGGGGTGCAGCAGCTTGAGAATTTCCTGCATGACCCAGGCCGCCGTGGCCCTGGTCTCGGGTCGAAGCGTGCCGGTCTCGTCCAAGAGCAAGGGTTTGACCAGTTCAAGGTACCAGTCGCAGAAATTGTGCCAGACGAAGTGGTAGACCGCGTTCGCGGCAATATCGAATTTGTACTCATCGAGTGCCGCCGTGACCTCGGCGTTGGTCTGGGCGAGAACACCGATGATCCAGCGGTTCACCTCACCCGTAACCGCGGCAGGATCGAAGTCGTCAGCCGGCCGACACTGGTTCATCTCGCAAAAGCGCGCGGCGTTCCAGAGCTTGGTGGCGAAATTGCGATAGCCCTCAACACGTCGACGCGACAGCTTGATATCGTTCCGGCCAAGGGCCGACATCGAGGCCAAGGTAAACCGCAGGGCGTCGCCGCCATAGCTGTCGATGAGCTCCAAGGGGTCCATAACGTTGCCCTTGGATTTCGACATTTTCTGGCCCTTCTCATCGCGCACCAAAGCGTTGATATAGACCGTGTGGAATGGCACCTCGTCGAGGAAATGCAGGCCCATCATCATCATTCTGGCAACCCAGAAGAAAATAATGTCGAAGCCGGTGACCAGCGTGCTGGTGGGATAGTAGCGCTTGAGTTCAGGCGTGTCCTCGGGCCAGCCGAGGGTCGAGAAGGGCCAGAGGGCGGAAGAAAACCAGGTGTCCAGGACGTCGGGATCACGGGTGAGTGCGGTGTCTTTGCCATAGTGGGCCTGGGCCGAGGCATGGGCGTCTTGTTCACTCAACTCGACAAAGATGTGTCCATCCGGGCCGTACCATGCCGGGATCTGATGACCCCACCAAAGCTGACGCGAAATGCACCAGGGTTGGATGTTGCGCATCCATTCGAAATAGGTTTTCGACCAACTCTCCGGTACGAACTTCGTACGGCCCTGCTCGACCGCCTCGATCGCCGGTCCGGCCAGGGTCTTGGCATCGACATACCATTGGTCCGTGAGCCAGGGTTCGATGACAACTTCGGAGCGGTCGCCATAGGGCACCGTATGGGGGTGGTCCGCAATTTTCTCCAGTAAGCCCGCCGCCTCAATCGCGGCGACGACCTGCTTGCGGGCGGCAAAACGGTCCAGCCCACGATAGGCCTGTGGAACATTATCGTTGAGGACGGCGTTTTGATCGAAGATGTTGATCATCTCCAGATCGTGGCGACGACCGACCTCAAAATCGTTGAAGTCGTGGGCCGGCGTTATCTTCACGGCTCCCGACCCTTGCTCGGGATCGGCATATTCGTCGGCGACGATCCTAATGCGCCGGCCGACCAGGGGCAGAATCGCATATTTGCCAACCAAGTCGCGATAGCGCTCATCGTCGGGGTGAACCGCGACCGCCGTGTCGCCCAACATGGTCTCCGGCCGGGTCGTGGCGACGACGATGTAACGTTCCGGTTGGTTTTCAACCGGATAGCGGAAATACCAAAGATGGCTGTTGACCTCGCGCTGCTGGACCTCAAGATCGGAGATGGCAGTGTGTAGTTTCGGATCCCAGTTCACCAGGCGCTTATCTTTGTAGATCAATCCCTTGCGGTGAAGTTCTACGAAGACCTTCAGGACCGCCTTGCTGAGGCCTTCGTCCATCGTGAATCTTTCACGCGACCAGTCGCAAGAGGCCCCTAACCGCTTCAACTGACCGGTGATTTTGCCGCCGGACTCCGCCTTCCATTCCCAGACCCGCTTAACGAAGTCGTCGCGGCCCAGGTCATGGCGTGACTTGCCCTGCTCCGCCAACTGGCGCTCAACAACCATTTGGGTGGCGATGCCGGCGTGATCGGTCCCGGGCTGCCACAGCGTGTTGGCGCCGCGCATGCGGGCAAAACGGATCAGCACATCCTGAAGCGTGTTATTCAGGGCGTGGCCGATATGCAGGACCCCGGTAACGTTGGGGGGCGGGATGACGATGCAATAGGGATCCGCGCCAGGACGATCGCCGGCGGCAAAGGCCTCGATCTGTTCCCAGCGGCGGTAGTGCTTATCCTCAATATCGGCCGGCTGGTACGTCTTTTCCAGCATCTCTAACCCTTGCTTCGATGGCCTGGAAGCGAGTGTTTAGCGCCGCAGACCGCTGGGGCCAAGGCAAATCAGGGATAAGCGTCAGGCGGAGCGCGAATTCAGCGGTTTCTTGTGCTGGCGACAACCCGCTCAATTTCTTCGCGGACGATGCCCTCAACCAAATCGGGCAGCTGCTGATCGAGCCACTCCTTGAGCATGGGCCGCAGCAGGTCCTTGATGAGCTGCTCAATGGTAAGGTCACGCCGGCCGACGGTCGTTTGAGCGCTGACGGCGGAGACTAAAGATGCCAGAGAAGCCGATGCCGCCGCCGCCGGGGCATCCGACAGTAGGCTGTCATCCGGTTCGACATCGGTCAATTCGATGTCCGTCTCGTCGACCGGGTCCGGTTCGGGCATCGCGGCGATTTCCGGCTCCGGCTCGGGCTCCGGCGGCGCCGGTTCCGGCTCGGGCTCCGGCTCGGCCTCCTGCTGGAGTTCCAATACAGGCTCCGGGTCCTCGTCACGCAGACTGACGACATCGCCATCGTCAGCCACCATTTCGGTTAGTTCGAGAATTTCGGCACCTTGATCGGGTTCCTCAGGGGCCTCGGCCTCGACGGGAGGTGCCTCGACGGCCTCCTCAACCGGCGGGGCTTCGGCGGCCTCCGGCTGCTCGGCCTCACCAGCGGCATTTTCCTCCGCATCATCCTCCGAAATAATCCGGCGAATAGACGCCAGGATTTCTTCCATCGAAGGTTCTTGTTGCTGGGGGTTCGGTTCGCTCATACTGCCGCGAGTGTTGGTCGGGATTGGCCTGCTACCAGGCCAAACTACGGCAGCGAGGGCCGTAATGGCCAGTGAAAAATGGAGGCGTCACAACCCCGACGCACGAAGGAGCCGTGAATTCTGTTGGATCAGTAGGCTAACTCCCGCTCGATCCGAAAAAGCTCACGGCGCGCCGCTTGGAGGCGATCGAAGTCGTGGCGATTGTCGGTGGCGCCACCCCTGTCCAGACGGTCTACTTCGCCGCGCAATCGCGAGCGATATTGCTCGGCTCGATGCCGCGCGGATCGGTCGAGTCCACCCCGGCCCGAGCGCGGCACGGCGTAGCGCTCCACCGGTTGCAACCGCCGGCTCCGCAACGGTGGCTGGGGTGCCAGATCCAACCCTTCCAGTACCCGTGATCTATTATCCAGAGACGGCGGCGCGATTTCGTTGGTGATCCAGGGCTTCAAGCCAAGCGGCTGCTCCGCCTGAGCGGTGCCGGGGAGCAGCAGGAAAACGACCAGTAAGCCGTTCCATACGCGGGCGCGCCGGCGCGCGCCGGCAAGCCGATCAGGGCCCGATGTCGGTGCCGATAAGCTTGTTGCGCACCCGGTTGAGATGACGATTGAAGTCATAGATATCTACCTGCAACCGCAAATCTTCGGCCGTCATTTTGCCAACTGTCGTCAGCAAATTTGCCGCGTCCGCGATTGTGTCCCGTTGCGCGCGAACAAGACTTACGCGGGCGTCGAGCAGCTCCTGCTCCGCATCCAAGACGTCAAGAACGGTCCGCGATCCGACGCGCTGCTCCTGGCGGACACCCTCCAAGGCTATTTCTTGCGCCCGAACCTCGGCCTCGAAAGAAGTGACCCGACCGCGCGAGGCGGCAAGGCTTTCCCAGGCATCGGTGGCGGCGCGCTCGGCCTCCCGCCGCGCGCTTACAAGCTCCAGCAGGCGCTGACTGGCTACCTGTTTGGCCTCGCGCACGCGCGAATAGACCGAGCCGGACTGATAGAGGGGCACACGCAGGTTGGCGAGTAGTTGGGCCCGCTGTTGTTCGACATCGTTGCCAACCGAGTCGTCACTGGTCGACACTGAGCCATCCAAGGTCACCGTCGGCAGGAGTTCGCCGCGGACCAACTCAATGGAATCGCGTGCCGAGCGCTCGCGGAACTCAGCGCTGATCGTGGCCGGATTGTTGGCGAGCGCCGCGTCGATCGCGGCCGACCGGCTGGCCGGGATAATCGTGGGGATCTCGGCAGGCACCAGATCGCCAGGCTCTTCACCGATAATATTCTTATACTGCGCGGTGGCGGTTTCCAGAGCGTTCTCCGCGTCGATCCTGTCCGATACCGCCCGCGCGACCCGGCTTTCGGCTTGAGCGACGTCCGTACGCGTCAGCTCGCCGACCGAGAAACGATCGCGCGTCGCCTCCAATTGGCGTTGCAGGACCGCTTCGTTGCCGCGGTTCAATTGCAGCACGGCCCGTTCGCGCACGACGTTAGCGTAGGCGACCGCAGCGTCGAACAGTACGTTCTGCTCGACCTGCATTAGATCGGCGCGGCCGGCTGCAATATTGCTGTTTGCCCGCGCGGTTTCCGCCCGGGTGCGGAAGCCGCGAAATATCGGTTGTGACAGGGTCAGATCGGCACTGCGCGGTTGAGTGTCGTCGGTGGTCTCCGCCGCGGTAGGCGTGTCGCGCGTCGTGCTAACCACGCCGGCGCTGCCATTGATCGTCACTGTCGGACGCCAATTCGAGAGAGCTTGGGGCAGCTGCTCGTCCGTGGCGCGCAGACTCGCTTGCTGAGCCTGCAAATCCGGATTGCCCTGATATGCCTTGGCAAGTGCGCCTTCCAATGTCTCACCAAAGGCAGAATTGGCCATGGCGAGGACCGGCACAATGAGCGCGGCTAAACACGCGGTCGAAAAGCGCGGCCGCGTGGCGGGGCCGCGCTGGTCCCGATTGTCAGCTTTCATGCTCACCCCGCCCTTCACCAAGCATAATCGTTGCCACCCAATCAGAACACGAATCCCGGGTCTTCGGCGAATCCCGGCAACGCCGGCGTGCCGGCGTCAAACAGCGCCCGGCTGGAGATACCATCTCCGTTACGAACGAATAAGGTCGCACGCCCCATGCCGCCGGCGCCGCCGACAACCGCCACCAAGCGGCCGCCATCGGCGAGTTGATTGGTAAGGGCGTCCGGCACCATTGCGACCGAGCCGCCGATGAAGATGACGTCATACGGCCCCTGGTCGGGGCGGCCAACGCGGAGTTCGCCCTGCACCACGGCGACGTTGTCGGCATCAAGATCGCTGAGGGTCGCGGTCGCCTGCTCGGCCAGGTCAGTATCCTGTTCGACGGCGACAACGGTAGCGGCCAGCCGGCCGAGGATCGCCGCGTCGTAGCCGGGCCCGCAGCCGATATTGAGAACCACATCCGTGGGCTTGATCTCGGCCGCCTGCAACAGGCGGGCAAGTACCATCGGTTCCATCAGATAGCGTTCGCCGCCGAGACTAAGGTCGTCATCGACATAGGCAATGCCGCGCAAGGGCTTGGGCAGGAACAGCTCACGCGGCGCGGCCTCCATGGCCGCCAAGATCGAGGCGTTTACGACCTTGTTGGGGCGTAATTGACAGTCGACCATGTTGCGGCGGGCGGTCTCAAATTCGGTCATGCCAAGTCGGTATCTCCGGAGCCTAGGTACATATCCTTATACTGGTGCCCGGTGGGAAGTACAACGCGGGCCGGCTAAGCCGGTCGACTTGTCACAGAGCCCAATCGGACGCCACACAACTACGGCGCCGACGCTGGTGGGCGGCCGAAAACGCCCTCTTTGGGGGTCACCAGCCACGTCTGGATGGCTATCACACATGTGGTCGGTGGGGATGTGACCACCGACACACAGGAAAAACGCCGGCACGACCGTTCTGGAGGCTGATCCGCGGCCCGCGCCGGGACGCCCTGAACGGCCTCCGTTTACCGATTGTTAGAATACCTCCTATTGGATCGGCCGGACCGTACCAGATGATCGTTGGAAATTTGTGAGTACAGAGCAGCATGGCGAGCAGCTTTTCGATCTGGTTGCGGACCCATACGAGATGCAGGACCTTTTTGACCAAGGCTGACTGACCGCGAGCGCTAACCCAGCCTACGAAAACCTGCTATCGCAAGGCGAACAATTGCGCGGAATGGATGGAAGATGATTGTGAAAGATCAGCTCGGGCCGAGCCTTTCGAAGCAACCCGCTCTGGCGATATTGTTGGGCTCACTCATCGCCGTGGCCGGGCTTGCCGCTTCGGCGCATGGTCGCCCACTTGGAGATGGCAAGATCTCGACTTCGCCGGGGGTCGGCTATCTTATGTCCTGCCAGACCCAGTTCAACGCGAATGCGCCAGGCGCGTTCAATACCGGCCCTTGGATCAGCGGCTCGACCTACGACGCGGACGCCAAGCCGACGGTGGACGGATCGATTGGGTGGCCATCCGAGATCATGGTGACGCGTCAGGGTGACAAGCGGATGGTCCGCGCCAACAATCTGCCAGGGCATGGGACTGGTGTGTTCCCTATCGCCGGCTCTGACGACGCGTATCAGTATGACCGCAACCCAAACAGCATTCAGTCCCAAGACATCGCCCTGACGCTGCCGGCGGACCCGCAATCGGGAACAACGGCAAGCTGCGTCCCGATGGGAATGATCGGGTTCGCGCTGTCGGGCACGGCGATCTACAACGCTGTCGACGCCCGCGGCAAGGACGCGCCGGCCTATGAAATCCAGGACGGCTGCGGCGGGCACCCCCAGCGGCAGGGGCAATACCACTACCACGACCGGTCGCCATGCCTGATAGACTCGCAAAGCCAGCCGAATGGCCATTCGGACCTGGTCGGTTATGCGCTAGACGGCTTTGGCGTGTTCGGCATCCATGGCGACGGCGGCCAGGAACTCACGACCGCCGACCTCGACGATTGCCACGGGCACAATCATGCGGTGGATTGGGACGGCGAACGCAAAACAATCTTCCACTATCACATGACGGACGAGTACCCCTACACGATCGGCTGCTACCGGGGCACACCGATCGAGACAGGCGCCCTGCGCAATCCGCCGGGCCAACGCCGCCCGCCGCCGCGTCGAAGAAACTGAGCAAGGGCGGCTAATCGCCGGCGAAGATTTCCTTGATTTTCACCGCAACGGCCTCGCCGAGCAAAACATGCTGATCGGCATCGAGGTGAATGCCGTCGATATCACTGGAATGAATGTGATCGCCGGCATTCAGGAAGAACACGCCGCGGCGCTCGGCCGCTTCACGATAGTGAGTTTGAAGGTCCTGTGATTTCGGTCCGGCGTTCGCAAACATGTCGGCGAGCCGATCCAGCCGCGCGAGCGGTGCCGGGCAGATCAGCAGGGCCCGTGGCGGTTCGGCCTGGCGGCCACAAGGACGCGATAGGATGAGGTCGAGCAGCGCCGCGGCGCCGCAGGCTATGTCGTAGGCGGAGAGACCGAAGCGATGCTTAAGGTCGTTGGTGCCGAGCATGACGACCACCAGATCGATCGGCTGGTGGGTCTCTAGGCACGGCAGAAGGTAAAACAGGCCGTTTTTGTGGGCGCCTTCATAAGGATCGTCCAGCGCGGTGGTGCGGCCGTTCAGGCCCTCCTCAGCGACCACAAAACCCGCGCCGAGCCGATCGCGGAGGACTCCGGGCCAGCGTTCCGCCGCCGAATATCGGCGAGTATCCTCGACTTCCTGACGCTTGGGGATTGCGCCCCAAGTGTTTGAGTCACCGTAACAAAGTATCGATTTCATGCTTCGCGCTTCCGAGGTTGCCGTGACCGATCATTGTCGTATTGGGGCGGCATCGCAAGAGTGCGGCCGGGATCAGATCGTATTGCCGGAGAACGTGGCGTCGAGGGCGGTGAGGAGGCGGTCGGCATCCTGCCGCGAGAACACAATCGGGGGCTTTATTTTCAGCACGTTATGGTATGGGCCGTCGGTGCCGAGCAAAACGCCGCGGGCCTTCATGCCTTCGATTACGTTGTCTGCCTCTCGTTCAGCCGGTTCGAGAGTGTCTCGATCGCGGACAAGCTCGACCCCGATGAACAGACCGAGGCCGCGAACGTCACCCATCAGTTCATGGCGAGTGGCGAGATCTTGGAGACCTGCCAGCAGATAGCTCCCGGTCTCATGCGCATTTCGTTGAAGACCTTCGTCTTCAATCGCTTGCAGCACCTCCAGGCCGATGGCGCACGACACCGGATTGCCGCCGAACGTGTTGAAATATTCCATGCCGTTATTGAAGGAGTCGGCGATCTCCGGCGTGGTAACGACAGCCCCAAGCGGATGCCCGTTGCCGATGGGTTTGCCTAGCGTGACGATGTCCGGCGCGACGTTCTGGGTCTCAAAACACCAGGCATGGCTGCCGACGCGGCCGAAGCCGACCTGGACTTCATCGGCGATGCAGACACCGCCGGCGCCGTGGACATGGGCGAACAGGCGGGCCAAGTAGCCGTTGGGAAGAATGATCTGACCGCCGCAACCCATGGCGGGCTCGGCAATGACCGCGGCGATTTCCTGCGCTGCCAAAACATCGCGCGCCTGGTCGGCATAGTGAATGGCAGCATCGGGATCGCCGCGGCGATAGGGTCCTCGATAGGTGTCCGGTGCGCTCAGGACGTGGGTGTTGGGCGGGGCGCCGCGGCCGCCTTTGCTGTTGCATTTGTATGGGCTGGCATCGATGAGCGCGGCCGTGTGGCCGTGGTAGGCATGATCGAGAACCAACAGATGCTCGCGGCCGGTGTGATTGCGGGCCAGACGTAACGCCAAATCGTTGGCCTCGCTGCCGGAATTGACGAAAAAACACACGCTGAGGTGGTTGGGTAAGGTCGACGTCAGACGCTCGGCATAGGTGACGATATTGTCGTGCAGGTAGCGGGTGTTGGTGTTCAGTTCCGCCATCTGGTTCGCGGCAGCCGCGACGACCCTGGGATGGCAGTGGCCGACATGGCAGACATTGTTGACGCAATCCAAGTATTCCCGACCGCTCTCGTCGTAGAGATAAGCGCCCCGGCCCCGCACAATCTTCAGGGGCTCCCGGTAGGACAGGGACAGCATCTTGCCGAGGTGTCGTTGTCGGGCGGCCAGGAGTGCTTGCCGGTCGCGAGGTTGGATGCCGCTCATGGGTCGATTCCTTGCTCAATCAAACCAAGCAGTTGCGCCGCGGTGGCTTCGTAGTCCTGGGCGCCAAGTCGTGCAAGCAACGACCAGACCGGTCGTTGTGATACGGCGAGGTAGGCGTTGTCGGGATCCTGCCGGGTTTGCCGCGCGCCGATGGCGGCACTTAGGCAGAGGCGGGTGACAATGAGATCGAACAGGGCCTGCCATTCGTCGTCATTAAGCGGGTATGTTCGGTGATAGCCGCAAGCCAGTTGCGCGGCGGCGGCGAGGGGATCGTCCCTGTCCAGCATCATATAGGCGGCGCAGTTGGCGAGCTCCGCGACGGTGTAGCTGCGCACGACATCGCCGAAATCGATCAAGCCGGAGATCGCCGTGCCGGGGCCGTCGCCATCGACGAGGACATTATAGTCGTTGGCGTCGTTGTGGATGATGCTTTGTCGCAAGGCCGCGCGGCGAGGCTCGAGGCGCGCGTCGGCGGTTGTCGCCAAACGGCGGAGGAGGTCAAGGCGCTCGGCGCCGACATAGGCAAGGTTCTCAGCGATCACAGCGGCCGCGTGGCGGGAGTCCCATTGCAGGTAGCGGTCCGCTCCACGGTGATCGAGGGCCGCAAGTATTTTGTCGACCTTACCGAGGATCCCGCCAAGCTGACGCAGCAGCAAATTGGTCGGGGCCGCGACTTCCGCGACCGGCCGCCCGGGCAGGAAGGTCAGCAGGCGGGCCATGCTAGGAATATCTTCAGCGTCGGACAGCGGTGCCATGGCCGCGCCCGACAGAGCGGGCAGCAGCTCCGGCACGAGATGCGCTACTTCAGTCTGGACCAGTCGTGTGAAGATCTCGTTCTGTAGTTCTAGGTGCACGACCGGCTCAGCGGCATCGGTCAGCTTGAGCAGCAGGTCCGGTCCGTCGAGCCGCGATAACTGAAAGTTCTGGTCGCGCTCCCCTGGCAGTTTCTTCGCTTTGGCTTTAATGCCGAACAGCCGATCGGCGACACGCGCTGCCTCCGCCGGGGACAATCGGGGACGGTTTGCGTGACTGGTCATGGCGGTGCAAGTCGTTCCGTAAGCACAATCTTGCCTGCAAGTATCTTTGCGGAGGCGTCCCATCGCTGTCTTAATCGACTATACGATATAGCCTTCGGCCCTTGACCAGTTTTCGATGGGTTCGCCAGAGATGAAGATCGACAAGTCCTACGAGCTGCCGTTTCCGGCCCGGGATGTCTATGCGGCATGGGTGTCGCCGAGGACTGTCATCGCGCCGGCGACCGGGATGGACATCGACCCGGTCGTCGGCGGCCACACTCGGCTGATAATGGAGACAGCGGACTATGCGGCGCGAGCGGAAGGGGTATTCCTGGTTGTTGAGCGTGGAGAGCGTGTGCGCTACTCCTGGGAATGGAATGGCGATGGGGAGGTCACCGAGAGCGATGTGACTTTCACGCCGATCGCGGACGGCACCCGTGTGCGCCGTCATGCATGACAGCGGGTGGGACAGCTCCATGGCAGGGTTGGCCGAGTTCATGGAAACGGGGAACAATGCTGCGGCTTTATGACAACAAGGAATCGCGCAACGGCTATAAGGTGGTCCTGCTGCTGAGCCATCTGGGCATGCCCTATGAGCGGATCGAGCTCGACATCTTCAAGGGTGCCTCGCGGACACCGGCGTATCTGGCGAAGAACCCAGCCGGGAAGATCCCGGCGCTGGAGTTGGACGACGGGACGATCCTGGCGGAGTCCGGGGCGATACTATGGTATCTGGCGGAGGACACGCCCTACTTGCCGGACGACAAGATCAGCCGGGCACAAGTCTTGCGGTGGATCTGTTTCGAGCAAAACACGCATGAGACTAGCATCGCCGAAGCACGTTCGATCCTGTTGCATCCAGAGCGGAACCAGGGTCGTGCCGGCGTCATCCTCGAGGAAAAACAGGCCCGTGGGAATGCCGTCCTCAAGACGATGGACGACCATTTGGCAGCCAACGAGTTCTTTGCCGCGGGGCGATACAGCATCGCGGACATGGCGCTGTATGGATACACAAGCGTGGCGCATGAAGGCGGGTTCGACTTGTCGAAATATCCTGCCGTGCAATCCTGGATGGAACGGGTTGCGAAACAGCGCGGATACGTGCCGGCCAACCAGTGAGCCGCCCTTCGCCGTTTCTCAAAAAAATCCAGTTTCGAGAACGTTACTGGTCGGCGGCCAAACCACGCGCTAGCCTTATAGTTTCCGCGGGCCTCGCGGCGCGGGCTGGTGCTGCGTGGGTTTGAAATATTGGTATTGGGGAGGATTGACATGGACCGAAAAAAAGCCAGTGATTTCAACCAGGAGTTGCTGGACCTGTACGACAAATACGCGCACGGCAGCCTCAGCCGCCGCGCTTTCTTCGACAAGGCTGCGAAATATACCGCCGGCGGCGTCACCGCGGCCGCTTTGTTGGAGACGTTGTCACCGCAATATGCCTTAGCCAACCAGGTGGATCCGAACGACCCGGGCATCGATGCGTCACGGATCGAGTATCCGTCGCCGAACGGGCATGGCTCGATCCTGGGCTATCTGGTCAAACCAGCCAACGCCTCCGGCAAATTGCCGGGTGTCGTTGTGGTACACGAAAATCGTGGTCTCAATCCCTACATCGAAGATGTCGCCCGGAGACTGGCTACCGCCGGTTTCGTGGCGCTGGCGCCGGACGGCTTATCGCCGCTCGGCGGTTATCCCGGCACCGACGACGAGGGGCGGGAAATGCAGCGGCAGATCGACGGCGGCAAATTGCTGCAAGATTTCTTTGCGGCCTATGAACATTTGCAGGGGCATGAGGACACCACCGGCAAGATCGGTGTCGTTGGGTTCTGTTATGGCGGCGGTGTTGCCAACGCCTTGGCCGTGCGTTTTCCGGAACTGGGCGCGGCGGTGCCGTTCTATGGCCGGCAGGCAGCCACCGAGAATGTCGCGCAGATCCAGGCGCCGCTCCTGCTGCACTACGCCGGGCTGGACGATCGGATCAATGCCGGTTGGCCAGAGTTCGAGGCGGCGTTGAAGGCGCAAGGCAAGACCTTCACCGCGCATATCTATCCGGATGTCAACCACGGCTTCCACAACGACACGACGCCGCGCTACGACGAGCCGGCGGCGGAATTGGCATGGGAGCGGACAATCGCTTTCTTCAACGAAACGCTCGCGGCTTAAGAAAAAGGGAGAGGAGAGACATGAAACGCTGGGGACAACGTGCCGGCTTTATCGGTTTGGCGCTGCTTGCAAGCCTAATGGCGGGCCCAACAGTGGCGCAGGATGTGACCCGAGAGATCACCAAGATCGACGGGGACCTTTATCGATTCCAGAACAACTTCCATTTTTCGGTCTTCCTCGTCACGCCGGATGGCATCATCGCCACTGACCCGATCAATGCCGAGGCGGCGCAATGGTTGAAAGACGAGCTGGCCAGCCGGTTCAATCAGCCGGTCAAATACTTGATCTATAGCCATCATCACCCCGATCACGCCTCCGGCGGCGAGGTCTTTGCAGACACCGCGACCTTCATCGGTCACGAGAATATGGTTGCCGCGGCAGCGGCGCAGGGTTCGGACGCGGTCCGGCTGCCGGACATCATCTTCTCGGACACGATGACGGTTACGTTGGGCGGTAAGACCGCCGAGCTGCACTATGTCGGGAAAAACCACTCCGACAACATGACCGTCGTCCGTTTCCCCGACGAGAAGACCGTTTTCACGGTCGATTTCATTTCGGCCAATCGTCTGCCGTTCCGCACGTTGGGCGACTCCTACTACCCAGACTGGATCGACTCGATCAAAGCGGTGGAAGCCTTGGACTTCGAGATCGCGGCCCCGGGTCACGGCGCGCTGGCGACGCGGGAGAATGTCGTGGCGCACCGGCAGTATCATGAGGACCTCACCGCTGCCGTGCAGGCACAGATCGATGCAGGAAAGAGTGTCGAAGAGGCAAAAGCGGCAATCACCCTCGACAAATACAAGGATTGGGGCCAGTACGACGCCTGGCTCAGTGAGAATGTCGAGGGTGCGTACAGGATTCTGTCCGGGTCCAGTTGATCCGGCTTGGACGGGGCGCGTGATAACCCGGCGGTGTCGCGCGCCCTAATTGCTGCGGTGTACCCCAGTATTCGGTAGTGTGAGGGCCGCTACGATGCGGTTCAGTCGCGTTCCCTGACGAAGGAGTATTGCCGTGCCCAATATCGCTACTTACTCGGTGTATGTCGGGGCGGCGGTTGCCGAAATCAGCGGTAGTTTCGCCTTCTGGGCCTGGTTGCGGCTGGGCAAGTCGGTGTTCTGGACGATGCCCGGCACGGCGATGTTGATACTGTTCGCCATTCTGCTGACGCGGATCGACGCGGCGTATGCGGGGCGCGCCTTTGCGGCCTATGGTGGCGTCTATGTTGTGGCATCGTTGGGTTGGCTATGGGCAGTCGAGGGCAGCCGGCCGGACCGGTGGGATGGGCTCGGCGGGGCGATCATCCTCGTTGGCGCCGCGGTCGTTCTCCTAGGCCCGCGCGCCGCCTGATCCCCTTCGCTTGAGGCATGACATTCTGCGTGAGGTGCGGGATTATTGCGACCGTGCCGGACATTACGTTTTGGAGCGTTGATAAGTGGCGGTCTTAGAGACTCTTGACTTGTACAAGGACGGTGCAACCGTTGTTCCGGGCGTGTTGGACGCGAAGATGCTGGCCTGGCTGCGCGGGTTGTGCGGAGACCTATTGCGCAAGGTAGACCCGGCGCATCGGGCCGCACAGCGCTCGACGGGTAGCCTGATACAAATGGCCGAGGAACCGCGGTTTGCGGACCTTATTGCCTTGGAAGGTGCGATCACCGCGCTGGAGCGGCTGGGGTTGTCCGGCGCCCGATTCAGTTCGGGGTATCTGATCAGCAAGCCTCCCGGCGGCCCGCCGCTGTTCTGGCATCAGGACTGGTGGGGCTGGGACCATCCGATAAGCTACGAGCGGCAGCCGACCCAAGTTTTCCTGATGTACTACCTAGTCGACACCACGCCGAGCAATGGCTGCCTGCGCATCATTCCCGGCAGCCACTTGCGGCGCACGCCAGTCCATGACCGGCTGCCGAGTGCCCATAATCAGAGTTTGGCCAGGGTGGAGGATCCGGACGACCCGGTTTACGGCTCGATGCCGGGCGAAGTGGCCGTCGCGGTCAAGGCCGGCGATTTGGTCGTCGGCGACGCACGGCTGCTGCACAGCGCCTACGCCAATCAGTCCGCCGACGAAAGATCGCTACTCACACTGTGGTATCACCCGGCCTACATGACCCAGCCGGAACAGTTGCGTGCACGGGTTGCCAGCATCATGCGGCGAGAGGAGGTGGACACCGACCCCGACGGCGCGGCAATCGGACCGTTCCCCGACTGCTGGCCCGCTGACGCCCGGACACGGATTGCCGATGTGGTTGCGGCCTATGAAGGCGATGCGGCGCCGTTGCCGTGGAACAGAGAACCCAGTCCGAGACTGGCGTAGTTTCTAGTTTCGGCTTTCCGTGGTCCGATTGAGGAATATCGCGGCGCAGAGCAACACCACGCCGAAGACAACGAGGGTGTGCAAATCCTCGCCAAAGAAGATGCTGCCGAGCAAGGCGCCGGCAGCGATGGCGATATAGTTTGCCTGAGACGCGAACGTGCCGCCCTCCCGGCGGGCGAGATAGAAAAACAGAACCAAGGCGACGGTCTCGGACACGATGATGAGACCGAGGAAGATGCTTTGGGCCAGGTTCGGGATAAAGACAGTGCCGCGCGAGGAAATCGCCGCGGCGACCGCGAAACCGAGCAGTGCCACGACCGCTTGGCCCTGCGCGACCTGCAAGCCGTCGACACCTCGGGGCCATTTGCTGGCAATGAACAGGACGTATGACGCATAAAATACGGGGATAGCGAAGGCGAGGGTTAATGTGGTCAGGGTGAACGCGCCTTCGAGATCGGACGCTTGTGCGCTGCCGACAATCACAAGGCCGGATGCCGCGAAGCCAAGGGCGATGCCCACGGCCCTTCTTGGGGTGACACGCTCTAAACCCGACAAAAGCGCGAAGACGGCGGTCCATATGGGTGCACTGGTGACGATCAGGACGAAGACCACCGCCGGCAATCTGCCCGCGACCGTGACTTCCAGGAAGAAAGGCGCGGCGAATCCGAACGCGCCGGCAACAACATAAAAGCGGAAGGTTGCCTTGGTAACGGGTGGCAGATTTCGCCGCAGCATATTCAGCGCGGTGAGGAGAACGACAACACCAAGACTAGCCAGATTGACGGTGACGATGATCGGCAGACCTGCGCCGATGACGGCCTTGGTGGCGAGCAGGCGAATGGCCCAACTGAGCCCGAGCAGGAAAAGCAGGGAGAGCGCGGCGACCTTCACTATGAACCTCTCCCGAAGCGCGACCGATGTGGGTCGGACATAGGTCGCATGGTACAATTAGGCACGACCGCAACCTACCGGATCGACGAACGATGCCAGCTGCGTCGCCGCCCACGCCAACCCTGGCGCTCCGAGACGGCCAACAAATCCCGCGGCTGATCCGTGGCGGCTGGCAGATTGACACGGCAGATCCCGATAAAGCGATGGGCGATCTGGCCGACTTCGTCATAGCCGGGATCCGCTGCTTCGAAGTCTCGGACAGCTATGGCGGCTCCGAAAGCCTGCTCGGACAATTCCTTGGCCGAGCCGCAGACCTGGTCGGCAATGAGAATGCGGCGGCGATCCGCGTCCATACACGTTACACACCCGATCTCTCTGCCGGACCTCCGGCCAGGGGGCGCGCGCGTGCGGCCGTGGCGCAAGCGCTGCGGCGGCTTGGCCAAGACAGGCTGGATTTGCTGCAACTGCAATGGTGGGACTTTGCCGTGCCGGGTTTGCCGGAGACCGGGGCAGAACTTGCCGCTTGCCAAAGCGACGGTATGATCCGAGGCCTGGGCGTGACAAATTTCGACACCGCGCATGTTCGGCAGCTGACGGACAGTGGCCTAACGGTGCTGACAAACCAGGTGCAATACTCCTTGGTGGATCGCCGAGCGGCGTCTGGTCTGGCCGATTTCTGTGAGTCAGAGGATATCGCCTTGCTGGGCTATGGTCCGTTGGCGGGTGGTTTTCTGACTGACCGGTGGATGGGGCTTGACGATCCGGCCAATGCGGACGGTGCCGCCTTCAGTGGCGAGTACCGATATCTGATCGATCGGTTCGGCGGCTGGGCGCTCTTGCAGGAACTGCTCGATGCTCTCTCCGACATCGCCAACCGGCACGGCGTGAGTATCGCCAACATCGCGCTGCGCTGGGTGCTCGACCAAGAGCGCGTGGCCGCAGTGCTGGTCGGTCTCTCCAGCCCGGCGCGCGCCGGCGAGACGTTGCGGGCTCTTGCGGTGACTTTGGATGCGGTGGATCGATCGCGGATCGACGCCATCCTGGCTCGAAGCGAAGGGCCGCCAGGGGAGGTCGCGGCGCTGGAGCGTGATAAGACCGGCGTGCTGGCAGGGATTATTCGCGCCAGTCTCGCCGCCAAAGCGGGTTAGGTTGGCCGGATATCATTGGTACCAACCGCGGTGCGTCCGGGTCGTTAGTGAGGTAGGCGCGCCTTTAGCCCTTCGGCCTGGCCGGTCCAGCGGTTTTCGCGCCAGTCGCGCAGCTGACAGACGTCCCGCGCCAGGTCTTCTTTGTGTTCCAGCGCATAACGGCAACCCTGGCGGATCGATTCAGGGTCGGTGCTGTCGACAAAGACCGCGCCTTTGCCGAACAGAGCCCGTAGCGTTTCGGTGTCGCTGATCACCATGGGTTTGCCGGCGCCGGCTGCCTCGTTCGCAACGCTGAGCTGGGTGTTGTTGCGCACCGTCAGACCGACCACGAGATCGCACCGCTGCAGCAGGTCGTTGAACTTCTTGACGGAAACATAGCCCTCATGGGTGACGTTGGCGGGCAAGTCGGACATGGCGCCGTCCGCATTCATGCGCTGAACGTCACCGGTAATTTGAAAGCGTGCCTCCGGCATGGCGCGGGCGGCGTCGAGCAGGCTTTGCACCGGCTCGTCGGGACGGAAGGAACAGGGAAACAAAATGACGGGTTCGGCGTTCTTCTCGGCAGGTGCCGCCGCTTCGGCGGCTAGACGCGCCGGCCTGGTCTCCAGGACATGCATGATGTCGCTGCGCAGCCCGGCCGCACATGCTTCCTTGGCCACGTCTTCGTTGTGGGCCAACAATAGCGACATCTTGTTCAGAGTGGAGACCGCGAAAGGCAATTTCGACCATGGCGGGGTGAACGCCGAATTGTGGCAGTCGGCGATCAGAATCAAATCGCGTTGAAACAGAGTCTTGTAAATGATTGCCGCCTGGGCCGCGAAAATCGGCGCCACCTGCACCCATGCGATATCCGGTTTTTCACGCCAGAGAAGTGCAATAGTCCAAACAGCCTTGGTCAAATAGTCAAATACGCGCAGAGGCTTGGCGCGAAATATCGTGGTGAGAAAGCGCAACTCATAGCCGAAATATCCCTGCATCGAGTCAGGCCGTCGCTGATATCGCTCCCACGCAATAAAGATTTGTTTCATCTACACCCAACGATGCCGGGGCTGACGCCCAGCGTCTGTGCCCATAACACCCATCCCGGTTGACCCTGTCGTCCCAGCTTTTTTGTCTTCTGCCAGGCACAATCGTGAGTTGAATTGGGCCGCCAATGGGGCAAAAAGTCAAGGTCAGCCCCGACTTACGACCTAAGCGCGTGCCGCAGAACTTTCCGGTCGGCGCCGACGCGATCGGATAAAATCACCCTTCGGAAGGTCGGGGATACCCCCTAAGATTGACCGGCTTTCGAGGCAGCCGGCGCCGTGGGATTCTAGGGGCGAGAGACTGAACCGTCCGGGTCTGCGTTGGCTTCGCCCGTTGTCTCACTTTGGTCACGTGCCACAGCATGCTTGATGCGCATAGGCTAAGGCCAAGGTGGGGTTGTCAATCCTGCGCCATGCTGCTTGTGCCAAATAGTCGTGGCGGCCACTTGAGACCGTGCAGAAAGGGAACCTTCAAGTGACATCCGCAGCAGCCGTTGTGCCACCACGCGCTTTCCGTCGGGCTCCTAGCCTGGCGATCGGATGGTGATATCCACGGAACCATCCACGGCCAGCGCTTGTAAGGTGCTCAGGCGCACGGATGGCTCATTTATAGCCATCGGAAGAGCTTCGCGTTCCGAACGCCTCTCAGCGGGCGGCGTTCGTCGGCATCTCTAGCTCGTAGATGGCGTCAGTAATGTTCTCGGACACGTCTTCGAGCCGCTTTGCAATATGGGCTTGCGCGTCAAACAGGCCCCTGTTGTAATAATAGGGGCCGATCCTCTCGGAAAAAAACTGCAGGAGGAACTCGGCGTCAAATCGCTCGATCTCTCGCTCCAGGCTGTCTCTGAAATAGAGCTGAACCTCGCGAACGATGGCGTCTTTCTCATCCTTCGAGAACTCGATCTTCGGCAACGGGAGACCTCCAGCAGCTTGGCGATTAAGGTGCGTCGACGGTAGGTGCCGGCACTCTGCTTTGTCAAACAGACCTGGGCGTTCCGCTGCTTACACCAACGAGCCGAATAATACGGGAACCATCGAGCCAACCAACAGTAACGCCATTACGATGTTGAATATGACGAGTTTGCGCACATCGCCCATAACCTGCTTAAGGGCGACCCCGGATAACGCCCAGGCGCCGATAGACGGCAGGTTGACCACGGCGAATAACAGGATCGTCAAGATCAGGCTGGCGAGATAGTTTTCCGGATCGGTATAGGAGACGGTGACGATCAATGCGACGACCCAGGCCTTCGGATTGACCAACTGGAAAAGCGCGGCCTGTACGAAAGAAATGGGGCGCTGGACTGCCGCACCCTTTCCCGGACTTATCGACTTACTTCGCGCGATCTTCCAGGCAAGCCACAATACATATGCGGCACAGACGATCTTTAGGGTGGTGTAGACCACAGGCACGCTTTGCAGAACCTGTCCCAGACCAAGACCGACCAAAAGGACCATGGTCAGGAACCCAAAGCTGATCCCCAACAGCAGGGGAACCGAACGAAAAAACCCGAAGTTGACGCCGGAGGCCAAAAGCAAAAAATTACTTGGCCCTGGCGATGCCGACATGACAAAGGCAAAGACCATGAGGCCGAGCAAGGTCTCGAGTGACATCGGCGCATCCCTTTGTTGTCGGCGCTCACGTTGACATAGCTGGCATGCCTCGACATTGTGCTGGACTCCCTTTTTCTTATTCAATCGTCTTCATTTTGTGATTTATGGATAACCTAGACGTTCTATCTGACGTATTCTCGACGCTAAGGCTCCGCAGCGATCTGTATTTTCAAGCCGAGCTGCGCGGCAACTTCTCAGTCGAGATTCCATCGGAACGGCGGCGTATCCGATTTCATTTAATGCGTCAGGGCCAGTGCTGGCTGGCCGTGCCCGGCGTTCCGGCGACCGCGTTGTCGGAGGGTGACATGGCAATTGTCCCGAACGGGTCGGGACAGGTGCTGTCGGGCAGGCCGGACGCCGCGCCGACCTCGCTGGCGAGAATCGTGGCGGACGGAGGCCTCGATAACGGCGTTCTGCGCCACGGAACGGGTGATCGTCGCACCAAACTTCTGTGCGGATTTTGCCAGTTCGACGAAGATATCGACCATCCGCTGCTGGCAAACCTACCGCCACTCATCGTCCTTCGTCCTGAGGATTTGGGGTCGGCGCCATGGGCGATAGCAACGCTTCGCCTGTTATCCATGGAGGCGGATCTGAATGACCAAGGCATGACCGGTATCCTGAGCCGGCTCTTGGAGATCATGTTCATTCAAGCCGTACGCCGGATGACGTCAGGCATTGACCATAACGACAACGGCTACATCTTGGCGCTGTCGGACGCGCACTTGTCGAGGGCGTTGACGGCCATGCATAAGGAGCCGCAGCTTGCCTGGACGATCCAAGAGCTGGCCAAACTAGCGGGCATGTCGAGAGCGCGTTTCGCGGATCGCTTCAATGCCGTCGTGGGTATCCCACCAATTCGCTATCTGACCAGGTGGCGATTGATGAAAGCGCGCGCGATGTTGGCGAATTCCGACCTCGACATGGATGAAATAGCCGGCCGGTGCGGGTATGCATCGGTGCCCTCCTTCACGAGCCGGTTCAAGAAAACCTTCAGCATGGGGCCTGGCGCGTATCGGCGGGCGTCCAGATCGATTTGATCGGGAGCAAAGAGGCCGTCGGCTATCGCTTGAGGCGGTCTGATCGAGCCTGCAAGGCGGCGTGGAGAATGCGATCTTTCTCGCTATCCGTGAGCGGCCCAAGGAGTCGCGCGACATCGCGCATCAGTTCGGTCGTAATTTCGTCCGCGTCGATGATTAATCGCTTGGCTTGGTCACTCGATGACGTTGGCATTAGAGGTGCTTCATCACGTGCCGGACTCGTCTGATAAGCTAGACATGATCCAAGTAAAAGTAATGCGACGCCGGCGGGAGAGGCAGGCCGGCGTCGCATCTTGGCCGGGTCGTTTCACATCAAAACAACGTTCAACAACGCTGTTTATTCCGGCCGCGGTGGGCCGGCGGGAGAGGTATCCTTGATGCTAACCGAGATACCACATGCAGGTTATCCCGATCGCCATAGAAAAAGGCCCGCCGGTATTTGGAGAGGTGCCTCGACATCGGGCGTCTGTGCGCCTGTCCGATTGACAGGTCATTGGTTACCGGCGGGTTCGCGAGACTGCCGGGAATAGAACGGAAACTCTCTCGACGCTAGATTGATTCTATGAGTAATTCCCACCCCTTGGCCCGGTGGCTGAGGATTGCAAATCCACCGCCCTGCTCATGAAATCAGTCTCTTACGCGTCTAGGCTTGGCGGATATCCGACCATGTGGGGCCGCTATTGGCCCTATGTGTCTGAGGGATAGCGCGCGTTTTTCGCAAGATGAGGTGAGAGATGGGTGAGCCTCAGTTAGCCGCCAAATCGGCTAAGGTGACTCAGGCGGTTCCGACGGGCTCTTGAGATTCGGGATTTTGGTTTGGATCGATTCCGCCGCATCTGACCACTTGCTCGCAACACTGATTATGTTGGGGTAATGAATGCTTTGGTCAACGCCAGTAATTTCTGAATACCTGCAAGATGGACCTCACCGACACCTACTATTGTTGCGTCAGAGGCTGTCATTACCGATTCTTATCGACCGCTTTTTCGGTGATCTGGTAGCAAACAGACTCAAAATAATTTAGGACCATGACTAGATCGAATATCTCAGAATATTGGTCCGGTACATATGGATTGTATTGTGATTCGTGTTCTGAGGAGGAGTCCTTTTCCCCGTCGTCGCCATCCCTAAAGACCCTGTAGTGATAGAGCCACTCCATGCGATCAATAACCTCAGGGGCAGACATCGCCGTCCTGATGAGATCGATCGTTGCCAGGTTTTTCTCGGCCTTACGTGTTTGCCGCAAAATAACAAACGGAATGGCGATCGCGCCAAATATGATGGCTATGCTTCGGGCCGCCTCCAGAACAGGCATGCCGGAAAAGGTCCCCTGTACAAAGCGCCAAAGCACAAAAATGCCCGCCTGAGCAAGACCCAGGAGGGCATACACAAACTCGAGGGCTTCCTGGAGCACTGCGGCTCCCTAGCTTATACCAGCCCTGTACCTCCGTTCATTGTAGCCGTCATCAGATTGGCTCCTCTTGCAGCCTTCAGGACCATGACACTACACCGTGAACAATAAGTAAAGGACCCAGATGGGGCAAACGGGATAGTGATCGATTGGCGGGTCGGTGTCAATATTGCCTAGTTCAAGCTGCGGTTGATATTTTGTTTCGTAGTCCGGTTCCCTGGTTCGGCTCTCCATATCTGGTAAGCCGCAACAATATTTCAATTTCGTTGCTGTGGCCTCGGACGCCATATCGTTGCTCTGCACGTCTATCAATGGCACGAAACCTACAGATGTTAGGGGTTACCATAGTTAATGGCACCGGTGCGGTGTCGGTCGTCACACTTCACTGACCTAATCCGCCTCCCACCCCGGATCGCTGAGAAAGGCGCTCGCCAGCACCTCAATAGGCTCCTTCGACCACGGCCACCCTGCCCGGCTTCGGGTATGCACGGTGTAGATCAGATTGCCATGCGCGTCGCGGCGCACGGATAGGATCTTGGCTGAAAACGCGCTGCGGTGAATGCGCACGGTGGAGAAGGTCTTGCGGAATTTGCCGTGGTCCATGCCTAGAACATAGGCAGAACATTTGGGGAGCGGTAAGGTTTGCGCCCAGATTTGCAAACGTTTGCAAGCGTGTCTACTGTCCTTGGCGAACGCCGTTCGCCACACATTCGCCACCCGGCGACCTTATCAAGAGGCAACAATGTAAACGATTTGGACAGGATTGACGTGTCAAAAGGGTGCGGCTGTCTATTATTGAATACGGAAGTGATGGATTCGTCCCTGGGGAGGCTTCGATCAATTCCGTTTGGTACCCCCGGCTGGACTCGAACCAGCAACCGGACCGTACGAATGGTATGCTCTATCCATTTGAGCTACGGGGTGACCAACGTGAAAAGCCGGGAGC
>JAJFJA010000026.1 GCA_021774445.1 Alphaproteobacteria bacterium
AAATGCGGGCGATAGCATGACGCCTCCTCTTTCGGCAACCGTGAGCGGATACGGCGTTCGAAGAAAGATATCTGTCAATCAAGTCATTGTCAACAATCGTATTTTACGAAAATCGGAATGTTCTCTGCAAGGATCAGAAACCGGAGCGTGCGCGCACTGGAGGGCGAGGGTGGGTTTTCGGCAGCGTACGCCGTCCACACATAACAGCACCGACGGTGCGGTTCTGGTGGAACCGCTTCGGCCCGATGTTTGCGGCGGAGATCCGGAAGCGACGAGTTGACCACCAATCATATTCACGGTGGCGTTAGCATTTCTTTATTTGGCGACCTGGATCATGTCTACTACCGCAGCATTTCTTCAAGTTCGCGGACCGTGCGTACGTTCGTAATGCCGCGCTCGGCGTCAACGAATTGTTGTTCGACCGAAGCGGCAGCGACACAACCCTCCGGTACAAGAATCACCGCGTAGTCCCGGTCTCCGGCGCCGCGCAGCGAGGACTCCAGAGTGCCGTCTAGCGAGGCGCCCGCCACGATCAGGGTCTTGACGGCCATGTTGACCAGCAGCCGGTCCAGTCCGGTACCGTTGAAGATGCTGCTTGATGGTTTGTTGATGACGGCCTCGCCTGGCTGGGGCAGGACCTGGGGCATGATGGCGGCGGAAGGATCGTCCACACTGATCCGCACGCCCTGCGACCGTCGCTTTGGCGAAAGATCGCGGCCGCCGCTCATGTTACCGGCCGTGCGAACATGAAGAACGGCGATGTTGTGCTGGCGGCACAACGCCAAAAGCTGGGCCATCTTGTCGAGTGCCCGCTCCGCCCGTTCGTAGTAGCCATCGAAGTTCGGATCGTCCGGCACCAGACCCGCGACGCGATGTGCCGGATCGCACGTAAGTCGCTGCGCATCCACCAACACTAATGCTGAGGTCGGCGGCTCCAAGGTGAGCCGTACCGCGGGACCGAAAATAGCGGAGTACGGCTCGATCTTCGCGCCGTCCTGCTGGTTGGGCAGGTAGGGTTGCGCAAGCTGGTAGGCGCGCCCCCGTTCGACGCCGCTGCGCTTGAGCGGGTCCACATCCGGACAAGTCCGCAAGACATCGTGCAACTCGCTGCTGGTCACCACCTCGGTCATCTGCATGGCGGCCTTAGCCACGCAGTCACGGTGGCTCGCCCGGGTGCTATCGGCGCAGGCATCCTCGACCACGATCACCCGATATCCCAGGTCGGTCGCGTCGAATATCCCGCTCTGCACGCAGCCCCCTGTCGACGTGCCTACGAACACCAGCGTCTTGATCCCCAGATTGCGCAAAATGCGGTCGAGACTGGTTACCGCGAACACGCCCGAGGAAGACTTGCTGATGACGATCTCATTCGCCGCCGGCTCAAGGGTTGGCAGGAATTCGGCCTCTTTGCTGACGCTCGGGACGACTAGACCGCGCACCAGTTGCTTGTAGCCAACATCACGCGAATCCTCCGTCAGTTCCGCGACCCGGATATGGATGACCTCCATGGATTTCCGCCTAAAACTATCGATCAACCCTGCAATAACCGGCGTGATCTCATCAATCTGCTCAAAATACTCGTTGAAGTATTCGTGAACACCAAGATCCTTGGCCGTCTTGCCTTCACCCCAGTCCCGGTGCGCGTCGAAATACTGCATGTCGACAACCATCAATGCCACCTCGGCCGCGCCGTTTGGCTCGCCGAAGCTCAGTCTCCTTGCCATATCCGTCTCCATCGTCTGTTTCCTACTTTAGCCGACCGCCACCCTTTACCCGCTATCCCGCAGTCAAGCTTCGCAGCCGCGTCCAGGCTCGCGGCCTCCAACCGGAGGGGAGCACCGTTTGACATCTCACTACGTGCCGGGTGATCCTCGCCAAGAAAAAATGATGTCTCGAGATAGTTGAACGAAAGAAACACCATTGGACTCTCGATTTCTCGAAAGCTTGCTCCATGTCGCCAAGCACGGCTCCATTGCCGCGGCGGCCCGACGGCAAGGATTGACGCCCGCGGCCGTCGGTCAGCGCATTCGGGCCCTGGAAGGCGAACTTGGCTTTCCGCTGGTCGAACGCGTCGGTCATCGCTCGCGGCCAACGGCGGCCTGCCTGCGCATGCTGCCTCACGCACGCGCGCTGGTCGAACAGGCTCGGCAGCTTTCGGAGAAAGCGGATGCCCACGGGCTGAGTGGCAGCCTTCGCGTCGGTTTTATCTCCACGCTCTTTCAGGACATTGTGCCGCTCATCATGCGCGACGTGAACGAACAACTGCCCGGCCTGCGGCTGCATCTCGTGCCGGGCACGTCCAAAGAACTCTATGCCGCGCTTTCTGACGACGAGATCGATATTGTGATGATCGTCAAACCGCCATTCCTCACGCCGAAAGAAATCACTCTCATTCCCATGCTGCGTGAATCCTTCGTGCTGATCTCGAAACTGCCTAACAAAGGCTCGATCTCCCGCTGCCTGACCAGCATGCCGTATCTGCGCTATGACCCGAACTCGTGGGGCGGGATGCTCGCCGAGCGATATCTGGAAGAAGCCAATCTCAAGCTGGATCCGATTTGCGATCTTGACAGCCCGGAGACGCTTGCGATCCTCGTTCGCGAGGGTATGGGCGTGTCGCTCATACCAAGATGGAAGGGTTTCGACCGCTTCAGTGGCGTTCTGCATGCCTCCAAATTCCTCCCGGCGAAATTCGACCGGCACATTTGCCTGGTCATGCGCACCACGCCGCGACGTGAAGCGTTAACGGCACTGTTCAACGAGATCGTCCTCGACGCCGCTCGATCGCTTTAGCCGCAGCTCAGAAATCACCTCGGTGCGAAGCCACCTTCCTGCACTTCCGTTGTTCGTCGTTTCTGGTGTTCCCCGGTTGGGGCCGGTGCAACACCGTCCTTCAGATCGCGCATCTCCCGAGAGAAATGGCAGGCGACCAGCCCGCCGGCAACGCTCGCGGCAAGCGGCGGTGCTTCGAGATGGCAGCGTTCCGGGGAGCCGAGTTTCTGGCGCAGCCAGCATCGCGTATGAAAGCCGCACCCCGACGGCATACTCATCGGACTAGGCACGTCGCCAGTAAGCACAATGCGTGTTCGCGCGCGTTCGACCGCCGGATCGGGGACAGGCATCGCCGATAGCAAGCTCTTGGTATAAGGATGTGACGGATCACCAAATATCTGAGCCGACGACCCGGTTTCCACGAGTTTGCCCAAATACATCACGCCGATCTGGTCGCAGAGATGCCTCAGTGAGCCGAGATCGTGCGAGATCATCAGATAGGTCAGGCCGAACTCAGCCCGTAGCTGCCGTAGCAGGTTGAGGATCTGTGCCCGGATTGAAACATCGAGCGCCGAGGTTGCCTCGTCGCAGAGGATGAACAACGGGCGCACCGCGAGGGCGCGCGCGATGCCGATTCGCTGACGTTGCCCGCCGGAGAACTGGTGCGGATAGTCACCCATGCGCGCCGGGTCGATGCCAACGACCTCCAGCGCTTCGGCGACTCTCGTCCGCATCTCGCGGCGACTGCCGGATGTATGGGTGCGGATCGGCTCACCGACGATGCGTTCGACCGTCATTTTCGGGTTGAGGCTGCTGTAGGGGTCCTGGAATACCATCTGCATTTTGCGGCGCACGTCGCGCAAACGCCGGCCGGTGATTCGGGTGATATCGACCCCATCAAAGCGCAAGGTGCCACTTGACACCGGCGTGCCGCGAAGGATGGCACGGCCGAGCGTCGACTTGCCGCAACCCGATTCACCCACTAGGCCAACGCACTCCCCCGGCTGAATCGTCAGAGAGACGCCGTCGACTGCCTGGATGGCCGCACCGGGCAGTAACCCGGCCCGGCGATACTGCACCACAAGGTCGTTCACTTCGACCAGCGGCCGCGCCTGTCCGGTCACGATCGTGCCTCCAGCCAGCCGCTGGGCTCGGTCCCAAAGCAGCGCGCCAAGTGCTGCCGGCCGGGCCGTGGCAGCAGGTCTGGTCCGGGTCCGGCGCATGCCTGGCGGGCATAGTCACACCGCGCCCGAAATCGACAATGCGTGCCGAATTCATGTGGGTTGGGCGGGCGCCCTCGGATGAAGGGCAGGGTTTCGGGCGCTTCTTGGTCGAACCGCGCGACCGAATTGAGCAGACCCCAGGTATAGGGTGTGCGTGGCTCATAGAAGACAGCATCGACCGGCGCCGACTCAACGATCTGTCCGGCATACATGACGTGGATGTGATTGCAGAAACCGGCGGCGACACCAAGGTCATGAGTTACAAAGATGATAGAGGCGCCGGTCTCGCTGACGATCGAACCCAAAAGCTCAAGGATCTGGGCCTGAATCGTCACATCGAGCGCGGTCGTCGGCTCGTCGGCCAGAATCAGCTTGGGTTCGCAAGCGATCGCCATGGCAATCATCACCCGTTGGCACATGCCGCCAGAAAACTGATGCGGCAGGTCGCGCAATCGGCGCTTCGGGTCGGGGATGCCGACACGCGCCAACAAGTCGACGGTCTGCGCCGTCGCGGCCTTGCGCGACAGCTGCATGTGTTGCTCGAGCCCTTCGCTGATTTGGATCCCTATGGGGAGCAACGGGTTGAGGCTGTGCAACGGGTTCTGGAAGATAAAACCCAGGTCGCGGCCGCGAAGATTGCGCAGTTCTTGCGTCGACATGTCGAGCACCGAGACCCCGCCGAAACTCAGTTCGTCGGCGGTGACCACGCCGGATGACGCCGGCACCAGCAGCGACAAGGCCATCATCGTCACGCTCTTGCCGCAGCCGGATTCACCGACTAAACCCACGATGTCGCCTCGGCCGAGCTCAAGGTCGACGCCGTCGACGGCCGTTAAGTCACGACCGGCGCCCTTGAATCGAACTGTAAGGTTGCGCACACGCAACAGGGCGCCGGCTGCGGACGCGGCAGCAACCTCAGCGCTCATTCCCGCGTACCGGTCACGGTGCTTGTCCCGCATAACGATTGAGAAAATCGACGTAGAAGCGTTCCAGTTGAGCCAATCCGGCAATCTTATCCGTGCCCTCGAGAACGAAATACTCGTCGCTCGTCGCTGCCCGCGCGCCAAGACCCGGTGCGCCGCCTTGCAGTGACGGAACACCGAAGACTTTGCCGAAATGCGCCCACGGGCCACCAAACGCCTGCAATGGCCATGGTCGACAGTTGTAACCCATATCCGCAAGAGTGTCGGTTGCGGCACGGACGATGTCGGCTTCGATGGTGGTCTGGTACCAGTCATACGCACCGCGGATTTCGATCGCGATATCGCTGTAGCCGGCGGCGTCGAGATGCGCGCGTACCATGCCGATCAGGTCTTCGGCCGAGACCTCCGACACCACCCGCAGATCGATCGTCGCGCGGGCCTCATGGGGCAGCAAGAACGATTTTGTGCCCGGTCCCGTATAGCCTGCGCGCAAGCTGCTAACATTCATTCCCGGTCCGTAGAGATAGCGCAAGGCGAGCGCCTCGCCGGAAAGATCGTCGCGAAAGTTACGGACTGGAAATTGCGGGGTTAGACCTGGGATCACGCCGTTCGGATCTTGGTCTTTCAGCCGGGCGACAAGATCGGCCACCAGCGGCGTTTCCCATGGTTCGATTTTCTTGCCCGACGAAACCACCGACTTGAGGTCGGCGATCGCGATTTCTCCAGTCCGTGGATCGCTCAAGGTGGCCAGTGCATGCACCAGTCGCCACGCCGGATTGTCCACCACCACATTGGTCGAACTGTGTACGGAGCCGCCGTCGGGACCACGACCCCACTTGGTGCCCGAAGATACCAGATCCAGATAGACGAGGCCCTTGTAGCCAAGTGAAAAACCGATGGTGCCGCCCGGCACCTGGCTCGACCGGGGACCGAAGATAGCGGTAACCTTGTCGAGCTGATCGCGCCGTGCGGCGACGAGGCCGGGGTAATTGGGGCTGCCAAGGATCTCGGCGCCTTCGATCAGGAAACAAAGATTGACCGGCAGCGATCCATCGGTTTCGACCATTGTCTGGACGGCGCAAAGAAATGCCATCAACGGTCCCTTCGCGGCCGCCCCGCGCCCGACGATGGCTTTCGCGAACCCGTCGAACGCAGTGACCTCGCCAGCGAACGGCTCGTGGCTCCAGGGCTCGGCGCCCACTGGGCGGACGTCATAGTGGCCATAGATCAGCAGCGTTTTCGGCCGACCGAAGTCGAGGCTGCCCCAAACCCCGGGGTAGCCGTCGCCAAGGTCGATCACGGACGCATCCGCGCAGCCGATCATCGCCAGCGCATCGGCGAAACGTTTTGCACCGCTGGTCATGGCTTGTTGGTCGAGACTCACGCTCGGCTCTTGAACGAAGGCCTGGATTTGCGCGATATGGTTGTCTAGTCGCGCTGCTATCTCGGAATAGACCTGCGCCCTGTCAGTCATGATGCTTGCGTCTCGGTTGTAGTTTGAATAGCTAGAATCTCCGCCGGATTACGAACCAGCATTCGCTGCAGGTCGGCGTCGCCGACGTCGCGTTCTCGCAGCATCGGAACGAAGGCACGCACGACGTAGTCATAGCCTTTCCCACCGGATACGTGCATTTCCGATACGCGGTTCCGGTCGCCCGACAGCAGCAGTCTTTGGGCATGTCCATTGGCGACCAGCGCGGCGACGAGATCCGCCCGCGTCGTGTCGAGCAGCCAGTGTTCCTTACCGATCACGTCAAATTGCACATAGGCGCCACGACTAATCAGCTCGGCCAGCTGACGAATATCGGCATTCTCGTCGCAGTGGCCGATAATCACCCGGTTCAGGTCGACGCCCTCCTCTTCGAAGAGGTCGAGAAACATGGTGCCGGCGTTGCCACCGTCGATATGAAATCGCGCCGAGGCCGAGGTGTGAGTGGTGATGGCCGCACCCGTTCGCAGCTGAGCTCTGGCCACCGCGCGAATGCATTTCTCCTCGTTACCCTCAATGCGGGCAGCACCGACCGCAGCCTTCAGAACGCCCGCGCGGTATGCCGTGTCATCGGCGCCCTGGGTGACCTCATTCACCAGAAAGTCGGTCAGTTCTTCACATGTGCTGTCCGGCACGAAACTCGGATGGCAGGCCTCGACGTAGTAGCCTGCGGTCGCGATGACATGCAGATCGGTGCGCCGCGAGATCTCGGCCAAAACAGTAAGATCGCGTCCCCAGCCATGCACTGTCACCTCGACGATCGCGCGCCCCCCGGCGGCGTGGTAACGCTTTGTCTCATCGACAACCATGTCGAGATCTTGCAGAAACATGATCTCGCCCGATCGTGGGAAATCCGGCGTCCGGCACATCCCCTGATCGCACCACAGGTGCTCGTGGGTCGATGTGATACCCAGGTCTTCGGGCGCGATGTCGCCCAGCACTGTGCGCACCCGTTTCATTTGCCGCCCCTACCGATCGTTTTCAGGATGTCCCCCGTGGCGACGATGCGAATCGCACCTCCGGTAAGGCCCTGCATCGCCGCCGCGTGCCAGCCAAGTGTCTCGCTCGCGCACGCGTCCTGGACGACGAGAATGTCGAAGTCGCGGTCGGCGGCCTCGCGCGCGGCCAAGGCAACCGTAAGATTGGCCATCATCCCTGCCAGGATGATGGTAGTGACACCTCGATCCCGCAATTCGCTCTCGAGTGTGGTCTGGTAGAACGCGCTATAGGCACCCCGTTCGATCACGCGCTCTCCCGGGACGGCCGCAACCAGACCAAGCCCGGCATCATCGGCCGCGCCGGAGGTCGGGCGCGCCAGTCCGCTTTGCTCGAACTGGCGCGACAGACCGGCGGCTGAACTCACGCGAACATGAAACACGGCAATGCCAGCGGACCGGCAGACCTCAAGCATCTGACCGATGTTCCGCAGCGCCGAGGCGACCTGGTCGTAATACTCGCCGAATTCCCGAGCGATGCCGCGGCGAACGGCCTCGGCGTCCAACCCCTGGCCGTGCGCGGTCATGAAATCCTGGACGTCAATCAGCACCAGCGCCGCCTCTTTCGCACTGACCCGCGCCAACGCCATCGGCCGCATTAGCATGTGATATGGCGTCCTTAGAGGCATTGGCGGGGCTCCTTTCGGCGGTACGTGCTCGGCTGCGGCGTCATTTGGGGTCGAGGACCGTGGCCAGCTGTTCACCGAAGGAATAGATGCAAAACGTCGTCAGAAGAATTGCTAGCCCAGGAAAGAATGTCACCCACCAGGCGATCTCTAGTGTTTCCCGGCCGTCGGCCACCATGAGACCCCATTCCGCGGCGGGCGGGCGCGTTCCGAGACCGAGAAAACCGAGCCCTGCGGCAATTAGGATCACTGTCGCAATGTCGAGCGTCGCATAAACGATTACAGAATTGCGTAAATTCGGCAGCACATGCCGGAAGATAATCGTCCATGGTCTACAGCCGGTCAGCTGCGCCGCGACGACGTACTCCTGGTGTCGCAACGACAGGGCGAGACTGCGCACAAGGCGCGCATAACCTGGCGACGATGCGATTCCGACCGCCAGGATCATGTTGATCGTGCTCGGCCCGAGAACTGCTACGATGACAATGGCCATCAACGTGCTGGGAAACGCAAGCAGGATATCCATGATCCGCATCGTGACTCCGTCGGTAACGCCACGAAAATAACCGGCCGACACGCCCATTAGGACGCCAAGTACCGCCGCGATGCTTGCCGCCGTAAAGCCGATGATCAGGGACAGCCGCCCACCGTATATGACCCTCGAGAAGACATCGCGCCCGAAAAGGTCCGTGCCCATCAAATGGTCGCGTGACGGTGGCGCCAACGAATCCGCGGGGTTGATTTCGGCCATGCCATAGGGTGCGAAGAAATCAGCGAACACCGCCAGCGTCACGATGACGAGCAGACCAAGGGCGCTTGGTGTCAACAGAGCCGGCAGCAAGGCGGGTCGGTCGCCGGCCACGCCGGCATCGGTGGCATCCTCCACCACGACCTTTGACAGTGGGCCGAACGTCGCGTCCGAGCCGGTGTGCTCTGTCATAATTGGCGCACCCTCGGGTCGACCCACATGTGGATCAGGTCCACCGCGAGGTTGAGAAAAACGTAGCTCGTGGCCAGAGCCAGCGTAAAGCCCTGCACGAGCGGGTAATCCGACTGCAGAATCGCATCCACGCCGAGGCGCCCGATGCCCGGCCGACTGAAGACCGTCTCGACGATCACGGTGCCGGTAATCAAGTTGCCAAACTGAAGACCGATGACTGTAAGTACAGGACCAAGGACGTTGGGCATCGCATGACGCGCGACCAAGAGCCGCCCGGACAGTCCCTTGCTGCGCGCAGTCAACATGAAATCCTGCTGCATGACGGCGACGAGATTGGAACGTGTCAACCGCGCGACGATAGCAGTGCCCGGCAGGCCGAGCGTCAGCGCCGGCAGTATCATCGCCTTGACCGACCCCACGCCAAGAACCGGGAAGATAGGAAAGACGATGGCGAAGACGAAGATCAGCATCAGACCGCTCCAAAAGGTGGGCGTAGCGATGCCGAGGGTCGCCACCATGACGAGGCCGCGGTCGAGCAACGAGCCGGGTAACAAGCCGGCCAGGATACCGAAGGTGAGGCCCAGCACGATAGTGACGGAGAGTCCCGCAAAGGCCAGCCGGATGGTGTGGGGATACTGTTCCAACAGCATCTCCGTAACCGACTGGTTGCTGCGGAAGGATCGGCCCAGATCACCGGTAAGCGCGTTTCCGAGGTAGGAGGCGAACTGGATGTAGAGCGGCCGATCCAACCCGAGTTCTTCTCGAATGTTGGCGATGGTTTCTTCCGTCGCGGCGGCAGAGGGGGCCTGACCGCTGCCGGTTTGGGTGATCATGACCTGTATCGGGTCGACAGGGAGCACGTTCAGCAGAACGAAGACCACGAGCACCATTCCAAACGTCACCGGCACGACCGCCGCGATGCGTGCAACGATGTAACGTCCCATGGTCCGCTCCCTGTCTACCGATTAGCGCGCCGGATTAGTTGGCGCCGCCCGCCGCAAACAGTAGCGGACGCCCTTGCCTGTCGACGATAAAATTCGTTACATCCGGTTGCACCAGGAAGAACCAAACGTCGTCGTAGATCGGCAGGATCCAGACTTCCTCCATGGCCCTGAACTGCACTTCGCTATACAGCTTGGCCCGGACCTCCTGGTCGGTGGCGGCGCCGGCGCGCGCGATCAGGTCGTCGAGCGCTGGATCGGCGATCCGGGTGCGGTTGAATTGACCGCCGCCGTCGATTTGCTGGCTGCTGAACATCGTCGGGATGACCTGATCGGGGTCGACCGCCGACCAGCGCATTTGCGCCAGGTGATAGTCTTGGTTGGCGACCTGCGTGGCGAACGCCGGATAGTTGGCAACGGTTAGCTCAGCATCGAAACCTGCTTGCCGCAGCATAGCTTGGGCAAGTTCGGAGACTGCTTTGTTGACGCTCGATTCAAACATCGCCATGGAGATCTTGAGCGGCTCGCCGTCGCGCTCGCGCACCGCGCCACTGGCAGGCAGGGTCCACCCGGCCTCGTCGAGCAGGGCCGCGGCCCGCTCAGGATCGTAACTCCAGGCCGACTTGATCGCCGGATCGTAACCGAAGGTCACCGCCGTCAGCGGTCCGAAGGCCGGCGACACCTGATTGAACATGACAGCGCGTACGATGGCTTCGTTGTTGATCGCGTGCAGCATCGCTTGCCGCACCCGCCGATCATCTGTCGGGGCTTTCTCCACATTGACCGGGAAGCTCCATGAGAAGCCCGGCTGGGCCAAGCGATAGACTTGGAAGCCGTCCTGCTCAAGCTTCTGGATCTGCGACATCACGGGGAAATGGATAATGTCCACCTCTTGGCTGCGCAAAGCGTTTACGCGTGTTGCGGCTTCCGGAACCTCCTTGACCACGACGCGCTCGACCTTGGCCGGACCTTGGTGGCCGACAAAACTCGGACCCCAGTTGTAATTTGGGTTGCGAACCAAGTGCAAGTCGTTGCCGACCCAACGGTCGAACATATACGGCCCGGTGCCGACCGGTTGTTGCGCGACATCATCGCCAAGCGTGGCAACCGCGGTTGGCGATACTGCGGAAAGATGCGGTTCGCTGACATTCGTCAGGAACGCTCCCCACGGCCGAGAGAGGGTAATAGCGACCGTGAATTCGTCGATCACCTCGGCCGATTCGAACGGACCTATGGCCCCGAGGTTAAGCGATTTCGACGCCGGGTCCTTGATCCTATCGAATGTCGCCTTGGCCGCCGCGGCGTTGAACGGCGTGCCATCGTGGAAGGTCACGTCGTCGCGAAGCTTGAACGTATAAACCAAGCCATCCTCGGACATCTCCCATGATGTCGCGAGACCAGGTTCGAACACGCCCGGCTGCGGCGACCAAATCAAGGTATCGTAGATCTGACGCATGACGCCGAGGTCGCTGCCGCCGGACCAGATATTCGGATCGAGGCTTCGCGGGCGAGCGAGATAACCCCAGGTCAGCGTGTCGTCGGCCACCGATGTCTGGGCCTGCGCCAAGTAGGGCAGGGGCGGCATCAACACCAATGATAAGGCCGACGCGATAAGCGTTCTTCTAAACAACATAGCTTCCTCCTGTCGCTTTACTCGAACTTGGAAAGAACCGGGTTTCGATCATGATCAAAGGAAACCCAAGCCAGTTTCTTGTTTGTGTCCCCGCCGGCGGCGTCGCCAATGTCATGATCGACACAGTCCAGCCGCCCATCTTGGCCGCTTAGCATTGCTGATCGTCTGACCAAGTGGCGGGGAATACCGGACATTTTCGGTTCGGCAGCATCGCTCCCACCTGGTGCAAGGCCCTGGCCTAGAGGGCCTGTGCTGGCCACGCGATAACTCGTTTGCCGCACCTCAATGCCCACGTCTCCCTTATCCTAGCGTGATAGTTTCATCATCAAAAGCATCCAATTTCTTCTCCCAACTAAAGGTATTCTATCGGGTTCTGTCGGAGCAATTTGGCTGGAGGCGGGCATTGGAGTTCCGTAGCGTCCGGCGATGCGCAATCCGTTCCGCTATTTCAACAGCTCACCCGAGGTGATCCGCCTGACGGTAATGATGTACATCCGCTACCCGCTGTCGCTGCGCCAGGTCGAAGACTTACTCTTCGAGCGCGGCATCGACATCTGCCATGAGACGGTGGGGTTCTGGTGGAACCGCTTTGGTCCGATGCTTGCGGCCGAGATCCGGAAACGGCGGGTTCATCACCGGTCGTGTTCGAACTGGCGGTGGCACCTGGACGAGGTGTTCGTCCGGATCAACGGGAAGATGCATTACCTGTGGCGCGCCGTCGATCACGAAGGCGAAGTGCTTGAGGTCTTCGCGGCATTGTCAGACTAAACTGATCTGATAGTCTTGCTTGGCCGGTCGTTGCAGTCCTTGGTTCCGCCCTGCTCGGTGAGAGCCAAGCAAACAGTTGTTTGGTGTCTAAATCCAGGAGGGTGAGGGACCAGAAGGCTGGGGAAGATGTTAGTCTGACAATACCTGTCCGACCTGGGTAAATTCGGCCGCGGCAAGTCCGGCCTCTCGTGCGGCGGCGTAGGCCCGTTCAGTGTGCGCCATCAATGGCGCGTCTACCCGTGCGGCGGCAGCGAGGTCGCCGAGCAACTTCATGTCTTTTGCGGCAATGAGGAGGCGGCCACCGCCAGAATCTTCACCGCGCGCCACGGTTTCAGCGTACCGGTCGAAATAGGTTGAATTGCCGATGCCATCGCATTCCTTGACCACCTCGACGAAGGTGAGGAGGTCGATACCAGAGTTCTTGCAGATCGCCAAGGCTTCCGCTGTGGCGACCGCATTTATGCAGCCAAGGGCGTTTTGAATGAGCTTGATGCGGTTGGCATTGCCGGTGTCGCCGACATAGCGGTGGGCCCGTCCCATAGCTTGGAAAAGTGGCTCGATCTGCGGTACTGGGCCGGACGCGCCGGAAACGAGGAAGTAGAGATTGCCGGCTTGGGCGTGTTGGGGCGTGCCAAAAACTGGGGTATCCAGGTGCCTTACACCGCGTTCCTGCATGGCTTTGCGCAGCTCAGCTGCCAAATCCGGGGTGATCGTCGAGCACTCGCAGGTGATCAATCCGGATTGCGCATTGGCGGCGATTCCAGTGTCGTCCAGGTAAACCGCTCGGACACTTTCTAAGGTCGGTAAGCAGCTGAAGAGAACGTTGCATCCTTGTGCAACTTCGGCAACGGATTGTGTGGCGGTGACATGTTCGAGCTGCGCCGCTGTTGCTGCGGCGGCTGGATCGATATCGTAGGCGAGGGTGGTTATTCCGGCGGCAGACAGGTGCCTGACCATCGGCAGCCCCATCTGACCAAGCCCGATGAAACCAATCGTCGCCGCGGGTTTATTCATTGCTAGACCTCAACATCTTGCTCGTGCCGGCTTGCGGCCGAGCGATAGATGGCTTCGGCGACTTGGATGGATGCGAGGCCATCCTGTGCCGTGCCGTCGGTGGGCGCATCGCCACGTACGACGGCAAGCCAATGGGCGTGATGACGGGCGCCGAAATCAGTTGTGTCGAGATCGGGGACCATCCAAGTTCGCTGTCCGGTATGGGCCGGCGCGTAGATTGAGAGAAGCCCACGTTCGGTGCGCAGCCACAGGGTGGCTTCGGCACAATAGATCTCGAGACGAAAGCGGTCGCAGCCCTGCACTTCGGAATAGCTCATGTCATGGATGCCCTCGATCCCCCCGTGAAAACGGTAGATTGCATTGGCATGATCCTCGAAGTCCGAGGTGACCGAGCGCCCGTCGGCGAGCCGGCGCTCGCGGCGTGCCAGGGATGTCGACGCCATGACGGACGCGATGGGGCCGAAGAGATGTTGCGTGAGATCTATGCCGTGGATCCCGAGCTGCATGACGACGCCACCGCCAACGAAGTCACGAGAGAAGAACCAATCATTCCAGTCGGCGCCGGGTGTCGCGTTGCGGATGCGGATGGCTTGCACCGGTCCAAATGACGGGTCCGCTAACAATTCTTGGGTTCGGATGACCTCGTCGAGGTAGCGGTGCATGAAGCTGACACTCAAGGACACGTCGTTACGCCGGGCGGCGTCGATGATGCGGCGACACTCGCTGGAGTTCCGAGCCATGGGTTTTTGTAGCAATATCGCCTTGCCTGCGTCGGCGGCGGCGATGGCAATGATCTCGTGGGTATGGTCAGGGGTGGCGATCACCACGGCATCGATATCTGACCGTTCCAAGATAGTGCGATAGTCGGTGGTGATTTCGGGAACATCGTGTTCTTTGGCCACGGCGGCTACGCTGGTTTCCGTGCGTCCCGCGATTACGCGAACGTCAGCCCCCGCCGCCGCGCGCAATCCGGCTAGGTGATAGGCAGATATGAAGCCGGCGCCGATGATGCCGACACGGACGCTGCTGGCGCTCACGATCGCGCCCCCTCAAACGGCATGCCAACGGCCGATCCGGCGGCGAATAACCGCGCCGATAAAATAATCCGTGATCAAGTTCATGACGCCGATGAGGATGATACCGAACACGATGACTCCCACTTGGCCGAGTTGGCGGGCATTCATGATCATGAATCCCATTCCTTGATCCGCGGCAATCAACTCAGCGGCGACCAAGACACCGAAACTCAATCCCCAGCCAATGCGGATACCGGTGGCCAGATCGGGCATGGCCGCGGGTACCGCGACACGGAACAGCAGCTTGGGGCCACGCAACCCCATAGTCTGGGCGGCTCGCAATAGAGCCGGATCAATTCCGGTCATGCCCTTGTAGGCGCTGGTGACAATCGGAAAAAACGCTCCAAGAAAGATGACGAAGACCTTGGACGGCTCGCCAAGCCCGAACCAAATAATGGCCATGGGGATCCAGGCGAGGGGAGGGATGGGCCGGAGCAACTCGATCACCGGTTTGGTCAAAACTCCGAAGGCCCGATACCAGCCCGACGCAATGCCGATGACGGTGCCGGCGGCGACGCCGAGGGCGAATCCCCAGATGATCCGCAACAGACTAGTGCCGACGTGGCCCAATATGTCCAGCAGGGGGACCGTCCGCAGAGTGCCGATGATCGCCGTGGTCGGGGCGGGGAACACATTGGGGCTGACAAAGCCGAGGCGTGAGGCGAGTTCCCACAGCACGAACAGGCTGCCGGTGCCGATCACGCCGAGAGCTGCATCCTGCCAGCGCACTGAACCGGTCACCGGCGGACCTCCTCAAGGCCCTTGTTCCATGGCAGTAAGACCGTTTCCAGCCAGCTCAAACCGGTTGAAATGCTGAACCCGAGGATGCCGATGAACAGCATGCCGACGATTGTAATATCGCTGCGGTAGAACGTTCGTGCTTCCATGATCAGGGCACCGAGACCCTGTATGGTGCCGATCATCTCGGCGCCGACGATGACCATGAACCCGACGCCCAAGGCCATCCGTGCGCCGACAAACATGCGCGGCAGCGTTGCCGGCACGACAACCTTAACGAACATCCGAAGGCGGCCGGTATCGAGGGTGCGCGCGGCGCGGATCATGACAGGATCGACATATTTTACGCCTGCGATTACGTTCGAGAGCATGGCCCAGAAGCAGCCGTAGGCGATGAGCAGCACCTTGGTCAGCTCGCCCGTGCCGAACCAGATAATCACCAGCGGCAATAAGCTGAGGGTCGCTACGGACCGGCCAAAGGTAATGATCGGAAGGGTCAGTTTATCCAGTACAGCGACGGTACCGATCAGCAGGCCGATAGGAATGGCAACGGTGATCGCCAAGACATAGCCCTGGATAATCCGCCAGAGGGTGACGCCGACATGGGTCCAAATATGCTGGTTATTGGGAAACCCCTTGGTCGCTAGTTCCACAACCGCGCCACCGATGCGGCTTGGCGGAGGAAACTGAAATGGTTTGAGAAAGCCCCAGGTGACCGCCAGCTGCCAGAGCACGAGCAAGAAGATCAGGGTTAAGCCGCCGATGATCCTGCTGTTCCTCATGCCGTCGTCCTAGGCCAGATTCCGCCAGATTTCGTCGTACAGCGCGATCATCTGCGGGTCGGTTCGCTGACGCGGTCTGGGAAACGGCACGATGAACTCGCGCCGGATGCGCCCCGGACGCGCGGCCAACAGGATTATTCGGTCGGAGAGTACGAGGGCTTCAGATATGCTGTGGGTGACGAAGACCACTGTCTTCTTATGGGCTGACCACACGCGCAATAATTCATCCTGCATCTCAAGACGCGTGAGCTCGTCGAGGGCGCCAAACGGTTCATCCATGAGCAGGATCTCGGGATCGGTCGCGAGGGCCCGGGCGATGGCAACCCGCTGCTGCATCCCGCCACTTAGTTCCGTCGGGTATTTGTCCTCAAAGCCTTGCAGGCCGACGAGTTCAATGAGCTGACGCGAGATCCGGTCGCTCTCGGCGGCGGACACGCCATTGTTGCGGCACCCAAAGCCGACATTGTGGAGGGCGGTGAGCCACGGAAACAGCGCATGTTGTTGAAACACCATCCCTTTGCCTTCACCCGGCCCGGTGACTAAACGGCCATTGACGCTAATGTCACCATGGGAGGGTTCGACGAGGCCGCCGATGATGTTGAGCAACGTGGTTTTGCCGCAGCCGCTGCGTCCGACCAGGGTGACGAACTCGTTGTCGCCAATCGTCAAGTCGATGTCGTCGAGTACCGGCGGGGTATTGGCGTCGTCGGTGGCGTATCTCTTAGACACCCCGCGAACGTCGATTTTGGCAGTGGCGGGGTTGCTAGAGCCGGTCGATGCCGCGGTGTCAGCCATCATGGTCTACCGCAAATCGATGCGATGACGGTACAAGTCACCGCGTTGAAAAGCGCGCCGGTACTCGCCGATCGTATCGGGCCGGGTGTAGCAAAAACGTTCGACCAAGAACAACGGCGATCCGATGTCGATGCTCAAGACACCGGCGACGTAGTCATCGGCCAAGACCGGTTCGAGATACTCCTCGGCCCGGACAAATATGACCCGGTGTTTTTGCTCCAAGATATCGTAGAGATGATCGTCAGTAAGATCGCCGGATAGGTCACTTACTTTCAATCCAGGGCACAAGGAAGCGGGTACAAAGCTGGTTTGCAGACTGATCGGAACGCCTTGCACGCTGCGTACCCGCTCGATCTCGAAGACCTCCTTGTTTGTTCTTAGCTTGAGTATTGTTTGGATGTCTGTGCTGGCATGGCGGCGTTCGCAGCGCAATACACGGGCGCCGGCATCATGGGGCGGGCCGCCATCGCGAAACTGGCGGTATTGTGCCAGGACGCTGCCTTCGAATTTCGGCCGGCTGACGAACGTGCCTTTGCCGCGCGCCCGATGCACGAGTCCCTGTTGGACCAAATCGGCGATTGCGCGGCGGATCGTTCCCCGGCTGACTTCGTAGTGCTGGCATAGTTCAGTTTCGGAGGGCAGTTCGTCGGCTGGGCCCCAGCGACCAGAGCGGATTTGTAACGTCAAGTCTTCCTTGATCTGGTGATACAAGGGCAGGACATCGTCTGTGCGAATGGTGACCAGACCCTGGACCATCAGGACTTGCCCGGTAT
>JAJFJA010000027.1 GCA_021774445.1 Alphaproteobacteria bacterium
CGCCACCACAGCCCATGATGGCCTGAGCCATGCCGCAAAGCCTCATCCGACCAAGCCAATAACGGCAATAATAAAGTCCGCCACTTCTATCAGCGGACAGTGCAACGCGCCTCAAATCCGACTTGTTCAACAGCCTCAGCCGTTACCGGAAATTCGCGATGCTGATGGCGGTCAAAATTCAAGCCAGTGCTAAGACCGAATCTTAGAAATCGGAAACAGCCTTGATTGACCCACATCAAAGCGCCTCAAGTTCCGGCGTCCTATTTTTCCTAAAGGCTAGGTCCCCGTCGGGGACAATCATCTGGGAGGGTTCCACATTGGGAATCCCGGATAAGGCTTGAAAGCAAGAAATGGGAGATTTCGCAATGAACGTGCCAGCATCGGTAAAGCCTGCGGTATGGGGCGTGATCGGTGGTGCAATCGCTGCAATCGTCATCGGCTTCATTTGGGGTGGCTGGGTAACGGGCGGAAAGGCCGTAAGGATGGAGGTGGCAAGCGCAGAGGCAGCTATCGTCCTAGCATTTACGCCACTCTGCCTCGCCAAGGCGGAGCAGCAGCCGGAACAGCTCGTGCTCCTGGAGGAGGCGCGCACATGGGAGCGCGACAACTTTGTCATCGAGGCCGGCTGGGTTGATAACGTGAGCGAAAAACATCGCGCCGCAGTCGCAGTGGCGTGCGCGCAGGTAGTTGTGGAAGGTATGAAAGCAGAATAATTTCGATCGGCGACCTGGTCCTGCATTTGATACTGATGATGAAATCGAGCTTCAGGGTCAGACGACGAATGTCGGCCTGAGGTCAATCGCGTCGGTTTACGGACGCCGCCGCTGCGTCCGAAGCTACGGGACGACCGGAAGTAGGCGCGGCGAAAGCCGACATTGCGCCGGTCGGTCCGGTGTAGGGGGCCAATCGGACGTAACAGGGGCGGTCGCGAAACGCAGCGACTAGCCACTATCGGTCATCATATATTTCTTAGAGGCGCGCGCCCCGGAAAGTCACCATGCGCCGACGCCGTTCGTCCCACAGCACGTAGAACATCGCGCGGAACGCGGCGCCCAGCGTCATCGCTGGCACCTCGCCGGCAGTGCCGACTGAATCGTGGCAGGCTTGCAGTCGATAGTTCGGGATGCGCGGGTTGAGGTGATGGATGTGGTGCAAACCGATATTGCCGGTGAACCACTGCAGCAACCGAGGCAGGCGCAGATAGTTTGTCGCCTCGAGCGAGGCTTTTAGCGCATCCCATTCGCTCTCGCGTGCCCACACCGTGTTCTCGGACCGATGCTGCACCGTGAACAGCCAGACGCCGGCGATCGAGGCCAGCACCATGATCGGCAACTGCACCATGGCGAGCGGACCGAAACCGAGGATGAGACCGACGCCGCCGTAAAGCGCCAACAGAGCCAGATTGGTCAGGTAGACGCCGAGGCGTTCGCGCCGCCAGCCCGCCGGCATGTCGAAGGGTAGCCGGTAGAGTACGAGGAAAACCAGCGGCGGCAGGACGAGGTTTGCAATGACCGGGTTGCGGCTGATGCGGAACCAGCGACGCTGCCACGGGTCGAGCGCACGGTATTCATCGACGGTCAGGCATGTCGAATAAACGTCGACCCCGGAATCGCGCCGGTCGAGATTGTTCCAAACGCCGTGATGACCGGCATGCTGGCGGCGCCAAGACGCATAGGGTGCGAGGGTAAGCAAGCTGCAGGCAACGCCGAGAAAGTCGTTGGCGCGGCGCGACGGTAAAAAGGCGCCATGGCCGCAATCGTGCTGAACGATGAACGTGCGAACGAGGAAACCTGCGGCGAACGGGGCGAGCGCGAGAACGAGCCAAAAAGATATCCCGGCAGCGACATACATCGTGGCACATACACCGAGATAACCGCCGATCGAGGTCAGGATCTGGCTCAGGCTGCTGAATAGGACCGGGGTCTGAAAGCCGACGACGCGACGACGGAGAGCACGGCGGGCCGCATCGTCACCATACGTCTCGCGGAGGGGCGTTTTGTGGGTCGCCGTAGCGCCGGCCTGGTCGGTGGGCACGGCGTCGGTCACGTGTATCGACAAGTCTCTGGCCTTCTTTCGCGGGGTGGATCCGGATGCCGGTGAAACCTCTCTGGCCGGAACGAAAGAGGCCCGCACCAGGCGGGCCTCCAGCCGTTTCCGGCGCATAACGCGGTGCACCTGGGCGTACCGCCAAACGTAGGCGGCGCGTCCCCGGTGTACGGGGTGTCAGCTCAGTCGAGGATCGACAGATTTTCGGCCGACGATTTGCCGTTCTGGCCGCTCTGCATTTCAAACTGGACCTTCTGGCCTTCGTTAAGGCTCGAAAGCCCGGCCTGCTCCACGGCGGAGATATGGACAAACGCGTCCTTCGAGCCGTCTTCAGGCTCGATGAAGCCGAAGCCCTTGGCGGAATTGAACCACTTCACGGTTCCTATGGTCATAGAATCTTCCTATCGATATGTTGCGCCCGTTGGACACGGTGCCCGGCGGGTCTTTTCTTACCGAAATATTTGAAAAACGGTAATGGCACGGCGGCGCGGAGCGGCATCAGTGCAGCTCTCGAACAGCGGCCTTGAGTGGTATATGGAAATCCGGAGGCCGAAATACAAAGTAATAATTCGGATTGCCCATCAAACGGCAGCGGCAGCCACAGAACGGGCCGGGGGCCTGGAATTGGGGGCACGCTTGGCTAAGCGACCGCCGGCCGAGGACGCCATGCCGAAGGCAGCGGCGCTCAGTGGCCCGACCACGGTATGATCAGATCTCGGTGTTGGCGGCTTCATCGAAGACCGATGGCGGTCGTTCGCACCGCACGGGCCAGCTTGCGCTGGCCCTGAACGACCAAGCCAGGCGGCTAGAACTGAGCGGCGAGTATCTCCATGCACGCGCTTGCGACACCGCGGTCGGGATCGCTTGAACCCGGCATCGTGGCCCAGCCGGTCTTCATGAGCAGGTCACGGCGTTGATAACTGCTGGCGCCTTCCAACTCGGCGAGTGTCGCCAAGACTAGCGGATCTTGTTTCGATTGCTCGATGCAGATCGGCACCAAGGCGGCGACGACGTCGACCCGCGCCTGGTCAGATGCCATCGCTTCGGCGGAGCCGCCGGTTACCCATCCGCCCCAGGAGAAGCCGACGATCGTGAGCGCGACGGCGCCGGCTGCGGCACCGTAAAGTCCAGGTTTCAGCCATTCGGGAGTTTTCATGTGTGGTTCCTCCATTCAGGGAAAAGCTATTTCTTCCCTAAGTATTTTATTAGTATAGCAAGTAATAGAAAAATAATCAGTTTTTATTGTCAGAAATAAAATTTCGATAGCTCTTCTCTTTAACTTGATGATAACAATAGTTTTATTTTTCGGAAGCGGGTATTATACTTGTAAGCACGCGCTTCCATTATGCCCTACTAAGACAAAGCCCGAGCCCCGCTGGGGTGTATTCCCCGGCCACCAAAGGCGGGCTGAGGAACGCGTCCAGCGACGGCTCGCGCCCATCCTCGCCGCCGACATGGTCGGATACTCACCGCGGCATTGACACGTTAAGTGGGTAGCTACGGCGCTTTCTATATCCAACACCATCTTCTGCCACGCCACTTGCACATGTTCCCGTGATAATGCCCTTCACTAAGCTGTTGTGCCGTTCGTCGGCTCAGCCCATGGCTTGGCTTTGATCAGCGTGTTCGGCTCGAAGCCGTTGCCGAGCGACGCATCCGCAATATTGCCAGCGCGCGTCGCCAACACACGCGCAGGCTGGATCCGTTCTTCAGCGCCTTAGTCTGCCTCGCCATGGTTCCGCTCATGCTCGCATGCCTTGCGTCAGAGCGCAGGCTCGCGCAAGTACTTATGATATACTTCAAATAAAACTATCTATATTGGAATATTTCGAAAAATAAAAAATATGATCTTTGCTGCTCTAATTTCTTACTATAAACAAATATTAGCAAATATTTACATCTGAATGAACATTGTAAATATTCATTTAGGCATCATGTATTTATGAGAAGCAAATAATTTCGGCCAAAGCGAAAGGCGCTTTACATGACCGGAACCCATTTCGGTTGGCGCGGGCGGGACTTGTCCGCAGCGCCCAATACTTCGAGCAAGCCAGTCCCGGCGAGCGCGGCGCTCCGGCGCGAGTTAACCTCCGTCGCTACGGATTGAGCCATGCAAGTTCGAACGCTACTGATCGCGTTGACCAGTACAATGGTACTCGGTGCGTTGCCAGCGACAGCGCTGGATTTGTGGCAGTCGGACCTTCGCAGGCAGTTGCAAGACGAGCAAAACTGTGACCCGAACTACTTCACGGGCATGCGGACCCAGGGAGTAGACGACCGCGAGGTCGTGGCCGCGCGAGCGCATTGCCGGGACGGTCGTTCCTTCGATGCCGTTCGCGGCGACGTGTGGGAGCCTTTCGTGGTGTGGCGACGCCACCTAACGCTAGTGGAAAGAAATCAGACAGTCCGGAACCCTCCAAGCGCTGGTGTCAGACTAATGCGAGCCAGTCTCGAAACCGCTGGGCGAAGCTACGTTTAACCAGCCAACTGACGCCACTGGGCCAGGGCGGCGGAGCGATGTTGCACAAAAATGTCGCGGCGAATATAGGGTGTCTAGGGTCAGGACCCATTAATCTGACGGGCGCGACTACCGCTTCGAGCCCGATATGGACCCAATCCAAGGCTGTTTCCGGCTTAAACTCGAGCGTTGCCAATTCTTAACTCTCGTTCTCGCCACTCAAAATCACTTCGCGCCCTGTGTCCATCGTGCAACCATGATGCGCTGCAAATCTGCCGCGGATCACCAAAAAAGGAATATTATATGACCTACTCTACCGTGTCGAACTGGGATGTCACTGAATGGACCGATGAAATGGAGGCAATTGCGCGTGACAAATTTGTTCCCATGATAATGTCGGTTGGTGCCGAGAGGGTTCAAATGGTGCGCACGGGGGACTTAAGCTTCTGCGTCATCACTGAATACGCCGACGCTAAGACAGGGGAATCAGCCCAAAGCCGGATAGCGGAAATTCGTGGTCAAGCTGCCCAGGAACTTCCAATGACTATGGCCAGTGCGTCCGCTGGTGCTGTTTTTGCAAATGGCTGACAAAGTATCGGTGACCGCGCAGGGACTACTTCGGAAGCAATGCCGAGGGTCGCGAATCGTCCCCACTCAGATCCGGCCGGACAATGCCGGTCGGCGCGATGCCCGCCAGATGTTGTTGGTTTGACCAAACGCTGCTCACATCTGGCTCGGAAACCTCGTCGGCATGCAGGCGCGACATGGCAAATAGCACAGCAGTGCCAAGTGCTATCCAAATCAGCCATTTCAGAGCGCCCGACTTCTGTTTCTGATCCCCGATGCTTCTGCCTTGCGGTGCCCTAGCCGACGGCGAACTGCGCCTGGGCAAGCAATTCACCAGGCGAACGGCGATTGACTGCCGGTCCGACACCTTCCAATTCGCTCCGGGGAGCGCACCAATTGCTGCCGCCAGAGCATTCGTTGCAGTTTCCTTGGGCAATTCGGACAGACGAGCAGCCTCGCCCCACGGGTCGAGGCCAAGCCGCGCCAGCGCGGAGAGGACGGTGAGCTGTTGTCCGCTTCTCTCTTCGCCGACGAATGCGAAAAGAAACTCGTTGAACTCGGAATTACCGAGTGAATACTCGGGACGCAGAGCCATCTCATTCCTCCTTCAGGAAGGGCAGCTTATAAGAAACCAAGAGAAAGGAGCCGGCGCCCCGGTTGAGTAAGCCTGCAGTCTCCGCCGGCTCCAGTTGTAACGCGCGGCAATGGGGCTGCATTTTGCCAACCCACTGCTAGCAGCGACCGAAAGTATGGAAGTCCGCGCGCCACTCATGCCACTACCCTGCCTGGTCTGCCGCTCGTCTGGGCCCTCTGCGGCACCATTGCCTCGGTGGTGATCATCAGGCCGGCGCTCGGCGAGGCGCGCCGTCCGGCGTACTTTGCACTTCAGATTGTCGTCGCCATAGTGAACCTAACACCGGGGGGGGCCTCTATCGTCGATTGTTGGAAGGAGAGGACCTAGGCGGCGTTCCGTTCCGCCAAGCATTCGAACTTTTGCAGCGAGGACAAATTCGCTCGCCGGCCCACTCGCTTTGGAACCTGGCTTGGCACCTAAGACACGGGCGCAGCTTGGGCGCGACCCTGGTGGTCTGATCGGCGAGCGCATTTGTCGGTGGGGAAATGCTCATGAACAATCGTTCGCATGGTCGGACGGCCGGGTGAAATCGCCGAGCGCATGCGCGATGACCTCATTGCGGTGTTTAGGATTTCCGGACTTTGCGGGCAGGTTGATCGGGGTCAATTTCCGTCGGTAAGCGGGAAACGAGATGCCTTCCAGAAGCTCCTCATCCGTCTCTACGATATAGGCGCCTGCTGGCAATACTTCGTCGAATCCGCCCAAAACGAATGAGCGCCTAGAGCTCACTGTCTTCTTGCTCGCGCGTGTCGTCATGCTTCCTGGTTGTCGGCCTTACCGTTCAATTGAGGAGTCGCGGAGGAGGACCAAGCCCCCTCCGTTGCGATTGCTACGACCGGTGCGTCGGCGCAACTTCGGCCGGCGCTTTGTCAGACTTTGTCGCCGGCTGACCGGCGGCCGGCACGGCCTGGGACTTGTCGCCGGAACTGGCTTTGCTCGAAGTATTGGGCGCTGCGGACAATTTTCCCCTGAGCCAACCGAACTTGGATCCGATCATGTAACACACCTCTCACTTTAGCCGCAATTATTTGCAACTCGTAAGTATATGGTGATTATCTAAATATCTACAATGGGTAATATTGTATATATCTTCCCGCAACTTTGCCACAAGCAAAATAACAGATGAATAACAGTATAGTTTTCTTTTTTGTTTTATTTTCAATAAAGGATTTTTTATTTGGACTATATCCTAAGTACTCGCGTCGCTCCGTAGCGACCTCGAGCGGATCACGGGTTTGAACGACACCATACGTCCCCGTTCCTCGTCCCACAGAACGAAGCACCCCTGCCGAAGCCCGTCCAAGGCGTCAGGACAAACGCCGTCCGCAACATTGGTAGCGGGCGTTGGCCGACGTTTGACGCGATTCGCCGCAATGCCCCTTCGGGGTCAGACCCAGACTCGAACACCTGGTGGTCGACAGGACTGCTCTTCGCCGTGAAGCGGACCAAACTGGCCAGAGAGCGGACATCGTGCTTTGGATGTCGGCTAAGCGCGGCAAAGCAGTCGTTGACCCCACCGCGGCTTTGGTCCGGGTCTAGCCAACTCCGGAACTGCAAATTGCCGGGCGCGATCGTTCCGGAGGCGTCAGGTCTTCGGCGCAAAGCAATCAATGTGAAAAAAACAAAAAGAAAGACTCGCCACCTCAGACGACCGGCTCAGAGAACGAATGAGGCTACTTTCTTGGAGCTTCTGCCTCTCACTGGTCGGCAAATCTCATGGCGGCATCGAGTGCAAGGCCCTTCGCAACGCTGCCGAACACATCACCTGCAATGAGGCGTCCGTTGGGTATTGCCGCGGCGATGGTCTGCTGCACGAAAGGCATTCTGGTAGCACCGCCGGTGAGAAACACCGCCGACACAGCATCGGGTGTCAAGCCAGCCATCCGCAGCACATCATCGATGCGAGATCGTATACGATGGAGGCTGCTGGCGACGGTTGCCTCGAGCTGTGTTCGAGTAATCTGCAGGCAAATGTCGAGGGCGCAATCGACGAGATCGAGCGTGGCGAGATCGGCTTGCGACAGCTCGATTTTGGCAGATTCGACGGCTGCCAACAGTTCATGGCCTTTGCGCTGCTCGAGGACGGCCAGCAGCCGCTTGATCCTCTCAGGCTCTGCCGAGTCCCGCAAGACGCCACGGACTTCGGTCAGCACATTCGGGTCGTAGAGAAAGCCAATCCTGTGCCAGGTGGCTAGGTCGTGAAAATACCGTAATGGCGCATTCATTCCCTTGCGACGAAGAGGACTACGCAGGCCGAGTGCCGGCATAACTCTCGCGAGTGCTAGCTGTCTGTCGAAATCCGTGCCGCCAATGTGTACGCCGGCGAATCCGAGAATGTCCTGGCGCCGGTCGCTCGATCGCGCACGCTCGGGGGAGACCCGCACGACCGAGAAGTCCGAGGTGCCGCCACCAATGTCGGCCACGAATGCAATCTGCTCGGAATTGACGCTCTGCTCGTAGTCGAGGGCAGCCGCGATCGGCTCGAACTGAAAGGCGATCCTCTCGAAGCCCGCGGCCCGGGCAGCCGCCTCGAGTTGCCGCTCAGCCGTGGCATCGGCTTCGGGATCGTCGTCGACAAAGAACGCCGGACGGCCGAGAACCACGCTCGTCGGCGGCGCAGTAAGATTATCGCCAGCCGCAGAACGCAAGAACCTTAGAAACGCAGCAACGATCTCGCTAAAGCCATAGCGCTTTCGCTGGACCTGGGTTGTCTCCTCGAAAAGTTTGGTGCCGAGCACGCTCTTAATGGCGCGCAAGTAGCGGCCGGACTCGCGCTGGAAATATCGCTCGAGAGCTTCCTGGCCGAACGTTGTCGAATCGTCGTCGAAGCTGAAAAACAGGGCCGTTGGTACAGACGTCGCACCATTCTGGATGGGTAACAGATGAGGCCCCGCCGCGTCGCAGATGCCGACGGAGGAGTTTGAAGTGCCAAAATCTACGCCGTACGCAAATGTCATTCTCTGTGCTCCGGTCATCGTGTCGTTATGTTCGGCGATAGCGATGTCCAGCTCTCGGACGATCGTTCTGCCCGGCGGGATGCCAAGCACACCGCGCGCCAAGTTCTCCATGCTGGAGAGTGCTGGATTGCGCCATCGATCGCGCAGGAGCCCGACTATCTCCGGATCTAATCCCTTGACAAGTCTGCAATTTCTCCCCAAAACCCGGTCCATCCGGAAAATTGAGTTAAGAATCGCGACGTGGGCAAAATGCGCCCCCAGGCCGCCTTCCTGCCGGCCAGAAGCTGCTGCCAGTCGGAGGCGCTCCGGTCACCCTGATCCTTACTGCTCATGCGCCAGCGGGCGAAGCACTTACACGAAAGACAAAAGAGAGCGCTACCTTGGCAAGCGGCAAGGCGTGCGACTTCATCCCCGCCCAGAACGATAGGTTGGCGGACTCCCCGATGGCATGCTCCTCACGTTTTCATGCCAGCACTGAAAACGGTGACTTTTCCTTCGGGTCACAACCAGCCTACAGGCCCTATCCTTGGCGACGGCCGCTACGGGGTTATTAGCCGCCGTGCCGCCGGTCGGACATGTTGACCCCGCCGACGCAAGAATTGCGTTCATTGCCTACGACCGCCTACGGGTGCCCCTTTGCGGGGGATGTGCCGTCCTGACCCGTCGGACACTGACCCTATTTGGCAGCGATTTCACATTGACGGGAGATTTTGACCGGCCGCGATAAGGTGCGGACCGGGATGGCAAGCCGCTCACAATCGTCCCCTTGTACCGTAACATGCGAGTTCTTTGCACAAATTGTCGGATAGCGAGGAAAGAAGAGTGATTGTTGCAACCGTGATGTACCCGGAAAGTGAAGGCGCGACCTCCGATATGGATTATTACCTGACCGACCACCTGAAGTTGGTTGGAGATAGATGGGGACCCATGGGTCTGAAAGGCGCGCGTGTCCTCAAAGGAATAGCCGGTGGGACGCCCGTTCTGCGGCTCCCTATCGGGTGATGGCAATCGTCGATTTCGAATCCGCAGAAGCCTTCCAGGCTGCGGTGGGCGCGCACGGTGATGAAATTTGGCGTCTGAACTCGATCCAAAAGCAATCCGAGGTCGGGTGTTTATAGCCGTACCCAACACCGGCTCGCCGCCGCGAGGTCCAGTCAGTTCAGGTTCGACGGCCAGAATTGAACTCTAGCAGGCCGTTCAAAACGCGGCTTTCCATTGCTCAGTGTCTACGAACCACCGCTCTTCGTGGACCATTCCCCCGGTGAACTTAAACAGCACCGCAAGTTGGCTACCTCCCGGGACCTTGTCGCTCTTCCACTCGACCACAGACACAATTTCCCCGGTGTCACCGATCTCGCGGATCGCAGTGATGTCGAACCCGGGTGGCAAAGCTGCACCAATATTCTCAAGTGCGTTCCGAAATGCGGCCGTGCCTTCCAGGACATCATTCTGACCGGGCATCACGAAAATCATGTCTTCGGTGTAGTCCGAGATCAGCGTATCCCAGTCACCACGCGCAACCGCTTCCCATCCTCGTTTCACGACCTCAGCATTGCTTGCCATGGCATCTCTCCTCCCCATTCGGTCAGGCATTGAACGCATCCTCAGTCAAACTGTCAATCGAAGCCTTAGGTGGTCTCAGATGGCCGGTTTAGGTCAGAAGCGTACCAAACAGCCAGCTAGCCTGGATTTCTGCTCACGGCCAAAAACGGACATCGACAAACCGTAGAGCCACGGATAGTCCATCAATTCCCTTCGGTGTTGCGGCTTGCGAATTCCGTGTTCATATGTTGCCTCAGACCATTTTAGCGCCCCTAATCATCCACCTTGATCAGCTCTTCCATCGCGTCGAAGCACGGTGGCCAGAAGCCTGATAGGAAGCCGATAGCCTCCTGCTCCGAAATTTCGGAACGATTGCCGTTGGTGTCATGGGCCCGGCCGATCGTATAGCGCAGCTCGGTTCCGGACTCCGTCGCCATCAGATAATAGGTCTCTGGCATGCTTATGCCTTCACGCGCCGGATCGCTGATGCGGGTGGAAAAATAGTCGAAGGGCTCCCAGTCGGTGACCCAGTAGCGAAAATCCGCCGCCTCGTGCGCGCAGTGATAACCCGAGCCGGTGCCGATGCGGCCCTCGGGGCGATCGACAGTCACCGACAGCATGCCCACCATCCAGCGTTGTTTGAGTTCCGGCGCGGTCAACGCCTCCCAGGTAACCGCGAGCGGAAGGTCGAAATGGCGGCGGTAGGTCCAGACCCCGTCCTCTTCCTCCAAGAAATGATGTTGGCGACTGGCTCGAAACTTCTCCCAGGCTTTGGCCAGGTCGTAGACTTGCATCGAAACCTCGCCAAAATGCTCGAATGGCTGCGAGAACGGCACGAGCGCCGCCTCTATCCCCATAGCCTCGACCGCCGCGTCGCTGAACAGCGCATAGCTTCGCACGCCGGTGGTTTTGCTTACGTCGGTCTTGGCCATGCGGTGGACCAGGATGACGTCAGCGCCGGAGATGTCCTTCACCGGGCCGATTTGCATCTCATCGAACCCGCCGTGATGGGCCATGATCTTCAGATCCAGCATTTCGACATTGGCGCATGCCTGGCATGGACAAGTGGTGTTGGCGATGATGTTCTGTCGACGGGTGGCAAACGCGTTGTAGATGTTCTCGCAGATCGTGAGAAATGTCTCGCCGGAGGGAAAATCCTGCTGCGTCGAATAGGCCAGCACCGCATCCCCGTCCAACTTCCAGAAATGGAGCGGCTCACCCACCTGCTCGACCAAGGAACCCAACAGCGACCGCAAGATGGGATTGGCGTGGTCCTGCTCGGTGGATGTCAGAAACTGGGTATAGCCGGAGATATCGGCGATCAGGAGATAACCGGTATGAGTCGACATCGCGAAATTCCGGGCAATTGATGATCTGGCAGTTTACAACGCCGGGCCCAAGAAACGAAAGCCAGCATGCGCCCTGCTTTTGGCCTAAGGCTCTCGGCGGCGCGCGGCAGTATCGGAAATGTCGTGCGACAGTCTCTTGGCAACGGTCACTGAAGATGACATCCTGAATGTTTCCGGGCGTCGGAGTAATCGACCACTTCGGCGCTTGGAAGGCTCGTTATGGGTCATTTCCCGCCGTAATCAGACCACGCTGTTCACGTCAGGTTTACACCCGTAAGCGGACGTCGTGGCTCGCATGTCCGGAGCTGGGGTAACAACGGTCGTATTTGGCGGGTGCCACTGACGACTGGAAATAGCCAACGGCGGAGATTCTCTAACCGGCCACGATTAAGCGATAGCCGAAGTTCATCTCGGTGAGTTTGAGTATGTCGCCATAGCGACTGCGCCACTCACCAGATTTCAGGTCCCGATCCAACTGTTGCAAACCAGGCGCTGCGTCTTCCAGCATCGAGAACGACGATATGGCGGAGCGTACTCGCTGATCCAGATATGCTTCTGGACGATGCCAATAAGCGCACAAGAACCCGTCAGTGCAGTTGTACGGGATCGGTACGTCGATCACTTTCGTCGGCCCGAGCACATGCCTATATTCATCGATCATTGGAAATATCCGGCGGTCCTGTTCCAGGATCTCAGGAAAATAGTCAGTCAGCCAGAACCCGACGTATGCCGGATCCCAAGTCAAAATGACGACGCGACGGCGGGATACCCGGCGTAGCTCCTCAAGCCCCCGCTGCTTATCCGGCCAGTGATGCACGGTTAGGATTGCCATGGCTGCGTCAAAGGCATCCGCAGCAAATGGTAGGGCCATCGCGGTTGCTTGAACCGCCGGGGCAGCACCCGGTGCGCGCTGACGTATCATCGTCGTAGATAGCTCAACCGCAACGACTGACCTATCCGATGGCTCGTATGACCCGGACCCGGCTCCCACGTTTACGACGGTCGCCGCATCGCCGAGGGCGTTGTGTATCGCCCGTTCAATCGAAGGGTCGGGCTGACGAAGGTCAGCGTAATTTAGCCCGATGGTGTCATAGAGCGCGGCCATCTACGAACCGTATCACCAGGGCAAGCTCGGGTGCTATCTGAGTCCGCATTGGGTCGACTAGGACCTAGGGAGCCCCGCCGGGATTCGTCCGGTGTTGTGGCAAAGCGGCCATCGGAAACAGAGACCGGAACGCCGCGTGCGGCAGTTTAACCCGACCCCAGAGGCAAGCTTGGCACGCCGTAGCCGCGCGCACGCCAATAATTCCGCAAGTAGGCAAGCTTTCGGATACTCTGCGCGCTTCGCCGTCTGCTATGCTTTCCCCATGTTGCGCGCCCTCGCCGTTTTACTACTGACCGCCACCCCGGCGCTTGCCTGGGAGGCCAGATCGGGCGACGTCTGCGAACTGACCCACGAGGACCAGGCCGCCCGGGTCCGGGTAACGTACGACCCGGCGATCCGCGAATATGCCATCGCGATCACACCGGATCGCCCGTGGTCCTCGGGTCCCATCTTCGCCATTCGTTTCGACGGGCCGCGAAGCCTGACGATCTCCACGGACCGGCACGTAATTCTCGGCGACGGCGCAACGCTATCCGTCGCGGATAGGGGTTTCGGCAATGTGCTGAACGGGCTCGAGTTCAACGACACGGCCACGGCCCTATTAGGCGACCGGACAATTGCCTTCGCGCTCGACGGCGCGGGCCCGGCCGTGCGCGCCTTCCGCGCCTGCACAACCGGCACAAGCACCTAAGGGCTAGCCCCGAGAGTGCGGATCTGGCAGCGGGTGCCCCACCACCGAAGCTGATAGATCAAGAACGCCGGAAAGGTGGTGATGGAGCATTCGTGGCATTTTGGTCCCAAAACCCTCGTCCTCATGGTGGTGTCAATGGTGCGTCGCCTTAGCGCAGTTTTCGCGGCGGATGTCGTCGGCCTCTCGCGTATGATGGAGACGGATGAGGCAGGTTGGGAGAACGAAGCCGATGACAATTGAACAGCGCCCATTCGGCCGAACCGGCCATATGAGTTCCGCCGTCATCTTCGGCGGCGCGGCCCTCGGCAACGTCGATCAAGGCACAGCCGACCGCGTCTTTGAACTGTTGCAACAATACGGTGTGAACCACATCGACACCGCCGCATCCTATGGCGATGCCGAGGAGCGTATCGGTCCCTGGATGGATCGTCACCGCAACAACTTCTTTCTGGCGACCAAGACCGGGCAGCGCGACTACGAAAGTGCCAAGGCGGAAATCCACCGCTCCCTTGAACGGCTTCGCACCGATCATGTCGACCTGCTACAGCTCCACGCCCTGATCCACCCGGACGAATGGGACCAAGCTCTGTCCCCGGGCGGCGCGCTCGACGCCGCGATCGAGGCGCGCGACCAAGGCCTTATCCGGTTCATCGGCGTGACCGGCCACGGCTGGAACGTCGCCGCGATGCACCGCCGCAGCTTGGAACGATTCGATTTCGACTCCGTGCTGATGCCGTGGAATTGGCTGGCCGCGCATCACGAGACCTACGCCACCGATTTCGAAACGACGGTCAAATTGTGCGAACAGCGCAACATCGCCATACAGACAATCAAATCCATCGCCCGTGGACCGTGGGCTGCCGGCATCTCCCGCAACCACGCAACCTGGTATCAGCCGCTGGAGAACGAAGAGGCCATAACTACGGCTGTCCAGTGGGTCCTTGCACGGCCCCAGATCTTCTTGCTGTCGGTCGGCGATGTGGATCTGTTGCCCGCCGTGCTGCGCGCCGCCGACGCCGAATTCGACCTGCCCAGCGACGCGGCGATGGCCGGGATGAGCGACCGCGCCGGCCTCTCCTCCATCTTCGGCCTGTAGCGGTAGGTCGGCTTAGTGGGGTAAAGCGGTCGTTGCTCTGGGCTTCGGCTTGTAGCCGAGGGTGTTGAACAAGTCCTTTGTTCGGCTCGGGTGGTCGTGATTCCTTGCTTGTGAGGACGGTGCAAGAGGATCAGGGCGATGATGGGTGAGCCTGTAGGTCGGCAAGACCGTCTTTTCTACGCATTCGATCTCGAAGATATGGTGCCGGCCGATCATCTGCTGTGCCGGATCGACGCGGTTCTGGACTTGAGCTGGCTGCGCGGCGAGATGCAGCCCCATTACAGCCACCTGGGCTGCCCTTCGGTGTGCCCCGAGCTGATGATGCGGATGCTTTTGGTCGGCTATTGTTATTCGATCCGCTCGGAGCGGCGCTTGTGCCAGGAGGTGCAGGTGAACCTGGCCTACCGCTGGTTCTGCGGCCTGGGTCTCGAGGACAAAGTTCCGCACCATTCGACCTTCTCGGTGAACCGTCACGGCCGTTTCCGCGACAGCGATATCCTGCGCAAGGTCTTCGAGGAGGTGGTCTGCGGCGGCATGACGGCGGGGTTGGTCGGCGGCGAGGGCTTTGCCGTGGATGCCTCGGTGATCGAAGCGAACGCCAGCCGTTTCCACCGGGTCGAGGGAAGCGAGGTCGACTGGACGCGCGAGCAGCGGGCGCGTCGCCCGGTGCAAGAATACCTGGTCGCGCTGGAAAGCGAGAACCCGCCGATCAACCCCAAGCAAAAGCCCAAGGCGATGTCGCCGAGCGATCCCACGGCCGCCTGGACCACACGCGGGCGCCCCAAGGTGATGTTCGGCTATAGCGTCAATTATCTGATCGACCTGGAAAACGCGGTTATCGTTGATGTCGAAGCGACGCCGACACGGATCTCCAAGGAGGTCGATGCCACCGAAACCATGATCGAGCGCAGCGAAGAGCGCTTCGCTCTCAAGCCCAAGCGCCTGGCCGGCGATGTCGCCTATGGGACGGCAGAAATGCTCGGCTGGCTGGTCGACCATGACATCGATCCGCACATTCCGGTCTGGGACAAGAGCCAGCGCGACGATGGCACCTTCTCACGGGCCGACTTCATCTATGACGAAGAGCGTGATCTCTATATCTGCCCTGGTGCGAAGCTCTTGAGGACCACCGGCAGGCTCCATTCCGACAACACCTATCGCTATATCGCGAGCAAATATGATTGCGATGCCTGCGCCCTGAAGCCGAAATGCTGCCCCAACACACCGGCGCGCCGCATCCCGCGCAACCCCAACGAGGCGGCACGAGACTATACCCGCGCTTTGATGGAGACCGAGGCTTACGCGGCCTCCAGCGGCCAACGCAAAAAGATCGAAAGGCTCTTTGGTGAGGCCAAGCAGATCCTCTCGATGGTGCGCTTGCGATTGCGCGGCCT
>JAJFJA010000028.1 GCA_021774445.1 Alphaproteobacteria bacterium
CCATACGACGGCTTGGCGCGTTTACCCGGCAAGGCGCGCGATACGCCGTGATGCCATCGCATCACAAGTGTCGCGCAACGCGGCCGGTGAGCTCGCCAAGCCGCCCTTCGGGTCGCGTATCCCGGTATCTGGGGGCGTCGAAGACCCTCGACGATGCTACGGCATCGCCCACGGGCCTACTCCTGCCCAGATACCGGTATACGCGATCGTCTGGGTACCTTATGTTGGATTTTATCCACTAGATCCGCGGGATGAAACTCAAGACGCTCTCGTATTGGGCCGGCCAGGGCAGCCGGTAGGCTTGCTCATGGGCCGCATGGCGGGGCCAGTAGGGATCATACATAAGGGCGCGGGCGAGGACGCAGAGGTCGGCGCGGCCGGCGGCGAGGATGGCGTTGGCATCGCCGTAGGAGGAGACACCGCCGACGGCCATGGTGGGAATTTCGGCTTCCAGGCGAAGACGCTCCGCGAACCTGGTTTGAACCAGGCGGCCTTCGACGGGTTGCTCGTCGGCGACGACACCGCCGGCGGAAACATCGACGATGTCACAGTGACGGTCGCGCAGGGCTGCGGCAATGCCGACGGCATCGACCTCGGTCAGGCCGTCCGCATGCCAATCGCTGGCGGAAATCCGCACCGAGATCGGTTTGTCGGCGGGCCAGGCCGCGCGCACGGCGGCAAATATTTCCAGGGGGTAGCGCAGGCGGTTTTCCAGGCTGCCGCCATACTCGTCGTCGCGTCGGTTGGTCAGGGGCGAGAGAAAGCTCGAGAGCAAATAGCCATGGCCGAAATGCAGCTCGATCATGTCAGAACCGGCGGCTTGTGCCATTTCCGTGGCGGCGACGAAATCGGCTCGGACAGTATCCATTTGCGCCCGGTCGATGGCGGCCGGCGTCTGATGGGCCGGTGTGAATGGGGATGCGGAGGCCGACAGCAGCGGCCATTGGCCGGAGTCCAGGGGCGCGTCCTCGCCTTCCCAAGCCCGCTTGGTCGCGCCCTTGCGGCCAGCGTGACCGAGCTGAACGGCAATACGGGCGTCGCAGTTCCCGTGGATGAAGTCCGTTATCCGGCGCCAGGCTTGGACATGCTCCGGCTTGTATAGACCGGCACAGCCGGGGCTGATGCGGCCGTCCGCGCTGACCGCGGCGGTCTCGGCGATGACAAGGCCGGCGCCACCGATGGCCCGACTGCCGAGATGGACGAGGTGCCAGTCATCGACAATGCCGTCCGTGGCGGCATATTGGCAGATCGGCGCGACCGCGATGCGGTTCGGTAAAGTCAGCCCGCGCAGCTTGAAGGGCGTGAACATGGGCGGCGTTGGCGTATCCGGTTTCGCCGTGTCACTTTGCTTAGCGGCGCTAGCGGCAAACCATTCGTCGATGGAGGCGACATAGTCGGGGTCGCGCTGCTGCAGGTTGTGATGGTTGATCCGTAGGGACCGGGTGAGCAAGCTGAAACCGAACTGGATCGGCGCCAGATCGCGATAGCGCTCGACTTCTTCGAACCAGCGTAACGATGTCAGCGCAGTGCGCTGCAGGCTCTCGGTGGTCGGACGGTGAGTGGTTTCATAGGCGGCGAGGGCGGTAGGAATGTCGTCGTGGGACTGCACCGCGTCGGCGAGGGCGATAACATCCTCCATAGCTAGCTTGGTGCCGGAACCGATGGAGAAATGGGCGGTGTGCACCGCGTCGCCAACCAGGACGACATTGTCGAAATGCCAGTGCGCGCAGTCGATAATGGGAAAGTTGCGCCAATTGGAGCGGTTCTTGAGGATCTTATGCCCACCCAGTTCTTCGGCGAACAGGCTTTCGACATAAGCGGCGGTGGCGTCTTCATCCTCGACGGTGAGACCTGAATTTTGAAAGGTCCGGTCAGTGCATTCGACGATGAAGGTGGAGAAACCGACCATGTACTGATAGGCGTGGACACGCCAGAGGCCATGCTCATTCGCCTTGAAGAAGAAAGTGAAGGCGGGGAAGTTTTGGGTCGTGCCGAGCCAAACAAAGCGATTGGGGCGCCAGTCGATCGTCGGTTGGAATTTGTCGGCATAACGCTGGCGGATGATGCTGTTGACGCCGTCGGCGGCAAGGATGAGGTCGTAATGGCGATAGTCTTCGATACCGTCGAATTCGGTCTCAAAATGCATGGTGACGCCAAGCTCGGCGCAACGACGCTGTAGAATAGCGAGTATGAGCTGGCGCGACATGCCGGAGAAACCGTGGCCGGTCGAGGTCAGAACCTCGCCATTGCAATGGATGTCGATGTCGTCCCAGTGGGCAAAGCTGCCGGTGATTTGCTCATAGGTCGGGCGATCTGCCTCGGCGAAATTCTCCAGGGTGGCATCAGAGAAGACGACACCGAAGCCGAAAGTATCGTCGGGCCGATTGCGCTCGATGACATCGATTTGTGCGGCGGGATATGCCTTCTTCATGAGGATGGCGAAATAGAGGCCGGCCGGCCCGCCGCCGAGACAGGCGATCTTCATTCTTGTTTATGCCTTCTGATGCTCCTGCTGGCGCAGGCGAAAGCGCTGGACCTTGCCGGTTTCGGTGCGCGGCAAGGCATCGATGAACTCGATAGCGCGGGGATATTTGTAGGGGGCGATCTCGGACTTGACGAAAGTCTGGAGTTCTTCGATCAAATCGGGGCTCGGCTCAGCATCATCGCGCAAGACGACAAAGGCCTTGACGATGTTGCCGCGCTGCGGATCGGGGGAGCTGACGACGGCGCATTCGCGGACGGCGCCATGCTCGAGCAGCACATTCTCGATTTCGGCGCCGGCGATGTTGTAGCCGGCGGAGATGATCATGTCGTCGGCGCGGGCCTGGTACCAGAAGTAACCGTCCTCATCCATGAGGTATATGTCGCCGGGGAAATTCCAGCCGTTGCGGACGTAGCCTTCCTGACGTTCGCGATTGTCGAGATAGCGGCACCCGGTCGGGCCGCGAACGGCGAGATTGCCGACGGTGCCGGGCGGCAAGACGTTGCCGTCGTCATCCATGATGCAGGCTTCATAGCCCGGGATGGCCTTGCCGGTGGCGCCGGCGCGGGTATCGTCGCCGGACGATGAGACGAATATGTGGATCATCTCGGTGGAGCCGAGGCCGTCGATGATCTTCATGTCGGTGGCCTCATACCAGGCCTCGAAGGTGGCCTTGGGGAGATGTTCGCCGGCGGAGACGCATTGCTTAAGGCTGGAGATATCGTAATCGCTCAGGCGGTCGAGGATGGCGCGGAACATGATCGGCGCGGTGTACAAGACCGTGCAACGCTGTCGTTGGATCGTCTCGAGTAGAATATCGGGGGATGGCCGCTCCACAAAGGCGATCGAGGAACCGAAGCGCATGGGAAAGGCGAGCAACGCGCCGAGGCCGAAGGTGAAGGCCAGGGGCGGCGTGCCGACAAAAATATCCGCGGGAGCCGTAACCGATACCTGATCGGCAAAGGTATCGCACATGGCCAACACATCGCGGTGAAAATGCACGGTGCCCTTGGGCTGCCCGGTGGTGCCGGAGGTGAACGCGATCAGGGCAACGTCGTCGGCCGCCGTGTCGACCGCGGCGAAGCCCGGCTGCTTGGTCGCCAGCATGCGGTCCAGGTCGGCCGCAGGGTCTTCGCCAAGCGCCGTGAAGTTGGCCACGGTGTGCAGTGCCGAACTGCGCTGTCCGGCCGCGGTCAGTTCGGCAATCAGGCTGACATCGCAGAGGGCATGGGTGACCTGGGCCTTATCGATGATGAGGGCCAGTTCGCGGGCACGGAGCAACGGCATGGTGCCGACGCAGATGCCGCCGGTTTTGACGACGGCGAGCCAGCACGCGGCCATCATCGGGTTGTTGGGCCCGCGCAGCAGGACGCGATTGCCGGGCACCAGGGCAAGATCCTCGACCAGGGCCTTGGCGATCTGATCGACCCGCCGCTGCATGTCGGCGTAAGTCCAAATTTGGCCGGCGAAACGGATCAAGGGGCGGTCGCCATGGCCGGCGTCGATGTGACTGTCCAACAGGGCTTGGGTGGCGTTGATACGGTCGGGATAGGCGGCGAGCTTCGGCAGCACGTTGAAATCCATGTGCGGCCAAGTCTCGCGCGGGGGCAGGTTGTCGCGCGCGAAGGTGTCGATGTGGGCAGATGGTCCGCCTGGCAAGCGCGGCTCAAGCTCCGGCATGCGTGGTCTCTTGCTGAGCATTGAAACTCGGTATTGGTGGTTCGACGATGACGCTGTTCGACGGTATGCTAGCGCGACCGGTGGCGTCGTACGCACGCACATAATAGGTATAGCGCAGCCCACCCAAGACGATGCGATCGATGAAACGCGGACCCTTCACGGCCTCGACGCAGCGCGTCTCGCCGTCGTCCTCGGCGCGATAGATATCGTAACCGGCGATCTCCTTGCCCGCGGCGCGTTGCCAGTTCAACCTTATCTCGCCCTCGCGCAATTCGGCGACAAGTTCGGCGCCGCCCTCGGCCCATTGCGGATTGGCGCGGGTGGGGTCGTCGGGTGGGGCCTGGCGAGCGTGTTTGGGCCACAGGAAGCAATTAACTTCCTTGAAATTCTCGTCGAGGGTCTTGCAGACATTGCAATAGATGCAGCGGACGATCTGGTCGCTGCGACCGCTGGCGGTCTTACGCGGCCAGTCGGGATCGGCCAAAAGTTGACGGGCCATGCCGATGATGTCGGCCTTGTTTTCTTGGAGCAGGCGTTCGGCATCGACAGGATCGGAGATCTTGCCGGCGGAAACGACCGGCACCGTGAAACCCTTTTCGTTGATGAAGTTTTTGATCGCTGCCGGCAGGCCGGCGTGGGGCAAGGAAGGATAATCGGCTCCCGGCATACAGCGGTCGCCGGAATAGCCGGTATAGGGGTAGAGCGGTTGGCCCTCGCGGTAGACGGCGTCTTCGAATTTGCCGCCGACGGAGAGGGAGATGTAATCGACACCGAATTGTGCCACCCGGAGACCGATGAGCTTCGATTCCTCGATGGTGTAGCCGTCCTTGATGAATTCTTCCGCCAGGAAACGAATGCCGACAGGGAAGTCGGGGCCAACCTTGGCGCGGACGGCCGTCATCACCTTGCCGAACATGCGCAGGCGGCCTTCGATGGTGCGGCCGGTATACTCGTCACGGCGTGGGTTACGTTTGGAGACGAAGGAGGACAGCGTGTAGGCGTGGGCCGAGTGGAGTTCGACGCCGTCATAACCCGCGTCCTGCACGCGGGCGGCGGCAGCGGCGAATTGATCGATAATGCTATCGATCTCCTCCGCCGACAGCATGTCGATGGTCTGGCGCCAGCCGGAGCGGGCCACCTTCATGAAATGGATGATCTGGGGCACGACCTTGGAATCGGACGTGTCATGGATGCTGCGGGTCAGGTCGGCGTGACCGGCGATGAAGCGATCATGGCCGATGCGCAGCAGCGGTCCGGATTTGGATTCATGAATGGCGGTGGCCTCAACGACGATGAGGCCGACATTGCCCTCGGCATAGCGGGTATAGCGGTCGATGATGTTCTGGTTGACGAATCCGTCCTCGCCGGAAAGCCGGGTGACCATGGCCGGCACGAGGGTGCGGTTGGGGATCACCATGCCGTTGATGTTGAGAGGTTCGAAAAGCTTCATCGATTTGCCTCCTCTGCCGCCGCCAGGGTTTGCGCGGCAATCACCAATTTCTGGATTTCGCTGGTGCCCTCATAGATGCGGAGGGCACGGATCTCCCGGTACAGGCGTTCCACCGGCGTGCCGGTGACGACACCGAGACCGCCGAAGAGCTGTACCGCCCGGTCGATGACCTGTTGGGCGGCCTCGGTGGCGTAGAGTTTGGCCATGGCGGCTTCGCGGGTGACGCGGTCGGCGGCGCAATCCTTGGTCCAAGCGGCGCGGTAGACGAACAGGGCCGCGGCGTCGACCTGTACCGCCATGTCGGCGATGCTGGCCTGGGTCAGTTGGTGGTCGGCCAGCTTGCGGCCGAAAACCTCGCGGGTGGTGACGCGGGCCAGGGCCTCGTCAAGGGCGCGGCGGGCAAAGCCGAGGGCGGCGGCGCCGACGGTGGCGCGGAAGATGTCCAGGGTCGCCATGGCGACCTTGAAACCGGCGCCGGGGTCGCCCAGCATCTGGCCGGCGGGGACACGGCAATTCTCAAAGCTGAGAGTGCCCAAGGGATGCGGCGCGATGACGTTGATGCGCTCGCTGACGGTCAGGCCGGGGTTGTCGGCGTCGACGACAAAGGCGGAGAGGCCTTTGGCGCCTGGTGCCTCGCCGGTGCGGGCGAAGAGGACATATTGGTTGGCGAGGCCGGCGTTGGAGATCCAGGTTTTGGTGCCGTTCAGGACGTAGTGGTCGCCATCGCGGCGGGCCCCGGTCGTCATATTGGCGACATCGGAGCCGGCATCGGGCTCCGAGATGGCGAAGGCCGCGGTGCGCTCGCCGGTACCGATATCGGGCAGATAGCGCTGCTTCAGGGTCTCGTCGCCGAACAGGGCGATAGAGGCGCTGCCGAGACCCTGCATGGCGAATGCGAAGTCGGCGAGGCCGGAGCGGCGGGCGAGGGTCTCGCGGATCAAGCAAAGGCTGCGGACATCGAGCTTATCATGGCGACCGCCATAGGCCGCCGGGATGCAGTAGGTCAGCCAATCGTCGGCACCAAGATCAATGACGAACCGGCGGGCCAGGGCGTCGACATCGTCCTCCTTATGTTCGTGAGGCGCGACGTATTGCGCCGCCCAAGCATCGATCTCGGCAGCCAGCCGGCGATGCTCGGGCTCGAAGAACGGCCAGTCGAGGAAGCTGCGGTCGGCCATCAATTGCCCTCGAACACCGGCCGCTGCTTGGCCACAAAGGCCTCATAGGCGCGGCGGAAGTCGGCGGTTTGCATGCAGATGGCCTGGGCTTGCGCCTCGGCCTCGATAAACGCATCGATACCCATGTCCCATTCTTGGTTCATCATGGTCTTGGTAATGCCATGGGCGAAGGTGGGGCCCGCGGCGAGCCTGGCCGCGAACTCATGGGCCGCTTGCTGGAGCGCGTCGGGCTGGTGGAGGCTGTTGAGAAAACCCCAACGCTCGGCTTCCTCGCCGCCGAGGCTGCGGCCGGTGAACAGCAGTTCGGCGGCACGGCCTTGGCCGACGATGCGGGGCAACATGGCGCAGGCCCCCATATCGCAGCCGGCGAGGCCGACCCGGGTGAACAGGAAGGCGACTTTCGATCGGGCGGTGCCGAGGCGGATGTCCGCGGCCATGGCGACGCAGGCGCCGGCGCCGGCGCAAATGCCGTCGATGGCGGCGATAATCGGCTGCGGGCATTGGCGCATGGCCTTGACCAGATCGCCGGTCATGCGGGTGAAACGCAACAAGTCGGGCATGTCCAAGGCAACCAGCGGACCGATGATGTCGTGCACATCGCCACCGGAGCAGAAGTTTCCTGCGGCGCCGGTGATCACAACGGCTTTTACCGCCGGCGCATCGGCGAGATCGCGGAAGGTGTCGCGGAGTTCGGCATAACTTTCGAAAGTGAGCGGATTCTTACGCTCCGGGCGGTTCAGGGTGATGGTGGCGACGCCGTCAGCGAGCGCCCAGGCGAAATGCCGGGGGGCGAAATCCTGCCAGTTGGTTCGCGGGTCGGTCATGGCCGCTCGTCCGGTTTGATCTGGCCGGCCTTCAGTTTGGCAAGCAGCCCATACAGCGTGGTCATTTCGTCGCGGCTCAAAGATGCAAAGGCTTCGCTGATCCAAGCGGCGTGCGCCGGGGTTATGGAGTCGAACGCCCTTTTGCCGGCGGCGGTGAGGCTGACCAACTGGGTGCGGCGGTCGCCGCGGATATGACTGCGCTCGACCAAGCCTTCGGAGAGCAAACGGTTGATGAGGCCGGTCACATTGCCGTTGGAGACCATCAGACGGCGCGACAGCTGGCCCATGCTAAGGCCCTTCGGCGCGCGGTCGAGTTGGGCGAGCAGGTCGAAGCGCGGCAAGGTGATGTCGAAATCCTCGCGCAGATTGTTGCGGACCGTGCGCTCGATGAGATTGACGCAGGTCAGCAATCGTAACCAAACGCGCAAATCGACCCGATCGTCGCTGGTCAGCGCGGTTTCGAAATCACCGGGCTTGTTGCCGATGGCGTTGGGTGCGTTGGCATCCATCACATTACCTCGCCGCCGGCCACCGCGATGGATTGGCCGGTAATCGATTGCGAACCCGGCAAACAGAGCCAGGCGACGGTTGCCGCGACTTCCTCGGGCTCGATAAGACGGCGCTGAGGGTTGTGCGCGACATATTGAGCTAACAAATCTTCCTCGCTGCTGCCAGTCTTCGCCGATATGTCGCGCAATGAATTGCGCACCAGATCGGTATCGGTAAAACCCGGGCAGACGGCGTTTACCGTCACGCCGGTCGGCGCGAGTTCCAGCGCCAGCGAGCGGGTGAGGCCGATGACGGCGTGTTTGGCCGCACAGTAGGCGGAGATATAGCGATAGGGGGTCAATCCGGCCGTTGAGGCGATATTGATGATGCGGCCATAGCCGGCCTCGGTCATCGCCGGCACAACCGGGAGGGTGCAATTGAAGGTGCCGTTGAGGTTGAGGTCGATGGTGTCGTGCCAAAGCGCCGGCGTGGTGCGGGTGAAGGGTGCGCTGGCGGTGCCGCCGGCGTTGTTGACGAGGATCGCCGGGGTCCGCGTCCGGATGATCTCGGCAAATACCCGGCCGACGCCGGGCGCGTCGGTGACGTCGAGGACAACGGTCGCCACATCGCTGATGTTGGCCTCGGCGAGTGCGGCAGCTCGGTCGGCCAGGGATTGCTGGTTGCGGCCGATCAGCGTGAGGCTGGCGCCAAGGTCACCGAGCCGGGCCGCGATGGCGGCCCCGATGCCGCGGGAACCGCCGGTGATGATGGCGTGCTGACCTGCAAGTGGCTGGGCTGGTGTGGCGATTGCCTGGTCTCCCGGCTGCTATTCTCGACGACGCCGATGGCGCCACAGCGGACGATATTCTACCGCAAAAAATTAGTTTATATATAAAATATTTCGTCTTGGCGGTTCAGGGTGTATCTCTTCGCCAGCGCCGACTGCAAAGGACACGGGATCATGGAATTTCTGCAACCGCCGGGCTGGCCGCAGCCCAAGGGCTACGCCAACGGTATTGCCGCAGCGGGTAAATTTGTCGCGGTCGGCGGTCAAATAGGCTGGAATCCGGTGACATTGCAGTTCGAGGCCGATGATCTGGTGGGGCAGCTGCGGCAGACATTGGACAATATTCGGGCGGTTCTGGCCGCCGCCGGCGCGACGCCGGCGGATGTGGTGCGGCTGACCTGGTATATCACCGATCGGACGGCCTATTTGGACAATTTACGGGCCATCGGCGCCGTTTATCGGGAAATCTTCGGTCGGCACTACCCGGCAATGGCGGTGGTGCAGGTCGGCGCCCTGGTGGAGGCGAAGGCGTTGGTGGAAATCGAAGCGACCGCGGTGGTGCCTGAGACGGCGTAGGTGCGGCGTCATGCGGCCGGCGGGTTAACGCCGAGTTCCCGACGTTGTGCCTTGGTCAGCTTGCGAGCGACGATGGTATGGGCGGCCTGAATGTAGTCCTCGAGGTCGCGGTCGGTCATGGCGTCGGCGGTTTGGACCTGAACCCATTTCGCCCGGGCGAGATAGGGTGCGGGCGCGATGCCGGGCTGCTCGATCAAAATTGTGTAGGTCAGGTCGCTGCATTTGAAGCTGAAACGGTTGTCGTCGCCGACATCGCCCCATTTCGAGCAGACGGCAAAGATCTTGCCGCCGATCTTCCAGACCGACGCGTTGCCCCATTGCACGACATGGGTCGTGGCCGTCAAAGCGTCACAGAAGGCGTCGAACTCCGAGCGCGTCATCGGCTGCTAATTGCCGGGTAATCTGTGGTCGCGGTATTGGTGGCGCAGTTCGGTCTTGAGCACTTTGCCGGTGGCGCCGAGGGGCAGGCTTTCGACCGTGACAACATCGTCGGGCAGCCACCATTTGGGGACATGCAGGGCGATGTGGTCGAGGATTTCTTGCCTCGCTGGGGCCGTGCCCGGCCTGGCGACGATCAGCAACAACGGCCGTTCGTCCCATTTTGGGTGGGGCACGGCGATGACGGCGGCCTGCTGCACGTCGGGGTGATTGGTCGCCAGGTTCTCCAGTTCGAGTGAGCCGATCCACTCGCCGCCGGATTTGATCAGGTCCTTGGCGCGGTCGGTAATATGCATGTAGCCATCGGCGTCGATGGTGGCGATGTCGCCGGTGGGGAACCAATCCAGCGCCGCGCTCTCCGCGTTGCCGAAATAGTGGCTGGCGATCCAGGGGCCGCGGGCGAAGAGTTCGCCGAAAGCGGTGCCGTCATGGGGCAAGCGTTTGCCGGTGGCGTCACGGATTTCCATTTCGACGCCGAAAACCGACCGGCCTTGTTTGACCTTGATGCGTAAACGAGCGTCCTCGGGGGCATCGCTCATGGTGGGTTTGAGCCGGTTTAGCGCGGCGACCGGGCTGGTCTCGGTCATGCCCCAGCCCTGGCGCACTTCGACGCCATAATCGTTCTCGAAAACCGTGACCATTGCTTCCGGCACGGCGGCGCCGCCGATAAGGGTGCGGCGCAAACTGCCAAGATCCTGGCCGGTTTCTTTGACATGACCGAGCAAGCCCAGCCACAGAGTCGGTACGCCGGCGGTCACCGTCACATTTTCGGCGAGGATCAGCTCATACAGCGACGCGCCATCGAGTTTGGGGCCAGGCAGCACGAGTTTGCTGCCGGTCATCGCCGCGGCATAGGGGATACCCCAGGCGTTGACGTGAAACATGGGTACCACGGGCATGACGCATTCATGCTCGCCTAAATGCAACACGTCAGGCAGGGCTATGCAGAGGGAATGCAGCACGGTCGAACGGTGGCTGTAAAGCACGCCCTTGGGCTCGCCGGTGGTCCCGGAGGTGTAACAAAGCGAGGAGGCGGTATTTTCGTCGAAAACCGGCCAATCGTAATCCTCCGCATGGGCACCGATGAAATCCTCGTAACAAACAAGATTGGCGAGGGCACATTCGGGCATGTGCGTCGCATCAGCCATGACGACGATCGCCTCGACGGCGGTCAGCCGGTCGGCGATGGCCTCGACCAAGGGTAGGAAGGTCGCGTCGATGAAAAGCAGGCGGTCGCCGGCGTGATTGATGATGTAGGTGAGTTGGCCGGGAGACAGCCGAGGGTTCATGGTGTGGCAGACCGCGCCTGAGCCGGAGACGGCGAAATAGATCTCAAAATGGCGAAAACCGTTCCAGGCGATGGTGCCGACGCGATCACCCTGGTCGATGCCGTAGGCGCAAAGGGCGTTGGCGAGCCGACACGCGCGCTTGTAGGCGTCATCGTAGGTGTAACGGTGGATTGGGCCTTCGACGGTTCGCGAGACGATCTGCTGGTCGCCATACATGCTCGCGCCATGGCGAAGCTGGGATGAAATCAGTAGTGGTGTATCCATCATCAACGCGCGCATACCGGCAGCCCTCCCCGTTGATTTCCCGGAAGTGTAGCAGGGCATGGCGCGCCAAGTGGTGCGGATTCTGACCGGGGCATGGCGGCTCGTTTACAGGCTTGGGGGGGCATACTAAGCTGACGGCGAAATCGTTTGCCGGGCCAAAGATCGGACGCACACATGATCATGTCGCCCGGATCGGCAGGGAGGGTGCTCGGATGACGGGCCGGTATATGGACATCAAAGCCACCGATGGCGGCAGCTTCAGGGCGTTGGTGACGGTGCCCGAAAACGGCAGCGGGCCGGCGATCGTGCTGCTGCAAGAGATCTTTGGGCTGAACCAGCAAATGCAAGACGTGGCCAAGCTCTATGCCGAGGAAGGCTATGTGGTGGTGGCGCCGGATCTGTTCTGGCGGATCGAGCCGGGGATTTCGCTGGGCTATGACGAGCAGGATTTCGCCAAAGCGCTGAGCTGCCTCGGCAAGTTCGACCTGGATCAGGCGGCGGCGGATATCGGGGCCACGGTCGCGGCCGTGCGGGCGATGCCGGAAGTAACGGGCATGGTGGGCGCGTTGGGTTTCTGCCTTGGCGGCAAACTGGCCTATATGGCGGCGGCACGCTGCGGGGTGGATTGTGCGGTGAGCTATTACGGCGTCGGGATCGAAGGCATGCTGGACGAAGCGGCGACGATCACCTGCCCGATGGAATGCCATTTTGCCGGCGACGATCACCGCGTACCGCAAGACGCGGTGGCGGAGATCAAGGCCGCGTTCTCCGATCACAAGGAGGTGGCCTTCTTCGACTATCCCGGGGCCGAGCATGCGTTCAACACCCCGGGGCGGCCGTCCTATGACAAACCGGCGTCGATGATTGCGCATACCCGTGCGGTGGCGCTGTTCCGGCGGGTGATGGGGCCGGTGTACAACCTGGTGGAGCTGTGGGAGGCGCATGTCGCTTACGAATTCGCGACGCGCGATGTGGATGCGACGATGGCGACGATGGTGGACATGCCGTACGTCAACCACATCCCGACGATGACCGGTGGGGTCGGCTACAAGGAATTGCACCGGTTCTACAAGAACCACTTCATTCCGAAGACCCCGGCGGATACCAAGCTGATTCCGATCTCACGCACCGTGGGTTCCGACCGGGTGGTGGACGAGATGCTGTTCTGCTTCACCCACGATATCGAAATCGACTGGATGTTGCCCGGGGTGGCGCCGACCCGGCGTTATGTGGAGATCCCGCTGGTGGCGATCGTCTGCTTCCGCGGCAACAAGCTGTATCATGAGCATATTTATTGGGATCAGGCCTCGGTGCTGGTGCAAATCGGGGTGTTGGACCCGGCCAACCTGCCAGTGGCCGGGATCGAGACGGCGAAAAAGGTGGTGGACGAAGGATTGCCGTCGAACACATTAATGGCGCGCTGGGCCGAGAGTGCCGCGGCCGCCGAATAATCGAAAACTAATATTACGGGCGGCGAAAAGCCGGCCCATCCTGGGGAGGAAAAGCTATGAAGTCCATTGACCGTCGACAAGTGCTGAAATACGGCATGGGTGGCGCCGCTGCACTGCCGGTGCTGGCCTCGCCTTTCGGGCGCCAAGTGCTGGCACAGGACCCGGATTCGCTGACCATCGCCTATAACGTGGCGCTGCCGTCGTGGGATCCGACGGTGGGGACCTCGGCGGTCAACCCGACGCTGCAGTCGATCTACAAGTCGGTGTTCGACCAGTATCTCGATCTGGCGCCGGACCTGACGTTGAAAGAGGGATTGCTGACCGGGTGGGGGTGGAACGACGACCGCACCCAGGTCCATTTCGAGTTGCGCGAAGGCGCGTTCTGGCATGACGGCACGCCGGTGACGGCGGAGGATGTGGTGTGGTCGTTGAGCCGGGCGGCGGATCCGGACGTGGGTAACCCGGTGCAGCCGGTATGGGCCGGCATCGGCAATTTCAGCGTCGATGGCAATAGCATCACCGCCGACGTGCTCAATTTCGATCCGGTGCTGTTCAAGTGGCTGGCGTTCCTGACCGGCTATGTGCTGCCGAAACAATATTACGAGTCCGTCGGCGCGGAAGGTTTTGAGCAAAAGCCGGTCGGCTCCGGGCCTTATATGGTGGACGCGTTCGAGCGGGACTCGTTCCTGCGCCTCAAAGCCTTTGACAAATATTGGGGACCGAAACCGGCGTTCGAGACGGTGGTGTTCAAGTTCGTCACCGACGCGACGAGCCGGGTGGCGGAGATCGAGAGCGGCGCCTCGGACCTCACCATTGAAATTCCTTACGAGGAGTTCGACCGGTTGCGCGAAAAATCAAGCCTGCAGGGTCTGTCGACGCCGGTGTCGGACATCGCGATGATCTTCCTCAACGATATCGGTCCGATGGAAGATGAAAATGTGCGCTTGGCGGCGCATCACGCGATCAACAAGAAAGCGATCGTCGACCGACTGCTGCGCGGTTACGGGGTGCCGATCGATACGTTGCAGGCGCCGGAATATGCCGCGTTCGATGCCAGCATCGAGGTGCCTTACGACCCGGACAAGGCGAAGGAATTGCTGGCGGCCTCGGGCTTTTCGACGGACAACCCGGTGACGTTCTCGATCCAAACGACGCGCGGCTTCAAGCCGAAGGATTTCGAGATGATCCAAGCGATCATCGGCATGTGGCGCGACGTGGGAATCGAGGCGGAGATCGAAATCTACGAGATCGCCAAGCATTTCGAACTGCGGGCGCGGGACGAGCTGGCACCGGCGGCCTTCTATAACTGGGGCAACTCCATCGGCGACCCGTCGACCTCGACTTTCTTCGCGATGTTCGGCCCGTCGCCGCATTCGGTGTGGGATACGGACGATCTCGATGGCAAATTGTTGCCGCTGTTGGGTGAGCCGGACGAGGCCAAGCGCATTGCCGGCTATCAGGAGGTGGACCGGTACATTGCCGAGAAGGGCTATGTCATCCCGCTGTTGCAGTATGTGCAGCCGATCGTACTGCGCGAGGGGCTGACGATGACGCCGCATGTGGCCAACTATGTGTTGCCGCATCTGGTGAAGCCGGCAAATTAGGCACAAGCGAAAGCCGGGAGCCCGTTGTCCGGATCTTATTTCTTGCGACGTCTGCTGCTGGCGGTGCCGACTCTGTTCGGCGTGGCGGTGATCGTTTTCGTGTTGCTGCGGGTCGTGCCCGGCGACCCGATTGCGATGATGATCCCGCCGGGCGCCGGTGCCGACGATATCGAGAATCTGCGCCGGGTGTATGGTCTCGACCAGCCGATGCTGGTGCAGTTCACGCGCTGGCTGAGCGATGTGGCGCGCGGGGATTTCGGCGTCTCGATCAACCTGCGCCAAGATGTCGGGCGGTTGGTGTTGAGCCGGCTGCCGGCCAGCTTGGAGTTGGCGGTCGTCGCCACGGCGTTGGCGGTGTTGAGCGGTGGGCTGCTGGCGATCGCCGGGGTTTATTGGCGCGGGCGGTGGCCGGAGGCGGTCGTCGACGGGCTTACCGGACTGACGTTGGCAATCCCGGATTTTCTCTGGGGGCTCGTGTTTATCCTGGTGCTTGGCGTGCTGCTGCCGGTGTTGCCGATCTCAGGCCGCCTTGACCCGCGTCAGGCGATCGCGTTCAGCAGTCAGTTCTATCTGGCGGAAAGCCTGTTGCGGGGCGAGTTCAGGGTGCTGGGCATGCTGTTCACCCATCTGGTGCTGCCGGCGGCGGCGCTGGCCCTGCCGTTGATGGCGGTGATTGCCCGCATGCTGAAGACGTCGCTGAGCGAGGCGATGACCCAGGACTATGTGCTGGTGGCGCGGGTGAAGGGCTTTACCCGGGGCCGGATCATCCTGCGCGAAGCCTTGCGAAATGCGATGATCCCGACAGTGACGCTGACCGGGGTGCAGTTCACATTTCTGGTCGGCGGCACGGTCTTGGTGGAGCGGATCTTCAGCTATCCGGGGATCGGCAATATGGCGATCGGCGCGGTGATATCGCGGGATCTGCCGCTGATCCAGGGCCTGATCCTGACTTTCGCGGCGCTGTTCATCGCCATCAATCTGCTCGTCGATTTGACCACTGTGATGCTCAATCCGCGGGTCCGGCATGGCTGAGTGGGTGCGGCGGTCGGCGTCGCGTGGCGGATTATGGCGGGCACTTGCCGGCAATGGGCGGGTGGTCTTCGGCGGGATCGTAGCGCTGGTCCTGGTGGTCGTCGCGGTCGCTGCGCCGGTGTTGGCGCCGCATGACCCGCTGCGGCAGGACCTGCTGGATTCGCTGTTGCCGCCGTTGTGGGCCGGCGGCGATCCGCGTTACCTGCTGGGGACGGACGGGTTGGGCCGGGACATCTTTTCGCGGCTGATCTTCGGGGCGCGGATCGCGCTCACCGTGGCGGTGATCGCGGCCAGTCTGGCGGCGCTGCTAGGCACCTTGCTGGGGCTGATGGCCGGCTATTTCGGGCGCTGGGTCGATACGATCATATCGCGGCTGGTGGATATCTGGATGGCGTTTCCGCCGGTGCTGCTGTCGATCGTCCTGGTGGCGGTGATCGGGGCCGGGCTGCAAGCGGTGATTATCGCCATCGTGATCGTCGACTGGACGCGGTTCTGCCGGGTCGTGCGGGCCGAGGTGCTGGTGCAGCGGGAGCAAGACTATGTGACCTCGGCGGTGACGATCGGGCTGAGCCGGTGGCGCATTCTGTTGGGGGAGATTCTGCCGAACCTGGTGCCGGTGCTGCTGGTGCTGCTGACCCTGGAGATGGGCATCGCGGTGATCGTCGAGGCGATCCTGAGCTTCGTCGGCCTGAGCCTGTCATCGGATTTTCCGACCTGGGGCGGCTTGATCCAAGAAGGACGGCAGTATGTCTACCAATCCTGGTGGATCATGGGGCTGCCGGTGGCCTGTATCATTGTCGTGGTGCTGGGCTTCAACGCGTTGGGGGACGGGCTGCGGATGGTGCTGGACCCGGTGATGCGGCGATGAGAGCGGTGTTGGACATCGACGATCTGCATCTGCGGATCGGCCGGATGCCGGTGTTGCGCGGCGTCGACCTGACGGTAGAGGCGGGCCAGGTCCATGGGCTGGTCGGCGAGTCCGGGGCCGGCAAGACCATGGTCGGCCGGGCGGTGTTGGGCATTTTGCCGAGTGCCGCGCGGATCACGGACGGCCACGTGACTTTTGCCGGCATCGATCTGATCAACCTGCCGGCGGCGAGCCGGCGGGGCCTGCTGGGCCGGCGGATGTCGATGATCCCGCAAGACCCGATGACGGCGCTCAACCCGGTCTATCGTATCGGCCGCCAGTTGACGGACGTGCTGCGCCATAGCCTCGGGTTGGGTCGGCAGGCGGCGCGGCAGCGGGCGCTTGAATTGCTGGAGCAAGTCCGCATCGCCGAGCCCGGGCGGGTGCTGCGGCAGTATCCGCATGAGCTGAGCGGCGGGATGCGGCAACGGGTGCTGATTGCCAGCGCCTTTGCCTGCGGGCCGGAGTTCATCATTGCCGACGAGCCCACCACCGCCCTGGATGTGACGGTACAGCGGGAGATCCTGCGCCTGATCCGCAAGCTGCAACAAGACAAGGGCACGGCAATATTGTTCGTGACCCATGATTTGGGCGTGGTGGCGAAGATCTGCGATCGGGTCAGTGTGATCCATAGCGGACGGATCGTGGAGAGCGGCACGGCCAGCCAGCTCTTCGCGGTGCCGCAGCATCCCTATACCAAGGCGCTGTTCGCGGCGACGCCGCGCTATGACCGGCCCGGTAACCGCCTGGTGCCGGTGCCACGGCAACTGACGCTGCGCTTGCTGGAAGATGCCGCGGCCTATGATCAGCGGCGGCGGATGTTGCGTCATGCTTGAGGCGCGCGGGCTGGCCTTGGCGCTGCCGGACCGCGCCGCCAAGCCGTGGTTCGGCGCGGCGCCGCTGCGGCCGATCCTGAACGGTATCGATATGACCGTGGGCGCCGGTGAATCCCTCGGCATCGTCGGCGAGTCCGGGTCCGGAAAGACGACCCTGGGACGCTGCCTGCTGCGGCTTTACAAACCGACCGGTGGTCGGTTGGTGTTTGACGGCACGGACATCACGGATATGGAGGAGCCGGAATTACGGCCCTTGCGGGCGCGCATGCAGATGATCTTTCAAGACCCGCAAGCGTCGCTCAATCCGCGGCGCCGGATCGCCCAGATCGTGGCGCAGCCGCTGCTGGCCTTCGGCCTCGCCGCGGATCGGCAGGCGGCTCTGAGCGCCGCCCATGGGCTGTTGGAACGGGTCGGTCTGAACGGCGGATACGGGCGCCGCTACCCGCATGAGTTAAGCGGCGGCCAACGGCAACGGGTGGGAATCGCCCGGGCGATCGCGGTCAAGCCGGCTCTGGTGGTGGCGGACGAAATCGTCTCCGGCCTCGATGTGTCGACGCAAGCGCAGATCCTGGCCCTGTTGGCGGAACTGAAGCGGGATCTGGGGATCGCCCTGGTGCTGATCAGCCATGATCTCTCGGTGGTCCGGGTGGTCTGCGATCGGGTGATGGTGATGCAGCAGGGGAGCGTGGTGGAGACCGGCCCGTGTGCCGCCTTGTTCGCCGCGCCGAGCCATCCCTATACTCGAACGCTGCTGGAGGCGATCCCGTTGCCGGAGATCGACCCGGCCTGGATCGAAGACGAGCCAAGTGCCGATGTTGGATCGGCGGAAGGGAGGGCGAGGGCGATGGATATCGAAGGGTCAGTGGCATTTGTTACCGGCTGCAATCGGGGCATCGGCCGAGAAATGGTCGCGGCGCTGGCGACGGCCGGGGCGGCGAAAATCTATGCCAGCGCGCGCCATGTCGAGGGGCTGGCGGACCTGGCCGCGGCGCATGGCGGCCGCGTCGAAACCCTGGCTCTGGATGTCACCGATCATGGCGGGGTCGCGGCGGCGGCGCAAAAATGTGGCGATGTCACCTTGTTGATCAACAATGCCGGGGTGAACGCCAATCGGCCGCTGATCGGCGGCGATATGGCCGAACAGCGGCGGGAGATCGAGACCAACTATCTTGGAACCCTGGCGATGTGCGGCGCTTTCGCGCCGGTGTTGGGCCGTAATGGCGGCGGGGCCATCGTCAACATGCTGACGATTCTGTCGCGGGTGAATTTGCCGGCCTTGGGGTCCTACAGCGCCTCGAAAGCGGCGACTTTCAGCCTGACCCAAGGGGTGCGGGCGCAGCTTGCCGGCCAAGGGACATTGGTCGTCGGGGTGATGCCGGGGGCGGTGGATACCGAGATGAGCGCCCATCTGCCACAACCGAAACTACCTCCAATGGAGGTCGCCGAGGCGGCGCTGGCGGCGGTGCGCCAGGGGATCGAGTCCATCTATGTAGGCGAAATGGCGCAGGGCGTGGCCGCCGGACTGGCTGCCAATGCTACGGAAGTAGAGAAGCAATTCGCGGAATACCTACCGCAATGACGCCGCTGGATGCGAACCCCGCGGCCAGGCTAGACTGTCACAAACGCGTGGGTGTGCTGAAACTGGATTCAATATGGGAGGATATATGTCTGTTTTTTCTAATGGTTTGAAATGCGCAGTTGCGGCTGCGGCATTGGCCACGGCCATCGGGGCGGTCACGCCGGCGATGGCTCAGACAGTCAAGCTCGGGGCGCTGATGGCGATCACGGGCCCGATCGCCAACCTGGTACCGCCGATTCTGGGTTCTTCGGAACTGGCGGTGGCGCATGTCAACGACAATGGCGGCATCCTTGATGGGCAGCGGCTGGAGCTGGTCGTCGGCGATACCCAAGGCACGGCGCAAGGCGGTGTCGATGCGGCCACCAAGCTGGTGAATATCGACAATGTCACGGCGGTGGTCGGGGCACTGATGAGCGGGCCGAACATCGCGGCGGCCAATAGCGTGCTGATACCGAATGGCGTCGTCGGGCTCTCACCGACCTCGACATCGCCGGAGGTGACCGGACTAGACGATAACGACCTGATCTTCCGGGTCGTGCCGAGCGATAACTATCAAGGCGAAGTGCTGGCTCGCCTGGTGCTTAGCAAGGGCATCGAAAAAGTCGCGCTGGCCTACGTCAATGACGACTATGGCGTTGGCATCGCCGGGGCGTTCCGTGACGCCTATACGGCCTCCGGCGGGGTGATCACCGGCGACCAGGTGCATGAGCCGAAGAAAACTTCCTTCCGGTCCGAGTTGGCGACTTTGTCGGGCGGTGATCCGGACGCGCTGGTGCTGATCGCCTTTGCCGGTGATACCGGCGTGCCGATCGTGCGGCAGTCGCTGGAAGGCGGGATGTTCGATTCCTTCATCGGTACGGACGCACTACGCGACACCTTGCTGATCGAACAGATCGGCGCCGAAAACTTGACGACGGCGTTCTTCACGTCGCCCTCCTCGCCGCCGGCCTCCACCGCGGCAGAGAAGTTCCAGGCTGGCTATCTGGCGGCCAACCCGGGTGGCGACCTGGATGCGATCTTCATCAATCAAAGCTACGACGCTGCCTTCTTGTTGGCCTTGGCCATCGAGAAAGCCGGGACGGCCGATCGGGCGGCGATCTCTGCCGCGTTGCGTGAGGTTGCCGGCCCGCCGGGAATGATCATCGAGCCGGGTGAGTGGGCGAAAGCGAAGGCCGCGATCGCTGCCGGTGAAGACATCGACTATTCCGGCGTCTCCGGTGGTCATGATTTCGACGAGAGCGGCGATGTGGCCGGTGTGATCGGCCACTATGTCGTCGAGGGCGACGGCTTCAACGAGGTCGGCTTGGTCGACTAAGAAAATCGAGGCGAAGCTATACGACCCCCGTGCCCGTCAGGGCGCGGGGGTTACTTTTTGCGAGATGGTCGCGGCGGCCGCGGTCGGGGATTTCTCCGGGATCAGGCCGCGGGAGAAGCGCTGCAGGACGACCTGCAGCAGCAAGCCGACCAGGAAGACGCGCAAGGTGGCGGCGCGGACGGCCAAATCGGGCGGCAAGAACCCGGTGAGGATCTGGGTCATCGACCAGATGGCCCAGACGATGATGGCACCGAGGATGGCGCCGCGGTTGTTGCCGCTGCCGCCGATGATCAGCATCACCCAAACCAGAAAAGTCGTGAGCAGGGGCTCGGTGGCCTCAGGGCCGATGAATTTGAACGAGTGGGCGGTCATGGCGCCGCCGAGACCCATGAACATGGCGCCGAAGACAAAGGCTTCGAGGCGGAAGCGGACGACGTCCTTGCCGGCGGCCTCGGCGGCATCGTCATTTTCGCGAATGGCCCGCATGACCCGGCCCCAGGGGGCGTTCAGAGCGCGCTCGACGACGACATAAACGGCGGCGACGATGACGATGACGACGGCGAGGAAGGCGAGCTGAGACCACGGTGTGCCTAGGTCTTCGAATGGTTTGGGGACGTTGGCAATGCCGCGCGTGCCGTTGGTCATCCAACTTTCGTTCTTGAGCACCAGGCGGAAGATCTCGGCGATACCGATGGTGGCGATGGCGAGATAATCGCTGCGCAGGCGCAGGCAAATGCGCCCGACCGCATAGGCGACGATGCCGGCGGCAATCATGGACGCCAGCATGCCGAGCCAAACCGGCAAATCGAAGCCGCCAAGATGTTTGATGCTCGTCGGCGTGGTCAGAATGGCGCTGGTATAGGCGCCAATGGCGAAGAAGCCGGCGATACCGGCATTGAACAGACCGCTGACACCCCAATGCATGTTGAGGCCGAGGGCGATGACAGCGTAAATGCCGCCAATGGTCAGCAAGGCGACCAGATACATCATGATGCCGAACATCATCTGTTCCATCAGAAGACCCTCCCCCGGAACAGGCCGCTGGGCCGCCAAATCAGCAAGATGACCATAATGCCGAAGGCGACACCGGTCTTGTAACCTGGGGACAGCAAGGGCGCGGTGCCGATCCAGGGATAGGTTGAAAGCTCTTCGGCAATGCCGATGACCATGCCGCCGGCGATGGCCCCATAAGGCCGGCCAATACCACCGAGAATAGCCGCCGCGAAAACCGGCAATAACAGGTTCCAGCCCATGAACGTGTTGACTTGGGTGTCCATGCCAACAAAGACGCCCGCGGCCGCGGCCAAGCCGGCGCCGATGATCCAAGTCCAGGTGATGACGCGCTCGGTGGCGATGCCGGTGATGCGGGCGAGGTCGGGATCGTCGCTCATGGCGCGCATGGCCTTGCCGATCTTGGTGCGCGACAGCAAGTAGTGCACGGCGCCGACAAGGACGATCGTGGTGAGCACGATCTGGATGTGATTGCCGGAGATGCGCAGGCTGTCGAAGAAGACCATCGGGCGGTGAATACCGGTTCTGTAGGACTCGATCTCCAGACCCCAAGTGAACTGAATGGCGGAGCGGACCATGAGCGCGATGCCGAAAGAGGCGATGACGATAATGATGGTCGGGCTGCTGCGGAACGGTCGGTATGACACCCGGTCGATGACGAGGGCCACGACCGCCGTTCCCAGCATGGCGGCGGGAATGGCGGCGATCGCCGGCCAGCCGGTCAGACCGATGACGAGCAGGGCAAGATAGGCGCCCAGGGTCATCATGTCGCCATGGGCGAAATGGGCGAAACGCAGGATGCCGAACAGGAGCGACACGCCGATGGCGCCAAGGGTGTAGATGCACCCCAGCACCAGACCAGGCACGAGATAGAAGTTGATGAATTCAAGCACCGGGCTCGTGGGCCTCCCAATCCAGGTTAGCGTGCCTTGGCATCAGCCGCCGAGAAACGATTTGGTGACTTCCTCGTTGGCCAGCAGGTTGGCGCCGCTGTCGGCGAACCGGTTGCGGCCGGTGGAGAGAACGTAGCCGCGATGGGAAATCTCGAGCGCCTGGCGGGCGTTCTGCTCGACCATCAGAATACCGACGCCGGTGGCGTTGACGGCGATGATGCGTTCGAAGATCTCGGCCATGAAGAGCGGTGACAGACCGGCGGTGGGTTCGTCGAGCATCAGCAGTTTCGGTTCGACCATGAGGGCGCGGCCAATGGCGACCATCTGGCGCTGGCCGCCGGAGAGTTCGCCGGCGGGTTGGCGCATTTTCTCGCGCAACGGCGGAAATAACTCGTAGACATGCTCGAGCGCCTCGGCGACGCCGTCCTCGCGAATGAACGCGCCCATCTCGAGATTTTCGTGCACGGAGAGATTAGGAAAAATATTCCGTTCCTGGGGGACATAGGCCATGCCGCGGCGGACCTGGGTCTCGGTCGCGGCGTTGGTGATGTCCTCGCCGGCGAAAGAAACCTGGCCCTTGCGCAGACGCACAATGCCGAAAATGGCCTTCATGGCGGTGGATTTGCCGGCGCCGTTGGGACCGATAATGGAGACGATCTCACCGCTATCGACGCCCATATCGACGCTGTCGAGGATGTCCATCTCGCCGTAACCGCCGGTCATCTCGGTGGCTTCGAGCAGTCTCATCCGGCGGCCCCATGGGCCGGGGCTTTTTCAGCGGCGCCGGCGCCCAAATAAGCCTCGATCACCGCCGGGTTGGCTTTGATGTCGGCCATGTTGCCTTGGGTAAGGACGGTGCCTTCGGCCATGACGATGACCGGATCGCACAGGCGTGCAATCAGGTCCATGTCATGCTCGATGAGCCAGAAGGTGTAACCATGGTCGCGATTGAGGCGTTCGATATCGGTGGCGAGGTCGGCCAGTAGGGTACGGTTCACACCGGCCCCGAGCTCGTCGAGCAAGACGATTTTGGCCTCGGTCATCATCGAGCGGCCCAATTCGAGCAGTTTCTTCTGGCCGCCGGAGAGGTTACCGGCTCGTTCAAGCCGTAAATGGGTCAGGCGCAGGAATTCCAGTACTTGCTCGGCGCGGTCGCGGATCTCTTGCTCTTGTTTACGAATGCGGCCGCGGGCGAACAAGGCAGTGGCCAAGTTCTCGCCGGCCTGCTGCGCCGGGACGACCATCAGATTCTCCAAGACCGTCATGGCGGAGAATTCGTGGGGGATCTGGAAAGTACGGACGAGCCCGCGGGCGAACAGTTCGTGGGGGCGTTTGCCGGTAACGTCCTGACCGTCGAGGAAGATGCAGCCGCTGGTCGGCGGCATGAAGCCGGCCACCATATTGAACAGAGTGGATTTGCCGGCGCCATTAGGGCCGATCAAGCCGGTGATGGAGCCCTTGTGGACGACCAGGGAGCAATCGCGGACGGCCTGGATGCCGCCGAACGACTTCGAGATATGCTCGACAGCGATGAGCGGTCGCGGCTCGGTCACGCCATGAAATTCCGCAGACTGGCGATGACCGCGTCATTCTCCTCCGGCAAACCGATGGTCAGGCGCAAATAGGCCGGTAGGCCATGATCGGCGACCGGGCGGGTGACAATGCCGTCACGGGCGAGATGCTCTCGCGCGGCCGCGGCGTCGGCAAAGCGCGCGAGCAGGAAGTTAGTGACGGCGTCGGGCACGGCGACGCCGATGGCGGAGAGGGCCGCGGTCATGCGGCCGCGTTCGCGGGCCGTGCGGTCCCTGATTTCGAGCGTGAAGTCGGGATCGTCGAGGGCGGCCAGGGCCGCCGCTTGGGCAATTGCGTTGACGTTGCCGATGGCGCGGACGAGATGCATGGGGCCGGTCGCAGAGCTGGGGGCGTAGGCCCAGCCGACGCGGAAGGCGGCGAGGCCGAAGGCCTTGGAGAAAGTGTGGGTGACGATAATGTTCTCGGCGTTGCGTTCACGGGCCAGGGTCAAGCCACTGTCATAGTCATCTGCGGTGACATATTCGGCATAAGCCGAGTCAATCACAAGTAGAACCGACGGTGGCAAGTTCGCATGCAGGCGGCGCAACTCGGCCGCGGCAAGGTAGGTGCCGGTGGGGTTGTTGGGATTGGCGAGGTAGAGGATTTTCGTGCGCGCGGTAACGGCGGCCAACAGGGCGTCGACATCGGCGGTCATCTTGCGTTCCGGCGCCGTGACCGGGGTCGCGCCCAGACGGGTGGCGATCAGACGGAATTGCGCGAAACCATGTTCGGTGAAAAGGATCTCATCGCTGGGGCGGGCGTAGATACGGCCGATGACATCGAGCAAGTCTTCCGAGCCGTTGCCGCAGACGATCCGCGCGGGATCGAGATCGTGGACGCGGCCGAGGGCCTCGCGTAGCGCGGTGCTGGCGGGATCGGGATAGCGCTCGGGGCTGGCGCACCGGGCCTGAGCGGCGGCGATGGCCCGTGGGCTGGCGCCGTAACTGGATTCATTGAGGGACAGGTCGATCAGACGCCCGCCAGGCGGTGGGGTTACCTTAACGGCGGCCATGCCGCCGGCCGCCGGCACGTAAGGGTGTGGGCGGTCACTCATGGGACTGGCTGGCGCAATCCGGCCTCGACCATGAGCGGCAGCACCTGGTCGATGAAATAGGGCAACTCGTCGCGGAAATTAACGAAGGACAAGGTGGTGCCGGCAAAGCCGATGGCCTGCATCTTGGTCATCTCGTCGACGATATGCCGGGGCGTTCCGACCAGGGGGTAAGTGCCGACGCCGCCGGCGAAGCGCTGGCGGTATTGGTCGAACACATGGGGATCGTGGGAATGGGCGAATTCCTTCTTCAGGGCCATATGGCGGTCGACGGCGACGTGATCGGCCAGGTCGACGGCGTAGCGCTGGTAGTAGGCCTCGGCTTCGCCCTGGGTGGGCCGGCACACCACATGGGTGGTGGTGAAGACGCCGAGGTCGCGGCCGACCTTGCGGCCGCGTTCGCGGATGTCGGCGATATGGGCGGCGCCGCTGTCGATTTCGGCGAAGGTGGTGAACAGGAAGTCGCTGGTCTTGGCGGCGAAGTCGCGGCCGGGCGGTGAGAAGGCGGCCGACATGGTCACCGGGCGCGGCTGCTGCACACTGGACGGGGCGCCGATGACACCCTTCAGATTGAAGTATTTGCCGGAGAAGTCGAAGGCCTCGCCGGCCAGGATGCGCACAAGGACCTGATACCACTCGTAGCCTTGAGCGTAGCGGTCGTCGGCTTGGGCGGTGCCGAACATCTCGAATTCGGGCTGATTCCAGCCACAGACGATGTTGAGCCCGGCGCGCCCGTGGCTGACATGGTCAATGGTGGCGAGCGCCTTGGCGGCGAAGACCGGGTGTACCAGCGGGGCATGCACGGTGGAGAAAATGGCGATGCGTTCGGTCAGGGCGGCCAGGGCAGCGCCATGGGTGAGGGTTTCGAAGGAGCGTCCGCGGGCGTCGGTCTCGCCGCCAAAACCCTTCCAGCGGGCGATGGGCAGAATGAACTCGATGCCGGCGCGGTCGGCGAGCCGGCTGATATGAACGATATCGTCCCATTCGGCGCGCCAGCGTTCGGGGACCGTGGTGAGGGCGAGACCGCCATCGGCATTCTCCGAGAAGATGCCGAGTTTGAAAGAGTTGGGTCCGAATAAGGGATTTGGCGCTACGGCCACGGTCATCGACTCCCTGTTGCTTTTGCGGCGAGCATCCTACGATTTGTATGAGATTGCAAATAATCCGGGGGTTGGAGGATGGGAGAACCCACGACGGCGCTCTGCCATGCCGCGACGGCGGGAATCGCGGTGCCGGCGGCGGACGCCATCGCCTATATGAGTGATGGCAGGCGCCTGGGCACCTGGTCGCTCGGTTGCTGGGATACGCAGCCGGCGGAGGATGGCTTGTTCGTCGGACGGTCGCTGTTCGACGGCGCTGAGACTTGGGTGCGGATCGACGCGGCGCCGGCGCGGCTGGCGATCACCTATCATGTGGGCCGCGATCCTGGCGGCTTGGTGCCGCGGATCATGGTGCTGGCGGTGCCGGGTTCGGTTACCGGCCGACCCGAGGATCACTGTTTGCTGACCATGCTGGGCTGGCGCGGCGTCGGTGCATCGGACGAACGCTGGCAACAGCTGACCGTCACCCATGAGGCAGAGATCTTGCTGATCAAGGCGCAGTTGGAGCGCGGCCCCTGAGGCAGCCTTGCTTAGTCGAGGTCGAGCCTGAACAAGGTTGCCGGGTTACGCAGGGTCGGGATGCCGGATTCCAACGGTTGCCAGCCACGGCGCTGGAGGATGTTGGAGGCGCTGTCGGTGTCGGAGTAGAGGTGGTGGAAGCCGAGGCGCCGGGCCTCGTCCTCCGCCGCGGCAATGAGGGCGGTGGCAATGCCTTGGCCGCGGTGAGCCGGGGCAACCAACAAGGCGCCGAGCCATGGCGTCAGATGGGTGTGGGTCGGCAGCGACGCCGGTTTTAGCGCCGCGGTGGCGACGAGGGTGTCGGCGGCGAAGGCGACCAACCCGACCGGGATGCGGTCGCGGTTGGCATAACTTCCGAGGTCCCGCTCGGCGTCGCCGGGGCCGTTCGGGCCGTAATAAGGCCCCCACTCGGCGATAAACCAGCGCGTCAGGGTCGGGATGGTCTCGGGAACGTCGGCGAGATGGACAAATCTCAGGTCGGGGGACATTGGCCGCTTCAGGTCGAGGATTTGTGGGCGCTGACCTCAATCTCCACCTTCATTTCCGGTAGGGCCAGGATCGCGCAGACCGTGGTATTGGCGGGTCGGATATCGGCGAAGTGGCGGCCGATGGTCTCGGCCACGGTCATGAAATCGGCCTGGTCGGCAATATAACAGCGCAGGCGGACCACGTCGGCCAGGCTAGCGCCGGCCTCGGCGAGGGCGAGCCGGATGATCTCGATGGCGCGCTCGGTCTGATCGGCGACGTCGGGCGGGTAGCTGCCATCTGCGGCCAGACCGGTGGTACCGGAGACCAGCACCCAGTCGCCTTCGACGACGGCCCGGGAGTAGCCGGCAATGGATTCAAACGGAGATCCGGAGGAAATTAGTTGGCGTGGCATTGGTCAAAAGCTCCATTTTCCGCGGTTCTAGGCACTTCGATCGGTGACTCTTTCGTGAAATATTTGGACTATGCTGGGGTGACATCGTCAGTTAACGGATGACATGGCACGACAAGTACTCGTTGTCGAAGACAACACCGATATCGGCAAGTTGATATCCTTGCATTTGGCGGACCTGGATTGCCAGGTGCGGCTGGTCGGCGACGGCCGGACGGGTTTCGAGGAGGCCCGGACGGGGCGTTACGACCTGATCGTGCTGGACCTTAACCTGCCCGGCATGGAAGGCCTGGAGTTGTGCAAGCGACTGAGGCAACAGTCCGACTATACACCGATTCTGATGCTGACGGCGCGATCCTCGGAGATGGACCGGGTGCTGGGGCTGGAGTTGGGGGCCGACGATTACGTCACCAAGCCGTTCAGCATCCACGAACTGCTGGCTCGGGTGAAGGCAATCTTTCGCCGGATCGAGGAGTTCAGCGGTGCCGACGGCGAGGTCAAGGGCGTGGTAGCGCGCGGGGCGATGATGATCGACGTGGAGAAACGCAGTGTCACCATCGCCGGCAAGGGGGTGGATCTGACGGCCAAGGAATTCGATCTGTTGCTGCATTTCGCCAACCATCCCGGGCGCGTCTATACCCGCACCCAATTGTTGGATGCGGTGTGGGGCTATGGCCATGAAGGCTATGAGCATACGGTGAATTCCCACATCAATCGGCTGCGCAGCAAGATCGAGGGCTCGCCGGCGAAGCCAAGCTATGTGCTCACCGTGTGGGGCGTGGGGTACAAGTTCAATGACGCGCTGCCGGGCTGAGCGATGTTGCGTACCCTCTATGGCAAGCTGTCCCTGGCGCTGCTGGGCCTGATTTTCCTGGTCAGCGCGTTTTATGTCGGCCTGACGGTTTTCACGACACGGGTCTACCTGCAGGAGGTCAGCCAGAGCCTGAACGCGGGCCTCGCCGCCAACGTGGTTCAGGACACCGTGCTGATGGCCGATCACAAGATCGACGAGGCGGCGTTCAAGAAGGCGTTCGATCGGCTGATGCATATCAACCCGGGCGTCGAGCTCTATTTGCTGGATGGCCAGGGGGCGATTCTGGCTTTCTCGACGCCGACCGGCACGGTGGCGCGGCAGCAGGTGGCACTGGAGCCGCTGCATGCCTTTCTCGATGGCGCCCGGGACTATCCGATTCTGGGCGAGGATCCGCGGGACCGGGAGCGGCGCAAGGTCTTCTCCGTGGCGCCGATCGTCAATGCCGGGGCGTTGGAGGGCTATCTCTATGTGGTGCTGGGCGGCGAGGCGCAGGACGCGGTGGCGCGGGCCCTACAAGGCAGCTTCATCCTGCGCTTGGCGGCCGGCATCGCGGTCGCCAGCGCGTTGCTGACCTTGGCGGCCGGCCTGTTTTCGTTCAATTTCCTGACCCGCCGGCTGCGGCGGCTGGCGGCGGCGATGGAGAGCTTCAAGCAGAGCGGATTTCGCAAATCGGTGACACCTCTGGCGCCACGGCTGCGGGCCGACGGCGACGAGATCGACAAGCTGGCGGTGACATTTGCGCAGATGTCCTCGCTGATGACGGATCAGATCCAGCAACTGGAAGATGTCGATTCGGCGCGGCGTGAGCTGCTTGCCAATGTCTCACATGATTTGCGCACGCCGTTGGCTTCGATGCAGGGCTATCTCGAGACGCTGTTGATCAAGGACGGCCGGCTGAGCGCGGAGGAGAGGCAGGAATATCTCGAACTGGCGGTCAAACACAGCCGGCGCATGGGGCGCCTGATCCACGAATTGTTCGAGCTGGCGACCCTGGAGCATCCAAATTCGTCCTTGCAAGTGGAACAGTTCTCGATCGCCGAGCTGGTGCAGGACGTATCGCAGAAGTTCCAGTTGGCGGCGGAGCAGAAACAACTGCGGTTGGAGGTCGAGGCGGCCGGCAGCACGCCTTTCGTGGTGGGCGATATCGGGCTGATCGAGCGTACCTTGGACAATTTGATCGAGAATGCGATCAAATTTACGCCAGCCGGCGGGACGATACGCTTGGCCATCGAACCTGGCGACGGCGTGGTGACGGCGCGCATCTCCGACACCGGCTGCGGCATCGCGGCGGCGGATTTGCCGCGCATTTTCGACCGCTTCTTCCGTAGCAAACCCAACGATGCAGAAGCGCCGGAAGGTACCGGACTGGGCCTGGCCATTGCCAAACGGACGCTACAGCTGCATGGCAGCCCGATCGAGGTGGAGAGCACGCAAGGTATCGGTACGACCTTCACTTTTCAGCTCAGCACGGCGCAATAGGGATCGACACGGCCCCCTAGTCCCGCCGGGTCTGCCCCGCTACAGTCTCCCGCCTTCTGTGCAACCAAGGGATTGTAGCCGGGGACATGGCAACACAAGAGTTCAAGAGCGATATCGAAATTGCGCGGGCAGCGGAAATGCGCCCGATCATCGCGCTGGCGGAAGACAAGCTGGGGCTGACGGCGGCGCAGTTGGAACCGTTTGGCCACTATAAGGCGAAAGTCTCGCTGGAGGTGCTGGCGGAACGCCAGGATACGGCGGCCGGCAAGCTCATTCTGGTGACGGCGATGACGCCGACGCCGGCCGGCGAAGGCAAGACGACGACGACCGTCGGACTGGGCGATGCCCTGTCGCGGCTTGGCAAACGGGCGATGATCTGTCTGCGCGAACCGTCGCTGGGACCATGCTTCGGGATGAAGGGCGGGGCCGCCGGCGGCGGCTACGCGCAAGTGGTGCCGATGGAGGATATCAACCTGCATTTCACCGGCGATTTCCATGCCATCGGCGCGGCGCACAATCTGCTATCGGCGATGATCGACAATCATGTCTATTGGGGCAACGGGCTGGACATCGATACGCGGCGGATTACCTGGCGGCGTGTCGTCGACATGAACGACCGGGCACTGCGCGAGATCACGGTCGGTCAAGGCGGCGTGGCAAACGGCTTCGTTCGGGAAGGCGGCTATGACATCACGGTTGCCTCGGAGGTGATGGCGATTCTTTGTCTCGCCGACGGTTTGCAGGACCTCAAGACCCGGCTGGGCAATATCGTGATCGGCCAGACGCGAGACCGCAAACCTGTTACGGCGCGGGACATCGGTGCGCATGGGGCGATGGCGGCATTGTTGAAAGATGCGGTGAAACCCAATCTGGTGCAAACGCTCGAGCACACGCCGGCGCTCATTCATGGCGGGCCTTTCGCCAATATCGCGCATGGCTGCAACTCGGTGCTGGCGACCAAGACGGCAATGAAACTGGCGGATTATGTGGTGACCGAAGCTGGTTTCGGGGCCGATCTGGGCGCCGAAAAATTCCTCAATATCAAGTGCCGCAAAGCCGGTTTGAAGCCTGCCGCGGCCGTGGTCGTGGCGACCGTAAGGGCGCTGAAGATGCATGGCGGGGTGGCGCGGGAGGCGTTGGGCGCGGAGGACGTTGCGGCCGTGGCTAAGGGCGGCAAGAACCTGGCGCGACATATCGAGAATGTGCAGAGCTTCGGGATTCCGGCGGTGGTGGCCATCAACCGCTTTACCGCCGACAGCGAAGCCGAGATCGCGGCGGTGCGGGAGATTTGTGCGGACTTGGATGCGCCGGTGGTGCTGGCGGAGCACTGGGCGCGCGGCGGCGCGGGCGCGGAAGACCTCGGCAAGGCCGTGCTGGCGGTCATCGAGGCGCGGCCGAGTGCGTTCAAGCTGCTTTATGACGACGATGCCTCGTTGTGGGACAAGGCCGAGACGATCGTCAAGCGGATCTACCGTGGGCGGGGGATCGTCGCCGACAAGAAGGTGCGCAGCCAGTTCGCGGCTCTGCAGGAGGCGGGATACGGGCATTACCCGGTGTGCATCGCGAAGACGCAATACAGCTTCTCCACGGATCCGGGGCTGAAAGGGGCGCCGGTGGATCACGTCGTGCCGGTGCGGGAGATCCGGCTGGCCAGCGGGGCGGAGTTCGTCGTGGTGATCTGTGGCGAGATCATGACCATGCCCGGGCTGCCGCGGCGCCCGGCCGCGGAGGACATCACCGTGGATGAGGCCGGGTTTATCGACGGCCTGTTCTGATCGGACTATGCATCAACCGGCGGTTGCCGCCCGCCTTGCCTGGTCCGGACGCGGTGTCGCGGCGATGGACTGTTCGTTCCGGCTCGGCAGGTCTTGGCGCAGCACAGCCAAGAGGTCGTCGCTGACCTTGCCATCGGCCGCCAGGCCCCTGTCGCGCTGGAAATGGGCGATTGCGTCGCTGGTGACCGGACCGGCGATACCGTCGACCGGGCCGGGCCGGTAGCCGAAATAGGACAGGTGAGCCTGGGCCAATAAGACCGATGTCGTGCGGTCCTCGACGAGACTGGGAGCCTGGTCGTCCGGGGTGCCGAAGCGGTCGCTGAGAAAGCTGAGATCGTCATAGGTCAGCGTCCCGTCGGTGGGGCGTCCCAAGTCGGCTTCATAGACTTGCACGGCGGCTGCGGTCTGAGGACCGACGACGCCGTCAATGGGGCCGGCGCCGTAGCCGAGGTTGTTGAGATAGACTTGCGCCAATTGAATGGCCGCGGTGTCCTCGGTGGCGATGGGTTCCGACTGCGCGATGGCATCCGGCCCGAGGGATGCGAACGGCGCCGTGCGGTCGGCAGGGGCGGCGCCGGCGGCGAGGGTGATCGCGTTATTGTCGAGCAGCAAAGGATCCTGGCAGATGTCATCACCGTTCAGAACGCGCCACATGGCGCAATCCTGCTGCGTGACCGTCGAGAGCGCGTGGCCGGGGAGGGTTTTGCCACTGGTGGCAACCAGAATGCCTTCGGCGACGTAGGACGCGACCATCAGTGCCGGTGGCAGACCACACCCGGCCAGGGTGATGCCAACGGCGGCAAGTAGTCCAACGCGCAACGTGCTCATCATTCCCTCCGGCTTTGCCACATCCTGTGGTGCCTGTCGTCTCCGTGGCCTCGAGGTCTGGGTGACCGCTTACCTGGCCGCGGGGAGTACGAGAGAATGATAGCAACCGATCGCGGGTCGCTAATGTGTCAAGAAAAGGGCGTGGGACGGGCAAAACGGGGATGCTGAACCGCAAACCGTTGCTGGTTGCGGACTATGGCGTCGCAACAAGTTTCGTGCGCACTTTTCGCAGCATTTGAGCCAATAAGTTATCATCGCCGGCGGTGGCTGTTTCGGTGGTCGTGATATCCGGTTTCGGGCGCGGTGTCGGCAAAGCGAACAACGGCAGCGCGGCGAGTTGTGCGTCGTCGAATTGGTCGAGCCGATTGGCGCTGATGACCCAACTGAGCTTGTCGATGTAACGCTCGTCGCCGCCATAGGCGCGTAGGGTCGCGGTCAACTGACGACTATCGGCGGGGCGGCCGGTGGCGCGGCCATAGGCGCGCTTGGCGCGGAAATCGCGATAGGCCGGGTGGCTATTGAGGTTGTCCATGTAGGCGCTGACGCTATGAAGCAGGGTCTCGAAACTGCGGATCTTGTGGTCCTCGGTGTCGCCACGAGACGCTGGGACGATGCCGACACTATTGCCGAAGGTCCACTCACCGAACAAAGCGTTGCCCTCATGGGAGAAGCGTGAGGTGCCCCAACCGGTCTCCAGAGCGGCCTGGGCGAGTGCCAAAGAGGGCGGAACGGCATCGACGCGATATTTCAGACTGCCGAAGTCGTTGGCCCGGACTTCATAGCGTTCCGCCAACCGGGTGAGCCATTGTTGATTCGTCGGGCTCAGCTCGCCGCCGGCCTTACGGTCGGCGATCAGGCGCAGAAGATGCCGGCGGTCCTCGAGAATCATGTCATTGGTGACCAGCACCAGAGGCAGCATCAGTTGGATGAAGGTATTTTTGCGCAATTTGGCGCGGTCGGTCTCCGCCATGTCGCTGGGCAGGCGATCGGCGTAAGTCGTCGGCACGGAGCTGGTCCCCTGGCGGATGCGGGAGAGACGGTAGTCGAGACGGCGGTACTCCCGGGCCATTTGGGACATGGCAGGCCTGCCGGATGCGGTGACAATCTCCGGGCCCCCGGTTTGTCCCGCCTGCGCGCGCAGCAGCTGCACGAGCTGCCCTTGGAGCCGTGGGGCGACGAGTTCGGGGGCCCCGAACAGGACGCTGTAGGTGTTGCCCTTGGTATCCCAGCCGACGCCGTGTCCGGAATCCGGCGTGTCCAGGGCAAGGCGGAGGAACAACACCCGGCCGTCATTGCATTGCAGTATGGCATCACCGCCCGGCCGGGTGGCGATGGTCTCGGCATGCAGGGGCCGGGCAACGCCGTCGCAGCGATCATGGCCGGCAATGCTGTCGAGGATCGCCGGGGCGGTCGGGGCGGGAGAAAACAACTCGGTCCAGCCGGTCAATAACTCGTCGCCACGCAGCAAGGCCAAGCCGATCCGCTGTGCATTGGCCCCGGGACCATGCTCGGCGGCGTCTAGGAACAGCCGGGCCTGCTCGTCGGTCAAGGGCTGATGGCCAAGATTTTCGAGGCAGGTCGCGCTGCCCTCGGCCGCGCCGGCGCAACGCAGGCGATCTTGATGGAAACTCAACAGGCTGGCGCCTGGCGCCACGGTCTGCAGCGGCGGGATTGCCGCCAAGGGTTCGGTCCGGTCCGGGGCCAACGACGTCAGGGTGCCGGCAGCGCAGCCATAGAGCAGCAGCGCCAGGGCGGTACTGGTGAGGGCTGGGGCGACCCGGCGCCGCCGCTGGCGGCCGCTGCCGACTTGGCCGCGGGTCGTCCGGGTGGGGGTGATCGGGGCTTGGGCGGTCGGGGTTTGGCCCCGACGCATGCATCCTGCAGGTCGAAAATCCACCGCAGCAACTCCCTGTCGCTTGCGTTGTGCTCAAATGACAAGGCTGTGCTGTCGGTGACGGCAATACCTTTGTCATCACGGACGCGGAGAGTAACGAGGCAATCGACGCTGCGGTTGCGGCAATTCTGTGGCAAGCCGGTGGCGCCGCGTCGCCTATATGGTGGTTGATCCGCGACGGACCACTATATCAAGCGACGCCGTCGAGAGGCAGTGTTGCGACAATACGCAGACCGCCCCGCTCCCCGGTCTCGGCCCGGATGCTGCCGCCGATGGCACCGAGGTGGGTGCGGACGATCCACAAACCGATACCGAGATGGTCGTCCTCGGCATGATGACGGGTGTGCGCGGTCTCATCGCGGCGCGAGAAATAGCGCTCGAAGATACGGTCGAGATCGCCTTCGGCCACCCCAGGTCCGGAGTCCTCGATGACCATGGTGGCGACGTTGCCGGCGGTTTGTAGGGAGATGCCGATCCAGCCGCCGTCGGGGGTGAAGCTCAAGGCATTGTCGATGAGGTTCTCCAGGACCGTCTCGAGCAGATCTTCGCTGCCGACGATGCGGACCCGGTCTTCCAAGGCGAGCTGCATGTCGATGCCACGCTGGGTCACTACCTGGCGATAGCCGGTCAGGACTTGGTGGAGGAAGTCGGACAGGTCCAAGCGCTGGCGCGGCGGGTTGATCAGCGCCGCTTCGGAGTTGTCCATGCGGCGGGCGAAAGAAACCAGGCCATCGAGCCGATCGAGGGCCTGGGTGATGCGGTCCAAGGCGCTGCGGCCGCGGGTGTCGACCGCGGGCACAGCGCGGTTCAGGGGCTCTATGCAATGGCGAATGACGGCGATCGGGGTCTTGAAGGCGTGGGCGTTGTCTTCGGCGGCGCAGCGGATGGTCTCGGCGGAGTGTTGCAGGGTCTCGACCATGCGGTCGAACTCGGAGGCGACGGTAGATAACTCGGGGACGCGGTTCATGTCGGTGAAAGAGGGCTGTACCGCCTGGCTGCTGCCGATGCGCTGTGCGAGACGGCCAAAACGGCGCAAATTGCGCCAGATGCCGGCAAACAGGCTGAGGGTGATGACCGCCATAATGGCGTAAATAGCGGCGGCGGAGCGGGTCTCCGGCTGCATCCAGTAGGGCACGCCGAGAGAACTTTCGCGATATTCGTTGGTGGCCTGGGAGGTGATGATGATCCAGCAACCGGCCTCGGTGTTGACCGGGGTGATGGACGTGAGGATCTCCTCGCTGCCTTCGTCGGTGGCGTAACGGATCGACTCATCGATACCGCCGTCACAGCTCGGGGCCAGGCGCTCGAGGACGCCCTGACGATCCAGCTCCTGGCGGACTTGCGCAAGATAGCCGAGAGAGACCACGGGATTGGCGGCGACGAAATAAAACCCCTCCGCCCCCGTGGTGGCCACCGGGCTGAACAAAATCCGGACCATGATCTCGCCGGCGGTGAGCTGCTGCAGGGTGCGGCTGAATTCGCTGGAGGTGGGCAAAGTGCCGCCGTCCGGGTCGGTCAGCAAAGGGACCAGGGCACGGCTGATCAGCCGGCCCTGTTCGGCGACACTTTGTTCAATCAGCCGCTGGTTATCAGTGTAAGCATTTTGGAACTGGTAGTAGAGAATGAGCGGGACCGCGGCGAAAATAAGCGCCAGCAGGACCAGCTTGGTCCGCAAGGACCGGGCGATGGTGCTGGCGCGGGGCCCGTAAAGGGCGATCGTCGCGCGGGCGCTACTCGCTACGCCAGCGATAACCGAAGCCGGGGTAGTTCTCGATATGGTCGAAAGTGTCATCGATCTCTCGGAACTTCTTACGGATGCGCTTGATGAAGGTTCGCACATTGGCCCGGTAGCCTTCAGCACCGCTGCCCGCTATGAAGCCCTGTCCATGCACCAAGTCGTAGATGTCGCGATACGGCACATCGGTGCCGGCGCGGTCGGTTAGCCTTACAAGTATGTTGAATTCGGTGAGCGTGAGGTTAACGACGCTGTCGCCCCACTTGGCCCGTTTGCTTTCGTAATGGAGCTCAAGTTGGCCGAACTGACCAACCTCACCGCGTTGCTCATGCTGCTTCTTGCGGCCGTCGAGAATGAGAGAAATGCGGCGCAACAGAATCGGCAGGCTGCGCGATTTCTCAACGAAATCAACGGCACCACCGGCCAGCGCGGCTTCCTCATAAATCTCATCGTCGAGCACGGTGAGGAAGATTATCGGGACCTCGTTGTGCTCGCGCCGCAGACGGCGCAGGACCTCGAGCCCGTCAATCTCCGGCATGCGCCAGTCGAGCAACACCAAATCGGCGGTACCGCCGGCACCAAAATAATCGAGGGCCTGGGGGCCACCGGGAATTTCGGTGACCTCAAAGCCGCTGTCGCCGAGGTTGGGACTCAGAGACTCGCGAAACAATCTGTCGTCGTCGACAAGTACGACATGGGGTCGCTCGTTGTCCGAACTCTCGTCAGGACTGGGGGCGCCGGTCGGCGAGGAGTTCGGCCAGGCAGTCGCTGTCGCCATGTTTTACCTCCGGTTCTGCTCTCTTCACTTCATAGAAGACCGTTCGATGTTGCGCCGTGACGACGTCCAACAGGAGCGTCAATCTCAAGGTGCAATTGCGGCCGTTGTATTGCCAAATCTCGGCAGGCGGGTCTTGGAGACGAAGCGCCGGCTCGCCGAGTTGACTCAGTATCGCCCCTGGAACCACCCCGATCAGGCGGTCCGGATTGGCGGCTTCGCTGCGGGCGAGATCAATCCGAGGGATACGTTCCGGTGGAATTGTCTCTAGGCGAGCCGGGGGCTGGGGCTTGGTGACGGGATGGGGAACGATGGCAGCGAGATGTTGGTCTTTTTCCGGTTCACTGACCTGAACCGCCTCGGGCGGCGGGGCGGTCAAAGCCTCGGACAGACGATCCTGGAAGTCACCTATGGCGGCGCAGCCGACAAGGAACAGCGGACACACACCGCCGGCGATGCGCCGCATCGCTTTGCTAACCGTTGGCAGGTTGCGAACCTTCAGCACGATCTCGCCATTGCCCGGGCGTCGCCGCCCGTCCCATCGTTTCCAGTCCGTCTCGCGCAGGCTGTTGTCAGGTGTTCTTAAGTACTAATCCGCCCGGCAAGCCTAACGCGAAAATCACTTCCAATCGAGGTACTGTTGATATCGCTCTTTAATACCCGTTCTTGCAAGTGATTTCATGCGAATTGTTGGGGGGCACCACTTTAGATCTGGTTAACCGTGAGACAGGTAATCGCTAAACTTTTGTTTACAGCGCCGTGTCAAATTCTAGGGAGCTATCCGTTGGTCAATACAAGATATGGTGTTGCGGGCGATAGGATACTCATCGCCTAGAACGGGATTTGTGCCACATTGAGTCAATTTACGGTTGTCGCCGTAGCGATTTCACGCCTTGGCGGTGGTCAGTTCGGCAAGAAAAAACAAAAAAGACGGGCCGAGTCGGCCCGTCTCTTGCCACTTTCGCGGTAGTGAGGCGGTTAACGGCTAGGCATGAGAAATGTCGGAAAGGGAGCCATAGGTCTCCGGGCGGCGGTCGCGGAAGAACTGCCAGAGGTCGCGGACCTCACGCACCTTGTCGAGGTCGATTTCAGCGGTAACCAATTCGTCCTTGTCCTCGCTGGCCTCGCAGAGAAACTCGCCACGGGGATCGACGACATAGCTGGAGCCGTAGAAGCGGCCGATATCCCAGGGGGCCTCGGTGCCGGGGCGGTTGATGGCGCCGATAAAAACGCCGTTGGCGACGGCGGAGGCCGGCTGTTCGAGCTTCCACAGGTACTGGCTGAGGCCGGCGACGGTGGCCGAGGGGTTGACGATGTATTCGGCGCCATTGAGGGCCAGAGCACGCCAACCTTCGGGGAAATGGCGGTCGTAACAGATATAAACGCCGAGCTTGCAATAAGCGGTGTGGAATACCGGCCAACCGCCCTGGCCGGGTTTGAAGAAGAACTTCTCATAGAAACCGGCGACTTGCGGGATGTGGGTCTTGCGATACTTGCCGAGATACTTGCCATCGGCATCGATGACCGCGGCGGTGTTGTAGTAAACCCCGGTCATCTGCTCCTCATAGATGGGCACAACAATGACCATGTTGTATTTCTTGGCGTAGTCTTGCATGAGCTTGACGGTCGGGCCGTCGGGGATGGGCTCGGCCGCGGCGTACCACTTGGTATCCTGGCTGGGACAGAAGTAGGGCTGGTTGAAAACCTCCTGGAAGCACAGCACCTGCACCCCCTGCTTGCCGGCCTGCTCGATGAACGGGATATGGGCCTCGGTCATCACATCGCGGATTTTTTCCGGGCTGAGGCTAGTGTCGGCCTTCAAACCGAGCTGAATCAAGCCAGCTTTGAACTTCGCCATGGTGGTTGGTCCTCGTATTTTGTCTGCTGAATATTATTGCCGATCCTGGACGCTGGCCGGATTGCGGGGGTCATCGCCCCAAACCACATAGGGCTTGTTGTTGTCGACCGGTTCCATCGTGATGCAGTCTTCGACCGGGCAAACATGCATGCATAGATTGCAGCCGACACACTCGGCATCAATGACTTCGTAGTGCCGGTCGCCGTTGTCGCGTGTCGCGGCAATGGCCTGATGGGAAGTGTCTTCGCAGGCGATGTGGCAGAGGCCGCATTTGATGCAGGCCGCTTGGTCGATCTTGGCAACAAGCTCGTAGTTGATGTCCAGGGCGCCCCAATCGACATAGTTGCGGGTGGCGGCACCGCGAAAATCCGCGATGGTGCGGTAGCCTTTGCTGTCCATCCAATTGGACAGGCCTTCGATCATGTCGTCGACGATGCGGAAGCCGTAATGCATGGCCGCGGTGCAGACCTGGACCGAACCGGCGCCGAGGGCGATGAATTCCGCCGCGTCACGCCAATTGGAGATGCCGCCGATGCCGGAGATCGGTATATCTCGGCACTCCGGGTCGCGGGCGATCTCGGCGACCATATGCATGGCGATGGGCTTGACCGCCGGGCCGCAATAACCGCCATGGGCGCCCTTACCATTGACCATCGGTTCCGGCGCCATAGCGTCGAGATTGACGTTGGTGATGGAATTGATGGTGTTGATCAAGGATACCGCGTCGCCGCCGCCGGCGACGGCGGCGTGGGCGGGGCCGAGGATGCTGGTCACGTTGGGGGTCAGCTTGACGAATACCGGCATGTTGGTGTGTTGCTTGCACCAGCGGGTGACCATCTCGATGTACTCGGGCACCTGGCCGACGGCCGACCCCATGCCGCGCTCCGACATGCCATGGGGGCAGCCAAAGTTGAGTTCGACGCCGTCGGCGTTGGTGTCCTCGACCGCCGCCAGGATCTTGCGCCAGGGTTCTTCCTGGCAGGGCACCATCAGCGACACCACCAGGGCCCGGTCGGGCCAGTCGCGCTTGACCTGTTTGATCTCGCGCAGATTGACCTCAAGGGGCCGATCGGTGATCAGTTCGATATTGTTGAAGCCGGCCATGCGCTGGCCTTGATGACGGATGGCGCCATAACGCGAGGTGACATTGACGACCGGCGGGTCCTCGCCGAGGGTTTTCCAGACCACGCCGCCCCAACCGGCCTTGAAGGCGCGGACGACATTGTACTCCTTGTCGGTCGGCGGGGCAGAGGCGAGCCAAAACGGGTTCGGCGCGCTGACGCCGCCGATCTTGCAACGTAGGTCAGCCATACTCGCACTCCCTATGCTGTGCCGCGCAGGCGGCGGTCGATGGCGATGGCGGCGCGTTTGCCGTCTTCGACCGCTTGCACGGTAAGGTCGATCCCCGGCACGCAATCGCCGCCGGCGAAGACGTCGGGCAGGGATGTCCGGCGGTCGTCATCGACGACTATCGCGCCGTCCTGCAGTTCGATGGGGCTGGCGCTGTCGGCGTGCAGGGGATCAGGCAGGAATACTTGGCCGATGGCGGTGAATACCATGTCGGCGGCGAGGGTGAATTGCTCGCCGGTCCCGGCCAAGCGCCCGTCGGCGCCGAGGGCGGTGCGCTCGAAGGAAATGCTGCGGACATGGGCGGCGTTACCGGCGGCGCCGTTCGGCGCGCCGGCGAGACTGGCGGGCTGGGCCCAATGGATAATGGTCACACCGTTGATTTGGGCGAATTCCTGCTCATGGCCGGTGGCGCTCATATGGTCGGGGCCGCGGCGGTAGACCAGACTTACGGTCTCGGCGCCGAGACGCTTGGACTGAACGGCAATGTCGATGGCGGTGTTGCCGCCGCCAATGACAACGACGTTGCGGCCAACCGGCAGGGTGGCCAGATCCGGGGACTGACGCAGCGTGGCGATATAGTCGACCGCGGGGTGAACCCCGGCGAGTTCGGCGCCCTCATTGGCCAAGCTGCGCACTGCGGCAAGCCCGACGCCGAGGAAGACGGCGTCATACCGGTCGCGCAGCTTGGTGAGCGTGATGTCGCGGCCGAGCTGCTGGCCGTTACGAATCTCGATACCGCCGACCGCAAGGATGAAATCCAACTCCCGTTGGGCGAAGTCATCCGGCACCTTGTAGGCGGCAATACCGTATTCGTTGAGACCGCCGTTTTTCTCCCGCGCCTCGTAAACCACGACGTCATGGCCGAGCGTGGCGAGACGGTGGGCGCAGGATAGGCCAGCGGGGCCGGCGCCGACGACGGCAACGGTCTTGCCCGACGCCGGGGCGCGTGAAAAAGGCTGGATCGCTGCATCGAACAGCCAATCGGTGGCATGGCGCTGCAGCAGACCGATCTTGACCGGTTTGTTCTCCTGCGCGGTGCGTACGCAGGCTTGCTCACACAGGATCTCGGTGGGACAAACGCGGGCACACATGCCACCGAGAATGTTGGCGTTGAGAATCTCCAGGGCGGATCCTTTGAGGTTCTCCGATGCTATCTTGGCGATGAAGGCCGGGATGTCGATGCCGGTCGGGCAGGCTTCGACGCAAGGCGCGTCATAGCAGAAATGGCAACGGCTGGCTTCCACGAGCGCCTGCGGGCGGTCGAGCGGCGGTTTGGCATCGGCGAAATTGTCGGCGTAGTCGGCGGGATCTAGCCGGCCGAACGCGATATCAGGCCCACTGTCCCCGTGGTTGGTGTCATGCGCCACGGCGCCCCTCCCCTAGGCTGTTGCCAAGCCGCGTTGGCGGTGTGGTTTTTTTGACTCTAGGGATACTTGACCAAGTGGTCAAGATTTGGTCCCCTGACGGTCTGGGACTGGTTTGCTGGCCGGTTGAGGCGTGATAGCGTGCCGCACGGCATGGCGCGCCCGGCCGCGGCGGGTGACCCACATGGTGCTGAAACCGAGAAATGGGGGGTGAGATGTCGCTGAACGATCCGTTGGCCGGGGGCAATCCGTCATACAACAATCCGAACGATCTGGAAGCGTTTTGGATGCCGTTCACGGCGAACCGCCAGTTCAAGCAAAAGCCGCGCATGCTGGTGCGTGCCGAGGGCATGCACTACACGAGCCACGACGGCCGGCGGATTCTCGACGGGACTGCCGGGCTGTGGTGCGTCAATGCCGGGCATGCACGGCCGAAGATCGTCGAGGCGGTGCAGCAACAGGTGCGCGAACTCGATTACGCGCCGGCGTTTCAGATGGGGCATCCGAAGGTTTTCGCCCTGGCGAACCAGGTCGCGGCCCTGGCACCCGAGGGGCTGGACCATGTGTTCTTCACCAATTCCGGTTCGGAAGCGGTGGATTCGGCGCTAAAAATAGCGATCGCCTACCATAATGTGCAGGGCGAGGCGGGGCGGACGCGGCTGATCGGCCGTGAACGAGGGTATCATGGCGTCGGGTTTGGCGGCATTTCGGTCGGCGGGATTGTCGCCAATCGCCGCTTCTTCGGTCCCCTGATCAATGGGGTCGACCATCTGCCGCACACCCATAACCTGGAGCATAACGCGTTCAGCCATGGACTGCCGGCCTGGGGCGGGCATCTGGCGGACGAGCTGGAGCGGCTGGTGACCTTGCATGACGCGTCGACGATTGCGGCGGTGATCGTCGAGCCGGTGGCCGGGTCGACCGGGGTCTTGTTACCACCGGTCGGCTATTTGCAACGGCTACGGGAGATTTGCGACAAACACGGGATCCTACTGATCTTCGACGAGGTGATCACCGGGTTCGGGCGCCTGGGGTCGAGCTTCGGCGCCGAGCATTTCGGGGTGACGCCCGATATCATCACCTGCGCCAAGGGTTTGACCAGCGGCGTGGTGCCGATGGGCGGCGTCATCGTGAACAAGAAAATCTATGACGCGTTCATGCATGGGCCGGAAAACGTCATCGAGTTGTTTCACGGTTACACCTATTCCGGGCATCCGCTGGCGGCCGCGGCGGGCCTGGCGACGCTGGACGTCTATGCGGAAGAAGGATTGTTCGCGCGGGCGGCGGCGCTGGCGCCCTATTGGGAAGAGGCGGTCAATTCTCTGAAGGGCCTGCCGCATGTCATCGATCTGCGTAGCATTGGCCTGATTGCCGGGATCGAGCTGGAACCGATCGCCGGCAAACCGACCGCGCGGGCGTTCGAGGCCTTCTTGCGGAGCTACGATGCCGGGCTGCTGATCAGGACGACAGGCGACATCATCGCGCTGTCACCACCGCTGGTGATCGAAAAGGGTCAAATCGACGAGATGTTCGGCACCCTCGCCACGGTGCTGAAGACACTGCCTTGAGGCGAACCTGACGTCGGGAGTGGACGATGCGGGGCAGCGACGCCGACAACACGATAATCCTCGCCGACCGGAATGACGGCGCCGGGACGGTGCGGCCGGCGCGCGTGCGCAGCCGGGCGGCGATGGAGCAGCGGATCCTGGCGGCCGCCGCGGCCGTGTTCTCGGAGGCCGGTTTCGATGCCGCGACGACGGCAGCGATCGCCGAGCGGGCGGCGCTGCCGAAAGCGAATATCCACTACTATTTCCGCACCAAAGAATTGCTTTATCAAAAAGTCGTGGCCGATGTGCTCGAGAGCTGGATCGAGCGGATGGATTTTTTCACGCCGGAAGCGGATCCGGCGACGGCGCTGCGTTCCTACATCCATGCGAAAGTGACCTCGGCGCGGTGCTATCCCATCGAATCGCGGGTTTTCGCCAACGAGATGCTGCATGGCGCGCCTTATTTGCGGCGGTTCCTCGGCCGCAAGCTACGCGACCGGGTGGACGAGATCGATGCCGTGTTCGCGGCCTGGGCGAAAGACGGCAAGATCGCTGCCGACGTGGACGCGCACTTTTTGATGTTCACGCTGTGGGCGGCGACCCAGACCTATGCCGATTTCGGCGTGCAGGTCAGCGCCGTGCTGGGGAAAGACAAACTGGCGGACGCCGATTACGAGCGGGCGGCACAGCAGCTCACGGCGCTGGTGCTTAGAGGGTGTGGACTGCGGTAGCCGGCGCTCGCGAAGACGGTTCTGGCGCGTGACGCAGACCCGGCGGTTATTCTGCGGCGGCGCGCGCGGCGGCGGCGAGCGCGGTTATCTCGGTCCAGTTGCCGGCGGCGATGGCGGCGCTCGGCGCGACCCAGGAGCCGCCGACGCAGACGACATTGGGCAGCCGCAGATAATCGACGAAGTTGCCGGGGCCGATACCGCCGGTCGGGCAGAAGCGGACATCGGGAAACGGACCGGCGAAGGCTTTCAGCGCGGCGACCCCGCCGCTCGATGCAGCGGGAAAGAATTTCAGCAATTCATGGTCATGGCGGATCGCCTGCATGATTTCGGAGCCGGTGGCGACCGCCGGCAGATAGGGGATGCCGGCATCCGACGCGGCGGTGCTGAGTTTGGGGTCAAAACCGGGGCTGACGGCGAATTGCGCCCCGGCCTCGCGGAGTTCGTCGAACTGATCGGGTCGGGTGACCGTGCCCGCACCGACCATCGCGTCGGGAATATGGGCGGCAATCTCGGCCATCGCGGCAAGCGCCGCCGGGGTTCGCAGCGTGATCTCGAGCACCGGCAGCCCGCCGGCGACGAGCGCCTCGGCCAACGGCACGGCGTCCTCGACCCTGTTGATCGTCAAGACGGGGATAACCGGCGCGGTCGCGGCGATATAGTCGATGCTGGTGGTCACGGTGCGGTCTCCGGGTCTGCATGCATGGACGGCATGGCCGGCGGCGGGATAATGGCGCCAGGATAGCGGATCACCGCGGCGGCCAGGCGGTGGCCGGCCATTGCGGCCGCGACCGGGGACTTGCCGGCCATGCGACCGGCAAGGTAACCGGCGTTGAACGAATCGCCGGCCGCGGTCGTATCGACGGCCGCGGCGTCGGGATGGGCGGCGACATGCCATTGCTCCTGACCGGCGACGATCAGGCACCCCTGCCCGCCTTGCTTGACGACGACTTCGCCGACGCCTAAGGCGGCGATGCGGGCGGCACAGGCGGCGGCGTCATGGTCGCCATACAATTTCTGCTCGTCCTCTAACGTCGGCAACGCGAGGTCGGCATGGGCGAGCATCCGATCGAAGGCCGTCCGCGCGGCGGCTTCGTCGGGCCAGCCTTGCGGCCGGTAGTTGCTGTCAAAGGCAACCTTGCCGCCACGCTGCCGTTGGCGGTCGACAACATCGTGGAGGACTGCGCGGCCGGAAGCGCCGTAAATGGAAAGGCTGATGCCGGAGAGGTACAGCCAGTCATATTCGGGTAAGGCGGCGACGATCGGCGCGGCCTCGGGCCGATCGAAAAGCTCCCGCGCCGGGGCCATGTCGCGCCAATAATAGAAACTGCGCTCGCCGGCGGCGTCCGTGCGGATGACGTAGAGCCCGGGTTGACGGCCCGGCAAACGCAGGACCAAGTCGGTGCCGACATTCTCATACTGCCAGGCGGCCAGCATCTCGTCGCTGAAAGGGTCATCCCCGAGAGCGGTGACGTAGTCGACCGCGGCGCCAAGACGGGCCAAATAGACAGCCGTATTGAGGGTGTCGCCGCCGAATCCGAAGCGTTGGGCCTGTGCGGGGCCGCTAAGCTCGAGCATGCATTCGCCAATGGTCGCAATGCGCATGAGTTCTCCCGAATTTGGCAGGTTGTAGCGTTATGACGCCGGGTATAACAAGCGCGCCCCGGCGAATTTGCACCTTGTCTGTAAACGCATGATCTGTTTTGTAAATGCTACATTTGTCGTCATTATGCTGGAAATGTGCATCGTTTGTGCGGTTGCACATAATTTTTTTGCTGGCTAGGCTCTGTGCAGTGCCGGGGGGCATTCATCTTAAGCAGGGAGTCAACAAAGGCTAGGTGCGGCAACTGCGCCTGACCGGAGGGTTTGATGTCCGTAGCAATTCGCGCCCCTGGCGAAGGGGCTCAGCATGACAGTCGGCAGCCGATAGTCGCGGCGTTCGCGCGGGTCCGTGGCGCGTCGGTGAGGCTGGTGGAGGGACTGGCGCCCGAGGACATGGTCGTGCAGTCGATGACTGACGCCAGTCCGACAAAGTGGCACCTCGCTCATGTCACCTGGTTTTTCGAGACGTTTGTCCTAGGGCCATATGGTCGGGGATACGAGGTTTTCGACCCGGCGTTCGCCTATCTGTTCAATTCCTATTACGAGGCCGAGGGGCCGCGGCATCCGCGGCCGCAGCGGGGCATGCTGACGCGGCCGACGGTGGCGCAGGTGATGAGCTACCGCGAGCATGTGGACAGCGCGGTCGCCGACTTGATGGCGGCGGCTGACGAGGCCGTTTGGGCGGCGGTCGCGCCGCTGATCACGCTCGGTCTACAGCACGAAATGCAGCATCAGGAACTGTTGTTGACCGATCTGCTGCATGCCTTTTCCGGCAACCCGATCCAGCCTGCCTATCGCAGCGCCGAACCGACGGAAGTTGCCGGCGGGCCGGTGCCGCCGCTCGACTGGGTTGAATTCGAGGGCGGGATCAAGGCGATCGGTCATGACGGCGACGGATTCAGTTTCGATTGCGAGGGGCCGCGGCATGAGGTGCTGCTGCGCCCGTTCCGCTTGGCATCGCGGCTGATCACCAACCGGGAGTGGTTGGCCTTCATGGAGGATGGTGGTTATAGCCAGGCCGAGCTGTGGCTATCCGACGGCTGGATGACGGTGCAGCGGGACGGGTGGCAGGCGCCGCTGTATTGGCAGCGCGGCGAGGGCGGCTGGGCGTCGATGACGCTGTCCGGGCTGCGGGCGATCGATCAGGTGGCGCCGGTTTGCCATGTCAGTCTCTATGAGGCCGATGCCTATGCCCGGTGGGCGGGGAAACGCTTGCCGACGGAAGCGGAATGGGAAGTCGCCGCGGGCGAACAGGAGATCGCCGGTAATTTGCTGGAGAGCGGTCGGTTGAGCCCGCGCCCGGCGCGACCGGCGGTCGGCTTGCAGCAGCTTTACGGCGACGTTTGGGAATGGACGCAAAGCGCCTACGGGCCTTACCCCGGTTTCCGGGCGCCGGCCGGCGCCATCGGCGAATACAACGGCAAATTCATGTGTAATCAGATGGCGCTGCGCGGCGGATCCTGCGTGACGCCACGCGACCAGCTGCGTGCCAGCTACCGCAATTTCTTTTATCCCCATCAGCGTTGGCAGTTCACCGGTCTGCGCTTGGCAGAGGACATCTGACATGCCCGGCTCAGCGGTACTGCAACTGGCGCCACTGGAGGCGCTGTACGATTATGGCCATGGCGGCGAGGATTTCGGCACCGCGGTGCGCGAGGGCCTGTCGTTAGGCCAAAAAAAGCTATCGGCCAAATTCCTCTATGATGCGCGGGGGTCGGCGCTGTTCGAGGAAATCTGCACGCTGCCGGAATATTATCCGACACGTACCGAAATCTCGCTGCTGGAGAAACACGTCACGGAAATCGCCGAATTGGCCGGCCGTGGGGCCAGCGTTGTCGAATTCGGCAGCGGGGCCAGCGTCAAGGTGCGGTTGCTGCTGGACACCCTGGCGGCACCGGATTGGTACGTGCCGGTGGATATTTCGCGGCAGCATCTGGTGGCGTCGGCGAAAGATCTGGCGACGCAATACCCGGATCTGACGGTGCTGCCGATTTGCGCCGACTATACCCGCGCTTTCGACCTGCCGCGATCGGTGCGCGCGCCGATTCTGGGATTCTTCCCGGGTTCCACCATCGGCAATTTTACCCATGGCGAGGCGCGGGCGTTCCTGCAGCAGGCCGCCAGTTCCTTGGGCGCCGGCGCCGGGCTGGTGCTGGGTGCCGATCTGATGAAGGCCCCCGACATTTTACGGGCGGCCTACAACGATGCGGCGGGGGTGACGGCGGCGTTCAACCTCAATCTTCTGGCGCGGATCAATCGTGAGCTCGACGGCGACTTCGAGCTTTCGGCATTTCGCCATGAGGGGCGCTTACTCGAAGACGAGGGCCGTATCGAAATGCATTTGGTGAGCCAGCGAGCGCAGGTGGTGCGGGCGGCTGGAAAGACGTTTGCGTTTCGCGAAGGCGAGAGCATCCATACGGAATATTCGCATAAATACACCATCGATCAGGTGCAAACCTTGGCCAGGAGCGGCGGATGGGAGCCGGTTCGGTCGTGGGTCGACGACCAGTCGCTGTTCAGCATCCATTTTCTTGCGGCCCGCTAAGGAAAGGCCAGACCGGGGGCCGCCATCGGGTCACGGGCTTGGCGATAAGGACTGAGCGCCTTGGCATAACGGGCGGCGCAGGCGATGCCGAAGTCGCTCGGCGGCAGGCTTGGCGGACGATCATGGACCGCCGTTAGGCCAAGCCGCGCGGCGGTGATGCGTTTGCCGTAACACAACAGGTGGGGCAACGACTGCATAACAAAGGTGATGACCGGCAGAATGCTGCGGTATTCCGCCTCCGCCTCGGCCTCCGCTTCGGGACGCTGACTGCACATGTGCTGAAATATGCGGACCTGGACGTCGATGCAATCGGGCGCCGGGACCATGCCGACGCAACCGGCGCGCAAATTGTCGGGCAGCTCGAGGCCGCCACGCCCGGCGAAGACGGCGAACTTGCCTTCGGTGCGGGCAATCATCTCGGCGGCGGCGAGCGCCGGTCCTTCTTGCTTGATCAGCGTCACGTTGGGCTGATCGCGCTGCAGCGCCAGAAAGCCGTCGGCGGTGAGGCCGACGCCGAGATATTCCGGGGCGTTCTGGATGGCGACCGGCAGATCGACCTGGCCGGCCACGGCGCTGAAAAAGCGGATATATTCGGCTTCGGCCAGACCGCGGGCCGGCGGCGGTTGCAGGATGACCCAGTCGGCACCGGCGGCTTTGGCGGCGCCGGCAAAAGCGACTTGGTCGCCGATCGTCGCATCGGCGACGGTGACCGCCACCGGGACGACGCCGGCGACATCTTCGATCACCCACTCGAGAACCTGGTGACGTTCGGCCAGGCTTAGCTTGTCGACCTCGGTCGCCAAACCAAGGCAGGCGATGCCATGGGCGCCGTTGGCGAGGCAGGCGCGGGTTTGGGTGCGCATGGCGTCCCGGTCGAGGGCGCCGGCGGCGTCAAAAAACGCATAAAGCATGGCGTAGACGCCGCTGAATGGGGCGGGCGCCAGCATCTCAACCGTCGCGTGAAGGGGTGAAAGAAGCCCGGCAAGATTGCTGCTCACCGGGGCCGAGTACGATCATGCCGGTGTCGGCGGCACCGGCGGCGGCGTAGTTGAAGGCGTCGGTGATATTGCTGGCCGGCTCGACGCAAAGATAATCTTCGCCGGTGGGGGTGTAGACAACCAGCATATCCATTGGCGGGTCAGCGCGAATGGCCAGGCTCGCCCCCCACTCCGGCCAGGTGACCGTGGCGAGCCGCTGCCACCCGGTGTAGACGTTGTCGAGATAGGTCGCCTCGGCATTGACGCCGTTGGCCAATTGTTTCTCCGGCGGGGGCGGCGTGCGTTCCGTCGGCATGTACTCTGCGTCGTTGTGCCAGATCTCGGCCACGGTCGCGGTGACCGTGGCCCTGGGCGTGCGGACGAAATAAGGGTGCATCCCGAGACCCAGCGGCATCGGTCGGTCGCCGACATTGCGCACCGACAAGCGCTGTTCGAGGACGTTACCGCTGAGGTGGAAGTCTTGTTCGGCGTGATAGGGAAAGGGCCAGGCGTCGGCGGCGTGGTCGTAAGTGATGCGCAGGCGGTTGACCGTCTGCTCAGATACGGTCCACGGCGCTTGCCAGCCGTGACCGTGGATGGTGTGGCGCTCGGGCAGGAAATTCAGGGGCAGGGCGATGTGCTGTTCGCGAAACGTGAAACGGCCATCGCGAATGCGGCTGGAGAACGGGACCAACGGAAAACTCGACATGCCAAGCACATCGCCGTCGGTGAGCGCTTGCGCGGATGCCGGCCGCAGCCATTCGACGACACCACCGTCGGCGCTCTCCGACCAGTAGCGGGCGATGCTGCCGCCGATGTTCGGGGCGATGGAAACGGCGGCGGTGCCGTCACGCAAGGTGACGAGCTGGCTGTACTCTGGCATGGCTTCCTCCCTAGGGATCTCAGAGTCCAATGCGGCCGGGTTGGCGTCAAGCGCGGTTTGTTGGGTGCCGGGATGGAATGGCTGTGGCAGGATGGCAGGGCAGTCGTTTGAGGAACCCGTGATCGAGGCACTGACAACAAACCCAGCCTTCGGTGCCAGTGCGCTGCCGCTCGGTGTCGCCCTGGCGGTAACGGCGTTGATCTGGCTCATCGGCGGTCCCTATCGAGCGCCGATGATCGTTTTTAGTGCCGCCATCGTTGGCATTGTCGCCGCGTTCTGGTGGATCGAGGGGCTACCGCCGATCCTGCCGACGACAGGCAAGCAAAAGATCTTCTATCTGATCTTGCTGGCGCTGGCCGCCGGCTGGGCGATCGACGGCCGAGAAGGGCGGCGCCGGGCCGACGGATTGGAGCGCCTGTCGCTGTTCGGTTTGCCGGTGCTGGCGCTGATTTGGCTGGCTTGGCGGCCGCTGGTGGCGGGGCCGGACACGCGGCTGCTGATCGAGATGGCGGTGCTGTGGCTGGCCGCGGTCGCGGTGTATTGGCGGCTGCGGAAACAGGAGCGCGCCGGGGCGCTGGTTGGTGGGGTGCAGGTCTTGGTCGCGGCGATGGGGCTGTCGGTGGTGGCCTTGCTCGGCGCCTCGGCGAGCCTGGCGTCGCTGGCCGGCGCGGTGGCAGCCGCCATGGGCGGGGTGCTGTTGTGGCTGTTCGTGGTGACGGTGATCAACGACGAGCGATTCGGCTTCGGTGCGTTGGGCTGGCTCGCCTGTGCCGGCGCGCTGCTATTTATCGCCGATGTGGTGGTGCTGTTTTCGCCGGAGGTCAATCGCTGGTCGCTGGCGCTGCTGCTGCTGGTGTTCGTGACCGACAAAGTGCCGCTGGGCCGGCGGCGGCGGGGGGCGCTCGACCGGGCGGCCCAGCCGGTGCTGCTTGGCTTGGTCGCCGCCGTCCCGGCGGTGGCGGCGGTCGGGGTGGCCTTGCTCAGCGGCGGCGGGGCGTCGCCGTACTAGGTCGCCATCTCAGCCGGGCCGATGATCGGCACCAACGGCGGCGGCGAGGTTGCCGAAACCGTCGGCGCGCAGGCGGGCGGCGAGATCGCGCTTGAGGCGACCGATTAGCGACGGGCCGGCGTAGACGAGGGCGGTGTAGAGTTGCACGAGGCTGGCCCCGGCGCGGATCTTGGCATAAGCGTCGGCGCCGCTGGCGACGCCGCCGACACCGATCAGCGGAATCGTGCCCTGGGTGAGCCGGTAGACACGCCGCAACAGTTCCGTCGACGGGGTGAAGAGCGGGCGGCCGGACAAGCCGCCGCGCTGACCCCGGTGATGGTCCCGTAGATCCTCCGGACGGGCGGTGGTCGTGTTGCAAACGACAATGCCGTCGATGGCCGCCGCCGACAGGGTGGCGACGACGGCGGCCAGGGCGGAGTCATCGATATCCGGCGACAGCTTGGCGAACATCGGTGTCGGCGGCGTCCGCGCCGGTGTCGCCGCGCTTCTTACCGCCATGAGGCGGGCGAGCAAGTCGCCGAGGGGGCCCGGCGAGAGGAAAATGCGGCCGTTGGCGGTATTGGGGCAGGAGATATCGACGGTGAGGAAGTCGGCATGGGGGGCCAGCCGCTCGACCAGCAGAGCGAAATCGTCGGCCGGGTCGGCGGTGTCGGCGTTGGCGGCGAGGTTGATCCCGACGACGCGGCCCGCCGACGCCATGGCGCGCTGCAGGCGCGGCTGAATGGCGTCCAGGCCGTCATTGTTGAAACCCATGCGGTTGATGACCGCGCGGTCGCCGGGCAGGCGAAACAAGCGGGGCGTTGGGTTGCCGGGTTGGGCCCGCGGGGTGACGCCGCCGACTTCGACAAAACCAACGCCGAGATGCAGCAAACCGGCGATGGCACGGGCATTCTTGTCGAAGCCGGCGGCGATGCCGATGGGATTCGGAAAAGACCGCTGCCAGACCGTGCTGGCGAGGATCGGGTCGTCGGTGCGGGCTTGCCTTGGCCCCAAGCCGTGGCTGAGCGCCCACAGTGCCGCGCGATGGGCAGACTCCGGCGGCAGCAGGCGGAGCAGGGCGGCGGCGGTGTCATGGATGGCGGACATCAGCGACTCGAAGCGGGGGCCGGCGGCAGTATGGCGGCCGGCGGGTGGGCCCTCAACAGGTGCCTGCTTTTGCGGTTGGGCGGGCGGACAGATTGGTGCAGCAGACTTATACTGCAGGCGACTCCGCAAGCGGTGAGCAGGTAACGATGAAGAGTACGGGCCAGGGTTTTTCCCACATTGCGGTCGAGGCCGCCGGCGGTGTGGCCGTGATCGCCTTGCGGCGGGCGACGAAGGGCAACGCCATCAACGACGAGATGATGGACGAACTGGCCGCCGGTTTCGCAGGGCTGGCGGAGACGGTCCGGGCGGTGGTGTTGCATGGCGAGGGCAGGCATTTTTGTGCCGGGCTCGATCTGGCCGAGCATAAACAACGCCAGCCGGTCGAGGTGTTGCATCATTCGCGGCGCTGGCAAGCGGTGTTCGACGGTCTGCAATTCGGACCGGTGCCGGTGGTGGCGGCGCTGCACGGCGCGGTGATCGGCGGCGGGTTGGAGTTGGCACTGTGCGCCCATGTGCGGGTGGCCGACGAGACCGCGTTCTACGAGCTGCCGGAGGGACGGCGCGGCATCTTTGTCGGTGGCGGCGCCAGCGTGCGCGCGGCACGGGTGTTGGGCGTCGACCGGCTGACCGAGATGATGCTGACGGGGCGACGCTATGAGGCTGACGACGGGCAACGTTTGGGGCTGTCGCACACTCTGACGGCGGCGGGCGCGGCGTTGGCGGAGGCAAAGCGGCTGGCAGCGCAGATTGCGGAGAATGCGCCGCTGTCGAATTACCTGATGATGCAGGCGCTGGCGCGGATCGGCGATATGGACCATGCCGGCGGCTTGTTCGCGGAGTCCCTGGCGGCGGCATTGGCGCAATCGACGGACGACGCGCGGGAGGGGCTGGCGGCGTTCCTGGAAAAGCGGGCGCCGGAATTTGGCCGGCCGAGCGAGCGGAGGACTAGGGAAGAATGATCACGTCCGGGTCGGCGTCGTCATAGAGGCGGGCAACGAGATCGGCACGCCGCCGCAAGACGGCGTGCTGGTTGAGATACCCCTTGTCGGTGATTTCATTGGCATCGACCGATGGCGGCTCGGCCAACAGCAGGGCGCGGGCGATGCGCCGACTACTGCCGCCGTGGGTGCGATTATGCGCCCTGAGACCGGCGGACAGATGGGACCGCACGGCGGCATCGGTGATCATTCCGGCGAGTGACGCGTCGGCGGGCGGGCGGCAAACGGTGCGGCACCCCTCGAGGCTGGGGAAGATCAGCAGGCCGATCTGCTGCCGGCCCTCGCCGGCCACCACGGCGTCTTGGGTGATCGGTGCCGTGGCACTGATTGCGGCAATCCGCAGGGCGCCGACATGGACCCAGGTGCCGCTCAGCAGTTTGAAGTTCTCGGTGGTGCGGCCGTCGAAAACGAGGCCCCGCGCCGGCTCGTCGGGGTCGGCAAACCGGCCGGCATCGCCCATGCGCAGAAAGCCATCGGCATCGAAGGCGCGGGCGGTGGCCTCCGGGGCGCGCCAATAGCCCGGGGTGACGCCGGGGCCGCGGACGCGGAGCTCCAACTTGTCGCCGACCGGGACGAGTTTGACCTCGGTGCCCGGGCCGGGCAGGCCGATGTTGTCGGGCTCGGCCGCGGGAAAGTGTACACAGGTGGCCATGGGCGCGGTCTCCGTCGACCCCCAGGCGGAGAGGAAAGCCGGCACATCCGGGGTGACCGCCTCGGCCCGGCGGGTGATCTGGGCCCACACGGACGGCGGCAGGGCGGCACCGGCGAAACAAATGGCCGCGAGAGAAGCGAAAAAACGGGCAGCGAGCCGGTCGTCAGTGGCGAGCCGGGCCGCGATCATTTGCAGGCCGCGCGGGACATTGAAGTAAATCGTCGGCGAGATTTCACGCAGATTGGCGATGGTGCGGTCGATCAAGGCCGGCGTGGGTTTGCCGCCGTCGATGTAAAGGGTGCCGCCATTGCGCAAAACCAGACCGACATTGTGGTTGCCGCCGAAGGTGTGGTTCCAGGGCAGCCAATCGACCAGGATCGGCGGCCGGTCGGTCAGAAAGGGCCAAAGCTGGGCCAGGGATTGCTGATTGGCGCAGAGCATGCGGTGGGTGTTGATGACGCCCTTGGGCAACCCGGTCGAACCGGATGTGAAGAGGATCTTGGCAATGGTATCGCCGGTGATGGCGGCGTGCGCGGCCGCGACCGCCGGCGTCGGGTCGGTGGCGCGGAGGTCGTGCAGAGCGGTGCCGCCACGACCTGGAAAGGGCGTGTCACCGAAGAGCAAGATTTCGTCGGGCGGCGCCAAGGCGTCGATCGCGGCAGCGAACTTGGCACCGTCGTCGGCAAAAAGGAGGGCCGGCTCGACGAGATCGTAGACATGCTTGAGTTTGCCGAAATCCTGCGACATCAGGGCATAGGCCGGTGAGACCGGGGCGACGGGCGCGCCGATATGCATGGCCGCCAGGGCGACGATGGCGTGGGCGATGCTGTTGTCGGACAGGATCATGACGGGCCGGTCGGGACCGATGCGGCGGTCGAGCATGGCCTGGCCGACGGCGCGGGTCGCGGCGCAGAGTTCGGCGTAACTGATCCGGCGCCAGCGGCCTTGATGGCGTTCGGCGAAAACAGTGCGGTTTGGCGTGCGCTCGGCCCAATTCACCAAATGGGCGGTGATGGCCCGGGGGTAGGATGCGAGGCGTTGCGGCGACCGGAGGACCGTGCCGGTCGGCGTCGGTTCGGTAAGCACCGCCGCTGGGGCCAAGTTCAGCAACGGCGGGCCACGAAATCGGCGATGGCGGCGATGGCGGTGTCGAGATTCTGCTGCTCGGTGATGCCGGAACGCTTGCGGGGCTTGAAGGAATGATCGCCGTCCGGCAGCCAGTGCAATTCGATCGCGGGGGCGAGGCGGTAACCGGCAACATCCTCGGGCGTGCCGAAAGTGTCGCGTTCACCCTGGAGGATCAAGGTCGGTACGGTCAGGTCGACGAGGTGGGCGGTGCGTCGTTTTTCCGGCCGCCCCGGCGGGTGGAAGGGATAACCGAGACAAACCAGGCCGGCGATTTCGGCGGCCTGAGCGACCAGACTGGCGATGCGGCCGCCCACGGATTTGCCGCCGATAACAAGGCGCCGGGGATCGCCGGCGGCGGTTATGGTCTCGTGCCAGCAGGACTGCAGGACGGCCGGCCGGTCGGGACCGGGGCGCACGCCTTCGGCCCGGCGGCGGTGCATGTAGGGGAATTCGAAGCGAATGACGCGGAATCCATGCGCGCCGAGGCCTTGCGCCATGGCCGCCATGAAGGGGCTGTCCATGGGGGCGCCGGCGCCGTGGGCCAGGATGACGGTCCATTCGGCATCGCTTGGACCGTCACACAGCCAAGATTCGGGCTGCTGGGGCATCTAGCCGCCTCTTAGCGAAACAGAGAGAAATCCGAGGATAAGCTAGGCCGCTGGTCGCGGCCAATGCTAACGCGGCCGGTGGGTCGCGCCAGATGGTGTGGCTTGACCGACGGTGAGGCGTCGATATAGTGCGGCGCAGCAATATATTGCGGCGCATCATTGGAGGCTCCATGGCAGATCAGGCGAATAACAGGCAAGACCCGGCAAATGACGATCTGCACGGTTATTTCTTGGAAGACCTCTCGCCCGGCATGACCGTAAGTGCCGCGAAGGTGGTGCAGGAAAGCGATATCACGCAGTTTGCCGAGATTTCCGGGGATACCAACCCGATCCATTTGAACCAAGACTATGCGTCGCGGACCATTTTTGGCGGTCGGATCGTCCATGGCATGCTGACGGCCGGCTATATCTCGGCGGTACTGGGCACCGAACTGCCGGGACCCGGCGCGATCTATGTTTCCCAATCCTTGCGTTTCAAGGCGCCGGTGCGGGTCGGCGACACGGTGGTGACCCGCGCAACCATCGATGCGGTGGATATGAAGCGGCGGCGGGTGACCCTAACGACCGTCTGCAGCGTCGGCGAGACCGTGGTGTTGGAAGGGGAAGCGGTGTTGATGGTGGCGCGGCGCGAGGCGGCCTAGACAACCCGTCGAAAAACCACACCCGGGCGTGGCCTTGCCAGCCGGGCGGCGGGCGGCTACACCCGGCCCATGCGACTGTTCAGACATTATGCCGGCATCCCGGCGGACGCGCGCGGCGCGGTCGTGGCGATCGGCAATTTCGACGGCGTGCATCGGGGCCATCAAACGCTGCTCGGTCAGGCGCGGGACGCCGGGACGAAGCTGGCGGTACTGAGTTTCGAGCCCCATCCGCGCAGCTACCTGCAGCCTGACGCGCCGCCGTTTCGACTGACGTCGTTGCGTAACAAGGCGCGGTACTTGGCGGCGTTCGGGGTCGACATCTTGTATGTTCTGCAATTCGATAGCGGGCTTTCGCAATTCACGGCGAAACAATTCGTGCGCGACGTGCTGGTGGACGGCTTGGGCGCGGTGCGGGTCGTCGTGGGCGCCGATTTCTGTTTTGGCCGGCAGCGTCAGGGAAACGCCGCCTTCCTGCGGCAGCAGGGTGCAGACCACGGATTTCAGGTGAGCGTGGTTTCGCCGGTGGTGGATGGCGAGGGGCGGATCTATTCGTCGTCGGCGATTCGGAAGTTGTTGCGCGAGGGGATGCCGGCGCGGGCCGCGGTGTTGCTGGGGCACCCTTGGGAGATCGAGGGGCGGGTGCTGACCGGCGATCAACGCGGCCGAACGATCGGGTTCCCAACGGCGAATGTGGCGCTGGGCGAGTATCTGCACCCGGCGAAGGGTGTCTACGCGGTGCGGGCGGGCGTCGATGCCGGGGAAAGCACGGTGTGGCGGGACGGCGTGGCCAATATCGGCGTGCGGCCGACGGTGGACGGGACGACCCTGTTGCTGGAAGTCCATTTGTTCGACTTTGCCGGCGATCTCTATGGCCGTCACTTGCGGGTCTCCCTGATGGATTTTATTCGGCCCGAACGGACATTCTCCGGGCTGGAGGCGCTGAAGGCCCAGATTGTGGTGGATTGCGAGCAAGCGCGGGCGCTGTTGGCGGCGAAAACGCCGCAAACCGGTGTGATGGAAGCGACCTAACGCGGGGGCCGAGCGTGGGCCGCCTTTGACGACATGGCGGGTCAGCGGGATTTAGCGTTGTCTGCGGGGACGTTCGTCATCACCGCAAGCGTTCCAAGCGATGCATCCAGATGAGCCATTGTGCCGTGAAGAACCGTGCGTGGAAGCGGGCCGTGACCGATGGGAAGACCACCAAGGATGGGTATGCCGAGCCGGTTGAAATGGTCCCGCAACACATCAACGACGGACCAATCGCCATGCTTGCCGAAGCCGGAAAATTGGCCAATGGCGATTGCCTTCAGACCATGCAGATGGCCTGCGTTGACGAGCATTGTCAGGGCTCGGTCGACCTGACCCAATGCCATATTCACGGCTTCGATCAATAGAATTGCGTCGGTCAAACTCGGCAGCGCCCAACCGGCGGAGGTCGATATCATGTCGAGATTGCCGCCGAGCAATATCCCCGATGCTTGGCCCTCCGTGGTGAGTGCCGATGTGTCTTCGCCGGCTTGTGAGTGCAGGATGATCGGTGCGCCGGTCATCAATGCGCGGCGCAAGGATTCGCTGGTCTCAGGGCCGATATTATCGGCCTCGCCGACGAGCGCGCCATGGACGCCCACCAATCTGCAGCGGTGCCAAAGATTGAGGTGAAGAATAGTGATGTCGCTGAAGCCAACGAGAAACTTGGGGTCGTTTCGCACGGCCTGGAAGTCCAGCTTGTCGGCAATACGGTAAGAGCCCTTGCCGCCACGGGTCGCGAAGATGGCGCGGACGCCGGGGTCGCGAAAAGCCTGGTCGAGATCGGCGAGACGGTCCTCGTCCCGGCCGGCGAGATAACCGAAGGCCGCGAAGGCATGTTGCCCGAACTCGACCTGGAGACCCCAACTTTCCAGGATCCGGGCGCGGCGCAGGACGCCCTCTCTGTCCGGCGTGCTGGCCGGAGAAACAAAGCGAACACGATCACCCGCCTGCAGGCGAGTGGGCATCAGTATCTCTTGGTCCTGATCAAACGTTTGGTCGGTCATGCATTCAAGCTAGAGTATTGTTCCTGTTTTGTTCAAGAAATATCAACGGTATCCGATCGGGCGGCCGGGCTGAGGATTGCTTCGCTCGCGGTCGCCATGACGGTGCCGAGGGGGCCGGGCCGGGCCCACTGGCCGCCAGGTTTCTTGACCGCCGTTGACGGCCTTTCTATGCTGCGCCGCCGCGCAAGATCAGGGTAATACCTCATCCCCTATAGTGAGCATCCTCCAACAGCGTGAACAGCGGGCGATCTAGGTAGTGGGCTGAGCCGACAACCGGGTCGGCGCTGGCATGGCGGGGCTTGGGACAGTCACGATGACAGTCGATTATAAAGACACGGTTTTTCTGCCGCGCACGGCGTTTGCGATGCGCGCGGGTCTGGCGAAGCGAGAGCCGGAGTTATTGGCGCGCTGGCGGGCCATGGACCTGTATGGCAAGCAACGCCAGGCCGCGGCGGGCGCAGAGAAGTTCATTCTGCATGACGGCCCGCCTTATGCGAACGGCAACCTGCATCATGGACACGCCTTGAACAAGATCCTCAAGGATCTGGTCAGCCGGTCGCAGCAGATGTTGGGTAAGGATTCCAACTATGTGCCCGGTTGGGACTGCCACGGCTTGCCGATCGAGTGGAAGGTCGAGGAACGCTATCGGGCCGCCGGCAAGAACAAAGACGAAGTGCCGGTGCTCGAGTTCCGCAAGGAATGCCGTGAATTCGCGCAGCACTGGGTCGACGTGCAGACCGAGGAGTTTCAGCGACTCGGGGTGATCGGCGACTGGCAGAACCCCTACATGACCATGAAGTTCGCCGCGGAAGCGCAAATCTCTCGTGAGATTGCCAAATTCGCGATGAATGGCGGGCTCTATCGCGGCGCCAAACCGGTGCTGTGGTCGGTGGTCGAGAAGACCGCCCTGGCCGATGCGGAGGTGGAGTATCACGACCATAAATCGCCGACCATTCACACCCGCTTCCCGGTGGTGCAGAGCGCGGACCCGCTGCTGGACGGAGCGGCGGTGCTGATCTGGACGACGACACCGTGGACGATTCCGGGCAACCGCGGCATCGCGTTCGATGCCGAAGGCGATTACGCGGTCTATGAAGTCGGCGCGGTGGCGGACGGCAGCCGGGCCCGGGTGGGCGAGCGGCTGGCGCTGGCGACGGCGCTGGCGGAAAGCGTGGCGACGGCCGCCGGTATCACCGAATGGCACTCGTTGGGCAAAGTCACGGCGTTGGCCGGCACGCTGTGTGCGCATCCCTTCCGTGGGCAAGGGTATGATTTTGACGTGCCGTTGCTGGCCGCGGACTTCGTGACGATGGATCAGGGCAGCGGCTTCGTGCATATCGCCCCGGGTCACGGCGAGGACGATTTCGTGCTGGGCAAGGCCGCCGGCCTGGAAATCCCGCGGACCGTCGACGAAGAAGGGCTGTTTTATGCGCATGTACCGCTGTTCGCGGGCAAGGCGGTGCTGACCTCGGACGGCAAGCCGGGGAACGCCAATGGCGCGGTCATGGCGGCGTTGGATGAAGCCGGGGCCTTGCTGGCGCGGGCCAATCTACGGCACAGCTATCCGCATTCCTGGCGATCGAAAGCACCGCTGATCTTCCGCAACACCTCGCAGTGGTTCATCTCCATGGAGACCAACGCGCTGCGGGACAAAGCGTTGACGGCGATCGACGAGACCCGGTTCGTGCCGGAAGGGGGACGCAACAGACTACGGTCGATGATCGCGTCGCGGCCGGATTGGTGCATCTCGCGGCAGCGGGCCTGGGGGGTGCCGATCCCGGTGTTCGTCAACAAGCAGAGCGGCGAGATCCTGCGGGATCAGGCGGTGTTCGATCGGGTCGCGGAGGCCTTCGAGACGGAGGGCGGCGATGCCTGGTTCGCCAGTCCGCCGAGCCGATTCCTGGGCGAGGGCTATAGAGCCGAGGATTACGAACAAGTGCGGGATATCGTCGAAGTATGGTTCGAGTCGGGCTCGACCCATGCCTTCGTGCTGGAGCAGCGGCCGGATCTGGCGTGGCCGGCGTCGCTGTATCTGGAGGGTTCGGACCAGCATCGCGGCTGGTTCCACTCGTCGCTGCTGGAGAGTTGCGGCACCCGGGGCCGGGCGCCCTACGACGCGGTGCTGACGCACGGCTTCCTGCTGGACGAGGACGGCATCAAGATGTCGAAGTCGCAAGGCAATGTGGCGTCGCCGATGGATTTCATGAACCAATCGGGGGCCGATATCCTGCGGGTGTGGGTGGTCAGCTCGGACTACACCGAGGATTTGCGGATTGGGTCGACAATCCTAAAACATCAGACCGACCTCTATCGGCGGGTACGTAATACGCTGCGCTTCGTGCTGGGCAATCTGAATGGTTTTGCCGAGAGTGAGCGCCTTAGCGTCGCCGAGATGCCGGAGCTGGAGCGCTGGGTGCTGCATCGGCTGTGGGAGATGGACCGGCTGGTGCGCCAGGCGGTCGACGATTTCGACTTCCATGGGATGTGGACAGCCTTGCACAACTTTTGCGCGACGGATTTGTCGGCGTTCTATTTCGACGTGCGCAAAGACAGCCTCTATTGCGACATGGTGGACAGCCCGAAGCGGCGGGCCTGCCGGACCGTGCTGGATGAGATATTCAGCTGCCTGACCGCATGGTTGGCGCCGATCTTGTGTTTTACCGCGGAAGAGGCGTGGCTGGAACGCACGGGCGACGATCCGGAGAACAGCGTCCATCTGCGGGTTTTCCCCGATATCCCAGAGTCCTGGCGGGACGATGTTCTGGCGGCGAAGTGGGACACCGTGCGGCGGGTGCGCCGGGTGGTCACCGGGGCGCTGGAGATCGAGCGGGCGGAGAAACGCATTGGCTCGAGCCTACAGGGCGCGCCGACGCTTTATGTGGATCGGCAGACCCAGGCGGTGCTGGCGGACGTGGACATGGCGGAGATCGCCATCACATCGGCCCTTGCCGTCGACGTGGGCGAGGCCCCCGAGGGTGCCTTCGTGCTCGACGATGTGGCCGGGGTCGGCGTGGTGCCGGGCGTGGCGAAGGGCGCTAAATGCGTGCGCTGCTATCAGGTGCGCGACGATGTGAGCGAGGACGGCATCTGCGCCCGCTGCACCACGTCGGTGGCGGCCTGGGCGCCGGCGGCCTAGGCAGGATCATGGTTGGCCGAAAAATCACACAGGGTTCGCTGCTCGCCGCAGTGCTGGTGCTGGTTGTCGATCAAGTGAGCAAATGGATCGTCGTCGGGGAGGTCTTCGGGCGCTCGTTCGGCGATGCCAGCTTGTTCGGCGGCGGACTGCCACCGCCGGCGGTCACGGTCACCGGTTTCTTCAATCTGGTGCTCTATGGCAACCGGGGCGTGGCTTTCAGCCTATTCGACGGGGCCGCCGGCCGATGGGTGCTGATCATCCTGGCGCTGGTGATTATCGCCGCCTTATTGATCTGGCTCTGGCGGGTGGAACAATGGCTGGTAGGGCTGGCGATCGGGTTGATCGTCGGCGGGGCGTTGGGGAACGCCGTGGATCGGGTGCGCCTCGGTGCCGTGGTTGATTTCCTGGACGTGCATGCGTTTAACTGGCATTGGCCGGCTTTTAACGTGGCCGATTCGGCCATTGTCGTGGGTGTTGGGCTACTTTTGTTAGATAGCTTGTTTGGCCGAGCTGGTTCAGTAGAATAGCGCGAACGGCGAGATAACCCTTGGAGGCGCGTATGCGCTTCGATATGGATTCCTTCAGATTTTCGGTGGTGACGCCCAGTCTGCTGATCATGGCAGCGGTAGTGCTTGGCGCCTGCAGCGATGCGCGGCGCTCTCTGGGCCTGTCGAAACAGGCGCCGGACGAGTTTGCCGTGGTGGCGCGGGCACCGCTGAACCTGCCGCCGGACTATGCGCTGCGGCCGCCACGGCCGGGTGAGGCGCGGCCGAACGAAGTAACGCCGCGGCAGCAAGCGCGGGCGGCGGTGTTTAGTATCGAGGAGGCACGACCGGCCTCCGGTGGCGTCAATCAGACGCCAGGCGGCCCTTTGGCGTCACCGCGGGCCACCGTGGTGTCGACGACGCCAGGGGAAGCGGCGCTGTTGGGCCGCGCCGGGGCGGATGGGGCAACGGCGGATATCCGCACCCTGGTTGACCGGGAAAGCGCGGTCTTGGCCAGCACCGACGACGGTTTTATCAATAGATTGCTGTCATTCACGGATCCCGCGTCCGATGGCGATGTCTTGGTCGATGCGGCAGGGGAGGCGAAGCGGCTGCGGCAGAATCAGGCCCTCGGACTGCCGGTGACAGAAGGGGCAACGCCGCAGATCGAGCGGCGCAAGAGCAATATCCTAGACCTGTTCTAGGGCCTGCCCTCGGCAGCGCCGAGCACGGCATTCGGCCTGTCGGTCGCGGCGATGTGAGGCGTTGGTCGAGCGTCAGCCGTTGCGCCTGGAATGCTTCGTGCCATATGTGAGTTGGCAATCAGCGAGGCATGGATCGGGATGACTGTTCTCAGCATGGTACGGCGTGGCGCTTTTTTGGCCGCTACCGGGGTCGGATTGGCGGTCGCGGTGGTCAGCGGTGCCGCCGCGCAAGTGTTCAATCCAACCGTGTTCACCCTGGATAACGGCCTGGAGGTGGTGGTGATCGAAAACCACCGGGCGCCGGTGGTCACCCATATGGTGTGGTACAAGGCCGGGGCGGCCGACGAGCCGCCGGGCAAGTCGGGGATCGCGCATTTCTTCGAACATCTGATGTTCAAAGGGACACCGAAATATCCGGATGGCGAGTTCTCTCGCCTGGTGGCACTGAACGGCGGTCGCGAAAACGCCTTCACCAGCCAAGACTATACCGGCTATTTCCAGAACATTGCGGCGGATCGGCTGGCACTGGTGATGGAGATGGAAGCCGACCGGATGACCAATCTGGTGCTCACCGAAGAGGTGGTGGAGCCGGAGCGGCTAGTGATCCTGGAGGAGCGGCGGCAGCGGGTGGAAAGCGAGCCGAGCGGCTTGCTGAACGAACAAGTGTCGGCGGCGACCTATGCCAATCATCCCTACCGCTTGCCGGTGATCGGCTGGGCGCATGAGATCCGCGATCTGTCGATCGATGACTTGCTGACCTTTTATCGGACCTGGTACGCGCCGAACAATGCGGTGTTGGTGGTCGCCGGCGACGTCGATCCGGAGACGGTGCGGACGCTGGCGGAAGAGACCTATGGTGTCATCCCGCGCCAGGACGTACCGCAACGGGTGCGCCCGTCGGAACCGCCGCATGTGGCGCCGCGGGAAGTGGTCCTGCGCGACGCGCGGGTCGGTCAGCCAAGTTGGACGCGGCGCTATCTGGCGCCAAGCTATACCTCCGGCGCCAGCGAACAGGCCTATGCACTGCAAGTCTTGGCCGAAATCATCGGCGGCGGGGCGACTGGAACGCTGTACCGCAGCCTGGTGGTCGAGCAGGCGCTGGCGGTGTCCGCAGGGGCCTTTTACCAGCCGGGGAGCCTGGATGTGGCGACCTTCGGCCTATGGCTCAGCCCGCGGCAGGGGGTCGAGGTCGATGACGCGGCGGCGGCGATGGACGTCAATGTCGCCGCGCTGCTGGCCGATGGGGTCGATGAAGAGGAAGTGGAGCGGGCCAAACAAAGGCTGATCGATAGCGCGGTGTTCGCGCTGGACAGTCTGCAAGGGCCGGCGCGCATCTTGGGCGCGGCCCTGGCAACGGGCCGGACGGCGGCCGATGTGGAAGCCTGGCCGGCGCAAATTCGCGCGGTGACGGCGGCGGAGGTCAATGCCGCGGCGCGAGCGGTCTTCAAGGCGGCGAATTCGACGACCGGCATTCTGCTGCCGGAGCAAGGGTGATCATGATGAACGCTACTATCATGCCGGGCTGGCAAGGACGGTTTTTCGGCCTGTTGCTGGCGACCATCGCGTTGCTGATCCTGAACGGTCAGGCCAAGGCGGTCGAGGTGCAGCGGGTGATCAGCCCCGGCGGGATCGAAGCTTGGTTGATCGAAGATCATATGGCCCCGGTGATTGCGGTGCGGATCGCCTTTCGCGGCGGCTCGGCGCTCGATCCGGCGGGGATGTCCGGGTTGGCGGAGATGACGTCCGGCCTACTCGATGAAGGCGCCGGCGATCTCGACTCGCAGAGCTTTCAGCAGCGCCTGAACGATCTTTCCATCTCGCTCAGCTTCGATGCCTTCACGGATACCTTTCGCGGCAGCTTGCGGACCTTGAGTCGCAACCGGGACGAGGCGTTCGACTTACTGCGGCTGGCCCTGAGCGAGCCGCGTTTCGATGACGAGCCGGTGGAGCGTATTCGGGGTCAGATTCAGGCCATTCTGGCGCGGCAAGAGAATGATCCCGACCGGATCGCCAGCCGGGCATTCTGGTCGGCGGTGTTTCCCGACCACCCCTATGGCCAACCGCGACGGGGCACGCCGGAGACCGTTGCGGCGATTACCGCGGAGTCGATGCGCGGGTTCGTGGGCGCGCGGTTCGCGCGGGACAATCTGATCATCGGCGTATCCGGGGATATCACCAGCGAGGTCTTGGCGCCGCTGCTCGATGAGACTTTCGGGGCGCTGCCGCTTGCGGCGGCGCCTTTTACCATCGACGAGGGCGAGTTGGCCGGCGGCGGCGAGGTGATCGTGGTCGAGCATGATACGCCACAGAGTTCGGTGCTGTTCGGGCAGCCCGGATTGAAGCGTGACGACCCGGACTATTATGCGGCCTATGTGCTCAATCACCTGCTGGGTGGCGGCAGCTTTACGTCACGGCTTTACGAAGAAGTGCGCGAAAAACGTGGTTTGGCCTACTCCGTCGGCAGTTTTCTGAGCCCGATGGACCGAGCGGCGCTGTGGATGGGCAGCGTCGGCACAGCGAATGAGAGTGTCGCCGACTCGGTGGCGACGATCCGGGCGGAGTGGGCGCGGGTGCGCGACGAGCCCATAGATCCGCAGGAGTTCGCCGATACGATCACCAATCTCACCGGGGCGTTTCCATTGCGCCTGTCGAGTACTCGGGCGCTGGCGCAAATGCTGGTGGGCATTCAATTGGAAGATCTGGGGATCGACTATATCGACCGGCGCAACAGTCTGATCGAAGCGGTGACCCTGGCGGATGTGGAACGGGTGGCGCAGGAGGTGCTGTCCCCCGAGTCGCTGACATTCGTCGTGGTGGGGAAGCCGGAAGGGGTGACCGCGACCGAGCCGCGCGAAGGGGGCTGAGGGCGGTGACTCCAATAGAGAGTTGAAGTCGGGCGCCGTCTCAAGCATGTAGACGGCATGCATTACACTCATGACATTAGCGGCTGCTTGTCTGCCGCTATCGGCGCGCATGGCCTCGCTGAGGCCGAACTCGCCGCTCAACTGGACGCCTGTGCGGCGCCGCTGGCCGCCGTGCGGCGTTGGTACGACGACGGCAGCCTGCCGGTCCTGCGGTTGCCGGCACGGCGGGACGATTTTGCCGAAATGCAGGCCATTGCCGATGACATGCGCGGCTGGGCCCAGCAGGTGCTGGTCTTGGGGACCGGCGGCTCGAGCCTTGGCGGGCAGACGCTGTATGCGCTGGCTGACTGCGGCTTTGGGCCGGGGCCCGACAAACCACGGCTTATTTTCATGGATAACGTCGATCCAGACAGCTTTAGCGAGCTGGCGGCGGCGGTGGATCTGAGCCGGCTTGGGGTGTTGGCGATCTCGAAATCGGGGGGTACGGCCGAGACCTTGACGCAGCTTTTGACATTGGCACCGAAGTTGAGTGAAGCGGCCGGGGCGGACGCCTTGGCACGGCAGGTGGTGGCGATCACCGAACCCGGGGACCGACCCCTGCGACGTTTGGCGGCGCAATGGGGGTTGCGGGTGGTGGATCACGACCCGGCGGTCGGCGGGCGGTTTTCGGCGCTGAGCGTGACCGGAATGCTGCCGGCGATGATCGCGGGGCTGGACGTGGCCGGGGTGCGCGAGGGCGCCGGGGACGTGTTGGCGCAGTGCCTGGCGGCAAGCGATGCCGGGGACGTGCCGGCGGCGCTGGGTGCGGCGGTCAGTGTCGGCCTGGCGCACGAGCGGGGCGCCGGGACCACGGTGCTGCTGCCCTATTTGGACCGCTTGGCGCATTTCGGCTTGTGGTACCGCCAGCTCTGGGCGGAGAGCCTGGGCAAGGATGGTAAGGGCACGACGCCGGTGCGGGCGATGGGCACGGTCGATCAACACAGCCAGTTACAGCTTTATCTCGGCGGGCCGCGGGACAAGATGTTCACGGTTCTGATGGGGGCGGTGGCCGGTAGCGGCGGGGTGGTGTCGCATGAGGTCGCCGACGCCATGGGGGCCGGCTATCTGGGCGGTCACAGCATGGGCGACCTGTTGGATGCGGAGCAGCGGGCCACGGCCGATACGCTGATCCGCAATCAGCGGCCGACTCGGGTGATGCATATCGACGCGCTGGATGAACGCCGGATGGGGGCGCTGATGATGCATTTCATGCTGGAGACGATCATCACCGCCGGCCTGTTGGGGGTCGATGCGTTCGACCAGCCGGCCGTCGAAGAGGGCAAGGTGCTGGCGCGAGACTATCTGCAGGCCATGGAGCCGGCGGGGTGACACGGGGATGACCTTGCGCCGGCTGCCGGACGGGCTGATCAACCAAATCGCCGCGGGCGAAGTGGTGGAGCGGCCGGCGTCGGCGGCCAAGGAGTTGGTCGAGAATGCCCTCGATGCCGGTGCGCGACAGGTCGACGTGGTGCTGCAAGATGGCGGCCGGACACTGATATCGGTCCGTGACGATGGTCGCGGCATGACGGCCGCGGAACTGGACATGGCGGTTGAGCGCCATGTGACCTCGAAACTGCCGACGGACGACCTGACGACCATCGGCACGCTGGGATTCCGCGGCGAGGCACTACCGTCTATCGGGGCGGTGTCCCGGCTGACGATCACGTCGCGGAGCCGGGATAGCCGGGCGGGAGATGGTGGCGATGACGGGGCTTGGGCGATTACGGTGGCCGGCGGGCGCAAGGGTAGTGCCGTGCCGGCGGCGCATCCGCCGGGGACTCGGGTCGAGGTGCGAGACCTGTTCTTCGCGACGCCGGCGCGGCTGAAGTTTCTCAAGGCAGCACGGACCGAGTTCAGCCATGCACAGGATGCCATCCAACGGCTGGCGATGGCCCATCCGGCGGCCGGATTCAGTCTGGGTGACGGCACTACCACGCGGCTGAAGATGCCGGTCAGCCAGGGGGATTTGCTGGATGCCCGGCTGGCGCGACTGACCGCGGTGATGGGGCGGGATTTCGCCGACAACGCCCTGGCGATCGAGGCGGAGCGCGAAGGGATCAAGCTGACCGGCTATGCCGGGCTGCCGACATTGAACCGGGGCAATGCCAGCCACCAATATCTGTTCGTCAATGGCCGGCCGGTACGGGATAAGCTGCTCTATGGCGCGGTGCGTGGCGCCTATCAGGACTTTTTGGCCCGTGATCGGCATCCGCTGGTGGCGCTGTTCGTGGCGGCGCCGGCGGACCTGGTGGATGTGAATGTGCATCCGGCCAAGACCGAGGTGCGGTTCCGCGAGCCCGGCGTGGTGCGGGGACTGATCGTCTCGGCACTACGGCACGGTTTGGCGGCGGCCGGGCACCGGTCCTCGACGACCGTGGCGGCGGCGGCATTGGGGGCGATGCGGCCGCCGGTCGGCGGGGCTGGCGGCTATCAGTGGCGCCCGGCCGGTCATGGCGGCGGTGGCGGTCGCCTGGGCGAAAAAATAGCTGCGATGCAGGCGCCCTATGGTTCGGCGGCCGATGGTGCGGCCGGCGGGCCGAGCTTGCCGCATCTGCAGGCGGATCCGCGGGGCCGCGCGGCTAGCGCCGCCGATGATCCGGCGGACGAGACCGGGGCGGCGGAAAGCCGGCACTACCCGCTCGGGGCGGCGCGCGCCCAGTTGCATGGCACCTATGTGGTGGCGCAGACCGATGACGGAATTGTCATTGTCGATCAGCATGCGGCCCATGAGAGGCTGGTTTATGAACGGATGAAGCAGGCGATTGCCGGCGAAGGCGTGCATCGGCAAGGCCTGCTGTTGCCGGAAGTCGTGGAGCTAGAGGAAGCGGCGGTCGACCGGTTGGCGGCGCGGAGCGACGAATTGGCGGAATTGGGCTTAGTGCTGGAGCGGTTTGGTCCCGGGGCGGTCGTGGTGCGGGAAGTCCCGGCCCTGCTGGGGCAAACCGACGCCGCCGGTTTGGTGCGCGATTTGGCGGACGATCTGACGGAATTCGACAGCGCCATGAGCCTGAAGGAGCGCTTGGAAGCGGTCTGCGGCACCATGGCCTGCCACGGTAGTGTGCGGGCCGGACGGCTGCTCAATCAAGACGAGATGAATGCATTGCTGCGGCAGATGGAGGCGACCCCCCATTCAGGGCAATGCAACCACGGGCGGCCGACCTATGTCGAATTGAAGATCGCCGAAATAGAGCGCCTGTTCGGTCGGCGATAGGCGATTTCGTGCAGATACACGCAAGTATTTGGGGGCCGCTATTAGGCCCCCGGCACTACCGCGGGTTGGTGCCCGTTTACCGGTATGACTCACAAATGTCGTCGCCCGAGGCGCGGCGCTGATGCGGGTGCTTCTGGTGGTGCTGTTCTTGGACCTGCTGAGCACGGGGATCGTCTCGGCCATACTGCCTTTCCAGGCGCTATCGCTGGGGGCGAGCCCGCAGCAAGTGGCACTACTGTTCACCATGCTGCCGCTGATGCAGCTCGGCGCCGCGCCGTTGTGGGGCCTGGTGAGCGACCGCTGGGGGCGCCGCCCGGTGCTGCTGTTGGGGTTCGCCGGCGCGGTCGGCTCGTTGGTCTTGTTGGCGAGTGCGAGCGCGATCTGGATGCTGTTTGTGGCGCGGGCCGTGGCGGGGGGGCTGACCGGCAATATTCCCGCCGGCCAGGGCTATATTGCCGATACGACCGCCCCACGCGAGCGGGCGCGGGGCATGGGGTTCGTCGGCGCGGCCCTAGCGCTCGGCTTTATCGGCGGTAGCGCCTTGGTGGCCGGTTTCGGCGGCGATATGGACAGCCACGAGACGCGGCGGATCCTGGTGTTGGCCCCGGTACTACCACTGGCGGCCGCGGTGCTGACGGTATTCGGCTTGCGGGAACCGTTAAGTCTGGAGGAGCGGCGGCGGTTGCGGCCGAAAAAGGCGCGGCCACGGCGTGAGCGGCGCTTGCTGCCGGCCATGCTGCTGCTGGGTATCCTGCTGTTCATGCTGGGGTCTGTGGTGGCGGTGTTGGAATCCACCCTGGCCCTGTGGACCAATGCGGTTTTGGGATGGGGGCCGCAACAATTCGGAGCGCTGCTAGTCGCCGGGGGTATTATCGTTGCCGCCGTGCAAGCCGTTGCCACCGGCCCCCTGGTGCGTCGGATGGGTGAGGTGGGACTGATGCGACCGGCGCTGTTGGCCCTGGCGTTGGGTCTGCTGCTTATTGCCGGGGCCCGGGGCCTGCCGGCCCTGACGGCCGCGATGGTGCTGATCTCGGTGGGAATCGGTTTGAGCAGCCCGGCCATGCAAAGCCTGTTGACGCGGCATAGCCCGCCAGATCTTTCCGGTGGCGCTATCGGCGCGGGTGAGTCGTTCTATAACCTGGCGCGGGTCGTTGGGCCGTTGTGGGCGGGCCTTTTATTGGCCAGCGTTGGTCTGGCCTGGCCCTATATCGTCGGCGCCGGCGTGGTGGTGGCGGCGCTGGTGATCACCGAGATAGGGGCTAAGACGTTGATACCGCACGACGAAGAAAGATAAGAGCGGTGCCGCCGTAGGTACGGCGATCGACGCTGTGAAACCCCGATGGTGCGACGAAGCCTGCTTTGGCGGCGCATTCGACGAGAATTGTGACCTGTGCCGCGAGCCAACCCGCGTGGTCAAGGGCGGTGATGGCCGGTGCGGCCAAATCGCTACGGTAGGGTGGGTCGAGCAGCAGCAACTGACACGGCTCCGTGGGCGGTGGCGGCCTGGTCGCGTCCGCGGCCAAGACGGTGGTGCTGTCGGCGGCGCCGAGTTGTTCGATGAGGCTCCGGATGGCGCGGATGGCGGTGCGGTTACTATCCATGAAGGTGACATGGCGAGCGCCGCGGGAATGGGCCTCGAGCCCGAGGGCGCCGGTGCCGGCAAAAGCGTCAAGAACATGGAGCGCCGATAGATCCAGCGCGTGGTTGCCGTGGCTCAAAATGTCGAATAACGCCTCGCGTACGCGTACACTTGTCGGCCGGATACCGCCGGCGGGCACGGTGAGGCGGCGCCCGCGGAGGTTACCGCCGGCGATTCGCATGGGGTCTCTTGGGGAAAAATGCCGGGAGTAGGGAGCGCAGGGATGCGGTTTTCAATTCGGCGACTTGGCCGGGGACCAGGGTGCCAAGCTGGAACGGGCCGAAGGAGATGCGGATCAGGCGGTTGACGGGATAACCGAGGGACTCCAAGACTTTGCGGATCTCGCGGTTCTTACCCTCCTTGAGGGCCACTTTCAGCCACGCGTTGGCGCCTTGCTGACGCTCGATCGCGGCTTCGATGGGACCGTAGGCGGCGCCGTCGATGGTGACGCCGTGGGCGAGATCCTGTAGGCGTCTTTCATCGACCCGGCCGTGTACGCGTACGCGATAACGGCGCGTCCAGCCGGTAGCGGGAAGCTCGATGTGGCGTGCCAGGGCGCCGTCGTTGACCAGCAACAACAACCCCTCGGAGGCGATATCGAGACGGCCGACGGTTAGGACATGGGGGAAATCCGCCGGCAAATGTTCGAAAACCGTCGGCCGGCCCTCGGGATCGCGGCGGGTGGTGACGAGACCGGCGGTCTTGTGGAAACGCCAGAGGCGCGGCGGCGGGGCCTCGGGCAGGGGCCGTCCGTCGACGCGGATGTCGGCACCGGGCGGGACATTGAGCGCCGGGCTGGTCAGGACTTTGCCGTCCAGGGTGATGCGGCCTTCGGCGATCCAGCGCTCGGCGTCGCGGCGCGAACACAGGCCGGCACGGGCGATTACTTTGGCGATGCGATCGCCGGCAGGTGATGCGGGCGGGTCGCCAGCCGGCTTTCCCCGGCGAGTCGGCGTGGGAGGTGCGTTCAAGCTTGGCTCGCGGCGGCGGTAAAAGCCCGGAAGATCGCGGTATCGCCGGCGGAGACGCCATATTCCGGATGCCACTGCACGCCGAGGCAGAAGCGTTTGCCGCGGGCCTCGATGCCCTCAATAACCCCGTCGGGGGCGGTGGCGTTGATACGTACACCGGTCGGTTCGCCTTTGGCGGCCTGGTGGTGGGCGCTGTTGACCTGGAGCTGGGCGGTTTGGACGATACGGTGCAGCAGGGTATCGGCGGTGATGGCGACCGAGTGGCCGGGCTCGTCGCGGGGGTTGGGCTGCTCATGCGCCAGGGCGTCGGCGATCTCGTCGGGAATATGCTGGATGAGGCTACCGCCGAGTACGACATGGAGCAGTTGCTGACCGCCACAAATGCCGAGCACCGGCAGATCGCGATCGACGGCGACGCGGGTCGCGGCCAGCTCGAAGGCGGTGCGGCGGTCCTTGGTGGTCACGGTGGGATGGCGGCTGGCGGCACCGAAGATGGCCGGATCGACATCGAAGGCGCCACCGGTGATGACCAGGCCGTCGAGGCGGTCGAGATAGGCCTCGGCCTGGGCCGGCTCATGAGGCAAGGCGACGGGCAGACCGCCGGCCGCGGTCACGCAGTCGCAGTAATTCTCGCGCAAGGCATACCAGGGCAGGTTGGAATAGGCCCCCGGTGCCTCGGCGTCCAGGGTGATACCAATGAGCGGTCGGGACATGGCGGCACTCTAGGTCGGGTCGGGGTGGGATGCAATTTTCACAAAGGTATCGGGCGGGTCTTTGTGGCGGGTTAACGACGGCGCTTGCCATGGCGCCGGTACTTGACCCGGTGGGCGCGGTCTAGGCAGTTTGGCACCATGGCGAGGCAGGGTTTCATGGCGCAGGCGCTGGCCGAGGCGCGGGCGGCGGCGGTGCGGGGCGAGGTGCCGGTGGGCGCGGTCCTGGTCGATAGCACGACCGGCGACGTGTTGGCGCAGCGCGGCAACCATGTCGAAGCAGATTGCGACCCGACGGCCCATGCGGAGATCTTGGTGTTGCGCGCGGCCTGCCAGGCTGTGGGGGTGCCGCGGCTGCCCGATTGCGATCTCTATGTGACCCTGGAGCCTTGCGCGATGTGTGCCCAAGCGCTGGCGTTGGCGCGCATACGGCGGTTGTATTTCGGGGCTTACGACCCGAAGGGCGGCGGTGTGGAGCATGGCGCGCGGGTGTTCGATCAGGCAACCTGTCACCACAAGCCGGAGGTCTATGGTGGCCTGGAAGAAACCCAGGCCGGGGCATTGCTGAAGGCTTTTTTTGCGGCAAGACGGGGTTAGGGAGTTCCAAGATGCAGCAACCGGTTTGGCGGCCCCTCGACTCCTATCGGGAATATCCGGAGGACGAGATGGTGGCGCGGGCCAAGGCCTTTACCGCCGATCTGAAGCGGCGGCGTACGGTGCGCGATTATGCCGACCGGCCGGTGCCGCGGGCGGTGCTGGAGCAAGCGCTGCTGGCGGCCGGTTCGGCGCCCTCCGGCGCCAATCTGCAGCCGTGGCACTTCACCGTGATCACCGATCCGGCGGTAAAACATCGGGTGCGGGTGATGGCGGAGGAAGAAGAGGTCGATTTCTACAATAACAAGGCGCCGGCGGAGTGGCTCGAAGCGCTGGCGCCGCTGGGCACCGACGAACATAAGGGATTCTTGGAACAGGCGACCTTGATCGCCATCTTCGCGCAGCGGTTCGGACAACTGGCGGATGGGCGGCGGGTCAAACATTACTATGTGCCGGAGTCGGTGGGGATCGCGACCGGATTCTTGATCGCGGCGCTGCATAACGCCGGGCTGGTGACCCTGACGCACACACCGAGCCCGATGGGATTTCTCAATGAAATCTGCGGCCGGCCGGACAACGAGAAGCCGTATATCCTGATGGTCACGGGCTATCCGGCGGCGGATTGCGTGGTGCCGGAGTTCGGCGGCACCCGGAAGGCGCTCGACGACTACACGAATTGGCTATGACAGGGCGCGCCAGCCGATGTCGCGGCGGCAAAATCCCTCCGGCCAATCGATTCGATCGATGGCGGCGTAGGCTTTACGCTGGGCCTCGGCGATGCTGGCGCCTTGGGCCGTGATATTGAGGACACGGCCCCCGTTGGCGAGCAGACGGTCCCCTTGACGCCGGGTACCGGCGTGGAAGATCTGCAAGTCATCGCCGCCTGCGAGGCCGGACAGGCCCTTGATTTCGGTGCCTTTGCGGTAGTCGCCGGGATAGCCCTTGGCGGCCATGACGACCGTGAGGGCGGCCTGGTCGCGCCAGCGCAGGTGAAAATTCTCCAGCATGCCGTCGCTGGTGGCGATGAGGGCCGGGAGAATGTCGGACATCAGCCGCATCATCAGGACCTGGCATTCGGGATCACCGAAGCGGACGTTGTATTCGAGTAGCTGAGGGCCGTCCGCGGTGAGGATCAAGCCGGCATAAAGCACGCCGCGGTAGGGGCAGCCGGCAGCCGCCATGGCACGGACGGTCGGCTGGATAATTCGCTCCATGATCTCGGTTTCCAGCGCCGGGGTCAGCGCGGGGGCGGGGGAATAGGCGCCCATGCCGCCGGTGTTGGGGCCGGTGTCGCCGTCATGGGCGCGCTTATGGTCCTGGGCGCCGATCAGCGGCAGGGCGGTGCGGCCGTCGACCAGGGCAAAGAAGCTCAGTTCCTCGCCGGGGAGGAATTCTTCCAGTACGAGTTCGGCGCCGGCGTCGCCGAAGCGGCGGTCGCGCAAGGCCTCGTCGATGGCGGCGATGGCCTGCTGTTTGGTTTCGGCGATGGTGACACCCTTACCGGCGGCCAAACCGTCTGCCTTGATCACCACCGGGTAGTCTTGCCCGGCGAGCCAATTCGCCGCGATATCGGGGTCGTCGGTACGGATGTAGGCGGCGGTGGGAATATTGTGGGCGGCGCAGAGGTCTTTTACGAACCCCTTGGAGCCTTCCAATCTGGCGGCAGCAGCGCTCGGTCCGAAGGCCGGGATCTCCGCCGCGGCGAGGCGGTCGGCGAGACCGGCGACCAAGGGTGCCTCGGGGCCGATGACGACGAAGTCGATGGTTTGGTCGCGGGCGAAGGCGACCAGGCCGTCGATATCCGCAGCGGCGATGGCAACGCATTCGGCCTGCTCGGCGATGCCGGCGTTGCCCGGCGCGCAATAGAGCTGCTCGCATAATGGCGAGGCGGCGATGGCCCAGCACAGGGCGTGCTCACGACCGCCGCTGCCGACAACAAGGATGCGCATGGTTCACTCTCGGCATATTGGGAGGGCCAGATTTGGCCTCTTGTATCATAGGCCGCCGGGCTCTGGTAAACAGACGCCATGAGCGATTCCATGCCGCCCGAAACACCCGCTGACCTCCCTGGCGACGGCAGCAACATGCCGCCGATCCTTAGTGTCAGCGAGCTCAGCGGCGCGCTGAAACGAACGATCGAAAACACCTTCGGCACGGTGCGGGTACGGGGCGAAATCTCACAGCCGAAAGTCGCCGGCTCGGGGCATTGTTATCTGCGGTTGAAAGACGCCGATGCGGTGATCGACGGGATTGTCTGGCGCAGTGCGCTGCGGCGGTTGGCGATCAAGCCGGAAGAAGGCATGGAGGTGATCTGCATCGGTCGGTTGACCACCTATCCGGGCCGGTCGAGCTATCAAATCATCATCGAGCAGATGGAGCTGGCCGGCGAGGGTGCCTTGCTCAAGATGATCGAGGAACGGCGCAAGCGGCTGGCGGCGGAAGGCCTGTTCGATGACGCGCGGAAGCGGGCGCTGCCGTTCCTGCCGGCGGTGATCGGCGTCGTGACCTCGCCGACCGGGGCGGTGATTCGCGATATTCTGCACCGCCTGGCGGATCGGTTTCCGCGGCCGGTGCTGCTGGCGCCGGTGGCGGTGCAAGGGGAGCGCGCGGCCGGGCAAATCGTGGCGGCGATCGAAGGTTTCAATGCCATGCCGGCGGACGGCACGGTGCCGCGGCCGGATCTGCTGATCGTGGCGCGGGGCGGCGGCAGCTTGGAAGATCTGATGGCGTTCAACGAGGAAACCGTGGTGCGGGCGGCGGCGGATAGCCAGATTCCGCTGATTTCGGCCGTCGGCCACGAAACCGATACGACGCTGATCGATTTCGCCGCCGACCGGCGGGCGCCGACGCCGAGCGCGGCGGCGGAAATGGCGGTGCCGGTGCGGGCCGAACTGCTGGCACAGGTCAATGATGATTCGGCGCGGCTGGTGCGCGCGATGATCCGGCTGCTGCGCGAGCAGGCCCAGCAGGTGCAAGGTTTGGCGCGCGGGCTGCCGCGGCCGGAGCGGCTGATCGAAACGGCGGTGCAGCGGCTGGATGATCGCTCCGAACGGTTGGCGCTGGGGATGAACCGGCTGTTGGAGACACGCGGGCAGGGACTGTCGCAACTCGGTTTTCGCCTGCCGACGCCGAAGCAGCATTTCGATCGGGAGAGTCAGCGTTTCGATGCCGTGGCCAAGGCGCTGGCGGCGCTGGTGCGCAACACCGGGGCCGAGCTGGGCCGGCATGACCGGTTGGTCGCAGATCAGGCGCGGCGCCTGCGGCGCTTGGCAGAGGTGCGGATTGACCAGGCGGCGCAGCAACTTTCGGGCGTCTCGAGTTTGCTGGAGAGTTTTTCCTACGAGCGGGTTCTGGAAAGGGGTTTTGCTTTGGTGTGCAGCGAGGATGGGGCACTGGTGGACAAGGTCGATCGTTTGGAACCAGGGCAGGCGGTCTCGATTATGTTCCAGGAAGAGGGGCGTGCCGATGCGCTCATCCGTGGCACCGCGAAAGGTGGTCGGCCGATCGCCAAACAGCGGGCGGTACGCCGCTCGCTAACCAAAGGACCGGACGGGCGACAAGGATCGTTGTTATGAGACTGCTGGCAATTGCGTTGATGGGGGGGATGGTGGTCGCAGGACCAAGTTTTGGCCTGGAGCTGTCCGGAAGCTTCGCCCAGGGCGGGCTGGTCATTGGAAAAGCGGTGCCGGGCAGCGTCGTGCAGCTGGATGGGGAAAACGTCTCCGTCAATGGCGAGAGCGGCGTGTTCGTGTTGGGCTTCGGCCGCGATGCGAAGGCGGTGGCGGAATTGTCGGTGGTGACGCCGGATGGGGCGCGGGAAATCCGCGCGCTCGAAATCGCGGCGCGCGCCTGGGATATCGAGCGCATCGACGGGCTGCCGGCTCGTAAAGTGACGCCGAGCGAAGAGGATCTGGCGCGGATAAAACGTGACGGGGCCCTGATCCATGCGGCGCGGGCGCGGGATGGCGCGGAAACCTGGTTCGCGGATGGCTTCGTGTGGCCGGTGCTAGGCCGGGTGAGCGGGCGCTACGGCAATCAGCGCATCCTCAACGGCGAACCGCGCTCGCCGCATTTGGGGATCGATATCGCGGCGCCCACCGGCACGCCGGTGAAAGCCGCGGCACCAGGGCGGGTGACCCTGGCCGAGGGCGATCTGTTCTATACCGGCGGCACGGTGGTGATCGATCACGGTCATGGGGTGACGACGATCTACTCCCATCTCCATGAAGTTTCGGTGACGACGGGGGAACAAGTGGCGCAAGGGGCGCTTATCGGGTCCGTCGGCGCCACAGGGCGGGCGACGGGGCCGCATCTGGATTGGCGGGTGAACTGGTTCCAGACACGGCTTGACCCGGCGCTGATCGCCGGGCCGATGCCGGGGAACTAGCGGCTCTTGAGACGCACTAGATGCCCACCGGGGGTCTTTGTCGCTGCCGGGTGTCAGCGGAGCAAGCCCAAGGCGCCAGGCTCATGACGCCGGTCGGGTTCGCGATTCTACGAAAAAGCTGACAGGCTTTGCCTGACTGTCTCAGCATTGTCCCAGACGAGCGTGACCGGCAGGACCTGCACCATGGCGCGGGCTTCCGGAGGCAGGCGGACGGCGTCTTTTTCCGTGGTGACGGGGACGGCTTGTTGCGCTGCGGCTTGATCGCAGAGGCGCATGATTTCGTCGGGGGTGAAGTTGTGGTGGTCGGGAAAGGCCTGACGGCCGACGAGTGTGCAGCCGAGCACTGCCAGGGATTCGAAGAATTTCTGTGGGCGACCGATGCCGGCGAAGGCGAGGACACGCTGGTGGCGCGAAATCGTCGAGTCGGCGCGGGGTGCGAGGTGAGCGCTGAAAATGGGCAGCCCCCCGGGCAGCTTGCCGCGCAAGTCGTGTTCGTCGGGGCCGATGATGACGACGGCGTCGGCGCGGGCGAGGCCGCTGACCATAGGTTCGCGCAACGGACCGGCGGGGTGGACGTGGCCATTGCCGAAACCGGCGGGGCCGTCGATCACCAGCAGGGAATAATCTTTGGTGATGGTGGGGTTCTGATAGCCGTCATCCATGACGATAATAGTGGCACCAAGTTCAGCCGCCCTATTGGCGCCGGCGCGGCGGTCGCGGGCGACCCAGGTGGGGGCGGCGGCGGCGAGCAGCAGCGGTTCGTCGCCGACATCGCGGGCGGTGTGCCGTGCCGGATCGACTTGGATAGGGCCGCGTAGGCGGCCGCCATGGCCGCGACTGAGGAAGGCCGGCCGGGTCCCAGACCTGCGCAGCAGGTCGGCCAGGGCCAGACAGGTGGGGGTCTTACCGGCGCCACCGGCGACCAGATTGCCGACGCAGATGACCGGAACGGCGGCGCGCTGTGGGGTGACCATGGACCGGCGCAGGGTGCCGGCGGCGGTGTAGAGGGCGGCGGCGGGGCTGAGCAGGGCCGGGAGCAAGCGGGCGCGGCGGTCATACCAGAAACCCGGCGCACCGAGTGACATGCGTCAGGCCGCGGAGCCGGCGGGCTGGGTTTTCAAGCGGCTAAGGGCGCCGGGATCCTTCTGAAACTGCAGCCGGCAGAGCCGGGCATAGAGGCCGCCGCGGGTCTGTAACTCGTCGTGGGTGCCGGATTCGACGAGCCGGCCCTTTTCGAGCACGTAGATGATGTCGGCATCCATGACGGTCGACAGGCGGTGGGCGATGACCAGGGTGGTGCGGCCGGCGGTGAGGCGGGCGAGCGCGGCCTGCACATGGCGCTCGGATTCCGCGTCGAGGGCGCTGGTGGCTTCGTCGAGCAGCAGGATAGGGGCGTCCTTAAGCATGGCGCGGGCGATGGCGATGCGCTGGCGCTCGCCACCGCTGAGGCTGGAGCCATGGTCGCCGACCAAAGTGTCGTAGCCGTTGGGCAGGGCGGATATGAAGTCATGGGCGCTGGCGGCCTTCGCCGCCGCTTCGATGGCGGCGTCGCCAGCGTTGCGGGCGCCGAAGGCGATGTTGGCGCGCACGCTGTCGTTGAACAGGGTGATATCCTGGCTGACCAAGGCGATGCAGTCACGCAGACTGGCGATGGTGACCTGCGCGACATTCTGGCCGTCGATGCAGACCGCGCCGGCGCCGGTGTCGAAAAAGCGTGGGATCAGGTTCAAGACCGAGGATTTGCCGGCGCCGCTGGGGCCGACCAGGGCGACGGTCTTGCCGGCGGGAACGGTGAGGGTCAGGTCGTCGAGGGCCGGTTTGTCATGGTCGTAGTGGAAACTGACATGGTCGAAGCGAATTTCGCCGTTGCTGACCATAAGCGGTTTGGCATCGGCGGCGTCGACGATGCGTGCCTGCTCGTCGAGCAAGTCGAAGGTGCGTTTGATGGCGGCCAGGCCCTCCTGCAGGCTGGCGTTGAGATTGCCGAGGCTGCGCATGGGCTGGTAGGCGATCAGGACGGCACTCAGGAAACCGGTGAACTCGCCCAAGGTGCCGGCGCCGCTCAGGATGCGCCAGCCGCCGAAAGACAATACCGAGGCGACGGCGAGGCCGCCCAGGGTCTCCAGCATGGGATAGGTGCGGGAGCGGCTTTTGACCATTTTCATGACCAGGCGATAGACGCTCTCGAACAGCGCATTGGCGCGGGCGCGCTCGTGCTCCTCCATACGGTAGGCCTTGACCAGCCGGGCACCGCCGATGGCTTGCGTGAGGTTGGCCGTGAGGTCGCCAAGTTCGACCTGGACACTAGTGGAGGTGCGGCGCAGGCGCCGGCCGATGCGGACGATGGGCAGGACGCTGACGGGGAAGAAGACAACGACGATCAGCGCCAGCAGCCAGTCGAGCCAGAACATGGTGCCGACCATGACGAGCACGATCAGGAAGTCGCGCGCCATGCCGGTCATGGATTTTGCCAGGGCATCGCGCATCAGGTTGACGTCGTTGGTGAAGCGGGACACGAGCTGGCCCGTAGTCGCGCGCTGCAGGGCGGCGAGATCGGCGCGCATGAGATGGGCGAACATGGCCTTTTGCAGGTCGGCAATAACGCCGAAGGCGACCGACTGACTGATGACCGACTGGCCGTAACTGGCGCAACCCTTGGCAAAAGTTACCGCGACGATGGCGAGCGGCAGCACGAACAGAGCGGAACGATCCTTGGCCTCCAGCCGGTCAATAGCCTGCTCGATAAGCAGGGGGTAGAGGCCGGTAACGCCGGCGACCACGGCCATCAGCAAAGCCGCCGCGATGATCCGTGGCAGATAGGGGCGCATCCAATCGGACCACAGCCTGGCGACCAGACGGCGGGAGGAGTCGTCCAAGGGCAGCTGTTTGGTGGCGTGCTCAGCCAAGGGTGGCGGAATCCTCAGTTTCTCGCGGGATTCCTATAACACGGGCCCGGCGGTTGGGACCAGTGGTCAGCCGGCGCCGGCGACGGTCATGCCGTCGACCCGCAGGGTGGGGCTGTCGGTGCCGTAGCGGAAGACCAGGTCGGAGGCCGGGGTCAGGTGCAGGAACATGTCCTTGAGGTTGCCGGCGATGGTGAGTTCGGATACCGGATAGGACGGCGCGCCATCCTCGATCCAATAGCCGGCGGCGCCGCGGCTGTAATCGCCGGTGACCTGATTGACACCCATACCGAGCAGGTCGGTGACGTAAAATCCGCTGGTGATGTCGCTCATCAGCTCTGCCGGGGTGTGGTCGCCAGGTTCGAGATAGAGGTTGGTGGCGGATGGGCCGGGCGGGCCGGAGGTGCCGCGGGCGGCGTGGCCGGTGCTTTGCATCCCGAGTTGGCGGGCCGAGGCGAGATCGAGCAGCCAGGTGGTCAAGGTGCCGTCGTCGATCAGTTTGCGCTTGGCGTTGGCGAGGCCCTCGCCATCGAAGGGTTTGGAGCGCAGACCGCGCGGGCGCCGGGGGTCGTCGATAATATTGATGCCGGATTTGAACACCGCTTTGCCGAGATGGTCCTTGAGGAAACTGGTGCCGCGGGCGATGGCGGTGCCGCTGATGGCGCCGACACAATGGCGAATCAGGCTGCCGGCGACGCGGGGGTCGAAGATAATCGGCACTTGCGCGGTCTCGGCCCGGCGTGGGTTTAGGCGGCGCACGGCGCGCTCCCCGGCGCGGCGACCGACGGCGTCGGGGGCCTCGAGGTCGCTGCCGTGCACGGCGACGCTATAGTCGTAGTCGCCCTCCATGGCGGTGCCTGAGCCGGCGATGACTTCGGTGCTGACGGCGTGTTGCGAGACCTGGTAGCTGCCGGCGAAACCGTTGGAGGCGGCGAGGCTGACGCGGCTGAGGCTCCAGCCGGCCTCGGCGCCCTCGGAATTGGTGATGCCGGTGACGGCGCGCGCCGCGTCCTCGCAGGCACGGGCGCGCTCAACCAATGCATCGGCGCTGGGCTCGGCGGCATCGGCGATGTCGAGATCGGGGATCTCGGTACAGAGCTGCTCGGGATCGGCGAGGCCGCAATAGGGATCGTCGGGCACCGTGCGGGCCATGGCGAGGCCGCGCTCGACAAGCTCATCCAAAGCCCTCTGACCAAAGTCGGTGGAGGAGACGATCGCCTGTTTTTTGCCGATGATGACGCGCAGGCCGAGGTCCTGGCTCTCCTCGCGCTCCAGTTTTTCGATCTCGCCAAGGCGCTGGGCATGGGAAATGCCGACGCTATGCACGATCAAGGCGTCGGCAGCGTCGGCGCCGCCCGTTCGGGCGCGGGCAATCAGGTCGTGCAGCAGGGTTGCGTCGTCAGCCACAAGTGTCTCCATTCATCCGGCGGAAGTGCCATGCCTGTTGTTATATGGCGCGGATGCGCGGATCGCCAAATTAGGAAACCGCCAGGTGCGAAGACTCCGGGAGAGAAGAAGGCCGAGCGGCCAGGCTTGGGGCGGATCCTCACCACCCGGTATCACCCGCGTCCGGTCTTTACGACCTCTACGCGTACCCGTGCCGTGCCCGCTTGCACGAAGTCCAGATGTTCGGCGCCGTGGCGCGATACATCGATGACGCGGCCACGCTTGAACGGACCCCGATCATTTATCGTCAGCACGACGCTGCGGCCGTTTTGCAGATTGGTTACCCGCACCCTGGTGCCGAACGGCAACGTCTTATGCGCCGCGGTCATGCCGGTCATGTCGAAGCGCGCGCCGCTTGCGGTGCGCCGACCGTGAAACCGCCGTCCATACCATGACGCCATGCCGACCGCGTTGTAGTCGGGGTCGGCGTGTGGAACGTAACGCACACCGTTAACCGTGTAAGGCCGGCCGCCGCCCTGCCCGGTTCCTGAATTGGGTGCCGGCGCCTCGGTGGCCGTGCCGCATGCCGCCAGCAGTAGCAGCACGCCGGCCATGCTCGGTCTTAGCCCGGCTCGAGCGGTCATGTCGTGGCCCCGGCGGTCGACATTGAGTCCCCCTTTATCTAAGCCAAACCTTAATTCAACGAGCGGCGGCAAATTCTTACCGATGAGTGTGTCATTGTCTGGCCCGGCATTTTGCGAGCGGGGTCGACATTCGCTACTGCTCCGCGGGTAAGCGATATTGCGTACCAATGCGGACGGGTGCGGTGTCTAGACGCGCCGAAACATTGCTCGGCATTGAGGCGGCAAGAAATTGTTAGTTTGGTCGTGCTATTTGGGTGGCATGACAAATGCGCTCTATCCGAAACCGTTCGATGAGGACTACCGCCTGCAGGTGCTTGAGGACCTGGCTCTTCTCGATACTGATCCAGCCCCCGAGTATGACCGGCTCGTCTGGCTGGCGAAACGGCATTTCGGCACGAAATTCGCCCTAATTTCGTTAGTCGATAAGGACAGGCAGTGGTTTAAAGCCTGTGCGGGTCTGGATGTCACGGAGACGCCGCGAGAGGTCGCTTTTTGCACTCATGCGATCATGAAGCGCGAAATCTTCGTCGTCCTTGATGCCACCGGCGATCCTAGGTTCAAAGAGAATCCGGTGGTCGTCGGCCCGCCACATGTTCGGTTCTATGCCGGCAAGCCATTGGTCATAAATGGCGCCGCGATCGGAACGTTGTGCATTATCGACGATAAACCCAGGCAGGTCTTTGACGAGGAAGACCGAGAGAGCCTGGATGCGTTCGCGCAGATCGCTATCGCCGAAATCGAGATCAGGGACAATACGCGGCAGGCCGCCGATAGCGTTGTTAAGCAATATCATGGCGCACTGCGCCTGTTTCAGGCCGGCGAGAACGCGAAAGCACAATTCTTGGCGACGATGAGCCATGAACTCAGGACACCTCTCAACGCCGTCATCGGTTTCGCGGATTGCATTTCAGGCGAGCTGCTGGGTCCGGTGGAACCGCCAAAGTACAAAGAATTCGCCAAGCGGATTGCCGATGGCGGTCGGCGTCAGCTCAGCCTGATCGACCGGCTTCTGGAACTAACCGATGCCGGTAGTGTCGAGGTCTTCGAGGAGGTTATCGACCTTCGCGCTCTGGCGAGTCGATGCATCGACTCGCTGTCGGGGGAAACGCTGGTTGCCGGTGTCGGCATGGACGTACGCTTGCCGGACGCGGCGGTCCTTCTCAAAGGCGATCCGGTTCACGTCACACAAATCCTGCTCGAACTGATCAGCAACGCCATCAAGTTCACGCCGCAAGGTGGCCGGATATGCGTTGAGGTCAGCGTCGACAGCGACAATTGCGCGGTCATCGCTGTCGACGACACCGGCATCGGTATCGATGAGGCGGCGCTGAACGAGGCTCTTGCCGTCTTTGGCCGGCTCAACACCAAGGGCGATCGCGTCTATCAAGGCGCGGGACTCGGGTTGCCGATCATCAACAAGCTCGCCGAATTGCATGGTGCGGCGCTGTCGCTGAGCGCGCCCGGTACCGGCGGTACCCGTGCTTCGATCCGATTTCCGCGCTACCGTACCGTCGAAGAGAACACGCAGATCACGATGGCCGGCTAGCGGCGACGGTTTGCCGCCGAGCGGCGAGAGGTCGGTTACACCGGCCTGAATTGGTCGCTTTCGAGGTCAAGCGCGTGCAGACGACCGTGGGCAATGTCGAAATGGGCGCCGTGGAGCCGCAGATGGCCGGCGTTCAGCCGTTCTTGAATGAACGGAAAGGTTTGCAGGTTGCCGATGGAGTGGCGGACGGAGGCGTATTCGAGGGCCAGTTGCCGGGCCTCTGCCGGGGCTTCGCTAAGGGTCGCGGCGGCCGCTGCCCAGGCGGGGTTGAGCAGCGACATCCAGCGGTCGATGAAGCCGGTCTTCGTGGTCGGTTGGCTGAGGCCATCGAGGAAGGCTTGCACGCCGCCGCAGCGGCCGTGGCCCATGACCAGAATGTTTTCTATGGCCAGGCCGGTCACCGCGAACTCCAACGCGGCACTGGTGCCGTGATAGTCGCCATGGGGCTCGAAGGGCGGCACCAGGTTGGCGACATTGCGGACGATGAATAGCTGACCCGGTTTGGCGCTGAAGATCGCGGCGGGGTCGGCGCGACTGTCGCAGCAGGCGATCACCATGGTTTTCGGGGCCTGCCCGGTCTCGGCCAGCGCGCGGTATGTCGCCGCCTCCGCCCGGTAACGCGTGGCGAGAAAGCGGCGGTAGCCGTCGACAAGTTCGGTAACGTCGTGCATGTGATCTCCTCGTCAGACGGTTGCCTTGGCCAGCGGCTCCGTGACTTCGCCGGATGACAGGCGGGGCCGTGTCGCCAGGCGCAGCACAACATAACCGGCAATACCTGACAGCAGCGACCCGGACAACACGCCGAGACGCACGGCGGTCGCCTGGGCGGGATCGCTAAAGGCCAAGGCGCCAATGAACAGGCTCATAGTGAAGCCGATACCCGCCAGCAAGGCGGCGCCGTGGATCTGCCACCAGGTGACGCCGGTGGGCAGGCGGCACAAGCCGGTGCTGACGGCGAGCCAGACCGCGCCAAGAATGCCGAGCGGCTTGCCGATGAACAGTCCCAGGGCGATGCCAAGGGGCAGCGGCGCCAGTAAGTCGGCGAGGGTGACACCGGCCAGGGCCACGCCGGCGTTGGCGAAAGCGAAGGCCGGCATGACAAAAAACGCGACCCAGGGAAGAAGCCCATGCTCGAGGCGGTGGAGCGGCGAAAGGCCGCCAATGGTGGGGACGCGTATGGGAACGGTGAAGGCGACGACAACACCGGCCAGGGTCGCGTGGACACCGGATTTCAGCACGCACACCCACATGACGATGCCGATCAGCACATACGGGGCGAGGCGGCGCACGCCGGCTAGGTTGCAGCCGATCAGCAGCGCGGTGCAGAGTCCGGCAATGACCAGGGACAGCAGGGACAAATCCTCGGTGAAGAACAACGCGATGATGAGAATGGCCCCGAGGTCGTCGATGATGGCGAGGGCGAGCAGGAAGACCTTGAGCGCCACCGGCACACGACTGCCCAACAACGCCAACACACCAAGGGCAAAGGCGATATCGGTCGCCGCCGGGATCGCCCAGCCGCGCAGGGTCGTGGGATCGCCATGGTTTAAGGCGACATAGATCAGGGCCGGCACGACCATGCCGCCGATGGCGGCGACGGCGGGCAAGGCGGCCTGATGCCAGCTCGACAGCCGGCCGCCGAGCAACTCGCGCTTTATTTCCAGACCGACGAGGAAGAAGAACACGGCCATGAGGCCGTCGTTGATCCACAGCAGCAGCGGCTTGTCGATGGCCAGGGCGCCGATCTGCACCGCGACGGGGGTGGTCAGAATAGCGTCGTAGAGCCAGCTAAGGGGCGAGTTGTCGAGGATCAGGGCGATGGCGGCGCAGGCGAGCAGCAACACGCCGGCGGCTGCGTCATGACGCAGCAATGCCGAGATACGGTCCCCGATCGTGCCCATGCCGTCTCAACCCTCCCTGCCAAGAACGCCCGCCAGGGAGCGCAATATTCTTCATATCTATGAATACAGATGAAAACTTCAACATACTTCGATATAATGATGTTAACAGACATCCCCGCTTGTGGGGGGAGGTTGCCGCCATGCTGAGTCGTCCGATGCTGACGGTGCACGAAGTCGCCGACCTGCTGAAGGTGAAGGAGACCACGATACGAGCGTGGATCCACGAACAGAGCCTGCGGGCGGTCAAGTTCGGCCGCGACTGGCGGGTGGCGCAAAAAGACCTGGAGGCCTTCGTCAACGAGCGGGCCAACCGACCGCCGGAGCGGCCTGAGAGCTGACTCAGGGTGCCGGGATGGGGCGTGCCGGGTTGCCGGTGACGGTTGTCTGCTGGGCGACGTCTTTGGTCACGACGGCTCCGGCGCCGACGATGGCGCCGGCGCCGATATGGACGCCGCCCAGGATGATGGCGGCGCCGCCGATCCAAACGCTTTCCGCAATAACCACCGGTTTGGCGATTTCCAGGCCGGCCTTTCGTTTCGCCGGATCCTTGTGATGCTCGGCGCAATAAATCTGGACGCCGGGGCCGAGCAGGGTTGCGTTGCCAATGCGGACGGGTGCGGTGTCCAGAATAGTACAGCCGGCATTGAGAAAGACCCCGGCGCCGAGCGCGATGTTGATGCCGTAGGCGCAGTGGAAAGGCGCCTCGATGACGGCGTCCGGTGCGACCTCCGCGAAGAGTTCGGCCAACGCGGCGCCGATGTTGCCGCGCACGGCCGGCGGCATGGTGTTGTGTTCATATATGGCGTCTCGGGCCGTGGAGCGAAGCCCCGCCAGCTCGGGATCGATGCAGGTGTACCACTCACCCGCGGCCATTTTTTCTCGTTCGCTGGCGGTCATTGATGCGGCGTTTCCTTGCCATGTGTCTTAGGGAACATAGCAAATAGTGAAGCGGTTCGTAGGCGCTTCTGGGGTTAGTTCATGTCTTGCGGTTGTCGCAGAGGCGACTATAGTGGCGCCCGGCGCGGCGGGTTCTGCTGCGGTCAAACGGAGGTTTCTATGTTGATTCGGATCGTACCCAACATCTGATCTCCCAGCCTATTCGCAAGCGTTGATGCTTGGTTCGGCTGGGGAATGTGTTTCCCGTTTGCTGCAGGACCAAAGCCATGCTCGCCTTCTTTGAAACACTCGTCGATCCATTTCCAGCCGCCATACCGGACCGGCCGCCGCGCCATCTGTTTGGGTTCTTGTGGCATTATTGCCGGCCGATCATGCCGCAATTGCTGTTTGTGTCCACGACCGCCGCCGCTTTTGCGGTGTTGGAGGTGGCCTTGTTCGGTTTTCTCGGCAATCTGGTCGACTTTTTTGCTGGCGCGAACCCGGAGACATTTTGGTCGGATCATCTGTGGTGGATGATCGGTGTGGGTCTGGTGATCCTGGTCGCCATGCCGCTGGTCGACTTCTTTCACGAGGCCGTCTCCAACCAATGCATCAATGGCGGCTTCCCCATGCGAATCCGCTGGCTGGCGCACCGCTATGTGCTGCGGCAATCGATGACGTTCTTCCAGGACGACTTCGCGGGTCGGGTCGCCACCAAGGTCATGCAGACGGCCTTGGCGGTAAGAGAAGTCGTGACGCTGACGTCCGAGGTCTTTGTCTATGTGGTGGTTTATTTCCTCGGGGCGCTGGTGCTTTTCGCGCAGAGCGATTGGCGGATCATGGCGCCGCTGGCGCTGTGGTTCTTGGCCTATGTCGCGACCATGCGGGTGTTCGTGCCGAAGCTGCGTCGGCTTGCCAAGGCGCAAGCGGACGCGCGCTCGGACCTTACGGGCCGGATCGTGGACTCCTATACCAATATCCAAACGGTCAAACTCTTTGCCCATGCGGCGCACGAGGAGAGCTACGCCCGAGAGTCCATGGTGCCGTTCATGGACAATGTTCGGCGGCAGTTCCGGCTGGTCACCTGGCTTAACTTCACGCTTGAGTCGCTGAACGGCGTGCTGCTGTTTTTCGTCGCGCTGATCGGGATCTGGCTGTGGACGCAGGGTGCGGCGACCGCCGGCGCGGTGGCGCTGGCGGTGGGACTGGTCCTGCGCTTGAAGGGGATGTCCCACTGGATCATGTGGGAGGTCGCCTCGCTGTTTGAGAACATCGGCATGGTGCAGGACGGCATGGAGACCATCGCACGCGAGCACGGCCTGGTGGACCGGCCGGCGGCGCAACGGTTGGCGGTTGCCCAGGGCGGTATTGCGTTCGAGCGCGTGCGCTTTCACTACGGCAAAGATAGTGGCGTCCTGGACGATCTGTCGTTCACCATCGCGCCGGGCGAGAAGGTCGGCCTGGTCGGTCCCTCAGGTGCCGGCAAGTCGACGGTCGTGAACCTGCTGCTGCGCTTCTACGATACGGGGTCCGGGCGGATTCTCATCGACGGCCAGGACGTGGCCGGTGTGACTCAAGATAGCCTGCGGGCGACCATTGGTCTGGTCTCTCAGGATACCTCGCTGCTACATCGGTCGGTGCGCGACAATGTCCGATATGGCCGGCCGGACGCCGATGAGGCGGCCGTCGTGGCGGCCGTGAGGGCGGCGAAAGCCGACACCTTCATCCCCGATTTGGTTGACAAGAAAGGGCGGGCCGGGTTGGACGCCCATGTTGGAGAGCGGGGCGTCAAGCTGTCGGGGGGTCAGCGTCAGCGGATCGCCATCGCGCGGGTGATCCTGAAGGACGCACCGATCCTGGTCCTTGACGAGGCGACGTCGGCGCTGGATTCGGAAGTGGAGGCGGCAATTCAGGACTCGCTGGCCGACCTCATGGCCGACAAGACCGTGATCGCCATTGCCCATCGACTGTCGACAATCGCCGCCATGGACCGGCTGATCGTGATGGACCGCGGCCGCATCGTCGAGCAAGGCAACCATGGGGAGTTACTGGCTGCCGATGGCCTCTATGCCAGACTGTGGGCGCGGCAGTCGGGCGGCTTCCTGGATGTTGGCGCAGGCACAGAGGGGACAGCGGATGCGGCGGCTTAGCCGGTGAAAAATGCCGGCATGCGGCGGACGAAGCTTGGCATGCCGTCAAAGATGTAATCCATGACGGAACACCCATAGGCGGCCGCCGCTGTTGCATTGTTGCGCCAATCCGGCACCACTTCATAGACATCGCGAAGCGGCTCGACAGTGTCGTAAGCAACCTCGCTGAAGAGCGGTAGCCGACGGTCGAACTGTTTTACGATTCGGTCTCGATGCTCGGTGCCCATGGCCACGGCCAAGTCCGCTTGAAGCAGCGCGGCACCGGTGAGTTTCGTTGGACGGTGGGCGGAAATATCAAGGCCCCTGTCAGCTAAATAATGCCTCACGAACGGCACGATTTCATGGGGCGCTTCGGCCAAGCCTGCCGAACCGACGATGCGTGGGTCGCCGTCGCCAAGGGCCGCGCGCAGGGCATATTCCGCCGTCATACTGCGGAAGATGTTGCCGGTGCAGACAAACAGGACGGTAGGCGAAGCGTCAGGACTCATGGACAGCGGCGAAACGGGCCTGGGCGAGTTGGAACTGCCGCTTGGTCCGATCGATGTTCCAGGGCCGCTCCTGCAGGGTCTCGTGGTCCCATTCGCTGCGCTCGACGGGCGGGTCGAAAAAATCGCCGCCATAGACGTGGATGGCGCAGGTCATCTTGCCGATGGGGTTGAGCACCGAATGGATGATGTCGCGGCCAAGGGTGCCGATGTCGCCGGTGCCCAGGGACTTGGCGCCGGCCGCCTCGATGCCGTCAGGAGTGCGGCGCCAGAAGATGTTGTCCTCGCGACCCGTGTAGATGCCGATCACGGCGAACATATGATGGTTGTGGGGCAGCAGGGTCATGCAGGGCGCCCAGACGAAGTTGATGATGGTCAGGTTCGGGGCGCGGTAGATTGGTGAGATACCCGCCTGCTCGGGCTCGCCGAACTCGGCGATGATCCGCGCCGGCTCGGTCAGCGCGGCGGCGAGGACTTCGCGCACGGCCGTCTGTCCGTCGGCGACGGCGGCGCGGCAGTCGACGATAAACCGATCCTTGTTGAACATGCTGCCCTTCCCGGTTCGACGATTCCGCCAGGGTCGCGCAATTGGTGGCGGGAGTCTATCTGCCGCGCTCAGGCGGCCTTCGGAAAATCGCCGGCGCCGACGTCCCAGAACATGCCGGCCATGATCTGTAGGGCTTCACGCGTGATCGATCCGAGGATGTGCTCGTTGGGTGCATGTTGGGAACAGGCGGCATAAGAGTGGGGCACCCAGATGGTGGGCAATCCCAGGACATCGGCGAAAACGTCATTGGGTAAAGAACCGCCGAGATTGGGCAACATCATCGGCGGTTTGCCGACGGTGCGGGCGACGGACTCGGCGGCCCAGTGGGCAACGGGGTGTTCGGGGTCGAGGCGGGTCGCCTGCATCACCACCATCCGGGTCTGCTCGACCTCGACCCGGTCGAAGCCGTGTCGGTCGAGATGGCGCCGAATAGCCGGCAGGAACTCGTTGGGGTCGGTGTCGACGGTGAAGCGGATCTGGCAGGTGGCCTCGGCGCGCGGCGGGATGGCGTTGACCGGGTTGTCCGGATTGCCGGTGACGAAGGCGAGGACCTCGAAAGCGTTCCAACCGAAAACCCGTTCCGCCGGGGTCAGACCGGGTTCGCCCCAGTCCGGGTCGATCGCCGGGGCAGTGGGGCCACCATCGATCTCGCATTTGGCGATGGCGGCGCGGACCGAGTCGGCGATGCCCGCGGGTTTCAGCTCCGCTGGCCGGATCTCGCCCTTGGGGCCGACGAGGCTGGCGATGGCATGGGCGAGGATGACGCCGGGGTTGGCCAGCAAGCCGCCCCAATTGCCGGAATGATGACCGCCGGCGCGCAGATCGATGCGGAGGGTGAAATTGAGGGCGCCGCGGGTGCCCATGAAGATGGTCGGGCCGTCGGGCTTGAGCCGGGGGCCGTCCGAGGCCAGCAACATGTCGGCGGCAAGCTCGTCTTTATGTTCGCTGCAAAATTCACGCAGGCCCGGGGAGCCGACTTCCTCGCCGGTCTCGATGAGGATTTTGGAATTAAAGCCGAGCCTACCGCGGGTCGCCAGGACGGACGCAATGGCGGCGATGTTGATGCTGTGCTGGCCCTTATTGTCGGCGGTGCCACGGCCGTAGAGGCGGTCGCCGTCCCGGGTGAGGGTCCAGGGGTCGCGGCCCTCGTCCCATTTGCCCTCAAGGCCACGGATGACGTCGCCATGGCCATAGGTGAAAACCGTGGGCAGGCCGGGATCCTCGAGGCGCTGGGCGATCATGAAAGGTACCTCGGCCATGACCGGATTGTCGTAGATGGCAACGGTGTAACCGAGGCGCTCGAGACTGGGGCCCATCTCATCGCGCAGATAAGTTGTCAGGGCGGGCCGGCGCTCCGGTTCCTGGCTACTGGTCGGGATGGCGACCCGGCGGGCGAGATCGGCAAAGAACCCGCCATCGTCGAAATGCCGAGTGACATGATCGATGGCGGCGGCGCGGCTGGCGGCTGGCATGGCTGGCTGTCTCTGCTTTGTAAGAGGCGTTGCCCAACTTGTCGTTAGGGTCGGCTCTCGACCGCACCACTCCTGATGAAGCCAAGTTCGGTGCAGACCATCGGCAGTTTGTGGCATATTGGCAGCTACGCATAGGCTGCAATTGACCGAAATCAGAATAGGGACCGTGTAACATGAATGCCGAACTGTTCTGGCTGACTCTCGCGACCGTGTTGACCGGCTTGCTGTGGGTGCCCTACGTGCTCGACCGGATGCGTGTGCGCGGCATTATGGGAACAATGGCGAATCCGACTGCCGAAGATCAGCCCCTGTCGGCGTGGGCCGAACGGGCGCGGACGGCGCATCAAAATGCCGCGGAAAACCTGGTCGTCTTTGCCGCTTTGGTGCTCGCCGCGCAGGCGGCGGGTGCGAACAGCGGCGCCACCGCTTTCGCCGCCCAACTGTATTTTTGGGCCAGACTCGTCCACTTCGTGGTCTACGCGGCGGGCATACCGGGCGTGCGGACCTTGGCGTTCCTGGTCGGGTTTGCGGCCCAGGCGATTATCGCCGTCGTTCTGCTCGGTCAGGTCGCCGCTTGATGGTGTGAGCGAAGGATCGTTTCCGTCCAGGTGACGTCATCGCAAGCGAAGCGTGGCGATCCAGTGTGACGGGCCGGTTGGGAGCGGGAGCGGGATATGGATTGCTTTGCTGCGCCGGCAATGACGATTTTTTGCGCTGGTTAGGTGTCGGCGCGGCCTAGGACTTGCCGCCCACGGCGCGGTTGATGGCGCTGGTGACGGCCTGGAGGGAGGCGGCGACGATGTTGGGGTCGCGGCCGACGCCGAAGCGGGCGGGCTCGGTCCCTGGGCCCTGCATCTCGACATAAGCCGCCGCGGTGGTATCGGCGCCTTGGCCGACGGCGTGCTCATGATAGTCGACGAGGCTGAATTCCAGGCCGGCATGTTTACACAAAGCGTCGAGATAGGCGTCGATGGGGCCGGTGCCGTAGCCGACGATGGTGTGTTGCGCGCCGCCGTCGGTGATGGTGGCGGTGAGTTCGCGGCGGCGCGGGTCGGTCGTATCGGGCAGGCTGCGGTAGTCGACGAAGCCGAAGCGCGCATCGGCGGGGAAATACTCGGCCTCGAAGGCGTGCCAGATCTCCTGTGGCGAGATCTCGGCTTCGGTATCGTCGGTAATGCGCTGGATGACGTTGGAGAATTCGATCTGCAAGCGGCGCGGCAGGTCGAGGCCGAAGTCGTTCTCCATGATATAGGCGACGCCGCCCTTGCCGGACTGGCTGTTGACGCGGATCACCGCCTCATAACTGCGGCCGAGATCCTGGGGATCGATGGGCAGGTAGGGTACCTCCCACAAACCGCTGTTGCTTTGCCCCATGGCCGCCATGCCCTTCTTGATGGCGTCCTGGTGGGAGCCGGAAAAGGCGGTGAACACCAAATCTCCGGCGTAGGGGTGGCGCGGGTGAACGGGCAGCCGGTTGCAATGCTCGGCGACCTGAATCAAGCCGTTGATGTTGCTGAGATCCAGTTTCGGGTCGACCCCTTGGGTAAACATGTTGAGCGCCAGGGTGACGACATCGACATTGCCGGTGCGCTCGCCGTTACCGAACAAGGTGCCTTCGATGCGGTCGGCGCCGGCCATGACGGCCAACTCGGCGGCGGCGACACCGGTGCCGCGGTCGTTATGGGGGTGCAGGCTGAGGATGATCGCGTCGCGGTTCTTGATCTCGCGGCAGAACCACTCGATTTGATCGGCATAGATGTTCGGCGTCGACATCTCCACCGTCGCCGGCAGGTTGAAGATCACCGGGTTTGCCGGGGTGGGCTGCCAGACATCCATGACGGCCTCGCAAACCTCAACGGCGTAATCGAGTTCGGTGCCGGTGAAACTCTCGGGCGAGTATTGGTAGCGGATGGTGGTATCCGTCTGGGCGGCCAGGTCGTGAATGACCTTGGCGCCGTCGACGGCAATCTGGGTGATGCCGGCCTGGTCGCTGTTGAAGACGACGCGGCGTTGCAGGGTCGAGGTCGAATTGTAGAGATGGACGATGGCCTGGCGGGCGCCGGCAATGGCCTCGAAAGTGCGACGGATCAGGGGTTCGCGGGCCTGGGTCAGCACTTGGATGACGACGTCGTCGGGGATCAGGTCTTCTTCGATGAGGTGGCGGCAGAAGTCGAAATCGGTTTGCGAGGCGGCCGGGAAACCGACCTCGATCTCCTTGAAGCCCATGGCCACCAGGGTGTCGAACATGCGGCGCTTGCGCTCGGCGCCCATGGGTTCGATCAGGGCCTGATTGCCGTCGCGCAAATCGACACTGCACCAGATCGGTGCCCTGGTGATGGTCTTGCCGGGCCAGGTGCGGTCGGGCAAGGGGATGGGGGCGAAGGGCTGGTATTTGGTGGATGGCATGCCGGTCATCGGTGTTCTCTCCTGGGGCCGGGCCCTTGGGGGCTCATGGCCCCGAAAGCCGCGATCGCGCGGCCTATGTGATCGGGCTGTATTGGGGATTGGCGCCGGCCGTGGGGCCATACGCCGAGGTCGCGCGGGCGGCTAGGCCCGGCGACCGCCAATAAGTCGTTCACACATGGGTCGCGCAGTGGGCAAGCATAGCGCCCGGGGGTTTCCTGACCGTATATTTTTGGAGCCGTTCTGGCGGATTGCCATCGAACTCAAACCTTTCCAAAGACCGAAGGGACGGGTAAATCCCGGCGCGCTCAAGCGGCCGGGCGAATAAGTCGTCCCAATAGGAGTCCGTGGCAGGGTTGGTCCTTCATCGTGGCGACAGGGTAGCGGCGGTCTTGGGGCGGGTCAACCGAGGTTGTGCGGGTGCTGTCAGGTCTCGTCATGATCCGGGTAAGTTTGGTGACACCGCGGCGCGCGGAGGTGCACACTCGCCTTACCGCACTGGAGGTCATGATGGATGCCGTTATCGCTGTGGGAAACAGCAACGAAATTGATGGATATGAGGCGGCCACAACCGCAGCAACGGCGGTGAAAGATGAACTGGGCCGCGATGGGGCCGACTTCATCTTTGTCTTCGCGACGATCGGCTACGAACTGGAAGACGTGCTGGATGGTGTGAGAGAAATCCTGGGCGACTTACCGATGGGTGGAGCGACGTTCGAGGGGATCATCGGTCGGAACATCGCCAACGAGTCAATGTATGCGGTGCAGATCATCGGGATCCGGTCGGAGAGCATCAAATTTTACGGTTTTGGCACCGAGAACGTTGTCGGGCACCCGCTGGAGGCGGGCGTGACAATCGGCCAGGCGGTTGATGCGGTGAAGGACGCTGGAAACCGGGTCTTATTCCTGTTTCCCGATTTTCGATCCAATATCAGCCAATTGTTCGAGGGCATAGAGCGGCACTGCAAAATGCCGTTTATTGGGGGCATTTCGGGAGACAATCTCAGGTTCCAGCAGTGCTACCAGTTTCACAATGGGGCCCTTATGGAGGGGGCGTGCAGCGCTGTCCTGATGGTTGGGGACTTCGCGTGTACGACGATGGTCACTCACGGCAGCGAACCGGTTGGCCAAAAGCGTGTCGTCACCAAATCCCAAGGCAACATAATTTTCGAGATCGACGATCGTCCCGCACTCGATGTCGCGAGTGAGGAGATGGGGGCGCCGATTATCGCCGATAATATCGTCTCTGCGACTACCTTGATGGGAATTGGGTTCAAAGCCGGCAAGCTTGCGGACGCGCTTTCTCCCTACGTTCTGCGCGCTATTCATGGTTTCGATTTCGAGGCCAAGTCATGCGCGGTGCCAACGGATGTGGCCGAAGGCACCGAGATCCAGTTCATGCGCCGCGACCATGATGGGGTGTTGGCGTCCGCTGCTCTTGCGGCAGAACGCATTAAACGCTCGTTGGATGACATTCCAGCTGACGCCAAGCTGGTGTGCCAGTTCGATTGTGCCGGCCGTGGCAAGCATATGATCGGCGATGATGTTTTGAGAGGGGTGCGGATGGTCCAGGGCGTATTCAGCGGGTCATTGCCGTGGATGGGTACTTTCTCTTTCGGTGAAATTTCTCCCGTCGATGGCAAGAATTACTTTCATAACTTCACAGCCACGTTGGCCGTGTTCCACTAATTGTGCGGCCCAGGTTGAAGGCCGGTCATGGACTTAGGTGAGCTGAAGCAACTGGATGCCGAAGCGCTGCGCACGCGCTTGGGCGACGCAGAGCGGAAATATTACGCCAATCTTCATGAACTGCAGGAGCAGTTGACCAGGCAGAACGCCGTTCAGGCGCTGAGCAAGGTACTCCTCGGTTATGGGGATCCGGAGGGTGCCCTCGATAAATTGGTGGCGTTGTCCGTGAGGGATTTCGGGGTCGAAAAGGCCGTCGTCCTGCAGCCTCGGGACAACGGCTACGCCGTCGCGGCAATAAAGGGCTATTCCCGCCGTCGCGTCAGGGAACTGGGCGATGCCGTTGTCAGGGTCGAGGATGAGCGGATCGCGCAGATTAGAGACGGCGACAAGTCACGGCTGTTCGAAATTCTTGATGGCGACCTGGCGGACACCCTCGATCTTAGCCAGGCGATCGTCTGTCCACTGCGTTCCGATTCAAGTGATTTTTATGGTCTTTTCATAGTCGGGTTTTCGCTCAGTAAGATCGCTCTTTATCGCACCTTCTCGGCGAAGGACCTCGACTTCTTCGATATGGTCGGGGCGCAGGTTAGCGCCTTACTACAGAACATAAGGCTTCGCGCGACCTTCAGGAAGTTCGTGCCGCGTCAGTTTCTGGACCGCCTTGCGAAGCAGGGCTTAGGCAACATTGCATTGGGCGAGGCGGAGTCCGGCGTGGTGACGATCCTGTTCGCCGATATCAGGTCTTTCACCGCCCTGTCCGAGACACTCTCACCGCAAGACCTGTTGAATTTCCTGAACAGTTATTTCGAACGGATGAATTCGCCGATCCATGCGAATGGCGGGTTCATCGACAAGTTTATCGGCGATGCCATCATGGGCTTGTTCATCGATGAGGACCCTGCCGTTGGGGCGAAGAACGCGGTGCAGACCTCCCTCGATATGCTTGATGCCTTGCGAAGCTACAACCAGCAAAGGAAGCGTGAGGGATCTGTTCCAATATCCATCGGCATTGGCGTCCACACCGGTGAAACCGTAATCGGGACCGTCGGTTCGGCCGATCGTATGGACTCGACGGTCCTGGGCGACGCGGTGAACCTAGCGTCGCGCATTGAGTCTTTGACCAAGCAGTATGAGGTACAGATCCTTATATCCTCATCTACATACGACCTCATCGCAGGTGACCCAACGATCCAGTGTCGTGAGATAGGCCTCGTGAATGTCCGCGGCCGAGAGGAGCCTCACACGATTTATCAGGTCCTCTACGGCTCGCCACAGGATATCGTCGAATCCGGATAACATTCCTGCGATAGGTGATTGGAGAGCTCGCGTCGGACGCCTTGCGGTGATGCTACGAAGAAGGGCCCGCGATATGGAGAACTTCATGCCGATTTCAGCGTTGTTGGTGCCATGAAGTCAGGCCAAACGGCCAATCGGGATGATTTCTCTGGCGGTTGGATGGTAGGCGGTGCCCTGCCAATCACCGAGCCAGCGGTCGACAGCGAGTCCGGCCGAGGCCAGCATGGCGGCGAGGTCGGCTTGCGGGGTGTAGCGGATCTGCGCCGTCGCGGCGTTAATGTCGCCGGTGCGCAACAGTCGGTAGGTGGTGGTGTAGGTCAGAATGTCCGTGTCCGGGTCGTAGACAGAGTCGTTCCAGGCTTCGACCGGTCCGCGTTGCGGGTGATCGAAGCGGTGTAGCGTTTCGTCGCGGGTGCGGGTCTTGGGCGCCGGATAAGCCGGATTTCGGCTATCGAAAACGAACACGCCGGTGGGTGCCAGATGGGCGGCGATGGTCGACATGACCGCCGCTTGATCTGCCGCGGTAAGGAAGACCTGGAACGCGTGTCCGGTCAGTACGACCAGGTCGAAGCGGTGATCGAGCCGAACCGTGCGGGCATCGGCCTGCACCCAAGTGACCCTGTCGCCGCCGGGCCGCCGGCGGGCGATGTCCAGCATGGCCGCCGCGGGATCGACGCCGGTCACCGCCCGGTCATGTGCCAACGCCGCCGCCAAATCGCCGGTGCCACAGCCGAGATCGAGCACGGACGCGGCGGCGTTCGCCAGAGCCGCGCAATAGTCGAAGTCAGGGCGTTCCTTGGCCGTCTTCCAGCCGTTCTGCAGGTCATAGAACTGGGCCATCGCCGGATCGCGGTAGAGCGGGTCGTCTGAGGGGTTGGTCATTTGAACCTCTGCTTCGGACGCTGTTAGGGTGGACCGCCGGCTGGTCGTCGTGATGGCAAGGCACTGGCACGCAATGGGCATAAGGGAGCAAATCATGGGCAGCAACAAGAATAGCAGCGTGAAGGCAGTGACCCTACAAGGCACGCGCGCGCTGGCGCTGCAGGAATTCCCCTATCCCGATATTGAGGCCGGGGCGGTGCTACTGCGCATCGGATTCTCCGGCATATGCGGGACCGACAAACATGCGTTTAAGGGCCGCACGGAGCAGAAGGGCGGCCAGGCGATTCCCTTGCCGATCATCCCGGGACACGAGACGGTCGGCACCGTGGCCGAGCTTGGCGGCGAGGTGCTCGATCACAACGGGGTGCCGCTTAATGTCGGTGATCGGGTCGTGATTGCGCCCAACCTGCCGTGCGGGCGCTGTTACGCTTGCCGGAATAATCTGCCCTATTACTACTGCCGGGAAAAACGCGACTACGGGAACAATATCGGCGCCGGTGATCCGCCACATCTATTTGGCGGCTGGAGCGAATATCTTTACGCCTTGCCGGGAAGCCACCTGTTCCGCTACCCGGAGACGCTGCCGCTCGAGTACGGGACGTTCGTTGAGCCTTTGACCGTCACGGCATGCCTCGATAAGGCCCGACAGTGGTCCAGCGAATGGGAACCGTTCCGAACCGGGGACACCGTCGTGATACTCGGCGTCGGTCCGATCGGCATCGTCCATGTCGCGAAGGCGAGGATATTGGGGGCGGGCCGCGTGGTCGCCGTTGACCTGTCCGCGTTTCGGCTGTCGGTGGCGGCGAAGTTCGGCGCCAGCGACACGATCTTAGGCGGCTCGGTTGGGGACGTGCAACAACAAGTCGAGCAGCTGACCGGTGGCCGCGGCGCCGATGTGGTGGTTGACTGCACCGGCGTGCCCGAGGGCCTGATCCAGTCATTGGAGCTGATCCGCGAAGGCGGCATGGTTTTGGAAGTCGGCATATTTTCGGATGACGGCACGGTGCCGCTTAACCCGCATCGGCATATTCTGGAAAAAAGCGCCCGGCTAATCGGTGTCGGCGGCGACGAACTCTCGGCCTACGATTCAAGCATCCGCATCCTCGAGGCGACCAAAGACACGATTCCCTGGCATGAGGCCATCACCCACAAATTCGCCTTGGAGGAGGCGGACCAGGCGATGGAGACAGCCCTCGGGCCCGAGTCGATGAAGGTCGTGTTCGCGCCGGCCTGAGGCGGATTCACTGTTGCGTCGACCCGGATATTCCGCGGGGTGGCTTGACAAGTACCGATTTTGTTCGCTTTATGTTCCCATGACCGGGGGTACCGAAAGCACGCCGCGGCCGATCATTTCCGAACTCGCGTTCGATTGAACCGCCGCCATGACCGGGACGGCCACGATCCTGCACGCGGACCTGGACGCCTTCTACGCGTCGGTCGAGCAGCTACTCGACCCGTCGTTGCGCGGCAAGCCCATCGCCGTCGGTGGCGGGGTCGTGCTTGCCGCTTCGTACGAAGCCAAGGCCTTCGGCGTGCATGGTGGGATGCTGGGACGGCGGGCCCGCGCGCTGTGTCCGGAACTGCGGTTTGTCAGTGGGCACTTCGCGGATTACCAACGGCTGGGTGATGCCGCCATCGGGGTGCTGGGTGATTTTACGCCCCTGGTCGAGCGGATCTCCATCGACGAGGCCTTTGCCAACGTGGCGGGCTCGGAACATCTCTTCGGTTCGCCGGAAGACATGGCGAAAACGATTCGAAAACGCGTGGCCGCGGAGGTCGGACTGCCGATCTCGTTGGGCGTGGCGCAAACCAAACATCTGGCGAAGATCGCCTCGCAAGTGGCCAAGCCGGACGGGTTGGTCGTCGTCCATCCCGGGACCGAAGGCGATTTCCTGCACGATCTGCCGGTCGAGCTGATGTGGGGCGTGGGCCCGGTCGCCAGGGCGCGGCTGGCCGGTATTGGCGTGTTCACCATCGGGCAGCTGGCGCAGACCCCGGGGTGGTCAACGGAGAGTCTCCTGGGTCGGGCGGTGGGCGGCAAGCTGGCGGCGCTGGCGCGGAACCGGGATCCCCGGGAAGTCGTGACGCACCGTCGCGCGCGGTCGGTGGGGGCGCAGTCGGCGCTCGGCAAGAAGCCGGCCGTGGAGGGTGTTTTCGGGCCGACGCTGCGCCATCTCGCCGACCGGGTCGCGTCGCGGCTGCGGGCCAAATCCCGGGCCGGCCGTACCGTGACGGTGCGGGTACGGTTCGCCGACCTGCGCGCCGTCACGCGCTCCGTCACGTTGCCGGCGGCGATATCGGCGACCGCGATCCTGGCCGAGACGGCCGAGGATTTGGTGCGCGCCGCCCTGGCGGATCACCCCAATGAGGCGGCCATCTCGCTGCTGGCGATAGCCGTGTCTCATCTCGAGTACAACCCGGTCTTGCAGTTGGAACTGCCCTACAGACTGGCCGATGAAAAACGCCGCCCCGGCACCAAAAAGGGCACGGCACGCTGGCTGGCCGACCGCGCCGTCGATGCGATCCGCGATCGCTTCGGGCGGGAGTCGATCGGCTACGGCTCGGTGGTGTTGGGACGGCGCGGGGCGGTGCCGGATGCGTTCCGCGAACTCGCCGAGCGGGAGCTGTGATCAGCTTGGATGATTGCCGGTTCTTGCGTATTGCGCCAATTCATAACAGAACACGGCCGTCAGTCGTCCGCGGGCGGCGGCGGTTTAGTGATCACACCAGGAGCGACTCATGACCGACGGCCCTGCGATAAGCCGGTTACGAGAATACACTGCTTTGCGCGGCGGCGGCCTGCGGGAAGAAGACTTTGCCCGCGCCGACTCGCATGTGCGGGAAGCTCTGATCGAAAACAAAAGAAGTGGTCTGCTGCTGGCCGTACGCGCCCGTTGGATTGCGCTGGCCGTTATCGCCGTGCTGATCCCGTTCCTGAATTTCAGGTGGGAGATCCTTTACTACGAAGCCACACTGATCGGTTTCGCCACGATCGGCTGGGCGCAATTGCGCGCCGGCAAAGTCGCACAATCCCGACGGGAACTGCTTCTAATGCTCGCGGACTTGGCGCTGATCACCTTCGTTATGGTCGTACCGAATCCGTTCCGCAGCGAGCTCTGGCCGACAGCCTTCCAGTATGAGTTTGCGGAGTTTGGCTACTTCTATGTGTTCCTGGCGGCGGCAACTTTGGCATATTCCTGGCGGACATTGGTTGCCTTCGGCATTTGGGCGACGGGGATGTGGCTGGTCGCGCTCGCCCTGGTTGCGATCTTCGGAACCGAGGTGCCTGAGCTATCAGAAAGGGCGGCTGTGGCCTTCGAGGGATATGAGAGAATATTGGCAAGCTCCGATCCCAATGACTCGAGACTCCCCGATCGCATTCAGGAACTCGTGGTTTTCTTGATCGTTTGCGGAATCCTCATCGTAAACGGGCGGCGTACCAATCGACTGATGTTTCGGCAGGCTGACGTGGTGCGGGAGCGGGCGAACCTGGCCCGCCACTTCCCGCCGACGCTTGTTGAACAAATGGCCGGGCGAGATCAGCCGCTGGGGACGGTGCGTTCGCAGGAAGTCGCGGCAATGTTCGTCGATATCGTGGGCTTTACGCGCTTGGCCGAGCGACAGTCACCGGAAGAAGTCGTGGCCTTGCTACGGCAATTCCATGGGCGCTTGGAAGCCGCCGTGTTCGATCACCAGGGCACCCTGGACAAATTTCTGGGCGATGGGCTCATGGCGACATTCGGGACGCCGGAACCGGGGCCGGAAGATGCCAGCAACGCGCTGCGCTGCGGCCGCGCGATGCTGGCGGACATCGGCACATGGAATCATGAGCGAAAAGCAGCAGGTGCGGAGCCGATTCAAATCTCGATCGGGCTCCACTACGGTTCGGTCGTGCTTGGCGATATCGGATCGGAACGACGGCTGGAATATGCGGTGCTTGGCGACACCGTAAATGTCGCCGCCCGTCTGGAGGCTTTGACCAGAGATCTTGGCGTCAGCATGGCGGTGAGCGATGAGTTGGTAACTGCCGCCCGCCATGGTGCGGGTGAAGATGCTGAAGTCGTGCTCGCGGACTTGAATCGTTCAGGACCGCAGCAGTTGCGCGGACGGGATGAGCCGATCAGCGTATGGACCTTGTAGTCCTGCGCGATGGCGAGACTAATAGTCCATGTTGTCGTTGTCGTTGGCCGAGTTCTCGAACGTCGGTGGTTCCACCGATAGTTCCTCGGCGCAGCCGGCCAGCGCAAACACTAGGACCAACACCACAAGCCGCGAATGACGGAGAATGCTGAACATTCGTCTGCCTCCCAAAGATTTGGCACATCCAACCCGAGTCTGTCTGCGCGTCTAATGTGGAACCAGCGTGGCAGTATCCGGGCGAAAGAGCGGCGATCGTGGGCGACCCCTGCGGCACTGCTATGATGCGACGAAATCGAGCGCATGGGCCGTGGTAGAGAGTTACGATTACATCGTCATCGGTGCGGGATCGGCGGGCTGTGCCGTGGCGGCGCGGTTGTCCGAGGATGCGCGCAACCGGGTGCTGCTATTGGAAGCCGGCGGTCGCGACCGTAACCCGTGGATCCATATTCCGGTCGGTTATTACCGCACCATGCTGGATCCGGTGCTGTCCTGGGGTTACCGCACGGAGCCCGACGAAAAGGTTGCGGGCCGCCGTATCGTGTGGCCGCGGGGGCGGGTGCTCGGCGGCTCCAGTTCGATCAACGGGTTGGTCTACACACGCGGCCAACGGGAGGACTACGACCTGTGGCGGCAGCTGGGAAATCCCGGCTGGTCCTATGACGACGTGTTGCCGTACTTCCGGCGGTCGGAAGATCAGGCGCGCGGGGCGGACGACTTCCACGGTGTCGGCGGCCCGCTCAAGGTCTCCGACATTGCCGACCGGCGGCCGATCTGCGAGGCCTTCATCGCCGCCGCCATGGAGACCGGCATTCCGCGCAATCACGACTTCAACGGCGCGCGCCAGGAGGGGGTGGGCTATTTCCAGACCACGTCGCGCGGCGGCTGGCGCTGTAGCGCCGCCACCGCCTACCTAAAACCGGCGCGGCGGCGGCCGAACCTGCACGTCGTCACCGGCGCGCTGACCCACCGGATCGTTGTCGCCGATGGGCGCGCCACCGGCGTCGACTGGGAAAGCCAGGGCGGCGACCGGTCGGCGGCGTGCCGGGGGGAAATCGTGCTGTGCGCCGGGGCGGTCAATTCGCCGCAGCTGCTCCAGCTTTCGGGGATCGGCCCGGCCGCGCATCTGCGCGATCTGGGGATCGAGGTGGTGCAGGCCTTGGAGGGGGTCGGGCGGGATTTGCAGGATCATTATCAGGTGCGCGCGGTTTATGAGATCGCCGGGGCGAAGTCGCTCAACAGCGATGTGCATAACCCGCTCAAGAAGGCGATGATCGGGCTGCAATACGCGCTGCGCCGCACCGGACCGCTGACCATCAGCGCCGGGCAAGTCTGCCTGTTCGCGAAAACCCGGCCGGAGGTCGCGACCCCGGACATTCAATTCCACTTCATTCCGTTTAGCGCCGACCGGCCCGGGCAGCCGCTGCACAAGTTCCCCGCGGTGACGGCGTCGATCTGTCAGCTGCGGCCGGAAAGCCGGGGCGAGATCATGATCCGCTCGGCCGATCCGCGGACGCATCCGGCGATCCGCGCCAACTACCTGGACACGGAAAACGACCGCCGCACCATCGTCGACGGCATGAAACTGAACCGCCGGATCTCCCGTTCGCCGGCGTTCGCCAAGTATCTAAAGCTGGAGCGCGAACCGGGGGAAGAGCGGCAAAGCGACGACGACCTGCTGCAATTCGCGCGGGAGCGCGGCAGCACGATCTTCCATCCGACCAGCACTTGCCGCATGGGCCCCGACGACCGGGCGGTCGTCGATGCCCGGCTGCGGGTCAAGGGTGTCGCCGGGCTGCGCGTGGCGGATTGCTCGATCATGCCGCGCGTGGTCTCCGGCAATACCAACGCGCCGGCGATCATGATCGGGGAGAAATGCGCGGACATGATGCGGGAGGACGCGCGGGGGTGATTGGGTGTCCTGCCGGCTTCGAGGGAGCCGAGCCAGGACCGCGCAAATATCGTCCGCCGCGGCGTTCAATACGTCAGGGCGGGCACGCGCGTGAGGCTGCTGGCTGCCTTCATTACCTGGGCGATGAAGGGTGACGTCATGGCACGAACCAGTGCGCTGTAGTTGAGCTGGAACCGGATTTCGGCGCCAACGGACAGACGGAGGCAGCCGGAATCGACAATGAGATGGTCGCTGCTGGCCCCGAGAATATCCATTCCGGCAGGTGGAAGAAGGCCGTCCGCATCGGTATCCTGGCGCCCGAGGGCAAGGATTGTCTGCGTCGTGCGGGGCCGCTCGGCGGTGGGATCGAAAATCCGGTTCGTGGCACGGGGCGGCATCTCGCCGAACGCGGTCTGGCCAATATCACCCCACGGTTCTGATGGCTTAACCTTGGTCTCGATCACTTCGGCGATCAGGGTAAAGGCGTCGGTGTACAAGCCGTCGATCGGCCGGCGATGCAGCGGCTCGCAGCCCAGCAGGATCGCTTCGCCGAGGCGCAGATGGTTGATCCGCCCCGTGTCGGCGCCGCTCAGAGCCCATTCGAGGTTGGCCGAATTGCCGCCTGAGACGATCTCGAGCCCGAAACCGGCGGAAGAACCGAGCCGGGGGCGAAGCCTGTGGCCGAAGGTAGCGTCGATCGAATCGGCCAGCGCCGACAGTTCGGCCATGTTTCTGGCATCCGGTGCCACGCCACTGCGGCAGGCAAGGTTAGTGCCGATCCCCCTGAGCGCAATGTTCGGAAAATCCAATATTGCCTGTACGAATGGCTCAAGGTCGCCGGGCATGATGCCTTCGCGCAGATCACCGAGTTCGACCATCAGCACGATGCCATGCGTGCGCCGCGCCGCAAGCGCGGCATGGGATAGCCCTCTGACGACGTCGAGTTCCGTATTGACGCTGATATCGGCTTGCGCGACGACCTGTTCCACTTGGCTCAGCATCGGCGATCGGATCAGCATGATCGGCGCCGTTATGCGCGCTTCGCGCAGGGTCCTGATGTTCTCTATGCGCGAATCGCCCAGAGCCCACACACCGGCGCGGATCAGCGCGGCAGCGATTTCGGGCGCGCCGAGCACCGCCTTGGTGACGCCGGTGACCGAAATGCCGCGCCCGCGCAGTCGGTTGACCAGGGTGCGGGCATTATGATGAATTTTTTCGAGATCGATTTCCAGCCGTGGCGCGGTCATCCCGCCCCGGCAGTCAACGCAACCCCGAATGCGGGAAAAGCGGCAAGCACCATGTCCACCAGGCGCTCTGGCGACCGGGTCAGTGCATCTGTGACGGGGATGTCGAGTTCGCCCTCGTAGCGAGAAATTGCCGTGTCGACTTCCGCGCTGGTCATGTTTTCATGGTTGATCGTCAGGCCGATGACCTTCGTGTTGGCGAAAGTCTCGATGAGATTGATCTCGCTGGCCGGGGTCGGCATCGCCATCGTTGCAAAGTCGCAGCGATTGGCGCGGCCCGGCGCATGCTGCAGCACAACCCCGTCGGGGCAGCTTCCGCGCAGGATGAAAGACGAGGTGGAGTAGGCAGGGTGGCTCAGCGCGCCCTGCCCTTCGACGACGATGATGTCGGGGTTTTCGGCCTCGAACGCCTCGACGATTGTGGCCTCCAGTTCGCCGGCGCAGAATTGTGACGGGACGGCGTCCAGCGCTATTCCGTAGCGCGCGCCCTGAATCAAGCCGGTCTGGCCGGTACCGACCATTACCGTCTTCACGCCGCGATCGTTGAGCGCCTGGGTCAGGATGGTAGCGGTGGTGCGCTTGCCAATGGCGCAATCGGTGCCGAGCACGGCGATACGTGGGCAGGTGACTTCGGCGATGCGGCCGCTGAACGTCCGAAGCCCCATTTGAGGGCGCGGTTTGCGGACGTCAAGGATCGTTACGTTTGCCAACACGGAAGCCGTCGCGAATTCCGGATCGTCGTTGAGGAACTCGTGCAAACCGTTAACGATGTTCATGCCTAGCCTCATCGCCTCTAGCATGATGGTGCGCTCCCGGGGCGACAGCCGACCGCTCGCCGGCGCTATCCCGAAGATGAAATAGTCGGGCACACCGCCGGCATGTTTCAGAGCGGCGGCAAGATCGCGGCAGATGGGGATGGTGTTCGGCGTTCCATCGAGCACCATGCCCGTGTTAAGGCCCGCCTTGCCGCTATCGATGACTGAGAGAATTTTGTATTTTTGTGAGTAGCGGACCAGCCCATTGGCGGTCTTGCCGTCAATGGTGCCAAAATTCGCTTCGCAATAGACGATGGCGCTGGCCGCGACCGGCAGGGTGTGCGGGCGCGCGTTAGGGGATGGGGGCCGCGTACTGGTTGGGAGCTCGCCTTCAAGCGGATAGGGCCGTAGCGTCGAGTGTCCCGAGAAACCTGGGGGCATAAAGTACCTGTAAATATTTGAAAATTGTCGCGACTTGATAAGTGTAAATGGGCACTGATTTAGAAAATTCAAACAAAAAACACTATTTTTGCAATAATTATTCTCTCGCTAATTAAATAAAAAAGATTTATATTAAATAAAAACATTATTTTATTTTTCATGTTATGCATCAAGTATTTCACCATGACGATAGTATTTCTAAATTTTTTATACTCCAGGCCAAGACCGAGGCCCTGCCCCCCCAAACAGCGATGAAGAGGGTCATGGGCCTTCTTTTTCGCTGATGTCCGAATTTGTGCAGGTTTCTCGGACGCCAGGCACGGTGTATCGGGCGACGCACGTCGAGTGCCTGCGTCCGAGAAACCTGCACAGGAGTCGACATCAACGCGGTCCGCGGCAATCGTGGAAATTGGAACGCGTTGACAGTATTATAGCACCGAAGGGAAGAGCCTTTGGAGCGCCATCTCGCCGCAATTCTAGCTGCCGACGTCGTCGGCTACAGCCGCCTCATGGGGAACGACGAAGCGGCGACGCTGGTTGCGCTTCAGAGCCACCGTGAGGAACTGATCGAGCCTAAAGCGGCGCAATATCGCGGCCGAACAGTCAAGTTGATGGGCGACGGCGTTCTGTTGGAATTCGGCAGCGTCGTCGACGCGGTTACCTTTGCCGTTGAGGTACAGATGGCCATGCGGCAGCGAAACCTGGGTGTCGCCGAGGACCGGAAAATCGTTTTCCGCATTGGTGTAAACCTCGGCGACATCATCCTTCAAGATGATGACATTTACGGTGATGGCGTCAATGTTGCCGCACGTCTAGAAGGTTTGGCTGAACCGGGTGGTATCTGCCTGTCTCGGGCTGCCCGAGACCAAGTTCGCGACAAGATGGACCTCGAATTGGTGGACCTTGGCGAGATCAAGGTGAAGAACATCATTCGGCCGGTGAGGGCTTTTCAGATCAACCTTGACGACAAGGCGAAAGCCCTTGTCACGCCGATCGTTCGGCCATCCGTGAAAACGGGGCAGCAGCCCACACAACTTGCCATGGCTGCCGTCGTGGCTCTCATTTTCGCAGTCGGCGGCGTGTTCTGGTTTCAGCCGTGGGCACCGAGATTAGAACCCGCGTCGATAGACCGCATGGCCTTTCCATTGCCGGACAAGCCATCGATTGTGGTTCTTCCATTTGAAAATCTGAGTGACGATTTGGAACAGGGCTACTTTGCCGATGGGATTACTGAGGACTTGATCACCGATCTGTCAAAGATCTCGGGTTTGTTCGTGATCGCTCGTAACTCCTCTTTCGTCTACAAGGGAAAATCTGTGCACATCCGCCAGGTTGCGGAAGAGCTGGGTGTTCGTTATGTGCTGGAAGGCAGCGTGCGCCGGTCCGGCGATCAGGTGCGCATAAATGCCCAGCTCATTGACGCAATCACCGGCGGCCATCTCTGGGCGGAGCGTTACGACGGGACTATGGCGGACGTCTTTGCATTCCAGGATCAGGTCACCAGCAACATCGTGCCTTCGCTGGCCATCAACCTGACAGCTCCCCAAACGACCTTGCAGGCCGGGTCTGGGACTACCAATCCAAAGGCTTACGATGCCTTCCTGCGCGGCTGGTCACACTATCGGCAGAGCACGCCGGACGACCTTGCGCAAGCGCTATCCTATTTCAAGCAAGCGATCAATCTCGATCAGAGCTACAGCCGTGCCTATTCGGCACTTGCCGCCGTCTACGAGCTTGCCGTGGAGAACAACAGGCTGAGCGCCACGACACTATGGAGTCAAAGGCTGGGTCTGAACACCGATGCGGCTATCATAGAAATGGCACGTAACTTGGAAGTGGCGTTTAAGGCACCGGACCCACTGACACACCAGGTGGCGTCGGGATATTCGTCCTTCGTCGGCAAGCACGAGAAGGCGATCACCGAAGCAGAGCGAGCCATCAAGCTGGATCCGAATGATCCCGTTGGTTACAGAGCCGCGGCCAGCGCGCGCATATTCGCTGGCACGCCATCGGATGCCATTGGTGAAATCCAGACGGCGATGCGGCTCGATCCTCATCACTCCAGTAGCTACCTCTTCTGGCTTGGATTGGCGCTATTC